>CAWKAQ010000009.1:0-274129 GCA_963847585.1 uncultured beta proteobacterium | reverse complement strand
AGTCGCTACGTGCGTGGCGCGCGGCGCCGGTGTCGCTTTGCGAAGGAGACCGTCATGGCATCGTTACTTGCGGCGATAGTGCGATTCCGATCGACAAGTATAATCGTGCACTATCGAGGAGACCGTTCGATGATCCGCGCGAAGACGTGCTTTCTCGCCGAGGGTGTGACAACCGATCGCGACACCGGACAAGTCTCGGCGTTTCGCCTCATCCAGAACCTGCGCACCGCGGTCTATCCTGCAGCGGTGCCGAAGATCGCCTTTTTTTGTCTGTGGGAGCGTGCCGATGCCGACCCTTCGCGCTCCGTTGCCGAGTTCTCGATCACGCTCGATGGCCGGGATGTCACGCGGCAAGCTGTCGACGTCGATTTCGGCCAGCAGTTGATGAACTGTTGCACGATCTGGATCGCTGATCTGGAGATCGCCGCACCCGGCCATGTCGTCTTCCAGGCGGCGATTCCCGGGCACGGAGCAGCCGAGTGGTCGCTGGCTGCGGGCATCGTCGCAGGCGCTTCGCCGCCCGCCCCCGCCACGTCGCACCACGTCTACGATTTCGGTCCCGTCTCGATCGGCGCCGGCAACGCTTAGCGTCATCCGCTGGTCGGAAGAGGCTGCACGGGACCATTGGGATCGCGCAATGACGGGAGCTCGCCGCGCGCCGCGCGACGCGCGCATGTCCTCCTGAAACTCGGGCACCCCAAAGGCGCGGTAATACCCGTCGATCGAGTACAGGAACGGGCTGCCGGTCGCCGTGCTGAATTCGCGCATCCAATTGAGCAGGTTCTCGTCGGGATCGCGACCCGCCGAAATGAGCTCGTAACCCTGCCTATCGCGCCACGGCCTGGCGACGATGATCACGCCCAGCCGATCCGGCCGAAAGGACTCCGGGAACGGATTGCCTTCCAGTCGCCAGGCGCAGAAGAAGCTGCGGCAGGGATTCGCGGGCCGCTCCTCGTAGATCGTGCAGCAGCCGGCCCCGCGGAAACGGCACGGAACGCCCGGCTTGATTTCCTGGCCACGCACCGTACAGGTCAACCAGCCGCCGCAGCAGGCGGTGCACGTGCCGCAGCTGCGCGTCGCGTCCAACGAAACCACGCGCCCCAGGTGCACGGTTTCGGCGGCCGCGTGCACGGTGTAGTCGGGTGATCTCGCCCTGGATGCACTCAGCGGTGGCTGAGGAGCGGCGCGAACAGGGATCACCGCGCCGCAGCAGTGCTTGAATTTCCTGCCACTGCCGCAGGAGCAGGGCTCGTTTCGGGCCGGAAGCTTCGATGCCGGAATTGGAATCATTGACCTGCTTAAGCCATTCCTTCGCGGGCGCGCGGCGCAAGGGTCACGGTCTGCGCAAACAGAAGCTTGCGGCTGCCCGCGCTGTCGCCCATCGTCGGGTTACTCCTCTGGACCGCTTAGTAGAGGAATATGACCCTCCATTTTGCGTTGGCCGCCGCTTTGGTCGGCGTGACCCGGACCTGCAAATAGGCGTCGCCCGGAACGGGTGAAGAGCTTGTATCGGAGCACGTCTGGCTGCGCCGCCGTCGACTACGCAGGAGAGGAGCACGGTGGTCCCGGCCGGAGGAGGAAGCGCCGTCTGGACCGTGCTGATGACCTCGATCGTGTAGGCTTCGCTGGGGGTCATGCCGAAGCCTCTAGCGAACAGACCCGTAATGGTCATGCCGCCGCTCGGGGTGGGCCCGAAACTGGTATCCGTGCTGTCGTTCATGAAGGCAGCAAACAGGAATTCGCACGGGCTGGGTTGGTTACGTTGTTCAGCGACAGGCAGTTGTTGCCGGACGTCACGGCCTTGTTGTGACTGCCCCAAGTCAGGATACCGTTCGCCGCATTAGCGCTTCCGACTATCCACCACGCGGTGCCATCCGACTGGATCATCACTCCCGACCGTTGTGTGCCACTACTCGGCGGCGCATTGAGTACCACGAGTCGCAAGGCCGTCGATGCCCGCCACCTGGCATCTGTCGTTGATTCCGCCGACATCCGGATTGATGCGCTTGATGATGTATACACGTCCCTTGTTCGATGCAGCCGCTGCCGGCGGCGTGATCGTGATCGCCCCCAGGTTAGCGGAGTTGTTGCACAGCACCGTGTAGTCGTCGTTGGCGAGTGTGTAGTTGGCCGTAACAGTGCGAACGGGGTACGACGCCGAACCGCCGAACTGCGCATTTGCCGTTTGCGCGGCTCCAATGCCTGCGGTGTTGCCCAGTTTCACGTTTGCAGACGGTCCAGGCCCCACGTTGTCGCCGAACGACAGCGCGAAGTTGCTGGCGCCGCCGAATGTCACGCCGGTGTTCTGGTTCAACACACCGCCGAGTTGAACCGTCGGTCCCGGAGCCAGGGTGAGTCCGTTGTTCGCAGCCGCTGGCCCGGTTGCGCCCGTGATTCCGGTCGCTCCTGTTGCGCCGGCTGCACCTGCGGTCCCGACTCCGGTCGCTCCTGTTGCGCCGGCTGCACCTGCGGTTCCGACGCCGGTCGCCCCTGTTGCGCCGGCTGCACCTGCGGTTCCGACGCCGGTCGCACCTGTTGCGCCGGCCGCGCCGGTTGACCGACGCCGGTCGCACCTGTTGCGCCTGCGGTCCTGCCGACTCCGGTCGCCCCTGTTGCGCCGGCTGCGCCGGTTGCACCAGCGGTTCCGACTCCGGTCGCACCTGTTGCGCCGCGCCGTTGCCCTGACGTCCGGTCGCCCCTGTTGCGCCCGCCGCGCCGGTTGCACCTGCGGTTCCGATTCCGGTCGCGCCTGTTGCGCCCGCTGCGCCGGTTGCACCTGCTGTCCCGACTCCAGTCGCGCCCGTTGCACCGTTCGTGCCGGCGACACCGGTCGCACCTGTGGTTCCAACGCCTGTCGCGCCTGTCGCGCCCGTTGTACCCGCAGCGCCTGCGACACCGGTCGATCCAGTGGCACCGGTTGTACCTGCAGCGCCCGCAACGCCGGTCGATCCGGTGGCGCCAGCGACCCCCGTCGAGCCGGTCGCGCCTTGAGCGCCAGTCGAACCCGACGCGCGCCGGTCGAGCCCGTCGAACCCGGTTGCACCGGTCGCGCCAACGCAGTTCCTGTCGCACCGGTCGAGCCCGTCGTGCCCGCGACACCGGTGGCGCCGGTCGTTCCTGCGACACCCGGTCGCGCCGACGACACCTGTTGCGCCGGTTGCGCCAGCGAGACCTGTTGCACCGGTCGTCCCCGCGACACCCGTGGCACCGGTCGTTCCTGCGGCACCGGTCACGTTCCCGCGATACCGGTTGCACCCGTGGTTCCTGCGATACCGGTCGCGCCCGTCGCGCCAGTGGTTCCTGCAATCCCGGTCGTCCCCGCCGCGCCGGTGCTACCTGCGGTGCCCGTCGCACCCGTTGCACCGGTCGCACCCGTCGTTCCGATCCCTGTCGCACCGGCAACGCCGGTGGCGCCGCGTGAGGCCCGCGCTGCCGGTCGCTCCGGCAGAACCTGTTGCGCCGGCCGGACCGACTAGCGGCGTGGGCGAACCCCAGCCACTGGAAGTCTTCGGCCCGTAAATCGTATCGGCCGAGGTATCGATGTAGAAATCGCCATTGACGCCCAAGCCGGGGGCGGAACACCGGTGCCGCTCAGCACGCTGAGGCCATCGGCTCCCGTTGCGCCGGTCGAGCCTGTCGTTCCGGCCACGCCAGCAGTTCCGGTCGAGCCGGTCGCACCTTGAGCGCCAGGCAAACCGGCCGAGCCGGTGGAACCCGCCAACCCGGTTGCACCGGTTGCTCCAGCAACACCTGTCGCACCGGTCGTGCCGGCGGCACCGACGCTACCGGTCGAACCGGTAGTCCCCGCGACACCGGTGGCGCCGGTCGTTCCTGCGACACCCGTCGCGCCAATGACACCTGTTGCGCCCGTTATCCCGGCGACGCCCGTGGCACCGGTCGTCCCCGCAATGCCCGTCGCCCCGGTTGTTCCCGCGATACCGGTTGTACCCGTGGTTCCTGCGATACCGGTCGCACCCGTCGCGCCAGTGGTTCCTGCAATCCCGGTCGTCCCTGCCGCGCCGGTGGTACCCGCGGCGCCCGTCGCACCCGTTACACCTGTCGTTCCGATCCCTGTCGCACCGGCAACGCCGGTGGCGCCGGTGATGCCCGCGGAGCCGGTCAGCTCCGGCAGAACCTGTTGCGCCGGCCGGACCGACTAGCGGCGTGGGCGAACCCCAGCCACTGGAGGTCTTCGGCCCGTAAATCGTATCGGCCGAGGTATCGATGTAGAAATCGCCATTGACGCCCAACGCCGGGGGCGGAACACCGCTACCGCTCAGCACGCTGAGGCCATCGGTTCCGGTTGCGCCGGTCGAGCCAGTCGGCCCGGCCACACCAGCAGTTCCGGTCGAGCCGGTCGCGCCTTGAGCGCCAGGCAAACCGGCCGAGCCGGTAGAACCCGCCAAGCCGGTCGCTCCAGCAACACCTGTCGCACCGGTCGTGCCGGCGGCACCGACGCTACCGGTCGAACCGGTAGTCCCCGCGACGCCCGTCGCGCCGATGAAACCCGTTGCACCCGTGGTTCCCGCGACACCGGTTGCACCGGTCGTTCCCGCAATGCCCGTCGTCCCGGTAGTTCCCGCGATACCGGTTGTACCCGTGGTTCCTGCGATACCGGTCGCACCCGTTGCGCCAGTGGTTCCTGCAATCCCAGTCGTCCCTGCTGCGCCGGTGCTACCTGCGGCGCCCGTCGCACCCGTTGCACCCGGTCGTTCCGATCCCTGTCGCACCGGCAACGCCGGTGGCTCCGGTGATGCCCGCGCTGCCGGTCGCGTCCGGCGGACCCTGTTGCGCCGGGCGGACCGACTAGCGACGTGGGCGAACCCCAGCCGCTGGAGGTCTTCGGCCCGTAAATCGTATCGGCCGAGGTATCGATGTAGAAATCGCCATTGACGCCCAACGCCGGGGGCGGAACACCGCTACCGCTCAGCACGCTGAGGCCATCGGCCCCCGTTGCCCCGGTGGCGCCACTGGCTCCCGCCACACCGGCAGTTCCGGTCGAGCCAGTCGCACCTTGAGCGCCAGGTAAGCCGGCCGAGCCGGTCGAACCCGTTGCGCCTGCAACACCTGTCGCGCCGGTTGCTCCGGTGAAACCTGTCCCAGCCGAACCTGTTGCTCCGGTAGCACCGGCGCCAGTTGCGCCCGTCGCACCGGTAACTCCTGTCGTGACCGTCGCGCCAGTCCCCCCGTTACCGCCTGCCCCGGTGGCACCCGTCATTCCGGTTGCGCCGGCTGGACCCGTTGCTCCGGTCGCTCCCCCGATCCCGATCGACCCGGTGGCACATTGCCCGAGCAATCCGGTCCCCGTCTGAAAACAGACGACGCTCGGCTGCGGTGCAGCCGTGACGAGAAACGGAATAGTCACTGCGCCCGAAGAGTCGACGAGAAGACGCACCAGCGTGCCGCCGTTGTCGCGAACCGAGAACCCGCCGCCTGCCGGCATGCGAATCTCGACGTCGGCTGCGAGCAGTCGCTGGGAGCTGATGGCCATGACCGCCGCCAGCGCGATCGCCAGGGGCCGCCTCCGGAATCGTCTCGTCTTCATGGTCTGTCCTCATCGCGCGCTGTCTTGGCGCGCATAGCTACCGCCTCTTTGCGACGCGCATTCGCGCGTCTTACGAACCACAAGCCGCTTGCAGCGATCAGCACCGCGAGCGCGAGCAACGCGGCCGCATCGAGCGCAGGGATCGAAGCCGGGGTCGCGGGCCGCCGCCGCCACCGCCGGAACTGCAGCGGAACCAGTTGCTGGCGTTGCCGCCACCCCCCTCATTGCTCTGTCCTGGAGCGAGGCATTGCCCGGTTGACGACACATCGGTCACGCCGACGTGCTGAATCTGTTGCGTGCCGCTGTTGACGAGGTTGATGAACGCGACCTGTCCGGGCGTGGCACTCCTGAACTGGATCGGGTTCGGGGCCGTGCCCGAGATCTCGAGCACGGAGAGAATCTTCTGAGTCGAGCCGACCGCGAAGACGTAGTTCTTCGAGGTCGTCGACACGAAGCTCGCGCGGAAGAACGTCGTGTCGCCGCTGATGCTGGCCGCGCCCACCGCGCACAGATCGCGGAAGTCAACGACGCCAGTCCCGGCAACGAAGCTGCCGTTGGCGGTCCAGTTGCCGCCTACCTGTATGACGCCGGAGCCCCCGTCGATCGCACCACCGCCCTGGATGGTGACGTTACGTACGTTTAGTACGGCGCCGCTCTGGACTCGGAAGGTTCCACCGACGACGAGATCGGTGCAGGCGAGGTCGACGATGCCGCTGCCCAGGCTGGTGGTGGCGCCGGCGGGAACGACGAGGTCAGCTTTGGCCGGTCCTGCGACGACGCTGATGTAGCAAAGCAACAATGCATGCGATCAACCGCACGCATGCGCCCGCACCCTCCCTTGCGTCCTCGAACACGATGCTCGGCAAGCTCCCAGTCGAGTGGACGACACCACGGACGATTCCAGTCCGTCTTGGCCGATCGAAGAGACGTTATCACGGGTGCGGCGAGTGGGTCACGATTGCCCGGGGCTTTCCGGGCCAGCTTGCGAGAAATTGTTGCAAATCCGGCCACTCAGTCTCGACGCGGGCGAGTCGCCAATGTAGGACAGCTTGCGCCGCGAGCGCCTCGCCGAGCCGCGTTTTGTCTGCCTCTCCCGTCGAGTAGTCAGGCCGCGCCCTGTGCAACCAGCGCATAGTGCTCGACCGTTGGGAAAGGATCATAGAAGTGATGAAGCAACTGCTTCCAACGTTGGTATTCGGGTGAGCCACGGAACCCAATGGTGTGCGCTTCCAGAGATTTCCAGTTGACGAGCAACACGTACCGATTGGAGGTTTCGACACAACGTTGCAGTTGATGTGAAATGTAGCCGGGCATCGAGGCGATGATGGGCGAGGCTTGCGCAAAGGCCGCCTCGAACTCCCGTTCAAGCCCGCCGCGTACGTCCAAAATTGCCACTTCCAGGATCATCGCCGCCCCTAAGCGCTTATCGGTTGCCGTGCTCTACTCCGGAATTCCCCTTGTCGCCGGATCGCGCCGCAAGCTCGCGCAGGATCCCGACCAGCTCGGTGTGCGCGGGCGAGCCCGGCGCGCTGATGACCTCGACCGGAACGGCCTGGGTCAGCCGGTTGAGGCGCGTGAGGAGGCGGATACGTTGACGCCTTGTGAGCTTGGCTTCGGACGAGTGCCAGCGGAGGAACAATCGCGGCAGCTCGCCGTCGCCGAACAGCGTATTGAGTTCGTGGGCCGTCACGTAGACGAGGAACAGCACCATCAGCCAGATCTGGATTGCCAGAAAGCGCGGCCACGAGAATTGCGCGACGAGGAAGTGCGGGAAATCGCCGAGAGCCCCGCCGTCGCGCAAGAAATACAACAGGCCTTCGGCGAGGCGGAACACGAACACGCACAGCCAGTAGATCGTGGACTTGAACAGGATGGGCTGGATCAGCGGCGCACCATCGAAGCGGCGCATGAAGGGCAGGTTGTCGACCACCAGCACCGCCTTGCCGACCAGCAGCGCGGCGAGCGACGCGGCGAAGAAATTGGTAAACGGAATGCCGTACTCCTGTAGCGTCATCCAGCGCGTGAACAGGATCAGGTTGAAGCCGACGAAGAAGAAGATGGTCGGCGGCAGCACGAGCTTCACCTGCATGAGCCACCAGGCGAAGGCGCGTCGCCAGAGTGGCGCTGGCGCTCCTGAGGCGGTGGGAACGGACGGCGTCATGGCTTCCCTCCGGCGATCGCGGCGCGCGCGTTCAATTTACTCACCTACCCCAAAGCGACCCGTGGCGTCACGATCGCGCTCGTATCTTCTCGTGAGCGGAAACGGCGGTAACCAGGACTCGCGACGGACGATCCAGCTTTCGTAGGTTGGCATCAGTTGGTCAGGGGCATCCAGGGATCCCAGGTTCACTTCGATTTCGTCTGCGGTGCGCGCGAAAATGGACGAGCCGCAGCGGGGACAGAAAAACCGCCCGGCGTAGTCGCGTGTTTCGCCAGCGATCGTCACCGCATCCTGAGGGAACACCGCGGAAGCATGAAAAAGCGCCCCATGATGCTTGCGGCAGTCGAGACAGTGACAAAGGCCGACCCGGTACGGGGGTCCCGCCGCCACGAATCGGACGTTGCCGCAAAGGCAACCGCCCGTGAATCGATCCATGCTGCGTCTCCTCCAAATCAAGCGGTCAGAATGTTTACAACGAGTCTGCTTTCTCGATGAGCAGAGCGATGGGATGCTGATTCATTTCATTGCCTCTCGGGCGCCTAAGTCCTGCTGCAGATACTTGTGGACGAAAGCGATCGCCATGCTGCCTTCACCGACTGCGGAGGCAACGCGTTTCACCGGGCTCAGGCGCACATCGCCACAGGCGAAAATACCCGGAGCACTTGATTCGAGGAGATAAGGATCGCGGCTGTCTGACCAGCGTCCGGCTTTCACCACGTCGTCACCGGTCAGGACATAGCCTCGATCATCACGAGCGATGTCCGCCGGCAGCCATCCGGTCTCTGCGTCGGCGCCGATGAAGACGAAAAGGCCCCCGCAGTCGTGTCGACGCGTCTTTGCGGTCGCGCCATCGCGTATGTCGATCGCGGTCAGATGGGTGTCGCCATGCGCGGCGACGACTTCCGAGCGCGGTTGAACCGTCACGTTCGACTTCGTCGCCAGCTGCTCGATCAGGTAACGGGACATGCTCTTTTCCAGGGAATCGCCGCGTACGACCAGCGTCACCATGCGCGCATGATTGGCAAAGTACAACGCGGCCTGACCGGCTGAGTTTCCGGCACCGATGAGATGGACGTCGAGCCCATGGGTGGCGCTTGCTTCGCCGCGTGCGGCGCCATAATGGATACCCTTCCCGATCAGCCGATCGAAGCCGTCTACGGCCAAGCGACGCCACGTCACGCCAGTGGCAAGAATGATCGTCCGCCCCCGGACGATATCGTCACCGTCGAGGCAAACCCGACGCGTTGCCGGATCGATACGCGCGACCGAGCGCGTGACCAGTATTTCTGCCCCCAGCCGCCTTGCCTGCTGGAGCGCGCGGCTCGCAAGCTCGTCGCCTGAGACGCCGCTGGGAAAGCCAAGATAGTTCTCGATTCGCGAGGATGTCCCTGCCTGACCTCCTGGCGCCTCGCGCTCCACCACCACGGTGCGCAATCCCTCCGACGCACCGTACACGGCGGCCGCGAGGCCGGCCGGTCCGCCACCGATGATGATCGTGTCGTACTCGGGGAGACGTGCGTGTGTCTGGAGACCCAGGCGCTCTGCAAGATCGCGCGTCGTGGGTCGACTGAGAAGCGTCCCGTCCGTCAGGCGCAGCACAGGGCAATCGTCGTCAGCCGGGCGAGTTCCTGGCCAGCGCGTCGGCAATTCAGGCGCGTCCGGAGCTCATCCAGTCATAGGTGATCTGGTTGCGCGCAAGAAACTGGCGCAACGCGCTGCAAGTGGCGTCCCAGCGGTTACCGACCATCGTCACGCGTGCCTTCGGCGGCTCGGCGGCGATGCCCTGTAACCCTCCCATGCGCTCGCGTGCGAGCGCGCCGACCTTCGCTACGACCTCCGGCGTTGTCGCCGCAATGGTGTAATACTGCTTGGGATCCACACGGAACACGCGCGAGGGTTCCGCCGCCCGATACCCGCCCACGAACACGGTGCCGAAGGCAATCGGCACTTCGCCGAAAATGGTGCCGGGAACGCGCCAGCCCAGCGTTCGCTCGATACCGTCGAACAGCTTGACCACCTCGATCTTGCCGCTGAGAACCGCGTAGAGCGCGCGCTCTCCGCCTTCATGAACGGCAAATTCTCCGGCACCGAGATGCAAATCGGCGGAGGATTCCGCGAGAAGCTCGAGTTCGGCAGCAGCGAGCGTCGAGAACAGCGGAATGGACCGGACATCGTCAATGGTCAGCATGATTCTGCGAGGCTCACTTTGCTGCCTTTACCCATTCAATGGCTTGAACTCGGGCAATCGGCACTGCCCGTCCGGCCGGCGATCGCCAAGGCGCGACGCGCTCCGCTGGAGGTGTCCAGGTTTACCGCGAGGTCAGGCGCCATACTCAATCTCCACCACCATGTTCGCCTTCTTCGACGGGGCATAAGTTGCTTCGTATGCGGAAAGCTGCTGTTCCAGGACTTTGCTACCCGAATGCTGAGGGTTCATAACGTAAATGGCAAAATCCGGAACGCGATGGATGCGCTTCATCAGCTGAAGCATCGATACACCTTCAATGATTACGGGGCGAGGCAACGTAAACCGTCGTTCGATGATGCGATTTACCTGGAAGTCGAGATGAGTGAGGTAATCCTGCGAAGGGATCAGAAAGAGATCAGCCTCGACCAGCGTCACATTGAAGTACCAGGCAAGGTAACGTCCAAGCGTGGTCTTTCCGACGCCATCGCGACCGTCAATCGTGACGATTACGCCCGGAAGCCCTCGCATGATCCGTGTCAGGGCTTGCACGACCTTCAGATAGCCTGGAAGAACGGTAGGCAAGACGAACGCCTAACGAACCAAGCTAACCGGCGCCGAGCGGACGGCGAGCCAGCGCCGCCGGCGAGCAGTGTGGTCGAGCGAGCAGCTCAGGCCCCGTCGAACGAGACAAAACATAACATAGGCATCAACAAACCCCTTCTCGCGATGACGGAACACCCCAGGCAGGACACCGACAATTTTGAATCCAAGTTGTTGCCAAAGTCGGACGGCTGGCTCGTTAGTGGACACCACAAAGTTGAATTGCATTGCGCGAAACCCTAATCGACGTGCCTCACTCAACGAATGCTCACCCATAGCGCGTCCGACGCCAAGACCGCGGGCAGCGGGCGAGACCATGAATGCTGCGTTGGCCACGTGTGCACCAAGACCGGGCTGGTTGGCCCTTAGAATGTACGTCCCAACAATGTTTTGTTCACGTTCTGCAACGTAGCACCGATTCGATGAATGGAGCCAGTACGCGAGACCCTCTTCGCGTCTGATGCTCGGATCGAAGGTGTAAGTATCGCCAGGAGCTACGACCGCGTGGAAGATGTCCCAGATGGGAGCACTGTCCAATGCGGTCGCTTGGCGAATCTGCAACATCTGTCTGCACGAGGCCTAACGAAGCAAGTCAGGCGGCGCCGAGCGAACGGCGCATGAGCGCCGCTGGCGAGACGTCCCCTTGCCGCAGGGGAGCGTCCGGGTTGAGCGATAGGTTAGCCATCGGCGCGCTGCAGCTTGGTGGGGAGGCGAGTTTCACTTACAGCTCAAGCTCCATGAATACCAACCAGTCGCGCATTTTCTGGGGTAACTCGTAGTACGCCTCGATGATGCGAAATCCGAGGCGAGAATACAACCCCTTTGCTTCGGCCTGCCGGATGCTCGTGTCCAGGCGCATGGCGCGATAACCGGCCTCGCGGGCGTTGTCGATCAGCCGTGTCGCCAAGGCCAGACCGGCGCCTTCGCCACGGAAGCGCGGGTAAACGAACATGCGTTTCATCTCGCAGTACTCGTCATCGATGGGTCGGAGCGCAACGCACCCGGCGGGCTGTTGCTGCACGCTGGCCAGAAGCAGACGTCCTCGCGGCGGAGAATACTCGCCAGGAAGGGTTCGAAGCTCTTCCTCGAACGCGGAGGCGTCAAAGTATTCGTCAATCAACTGCAGGTCCTGGACATGGCGCTCTCGATGCCATGCAACGAACGAGCGTATGAGGTCGCGCACCGCATCCAGCTGCAATGTAGTGCTCGCGTCGGTGATATTGACCAAGCTGGTGCGCGGAGCGGTTGGCAAATGTTCGCGTCTGACGGCTAACGAATCAAGGTGACCGGCGGCCACCAACGCGCGTAGCGCAGCGATGGGCGTCCGTGTTGACGACGGAGCTAGGCGACACTGGGATGCCTCAATTGTCAGGCGCGACGCCGTAGATTCTTGAACCAATGACGAGGATAGGAGGGAAACGGTACAGTGGCCTCCCATCCACGAACTCCCCGGTAAACACCCCAACGTACGGTGCAGCCTCCGAAGGCGAACTGCTCGGCTCGGAGCGGAGCTCGCCGGCGCAGCCCGCGAGCCCCAACACGAGGGCAGTCGCAACAGCAACCCATGCAGCGACGATTTCGTACCTCGGCGAATGGCTCATGGCACCTGAAGTTTGATATGAAGTGCGGCCGCAAGTGGGCGAAGCCCGGTCTGGGCGTCCGCTCGATGAAGGGTTAGATCTCGGGTTCGTGGCAAACCACTTCGATGTTGTGCCCGTCCGGACCAATGACGAAAGCTGCATAGTAGTTCGCGTGGTAGTGCGGGCGCAGACCAGGCGCACCATTGTCCTTGCCACCCGCCCCCAGAGCCGCGCGATAGAACGCTTCGACTTGCTGGCGATTCTCGGCCGTGAACGCCAAGTGAAGATGCGCCGGCTTCTCCCCGGTTTGGTACAGGCACAATGAAGCCTTACCCTTTGGGGTGACAAGCTCGACGCCGTTCGGCGGCCACTCCGAGCCAACAGCTACGCCGAGCGGTTCGAGTGCCTTGAGGAAGAACGCTTTGCTCGCTGCATAGTCGGTGACTCCGAATTTGACATGGTCAAACATGAGTTCTCCTGACCTGTGTGGGCCTGTGCGCTCACGGAATGTGCTCCGCGTGCGGCGGAGGAACGACCCAACTGTGCATTCGCGATTCGTAAACAGAGACGGATGGCGCTGGAAAGCTTGGATCTGCGAATGCACCAACAGGGACCGCCAAGTACTCTTCCAATCCCTCAGGCTCGTAGTAGACGGTTGATCCGCAGGCTGGGCAAAAGTGGAACCTGACACGAGAGCCCTCGTCACCAACGCGAACGTACTCAGATGAGACACCTGAAACCGAGACATGCTCCCGGCGAAACCTGGCTTGCTGCCCGAAGGCACTGCCCGTTCGACGTTGACAGGCCAGGCAGTGGCAAATGGAGACGCGAACTGGTTCAGCAGTGACCTTGGCCGTGAGCTGTCCACAACTGCAAGAGGCGAAGTGGTTGGACATGGAAGATTTCTCAGGGACCTGACGATCAAGTTGACCGGCGCGCGGCCACTGGCGCCGGGAAGAAAGTGGTCGCGCGTTCGCGCGTCCGGTTGAACACAATGTTAGGCCGCCGACGCGAGCATGAGGTAGTAGTTGTGGCGTAGTCCGCTCTTCCTGAACCCACAGCGTTCATAAAGGGGAATGGCCGGGTTCTCAGGATGCACCGTCAGCGACACCTGCCGATAGCCAGCAGATCGAGCGGCGGCAAGCGCTGCCAGCAGTAGCTTACCGCCATATCCCCTTTGTTGAAACGCCGGCTCCAACGCGATGCCAAGTTGAGGCGTGCGTTCATCAACGTACGCCAGGCCAACGCCTTCGGGAAGCAGGCGCATCCAGCACGCTCCGATGTCGTGGCCGTCAATCATTGCCACGACCCCAACGTCGGTGGCACTCCCCCAATTTTCTGCATATATGCTGACGTCCGGCCGTTGCAGGATCTCGAGAGGCCGGAGACCGGCGGGCGGCGGATCCCACAAGGCGATGTGCAGCCAGCGCCAGAGGCGGTCTTGATCTTGGGGACGCAACGGGCGAAACCGGACCACTTTCGGCAACCTAACAAACCAGGCTAACCGGCCGAGCGAGCGGCGCTCCAGCATCGCCGGCAAGTGGTCCGGGTGGGCGATTGTTTAAGCGTCAACTGGCCAAATGCGCTCAATGTCTTCCGCATAAAAAAGTATGGCACGTCGATAGGCTTGAATATCGTTGTCGCTTGAAGTCTTCGCAAGCACTGCCAGAAGGCACTCAACCGCCGCCTTCGATTGCCCCAAGTTGTGCAGAGTCATCGCCAAGAAAACCTTCATCTCGTTGGCTTCCGGGAAACGCTCCAGGCCCTGACGCAGGGTTGCTTGTGCCTCGGTGTACTGGCCAAGCGTCCGATACGTGCTACCCAGGCCGAGGTAAGCACTGCGTAGATGCTCCAGCGAAAGCGGACCAAGTAGCGCAGCGCGATAGTAGGCAACGGCAGACGATTCTTCACCGAGGAAGTCGTGAACGCAGGCGGTTTCGTATTGGAGCTCTGCGTCGTTCGGATTCTGAGCCACAAGTGCGACCAGCAGATCCTTGGCCTCGGCGTGCTTGCCGCTGGCTCGAAGCTCCTTCGCTGCATTGAGATTCATGACGCCTGACGAATCAGGGCAACCAACCGCACGCGCTGTCGCCCAGGGGCAGAAAACCTAGTGGTCATTGCTTTCCACTTTGCGGCGCTGGGATCATCTTGCCGGCCGCGACTTTGCAGTTGGCCGAGATGGCATTGTTGACCGTTGAGATCGTGTTCTCAGTGACTGTGTAGGGCACTTCCTTGCCACTTGCCTTAAAAAGCTTCGCGGCGGCCTCGCTAACACAGAGTTTCTTCACTTCAGCCGGGGTCTGGTTGTCTTGGCCGATGTACGTGTTGGACACACTATTGGAAGAATCTGTACCCGCCGTTGCCCCTTCTTGTTCGCCTTTGCTCCCGGCGACTGACCTGTATGTGTCTTTCGCCACTCTGGCGGTGTCTGACACCACGCCTGGCAGATCAATGCTGACGCAGGCGGAGAGGACGGGCAGGGCAAGGACGACGTAGGTGAATTTCATGTGCGCGCGGATGGTGGGATGTCGGCCGAGTGAACCTTCTACTTCCGAGCCGACCGTGGGCGCCAATAGCCTTCGGTCTCAGCAAGCGAGACCCAGTGGCTCGTCTCAACTCCGAATTTCGCAGACACTTCACAGTCGCGGTCTATAAAACGCTCGCCACGCCCATAGTTGAAGCTGGATACGCGCATACGCTCCGGCTTGCCGGATGTGCCGCGTGTGATCTCCTCGACCACTGCCACATGACCTGGCCAGAGGGTCAAAACTACGACATCTCCAACTTGCAACTCCTCGGGGCGAATGTTGTCCCGCCAGTTGCTTCGGGGAGGCGGCCGCGAGCCGGTTCTCTGCTCGACATAGTCCCTTGAGTACCCTTTCTTCGCAATCCAGGAGGCGCATTTGGTCGCGGGATTGCTCTCGGTTTGGGCGCGCACCGGCGTCGAGACCGCCACAAGCATCGCCGCAGACACGAGAATCGGAAGTGCGACCCGCCTGCAAGTCAAGGCCATGTGATCTCCGTGAATGTAGAGCGGCCTAACGGCCCAAAGGTAACCGGCGACCACCAAGGCGCGAAGCGCCGACGGTGGACATCCGTGTTGACCGCGAGGTTAGGCGTCAGATGTCCTTGCACCTGGGCGCTCCATCGCCACTTCAGACCGGACAAAGCCGATCTTTTCGTAAAACTCCACGACCCCATCTCGCGCCGCGCGAAGCACCCAGGTCATTCCTCGATCATCACCCATAACGCGTTGACCAGCGCGCGACCGACGCCCCTACGTCGGTGTGCTTCGGCGACCACCAGCATCGAAATGTAGCCGTTCGCCATCCCATCGGAAAGGGCACGCAAGAAACCAATGACTTCGCCACCGTCGACCGCGACGAGGGCCCGTTGCGACCGGGCTACTAGTTCGCGAAAGTCCGCTGGATCCGAAACGCGACGGGTCCAGCCGCTTGCCTCAAGCAGCCGACGCGCCGCCTCAATCTCCGGTGGCCGTATGTCGCGGATTTCCATCTGACGCCTAACGAATCAAGCTCGCCAGCCGGCGCGTAGCGCCGCCGGTGAAGCGTCCGGGTTGAGCGAGTGGTTAGGCCGCACTCGTAGCAGCTTAAAAGCCGATTCTTTTCCCATTAGCGTTGGCTTGTCCTCCGCCGGCTATGGACTTTCCCCCTTTGTCGAACAGTTCGAGGGTAATGCTGGAATCGAACGAATTGCCATCCTTCGATAATGTGATCTTCTGCAACAGTGTCCCGTATCCGTCCGGTGCCCAACCTCCACCCTTGACGAGTTCGTCGACGGAAGACATAGCCTTGGACTGAAAGAATTGATATTTTGCCTCGTATTTTCGGCTTCCGACCTTCTTCCATACGCCATACGCTGGCGGCACGGGAGGTGCGGCGTCATAGTTCGAAGACTCCGTCACAGTTCCGCCGGCAGTGAATACATACATGAACTCGAGATCCTTCGTCTCGGCAAATGCGCCCGTTGTAAATTGGACTTGTCCTCGCCACGCCCCTGCCAGGTTGTCGCTGCCTTTGCCTGTCTCGGCCACGCAAGTACTGGAAACCACGCTTGCAAGCACGCCGATTACGAACACAGTCAGGTAGAGGCCATCTTGCCTTTGTGTACCTCGAAGCAACAGCGATGGGTTAGGCGTCATCGGGGCTTGAGTGCGAGCGAAAGTTTTCATGGCATGAGTAGCCGCTCTCGACCATCTTCAGCTCGCAACCTGAGTGAACTTGATGTGGCGTTCGCTTCAACGATTGCATAGGAGTCCTTTGTTCCAGTCGGTCCCACAACGCTGAAACCGGCCTTCTCTTCCGAGGCACCTATCTTCACCGATGGGCGTCCGCGCTCGGTAATCAGCCGGAGCAAGACTGTTTCCGGGGTCGCCTCACCGGAGGCGGAGGTACTCGCAGGCAAGACGCCCAGGCTCGCCCGTACGCGGCCTTGCTCGTCGACGATCTGAAGCGAATGCGCTCGCAGGACCGCTACGGTTACAGGCGCATCTGCAAATGCTGGGCGAACAAGATTCAAGACACTGAGCACCAGGACGCCAATGTTTACGGCGGTCAGAGTGACCAGGAATCGGGGTCCATTCATCAGATATCTCCTGGATGCGTCGCGAAACCGAGCATTGGCTGGCCCACGATTGAACGACCTGTGATGAGGCCTAACGGCTAGAGCTGACCGGCCGCGAGCGGACGGCGCATGAGCGCTGCCGCCGAGTGGTCCCGTTGAGCGAGAGGTCAGGGCATGTGCAGTGCATTTGCACGACGCTCAGAAGAACCAAACAGTGCGGATTTTGTCGCCAACGACCTCATAAACGGCGATAGCTGCAAGGTTGGGTTCAGGGAGACCGGTGATTTGCTCATGGTCGACGACGATGTTACCGGACACAATGCGATTGACAACCTTCGCATAAAGATTGGGCAGTGTGAAACGGTTCTTGGCGTAGTGCTCACCAAATGCCTTCTTACCCGATAGCACGGGCTCCAGTACAGGGAGGCCGGAAGACGCGCACGTCGTCCGTGTACTCGGCGAGGAACCGCTCGAGATCGTGAGCGTTATACGCCTCAAGCTGGCGTTGAACCGGGTCCTCTGATCGAGCCATGTGCGATCCCTTGACGTGGTCACCTTGCATCTTTACTTCGAAGAGCTGACGCGCGCGATAACAGCAGCCGGCTTTGTTCAGGCCCGAGAGATTCATCGTCGTAGCCAGGGTCACCGCGGACCATGCTACTGTTTTTTCGCCAGGAACAGATACCGATTGAGGCTAAAGAAGTACTCGCCTCGCTTTCCAGCATGTCTTATTTCTCCTGCCCATGCTTCCGCTTCGTCGCGCGTGAGCCCGTTTCGCCCGCTCACAAACGGAACAATAGAGTCGATGAGCTGATTGCTGAAAGTGTTCGTATCATAGGCTGCATTGAATACCGGAATTATTTTTGTCGCCTCCACTTGAAAACCAGCATGACGCAGCTTATTGGACATTGTTCGAGGCAGATAGGAATCGGCCGCGTGCTGCTCCCATGCGGATAGGACCCGACTCATTCTGTCGCGATTGGGCGAGTACCACACGATCGAGTCCCAATCGGTGTCCACGATCACTGCCCGTCCGCCTGTTCGAATCACGCGATGAATCTCGGCCAACGCCAGCATCAACATCGCGAACATATTCCAATACTTGCGTCGATATGACGGCGTCAAAGTCCTGCTCTGGGAAGGGAAGCTGCGTAGCGTCAGCTCGATGGAATTCGACCCATGGCTGGTGAGCGCAATGCGTTCGAGCCACCGCAAGCAGCGGCTCGCTGATGTCTACGCCATGGACCGCGCCTCGCGATTCCACGGCCGCCGCGATCGCGCCTGCCAAGAATCCTGGGCCGGAGCCGACATCCAGCACTCGCTCGCCCAACTTGGGGTCCAATGCGCGCAGGAACTCGCCGCGCTGCGACACCATATCCGGTGTGACGTAGAGAGCCAGCAATCGCTTTGTAGCCTCTTCGTCGAATCGCAACTCGGTCATCCAAGTGTCCTCGTTCCGCTGGATCATTCGACTCCGATTGAGCCTTCACGCGAAGCCTATTGTCTGAAGCGTTCGGCGAGGAACTCCAGCATCTGTTTCATCGCGACTTGGTTGGTAGCGTCCGTGAAGCCGTGCCCTTCGTGCTCGAAGGCAACTACGCGTGCCGGCACACCGACTCGCTGCAAACTCGCCGCGAGTCGCCTCGATTGATCGATTGGAACAAGCGCATCTTCAGCGCCATGAAAAAACAAGAAGGGAGGGGCATCCTTCGTTACCAAATTGATTGGCGAGGCCCGCCAATAGACGTCAGGTTTGTCCGCAAGGCTACCACCCAGGAAGGGGACGATCACTTCCGTCTCGAGATCGGGGGGCCAATCGCGAGTCGTGAAATCCGTTGGCCCGAAGAAACTCACTACCGCTTCAACCGCGCTGGATTGCGGACTGGACCCGCTGCCGCCCTCGATCCCGTCGGCCGTGGTCGTTACGCCAAGCATCGCGGCGAGATATCCGCCGGCGGAGAAGCCGACAACCCCGATTCTTCGAGGATCGATCCGGTACTGCGCTGCATGAGCGCGCATCCAGCGTATCGCGGCCTTGCAGTCTTCGACTTGGGCAGGAAACCGTGCCAGTGGCACGAGCCGATACTCGATCGTAACGCCAACGTAACCCAGTCGCGCGATCCCCTTGGCCAATGGGTCCATATCTGACCGATCGCCGGCCCTCCAACCTTGCCCGTGCAGAAACACCACCGCTGGAAAAGGTCCGTCGCCCGATTTGGGCATGGCCAAGTCTAGGCGAAGATCTGTGTCGCCTCCCTTTCCGTAGATCAGGTCCCGCTCGAAGATGATCGCGGAATCGTCGTCCCGGGCAGTGGCCAGCCAAACGAAAAGGCACAGGGCCGAAAATGCGCCGATGAAAAGGAACGCCCCACGTCTCATGTGAGCCAACTTACAAAAACTCCGTGGCGGAGCGGCCTAACGAACCAAGGTAACCGGCTGCGAGCGGTCCGATCGATCGAGTGGTTAGGCGGCACCATTATTGGCATTCACTGTGCGTAACGATTTCGTACTTGATGCCCTCGAGATCTTTGAAGAATAGCGCGTAGTAGCCAGCTGGCTTGTATTCGGGGTATTCACGAGGTGGCGAGACGATCACGGCTCCGATTGCGATGACTTCCCGGTGCAGCTTATCGACTTCCTCGCGGGATTTCACCCGAAACGCAAGATGATGAAGAGAGCCGGGGCGACGCCGGTGGATAGTGTCGTTCTTGAGACTTTGGCGAGGAGACGTGATCGCGAAAGCCAGGCGAGGGTGGCTGTACTCAACGACCTGAAAGTCGTGGGCTGAAATCGCGGCGCTTGATCTTTTTTCCGGGTCGAATCCCAGGAGTGGCATCAGTCGATCGTAGAACGCCACCGCAACAGGGAAATCCCTGACCGTAATCTGGATGTGGTCGATCACAGGTTCCATGTGCGTTCCGGTTTTCGCAGGGAAGCGAACATTCGTATGCGGTGCTGCCGAACCAAGGTAACCGGCGACCACCAAGGCGCGAAGCGCCGCCGGTGGCCGTCCGCGTTCACCGCGTGGTTAGGCCCCACACGGTGCCCTATGCGGTGGCTGACGCTTTCGGCAGCTCAGTGGCTTGAGACCAAACCGCCTGCCAAGCCGATGCTCTGAGTTCATAGGTATCAGTGTGCCAGCACTCTACTATTCTTCCAGACGACAAAGTGATCTTGGCCTGATACCTGACAACAGCCATTTCCGCAGACGCTCTCACTTCTATCGGCCCGTGCTCCCAAGCGGCATAGAACGGCTCGGCCTTGATCATTTCGAGGTATCGGGTTCGACTGTAGGTCCGTCCGGTGGGGGTAATCAGTTGGTATTCTGGCGCATGCAGGCGCTCGATTGTCCCCAGGTCGCGCTCGACGATGGCGCGAGTGCGGCAAGCTTCAAGGTCGCGAAAGAAGTCTGGGTTCATTAGCGATGAGTGCTCCTGTTTCGTGAGGCCTAACAAAGCAGGGTAACCGGCGACCACCAATGCGCGCAGCACCGCCGGTGGGCATCCGTGTTGACCGCGTGGCTGGGCGGCGCGCTGCAACCCCGATTGCGCACGATCAGCCGCGCGAGCCGAGCAGACGAGCCGGCAAGAAGAGCAGGTCTTTCAACAGGGCGAATAGCGCGCCAACGCAAATGCCGACCAAGCGAAAAGGTAGCGACACCAGCCACACGGCTGGCGCGAGCGCGAGAACCAGCAGCGCGAGCGGCCACGAGAGCACCAGGAGGATGCACCAACCGACAAACAAGAGAAGAACCTTCACTTAACTCTCCAAAAACTCACCGCAAGAGGCCAGCGAAGACTGCACCCAAGACCCCCAAGACAACGATCCCAAGCAGCGCGAGTGCGACTTCTCGCCGACTCGGTCTAGGATTCACCGACCCGCCCTGCGTGGCTCTCGCCAAAAGGAAGCCTATTGCGACCAACATTGGCAGAAAATAAAAGAACCACATCTGGACCTCCAAAGGTGTTGCCGCCTAACGACCCAGGGTAACCGGCGACCGCCAAGGCGCGGAGCGCCGCCGGTGGGCGTCCGTATTGGCCGCGCGGTTAGAGCGCCGGTCGCATTGTGCGAACCCGGGAGCATACCTAGCAAGAGAGCGGTTGTATCGGGGCAGATAACGGGACAATGCGGCGGCCAAAGCGCACAACGCGAACCCAGGGAAGCCTGTACCAAAAAGCAGCGATCGGCTCCGTCGATGTGCCCGACGATACCCTCGGACGACCGCGAGAAATCGCGCATCCAATTTTACCTTCGCCGTCTGGGGGGCTAAACTACCTCCTGGAACAAAGATCATGTACCGAGGCCTCGCCGCAGCGCATTGCTGGCTTTCCTGATCGCCCTGGTGCCCGCCGCGCACGGGCAGACCGTCGTGCCGCCGCTTGCCGGTCATCGGCCCTTATCCCGTCGCCTGCACTAACGTGGAACAGGATTTTGCACGCGTGCCGCCCGGCGAGACCGCCGACATGTACTGGCGCGGCCAGTCGGGCGGCGGCAAGGAGCGCTACGTCGACGCGCTCCTCGTGTCGCCGGCCGGCGCATTGACCGTCGACCTTCGTCGCGCCCAACGACACGGACCTCTACGACCGCTGGGCAGGCACGCCGGTCGATTATGTCTTTCTGGCGTGCTACCCCACCACGCCCGACAACCCGCGTGCCGACTACGTCCTGCCCGACGGCAGCGTCGTACCCAAAATGCAACGCGGCAGCGAGGCGCCGCTATTGCCCTCGAGCCCGGCGCAGCTGCCGGTCTTGCTGTTTTCCCACGGCTACGGCGGCAGCCCGCTGACCGGCATTTACCTTCGTGCGCTCATCGCGTTCGCATCGTGGGGCTACGTGACCGTCGCACCGTTCCATGGCGATCTGCGTTACTCCGTGTTCGGCCCGGACTCGGCCACGCTCGCCACCAAAGCGTCGGATTCGGCCATGGTCGGCCCCCAAGTGTACATACCGGTCTGGAGCGAGTTCGTCGCGATGCAGGCGATCCGGCCGCTGTCCATCTCTGCCGGGCTTGACACGATGCTGGCGCGCGCGGAGTGGCTCGGTCGCCTGCAGACGAGCCAGGTCGGCGCGTTCGGCATCAGCCAGGGCGGAGAGACGCTGATGCTGCTCGGCGGCGCGGAGCTCAATTACGCTTTGCTGACGTTCGATCGGAAAAGGGTCACGCTGGATACGAGAGTGCGGGCCGCCGTCGGGTATGTCCCGTATTTCGGCCTCGAGATCCTTCCGGCGTTCGGCACCGACCAGCTGGGAGCGCAGGGCTTGACGCTGCCGTTCCTCGCGCTGTCGGGCACCACCGATCCGATCGCCCCTGCCGGCGTCGTACGCACGGCGCTGGATCGTATGGCGGGGCCGCGCGGCCATGTGCTGCTCGACGGTCAGGGCCACGAGCTCGATCCCCAAAGCGGCGCGGACATCATCACATGGTCGCTCGGATTCCTTTTCGCGTGGGTGAACGGCGACGCCGCAGCGAAGACCAAGTTGATGCAGGTCGAGCATGTCGAAGGCGGACTGGACGACCACAAGGTGCTCTACGTCGATCCGACCGGAGGGGGCGGCGGTGCTGCGGTAGTCGTCGACACGATCGAGTACTACGCCCCTTCGATCAACAACTACTTCATCACCGCGTTCCCCGACGAGGCGGCGGCGCTCGACGCCGGCATCATAGCCGGGTGGAATCGCACGGGCCACACGTTCCACAGCTGGAAGTCGGGTACGGGGCCCGGCAACGAAGCGTGCCGGTTCTACGGCACGCCCGGCGTCGGATCGAACACGCATTTCTATACGATCAACGTGGCCGAATGCGACATCGTCAAGGCGAATCCCGCCTGGACTTTCGAGGGGCTTGGCTTCCGGGCGGTCGAGCCGCTCTCGACAGGTTGCGCACCCGAATACCAGACCGTTACGCGCCTGTACAACAACGGCATGGGAGGCCAGGTGAATCATCGCTACCTCACGGATCCCGCAGAGATCGACGCCACGATCGCCCGGGGATGGATCCTCGAGGGACCGGTGTTCTGCGTTCCGCGCTGACTAGACGGGTCCTGGCCGAGCCAGACTTGCCGGATTCACGTTTCGAAGTAGCGCCCTGCGTGGCCCCCACATCACCGTCGACTTGATGCCTGACGTACCAAGGCAACCGGCGACCACCAAGGCGCGAAGCGTCGCCGGTAGGCGTCCGTGTTGACCGCAAGGTCAGGCGTCATTTGATCTGGCTCCCGTCTGGACCGCACATTTCAGCGCACCTTCCCTTGGCGTAGTCCCAAGCGGAAAATGTAACCCTCTTCGCATCGCTTCCTACGATGAAAGGGTCTTCGCCGAAAGACGTGTAGCTATCGTAGAGCTCCTTGGCGGTCATCCCCGGACGATAAACCGAGATGAGATAGGCATCGACGATTCGGCGCGCGGCTTCCAACGCGGCCTCTACAGTCGCGTAGGTTGCGCCTTCATAGCGCTCGTCCTCATCCATATAATGGAAGTTGTCGTCCACCACGACTCGGAAGGTCACTCCAGCCTCCACATGGGTAAAAACGCCTAACGACCCAAGCTAACCGGCGACCACCAAGGCACGGAGCGGCGCCGGTGGGCGTCCGCGTCGACCGCCTGGCCAGGCGGTTCCTTCACCGACTGCGCCCATCGACCGGTACGCGTTTGAGCGTTGTGAGTTCTACGCCCTCCAGGCAGCGCACATTGACCGCTGCCATAGGTGCGCCTGACTTGACACCGAACCCGAACGGCGCACAACCACAGTCGGGGCAGAAGTGGTGGCTGATGACGTGCTTGTTGAATTTGTAGGTCGACATGCTCTCCACGGGCGACTTAAGCCGAAGCTGGCTGCGCGGCACGAACCATAAGAGATAGCCCTTGCGACTACAGTGCGAGCAATTGCACTCCATAACTTCCGAGAACTCGCCTTCAACCTCGAAGGCAATGCGACCACAGTGACAGCTTCCAGAGTACATGGCGAACCTCCAGATGCGGGCTTTCCACAGCGTTCCAGCGTTATCGTACTTTGCAGCCGCCTAACGAACCAAGCTAACCGGTGATCCGAAGGAGGGCGCGCAAGCGCCGCCGAGGGGCGTCCCGTTGAGCGAAGGGTCAGGTGTCAGAATGTCGTTGCATCCCGGCGCTCCATCGCTACTTCAGACCGGACAAAGCCGATTTTTTCGTAAAACGCCACGACGCCATCTCGCGCCGCTCGAAGTACCCAGGTCATTCCGCGGCCATCACCGATGACCGAGTTCACCAGCGCGCGACCGACGCCCCTCCGGCGGTGATCCTCCGCGACGACCAGCATCGAAATGTAGCCGTTCGCCATCCCATCGGTAAGGGCACGCAAGAAGCCTATGACTTCGCCACCCTCTACCGCGACGATGGAGCGTTGTGACCGCGATAGCAGTTCACGAAAATCCGCTGGATCCGAGACGCGACGAGTCCAACCGCTAGCCACAAGCAGGCGCCGAGCCGCCTCAATCTCCGATGGTCGAATGTCGTGGATTTCCATCTGACACTTGACGACCTAAGGTAACGGCGACCACCAAGGCGCGAAGCGCCGCCGGTGGGCGTCCGTGTTGACCGCGTGGTTAGCGCTCATTTTCTTATGGTCCAATCAGCGGCACCTGGGCCGGACTCCGTGAAGTCGATATGGACTGGAAATTTGCTGTTGCAGCCGGATACGACCCAGAGCTCTTTCCACTGCCGTTGCCCCGGAACGCCAGCTGGCATCGCGACGACATAAGGCTCCAAGCTTTCCGGTTTAGCGCAGCCCATCACCCCGACCTTGGCCGCTACACCTAGTTTGGCGTCAGCAATCAATTTGGCGTTAGCAAGAGTACCCTTCTTTATCGTTCCTTCCGGGAGAACTTCGTCGTTGCCAAAAGCAGGTAGAGCAATGACGACCAACAAACCAAAATAGATCAGACCGCGCATAGCTACTCCGTATCTTGAGCGCTAACGTTTGACATGAGCGGCGGCCGCAGGCAAGCGAAGCCTGCCGGAGGACGTCCGCTCGATGCAGTGGTTAGGCCATGTCATAGCTAGAGAGAGTTCGCACTACCAGACCGTGTAGACCATAAAGAAACCGGCGACCGTCATGACCGTCAGCGTCGCCAGGAATAGGAGTTCGATGATCTGGGTCAGGAGCGCGGCGCGCTTGGGCGAGCGCGTCCTCAGCGCAAACGTGATGAGGTAAATGCAGAGCAGGAACGTCGCCGCGCATGCTGCCAAGACGTCGTCGATTGCCGTCGCGGCGCCTCGGTGGGAGCCGTTGATGAAGGCGACGATGCCGATGCAAAGTCCCGCCAGGGTCCCGGACAGCGAAAGGAGGCTTGTCAGCTCGTCGCGCTGAATCGGGGTGTCGCCGGAATCCGTCATGTCTGAACCAGCCCGATGAGCCACTCGATGTACATGATGCGCGACTTGGATGGCAAGGTCACTCGAACCGCGCCGCATTGGCATGAGCCTGTGTACATCGAAACTCGTATCACGATGCATCGCTCACTTTATCGTCGAGTTTCCGGCTTTTTCAGATGGAAACTTGAATGAGCCGTAACGGATCACTAGCGCAGCCAGGGCGAGCAGCAGGATTGCACCCGAGACCAAGACGATCCCAATATCAGGACTGTGGTGCGCCTGGACGTCGGCGATCAGCAGCCGTGTCAAGGCCGTTATCGCTACATAGATGAGAAAACGTACCGGCATGTGGTTGGTCTTGAAATAAATTCCGACCATCGCCCCGAGCTCGAGATAAATGAAGAGCAAAAGGATGTCGTCGATCGAAGTGTGACCCTTCTCAGCCATCGCGAAAAAGGCTACCGCCGCTGACCATGCGATGGCGCCACCGATGGCGAACAGCGCGAGATAGTGAAACGCGTCGACCAGCAACTTGCCGACCACGTCGGCGAGAGTGTGGATCCACTGATTTATAGTCTCAGCTCGCTGCAGCTTCATTCCTGCCTCCCCTTGTTACGCCGACCATTCTCTGACAATCGTGGAATTGAGCCCTAACATACCAAGATAACCGGCGACCACCAAGGCGCGCAGCGCCGCCAGTGGGGGTCCGCGTTGACCGCGTGGTTAGGTCTCATGAGTGGAAGATCGCGTCCGTGAAAGGCGCAAGGCATATAGCTCCGACGAGACATAAAGCAACGCCCGTAAGCCTGGCGCGCCGCGGAGTCGCGTAGAGGGCTCCGCCGGAGAACCAACTGCCATTTTGGCGCAGGCTCTGACACATTGCGACAATTCTCTCAGGCCAGATTGCGCTCGTCAGCCCCAATAACAACGGCAATGGTGCGACGATGGCGTACAGGACTAGCTCGATCGCATTCATGTGCCTCCTGGTTTGTTAGGCCGCATTCTGCGCCGTGGTATGCGAAGTCAACAAAGCAAGGTGGCGTGGCCACGAGGCAGGAACTAGGTGGAACTGCCTCCCAGAACGGAAAGACCCTCACGATGCGACCACACTCCGCCATCTCGATGAAGTTGTCGCCCACTGCCCTCGTTGAGCCATCTCCATTGATGATCGCAACCTTGAAGTGTGCGATGTTCAGAAAGGTATTCAAACCACTGGCCAGCACGAGACGCGCTCCCGGCATCCGGGAGTGAAACCCTTCGATCTTTTCGGAGATTGCCTCGTACCCTTTGAAGAGACGCTGCGGCCCCCAGATTTCGCCCGCTTCGGTCATGCAGCGTGACAGCAACACTAAGCGTCGCGGCTTGTCGTTCTCCGCAAACGCCTCGAAATACACCTTCAGACTGCTTTCGAACCTAGAAGAGTCCATCGCAATTACCTCCGGCGACGCGAGGTCAGGTCTTTGCCTCTGCGTCGCGCTTGAACATCGATTTGAGTTTGGCGAGTCGGACCCGTAGCGCGCCCGCGCGGGCGATGCGCTGGAGCCGAGCGAGATCAGCGGGAGCTCAACGGCTTCGGATCCTTGCCTGCCGGCGGCGGTTTCGCACGGATGGCACGGGCGCGCGCTTCGAGGCGGCTTCTCATCTCCTCCAGCGTCGCCTGTTGCGGCCGCTCGCGCAGCCAGTCCGCATGCCACTTGCGTACTGGCTTTGCATTGCGTTCGACGGTGTACGCTCGAACCGCCGGGGACGTGCTTTGATGCCATTTGTGGCGCACGCGCGAAGTCGACAGAGTTTCGACGATCCAACCGCAGCGCGCCACGCGAATGCACAGGTCGAAGTCGGCGTATCCCAAAGGGAACAGCTCGGGGGACGGGCCACCGGCATCGTCCCAGGCGCGAGCGCGCAGGAGCATCGACGCCGACGTGCACAGATCCACGGGAACCGGAGCGCCATCCGCGCTGGGGTGCAGCCAGGTCAGGCCGCCGAGGAGGTACAAGCCGCAAATGCGATGGCCTCCGGGGAGATCGACGCTGCTGCCTACGATGCCGACCCACGGGTCTTCGTCCATGCGGGCGACGAGTCGGTCGAGCCAGCCTTCCTCCACGAGAACGTCGTCCTGCAGAGTGGCGAGGTACTTGCCGCGAGCGACCGAGCGCGCGAGACGCAAGCCGCCGGGCAGTCCCAGGTTCACGCGCGAGTGAACGACCCGCGCGCCGGCGGCGACAGCATCGACCCGCGCAGCGGTCTTCGCGCCGCCGTTGTTGACGACGACGAGCTCGAACGGAACGGCGGGCTTCGCGGCGGCGATGCCCTTCAGGCACTCTTCCAGCAGGTCGATCCGCTTCCAGGTGACGACGAGGATCGAGACGACGGGGTCAGTCATCGATGCCTGCCAGCCGGCGCAGCTCGGCGATGCGCCGCACGGACTCGACGCCGTCACGACCCGAGGACTTGGGCGGCGCGCCTCCGTCGAGATACTTGACGAAAGCGTCGAGCTCGCGCCTGAGCGGCGGATCGCCTGCTACGCTAAGCGTTCGACGATCGTCGCCCGATCGGATCTCGACCATCGTGTCGCGCTCGCCGTCGAGAATTGCGACGGCGCCATCGAACGCGACCTCGATGCGGCGCCGGTGCTCCACTCGATGCGCGGATACTTCCGAGGTGCATATCGGACCGCTGCCCAGGCGTGCGGCCATTCCCCAGACGCGGCCGTCGGCGCGCTCCGCCGACCGCGTAGACCGCCGAAGGCAGGTAGCCCAGGACCTCGCGCAGGATCGAGAGATCGTGCGGCAGTAGCGTCCAGATCGGATCGACGTCCTCGTGTTCGTGGTGCCGGCCGAGCCGCCACGTGCGGATCGCCCGAACCGGACCCAGCTCGCCGTTTCGCGCCAGCGCGCCGAGCGCTTCGATGCCGGGGTGATAGCGCCACTTGTCCATCACGAACAGATGATCGCCGACGAGCTCGAGCGCGTGTTCCGCATCCTCGATCCGCGTGGCGAGCGGCTTCTCGACGAAAATCGGCTGCCGCCATCGCGCGACACGTTCGATCGAGGCGATGTGAAGGCTCGCCGGCGTGGCGACGATGACGCCGGAGACGTGCTCTTCGATGTCGATGTTGGGTGCGTTGCGCGGGCCATGGGCGCCGCCGCGGCGCGAGCCTCGGGGGAAGGGTCGACGACTATCACCGTGTGGCCGAGCGAAACGAGATCACGCAGGATGTTGCGTCCCCACCGGCCGCAGCCGACGAGGAGCAGCGGAGCAGAACGCATCGCTTACATGCGGGCGCGCAGTGTCGCGATCACGTCGTCGAGCACGCGCGCGCGTTCGTCCTCCGCGCCGATCATCGATACGTCGAGGTCCATCCCGGCGTCCTGCCACCGGCATCGGATGTCGTCGTCGGGGTCGTACTCGTGCGTGGTGCCGACGACGACCAGCACGGGACCGGCCGCGGCGTGGAACGTATGCATGACGCCGGGAGGAATCACGACCAGCGCGGGCTCGCGCTCGGAAAGCGTCAGCCGGTACGAACGGCGGAACGCCGGCGAGCCTTCCCGCAGATCGCGGAGCCCGAGTTGCATCTCGCCCGAAGGGACGATCACGACGTCGAGATGCTTCGCGTGGACCGAAGGCCCGCGCACGACCCGCGCACCGAGCGTCATCGCGGTCCATTGAGATATCGCCGCCACTCCCCAGGAGGCGCGGAAGAACTCCGTGAGGAAGCCGCGGGCGTCGACATGCGCCACGAGCGGGCGGACGAAGACACCCGGTATCCCGACGGCATCGACATCGCTCGCCGCGCGCGGAACGTCAACGGAAGTCGTGATTGAGCCGGCCATGGATCCCCCACAGCTCACCCGGTCTCCACTCGAGACCGGAGCGTCAGCCGCGCGCCAGCGTATCACAATGGCGGCGTTCTGATCGAGCGCACCGTGTCTCGCGGCAGCGCAGAACCTCGCGCGCAACGGTCTTCTGAGGCCTGACGAACCAAGGTAACCGGCGCCACCAAGGCGCGAACGCCGCCGAGGAGCGTCCGTGTTGACCGAGAGGTTAGGCCTCGGCGATTGCGGCAATTGAAACCCTCATGCCAGGAATACGGACTGGCAGTTTTGCAGCCTGACGAGCTGGCGGGTCGACGGGAAACCACTTGACCCATTCTTCGTTCATTCCGGTGAAGTCGGATTCCTCGAGGAGTATGACGGTTGCGCTGACCACTTTCGAGAGTGATGTTCCCGCGGCGCCAAGGATGGCGGAAATATTCTTCAGGCACTGGTGAGTTTGTTCTTGAATCGTGCTGCCTGTAACTGCGCCCGATGCGTCATACGGGCCGGTGCCGGAAACAAACACCAAGCCGGCAGCCTTGACTGCTTGACTGTATGTAGGCGGAGACTTCGGTGCGTCGGTGGTGCGGATGATTTCGCGAGACATTGCGGACTCCGGAGTGAATTGCGCCGCGGCGCGTTGTGCCGAGGCCTAACGAACCAAGGTAACCGGCGAGCACCAAGGCGCGCAGCGCCGCCGGTGGGCGTCCTGTTGACCGCGCTGGTTAGCCGTCATTCAATGCTTCGCGAAGAAGGCGGCAACTCGCGCGCGGCACACGTCAGGCTGTTCCGCCCACATCTCATGCGTCGCACCTCGGATCACCACGGTTTCCGCCTTGGGCAATAGTCTCTCGAGTTCGGCGTCGATCAGCTTGTTCATTTGCATCGTGTTTTCGCCCGACATCAGAAGGATCGGTATCTTGAGGGCCTTCACCGCTTCTCGGTCCAGCATTGGGAACGCGTCCGAGGAGGTCGTGAGAGCCTGCCACTCGAGCGCGTTCGCCATGATGAAGCTCGCGCGTTTCCGCCGGACAGCGCGTCGAACCGCGCCGGCTTGCCTTCGATCAGGTAGCCGTTCTTGCCGAACCAGTCGATCGTCAGGCGCATCGCCTGCTCGGTGTTTCCTTGGCGAAATTCGCGACCGGTCGGATCCCACATGTTGTCCATGAAATCGCCGTAGAGACGTTGCCCGCCCGGGAGGTCCGGCAGCCAGCGAAGCAGCGGCGGCTCGGCGAGCACCAGGCTGCGAACCAACTCGGGATGCTTCATCGCGAGGATCAGCGCGGTGTAGGCGCCGTAGGAGTGCCCCACGACGTGCGCCGGATATGCACCGAGTGCTTTGAGAAGGACTGCCAGATCGGCGGCCTCCACCAGCGCTGAGTGGTTGCCCGAGGGGACGCTCGCGTGCGTTCGGGAAGTTGTAGCGCCGGCTGTAGGAAATCACGCGGTAGTGCTGCGACAGCGGCTCGAGCTGGGGCTCGAAGCTGCGGTAGTCGTCCACCGATCCGTGCACGAAGATGACCGGTACACCGCTTCCTTGCTCGACGTAGTGCAACTCCACGTCGCCCGCGCGCACGACCTTCACTGCGGGGGTTGGCGGCTCGCTGGCCGCACGCGCGGAACCGATGCCACCCCCCGAAGCCGAGGCAGATCGCAAGGAGCGCGGCACAGGAATTGGCGAAAGGCGTCATGGGGTTCTACTTTTGGCACGCGGGTCAGCGGCCCACTTTGTGCCCAGGGCGGCAAGCGTGGGTTGGCTTGCGCACGGGCATACGCAAAGGGTCAGGCGGCCCGGGCCGCATGGATCTGTCGGCGGGCAAATCGCACTAGCGCGGAGCTCACTGACCGCGGCGCCGCAGGTAGACCCCACCGATCGCCGCCAGCGCGAGCAGCAGGAGAGCAAGCCCGAACGGCGAAAGCATCGGTATTGTTCCGCCGGCAGGTTCGATCCGACCACGGCCAGGGGGGCGCTCGCCGCGGGTGCGCTAACGCCGCCTGCAACGAGCGCGCTCGTCACGTTCACCGCAGTGCCCGGCGTGGACGAGGTGACGGTGACGATGATCGTGCAGCCGCCCGGCGGTATCGATGACCCCGCCGGCAGCGTGATCAGCGTGGCGGTCGTGCCGACCCCCGACGCAGGTTCCGGTGTTGGCCGAAACGACGCTCATCCCGGCCGGCATCGGATCGGTGAAGGGCGCAGTCAGGGTCAACGGCCCCGCGCCGCTATTGCCGAGCGCGATGGTCAAGGTCGCACTCCCGCCGATCGAGATCGCCGCCGGCGCGATGGTTTTCGCGAGCGAGGCAATCGCCTCCGCCACCGCCGTCACCGTGATCGGGGCGCTGGCGGGCGGCGCGCTTCCGCCGCTGGTGCTCAGCGTGCCGGTGGTGTTGGTGACCGTACCCGCGGTCGACGACGTGATCGTGACGACGATCGTGCAGCCGACCGCCGGAATCGCGGCGCCGCTGGCCATCGTGATCATCGTCGCCGTCACCGCGACGCCAGTGCACGTGCCGGTGTTGCCGCCGATCGTCGTCACGCCGGCGGGCATCGTGTCGACGAACGGTGCGGTCAGCGTCAGCGGCGCCGCGTTCGGATTGGCCGAGCGTGATCGTGAGCGTCGCGCTGCCGCCGACGCCGATCGTCGGCGGCGCGATCGTCTTCGCCAGCGTCGGGCCGCTCTGCGCAAGGCTGTCCGTATCGGAAGCGCTGGCGTTGGCGCCCGAGGGAACATCCGTGACGGTCACGACATTCGTGATCGTCGCCGCCGTGAGATTGGCGGCGAACGACACCGGCACGGTGTAAGTGAGGGCGTTGCCCGCCCCCGCGCCAACGCTTGCGCCCGCCGCAGTGAAATTGGGAGCGCCCGAGATCACGCCGCAGCTCGCATTGCCGATGGCGCTGCAGGTAACTGCACCGTCAAGCATTACGCCAGCCGGCAACGTGTCGTTGACCGAGACGTTGACGGCATCCGAGATGCCCGTATTTGTCACCACGATGGTGTACGACACCGTTGCCGCCCGGTACGTACGTCGAACGTGCCATCGGTCTTCGTCACCATCGAGCGCAACGTCGGCCGACAGGGTATCGCTGTCGGACGCGCTGACCGGCGGATGCACGCCGTCGCTCGCCGTGGCGGTGTTGACGAGAGGATTCGTCGTCATGCCGGCGGAGTACGCCACGGGCGCGGTGAAAGTGAGGGAATTGCCGCCGCCGGCCCCGATCGAAGCGCCGGTCGCGCCGAAGCTCGTCTGCCCGGCGCTGCCCGTCACCGTGCCGCAATCGGCCGTGCCGGCCGGCGACGCACAGCGGCGTCGCGGTGAGCGTCACGCCGGCGGGCAGCGCATCGCTGACGGTAACGGACAGCGCCGCGGAGATGCCGGTGTTGGTCACGATCACGGTGTACGTGCCCGTCCCGCCCGGCGTGTAGGTGCTGCTGTTGTCGGTCTTGGCGATCGCGACCGCCGACTGAGCGTCGAGCATGTCGCTGTCGGAGCCGCTCGCCGTCGCGCCCGACGCAAGGTCGGTCGCGTCGCGGTGTTGACGAGCGGATCGTCGGCGAGGGTTGGCGCGAACGCGACGGGCGCGGTGAACACGAGCGAATCGCCGGCGCCCGTGCCGAGTCCGGCGCCGGTCGCCCCGAACGTCGTCTCGCCGGCGCCGCCCGTGACCGCGCCACACGTCGCGATGCCGTTGGCGACGCATTGCACCGCGCCGGTGAGCGTGACGCCGACCGGCAGCGGATCGTTGAAGGTGATGTCGACCGCGTCCGAGGTGCCGGTGTTGCGCACGGTCACGACGTAGAGTCCCGTGCCGCCGGGCACGTACGTCGTGCTGTTGTCGGTCTTGGTGACCACGAGCGTTACCTGCGCGGAGCGCGCATCGCTGTCCGATCCCGAGCCCGTCGCTCCGCTCGGTCCATCCGTGGCCGTGGCAGTATTGACGAGCGGATCCGTGGTCATGGCCGCGCGCGAATGCGACCGGAACGGTGAATACGATCTCGTTGCCCGCACCGGGAACGACGATGGCGCCGGTCGTGCCGAAGCTCGTCTCTCCCGCCACTCCGGACACCGTCCCGCAACTCGATGCGCCGCTCGCGGCACACGACACCGTGCCTGACAGCGAGACGCCGGAAGGAAGCGCGTCGGTGACCGTCGACCGCGTTCGCCGTGGACAAGCCGCCGTTGCTCACGGTGACGGTATAGCGTCGCGCTGCCGCCCGGCGTGTAGCTGTTGCTGCCGTCGGTCTTCGTTACCGCCAGCGAAACTTGCGCCGCAAGCGCGTCCGAGTCGTTCCCGTTCGCCGTCGCGCCGGTCGCGACGTCCGTCGCCGACGCGGCGTTCACGAGCGGATCGGCGGTCATGCCTGGCGCGAACGCCACGGGCACCGTGAACACGAGCGAATCGCCAGCGCCCGCGCCGAGCGTCGCGCCCGTCGCGCCGAAGCTCGCCTCGCCATTGCTTCCTGTCACGGTGCCGCAAGTCGCGACGCCGTTCGCGGCGCACGTAACGGTCGCGGTGAGCGTTACGCCCGCGGGCAGCGCATCGCTGACCGTAACGTCGGCCGCGTCGCTCGGTCCGCTGTTCTTGACGGTTACGACATACGTCGCAGTGCCGCCGGGCGTGTACGTGCTGCTGCCGTCGGTCTTTGTGACGACCAGTGCGACGCCCGCCTGCCGTGTGCTGCTGTCGCTGGCGGAGGCCGGCGAGCTTGCCGGATCGGTCACGTTGACCGTGTTGAGCGAGCGTGGTCGGTCGTCATCGACGACGCGTAGGCGACGGGAACGGTGAACGTGAGCGAATTGCCCGCGCCCGCAGCGATCGTCGCGCCGGTCGTGCCGAGCGAGGTCTGCCCCGCGACGCCGGTGACGGTTCCGCAGGTCGCGGTGCCCGCCACCGTGCACGTGACCGTGCCGCCGAGCGTGACGCCCGCGGGCAGCGAGTCCGTCACCGTCACGGAAGATGCGGCGGACGGCCCGCCATTGGTGACGACGATCACGTACGTGCCCGTACCGCCCGGCGTGTAGGTCGCGCTGTTGTCGGTCTTGGTGACGACAAGGCTTGCCACCGCGACCGGCGACACGTTCGCCGACGCGCTGTTGTTGGCGAGATTCGGCTCCGCCGTCGTGGTGCTCGTCGTCGCGGTGTTGAGATACGGCCCGCTCGGCGCGACGGTCGCCGTCACCGTCATCGATGCGCTGCCGCCGCTCAGAAGCGTGCCGATGCCGCTCCAGACGCCGGTGCCGCTGTTGTAGCTGCCGATGCTCGGCGTCGCGGACACGAATGCGTACCCCGCGGGCAAAACGTCGTTGACTTGAACGCCGGCGGCACTGCTCGGACCGAGGTTCGTGACGGTGATGGTGAACGTGACGTTACTGCCGACGTTCGGCGCGCCGTTGTTCACGGTCTTCGTGATCGCGAGGTCGGCTTGCGCCACGGGCGCCGTGCCGACGCTGGACGTGTTGTTGCCGGGAACGGGATCGGTCGTCGTCGCGCTGACGGTCGCGGTGTTGGTGGTGCCGCCGCTCGCGTTCACCGTCGCATTCACCGTCATGTTCACGCTTGCGCCGTTGGCGATGCTGCCGATGGTCCACACGCCCGTGCCGCTGCTGTAGCTGCCTTGCGACGGCACGGCGGATACGAACGAATAGCCGGCGGGCAGCACGTCTGCCACTTGTGCGCCGACGGCGCCATTCGGGCCGTTGTTCGTTACCGTGATGGTGAACTGCACCGTGCCGCCGACGATGGGTGTCGGATTGTTCACCGTCTTCACCACCGCCAGGTCGGCCTGCGGCGTGACGTTCGTCGTCGCACTGCTCGAGTTGTTTCCGGGAACGATGTCGATCTCGTTCACCACCGCTACCGTCGCGGTGTTGGATAGCGGCAAGGCGCCGGTGTACGGATCGTTCACCGTCACGTTGATCGTGAACGCTGCGGTGTCGCCGACGCTGAGCAGGCCGAGCGTGCAGGTCACCTTGCCGGCTGCGAGCGCGCAGCCGGGACTCGCGCTCACGAACGTCACGCCGGCGGGCAGCGTGTCGGTGACCTGCGCGCCGTTGCTGGCGGCGGGTCCATTGTTGGTGACCGTGAGCGTCCAGGCAAGTGCGTTGCCCGGTATCACGCTTGCGGGCGCCGTCTTGACGATGCCGAGGTCCGCGGCCTGGCGCGTCGTGGTCGAGTTCACCGTCACGTTGTTCGCCAGCGACGATTCCGGCTCGTTGCCGGTGACCGACGCGCGGTTGAAGGTCGTGCCCGACGTGCCGCCGGCGATCGCTTCCGCGCGCATGTCGTAGGTGACGACGACCGAGTTGCCGACCCCGGGCGCGACGTCGGAGAACGTGCAGGTAAGCGTCCCCGATGTGGCGTTGAGCGCAGGCTCGACGCACGAGCCGCTGCCCGCGGGCGTAATGGTCAGATTGCCCTGGTAGGAGAACGTGGCGGTCGGCGAGCCCACCGGGAACGTGTCCGTCATCACGACGTTGGTCGCTGCCGAGGGCCCGCCGTTGGTGACGGTGATCGTGAATTTGGTGAGCGAGCCCAGCGCGACCGGATCGAGGCTGTCGACCTTGTTGACGATGAGATCGACGGCGGCCGGCGTGATGGTAGTCGACGCCGAGGCGCTGTTGTTCGCGCTATTCGATTCGGTCGTCGTCGTGCTGACGATGACGTTGTTCACCACCGTGGTAGCGCCGGTCACCGGCCGCACGATGACGGTCGCGGTCTGTTGCGTGCCGCTCGCGATCGTCGCCCACGTGCACGTCAGCGTGCCGCCGGTCGAAAGGACCGGGGGCGTCGTGCACGTTGGACCGCCCGTCGTCGCCGAAAGCGACAGGAACCGCGCGTTCGACGGCAACGTGTCGGTGACGGTCACTGCCGCGGCCGTCGACGGTCCGTTGTTTCGCGCCGTGATGACGTAGGTGAGGTTGGTGCCGGCCTGGGCCGGGTCGGGCGAATCCGTCTTCGTCACGGTGACGTCCGCGACCGCCGTGACCTGGCTCGTGACCGACGCGCTGTTGTTGCTCGCGATCGGATCGGCGATGTCCGGCGAGCTGCACGGTCGCCGTATTGGTGCGCGATCCGCTCGTCGCGACCAGCGGACGCACGACGACGGTGACCGTTGCCGTTGCACCGACGGCGAGTAGGCCGAGGTTGCACGAGAGATTGACGGTCGGCCCGGCGGTGACGACGCTCGGCGTGCACGTCCCCTGCGAAGGCGTCGCCGACTGGAATCCGCCGGTCGTGACGAGGCTGGTCAGCGCGTCCGTCACGGTGACGTTGGTCGCAGAGCTTGGGCCCGTTGTTGATGACCGTGATGACGTAGGTGAGGTCCTGGCCGGCGAGCACGGGATCGGGGCTGGCGGTCTTGGAGATCGCCTGAGGTCAGGTCGGCGCCGGCGCCGACCACGGTCGACGTCACGGTGTTCGTAGCGCAGTTGTTGGCGGCGTTGCCGTCCGACGGCCCGGTCGGGCCCGGAAGCGCGACACAGGCGGTGTTGGCGAACGATCCCGACGGCTGTTCGTCTCGACGGGAATCGTGATCGCGGTCAAGTTCGCGCCGGAAGCGATCGCCGCCGTCAACGTGCGCGTGCACGTAACGGTGACCGGGCCTGCGATCGGATAGGGCGGCGCGCCGGGCACCGTGCACGTCCAGAAATTGCCGGAGCTCGTCGGCGCCGACCGGATGTGTGATGCCGGCCGGGACCGGATCGGTCACCTGCACGATCGTGCCGATGGGCAGCGCGACGGGGCCGTTGTTGCGCGGCGTCAGCACGTAGTTGAAGTCATCGCCGATGAACACGGCGTTCGCCGCGCCCGGACTTCGTGATCGACATGTCGGCGCTGTTGCTGCCGGTCACCGTCACGCTGGCGGTGTTGTTCCCGGGCACGGGGTCGGTTTCCGGCGAGGAGACGGTCGCGCTATTGACGAGCGGCCCGATCGCAGTGACCGTCGCGTTCACCGTGATCGCCGGCATCGCGGTGAAGTTGGTCGAGAACGGCCCCGGCCGCGTGCACGTGATCGTCGCGGGACCGGCGGCAGGCGCGGCCGGGAGCCGACGAACAGGTCCACCCGGTGCCTGTCGGCGTCGACGTGAGCGTGAAACCCGCGGGCAGCGAGTCGGTTACGGTAATGAGTCCGCCGCCCTGGCCGGCGGGCTCGCCGCCGTTGAGTCTCGGCGTCAGCGTAAAGACCACCGGACTGCCGACGCCGACCGTCGCGAGGTTGGTGGTCTTCGCAATCGAAAGATCCGTCGAGCCGCCGTTCACGGTGGTCGTAGCGGTCGGCGTGTTGTTGCTCGTGTCGCCGTCGGGCAGCGGCGAGCTCACGGTGAATGCGGCCGTGATCGAGCCGGCGACGTTGGCCACGGCAGGCACGGTGAGGTTGGGCGCACTCGCGCCCGAGGCCAGCGACACGCTGCGCGTGCAGGTGATCGTGCCCGAGCAAAGCGGGTATCCCGTGTTGGGCACGCAGGCCCAGTTGGTGCCGGTCGGCACCGCCGTAATGCAGGCGCCGGTCGGCACCGTGAACGCGATCGTCTGCGATGCAGCGGCGGTCGGGCCGAGATTCGTCGCGGTCAGCGTATAGCTGTACGCGCCGCCGGCGGCGATGGGATCGGGCGCATCGACCACGGTGAGCCGCATGTCCGACGCGTTTTGCGCCGTGGTGCTCTTCGGAGCACATTGACGTTGTTCGACGAATTCGGATCGGCGACGGCGGACGTCGCCGTGACGACATTGGTCCATACCGCCCGGGGTCGGCAGGATCACCTTGATGGTGACCGTTGCGTTGGCGAGGAATGCGAGCGTGCCGAGCGCGCAGTTGACGACGCCCGCAGGCGGGCGGATTGCAGGTGCCTTGCGTGGTCGTGGCGCTGACGAAGGTCGAGCCCGGCGGCAGCGTGTCGGCGAAGCTGATGCCGGTCGCGGTGTAGGGACCGTTGTTGTCGACGCGTATCGTGTAGGTGAAAACGCCGCCGGCGGGGCCCGGATCGGGGCTGTCCGCCTGGTTGACGACGAGGTCTGCCTGCTGCGCGAGCGCGGGCGTCCCGACCGCTGCAAAGGCGGCAAAGGCGAAGGCGGCGGCGATTCTGAGCGCGCCCGGCCACAGAGCGCCGCGATGGAGTCCTGGTGCGCGAAATGAAGCTATCCGCCGGAACGCCCGCCCGTCACGCTGAGGGAGGCTACGACGGTCAGCCATGGGTGGGAAGCGCGCAGACCGGCGCCGCTGTGTGATAGGTCGCGTGGCGGGAGGTCTTGCCTTTGCCGGGCCGTCGGTACGCGGAGGCGTCTTGCGCGGCCGCGACAAGCAGCGCGGCCAGTGCGAGCAGAATGGATCGAATCGCTTCCCCCTGGATAACCGCTGCGACGACACCCAGCATAGACGGGCCGCGCAAACGTCGCAAGGGTTCTGCGGCTGCGCAGCTTGAGCCTGCCTGCCGATTGCCGCGACACCAGTGCATGGCGGCCCGTGACCATTTGACTGATCGGCGCGATGCCGATCTGTTCGTGCACTGTGTCGCTGTGTCACTGCGCGGGCGTCGAACCGCGCTCCCCAGCTTCGCACGCCCCGCAACTTCGCTCACCGGTCCGGTCGAGCGAGTGGTTACATCACATTAACTGCAGGAGAGTCAGCCTTGGCAGAGATCAAGAATCGCCTGCGCAAAGGCTGTAGGAGCTTCCTGGGCCGGGTTATGACCGACGTCATCCAGTACTCTTCGCTCGTACCCCCTCGTGAAGAACTTCGAGTGTCCTTCGGATGACTGAGGCGGGCTTACTCCATCAACCGCGCCATGAAGCACTATCGCAGGAACATCGATCCGCGGCAGAGGGGCCAACTTGGACTCGATGCCAAGGTAGCGATTGTCGCCGGCGACATTGCCGTGGCGATGGCGATACGAGTGGATTACGACATCCACGAAATCGGGATTCTCGAACGATGTGGCAGTGCGATCGAAAGTACCCTCATCGAACATCCAGGTGGGCGACCAAAGCCTCCAGCAGAGCCTGCACAGTTCACGACGGTTTGCGGCAAGGCCGGCCCGGCCTCGTTCGGTGTGAAAGTAATACTGATACCAATAGTGGCGCTCCTGTTCAGGGTCGGCAGGCTTTGTTGCGTGGGCTATGTCCTGGATCTGATATCCGCAGCAGCTCACCAGCCCGCGCACGCGCCCCGGCCAAAGCGCCGAGACGACACACGCCGCGCGGCCTCCCCAATCGAAGCCGGCCAACACGGCGTCTCGGATCTCGAGCGAATCCATCAAATCGAGGAGATCCTGTCCGATCGCCGCCTGCTGACCTGAGCGCATGACGTCGGCCGACAGAAATCGGGTGCTCCCGTAGCCTCGCAGATAAGGCACGATCGCGCGAAAACCCTTCGCCGTGATGATGCGAACAACATCGTCGAAGCAACGGGGATCGTATGGAAAGCCGTGAAGAAGCACGACCGGATACGCGTTGGCCGGTCCGGTGCTCTCATACGCAATTTCAAGAATCGGTGTTCGAACGTGTTCCATATGGAGCGCAATCGGCAATGCTCAAGCGTGATGGCTAACTAACCAAGGTAACCGGCGCGCCAGCGAGGCGCGCAAAGGCGCGAACACGCGCGAACTCCTGAGACGGTAGAAGGCACGCCGACGGCGCGTCCGGGTTGACCCCCGGGTTAGGCCCCATCTTGGATCTCCCCACGCAATCGCTGCATAAGTCCGTAAACATCTCCTAACACCCAGAGATCTCGAACGAGGTCGCCCTCAAATGTAAAGATGGGTGTGCCGTACCACCAGACGTGACGTCCGGTTGGCGGAACCCCCAAGAGTTCTCCGCGATGGTATCCGTGAAATCTGAGCTTGCCAAAGACCTGCGACCCTTCCTCGCCAAGGGCCAGAATGTCAGATGTGTATTGACCGAGCGCCCGGGTTACAAGCTCGACGTAGCCAATGAACTGCTGGTGTCCGAAGAGCCGCGGGCCGAGAGAGCCCCGGAACGTGAAGTCAGAGTGAAAGATCTGAGGTAGTAACGCGGTGTTGGCATGGTCCCACATCTCCTTGTAGAAGATACGCACCACTTCCTTCTGCCTCGACCAGGTGACTTGTTTGAGATCCAGAAGCGAGTCGTGCATGTGCAGCGTCTTTGAGGCCTAGCGAACCAAGTTGAGTGGCGCGCCGCGCTTACGCTCGCAAAGAAGAAGACACGTATCGGCGGTCCGCTCGAACACCGGGTTAGGCCACGTGGCCGGCACAGAAACACACCGGCCTGGCAAGCACTTTCACGTGGGCTTAACCGCCGACGCCAGAATCGCAGGCATCGGGAGTTCAATAGTGCCATGTCGGACGAAATCCTTCACAGCCTCTCGCGCCGCGGTACGAATTGCCTGCAGCGCCTCGCTGGATTGGGCACGAAGTACCGCCTTTATGCGTACCCCGCCGTTGTAGATCGCATCGAATAGCTCGTCCGGTGCATTAAACCGCCAAATCTGAGGAGAGAGACGAAACCCTAACGTTCGAGAAACCTGCTTCACGCAAAGTTCGATCACATTCGGCCGGATCGCTGAATCGGAAGAACGACGGCCCCTGAGGCAATTGCACCGCCGGGTTACCATGAGATTGAATGGCGTTCAGGATAATTCCAAATCCTACCGTCTCCTGCGGCTTCGCCCATACGGTGAAGGCGAAACGCCCCCCGGGCCTAAGGACGCGCGCAGCCTCGCTCATCCCTCGCTCGGGCCGCGCGAGGTGAAGCATTCCGAAGTTCATAACCACTGCATCAAAGCTGGCGTCTGGAAGCGAAATAGCTTCCGCATCTCCTTCCAGAAACTCAACCGCGGGATTGATCGCATGGGCATGCGCAATCATCGACGCGGAAAAATCGATGCCCACCGCCCTCGCTCCCCGCGCCGCTCCTGCAGTCGCGACGTAGCCAGGTCCGGTTGCTACATCAAGCAATCGGTCGCCTTGGCGCAGGTCCACTGCATCCAGCAATGGCCCGATGGCTTGGTTCGTGATTCGTGCGAAGGCGGCGTCATAGTCAGATACATTAGATGTCCAACCAGCGTGTTCGAAGTCATGAAACGCATCAAGATCTGGAGTTTGGTTGACTGACATAGGCCCCTCCAACTGGGGTGCGATCTAACGTCCGAGTTGAGCGGCGCGCCGCGCCGATGTTGACGAGAACGAAGCCGCTTGCCGGCGCGTCCGCTCGAACGCGGGGTTAGCCTTCACGTCGTTTGAAAACCAAACTGAAGTTGTTGGCCGGCATCTCGACAGTCTCGGCCAGTACGAATCCGGCACCAGCAGCAACGTCTGACACAGCCTCCAGGTCGCGAAGGCCCCACTCGGGATTGTGCGCACGAAGATCAAGATCGAACTGCGCGTTACCCTCCGAAGTATGGTGACCGAAACGACGGTAGGGCCCGTATAAGAACAGAACATGCTCTGTAGAAAGCAAAGCCCTCGCGCCTTCGAACAATGCCAGCGTCGCGGACCACGGAGCGACGTGAATCAGGTTAATGGCTACCACCGCATCCGCCGTTTGCAAAGGCCAAGGAAGCTTGGTCACATCAAGGTCAATGGGGCTATTGACGTTAGCTCGCTGTTCCTCCCGAACCCGCATGGCAATAGACTCGCGAAGCTCCGCATCTGGATCGGACGGCTGCCAAGTGAGGTCTGAGAGGGCTTTGGCGAAATGCACAACGTGCTGTCCTGTGCCGCTGGCGATCTCTAACACCAGGCCACGGCGGGGTAGAACGCGCGCAAGCACATCAAGTATTGGGTCCTTGTTGCGTTCTGCCGAAGGAGTAGACCATTTCCCGTCGGCTGTCTTTTCACCGCGTTGCTTAAGCATCACATTGGTCCGTGAAGGCTAACGAACCGAGGTAACCGGCGACCACCAAGGCGCGAAGCGCCGCCGGTGGGCGTCCGCGTTGACCGCGTGGTTAGGCAGCTGCGCGACGAATTTGCGCATAGGCGGTCATGGTGCCTCGATGAGCTCAAGAAGCTGCGCCTTGGGCTCACGCATGACATCCACCCTGCGCCAAAGCTCGCGCAAGCTTGCCAGAAAAGCGGAGGCGGTGGGCTCATCGTCGAAGTCTAAATCGACGGTCACAAAGAGCGGGTTGTCGATGGGTCGAAAGCTCCGATAGCGACGCACGCCCGATTGCCGCCGCTGCAACGGGTCGCTATCGAAGGCTTTCTTCCATGCATCCAGGTTCGGGACTGCGTGTTCGATGCGAAGAGTAACCATTTTCGATTCACCTAGAGTAAGACGCATGCACGAGGTTGAGCATACGAGTGACTGGCTTGCAGCTGCCTAACGAACCAAGCTAACCGGTCCGGTTGAGCGAGTGGTTAGCGACGCCCTGCGATCGCCACCACATCGCGAGGTGAATACTGTTTCCGAGTGCATCATCGATCTCGCGGTGAAGATCTAAGGATACGATCCGATCGTCTTGTGGATTGAATCCCGCTTCTCGAGTGGTTTCTAGCACAGGCCCCATGGTATCGCCCGTAGGTTTCCACAGGGAAGTCCAGTTCCGCTTCGATGAACAACGCCAAGCCAGTCGAACTTCGACCGGGCCGGGTTGAAGAGGTTGAACACCCTTCGCGATCTCATCGCGGAGCGCCAACTTGCGGCGTTTCTCGCTCAGTCCGCCATCCAGTACTGTTGAGAAGGTGCACCACCCCGAAAGTGTGTCGGACATCGGCCCTGCAGCGTATCCGACTTCGATGCGGCTGACACCTCCAACGCGCTTTGAAGCGCTGACGAAGACGAACCTGGTGGGATCAAGCCAACGGACTCCGAAGAGGGGCGTTAGGTAATTTTCAAGATCGTTGTGGGTCAGAAGTCTTTGGGCGTCCGAGACTCCGATTTTCATGTGCAAGAAGAGCGGGCGCGGGCCTGCTGGGAGAGGTGAGAGGCGCTCGACGAGGTCCTTGAGATAAGTCGTAAGTCGCACTTGGTCAGGATGCCTCTTCCCCATCCACGAGGCCAACCGTGGCACCTTGACTTCCAACTCGGACACTACTTCGTCTCGGACCCAGAAGCGCCACGCTGTCATTGAAACCGCCTAACGAACCAAGGTAACCGGCGACCACCAAGGCGCGAAGCGCCGCCGGTGGGCGTCCGTGTCGACCGCGTGGTTAGGCGGCACCTTCAAGTTATTGCTCAGTGTAGAGCGACAACGGACAGAAAACACTATTGCTCCGGCAATCCAGGGACCGAGTGCAGTTCCGCAAGCCACGGTAACTCCGGAACGTTGCCAAATCTGGACCGCGGGCTTGAGCTGCGCACGTTGCATGACACAGCCGAGACGAATATTTACTGAGGTTGGGTTCTCCGGTGCCGTGGCATAGAGCGGCGTGCCACATTCAGGGCAAAAGACCTGAGCTCGACGATTGCCGCTTTGCGCGGTCTTGATATAGCGCTTGGGCTCACCATGAAGGACGAATGTTTCGAGGGGTGCCGGCACGACTGCGCGGAATGGTGCGCCAGATAGCGCTTGACAGTCGGTGCAATGACACACTGATACCCGGGACGGATCGATTTCCGCCGTGAACGAAATTAAGCCGCAATGACAACCGCCGTCTATATGCATTGGTCTGTACCTCTGCGCGATCGAGTGACGCCTAACGAACAAAGCTAAGCGCCGCCGGCGAGGCGTCCGCTTGAGCGTCAGGTTCGGCCTCACTTTTGCCTCTTCGCCCTCACCATGCTGTGGCCTCGCTGGTCAGCTCTCGGGGTCGTACTGGAACTCGCGAAGTTCCTGCGAGCAACGGCAGGCACGGGCGATCTTCGCGGCCCACTGGACGGCGGCTTCGCGCGACGGGAGTTCCAGGACACAGAAGCCGCCGTCGAACTCCTTGGTCTGCGGGTATGTCTCGTTCGTGACGTTGCCGTCGGCGGCGACCATCAGCGGCGCGACATCCTCGTTGATGCCACCACCGAACACGTAGACGCCGGCATTCTTCGCCTCGCGTATGACCGCGTGTGCCGCTTCGCCGACGGCAGCCATGTCTTCGTCGCGGATGTCCATCGCCGGTCCGGGGAAGGAGACAAGGTACTTCGTCATCGTTCGGTCCTTCAGGCGTGAATTCCGGGATCGGGTGTGAGGCCAAGATCAAGAACGATGAACTTTCGAGCAATTGCCAGCAGAGCGATAAGAAGCACAATCTTCGTTTGAATGATGCTTTGCTGCCGATTTACGACAAATTGCAGAGTGTGATTGAACTCCAAGGCAATGAGCAGGGTCAGAATTTCGCCGAATACGGATTGAAAAATACCGTGATCGAGTGGATTAAGCACACCTAATAACAAGCCCGTCACTACTCCATACGTCAATCGGAAGAGCGCTACAACTATTATCAATGCGACAACGAGCGTCAAAACAAGGGCTACGAGTCCTTCAAAGCGCTGGTAATAAGAAAGGACGCGCCATTCGATACGCAGCTGGCGCCACGAAAAAGGCTTGGTCATAGGAGTCACCTACGCTGCAAGTCGCCGGCTAACGCACCAAGCTAACCGGCACCGAGCGGACGGCGCGTAAGCGCCGCCGGCGAGGCGTCCGGGTTGAACGAGAGGTTATGCCGCAAGCCACAGATACACCCCACTGATTGCGATAACACCGCCCGATAGACGTGCAAGATTGCTCTGACCAAGCCTTCGGGCAAGTAACGCAACACCAATCCCGAGCGCATGCAGAAATGCTGTGGCCAGCGCGAAGCCAGCGCCATACGCAAAGCCCGAAGTGTTTGCCGGCATCTCGACGCCATGCGCGTGTCCGTGAAAAATGGCAAACAGCCCGACGATAAGGGCGCTAGCGAACAGCGGCAATCGAACTGCGGCCGCCACAAGCACGCCCAGCACCAAGACTGATAAGAAGATCCCCGGTTCCACGAACGGGACGAGGATACCCATCGTGCCGAGTAAGCCGCCAAACGCCATTACAAATACGAACGTAGCTGGAATGGTCCAGCGCGCGCGCCCACTGTACTGCGCAGCCCACAAACCGACCGCGACCATTGCGAGTATGTGATCGAGGCCACGCAGCGGATGTCCAATGCCGTGAGCGAAGCCTACTGCGTCTCCGACGCCAACGTGGGCATGAGCGAGCGACGGCAGGAAGAATGCAAAGGTAACGATGATCGCTCCAGGCGGGATTAAGGAGTGCGCTCGATCTTTCATGGCCTCAATATCTCCAGTTACGTGTTTCGGATCAGCGAGTCTTGCGGCAGTACGAACTAAGGTAACCGGCGACCAAAAAGGCGCGGAGCGCCGCCGGTGGGCGTCCATGTTGACCGCCGGGTTAGCCGTCGGGATGAAAACGCTCATTCCAAGGACTCTGTGAGATGCGCACGATTCTGGGAAGGAGCAGACGCCTCCGGCCAAAACTCGACCATGCGAGTAACTTTGCCGTCGACGACGGTGAAGAAGCTGATGGCGCGGTCAGTTCGCGCTCCGTCGGTGACCGTTACGTCCGAGACTGCCTCCGATTCGCCGCCGACTAGCCGGTTAACAGTGAAGCGCCAAGGACCATTCGCCGGATACTCTAGATTCACGCGCGTGAAGCGCTCGGCCCCGCGAATGCGCTCCTTGGTCTGTGGCCACTCGAGCACAAAGTCGTTCGATAGTACGGCGCCCACCGAGTGAAAGTCATTTGTACCCATGAGGCGCCAGAACTCTTGTGCTACCTCGACTGCAGTGGGCTGCCCCATGACTACCTCCGCCTAGGGGACGCCTAACGAACCAAGGTAACCGGCGACCACCAAGGCGCGCAGCGCCGCCGGTGAGCGTCCGTGTTGACCGCGTGGTTAGGGCGCACGATTTACCTTACCATTGCGTCAATGGGAGGCCTCCAACTCCAGGGATCTGACCGCAGAGGGCCGTATCCCCTCCGGCAAATGGCCATGCTATGACTTGCCATTTCGTGGGCCGAGGAAAAACCATAGGACGAAGCCCAGTACCGGCAGCAGCACCACTGCAATTGTCCAAATCAGTTTCTTCTCGTTCGATACCGAGCTTTGAAAAATATTGATGATCGCCCAGATATCTGCAGCGAGTACGAGGAGGCCCCAGAGGCTGTTGTATCCAATACTCATTATTTCCCCCTTTCTGTTTCGCCGAACCTGCCAAATCCAGACTGCCCGTATGCCGCCGTGTTGATATGGCGCCGGTGTTAGTGAACAAGAGCGCCGATCAGGAGCAACAAGATGCCCGCGGTAGCAACATTCCACGCCAACGAGCGCACGAGATAGACGCCGAACGCATACAACGGAAGGTACATGATGCGACCCCCAAGGTACAGAAGCGCACCCCACTTGGAAAGTGAGCCGTATGCGTCAGTGGCATGAACCACGACGATTAGCGCCAAGAAGAGCGGGAAAGTCTCCAGGAAATTGACCAGAGCACGAGCAAGCCGGCCGGCAACGCCCGTGAGCGGTGGCACCGGCTCGTCTCTGGCGCTAGCTGTCCAACGGTAGCCGCGCTGCAAACTTGCCGCGTGCGCGGCCAACACGATGTGGACCAGGCCAAGGACCACGCTGAAACAGACGGCGTATAGCTCGATGCGCAAGCGGTTACTCCCGAAATTTGCTTGCGGCGCCTAACGAACCAAGCTAACCGGCGACCATCAAGGCGCGCAGCGCCGCCGGTGGGCGTCCGCGTTGACCCGCGTGGTTAGGCGTCGTCACGCTGCAAGTCGCGTGACCCGCAGTTGCTTGCGCGACTGCTCAGCGTGCCAAAGATCGTACTGAGTCTGCTGATTGAGCCAACTCTCGGCGGTGGTATCAAATGCAATCGATAGCCGAACGGCCATTTCGGGGCTGATCCCAGCCCGTCCATTCAGAATGGAGGAAAGCGTCTTGCGACTTACCCCCAATGCTGCGGCAGCTTCGGTAACGGTAAGCCCCAGTGGCTCAAGGCAAAGCGACTTAAGAATTTCACCCGGGTGAGGAGGATTGTGCATACGCATGGCTAGTTCTCTCAGTGATAGTCCTCGTAGTCGACGACCTCGGCATCGGCGCCCACGAATCTAAAGGTGACCCTCCAGTTGCCACTGACCCAGACAGCCCATGTCCCCTTTCGGCTACCTTTGAGTGGATGCAGTTGCAGTCCCGGAAGGCCCATGTCTTCTGGTTTCGCCGCTGCGTTCAGGCGACCCAAGATCAAACGCAACCGTTCTGCATGTTTGGCCTGAATCCTGGATTTGGATCCGGATTCAAAGAACTTTGCGAGGCCCTTATGCCTGAAGCTTCGGATCACAGGCCCTAGTGTAACCCATAACGTTACAGGTCACAAGATGCCTAACGAATCAAGGTAACCGGGCGTCCGGGTTGACCGCCGGGTTAGGGGGCAGCGTCCGGTTGTTGTGTGATCTCGGACGCATACCTGGCAAGGGAACGGTTGTATCGGGGTAGATAACGGGACAATGCGGTGAGGCTGATAGCCAGCGCTTCGCGCTCTCGACCAAGGTCGGCGAGGGCGAGTGCGAGAAAGGCATGGACGGCCCCATCCAATTCGTCCGACGTGGCGTGCATTTCCGCGCCGAGGAGATTGGCTGCTTCCTGGGCATTACCCAGGTTGCGCATCGAACTAGCCAATTGGATCGTCGCTCTTCGGCGGCGCGGACCCGTCAAGCCAGCATTCAGAGCCGCCCGATAGAGCGGAACCGCGAGGTCGGGATGACCGGTGGAATCTAAGGCCGAACCACGCTCGAAGAGACCGACAGCGTTACGCGATGGTAGCTCCAAAGCCAAGGCGTCCATTTGCGCCACGAAAGCATCTGGTTCGTAGATATCAATCGCGCTCCACAGCGCCGCGACTCGTTGTTCCCAGTTTGTGTTCATAGGCAACTAACGTCTATGCGCCCTAACGAATCAAGGTAACCGTCGACCACCAGGGCGCGCAGCGCCGCCGGTGGGCGTCCGTGTTGACCGCGTGTGGTTAGGCCGACGCTTCTTTAAAGGCGCGGAGAATCGCATTAATGCGGGTTTGATAACCAGGCCCCTGTGCCTTTAGCCAGTCCAACACGTCGGCATCGACGCGAAGCGAAATCGAGGCCTTCGGTGGAACTGGCTTAAGACCGCGGCGCGCGATCCCACGGGCAATGTGCTTTAGGGAAGCTTCCGGATGTTCGGCCGAGACCGCTACATCCCGGTCCGACATCGCGCGAATGCGCGACCAATCGGTCTTAGAAGTTCTTGAAGAAGATCGCCTGTTCATGTTTGGTCGCCTTACGGAAAGAGATGATGCGGATCTGGCGTGGGGTTTCCGTATGCACAATCGAAACTATCAGTCCCTCCAGAAGGCCCAATGTGACAAATCTCTCCTCCGAGTAATGGAAGCGATCATCTTCGTAGGTGTACGTAGGGCCTTCGAAGACTCTCGGCGCATCGACAAAGTCGAAGCCGTGCAACTCGAGATTGGATTTGCGCTTGGCCTCGCTCCACGCGAATCGCATGGCAATAGTGTATATACATTACGACTATACGTCAAGGAGTGTCTTTGCGTAGGCCTAACGAACCAAGGTAACCGGCGACCGACGTGCGGGCGAAAGCCCGCCGGCGGGCGTCCGCGTTGAGCGACGGGTTAGGCCTCCGACAAAGCAAGCGCTCATTGTTTGGCCGCTCGCAAGGGAAACCAGCGCGGAAGCATCGAGGCGAGCACACCGTCCTTGAGGATAAAGTGATGGTAGAGGGCGGCGAGCGCATGAAATCCAGCAAGCCAGAGGATCGTATCCCCGAGCCAGGTATGGACCATTGCGACCCTAGCGCCCGCATCGTGCGAAAGTCTGGTAAGGGGCGGGATTTCCACGCCTGCAAGGAGCGTCAAGGGGTGGCCCTCGAGCCACGCCCCGGCGATAGCGGTAGCCGGGAGCGCGAAGAGCAAGAGGTAGAGTACCCAATGGCTGGCTTTCGCCGCGATGTCCATCCAGCGTGGGGCCTGGGAAGGGTCCGGTCGCGTGTCGACCATTCGCCAAAGCACGCGCATTACGGCGAGCGCGAACACACACACTCCCAGCGTCTCGTGGAGCTGCCGGTCGAAATTTCGGGCGATTGAGTACACGCGCTGCTCGGATCCTCCCGGTCCGTAGATGTACGCGACCACTACGACAATCGCCGTGGTCCAGTGAATGGTCTGAGTGACGGCCCCATAATGCGCGCGCGAGCGTTGCTCCAATTCGTTGCCCTTCACAAAGTCATGAGATGGCTACACCGATCAAGGGTTTCCTTGGTTTCGTTACGGCGAGGCCTAACGAACCAAGGTAACCGGCGACCACCAAGGCGCGAAGCGCCGCCGGTGGGCGTCCGTGTTGACCGCGTGGTTAGGTCTCGATATAGCCATTGACGCGACCCAGCGCCTTTATTGCGCTGATGTGATGCGCCGATTCCGCCGGATGAGGACACGAACCCAGAACCAAAGTTCGAACACTGCGCCAACAGTGAACGCGAGGGCGCCGAAGCCCGCGAGGCCAACCAAATAGAACGCCACTGCGACCAACAACAACGCGACTGTTATCAGATGTCGTTTCATTTTGCGATCTCCAGAGGCCTAACGAACCAAGGTAACCGGCGACCACCAAGGCGCGTAGCGCCGCCGGTGGGCGTCCGTGTTGACCGCGTGGTTAGCCGTCATTTGCGTGGAGCGCGGTTACTTCATTTATCGACCGGCTGCGTGATCGCCTTCCCTTTGTCGATAACGAACGTGCTCACTATACGAGCTGGCGTCTCACCAACGTTCCGAGTCTCATGGATAAGGCCCCTGGGGTTGTGGTAGGCGTCGCCCGCCGATACCCGTCTCGTTTCACGGCCTTCGGCACTGAGCTCGAGAGTGCCTTGGAGCACGACGGCGTACTCGTCGCCAAGGTGCGTATGACGACCCGTCGTGGCCCCCGGAGGAAAGTCGACGGCCAGTATGACCGCCTCCTTCGTGTCGTCGCCGCTAAGCGTCGTTCGAAGAAGAGGTTTTGCGGTGAGACTCGGTGCTTGAGCGTTCACGTTTGCTGAAATGATGCCCGCTAGGGCGACGCCGAGTGCAACGGAAACGAATGACGCAGAACAGATGCGCGACGGAAACATGACGCTCCCCTTGAAGTTGACCGCGAGTACCTTACAGATCGCAACTCCTGATGTTGAATGACGGCTAACGAACCAAGGTAACCGGCGACCACCAAGGCGCGCAGCGCCGCCGGTGGGCGTCCGGTTGAGCGCGTAGTTAGGGAGCGCGGCGCGACGACGATAGTTAAGGGTGGGCAAGCACACCGTGGCGATGTGCTCCGATGAGGACGCCCTGCGCGTTACGCCAACTCCGCTGCCGTGAGCCATGGGCGTGCCCTAACGCGCGATGCGCTGCGCCTAAGTTTGCGATGCCGTGAGGATAGGCCGAATGTGACCGCGAGCCAAGGCTGACGAAATGCACAGGGAAGCACTGCGCTCGGAGGTCGCAATGGCCGTGGCCATGGCGAGAACAACGCCCGACGCGAGGACGCTCTTGTTACCTGTTCGCGAGGCTCGGCGCAGAACTGAATGCGAACCTCGGTGCGTATCCGACGTGAGCCCTAACGAACCAAGGTAACCGGCGACCACCAAGGCGCGAAGCGCTGCCGGTGGGCGTCCGTGTTGACCGCGTGGTTAGGGCTCGATGCATCTTCGATGTATCTCGAACGCCCCTGCCGTGACGCTCCCCATGTAATCCTGTCTCGCCGACTCAGGCCTTCTTAGCCCAGGAACTGCACCAGCCTTTCGCAGCCACCTCCTTGCCACCGAACAAAGTGCAACCGCCCGAACTGTCGGCCGCTGCTCCTTGGAATTGCTTACAGTTGCTGCACTGCTGAGATAGTGTGTGATTCGGATATTTTGCCGAGTCGACCCTTGCCGTGTCTCCTTTGTAGCCGAGAGCGAGAGCCAGCGGATCACTTTCGTCAACATTGGCAAACGCTTCGGTATGCACGACCCCCAGCAGGCAGCTCGTGGCAACTGCGCGCAGCATGAATGAGCGCCGACCGATCTTGTTCATGACCACCTCCTTTGATAGAGCCCTAACGAACCAAGGTAACCGGCGAACACGAAGGCGCGAAGCGCCGCCGGTGGGCGTCCGTGTTGACCGCGTGGTTAGGCTGCACTGCGGCGTCCAACGAAGTTGTATAGCCAGGCGAATAGGGCGCCACCGACTGCGCCATCCACTAACCCGTAAAGCGTGACTGTGATAACGGAAGCCAAGCCAGAGCCGGGGTGATACCCAGGATAGAGGGAGGCGGCCAAATCGAGGAAAGCGCGACCGTAATTTGGCCAAATTAGATTTGCCACAGCAACGATAAGGATCGCCGCGCCCCAAAACACTCCAAGCGTCAAAGCCAGTGGGATGACACTAAATCTCATGGTACCTCCTCTGAGGCCAGACAAAGGGATCCTTACATGTCACTAACAGTCAAGCGTGCTGCACCGGGCCAGCATCTACGTGCAGCCTAACGAACCAAGGTAACCGGCGACCACCAAGGCGCGAAGCGCCGCCGGTGGGCGTCCGTGTTGACCGCGTGGTTAGGCGCCTGTTTGCAGTTCACTCTGGTTTTCCCGCGAGTAATGCGGAATCGCTGGGTCTGACGCAGCCCATGACACTTTCTGCGAGTGCCAGATCTCTCGAACGGGAGGAAAACGTACTGGATCGTCAAGCGTGGCAGTCGTGAGTTCGATTGCCGTGGGATCATCAGTATGCTGATACGCGAGCGACGTGCCGCATTTGACGCAGAAGCTCCTCTTGACCGGCGGAGACGATTGGAAGGTCGTCAGGCCTCCGCTAAGAAGGTCGAATTGGGTGAGGTCGACTACGAACCACGCGACCGACGGAGCACCGCTCGCAAGCCGACAGCTGCGGCAAAAGCAAAGGCTACTTGATCGGGGGGCGCCGCTGATTCGATAGCGGACTGATCCACACAGACAGCCGCCTTCGGAAACTATAGGCCGCACGAATGTCTCCTGGTCGGTAGGGGGCGCCTAACGAACCAAGGTAACCGGCGACCACCAAGGCGCGAAGCGCCGCCGGTGGGCGTCCGCGTTGACCGCGTGGTTAGGGCCCAGGTGACCTAGCACGACTCGGGCCGATCGCGTGCAACCAACGCCAAGTACTCCGGAAGAACTCCGCCGATGAGCGGTTTTACCATGACGCGAAGAGTGTTAACAACCTTACCCATTTCCACGCCACAACGCTTGCGGACCTCGACAAACGCACACTTTTCCCAAAAGCGCTCAGCCTGAATGTTGCCATCGACGACACCCAACCGTAACCACTGCGCACCTGAATTTCGCGCCCAGCTTTCGAGATGTTTGTATAGAGAGTGTGCCACGCCGCTTCCATGTAACCGAGTGGCAACCATAAATAGTCCGATGTGCCATACGCGGGACGCGAGCAGATCGGTAACGACATTCGCCATTCCGACCAGAGAATCCGCTTCATCCAGGAAGGCGATAATCCATTTCCGGGTGAACGGCCAACCTTCCGGAAGCGTGCCGTGAACTTCTTCCTGGGCTTCGGTTGACGTTGGGGGTTGGCCGTTCACGTTGACGAAGTACTCGGGATTCAGCTCGAAGAACTGTTGCAGTTTCGGAATGTCCTCGGTACCTAGCTCCACGGCGCGAAAGGCGCCCGCCACAAAAAGAGCAGTGCCGGATTGGTGTGCGCGCATGGGCCCTAACGAACCAAGGTAACCGGCGACCACCAAGGCGCGAAGCGCCGCCGGTGGGCGTCCGTGTTGACCGCGTGGTTAGGCCTCGGATTCATTCTTCAACTCAGCAAAAAACTGGGCGAGGTTGTGGCTACTGGATTGTGCGATGTCGACCGGCGAAACACCGTGCAAATTGTGTGCGCGTGCGTTGGCGCCCGCGCTAAGGAGCAATTGAATGACACCTCCCCGGCCTTTCGACGACATAACGGCACGCCAAAGAAAAGTGTTTCCATGGACGTCTCGCAACTCGGGATTCGCACCCGCGGGAAGAAGAATTTCTGTGACTTGGGAGGACACGGCCTGCGCGGCAAAGTGAAGCGGTGTCCAGCCTTCGTCATCCTGAGTCGTTGGGTCAAGGCTTGCCGCCAGGAGCGCCTTTTGCGTCTTCCGCGTTGCCATCGCGAGCCGCATAGTGCAGGGGCGTTCGACCGTACTCATCGACGCCTGCGTCTCGGTTTGTGCTTAGGGTGCTTGCTACTCACGATGGCCTCCGAGGCCTAACGAACCAAGGTAACCGGCGACCACCAAGGCGCGAAGCGCCGCCGGTGGGCGTCCGTGTTGACCGCCGGGTTAGGCCGGTGACGCATGCATTTTCACCTCAGGAGGGTCGGATTGCTTTGCCATATGGACCAGGTTAGCGCGGTCGCGAAGCTGACCCAACAAAGATAGGGAAGCAGAAGAGCACCAGCAAGCCACTTGACCTTCCAAAAGGAGACCAGAGTGGCTGCGATCAGTGTAAGGAGAACAACGATGTCAGTGAAGGCGAGGCCACCAAACCGCCAAGCAAAGAATAGCCATGACCAAAGTGCATTGACCGCGAGTTGCAAGAGGAAGAGCACTACCGGGGTTCGTGTGCGGGCCTCGAGTGGCACACGCCAGACGACCCATGCCGCGAAGGCCATGAGGACATAGAGCACCGACCAGACTGGACCAAACCAAGTTGCCGGAGGTGCCCACGATGGGCGCGTAAGTTCGCCGTAGAAGGAGGCCGCCTGAGCGGAAGCTAAAGCGCCGACGGCGGCAGCAATGAACGTGACCCCGAGCCAGCCGAAGAGGCCGAGAATCTGCTTTGACACCAGACGCTCACTCATATGGCTTCAGAGCCTAACGAACCAAGCTAACCGGCGACCGACGTGCGGGCGAAAGCCCGCCGGCGGGCGTCCGCGTTGAGCGACGGGTTGGGCCTCCGACAAAGCAAGCGCTCATTGTTTGGCCGCTCGCAAGGGAAACCAGCGCGGAAGCATCGAGGCGAGCACACCGTCCTTGAGGATAAAGTGATGGTAGAGGGCGGCGAGCGCATGAAATCCAGCAAGCCAGAGGATCGTATCCCCGAGCCAGGTATGGACCATTGCGACCCTAGCGCCCGCATCGTGCGAAAGTCTGGTAAGGGGCGGGATTTCCACGCCTGCAAGGAGCGTCAAGGGGTGGCCCTCGAGCCACGCCCCGGCGATAGCGGTAGCCGGGAGCGCGAAGAGCAAGAGGTAGAGTACCCAATGGCTGGCTTTCGCCGCGATGTCCATCCAGCGTGGGGCCTGGGAAGGGTCCGGTCGCGTGTCGACCATTCTCGCCAAAGCACAGCGCATTACGGCGAGCGCGAACACACACACTCCCAGCGTCTTTTGGAGCTGCCGGTCGAAATTTCGGGCGATTAGAGTACACGCGCTGCTCGGATCCTCCCGGTCCGTAGATGTACGCGACCACTACGACCAATCGCCGTGGTCCAGTGAATGGTCTGAGCGACGGCCCGACAAACCGCGCGTGAGCGTCGCCTCAATTCGTTGCCCTTCACAAAGTCATGAGATGGCTACACCGATCAAGGGTTTCCTTGGTTTCGTTACGGCGAGGCCTAACGAACCAAGGTAACCGGCGACCACCAAGGCGCGAAGCGCCGCCGGTGGGCGTCCGTGTTGACCGCGTGGTTAGGCCACATGGTGTTTGCCAGACGGATAAAACCAGAACTCAATCTCCGAGGTGGCTTGCTCAAAGCGCGCGCCGCGTGTTTCGTAAGCGCCGGTACGTGGTACCAATCTCCTGGGCCGTAACGAAGCTCTTTTCCATCAAGCGTTAGGATAAGTTCGCCTTCAGTGATGACACCGACGTTGTCCGTTTCGTGATGGTGTGCCTCGATCGATGTTCCGGCCGGATATGACGCGAAGAGAACATCGCAGTCATTCGCTTGCAATTTAAATGCGTCGAAGGGACCGGCTAATGGTGGGAGCCCGCGAACTAATGGTGGAAAATGGCGCATCCGATCTCCGTGAGGCCGAACCAACCAAGGTAACCGGCGACCACCAAGGCGCGAAGCGCCGCCGGTGGGCGTCCGCGTCGACCGCGTGGTTAGGTCTCTAGATATAGCCATTGACGCGATTCCCGCAGCGCCTTTTTTATTGCGCTGATGTGATGCGCCGTTATTTTTCCTCGCCGGATGTTATGGACACGAACCCTAGAACCAAAGTTTTTTCGAACACTGTCTTTTGCGGTCAACAGTGAACGTCGAGGGCGCCAAGAAGCCCGCGAGGCCAACCAAATAGTAACGCCACTCGCGACCAACAACAAACGCGACTGTTATTCAGATGTCGTTTCATTTTTGCGGACTTCTCCTTAATAGCTCGCAACCAACGATAAGGTATACCGGCCGACCACCAAGGCGCGAAGCGCCGCCGGTGGGCGTCCGCGTCGACCGCCGGGTTAGGCGCCGCGCCGCGATAAGACTTCGCGGCGGTGGCCAACTTTGACGCACCCTCAACTGTGCGCGCGGCATCACTCGACTGGCGTATACGATGCGAAATATGACTCCTGACGAAACGCTGATATCGCCCTTCAGCGCCAGCTAGTTTGTCGCAGCCCACTGGTCTGGGCTTCTAGTCTGTGCAAGAGCGTAAGAATTCTGCGCGACGAACGGGCCCGCGCCAATTCTTTTTCGCGCCGATGCGCCTCAATTTCGTCTTTCCCAGCGGACGGCTTGATCAGAATCCGAGTATGCGGCCACGTTGCCTGAGGCCGCGAACGAAAGACTCAAAGGAAACGTCTTCGTTCGCCTTTGCGGTCGTCAAACGCGGCCAAGTCTTCGGCGTCTTCGGCGAGCGCTAAGGCGACAGCTTCGTTGACCATATCCGAGATTGAGCGGTCGGTTGCGGCGGCCTTGAGTCTTCGGAGAAGCTTGGTATGATTACGGCGCCTTCTTTAAAGTAGACGGTTGCACTTTTGGGGTATCCATGGATTGGATTTTAGCGCTTTGACGTCATAACGTCAAGACGTCGTTAAGCCCGCGTAACGTACCAAGGTAACCGGCGACCACCAAGGCGCGAAGCGCCGCTGGTGGGCGTCCGTGTTGACCGCGTGGTTAGGCCTAGGCGTCACGTGGTGTCTCGACCAAGGGCAGCAGGCGCGAGTCTTCCAATGCGGCGATACGATGGCCCAGCCCTGCCGCATACGCGGTGTTTGTGGCGAAGGCAGAGAAACGACGACAACGCTCGCTTGTCGCACCAGCATCGCTGCGTCCCACACCCGCTCTGCGCTCGGCCCGATGAGGAATTGCCCGCCACGGCCGTAGAACAATTTTTTGACCGCACCAGCCACCTTCTGCTCGAGATGAGGAAGTGTATGTTCCTTTTATGTATTTTCGATAAACGCCTGACCCGGTAATGGCGACGCGACGGCGCGAGTTCCAAGATTCGCACTAATAATTCGCCCAGGCGCGAAAGCGAAGAAGATTGGAGCATGCACGACGGGTCCGGAAGGCCGGTCTCGAGAAGAATGCGCGGGCCGCCGTCGTCCTGAAGGCTCTGTGAAGTAACCTGTTGATTAGGAACCCTCCGTCATGGATTTCTAGGCCTAACGTACCAAGGTAACCGGTGACCACCAAGGCGCGAAGCGCCGCCGGTGGGCGTCCGTGTTGACCGCGTGCTGTCTCTCCATCTTGTCTGCGGACGATTTCGTTGCCTCTGATGTGCGCGACCTTAAGCATGCGTGCGCCGATTGCGACGGCCAAAAGGCCTACGGCGAGGGGAACAAGAATAGCGCCAAGGTTGCCAAGAAGCACGGGCTCGCCGTGAGAAAACGAAACCGAAGGAAACAGTGCGCTCGGGCGCGAGCCGAAAGCCGCAGGACCACCGAACATAAGCACCACCGAGTGGGCGACCGCCATGAGGCCGAGGGCGATTGTTGTCCAGGCCGCAAATTGTTTCACGAAGAGAGAGGCCTAACGTACGAAGGTAACCGGCGACCACCAAGGCGGCAGCGCCGCCGGTGGGCGTCCGAGTTGACCGCGAGGTTAGGCATCGTCATCGCAGACGCGGATGCTGTTGAACCAGGTAAGTTTCCGGAGCTCCGCCGTCTGTTGCAGCGACGCGTTTCTGGAGTTTCTCTTGGAGTTTCGCATCTTTCAGGAGCGAATCGAGATAGGCACGCGACGCAAACAGAAGCGCAGCGAAGAGATCCTCTGCATTTAGGGTGACGTGGCCGATGGGTGACTTATTAAGATGTCGTCTCGAGGCGTGGAAGGTCAACCCGAAAAAAATACCTGGATTAAACGAGTGCACGATGGTATTACGAATTTCCCAAAGTCGATCCGCAAAGGGGCGGTGATCCTCGGGAAGTAGGTCTGTAAAAGTGCGGAAGCGTTCTCCGCTCCCTTCGTCGGCGCAAACAATCCCGCAAGAGCGTCTGTCGCGCTCACGATCGCGAGGAACGCAAGGTAAGCGCCATCTTCGTCTAAGAGGCGAGGAATACCACCGATGTACATGGGCGAAGTGCGCGCGAGAACCGTCAATTTCGTCGAGCAGAGCTGGCAGTCATGCTGTTTTACGATGCCTAACGGATTAGCTGACCGGCGGCCCGCATGCCGGAGCGGAGCGCCGCATGCGGGCGTCCGCGTTGAGCGACGGGTTAGGCGACGCCTTCTTCACGGCTTGATCTCCCCCTTGTCGATGAGCGCCTTGTAAAGAACTGGAATCTTGGCCTCCTCCGTAATCCCTTGCTGGGCGGTCCACTGCGTCGTTAGGTAGAGGTAAATTGCTCGCACCTCATCATCCGTAAAGTGCGAAAACTGCTCAGTGGCAACAATGCCCATGACGCTAGACTGAGCCAGCATATTGCGACCAGTGCGTGTAATGCCGGTCTTCATGAGGTGACGGAACTCCGGCAGGGAATACGATTTGACAATGATCAATGGCGGGGCGTTGATGATTTCCTTTGGTGTTTGGTGGTGACAGTTCACACACCCCACGATGTAGACAAGGTGCTCGCCGGACGGGCCAGACGCCATAGCGAGCGGCGGCAACAACAAGGCGATAGCTGCGGCGAACTTGAACACTGACGTTTCCCCTATGCGGCGCCTAACGAACCAAGGTAACCGGCGACCACCAAGGCGCGAAGCGCCGCCGGGGGCGTCCGTGTTGACCGCGAGGTTAGGCATACGTGTACGCCGCAATAGGCAGCGAACGGAAACACAGCGAGCAAGATTGCGACGCCCAGACATCCCCGTCGCGCGCTAGTTCGCCGGTTCGACGCGACCGCGAAAGTAGTGTTTTGAGGCGGGCGTCCGGCTAGCCATATGCGGTGACACGACTCGCAGAATAATCGCTTTGCATCCCACGCCAGGGTTCTCAGTCCGTTCGGTATGTGCTCCGCCGCACCAAACCGCGAGCACTTGAATCTTGAGGTCGGTGGCCGTTTCGGACGTACAAACAACGCGGACGATCCCGATCAGCAAGACAACGGCCACAAGGTTGCGATTAAGGTTGGACTCATCGACTTGCGGATGCCTAACGAACCAAGGTAACCGGCGACCACCAAGGCGCGCAGCGCCGCCGGTGGGCGTCCGTGTTGACCGCGTGGTTAGGGCGCAGCTTCTCGCTCCGAAGAGCTAACTTGACCCGATCAACGGCGCTGGGATCTTTCGTAAGTCCCTAGTCGCCGTCGTCGACGGTAAAGAAGGTGCCTTGTCGCGACAAGAATGACAAGTGGCTTTCACCGGCCGACATGCGATATCCACCAGAATCGTTCGACGCATTTAGCAGGATATTGGTTGATTGTTGCCGCGCAGGTTTTTTTCGCTCGACCGAGTATATGAAGGAGCTCCACCCATCCGGATCAGTTTTGTCTTCGTTCAGTCGCTCGACTTGGACAACCGTGCCAACAACGTTCGCATCGGAGGTCTTTACCTCTTGCTCGAGAGTTGGGTGGTAGTAAGCGAACAGATTGTGAGGATCCAGGCACACCGCACGCGCATTAAACGAGGCGATCACAGCCACGAGAAGCGCCAACCATCGAAGCGGTGTGACGTGGGTGTGCATGCGCCCTAACGAACCAAGGTAACCGGCGACCACCAAGGCGCGCAGCGCCGCCGGTGGGCGTCCGTGTTGACCGCGAAGTTAGCCGCCACTTGGGCACCAGCCGGTGGTTGCCACATGCTCGACTCAGTCGGAACTGTTGGACTTGCTGGACTTGACAGTGGCCGCGATCGCCGCCGCCTTATCCTCAGGCTTTGTCAAAAGGATGATCGCGATCTCCTTCATCCCCTTATCGCGAGGCAGCACGATCAGCTTTTTGATCCGGTCGCCGGCGATGCCAAAACGTTTGAAGTTGGCTGGGAGCCACTGTTTCAGCTTCGCCTCGTCGAGTGGACCCATTCTGTCCAGATCCGCCAGAATCGCCTTCACTTGAGCCGGAGTTGCGAGATCACTGGAATATGTCAGGCGGTAGATATTGCTCTTAGACAAATTGAGATTTGAGCAGCCCAAGCCGCCGCCGCGATAAACACGAACGCGAGCACACAAAATGTGAACCGAGCTTTCATTGTCAAATTCTCCCTTGGCAAACAAGTGTCGGCTAACGAATCAAGGTAACCGGCGACCACCAAGGCGCGAAGCGCCGCCGGTGGGCGTCCGTGTTGACCGCGTGGTTAGGCCGCAGTGCCGCCACTAGCTGTAATCCCACAGCATCTCCTCGGCGGCGTCGGTTTTTTCCCCGGAGGAGGAGACAACAAACCCACGAACTGAAATCTGAGCCGCTGCACCAAGAAGCGTTTCGCGAAACGCCTGGACGACGATGAGCATGTGGTCGACACCGCGTGTCCTTCGATAGGTCGTGAGCTTCACGGATTTGCTAAGAACGCTGACCTTTTCAGTTTCGACCTCGGGAATAGCGCTCAACTCCGCAAATGATCTTTGCTGCAACGAATCAAAATGCACCCTCACCAGAGCGAGCATCTGGGACCCAATTTCTGAGCTTGTTGCCATTACTGAGGCCTAGCGAACCAAGGTAACCGGCGACCACCAAGGCGCGCAGCGCCGCCGGTGGGCGTCCGTGTTGACCGCGTGGTTAGGCGGCACCTTTGAGTTTATTGCTCAGTGTTGAGCCACAACGGACAGAAAACACTATTGCTCCGGCGACCCAGGGACCGAGTGCAGCTCCGCAAGCCACGGTAACGCCGAACGTTGCCAAATCTGGACCGTAGGCTTGAGCTGCGCGCGTTGCGTGACACAGCCGAGACGAATATTTACCGAGGTTGGATTCTCCGGTGCCGTGGCGTAGAGCGGCGTGCCACATTCAGGGCAAAAGACCTGAGCTCGACGATTGCCGCTTTGCGCGGTCTTGATATAGCGCTTGGGCTCACCATGAAGGACAAATGTTTCAATCGGTGCCGGCACGACCGCGCGGAATGGTGCGCCAGAGAGCGCCTGACAGTCGGTGCAATGACACACCGATACCCGTGACGGATCGATTTCCGCCGTGAACGAAATTAAGCCGCAATGACAACTGCCGTCTATCTGCATTGGTGTGTACCTCTGAGCGATCGAGTGACGCCTAACGAACCAAGGTAACCGGCGACCACCAAGGCGCGCAGCGCCGCCGGTGGGCGTCAGTGTTGACCGCGTGGTTAGGCTGCACTGCGGCGTCCAACGAAGTTGTATAGCCAGCCGAATAGGGCGCCGCCTACGGCGCCATCCACTAACCCGTAAAGCGTGACTGTGATAACGGAAGCCAAGCCAGAGCCGGGGTGATACCCAGGATAGAGGGAAGCGGCCAAATCGAGGAAAGCGCGACCGTAGTTTGGCCAGATCAGATTTGCCACAGCAACGATAAGGATCGCCGCGCCCCAAAACACTCCGAGCGCCAAAGCGAGTGGGATGACACTAAATCTCATGGTACCTCCTGTGCGAACAGACAAAGAGATCCGTGCATGTCAATGGCACCCACGGGCCCTGTACGGAAAGATCTACCGTGCAGCCTAACGAACCAAGGTAACCGGCGACCACCAAGGCGCGCAGCGCCGCCGGTGGGCGTCCGTGTTGACCGCGTGGTTAGGCCCCACGACCACCCTCAAAGGTAAAGGCAATTTCATAATGTGCCGCTCGACGATCAAATTCAACCATCATCGCTTCCGCCATAGGCGGAACGACGGCTGCCTCGACATCGGCGCCCGAGAACGCTCGGATGGCTTGCAACGACTCCCAGACACTAACCACTTGGAACTCTGTGCCACTGGATACTTCACGACGCAAAATGCTCGCCCGCACAAACCCGGGAAGCGATGCGAGTTTCGGAAACGTATCGCGCTTGAGATGGTCGACGTAGCGTTCGGCATCTTCGCGCTTGGCGATTCCCTTCCACTGTCGAGAGATCATCTCGTGTACCTCGCGTTGTGGGGCCTAACGAACCAAGGTAACCGGCGACCACCAAGGCGCGAAGCGCCGCCGGTGGGCGTCCGTGTTGACCGCGTGGTTAGGCGCCTGTTTGCAGCTCACTCTGATTTTCCCGCGAGTAATGCGGAATCGCTGGGTCTGACGCAGCCCATGACACTTTCTGCGAGTGCCAGATCTCTCGAACGGGAGGAAAACGTAGTGGATCGTCAAGCGTGGCAGTCGTGAGTTCGATTGCCGTGGGATCATCAGTATGCTGATACGCGAGCGGCGTGCCGCATTTGGCGCAGAAGCTCCGCTTGACCGGCGGAGACGATTGGAAGGTCGTCAGGCCTCCGCTAAGAAGGTCGAATTGGGTGAGGTCGACTACGAACCACGCGACCGACGGAGCACCGCTCGCAAGCCGACAGCTGCGGCAAAAGCAAACGCTACTTGATCGGGGGGCGCCGCTGATTCGATAGCGGACTGATCCACACAGACAGCCGCCTTCGGAAACTATAGGCTGCACGAATGTCTCCTGGTCGGAAGGGGGCGCCTAACGAACCAAGCTAACCGGCGACCACCAAGGCGCGAAGCGCCGCCGGTGGGCGTCCGTGTTGAGCGCGTGGTTAGGCATCGTCACGCGGCAAGTCGCGTGACCCGCAGTTGCTTCCGTGACTGCTCGGCGTGCCAAAGATCATACTGAGTCTGCTGATTGAGCCAACTCTCGGCGGTGGTATCAAATGCAATCGATAGCCGAACGGCCATTTCGGGGCTGATCCCAGCCCGTCCATTCAGAATGGAGGAAAGCGTCTTGCGACTTACCCCCAATGCTGCGGCAGCTTCGGTAACGGTAAGCCCCAGTGGCTCAAGGCAAAGCGACTTAAGAATTTCACCCGGGTGAGGAGGATTGTGCATACGCATGGCTAGTTCTCTCAGTGATAGTCCTCGTAGTCGACGACCTCGGCATCGGCGCCCACGAATCTAAAGGTGACCCTCCAGTTGCCACTGACCCAGACAGCCCATGTCCCCTTTCGGCTACCTTTGAGTGGATGCAGTTGCAGTCCCGGAAGGCCCATGTCTTCTGGTTTCGCCACTGCGTTCAGGCGACCCAAGATCAAACGCAACCGTTCCGCATGTTTGGCCTGAATCCCGGATTTGGATCCGGATTCAAAGAACTTTGCGAGGCCCTTATGCCTGAAGCTTCGGATCACAGGCCCTAGTGTAACCCATAACGTTACAGGTCACAAGATGCCTAACGTACCAAGGTAACCGGCGACCACCAAGGCGCGAAGCGCCGCCGGTGGGCGTCCGTGTTGACCGCGTGGTTAGGCGATGACGCTGTGTTTTCCTTCATCGACCGTGACTCCAATCGCCGCGCAACAGACCGTAGAGCGCGGTATCGGACTTCTCGCCATCGACGATCCAGCGTTCGCGAAGGAGTCCCTCCCTTGACGAACCCTAGGCGCTCCAGCAATCTCGTGGCTGCCTCGTTCCGAGGGTCGGTATCCGCTTCGACTCGATTGAGGCGCAAAGCAGAAAAAACATGGTCCAGCACGGCGGTGAGAGACTCTTGCATGTAGCCCTTGCCCCGAGCGAATGCTCCAAGCACGAATCCGATCTCAGCGCGTCGACTGGCTTGAACGATGTCGAACACTGTACATGTCCCGACCACCCGACGTTCGGTGACCGGTATGATTCCGAGGCACAACTGTCTGTCCGTTGACATGCCCTTTCGACTACGCTCAATTAGTGCGAGAGCCTGATCGGTCGAAGTCCAAGGTGAGATGTTGGAGTACATCATTACCTTGGGATCGGCGTGAATCGCAAGCAGGGCTTCCGCATCCGACTCCACCAAGTGCCTAAGGCGCAGGCGCGGCGTGTCGAGCGTGACGCGAGCGAACTCTGGCATGCGACCGATCTCGTGTGGCGCCTAACGAACCAAGGTAACCGGCGACCACCAAGGCGCGAAGCGCCGCCGGTGGGCGTCCGTGTTGACCGCGTGGTTAGGGGTATAGCCAGCGGTGACCAGCATAGGTGGCAACACCAAGGGCAATGGGCAACAGGAAAAAGGCGACGAGGCCAGGAAGGTTGGAGATGCTGATGATGGAACGGTACAACGTTTCGAGCAAGGGTATGTCCGATGACGTTGCGCCGACGGCGAACACAATGATCGGTGTGACCGAAAGCAGTAGCGCCAAAATGAGGGTGGCGGTGTACGACCCAACGTTCAGCAGGCGAGCGAGCCCCACGAAGAGGGGAACTGCGATCATCGGTTGGTAGAACGGCTGAACTGGCGCAAGCATCGCGAGCAGGGTCGCGACTATGGCACAGGAAACGAGCAGGGCCGGACGCTTCCAGGCCATTAGGCTAGACCCCTAACGTACCAAGGTAACCGGCGACCACCAAGGCGCGAAGCGCCGCCGGTGGGCGTCCGTGTTGACCGCGCGGTTAGGGCTCATTATGGCGACATCGCTACGAAAGCGCGCTCACTGGACACGTTTCCAGGTCACGGTGCCTACTCCGCCGCTAGATGCGGTCGGCGTGACGTACTTGAGCTCATCTTTGTTGCTAGAAGAAAGCAAGCGCTTCTGCTCCGTTCCATTCCAATTGGGAAACGTGGCGCTGTCTACCTTGAACGTGAGGGTCTTTTCGGTCGAGTTCACCGAATACGTACCAATCATAGCGATGCTCTTTGACATTACGGCCTTGTTTTCTTCCGGGGTGCCTGCGGCGCGATTGTTTGCAGCGAACTTCGGAAGGTCGGGGCCGATAATCGTAAGCATGAAATGGCCGTCAACGTCCAAGTTCATCATACCTTTGGCACCGGAGCCGAATTGATCGGTTCTCGTGCCGTCTTTTTCCGTCACCGACGAGACGAGCGTCCATGTCCCTACGACATCGCTCGCGCTCTGAGCCAGAGCTTCGGCCCACGAAAACGTAGCTGTCAACGCGGCCACGATTGCAAGGCCGAACGCATTCCCAAAGAACATGTCTCCTCCCCTCGCGATTGCGATGTAACAGTAACCGTGTCCCTTGGCTTAAAGCGAGCGCAAATGAGCCCTAACGAACCAAGGTAACCGGCGACCACCAAGGCGCGAAGCGCCGCCGGTGGGCGTCCGTGTTGACCGCGTGGTTAGGCCGCGCGCTCACCGCTTCGCCTTAGACGTAATGATTACAGGGACAGTTGCGCTATCCAATCAGTGCCTAGGCGGATTTCGCTGTAGTTACCACGCGTTACGGGTAACGTAGAGAACAAATGCAATTACGGCCGTACAAATTATTTGGGTCAAGAGCATCCAAACAAACGAGATTAGCCGTGTTCGTGGCGCCATATAGGGTCTGGCACGCTCTGGTGTTCCGGCGAATCGGCGAAAGGTTTTAGTAAACCCGTAAATTAGCGCCAATGCTACGGGGACCGCGATAGCGTACTGCAGGACCTGTGAATCCAGGACCTGGCGCAGATGCGCCGCGCCGGTGAGAGCAACGCCCAAAAGCACTATCGCTGTCAGGGGTCCGGCGCACAATACACACATAAGCAGAATGGCATCGTCGCATGCGACATGGGGAGAATTCCGCCACTTACGTCCTAGGTTGAATGCGTAGATGCGAAGAAACGCAATGTTCATTAACCGTTTCATGGGACAACGATAATCGGGCGGACGTCGGTTAGGAAGGAGCGAGGCCTAACGAACCAAGGTAACCGGCGACCACCAAGGCGCGAAGCACCGCCGGTGGGCGTCCGTGTTGACCGCGTGGTTAGGCCACATTTAACGTGAAACCTTGGCTGGTCGCTGACCATGCGTACCAGATCGGCGCCATGCTCAGACGTGCTCATAAGAAAGTCGATCGTGACCTCCGACTTTTCATGATTGCACCAGTCGTCGTCTACTGTCCATAGACGGAGTACCGCGAACGGTTGAAGCCATCCTCGACATCGTTGGACCAGTGACAGTTTGACCGACGATGCACAACCCAATATCCTCCGTCCGGCGTCGCCTTTCGGGTGCTGCTCCCACTTCTGGGGTCGACGCGAACTGCCGCCCACAGCCGCCATCTGAGCGGCGACAAGCGAGCCAGGCCTTGAGTGACGCGATCACGGAGTGCGGCTTCGAAATCGGCGCCAACTCGGCCATTTCATGGGGCCTAACGAACCAAGGTAACCGGCGACCACCAAGGCGCGAAGCGCCGCCGGTGGGCGTCCGTGTTGACCGCGTGGTTAGGCGTATCTGTTCCACTCACGGGGCTGTCACTTGCCTGAAGGTCTTGAGCACGATAGCGCGATCCTCCTCGTCGGAGATCGCCGCAATGGCCATCGCTGCATTTTGGTACGCTGACCGATACGGCGCCAGCTCGCCAGCGGCGTGCGCGGCATGGGCATATACGGCATGTGTTAACGCTACCTCCCAATCTGGCGCATCGGCTTTGGTCAGGAAGTAGTCGCGCATCTGTTGCGCATAAGCCAGCGCGGTGGCTCCGTGGCCCAGCAACGCGTGAACCTCGGCAAGGAGCGTTGTTGCCCTCATGCTATTGAGCTCGGTGCCCACGGCTTCCCAATGCCACGCAGACCCATGAGCGGCATTGAGCATTTCCCGATCCTTTGCAGTATCTCGAGGTTCGACCGATAACTGCCACGCGCGGTTGTTGCACTCCATCGCAAAATAGCGGTGCCAAGCGAGTGGATCTGGATTGTCGGGTGATTTCACCATACCGCCGCCGTGATACGCCTAACGAACCAAGGTAACCGGCGACCACCAAGGCGCGAAGCGCCGCCGGTGGGCGTCCGTGTTGACCGCGTGGTTAGGCATTGTCATCTACCCAAGCGAGCGATGCGATGCGCCAACCGGGACCCAGGTCAACGAGTTGAAAGCATTTTGTCCCCGATCCGGCAGTCGTTGCCATCCAGCAAGCCCGACTTGCGATAACCGACGTGCGGGTTGCGATGCCGTTAAATATTTGGGTTGTCGAGCTGGTCTCTCTCTCATGGAAGGAGACAAGCGCTCCTTGAGTGAGCAAATTGATCCGCGGAATGCGAACTCCCTGACTGTGTATAGCCCTGCACCGCTGTCGGAGCAGCGAACAATGGTGGCTTTGTCGGTGAAGCAATTGATTAGCGTCGGCGAGACGAGGTGTGGCGTCGGCGCGATTGCCAAAGGCCGAAAAGAAATTGGCGATGAGGGCATCGATCTTTCCTTGAGCGTCAGAGTCATCCATGCAATGCCTAACTAAAAATTGAGCGCCTAAACGACGGACCCCAATTCCGTCGCGACGACATACAAACCGTCAATCGTCCATTGGTCGTAGTTTCAGCTCGCAAGCCCCGCCCCAAAATCAACGCAGTCTCCCTCATTAGTGGCGCCTAAACGCGTCACTCACTCGATGGACCCGCCTTCGCATCCGGCACGGCTGCTCGACCAGGTTCGGCATCGGATCCGGTTGAAGCACTACAGCATTCGCACCGAGCAGGCGTATGTCGACTGGATTAGACGCTACATCCATTTTCACGGCAAGCGCCATCCTGCGGCGATGGGCGCGCCGGAAATCGAGGCGTTTCTCACCGATCTTGCGGTCGACGCGCCATGTCGCCGCGGCCACGCAGAATCAGGCGCGCAGCGCGCTGCTTTTCCTGTACCGGGAAATCCTCGCGATCGAGCTGCCGTGGCTGGAAGGTGTCCAGCCGGCGAAGGCCTCGACGCGCCTGCCGGTCGTGCTCACGCAGGAGGAAGTCGCGCGACGTTCTCGCGCGTCTGCGATGGAACGCATCGACTGATCGGCGCGCTGCTCTACGGCTCGGGGATGCGCATCATGGAAGGCGTGCGGCTACGCGTGAAGGATGTCGAATTCGCGCGCGGCGAAATCGTCGTGCGCGACGGCAAGGGCGCGAAGGACCGCATGACGATGCTGCCGCGCAGTCTGGCGCCGCGATTGCGCGTGCATCTCGTCGAAGTGCGCGGGCTGCACAAGCAGGATCTTGCCGACGGCTGCGGCGCGGCCTGGTTGCCGAATGCGCTGCAGCGCAAGTATCCGGGCGCGGCGTGCGACTGGGGCTGGCAGTATGTTTTTCCGGCGCGCAACGTTTCGCGCGATCCGCGCAGCGGCGCGATCGCGCCGCCATCACGTTTCCGACCAGGCATTCCAGCGCGCGATGCGCCAGGCGGTGCGCGATGCGGGCATCGTCAAGCCGGCGACGCCGCACACCCTGCGTCATTCGTTCGCGACGCACCTGCTCGAAGCGGGCTACGACATCCGCACGGTGCAGGAGTTATTGGGTCACAGCGACGTCAGCACGACGATGATCTACACGCACGTCCTCAACCGCGGCGGTCGCGGCGTCGTGAGTCCTCTCGACGAAGCCCGGCGCGACCAGGCAGCGATCGACTGTCGCCTGAAGCCTACGTCGCCGAAACCGCGCGACTCACCGCCTGCTGCCAGAGCTTGTCGTCGGCGCCGGGCGCGAAGCTGCCGCCCTCGCGCAGCATCTGCAGCTGGCCAAGCAGCGCGCCGTCGTCGTTGGACCAGGTCCGATTGTCGTACGCGGCAAGAAAATCGAACGTGGGATCGTGCGATTTGCGTGGATCGGGTGAGAGGTTGCGCATGACGGACATCGTGGCCTCCAAATTCAGGCCGAATGAACTTTCACCCTAGGCCCGTTCCGCCCTCGCGTCAACGCCAAATTCATGCTGCACATGCAGCAATATCGTCGCGCGAAGGCTTGTCGATCAAGCCTGCCACGCGTATGTTGCAGCGCCATGAGCAAAGCTTCGAATCCGCGCAATCCGACCGGCAAAAAGCACCGCTTCAACAAGCCGTGGATGAAGGAGCACGTCAACGATCACTGGGTGCAGGAGGCGCAGCGCCTGGGTTACCGCTCGCGCGCGGCGTTCAAGCTGACCGAGCTCGCCGAAAAGGACAAGCTGTTGCGGCCGGGCATGACGGTGGTCGACCTCGGTGCGGCGCCTGGAAGCTGGTGCCAGGTGTTGCGCCAGCGCCTGGGCGCCTCGGCGCGGATCGTCGCGGTCGACCTGCTGCCGATGGACCCGGTCGCCGGCGTGCGCTTCATCCAGGGCGATTTCGGCGACGATGCCGTGCTCGAGGCGGTCGTGGCCGAGCTGGGCGGGGGTAAGGCCGAGCTTGTGTTATCTGACCTCTCGCCCAACATTAGCGGTATCGAAGCCGCCGACCAGGCGAGAGGGGTCCATCTGGCCGAGCTGGCGCTGGATTTCGCGATGCGAAGCCTGCAACCCGGAGGCGATTTGGTCGTCAAAGCGTTCCAGGGCGAGGGTTTTACCGAGTTTCAACGGCTGATGCAGCGTCATTTCGACAAGGTTTACGTACGTAAACCCAAGGCGTCGCGCGATCGCAGCCGAGAGGTGTTTTTGGTGGGCAAGCGCCGGATTGCGGTGTTGCCGGATGGAGACAATTCCGGGCGGCTGGCGCCGGAGAGCCCCAAGGGCTAAGATTCACATCTTTGGCCCCGCTCGATGCGGGGCGTGCTGGCTCGAGAGAGCCGTAAGGATTGCCTTGAACAATATGTTGAAGAATGTCGGGATCTGGCTGGTCATCGGCCTGGTCGTCCTCGTCGTCGTCAAGCAGTTCGACGCGCGCCAGGGCACGCGGGACGCGGTTTCCTACACCGACTTCATGGACCAGGCGAAGTCGGGCAAGGTCGAGTCCGCGACGATCGAGGGCCGCACGATCCGCTGGGTCGGCACCGACAAGAAGACCAACGTCACCTACAGCCCGGGCGATATCTGGATGGTCGGGCGACCTGGTCAAGGACGGCGTCAAGGTCCAGGCCAAGCCGGAAGAGGAGCAGAGCTTCCTCGCGCAGGTGTTCATCTCCTGGTTCCCGATGCTGCTGCTTGATCGGCGTGTGGATCTTCTTCATGCGGCAGATGCAGGGCGGCGGGCGGGGCGGCGCGTTCTCGTTCGGCAAGAGCAAGGCGCGCATGCTCGACGAGTCGAACAACACGGTCACCTTCGCCGACGTCGCCGGCTGCGACGAGGCCAAGGAAGAAGTCGCCGAGCTGGTCGAATTCCTGCGCGACCCGTCCAAGTTCCAGAAGCTGGGCGGGCGCATCCCGCGCGGCGTGCTGATGGTCGGCAATCCGGGCACCGGCAAGACCTTGCTCGCCAAGGCGATCGCCGGCGAGGCCAAGGTGCCGTTCTTCTCGATCTCGGGTTCGGACTTCGTCGAGATGTTCGTCGGCGTCGGCGCGGCTCGCGTGCGCGACATGTTCGAGCAGGCGAAGAAGAACGCGCCGTGCATCGTGTTCATCGACGAAATCGACGCGGTCGGCCGCCAGCGCGGCGCGGGCCTCGGCGGCGGCAACGACGAGCGCGAGCAGACGCTGAATCAATTGCTGGTGGAGATGGACGGCTTCGAGGGCAACGCCGGCGTGATCGTCATCGCCGCGACCAACCGGCCGGACGTGCTCGACCCGGCGCTGATGCGTCCGGGCCGCTTCGACCGCCAGGTCGTCGTGCCGCTGCCCGACATCCGCGGCCGCGAGCAGATCCTGCTGGTGCACATGCGCAAGGTGCCGGTCGCCGGCGACGTCAAGGCCGAGGTCATCGCGCGCGGCACGCCGGGCTTTTCCGGGGCCGATCTCGCCAATCTGGTCAATGAAGCCGCTTTGTTCGCCGCGCGCAAGAGCAAGCGCCTGGTCGACATGGACGATTTCGAGATGGCCAAGGACAAGATCATGATGGGCGCCGAGCGCAAATCGATGGTCATGTCCGAAGAGGAAAAGAAGAACACCGCCTACCACGAGTCCGGTCACACGGTCGTCGCGAAGCTGCTGCCGAAGTCCGATCCGGTGCACAAGGTGACGATCATTCCGCGCGGGCGCGCGCTGGGCGTGACGATGCAATTGCCCGAGCAGGACCGCTACTCGTACGACCGCGACTACCTGCTGCAGCGCATCGCCGTGCTGTTCGGCGGCCGCATCTCCGAGGAAATCTTCATGCACCAGATGACCACTGGTGCGAGCAACGATTTCGAGCGCGCGACGCAGATGGCGCGCGACATGGTCACGCGCTACGGCATGTCCGACACGCTGGGCCCGATGGTCTACGCCGAGAACGAGGGCGAGGTGTTCCTCGGCCGCTCGATCGCGACGCAGAAGAACGTGTCCGAAGCGACGATGCAGAAGGTCGATCTCGAGATCCGGCGCATCATCGACGAGCAGTACGCGCTGGCGCGGAAGCTGATCGAGGACAACCGCGACAAGGTCGAGGCGATGGCCAAGGCGCTGCTCGAAGTCGAGACGCTCGACAGCGACCAGGTCGAGGACATCATGCAGGGCCGGCCGCCGCGTCCGCCGAAGCCGGTCAGCGCCACGCCGGGCACCACGTTCGGTCCCGACACCGGTCCGGACGCCGCGCCCTCGGCCAACCCGGCCTAGCCGCGTTCCCGCGGGAACCAGCGTCGATGAGCTCGTCGAGCCGCCGTTTCCCGGGTCGAGCCCTTTGCCGGAGCTCGCCTTGACCGCGAGCACGCTGATCTGCGGCCGGCGCCACCGGGTCGCGCTCGACCGCCCGCGCGTCATGGGCGTGCTCAACGTCACGCCCGATTCCTTTTTCGACGGCGGCCGCTACGCCGACCGCCATCGCGCGCTGGGCCATGCCCGTCAAATGCTCGACGACGGCGCGGCGATCATCGACATCGGCGGCGAATCGACGCGCCCCGGCGCGGCGCCGACCTCCGAACAGCAGGAGCTCGACCGCGTGCTGCCCTTGTTCGAGGCGCTGCGCGCCGATTGCGACTCGCGCGGCGTGCCGCTTTCGGTCGATACGCGCAAGCCCGCGGTGATGCGCGCGGCGATCGCCGCCGGAGCCTCGATGGTCAACGACATCAATGCGCTGCGCGCCGACGGCGCGCTCGACGCGGTCGCGGCAAGCGGCGCCGCGGTCTGCCTGATGCACATGCAGGGCGAGCCGCTGACGATGCAGCACGCCGCCGTGTACGAAGACGACGTCGTCGCGGTCGTGACCGCCTTTCTTTCCGGGCGCGCGCTGGCCTGCGAGGGCGCCGGGATCGCGCGCGGACGCATCGCGGTCGATCCGGGATTCGGTTTCGGCAAGACGGTCGACCATAATCTCGAGCTGCTGCGGCGGCTTTCCGAGATCGTCGCGCTCGGCTACCCGGTCGTCGCGGGCCTGTCGCGCAAGTCGACGATCGGCACGCTCACCGGGCGCCGAGTCGAGGAGCGTGGCGCCGGCAGCCTGGCGGCGGCGCTCGCGGCCGTTGCCCGCGGCGCGTCGCTGGTGCGCGTGCACGATGTGCGCGACACCGTCGATGCACTCAAGGTCTGGCAGGCGGTGCAGGCAGACCGACGTGCCGGCAGCGCAAGCGGAAGCGCGTGAGTTCATAATGGCGGCACTGTGCAGCTGCACTGACTAGCGGCGAATGAGCGTTCGACCATGACCAAGAACTATTTCGGCACCGATGGCGTCCGCGGCAGAGTCGGCGACTCGCCGATCACGCCCGAGCTCGTGCTGCGGCTCGGTTACGCCGCCGGCCGCGTGTTCGCGGCCGAATCGGCGGCGCGCCCGGGCACGAACCCGGCGGTGCTGATCGGGAAGGACACGCGCATCTCCGGCTACCTGCTCGAGGCGGCGCTCGAAGCGGGGCTGTCCGCCGCCGGCGTCGACGTCTATCTGTCCGGTCCGCTGCCCACGCCCGGCGTCGCCTACCTGACGCGCGCGCTGCGCCTGTCGGCCGGCATCGTGATCAGCGCCTCGCACAATCCGTTCGAGGACAACGGCATCAAGTTCTTCTCGGCAGGCGGCACCAAGCTGCCGGACGCGGTCGAGCAGGCGATCGAGCAGGGCATCGACGGTCCGATCAGCTGCGTCAAGTCGGCGGAGCTGGGCAAGGCGTTCCGCGTCAGCGACGCGTCGGGCCGCTACATCGAATTCTGCAAGGGCACGTTTCCGAACGATCTCGACCTCAAGGGCTTGAAGATCGTCGTCGATTGCGCGCATGGCGCGGGCTACCACGTCGCGCCGCCGGTGTTCCACGAGCTCGGCGCCGAAGTGGTCGCGATCGGCAACGAGCCCGACGGCACTCAACATCAACGCCGGCGTCGGCGCGACGCATCCGGAATATCTGCAGGCTGCGGTGCTCGAGCACGGCGCCGATCTGGGCGTGGCGCTCGACGGCGACGGCGACCGCTTGATGATGGTCGACGCCGAAGGGCGCATCTACGACGGCGATCAACTGCTCTACGTGATCGCGCTCGACTACTGGCGGCGCGGCGCGACCGCCGGCGGCGTCGTCGGCACGCTGATGAGCAACCTCGGATTCGAGCAGGCGCTCGACCGCCGCGGCATTCCGCTGCAGCGCAGCGCCGTCGGCGACCGCTACGTGCTGGAGATGATGCAGGACAAGGGATGGCTGCTGGGCGGCGAGAACTCCGGACACATCATCTGCCTCGACAAGCACACGACCGGCGACGCGATCGTCGCGGCGCTTGCCGTCATCCGCGCGCTGCGCGAGCAGCAGACGACGCTTGCCGCCGCGACCGCCGATGCGCCGCTGTTTCCGCAGCGGCTGATCAACGTGCCGATCCGCCGCGGCTTCGACTGGCGCGGCAGCGAGCCGATCCGCCGCGCCGAGCGCGAAGCGATGGCGAGTCTCGACGGCTCGGGCCGCGTGCTGCTGCGGCCTTCGGGCACCGAGCCGGTGCTGCGCGTGATGGTCGAGGCGCGCGAAGCCGCCGCCGCCGACCGCTGCGCGCGTGGCATCGCCGACGCGGTCGCGACCGCGGCCGCGTCGAGTTAGGGTCGTCCCGGCCGGGAGCGGCGTCGTCCCGGCGCAAGCGTCGCCCCGGCGAAGGCCGGGGGCCCAAGCAGCGATGTTGGCCGGCGTGAGATCGCAACTTGGATCCCGGCCTGCGCCGGGATGACAATCGTCGCATAGCACATCGCCGACGCCGCTAAGCTCAGCATTTCCGGCGCTAAGAACGGAGTGCACGCGCCGGTATAATCGACTTCATGGTTGCACTCGTTACTTCTGCGCCGCAAGCCGAGTCCGACGACCTCTACGCGGCGCGCATCGCGCAGGCGGCGAGCGGATACACGCCTGCCGAGCGGACGGCGATCGAGGCGGCGTTCGAGCTTGCGCGCAAGCGCTATGGAAATGCGCTGACCGCGGAAGGCGAACCCTGGCTCGCGCGCGCGACCGGCACCGCGACGATCGTCGCTGAGCTCAAGCTCGATGCCGAATCGGTGCGCGCGGCGCTGCTGATCGGCGTGCCGGACGTGCCGGGATTCGACGAGCAGAAATTCGCCGCGGAAGCCGGCGACGAAGTCGCGAAGCTGGTGATCGGCGTCGCGCGCATGGGCGCGATCCGCACGGTATCGCTGGGACAGGGCGGCGCGCACAAGGAGGCGCGCGACGCGCAGGCCGAGAATCTGCGCAAGATGCTGCTGGCGATGGTCGAGGACATCCGCGTCGTGCTGGTCAAGCTCGCCGAGCGCACGCAGGCGATGCGCTACCTGGGCATCAGCGCCCGACGCGGCGGACGCGCGTGCCCCGGCCGCCGAACGCGCGCGACACCGCGCCATCGCAGGCGCGCGAGACCCAGGATTTGTTCGCGCCGCTCGCCAACCGGCTCGGCGTCTGGCAGTTGAAGTGGGAGCTCGAGGATCTCGGCCTTGCGGGCGCTCGAGCCCGATGCCTATCGCAGGATCGCCGCCGCGCTCGACGAGCGCCGCGTCGATCGCCAGCGCTACATCGACCAGGCGATCGCCGAGATCAAGCGCGAGCTCTCCGTCGCCGGCGTCAAGGCCGAGGTCACCGGGCGGCCGAAGCACATCACCAGCATCTGGAACAAGATGCGCCGCAAGCGGCGTGGGCATCGATGCGCTCTACGACATTCGCGCGGTGCGCGTGCTGGTCGACGACGTCAAGGACTGCTACACCGCGCTGGGCGTCGTGCACAACCTGTGGACGCCGCTGCCGCAGGAATTCGACGACTACATCGCCAAGCCGAAGGCCAACCGCTATCGCTCGCTGCACACCGCGGTCATCGGCCCCGACGGCAAGCCGCTGGAAGTGCAGATCCGCACGCATGACATGCACCGGCATTCGGAGTACGGCGTCGCGTCGCACTGGCGGTACAAGGAGGGCGGCGGCGCGCAGCGCGATCCCGGATACGATGAAAAGATCGCGTGGCTGCGCCAGGTGCTCGACTGGAAGGACGCCGTCGCCGATGCCGGCGAATGGCTGCAGCAGTTCAAGTCGACGCTGTTCACCGACACGATCTACGTGCTGACGCCGCAGGGCAAGGTGGTCGACCTGCCGCGCGGCGCGACGCCGGTCGATTTCGCCTATGCGGTGCATACGAGCCTCGGCCACCGCTGCCGGGGCGCGCGCGTCGACGGCGCGATGGTGCCGCTCAACTACGCGCTGCAGAACGGGCAGCGGATCGAGATCATCGCGGCGAAGCAGGGCGGGCCGTCGCTCGACTGGCTGAACGCCGACCTGGGCTACGTGCAAAGCCACCGGGCGCGCGCCAAGGTGCGGCAATGGTTCAAGGCGCAGCAGCTCGAGGCGACGATCGCGCAGGGCCGCGAAATGGTCGAGCGCGAATTGCACCGCGCCGGCAAGACGGCGCTGAAGCTCGACGCGGTCGCGGCGCAGGCGGGATTCGACAAGCTCGACGAATTTTTTGCCGCGGTGTCGCGCGCCGAGCTCAACACGCGCGCCCTGCAGCACGCGATCCAGGTGGTCGCCAAGCCCGGCGAGGCCGCGGCGCCTGCGCCCGGAGACGAAGCGGTGCTCCTGCGCGCGAGCAAGTCGGCGGGCGCGGGCAGCGGCATCCTGATCGTCGGCGTCGACCGGCTGCTGACCGGGCTCGCCCGATGCTGCAAGGCCGCGCCGCCCGATCCGATCGTCGGCTTTGTCACCCGCGGCAAGGGCATATCGATCCACCGCCGCAATTGCAGCAACGTCGCGCGCATGCAGGAAAGACATCCGGAGCGGCTGATCACCGCGGAGTGGGGCACGCCGCGCGATGAGGTCTTTCCGGTCGACGTCGTCGTCGAGGCGATGGACCGGCAGGCCTTGCTGCGCGACGTCAGCGAAGTCTTTTCGCGCGAGAAGATCAATGTCACCGCGGTCAAGACCCTGACCCGCAACCTGCAGGCCAAGATGTCGTTCACGCTCGAGGTGAGGAGCCTCGAGCAGCTCAAGCACGCGCTCGGCGCTGGTGCAGGACGTTCCGGGCGTGCTTTCCACGGCGCGCCGCTGAGGGCGGGCGGCGCCGGCACGTTCCGGCCGGCGGTGGCTGGGGCTCGGGCTGTTTTCACGGCGACCGGACCGACGTCCCGGTCGAAGCCTCCCTCGATCTACAACAAACTGCTATTAATCAGTGCACTTATCGTCGATAGCGCAGCCTTATCGCGCTCATCCGAATCTATCATTTGAATTTGCCGCTTCGCCACCCCATACTGCTATTGTGCAGCGCACAATTCGAGTGTGCTGGCCCGATAGTCCTCATGAGGGACGAAGGAGTAAGGCAATGGAATCAAATGGATATGAACCGAGAGATCGCAGCTTGGTCGGAACCCTCGCCGCGCTGACCCACGGCATTTTGAGCCGCCCTGACGCGACGGATGAATCAGTAACCGCTCACACTCGCGCCTGCCCACCGCAGCTTCCTCGACCGCCTGGATAACTGGTTCGCCGATCAGGAGCTCAAGAGCCGCGAAGCGTTTCTGGCGCAAGCGGTCGACATCGTCGATCTCGAGCAGCGCCTGCGCTGGCTCGAGCGCGGGCACTAAGCCGGCCTGCACCCAGCGTGGCCGCCAAGGCTATTCGCATGCGCGTCAGGCCGGTGGCGTGAGCGCCGCGATCGCAGACTGGTAAGCCTTGTCGAATTTCCCCGCCTCGTCGACCTCGAGCCCCAGGTCCCGCAGCACGCCGTCGTGCAGCCGATAGATCCAGCCGTGCAGCGCAAGCGGCTGGCCGCGGCGCCACGCGTCCTGCACGATCGTGGTCCGCGCCACATGCGTCAGCTGCTCGATGACATTGAGCTCGCACAGCCGGTCCTCGCGGGCGCCGTCGTCCGGCAGTCGCTCGAGCAGCGCGTGGTGCTTGGCCGCGACGTCCTGCACGTGTCGCAGCCAGTTGTCGATCAGGCCCAGAGGCTTGCCCTGGTAGGCCGCGCGAACGCCGCCGCAGCCGTAATGCCCGACGATCAGCACATGCGGCACCTTCAGCGCCTCGACGGCGAACTGCAGCACCGACAGGAAGTTGAGGTCGGTGTGCACGACCACATTGGCGACGTTGCGGTGGACGAACATCTCCCCCGGCGGCAGATCGACCACGTCGCTCGCCGGGACGCGGCTGTCCGAGCAGCCGATCCACAGGTAGTGGGGCGTCTGCTGCTCGGTGGCGCCGAGGAAAAAATCCGGACGGCGCGCGCGCAGGTTCGCCGCCCACTCGAGATTACGCTGCAACAGATGGCCAAGGGAGGAGGGCACGGGAATCGGGATGGCGCCGCACAAAGCCGCCATCATACCTTCGCATCGCCAGATCGCGTCCTCGTCGTCGTCAGCCCGACGACAACGCCGTCCTGGCTGCTAGATGATCCCCTCGAAAAGCTGCACGTCGACCTGCTCGCCGGCCGCGACGTTGCCGGTGTCGGTGCCGAGGATGATGAAGCAGTTCGCCTGCGACATCGACGACAGTATTCCCGAGCCCTGGTCGCCGGTCGTGCGCACCGTCCAGCCGCCGGCGCCGTCGGGTGACAGGATGCCGCGCTGGAATTCGGTGCGGCCCGGCGCCTTCTTGATCGGCGCCGACAGCGGCACGCGGAACGTCGGCAGCGGCGCCACGTCGCGCTCGCCCTGAAGGATGCGCAGCGCATCGCGCACGAACTGGTAGAAGGTGACCATTACCGAAACCGGATTGCCCGGCAGGCCGAAGAAATGCGCGCCGCCGAGCTTGCCGTAAGCGAGCGGACGCCCCGGCTTCATCGCGATTTTCCAGAACAGCACTTCGCCGAGCTTGTCGAGCAGCTGCTTGACGTAGTCGGCTTCGCCCACCGACACGCCGCCCGAGGTGATGACGACGTCGGCCGATTGCGCGGCGGTGGAAAAAGCGCTCTCGAGCTTCTTCGGCTCGTCCTCGACGACGCCCATGTCGAGGACCTCGCAGCCGAGTCGCGTCAGCATGCCGTGCAAGGTGTAGCGGTTGCTGTCGTAGATTTCTCCGGCGGCGAGCGGCGTCCCGATCGATTTCAATTCGTCGCCGGTCGAGAAGAACGCGACTCTGAGCTTGCGGTAGACGCCGACCTCGCCGATGCCCAGCGATGCGATCATGCCGAGCTCCGCCGGGTTGACTCGCTGGCCGGCGCGAAACACCAGCTGGCCGGCCTTCAGGTCTTCGCCGGCGAAGCGCCGGTTCGTCCCCGCCTTGGCGAGCGCGCCCGGCGCGACGCGCACGCCGCTCTTGTCTTCGCTGGCGCGCTCCTGCATGACCACCGAGTCGGCGCCCTGCGGCATCACGCCGCCGGTGAATATGCGCACGCATTCGCCTGGCCCTATCGTGCCCGCCCACGGCTTGCCGGCGAACGACTCGCCGACCCGCTTCAACACCGTCTCGGCGTCGGGCTTGAGATCGGCGAAGCGCACCGCGTAGCCGTCCATCGCGGAATTGTCGTGACCGGGCACGGCGATCGGCGAAATCACGTCGGCGGCGAGCACCCGGCCGAGCGCGCTTCGAACATGCACGCGCTCGACGGCGCTCATCGGCGTCAGGAACGTCCGGATCAGCTCGCGCGCCTTGGCTACCGGCATCGAGTTCGGATCGTAGTCGTCGGCGCAAGACGCATCGCGCAGCGTCTTCGTCGTCGCGGTCATCGTTTCAGGCATCGGCTTGTCGGAGCTCGTCGGTGGTGTTGATGTTGCGGAAGGCGTCGGCCTCGTCGTCGAACGGCACCTCGACGATGCGCAGCGCCGAATACCAGGCGTCGATCTTGCGCCCGCCGCCCTCGAGATAATGGGTCAGATGCGGCAGCACCGCGCGGCGCACCAGCGCGAACACCGGGTGCGGCTGGTCGAAGGTGCGCGCGACGGCGAGTTGGCATCCTTCGGCATTCATCGCGGCCGCGAGCCGCGCCACCAGGTCGGCAGGCAGGAACGGCGAATCGCAGGGCACGGTCGCGACCAGCGCGTGGCTCGCGTTGGCGAGCCCGACCTGCAGGCCCGCGAGCGGGCCGGCGAAGCCGCCGATCGTGTCGGCGATCACCCGGTGGCCGAACGCCGCGTATTCGGCGGTGTGCTGGTTGGCATTGATCAGGATGTCGTCGACCTGTGGTGCCAGACGCTCGAGAACGTGGGCGACCATCGGCCGCCCGGCGAGCGGCACCAGCCCCTTGTCGACGGTGCCCATGCGCCGCCCCTGGCCGCCGGCGAGCACCAGTCCGGTGATCGACCGCGCGGGCATCGGATGGTCGGACGGAACGAAGGTGTGCATCACGCTTCGGCGCGAAAGCGCTCGCCGCCGGTGAACAGCAGGAAATGCTTGTTGGTGGCGCGGCCGATCATCGTGATGCCGACTTTCTGCGCGATCTCGTAGCCCATCTGCGTCAGGCCCGAACGCGAGACGAGGAACGGGATGCCCATCTGCGCGGCCTTGATCACCATCTCGGAGGTCAGCCGTCCGGTCGTATAGAAAATCTTGTCGCCGCCGTCGACCCGGTCCAGCCACATCCGTCCGGCGATCGCGTCGACGGCGTTGTGCCGGCCGACGTCCTCGACGAAATACAGGATCTCGCTCGCGCCGCCTTCGGTTGTTGGTGGCGAGCGCGCAGCCGTGCACGGCGCCCGCCTGCTTGTAGATCGTCTCGTGCACGCGCACGCGATCGAGCAGCGCGTAGAGCGTGGCGCGGGTAAGCATCGCGTCGGCAGGCAGCCGGACCGAGTCGATCTCGTCCATCAGATCGCCGAACACCGTGCCCTGACCGCAGCCGCTGGTCGTCGTCCGCTTGCCGAGCTTGGCCTCGAGATCCTTCAAGCCGCTGCGCGTGTTGATGACCACCGCGTTGACGTCCCAGTCGACCTGCACCGATACGATGTCCTCGATGCGGTCGAGCAGCCGCTGGTTGCGCAGGTAGCCGATCGCCAGCGCCTCGGGCGCCGCGCCCAGCGTCATCAGGGTCAGGATCTCGCGCTTGTCGACGTAGAGCGTCAGCGGATGCTCGCCGGCGATCGGCGTATCGCGCGTCGCGCCGTTTTCGTCGACGGCCGGAACGTTGAACGTCGACGGCCGCGCCGCGTCGGACAGCAGCGGCCGGTAGGGCTCGTTCGGCGCGTTCACCGCTGCTGCTCCTTGACGGCGCTGCGCAGCCACGTCATCAGCGGCAGGAGATCGCGAAAGTAGCCGCTGAGATCGGCGGCGAGGTCCATCGGCGGGCGTCTTTTGAGGTCGACTTCGATCATGCCGAAATAGTGCCTCAATTTGATCGCCTCGATGTGACGGATATCGGCGGCGAATCCCTTCGGCGGGCGCTTGAGCGCGTCTTCGTCCGACAGGCCGCCGTAGGTCTTGGCGAAGCGCGGCTCGTGCAGCAGCCGCGTCAGGCTCGCGGGCTTGGCCGCGATATGGCGGCGGATGCGGTTGAGCAGCGCCGGCTCGGGCCGATAGATGCCGCCGCCGGCCAGCAGCGTCCCCTGGTGGTCGATGTGGAAGTAATAGCCGGGCGCGAGGCCCTCGCTTGGCGCGGTCGTTCAGCGCCGCGCTGAAGTGCGTCTTGTACGGCGTGCGATCCTTGGAAAAACGCGTGTCGCGGTAGATGCGGAACATCGCCTTTTTCGGATCGACCGGCCCCAGCGCGCGGTCGAATTTCGCCACCCGCCCGGCGACGTCGCCGACCAGCGCCTGGAACTCCTCGCGCAGCACGTCGTACGCCGGCTTGTTCCAGATGAACCACGGCCGATTGTTGTTCTGCTCGAGGCCTTGCAGGAATTCGATCAGCGCTTTGATGTGCATGGTGTTGCCGTTTCGAAACCGACGCCTCGTCTGCTTCTGCGTCTTCAGTTTGCTCAACCGCCGATGTAGCTCATCTCGATCTTCGGCAGGGCGCGCGTGTTTTCCGAGCGGATTTCCGAATAGCGGTCGGCGCGCCGCGACCAGATCGCGGCGACATGGTTGCCGATCTCGTCGTCGGTCGCGCCGCCGCGCACGAGCGCGCGCAGGTCGACGCCGGTGGTGGCGAACAGGCAGGTATAGAGCTTCCCGTCGGTGGCGAGCCGTGCACGCGTGCACTCGTTGCAGAATGCCTGCGTCACCGAGGAGATGACGCCGATTTCGCCGCTGCCGTCGCGATAGCGCCAGCGCGCCGCGACTTCGCCCGGATAGTTCGCGTCGATCGGCTCCAGCGGAAGCTCGCGGCCGATGATGCCGATCACCTCGGCCGACGGCACGACGTCGTCCATCCGCCAGCCGTTGGTGTGCCCGACGTCCATGTATTCGATAAAGCGCAGGATGTGCCCGCTGCCGCGGAAATGCCGCGCCATCGGCAGGATCTGCTGCTCGTTGGTGCCGCGCTTGACGACCATGTTGATCTTGACCGGCGAGAGCCCCGCGGCGGCCGCGGCGTCGATGCCTTCGAGCACGCGTGCGACCGGAAAATCGACGTCGTTCATCGCGCGGAACACTGCGTCGTCCAGAGCGTCCAGGCTCACGGTGACCCGATCGAGGCCCGCTGCCTTGAGATCGCGCGCCTTTTTGGCCAGCAGTGCGCCGTTGGTCGTCAAGGTCAGATCGAGGCCGCCGATGTCGGCCAGCATCGCCACCAGGCGCTCCAGATGCTTGCGCAGCAGCGGCTCGCCGCCGGTCAGGCGGATCTTCTCGATGCCATGCGCCTTGAAGATGCGGGCGAGCCGCGCGATCTCCTCGAACGTCAGCAGCTCCGCATGCGGCAGGAACGGATAATCGTGGCCGTAGACGTCCTTCGGCATGCAGTAGACGCAGCGGAAATTGCAGCGATCGGTCACCGAAATGCGCAAGTCGCGCAACATCCGGCCGCGCGTGTCGGCGAGCATGCCGGCCGGCGTGACCGCGGGCGCGTTGCGCGCGGCGGCGAGCGTATCGCCGAGCGCGCGGGCGTCGGTGAGAGGAATGATTCTGGCCATGAAAACGAAAGTTCGCGAAAGTTCGCAGTGGGGCGGCGCTGCGATCGACGATGGTAGCAGACGGCGCGCACCGATGCACACAGGCGTATGATTGCTGCTCGCGCGAATCGTGCCGCGATCCGGAAAAAGGCCATGCCAGCGTTGCGGTTTCCCGTCGCCGTCGTCATCGAAAGAATTCCGCTTGCCAACCGCTGGACGAGCGAAAAATGGCAGGTCGGCACCGTCGAGCGCGACGATAGTCCGCTCGAAGTCGCGGTCAAGCTGTCCGACGATGCGACCGGCACGCGCTGGCGCTTCACCGGATTCGGCGTCGAGCTGCACGCCTCCGAAAGCGAAGGTTATTTTCTGAACATCACCGCACCGGAACCCAAGATCTTCGTCATGTGGCGCATGCTCGAGCCCGAGCGCATCGCCGCCGACGGATTGTCGGCCAAACCCGAGCTCGTCACCGTCAGCTACAACGAGGCGGCGCGCCTGATGGACGGCGGCGAGATGGTCGACGCGGTGCCGCTGTTTCCCGAATTGCTGGCGTGGATGCAGCCGTTTGTCGCGGCGAACTACAAGCCCGAGCCCAAGCGCAAGGTACGGCGCAACGAGCTCTACGAGCGCGACGACCAGCATCGCGACGCAAGCGCGCGCAAGGTCTCCGACGCGCCGACCAAGGCCTGAAGCGATGAACGAGAAGCCGGACAACGTCGCGCAGCAGCCGGAGCGCCTGTCGCTGAAGCGCTGGTCGCGGCGCAAGCTCGAAGCCGCGCGGGCGCAGACGCCGGCGCCGCCGCGCGACGCTCCGCCCGAGCCGGTCGCCACGGCAGCGCCGCCGCAGGCCGCGCAAGCCGCCGGGCCCGTGCCGCAGAACGCCGACGCGCCGCTGCCACCGATCGAGTCGCTGACCATCGATTCGGAGTTCGCGGCGTTTTTCAAGCCCGGCGTCGCCGAAGCGACCAAGCGCGCGGCGCTGAAGCAGCTGTTTCGCGATCCGCGCTTCAACATCATGGACGGTCTGGACGTCTATATCGACGATTACACGCAGCCCGATCCGATCTCGCCGGAAATGATGAAGCAGTTGCTGCATACGCGGCACATCTTCAATCCGCCGAAGACCGAAGTTAATGCCGAAGGGCATGTCGTCGACGTCGTCGAGCCCATCGAGCAGGCTGAGCCGGAGGAGTCGCCCGGCGCGGCAGCGGCGATCGCGATATCCGACGGCACCGGCGATGCGAACCCGGAATCGCTGCCGGACGCAGTCGACGATTCCGAGCCGACGGCCGGACGCGCAAGGCGGCACGAAAGCGTGAGCGCCGCCGGACCGCTCCAAGGCGCGAATCGCGCCCCCACGGGGCACCGCAGCGGCGCCAGCCGCAAGCGTGGGGGGCCATGAGCGCCGCCGACAAGACGCTGCACGTCTGCAGCTGCAACGGCACGATGCCGCTCGACGCCGCGGCGCTCGCGCGCGCGCTCGACCTCGCCGGTCCGCTGCCCTTGCACACCGAGCTCTGCCAGAAGGAGCTCGCCCGCTTCGCCGACCGCGCCGAAGGCGACTTGCTGGTCGCTTGCACGCAGGAAGCGCGTCTGTTCGGCGACGTCGCCGAGGATTCGGGCAAGACGCAGACGATCCGATTCGTCAACATCCGCGAGAATGCGGGCTGGTCGGCCGAAGCGCGCGCCGCGACGCCCAAGATCGCGGCCTTGCTGGCGATGGCGGCGCTGCCCGAGCCGCAGCCGGTGCCGCGCGTCGCATTCAAATCGGAAGGGCGGCTGCTGATCGTCGGCCCGGCGGACGCGGCCTTGTACTGGGCCGAGGCGCTGAAGGACCGGCTCGACGTCACCGTGCTGATCACGGGCCGGGCGATCGGCAGCGAGCTGCCGCCGGAGCGTGATTACCCGATCTGCTCAGGCAAGCTCACCCGGCTTTCGGGGTGGCTGGGCCAGTTCAGCGCGCAGTGGATGCAGGAGAATCCGATCGATCTGGATCTGTGCACCCGGTGCAACGCTTGCATCCGCGCATGCCCCGAAGAGGCGATCGACGCCAGCTACCAGATCGACCTCGACCGCTGCCGGGACCACCGCCAGTGCGTGATCGCCTGCGGCGCCATCGGCGCGATCGACTTCGACCGCACCGCGGCGCAAACGGCGCGCGAGGAGTCGTTCGATCTCGTGCTCGATCTGCAGCGCGAGCCGGCGTTCGCGATGCACCAGCCGCCGCAGGGCTACTGGCATCCGGGCGACGACGCGGCAGCGCAGGCGATGGTGATCGTCGACGTGCTGGGCGCGGTCGGCGAGTTCGAAAAGCCCAAGTATTTCACCTACAAGGCATCGATCTGCGCGCACAGCCGCTCGCAGCAGCCCGGTTGCAATCTGTGCATCGACATTTGCTCGACGGCCGCGATCCGCCCCGACGGCGACCACATCGCGGTCGAGCCGCACCTTTGCATGGGTTGCGGCGCCTGCACGACCGTGTGTCCGTCCGGCGCCCTGGGCTATGCCTATCCGCGCCGTGCCCGACCTCGGCTCGCGGGTGCGCACGCTGCTCGCAACCTATGCCAAGGCCGGCGGGCGCGACGCCTGCCTGCTGTTCCACGACGCGGCCGGCACGGAAGTGATCCATCGCCTCGGCCGTCGCGGCAAGGGCCTGCCGGCGCGGGTGATCCCGGTCGAGCTGCATCACATGGCGGCCGCAGGCATCGACGTCTGGCTGGGCGCGCTCGCGTACGGCGCGAGCGACGTCGCCGTGCTCGCGACCGGCGCCGAAGCGCCGCAATATCCGGAAGCGATCGAGCGGCAGATGGGCTACGCCGATACGATCGCGCAGGCGCTCGGCTACCAGGGCCGGCACCTGCATCTGCTGCGCGCGGCCGACGCCGCCGCGCTCGAGGCGGCCGTCTGGGCGCTGCAGCCGGCGCTGCCGGTCCGCGCACCGGCGACGTTCCATTGGTCGGCGGACAAGCGCACGACCGCCGCGCTGGCGATCGAGCATCTGCAGGCTCATGCGCCGACGCCGCAAACGGTGATCGCGCTCGCCGCCGGGGCGCCGTTCGGCACGATCGCCGTCAATCGCGATGCCTGCACGCTATGCCTGGCCTGCGTCGGCGCCTGCCCGGAAGGCGCGATCCTCGATCATCCGGCCTCGGAAGTGCCTCAGCTTCGCTTCATCGAGTCCAAATGCGTGCAATGCGGGCTGTGCGAGGCGACCTGTCCCGAGGACGCGATCGCGCTGACGCCGCGCTTGTCGCTCGTCCCCGAAGCGAAGCAGCCGCGGGTGCTGAACGAGGCGTCGATCTTCAAATGCATCCGCTGCGGCAAAGCCCTGGGCACCGACAAGATGATCGGCAACATGCTGGCCAAGCTCGCCGGGCACTCGATGTTCGCCGCGCCGGGCTCGCTCGATCGGCTCAAGATGTGCGCCGATTGCCGCGTGATCGACATGATGCAGAAGGAATTGAACGTCCCGGCTCCGGCCGGGAGCGGCACGCCGGGACCGTCGTCGCGATGACGAATCCGGATTGCGCGGCGGCGCTGAACAGGCCGGAATGGAACCCGCCCCAGTCGTGTTTGCTCCAGGCATCGATCCCGAAGACCAGGCGCGCGCCGATTTCTACGCGCTGCTGGCGCGGCTCTACGCCGCCGAGCCCGATGCGGCGCTGCTCGAGTCGATCGCAGGGGCCGACGAGCTGACGGTCGACGAAGGCAATGTCGAAGGCGAAACCCTGGCGGAGGCTTGGCGGATGCTGATCGCGGCCAGCGCGGTGATGGACGCCGAAGCGGCGGCCGCCGAGTACATCGATCTCTTCGTCGGCGTCGGCGCCAGCGAGGTCAGCCCCTATGCATCGGCATACGAAAAGACGCCCGGCAGGCAGCCGCTGGTCGAGGTGCGCGCCGCGCTCGCCAGCCTGGGATTGTCGCGCCAGCCGGGCAATGCGCTCGTACGAGGATCACCTGGCCGCGGTCTTCGCGACCATGCGCGTATTGATCACCGGCGCCGGCGCGCCGGGGTCGTTCACGTTCGATGCGCAGCGCGAGTTTTTCGCCGCGCATGTCGACCCGTGGGTCGCATCATGTTGCGATGCAATATACGGGCGCGCTATTGCCAACTACTATAAACGCGTTGCACAATTGACCAAAGCGTTCATGGCGATCGAACGTGACTCGTTTGCCATAGGTTAGTCATTGCGCCCCAGCCACGTCACGAGTCATTTTTGCGGAGGCAGCCATGCGGAAAACGCAGCGTAGCGATCGTCCCAACCCAGCCGCGCCCGTAGCCCCCTCCGTCCCCGGTACCAATCTCAAGCGGCGTGGATTCCTGCTGACGCTCGGCGTCGGCGGCGTCGGCGCCGCGGCCGTGGCCGCGCGCTCGATGACCGGCGCCGCGATCGACGCCGAGCCCGCCGTCACGACCACCGATGGCAAGGGCTATGCAGTAACGGAACACGTCCGGCGCTATTACCGGACGATGAAGGTCTAGTAGGAGGAGGACGGATCATGCTGCTGACCAAAATACACGATGGTGCTTCCGACGCCGCCAGCGCAGCTCGTCCACGTTTCCGCCGCATCGCGGGAGCTCGACTCCCGACGATGGACCGGCGGGCGTTTTTGAAGCGTTCGGGCCTCGTCGCCGGGGCCGGAGCGTTCGCCAGCCAGATTCCCTTCAACCTGATCGGCAAGGCCGATGCCGCTGACGACAGCTATGCGAAGAAGGTAGAGGTCAAGCGCACGGTATGCACGCACTGCTCGGTCGGCTGCTCGATCGACGCGGTCGTCGAGAACGGCGTCTGGATCCGCCAGGAGCCGGTGTTCGATTCGCCGCTCAACCTCGGCGCGCACTGCGCCAAGGGCGCTTCGGTGCGCGAGCACGGCGTGCACGAGCACTCGCATCGGCTGAAGACGCCGATGAAGCTGGTCGACGGCAAGTGGCAGAAGATCTCAGCTGGGAGCAGGCGATCAACGAAGTCGGCGACAAGCTGCTCGCGATCCGCAAGGAATCGGGCCCGGACGCGATGTTCTGGGTCGGCTCGTCCAAGCACAACAACGAGCAGTCGTACATGTTTCGCAAGTTCGTGTCGTTCTTCGGCACGAACAACATGGACCACCAGGCGCGCATCTGCCATTCGACGACCGTCGCCGGCGTAGCCAACACCTGGGGCTACGGCGCGATGACCAATTCGTACAACGACATGCAGAACACCAAGTGCGCGCTCTACATCGGCTCGAACGCGGCCGAAGCGCACCCGGTGTCGATGCTGCACATGCTGCATGCCAAGGAGACCGGCGCGCGCATGATCGTCGTCGATCCGCGCTTCACGCGCACCGCCGCCAAGGCCGACGTCTATGTGCGGATCCGCTCCGGCACCGACATCGCGTTCCTGTTCGGCATGCTGCACCACATCTTCAAGAACGGCTGGGAAGACAAGCAGTACATCCACGATCGCGTCTACGGCATGGACAAGGTCCGCGAAGAGGTCATGACCAAGTGGACGCCGGACAAGGTCGAGGAAGTCACCGGCATTCCCGAGGCGCAGGTCTACCAGGTCGCCGAGATGATGGCCAAGAACCGGCCGTCGACGATCGTCTGGTGCATGGGACAGACCCAGCACACGATCGGCAACGCGATCGTGCGCGCCTCGTGCATCCTGCAGCTCGCGCTCGGCAACGTCGGCGTCTCGGGCGGCGGGACGAACATCTTCCGCGGCCACGACAACGTGCAGGGCGCGACCGACGTCGGCCCGAACCCCGATTCGCTGCCCGGCTACTACGGCCTCGCGACCGGCTCGTGGAAGCATTTCGCCGCGGTCTGGGGCGTCGACTACGAATGGATCAAGAAGCAGTTCGCCTCGCAGGCGATGATGGAAAAGCCCGGCATGACGGTGTCGCGCTGGATCGACGGCGTGCTGGAAAAGAACGAGCTGATCGACCAGGACAGCAACCTGCGCGCGATCGTCTTCTGGGGCCACGCGCCGAACAGCCAGACGCGCGGCAAGGAAATGGTCGAGGCGATGAAAAAGCTCGACACGCTGGTCGTCATCGACCCGTATCCGTCGGCGACCGCGGCGATGGCGGCGATGGTGCGCAAGGACGGCGTCTACCTGCTTCCCGCCGCGACGCAGTTCGAGACCTCCGGATCGGTGACGGCATCGAACCGGTCGCTGCAGTGGCGCGAGAAGGTGATCGAGCCGATGTTCGAGTCCAAGCCCGACCACACGATCATGATGGCGTTCGCCAAGAAGTTCGGCTACGCCGACCAGTTCGTCGGCAAGCAGGCCGACGGCACCACCAAGATCAAGGTCATCAAGGACAAGGACGGCTGGGACGAGCCCGAGCCCGAGTCGATGCTGCGCGAGATCAACCGCGGCATGTGGACGATCGGCTACACCGGCCAGTCGCCCGAGCGGCTGAAGCTGCACATGAAGAACCAGGCGACGTTCGACGTGAAGACGCTGCGCGCCAAGGGCGGGCCGTGCGACGGCGACTACTACGGCCTGCCGTGGCCGTGCTACGGCACGCCGGAGATCAAGCATCCGGGCTCGCCGAACCTGTACGACGAGTCGCGCGCGATGATGGACGGCGGCGGCTGCTTCCGCGCCAACTTCGGCGTCGAGCGCGACGGCGTCAGCCTGCTGGCCGAGGACGGCTCGTTTCCGAAGGGCTCCGAGCTCACCACCGGCTATCCGGAGTTCGACCACGTGCTGATGAAGAAGCTCGGCTGGTGGGACGAGCTGACCGACGCGGAGAAAAAGGCGGCCGAGGGCAAGAACTGGAAGACCGACCTGTCCGGCGGCATCCAGCGCGTGACGATGAAGCACGGCGTGCCATTTCTGGGGCAACGCCAAGGCGCGCGCGATCGTGTGGAATTTCCCCGATGGCATTCCGCAGCATCGCGAGCCGCTGTATTCGCCGCGTCCCGACCTGGTCGAGAAGTATCCGACCCACGACGACAAGAAGGCGTTCTGGCGTCTGCCGACCCTGTACAAGTCCGTGCAGCAGGACAACGTCAAGAAGGAAGTCGCCAAGAACTATCCGCTGGTGCTGACCTCCGGCCGGCTGGTCGAATACGAAGGCGGCGGCGAGGAGACCCGGTCGAATCCGTGGCTCGCCGAGCTGCAGCAGGAGAACTTCGTCGAGATCAATCCGAAGGACGCCAACGACCGCGGCGTCAAGGACGGCGAGTACGTGTGGGTGAAGACGCCGACCGGCGCGCAGCTCAAGGTCAAGGCGCAGGTGACCGAAAGAGTCGGCGCGGGCACGACGTTCATCCCGTTCCATTTTTCCGGCTGGTGGATGGGCAAGGACATGCTGGAGTTCTACCCCGAGGGCTCGGCCCCGATCGTGCGCGGCGAGGCGGTCAATACCGCGACGACCTATGGCTACGATTCGGTGACGATGATGCAGGAAACCAAGACGACGCTCTGCCAGGTCGCCAAGGTTTGACGATCGGCGAGGAAGACCTGCAAGCGAGAGGAACCAGACTATGGCCCGGATGAAATTTCTCTGCGATGCCGAACGCTGCATCGAATGCAACGGTTGCGTGACCGCGTGCAAGCAGGAGCACGACATACCGTGGGGAGTCAACCGCCGCCGCGTCGTGACGATCAACGACGGCGTGCCGGGCGAGCGCTCGATGTCGGTGGCATGCATGCACTGCTCGGACGCGCCGTGCATGGCGGTCTGTCCGGTCGACTGCTTCTACAGGACGACCGAAGGCGTCGTGCTGCACGACAAGGATCTGTGCATCGGCTGCGGCTACTGCTTCTACGCCTGCCCGTTCGGCGCGCCGCAGTTTCCGCAGACGGGAGCGTTCGGCGTGCGCGGCAAGATGGACAAGTGCACGTTCTGCGCCGGGGGCCCCGAGCCCGACGGCTCGCCCGAGGAGTTCGCCAAGTACGGCCGCAACCGCCTGTCGGAAGGCAAGCTGCCGGCGTGCGCAGAAATGTGCTCGACCAAGGCGCTGATCGCCGGCGACGCCGATGTGCTGTCGAACATCTACCGCGATCGCGTCACCATCCGGGCCGCGCGCGGCACGCTGGGCGGACCGCCGTGGGGCTGGGACGCCGCGTATGGCGCGGCAGACAAGACCGCGGCGCAGCCGCCGGCGCAACAACCGCAGCCGGCTGCACCGGCGCCCAAGTCATGAGCCGCCTCGCGGTAGTCGGCGTCGCGCTCGCTGCGACTTTCGCGCTCGCCGCCTGCGGCGAGCGGCCGCAGGTCGTCAATTACAAGCAAGGCAAGTACGCCGGCAAGCCCGACACGCCCGCCTATCAGAACGCCCCGTACAACGGCGACAAGGCGGCCTGGGAACGTGCGCTCGCGACGCGCGCCCAGGCGCAGAACGAGTACCAGCGGATCAAATAGGAGTCGCCATGCCGCAGGGTTTCGGAGCGCGCGCCGTCGGCGCGCTGTTGTTCGTCTTCTGTGCGGTCGTCGCCGGGGGTGCGCTCGCCGAGCAGATCCCGACGCCGGCCCCGACGCCGGAGAACACCGGTTCCGGCCCGCAGGTTCAGCGCCAGGTCGAGCAGCCTTTGAACAGTGCGCCGGTATGGCGCGAGGTCCGCTCGGGCGGCCCGCAGGTGACGACGGTGCGCGGGCGCGAAACCAACGTGCTGATCCAGTCGCAGGGCGAGACATGGCGCGCGCTGCGCGTTCCCGTGGTCTTCTGGGGAGGCATGCTGCTGGCGCTGGCGCTGCTCGGACTGGCGGTGTTCTACTTGCTCAGGGGGCCGCTCGACGTTTCGCCGGATGAAAAGCGCAGCGGGCGCCTGATCGAACGGTTTTCGCCGGTCGATCGCTACGCGCACTGGCTCCTGGCCATCGTGTGGGTGATTCTGGCGATCACCGGGTTGATTCTGTCGCTCGGCAAGTCCGTGCTTCTTCCGGTGATCGGCTACACGCTGTTTTCCTGGCTCGCGATTCTGGCCAAGAACCTGCACAACTTCGTCGGACCGATCCTGATCGTCGCCATACCCTTCATGTTCATACGTTTCGTTCGCGACAACGGCATCGGCATGAACGACGTGAAGTGGTTTCTGAATATCAAGGGTTATTTCCAGGGCCACGAAACGCCATCGGGCCGATTCAACGCAGGCGAGAAGATCGTGTTCTGGCTCGTGCTCGTGCGTGGCGTCGACGGTTCTGGTGGTCACCGGCTTGGTGCTGCTTTTTCCGAACTTCGACCAGACACGCTCGACGATGCAGATCGCCAACGTCGTGCACATGCTGGCGGCGTACGGTGCCATCGCGCTGGCGTTCGTCCACATCTATCTGGGCACGCTCGGCATGATCGGCGCGTACCGCGCGATGCGCTATGGCTACGTCGACGAGAGCTGGGCGCAGCATCATCACTTGCTATGGTACGAACAGGTGGTGGCGGGCCGCTCGCCGCAGAAAATTGCGGACCCGAGGGCAGTGCCGCGGGAAGCGCTCGAACCGCGGCCGCGCCCGGCTTGACCACGATGGAGGGAACCGGAATGACAACGTTGCGCGCACTACTCGCCGCGGCATTGGTGATCGCCGGCTTCGGCTTGGCGGTGGCCAAGCTGCCGCCGCTGACCGACGAGCAGAAGACTGCGGCGGCGGCGAAAAAGGAAAAGGACGCAGAAGTCGCCCAGAAGGACGCGGCGAATCTCGCCAAGGCGCAGGATCGCGCCGCAGCCAAATACATCGCCGATCAGAGGGCCAAGGGCAAGACGGTGACGCCGCAGATGGGCGCGACTCCGGCTGCGGGATCCGACGCGGGCAAGGGGCTTTCGGCACAACCCGAAAAAGCAGCCGCGCATTCCCCGGCGAAGAAATAGCCCGGCAACCTGCTTCTGCAAACGGGGCCACGGCCCCGTTTTTCATTGCGCGCGCCTTCAGAGAGGTACGAGCGCTACGGTATAATCACCGGTTCCGGAGAGATGGCCGAGTGGTCGAAGGCGCTTGACTCGAAATCAAGTATAGGTGGAAGCCTATCTAGGGTTCGAATCCCTATCTCTCCGCCACTTTCCTGGAATCAAGCTACGGCCCATTTCGTCGGTCGCCATGTAATCCTCCTCTCTCAAGAATCCTGCGACCTCGCCACTGTTGGGCGCTGTCCAATCTCGCGTGCAATCGCGCGCGGCGGCCGGCAGGGTTCGGAGTTCCAGGACCTCGCCTGGCGGAGGATAGAGCCGCTCGACCGCAGCGAGGAGCCTTGGTTCGGTAGTCGATTCACAACGGTCGATCGCCCCGACACGACTGCGCTTGAAAAGCAGCCACGCTTGCACGGATGCAACATTGTTGAAGCGTGCAGTGCCTACTACGTAATATTCGGGAACAATCGTCAATCTGAGGTTCGGACCCGCACGATCCAACTCGGATGCCAAATTGTTGCTCGCAGCAAGTACGAACGCCAGGCCAACGAGGCAGCGGCGATTTGAAAGGTGGAACGGCGCTATAAGCATCGCTATACTCCTTAAGGGCTCAGTGGTGTCGTGCTAACGCGAGCGATTTTGAGTGCCGGCCGCGCGTTGCTTCAAGCGATGATTTTTCGCTGCAGCCATGAGAAACTTGCATGAGACGACATCCGCGTCTTTCCCTGGACCTTCTACGAGCATTTCGCGCCGCGGGAGCGCACCTGAGCTTCACTCGCGCGGCGCGCGAACAGTTCGTCACCCAGTCGGCGATCAGTCATTCGATCCGAACGCTTGAACTGCAGCTCGGGCAGGCGCTTTTCCACCGGGTCAACCGTTCGCTGAAGCTAACCCATGCGGGTGAGGCCCTCTATCGCGCCACCGACGACGCCCTCGCGCTGATCGATGGCACGGTTGATCAACTGGTTGGTGCGGATCACTCGCTGGGGGTAACGACGACTGCCGCGCTCGCATCCCTTTGGCTTGTCCCGCGGTTGCGACAGTTTTCCCGAAGGCACTCTGAGACCAACGTGCGTGTCGTAGCAACCAACGATCGGATCGAAATCGAGCGCGAGCATCTCGATCTTGCGATTCATTTCGTGCCGCCGTGGGAAACCCCGCCGGAAGCGGACAAGCTCGTGGAGTATCTCCAGTTTCCTGTCTGCTCGCCGGCGCTCGCCAGGAGCCGAAAGTACCCGTTGCGCACGCCCATCGATCTCAAGCGCCATGTTCGGCTGGACTTCGAAACCGTGGTCTACGGTCGTCCTTGGTACGACTGGGAACAATGGGCGGACGGCATGAAGCTGCGACCGATCGCGCCGCGCAAGTCGATGCGATTTTCACACTACGACCAGGTGATACAGGCTGCGGTGGATGGCGCTGGCGTCGCCATCGGCAAGTGGCCTCATCTTGCACGCCATTTGCGAGAGGGAGTACTTTGCGCGCCGCTTGGGAAGGACTGGGTCGCTCGACTAGGAGGCTTCTATCTCATCGACAGGCAACCGTCCGATCCAAGCGTACCGGTCCAGGCATTCATTGCCTGGCTAAAAGATGAAATGAATCGGGATGCAAAGACCGCCCCTCAATGCTTCGACTCGGCACCGGAAGGTCTGCTCCCTGCGGCAAAAAAAAGCATAAAGGCGTCCCACGCCAGCCGCGGCCGCCACCGAGTCTCCCTCTGATTGGTCGGGTCTTTGGTGCCGGGGTGCGGTCTAGCCTGGCACAGCCACATAGCGCCGGCATAGGCGGCGCTTGCATCGGTCCTGGCAGAGGCGCACTATGTCCGGTATCGCACCAAGGGGCAACCCGAGGGCCGGATCATGAAACCCGATATTCGTAATGCACCGAATCCGTGGGCTAGTCCGATCAAGCCAAACGACCCGCACGAAGTCCGTATCTGGTGCAGGCTTTTTGGATGCAGCGAACCCGAATTGCGTGGGGCTATCGCAAAGGTCGGAACCTCATCCGATAAGGTACTTGCCGAGCTGTTAAGAAGAGAAGCGCCACTCCGGCTTGTTCGGTAAAAGAGTTGCCCCGGCCACCGGAGCCCATACCTGCACTTGAGACGCGTGCATCGGTGCGCTGCTCCGGCTGCGCCGGACTCGCGTTACTTCTTGACTCTGCCCGCCGCCTCTTCGATTCTTGGCGCGGTCCGTGCCGACTCTCGCGATGATCGCCTTGAGTTGCTCCGGACTGATGCCGAGCTTTTCGCGCTTCGTAGTCCAATTCGTAACGTTCGCTGCCGGCTACCGTGCGCCGGTCTTGCGCGCCGCGTTTGCTCCTATCGTCTGCCATGACAGTAACCTCCATTCAAATGCGCGCTACCGCGCCGCGCGGTGCGCAGGTTTGAACGATAGAGGAATGCGAATGGCGGCGGAATCGGATGGAAACTGAATCCCTTGTAGGAATTTTGGCATTCTCCCAGACGAAGCCTGCGATGCCCGGTTCTCATCCGGCGGCGGGCCTCGCCCGGTATCCGTTAAGATAAGGTCCTTCACGGCAGATTTCGAGGCGGCGCATCATGCGCACGATTGCCTTGGCAGCGGGATGCTTGTTGGCGGGCCTGATGACGGGCGCACGCATACGCCGAGGCCGCGTCCGAATCGATCAAACCCGGCGAACCCAAGGTTTATGCGCTCATTGCCGCGGTCGGCGAGCAATTCACCGTCATATCCGACGTTCAAGTCACCGGCAGCCACCTTTCGAACTATCGGCGCAGCACGTCGCAGGTTCAGAACAACATCCTCAACCGAATTGCTTTATACGGTCTGGACAGTGCAATAGCGAAAATAGACCCGGCCAGCAAACGCATCTACATGTCGCTCGCGGCGACTCAGATGGACAGTGTCGCGCCTTCCAAGCGCGATGAGGCCGCCATCGGCGCGGTCGTCGCGGAACTGGAGAAGATGCCCGAGCGGGCGCAGTGGGAAAGAATCGTGGTCGCGACACCGGCCTATCGGGCGCTGAACCTCGACGGCATGGCAAGCAAGTTGCAGGGATTCGGCGTTTTCTCCGAGCGGCTCTGCAAGACTGGGTGCGCGACTTTTCTGGGCGGCATTCCGCGCGAGCTTACTCCCGAACCCCTGGACGGGGTCGATGCCGTTACCAGGGACGACGAGAACATCAAGGCGAGAACCTTTCTCGCGCCGTTTTCGTACATCGCGGTTTGGGTACTGGATCCCAAAACCCTTGCGGTGCTCGACAAGCAGCAGGGCTTCGACAATCAGAAGCTCGCCGAACGCCCACCACAAGCCGGCCCTGGACCTTAGTCAGAGCGATGCCCAACAGTACCTCCTTGGCCGCATGGTCACGCTGATCAATACGTCGATCGGCGCGGCGGTGATGAATTCCGAGATCAACGAGCGCCGCGGCAAGGTGGAAGTGGGCGAACCCGAACTGGTCGATCCTTCCGCCCCGAAGAAATAGCTCGCAAGGCTCTCCAGAGGTACCGCGGAGCGCCGTTCGCAGTGCAAGCGCGCGAGCGCACGTCAGGCGAAATTCAAGCCCCGACCTCGCTCAGCAATCCTGCCTTGAACCGCATATAGCCCGATCGCGCGCCGTGCGGTACGATAAGCGGCTTGACCCCGGCGCGGGCTGGGTGCCGTCCAAACAAGTGAGAGGAGTCCGTCATGCAAGCTCCACATCATTGGTTCGCGTCAGTGCTGGCCAGTTTCGTGACGCTGGCTTTTTCGACCATCGCTCCGGCTGCGGGCAATCCATCGGCCGATCAGGTGCTGATCAACGCCAAAAGCGTTAAATGGGTCGCCGCGCCGCCGACGCTTCCGAAAGGCGCCCAGGTCGCCGTGCTCCATGGCGATCCGAACACGGAAGGGCAGTACGTGATGCGGGTGATGATGCCGCCGCGGTACAGGATGCCGTTCCATTGGCATTCGAAGACCGAGCACGTGACGGTGATTTCCGGCGCGCTGTTCGTCGCGAGCCAGGAAACCTACGACAAGCGAATCGCGCATCCGGTCAAGGAGGGCGGCTTCCTCTACGTGCCGGCGCGGGCGCAGCAATTCGCATTCACCAAGGGAAAGACGGTGATCGAGATTCACGGCGACGGGCCGTACGACATCAAGTACACGAACCCGAGCGACGACCCGCAGATGGGCGCGCAGGGAAAGCCCTATTACTTTCCGAAGGAATTCGAAGTCAACGAATTGAACGCCTCGGAAGGTGCCGAGCCGATCCCGACGTTTTGAAACAGCCCGGCCGGCGCATTGCCGGCCGGCGCAACTTTCCTCTTTCGCCGCATCCTTGTAACGCTCTGTGCGGGCGCAGGCCTGGCCCGCGCAGTCAGCGCGGCGTCAGCTTGCTTGGTGCGCGCGCATATAGCCGCCATGCGCGCTGGGTCCTGGTCAGCGCATATCGATCACGCGCCGACGCGCGCCCACTGAAGACCGACGGAAGGCAAGATGTTTTCATCGGCGTGGTGAACGCCGCGGCGGATCGACGGTCAGAAGGCGGCACATAATTTTCCGGCCGTAACGGCCGGCCCTGCGTTCCAAACGAAGAGATCCCGATGCGTAAATTCCTGCTGGCGCTGGTCGCGTCATGCGCATTCTTGCTGGCGTTATCGCCGCAGGCACAGACCCAGGCGCCGACTGCCGATGCGCGGTCATCGTCAAATACAAGGCCGATTCGCCGCTGCTGGCCGACCAGGCGCTTCCTGCCGCCGCGCAGCGGGTCGAGCGCGCCAAGGCGCTTGGCACGCGTGTGGGACTGGAGCTTCGCGCCGGCTCCGGTGTAAGCGGGCGCGCGCACGTCGTTTCGCGCACGGCACTGACATCGGCACAGCTGGCCGCAGCGCCTTGCCGCGCGAAAGCGACGTCGAATACGCGGTGCCCGACCAGCGCCGCCGCATCTCCACCGCGCCCGAACGATCCGCTTGTACTCCACCGGCCCGCCGTCTCGGCGGCACCGGCGGTCCCGCCGTCGGCCAGTGGTATCTGCGCGCGCCGGCGGGCGACGTGCAGTCGTCGATCAATGTCGAGCCGGCGTGGAACGTCACGACCGGCAGCCGCGACATCGTCGTCGCGCGTGATCGACACCGGCGTGCGCTTCGATCATCCCGACCTGCTGCGCGTCGCCGCCGGCGGCAACCTGCTGCCCGGCTACGACATGATCAGCAACGTCCGCACGCGCCAACGACGGCGACGGTCGCGACGCCGACGCGTCCGATCCCGGCGACTGGCTCACGCTGGCGGAAGCTCGCAGACAGGCAGGCCGTTCTATCAGTGCGACACCGCGCCGAGGACAGCTCGTGGCACGGCACGCAAACGAGCGGCCTCATCGGCGCGCTGACCAACAACGGCATCGGCATGGCGAGCGTCGCGCGCAACGTGCGCGTGCTGCCGGTGCGCGCGCTCGGCAAGTGCGGCGGCTTCGACTCCGACATCATCGCCGGCGATGCGCTGGGCGGCCGGCCTCGGCGTGCCGGGCGTGCCCGCCAACCCGACTCCGGCGCGCGTGCTCAACCTGAGCCTCGGTGGCGACAGCGCGTGCACGGCGGCCTACGTCGACGCCGTCGCCGAGATCAACGCGGTCGGCGCGGTCGTCGTCGCGTCCGCCGGCAACAGCACCGGGCACGCCGTCGGATCGCCCGCGAACTGCCCGGGCGTCATCGCCGTCGCCGGCCTGCGCCACGTCGGCACGAAGGTCGGGTTCTCCGACCTCGGGCCCGAAGATCAGCATCAGCGCGCCGGCCGGCAACTGCGTCAACACCGCCGCCGGGCACGCCCTGCCTCTATCCGATTCTCACGACGTCGAACGCCGGGCGACCACGCCGTTGCCGATGCCGCCGGCGGCTCGATCTACACCGACAGCTTCAACTCTTCGCTCGGCACGAGCTTTTCGGCGCCGCTGGTGGCCGGCACCGTCGCGCTGATGCTTTCGGCGCAGCCGACGCTGACGCCGGCCGCGGTGCGCGACGCTGCTGCAGTCGACCGCGCGGCCCTTTCCCGACCACCGGGGCTCGCAACGCCGATGGCACGCCGCTGCCGCAATGCGTCGCGCCGCAACCCGATCGGCAGCGCCGCAGATCGATCAGCTCGAATGCTACTGCACGACCGCGACGTGCGGCGCGGGCATGCTCGACGCCGGCGCGGCCGTGCTCGCGGCGCAGGCGGCGCGCCCGCGCCAACTACAGCGGATCTGTTCTGGAACGTCGCCGGCGGGGTCCGAAGTCAGGCTGGGGCATCAACTTCGCGCACCAGGGCGACATCATCTTCGCGACGTGGTTCACCTACGACGCTGACCGGCAAAGCCTGGTGGCTGGCGATGACGGCGAACAAGACCGGCGCCGACACGTACGCGGGCACGCTGTTCCAGACCACCGGCCCGCCGTTCAACGCGTGCCGTTCCCGCCGATCGGCAGCGGCGGCGCAACCGGCCCGCGGTCGGCACCGGCGACCGCTGACGTTCAGCGATGTGAACAACGGGACGTTCGCCTACACGGTCAACGGGATCTCGCAGACGAAGGCGATCACGCGCCAGATGTTCGGCCCGGTGCCGCTGTGCACGTTCGGTGCGGCAAGTCCGAATCTGGCGCTGACCAACAACTATCAGGACCTGTGGTGGGCCGCGCCGGCAGGATCGGAATCGGGCTGGGGCATCAATCTCACGCACCAGGGCAGACACGATTTTCGCCACCTGGTTCACCTACGATGTCGACCGCACGCCGCTGTGGATGGTGGCGACGGTAACCAAGAGCGGGCTGAGCTCGTATACCGGCGACCTGATGCGATTGACCTCGGGACCGCCGTTCAACGCCGTGCCTTTCCCGCCGCTCGGCAGCCCGGGCGGCGCGACCGGATCGACCGTCGGCAGCGTGCAGCTCGCTTTCTTCGACGGTAATTCGGGAATATTTACCTATACGGTCAACGGCGAAACGCAATCCAGGGACATCACGCGCGAAGTCTTCACTCCTCCCGGCACCGTGTGCCACTAGACGTCGTCGGCTCTGGCATCGCCCTCGAAATGCGGGCGATGCTAGAATTCGCGCCTGCGCCAGCCGAGCCTTGCACAACCGGAGAGGTGGATGAGCGGTTTAAGTCGCACGCCTGGAAAGCGTGTTTAGGTTAATAGCCTAACGCGGGTTCGAATCCCGCCCTCTCCGCCAACTACCGCTCATCGGAGCACTCACACCGCCCAGCGGACTCCATTCAAAAGGCAAGATGACCGGACACGGATTCCGGGCTTGCCACTTGGCTGCCTCCACTTCTCCTTCGGCGAGCGCATTTACGTTTCTGACGCCGCCACGAAAGTGTTCCTCGACGCAGGGTGATTGCGCTATCCTATGCGCTGCGTAGCAGGGGCACCATAAGCACGACCACATCGGGAGACTTCGATGAAGGAGAGTTCGATGAGTGACTCATTGGGGAGCGGCAAACGCAAGGAGGGTCGCATAGCATCCGCATGGAAGGCGGCTCACGTCGCCAAGTGCGAGATGGTCGGTGCTGACACTATTGCTTATCGGGCTCGTCGTCGGCGCATGTCGGCGTCATCGGCACGCAGGTCATGGTCGCCGCGACCGGCACCAACAAATTCTGCGGCGGCGCATGCCACTCGATGCAATGGGTCGCGGCCGAATATCGGCAGAGCAGTCCACGCGATCAATTCAAAGGGCGTCGGCGCCGGCTGTCACGACTGCCACATTCCGCACGACTACCCGCAACTGCTCTGGTACAAGGCGAAGGCCGGGGCGAAGGACGTCATCGGCGAGATTAGCGGCGTCATCAGCACCGAGGAGAAATTCAACAAGCGAGCGCCCCCGACTCGCCGAGCACGTGTGGGCGGAGTACAAGCAAACGAATTCGGCCAATTGCCGGACTTGCCACGCGTTCACGCCCGAAGTGATCGCCAAGCAGCAGGAATTCCTGCAGCCGATGCATAAGCAGACGCTGACGGGCGAAGCGACCTGTATCGACTGTCATAAGGGCATTGCCCACAAGGCACCGGGGTAAATCCGTTGGCGGCGCATTGCGTCATCGACTGCTCGGATCCTGACGCTGTGAAATCGTCGCAAACCGACCCGCGCGATACGTCGCCCGGAGCACAGCGATGTGCTATCGTAATGTTGCCTTCGCTGGTCCGGTACTCTTGCGCGCGGACCTGTCGTGGCGTCAACCGAGGAGGATACTCGTGAAGCATATGCCGCTTGTATTGATGACTCTGATTTCCCTCGCGTGCTCGGGGCCGGTCCTGGCATCCGAAGCCATGGCCAAGGCCGACGGTTGCCTGAACTGCCATGCCGTCGACAGCAAGAAGGTCGGCCCTGCTTTCAAGGATGTCGCCGCCAAGTACAAGGGGAAGGCCGACGCCGAGCAAACGCTGGTAGCGAAGCTCACCAGCGGCAAGGGGCATCCGGCGACCAAGGCGAGCCCCGCCGACGTAAAAACCATCGTGCAGTGGGTGCTGGCGCAGTAACAGCGTTGACGGCGCGCCCGCGGCGGCAGCCGCGCTGCGATGCCCGCGATGGAGCTCCGCAGGTCAGCGCTCGTCGGCTTCCCTGCGGCGGCCATGTTCGATTTGATCGAGGCTGCGGAGCACTATCCCGCGTTCGTGCCGTGGTGCGCCGGCGCGACCATTCTTGCGCGTGACGACTCGGTCGTCGCTGCCGAAATCCGGGTCGACTATCGCGGCGTCCGCTTCAGCTTCACGACGCGCAATCCCAAGCGGCGTCCCGAATGGCTTGGCGTCCGCTTGGAGCGAGGGCCGTTCCGCCGCTTCGAGGGCGACTGGCACATTACTTCCCTGGCACCGGCAGCGTGCAAGATCGAGTTCGTTTTCCAGTACGAGCTCGGCGGTCGCCTGAGCTCACGGCTCGCGCGGCCCGTCTTTGATCACGTTGCGACGGCGATGGTCGATGCCTTTGTCGCGCGCGCGGAGCACATGCACCGCGCGGCCGACGGTGGTGATGTCGTCCCGATCACCCGCTGAGGACCACGGGACGCGCCGGCGCGCCGTTCGGGCGCGCGCGCGCTCAGAATGCGTACGTCGCCGTCAGGTAGAAGATATTGGCGTTGTACGGGATGTTGGCATTCCATCCGTTGAGGTAGCTCTGGGACGTGTTGGTCGTCACCCCAGGGAAGGGAATCGTGTTCGTGTAACCGTTGAACTGATCGTCGGAATAGCTGTATCGCTGATACGCATACCCTCCAGTGACCGACCAGTGCTTGTCGAACACATAGATGCCCTTCACGTTGAGCGATGTGATCTTCGTGTTCGGGTAGTTCGAGAGCGGCAGAGGGTTGCCGAAATTGTTCTGCGACGTCATGTCCGACGTGCCGCTCGCCTGCTCGTAGATGATCGACCCTGTCAGCTTGAATTTTTCGTTCACCGGCAGGTCGCCGCCCAATCCCGATCATCCAGTTGTTGTTCTTTACCGTTGCGTCCCAGTTGTAGGACGACGACGACGGCGGCGCGCTGGGATCGAAGCAGTTCGGCCCGGTCTTGGCGTCGCACGAGCCGACGCCGACGTTGCGATGGGACGAGTCGTAGTTGATCGCCTCATAGTCGCCGAACAGCGTCACGCGCCACGACGACGGCATTCCATAGGTGACGTTCAGGATACACTTCGTTGCGCGTGTCCCCGGTGCGGCCGAGCATCGTCGTGTGGTAGTTGTTGTCCTTGTACAGGTACTCGAAACCCACGCCGAGGCTGTCTGCGGCCGCCCAGTCCAGGTCGACCTTCACGCGGTTTTGCGTCAACGGGGCGAGATCGAACGTCCGGACGAAGCGCTGCAAGTACGCCGGGTCGTTGGCGTCCACGCCGGCGTTGCCGAGCAGGAAGTTGGAGCGGCGATCGAGATAGGCTGTAGCGCACCTTCGCCGTCAGGTCGTCGACCGACGTGTTCTGCCATTCCGCCCAAAGCGTGTTCGTGCTCGTGTCGTCGAAGTCGTGCCGATTTTGCGTAATGTGGTTGTAGTCGTAGCCGCCGCTGAGCCGATTGGCCCGGTTGATCCGGTAGCGGGCCTCGACCCCGGCGTTTTGCTTGTCGTAGTCCCAGAGCTGGTTCTGTGACGATGACCGCCGCAGGCATCGGTCGCCGGAGGCGCAGAACGTGACCTGCGTTCCCTTGTTGCGCATCTGCTGCCAGTTGTAATACAGGCGGGTTTCGAGCTTGTTGCTCGGGTACGCGGTCCAGCCCGCGGTGAACGTCTGTCGCTGTTCGTTACCGTTGAAGGTGCCGGCGCTCGGCTGCACCGGCAGGAAAGCCGATGAGCCCGTGCCGTTCAGGACGCTCTGGCCGATCGGCGAGTCGCTCTTGGTCTGGTCCCACGTATAGCGCACCGCCAGCGATGAATTCCACGGAAGCTGGCGCCACGTCCCGTTGAGCGAGAGGCGCTGATAGTTGTTGCTGGGCGCGCAGGTAGGTCGTGTCGATGCCGTTCGCAAAGAACGGATTGTTCCAGGTCACCGTGCTGTTGTCGTTGCTGAAGCGGCTGTACAGATAGCTTGCGGACAGCGTCATCGACGATGTCGCATAGCCGAATTCGCCACTGATGTTGTCGGTGGTGTATTGGACCGGAAGCACGAGGTCGGTGAAGCCGTTGCCGGGGCTCGTGCCGTTGGAGGCGGATCCGACCTTGGTGCCGCTGGTCGTCGACGCGATTGCCGTCGACGCGGAAGTACCAGGGCGACTGTGCTTTCCATTCGAACGCGCCACCGGTGTCCTTGCGCTCGTACCCCAGGTTGAGCGGAAGCCAGGTCGCCGGGTCCGGAGACGGGAAGGTCGCCGACAGGTTGGACGCTGCCCGCACCCGATGAACGGAGTCACTCCGTTGAACATCAGATTGTGCGGAATCCAATTGCTGTAGAACCGCGCGCTGAAGAGGTCGTAGATTCCGCCGCGGATGTTGAGGTACATGTCGTCGCGGCCGAAGTTCTCGCCGTAGCCGTCGATCCAGCGCTTGCTGTCGCGGCCGACGATGCCGATGTTCGACAGCACGCCGTTGGACAGGTCCTTGTACTCCATGAACTTGGACAGGTCCTTGCCGCTGGTGTCGGTGGCGATGCCGCCGACGGTGACCTGGCCCGCTCGAGACGAACGGCTCCTCGACGGTCTGCGCGAAAGCGGGTACCGCGACCAGCAGGGCGGCGCAAAGCGGATGAAGGTTGCGGCGTCTCATGAATGTCACCGCTTCAACGGATGAAGAATTGACCGCGGCTGGCTGGCGCGTTGGAGCCGTGGATCGCGTTATGGCAGTTCACGCAGCCCCGCGCGATGAAGCGCGTGTTGACCGCCGTGTTGAGCGAGCCCGGGGCCTTGCCGAAGCAGGCGCTGTTCGTGGGATCGGTCGTCGCCGCCGGCGGGCATTGGAACCCGGCTGCGCCCCCGTAGATCGTTCCGGGATGGCGCGCGACGTCGTGGCAGTCCTGGCAGAGGTTCGGCACCTTTTCGTTCAGAAGCCGGGGATAGACGGACCCGTGCGGGTTGTGGCAGGACAGGCAGTTCTCCTCCACCGAAGGGTGCGCAAACAAGAAGGGACCGCGCTTGTCGGTGTGGCACGAATAGCACTGCTGGTTGACCGTCTCCGCGCGCAGCATTGCCGGCGTCAGCGCGCCGTGCGGATTGTGGCAATCCGAGCACTTGATCTTGTTCTCGATGATCGGGTGATGCGACGGCTTCAGCGTGGCGTTCCGGATTTGCTGATGGCACTTGCCGCAAATGTCCGCCTCGTTGGCCCGAAACGAGGTCGTGAAGGGCGCCACAGCCACCGGTCCCGCCGAATTGTGGATGTTGTGGCAATTGACGCAGGTGACATCGTTTCTCGCGTGCGCCGCGACGTCCCAGAACGCCAGGTGGCGGTTGCTCGAGTGGCACATCAGGCAGACGGCGCTTTTCTCGCCCGCGGTCGCCGTCTTGCTCGTCAGCGGTCCCTTGCGGCTTGGCGGCAGCCGGATCCTTGAGGTGCGCGCTCGCGTCGCCATGGCAGGCCTGGCACATCGAGCCTTGCGCATCGTTCTTGGCGCCATGCGCCGTCAAGAAAATCGATTGGTGGGCCTTCTCATGGCAGCCCGCGCAAACGGGGACTGTGGACTGGGGCGCCTGCGGCTTGGGCTGCGCCGGCGCGTCTGGGCTGCTGCGCATACGCAGCGCCGCACAGGATCGCCGCGGCCACCAACACGAGGCCGCTGGTCATTCGAGAGATCGATCGGCCGGCTTGGCGGAATTCGGAGGTGCTCCGGCACGGTTGCGCTCAGCCGCCGCGCCGCATCGCCGCAGCTGGCAGTCGACTTCTGCCATACTCGCACCTCCTGTACAGTCGATCCTGACATCAATATGCGCGCTTCGCTCGCATTCCCGCAAGCGTGCATGACCACGATTATCCTTATTGCACGGCGCAAGCGTTGCTTTGACGCAACGCGCCGTGATCGGGCGACCGCTTTCGCCGTCGCGTGAACGCACTCAGCCGCCGTATTTGGAGAGGCAGGAAATGAAGCTTTCGAAGTACGTGAAGTTCAGGGAGGAGAAATTCGGCGGCGTGCTGTTCGAGACCCAGTCGGAAAAGGTCTTCACGCTGAACCCGACGGCCGCCGCCGTCGTGCGCGAAATCGCGGCAGGCGGCGACGAGGACCAGATCGCGGTGCGTGTCGTTCAGCGCTTCGAAGGCGACGCCGGGACCATCCAGCACGAAGTGCGCTCGTTCCTGAGCGACCTGCGCAGCAAGGGTCTTGTCGAGGATTGAAGCCCGTGGCGACCCCGGGTGCCGAGGCTGGGCAAGCGACTACGCGACGAAGCGTCCGCTGCGGCCTCCGAGCGGCTGAGCGCGCCCCTGTACGTGGCTTGGCAGATCACCAACGAATGCAACTTCGCGTGCATGCACTGCATCGAGGAGAGCGGCCCGGGGAAGCGCTTCCGCGACGAGCTCGACGAGACGCAGGTGTTCGCCGCGCTCGAGCAGATGATGACGCTCGGCGTTCCGTATCTGTCGTTCTCCGGCGGCGAGCCGATGACGCATCCGCTGTTCTTCGCGATGGTCGAATACGCCTGCGAGCGCGGCGCCCAGCTCAAGATCGAGACCAACGGGCACTACCTGACCGAGTCAGCCTGCGCGCGCATGCGCGACCTTGGCGTGAAGGCGGTGCAAGTGAGCCTGGACGGCGCGTCCCGCGCCGCGTTCAACCGCATCCGGGTGCTGGGCGAGTTCGACACGGTGGTCGCCGGCATTCGACGCCTGCGCGACGCCGGCGTTCCTATCGAGATCAATTTCTCGCCGACCCGATTCAACGTCGGCGAGATCGGCTCCGCCGTGGACCTCGCCTACGAGCTCGGCGCCTACAGCTTCTACACCGGGCGCACCATGTACACCGGCAATGCGGTCAAGGCGTGGCGTCATCTCGAGGTCGCCGAAGATGACTATGCCACCTTCTTCGACGTGCTGCGTGCCAAGGCGGTCGAGTACCAAGGCCGCATGCGGGTTTACTTCCACGAGGCGGGGCTGCTCGAGGAGCTGCGCTATCGGCTGCGCGAGCCGGCCGCGCTGCTGATCGTGCTGCCCAACGGCCTGGTCAAGCTCATCAACGCGCTCCCATTCGTGTGCGGCGATCTTCGGCGCGACAGGCTCGAGGACGTCTGGGCGCGCTTCCAGTCGGCCTGGCGCGATCCGCGAGTCGCGAGCTTCGTCGACGAGCTCTCGCGCGACCCCGGCAAGACCCGCACGCTGCACCAATGGATTCATCTCTGACGCCGCCGTCGGCCGGCGCACCCATGCGCTGCTGCGCCGATGCGCCGCCTGCTGCGCGTCGTCACGCTGATCCGCTATCGGTTCTTCCTCTACGCCGGGCTGCTGCCGTATCTGCTCGGCGCGGCCTGGGCCTATGCTTCCGCGGGCGTCGATGCCGCGATGTTCTGGAGCGGCCTGGGCGGTGTCGTGCTCGCAGTGATCGGCGTCGAGGCGTTCAACGAGTACTTCGATGCGCGCATGGGCACTGACCGCGTATTCAATCCGGCCGACCTTCCGGCGATCTCCGACGCGGTCTTCTGGTGTGGCGTGCTGGCGTTCGCCGGCGCGTTGGCGGTCGGCATTTACATATCCGTTCGAATCGGCTGGCCTATCCTCGCCTTCGCGCTGCTCGGCGGATTGGCCGGGATCTTCTACGAGGCGCCGCCGATCCGCTGGTCGTATCGGGGTCTGGGCGAGCTCGTCATCGGGCTCGCGTACGGCCCGTGGATGGTGCTCGGCAGCCTCTATCTCAATACCCGTGCCCTTTCGTGGGAAGCATTCGCGGCGTCGCTGGTGCCCGGCTTGTCGATCATGTCGCTCGCGGTCGTGAACGCGATTCCCGACTATCACCAGGACTTGCTGGTCGGCAAGCGCAACCTTGTCGTCCGCCTCGGTCGCGCCAGAGGCGTCGTACTGTATCTCGCGCTCGCCGGCGCGGCGCTCGCCGTCGTCGCGGCAGGGATCCTGACCCGCATCTTTCCGGCGGACTGCGCTGTCGCGCTCCTTGCATTGTTGCCGCTGGTCGCGAGCGGGAGACGCGCGCGCTCGACCTTCACGACGCCGCGACGCTTTCTCCCTGCAGTGCGCTACCTGGTCGCGTACTACATGCTGGCGACGGGCCTGTTCGCCGCCGGCATCGTGCTGCACGCGTGGCGGACCGCATCGTGACGCTACGCCATCGACAGCCTGCGCGCACCGCTGCTCGTGACGTGGCAGCTCACGCGCGACTGCGATCTCTGCTGCCTGCACTGCTGCACCGACTCCGCTCCGGGCAAACGGTTGCGCGACGAGCTCGACGCGGACGAGGCGATGCGCGTCGTCCGCGGTATCGTGGATGTCGGGCGTCCCGTACGTGATGCTGTGCGGCGGCGAGCCGCTGGTCGTGCCGCACTTCATGGACGTGGCCGAAGCACTCGGAAGCGCCGGTATCCAGCTGAAGATCGAGACCAACGGCCAGCGTCTCGACGCGCGCTTGGTCGAGCGCCTGGCGCGGCTGCCTATCCGATCGATCCAGGTCAGTCTCGACGGCGACACGCAGGCAGTCTACGAGCGGCAGCGGCCCGGGGCGTCGCTCGCCAAGGCGCACGCGGCATGCCGCGCGATCCGCGACGCGCAGCTGCCGCTGGAGATCACGTTCGCGCCGTCGAAGCTCAATCTTCACGAGGCGAGCGCCGTCATCGAGCGGGCGCGATCGCTGGGCGCGTTTCGTTTCAACACCGGCAGGCTGATGCGCGTGGGCACCGCCGCGCGCACCTGGAGCAAACTCGCTCCGAGCGAAGAGCAGTACCGCGCGTTTCGCACCGAGCTCGCGCGGCAGGCAGCGAGTTCTTGAACCCGCCATGCAGTTCTGCTATCTTCCCTTCAGTATCGAGGACGGATTGCGCGCCGCGCTGGAACAGCCGCCCGCTACCCTGCTGGTGCTGCCGAACGGTTGGGTGAAGGTGGCTGCGGCGATTCCGGAGATCTGCGCCGATCTGCGCCGCGAAACGTTCGTCGATGCCTGGCGAGCGTATCGTGAGGCTTGGCGGCGAGCTCCGGTCAGGGCCGCGATCCGGGCCGCGATCGAGGACGAATCGCTTCACGGCCGGGCGAATGCTTGGCAGATGTTGCAAGTAACCCATGTATGAGCGCATCGGAGGCAGCATGAGCGAATCCAAGACGTCCGTTGATGTAGTGAGCGCCGACGCTGCAGCCAGCGACGCCAGCCGCCGAAGCTGGTGTGGGAGACGCCCAAGATCGAGGACGTCTCCGAGCAGGTCATGGCGCAGCCGTATATCCGCTTCACCTGATTCCACATTCGCCGCCGCAGGGCCGCTCGGTCGACGAGTATCGGGCGCCCCTGTTCATCGCCTGGCAGCTCACCAATCGCTGCGCCGGGCGCTGCATTGCATGCTGCGAAGCGTCGGGGCCGGGCAATGCGTGGCCCGACGAGCTCGAGCGCGAGGAGGCCCTGGACCTCGCCCAGCGCATCGTGCAATCGGGCATTCCCTATGTAGCCTTCGGCGGCGGTGAGCCGCTCTCCGTCCCTCACTGCTGGGAAATCTTCGACCGGCTGACTGCGGCGGGCGTCTCGCTCAAGATCGAGACCGACGGTACGCGCATCGACGACGCAGCCGCAGATCGGCTCGCGGCGCTTGCGGTGCAGTGCGTGCAGATCTCGGTGGACGGCGCGAACCGCGTTACCCACGAGCGGGTACGGCCCGGCATAAGCTTCGACGCGGCGACTGGCGCCATCCGCCGCCTGGTCGCCCGCGGCCTCGCACCGCAGTGCGTGTTCGTGCCGACGCGCATCAACCTCGGCGAAATGCAGAGCGTCTACGACCTCGCCGCTTCACTCGGCTGCAGCGCCTTCGTCACCGGACCGCTGATGCGGCTCGGACGCGCCGCCGACCGCTGGGACGATATCGCTTGCAGCGCCGCGGAATGGGCGCGCGCCGTGGCAGCGCTGCGCGCGCACGTGGATGCGCGCCCCGCAGCCATGGCGCTGTCGATCTACCCATGGGACATCGTCACGGAAATCGAACGGCGCTGCGAAAGCCCCCAGGCGATGCTGCTGATCGTCCCGAACGGCAAGGTGAAACTGCTCAACGCGCTCCCGTTCGCGCCGGCGGACCTGCGCCGGGACAGCCTGGACGAGGCGTGGCGCGCGTACCGTGCTGCCTGGCGCTCGGCCGCGGTGCGCGACTTCGCGATGCGCTGCCGCGCGGAACCCGCGCTGCTGCGTCATGCCAACGAAACCTGGCCGATATCGTAGCGTCACACGACTGCGCACTGCGCCGACGCCAATCGAGCGTCCACGGCATAATGCCGCATGATCGTCCACGTCGTAGACGGCACCTACGAGCTGTTTCGGCACTTCTACGGGCTGCGGCGCTTCAACAAAGGCAAGGACCGCCCTATGGCGCCGTGATCGGCGTGCTGCAGACAGTGCTGCAAATGCTCGAGCAGGGCGCCACGCACATCGGCGTTGCGACTGATCACGTCATCGAGTCGTTCCGCAACGACCTTTGGCCCGACTACAAGACCAGCGAGGGGATCGAGCCGGTGCTGTTCGCGCAATTCCATCCATTGGAACAAGCCCTCGCGGCGATGGGTGTCGAGGTATGGCCGATGGTCGAGCTCGAAGCCGACGATGCCTTGGCGTCGGCGGCGCGGATCGCCTCCAGGAATCGGAGCGTCGAGAAAGTGTGCATCTGGACTGTCGACAAGGATCTGGCCCAGTGCGTCGTCGAAGATCGAGTCGTCCAAATCGATCGCCGGGCGAAGAAAATCCTCGATGCCGAGGGTGTTCGCCAGAAGTTCGGCGTGACGCCCGGTTTGATTCCTGATTTTCTCGCGCTGGTCGGCGATGCGGCGGACGGATATCCGGGACTCCCTGGCATCGGCCGAGTTACCGCGGCGCAGCTGTTGAACCGCTACGGCGCGATCGAAAACTTTCCACCGACGTTGCTCGGCAACCGCCGCGGCCAGGCGCTTTTGTTCAAGGATCTTGCGACGCTGAGGACCGATGCAAAACTGTTCCGCAATGCAGGCGAACTGCGCTGGCGGGGCCCCACGAGCGCGTTCGCCGAGTGGGCAGAGCGCATGGAAACGCCCCGACTGCTCGACCGTGCTTTGAAGGCACAGCAAGCGTTGCGCACAAAGCAACCCCTTCCCGCGTCGCCTCGTCTTTGACTCTGGCACGCCCCTTGCGAGTTCGTGCGGCAGGCAGCATCACTACACCTAGTGAGGCATGCCGGTGACGCCGCTCGTCATATAGAGACGGTGGAGCGCCAGCCGCTCCGATGAGCGAAGAGACGCGACCCTTCTCGCTGCGTGCGTCAAAGACGGATAAGGAGTTTTCAACGGAGATCCCAATGAGATACCTTTTACTCGCACTATTCACCGTCTTCTCCCTGTCAGCGCTGGCGGGCAAACCGACGAAGGAACAGACCGCTCGCGAGCAGGCGCTTCAAGGCGTCGACACTTGCGAAGTGAGCGTCAACCAGCCGGCGGCCAAACGTCAGCAACAGAGTGCGCAGAAGCAGCAAGAGTGCAGGACATTCAACGAGTCGAGAAGCAATAACCTCAGGGAAGCCGGGAAAGCAAAGGAAGGAGCAACGCTTCAAAAATCGAGCGAGGGGGGAATTGCCGCAGTTGATCCAGGAGTACCGAGCGACAAGGCAGCCGGCGCAAAGAAATAAGCGACCGGCCTACGGCTCCACAAGGTAGCTAGGGGCAAAGGGTTCGTTCATAAACTGCGGCGTATTGTCGCGCGGCCACGCCCCAACCGAAGTCGCGCCCCATGCCGTTTCGCTGCAGCGCACGCCAGATCGGAGGATCGCGATAGGCGGCAACGCAGCGTCCGATCGCGCTCCCGAGCGCCTCGGGATTCGGCGCAAAAAACTTGAACCCCGTCGCCGTGCCGGCGGCGAGTGTATGCGGCGTGCAATCGACGACCGAATCGACCAGCCCGCCGGTCGCGTGGACGATCGGCGGCGTGCCGTAGCGCTGGCTGTACATCTGGTTCAGTCCGCACGGCTCGAAGCGCGACGGCATGACGAACGCATCGGCGCCCGCCTCGATGAGATGCGCGAGCGCCTCGTCGAAGCCGATGAAGCTCGCCACGGCGCCGCGGGCGCGCGGCCGCGAGGGCGCGCAGCTGCCGTCTCCAGGCCCGTGTCGCCCGTCGCGACGATGACGATCTGGGCGGGCAGCGCCAGAACGCGTCCACGATATCGAGCAGACAGATCGATGCCCTTCTGCGCGGTCAGCCGCGTCACCGCGCCCAGCAGCGGAACGTCGTCAAGCGGGTCGAGGCCGAAGCGAATCTGCAACGCTCTCTTGTTGGCGGCCTTGCGCTCCAGCGTCGTCGGCGTCGTATCGCTCGGGGATCGATGCGTCGCTCGCCGGATCCCAGACCGTCGTGTCGATCCCGTTCAGGATCCCGGTGAGCGCTGTCGCGCGCGTGCGCGAGCAGACCGTGCAAGCCCATGCCCATCGCCTCGGTCTGGATCTCCTGCGCATAGGTCGGGCTGACCGTCGTGATGGCGTTGGCGAAGAAGAGTCCGGCCTTGAGAAACGAAAGGCGGCCGTAGTATTCGACGCCGTCGACGGCGAAGCTGGTCGCGGGCAATCCGAGCTCGGCGACCCATGCGGCGCGAAACTGCCCTGGAACGCGAGATTGTGGATCGTGATGACGCTTGGTGTTGCGCGCGCCGAGGGCAAGCGCGGCGTACGCCGGCGCAAGTCCGGTCTGCCAGTCGTTCGCGTGAACGACCTGCGCGCGCCACGCGACGGGACTCTGCGCCGAAGCCAGCCGAGCCGCGACGTGCGACAGCAAGCCGAAGCGCAGCGGATTGTCTTGCCAATCGACGCCGCCCGCGTCCTGGTACGGCCCGCCGTCGCGATCGTAGAGCGCCGGGCAATCGATGATCCACGCCGGAACGCCGCTGGGGCAACTCGGCCTCGAGCAGGCGCGCTTCGGGAAGCGCGCGCGAAGCTTTCGATGCGTGCCGCGCTGCGCGCGCCGGGCAGCGCCGCGAGCACCGGCCGGTATCCGGGCAGCAGCACGCGGGCGTCGAGCCCGATCCGACGAAGCGCGATCGGGAGCGCGCCGCGCGACGTCGCCGAGCCCGCCGGTCTTGACCAGCGGCGCGCATTCAGGCGTTGCGTAGAGTATGCGAAGCGGAGCCAAGGGCAACGTCGAGCTGATTCGATCGCTGGGCGCGTCCACACGGGAAACGCCCGCTCGACCTTAAGTCGGTGCCGAACCCGTTCGAATATAACAGATCAGCAATCGGTCTCCGGGCGACGCCGAATGCTTGTATTTTTTGCAATACCGACGAGGCGCGAAAACGAAAATCCGGCGGCCGCGTAAACGGGATACGATAAGGGATCGAAGGCGGCGAAACATCGAGTGTCAGCGATGATCATCGAGCAGGAATCCGCGCAGATCGGTTACGGCCCCGCCAAGCGGGACCCGCAAGGCTTGCTGATGACGCAGCTCGCACGCGACGCGCTCGCGATCGTGCTCGCGGGAGGCCGCGGCAGCCGCCTCGGGCCGCTGACCGACTGGCGGGCGAAGCCCGCCGTGCCGTTCGGCGGCAAATTTCGCATCATCGATTTTTCGCTGTCCAACTGCGTCAACTCGGGCATCCGCCGCATCGGCATCTGCACCCAGTACAAGGCGCAGAGCCTGATCCGGCACGTGCAGCGCGGATGGAGCTTCCTCGACGGGCGATTCGGCGAGTTTGTCGAGCTGCTGCCCGCGCAGCAGCGCGTCACCGTCGGACTGGTACAAAGGCACGGCCGACGCGGTCTACCAGAACCTCGACATCCTGCGCCGCCACGCGCCGGAGTACGTGCTGATCCTCGCCGGCGACCACGTCTACAAGATGGACTACGCGCGGATGCTCGCCGAGCACGTCGGCCGCCGGCCGACATGATCGATCGGCTGCGTCGAGGTGCCGATCAACAGACGCGCAGCGAGTACGGCGTGATGGCGCTCGACGACGAATCCCGCGTCGTCGGCTTCGAGGAAAAGCCGGCGCAGCCGAAACCGGCGCCCGGACATACGGACATCGCGCTGGCCAGCATGGGGATCTACGTCTTCAACGCGTCGTTTCTGTACGAGCAGCTGATCCGCGACGCCGACGACCCCGATCGGCCACGACTTCGGAAGGACGTGATTCCCTACCTGGTCGCGCGCGGATATCGCGTCTTCGGGCATCGCTTTGCCGACTCGTGCGTCAACATGGTCGAGGGCCGCCCGTATTGGCGCGACGTCGGCACGATCGACGCGTACTGGGAAGCCAACCTCGATCTGACGCACGTCACGCCGGATCTGAATCTGTACGACGAAGACTGGCCGATCTGGAGCTATCAGGAGCAGCTGCCGCCGGCCAAGTTCGTGTTCGAAGTCCGCGACCGACCGGCGTGGCGCTCGACTCGCTGGTATCCGGCGGCTGCATCGTCAGCGGATCATCGGTTCGGCGCTCGCTGCTGTTCTCCAATGTCCATGTGCACAGCTACTGCACGATCGAGGATTCGGTGGTCCTGCCCGATGTCGAGGTGCATCGCAACGTCACGCTCAGGAACGTGCGTCGTCGACAGGTATTGCGTACTGCCCGCGGGTCTCGAGGCCGGCGTCGATCCGGCGCAGGATCGCCAGCGTTTTTTCGTCACCGACCGCGGCGTCACCTTGATCACGCCGGAAATGCTCGGCCAGGACATGCATCATCTGCGATAAGGAAAGCGTCGATTCGGCGGCGCCGCTCGGCAAAAAAATGGGCGGCGAGCATGACGCCCGCCGCCCCGGAGGAAAAAATAGACCGTCTCTTGTGGAGCTTAACCCTCTATCCCTTCGACTTACACGAAGGCACCTGATCTTGCGGCATCGGGTTTCCATGCGGTGCCGGCACGCCGGCGTCCAGCCCGGCCTGCAGCAGCCGCGCGTATACCGCCTCGGTGTCCTCGCACAGCATGAAGCGGTCCTTCACCAGATCGTCGACCGCCTTGATCACCTGCGCTGCGATACATCGCGTAGGACGGATAGCGCTCCTCCACCGACGGCCGCGGATCGCCCGCGGCCATGCGGTCCGCCCTGGTCGCCGGGAACGGGATGTACTGTCCCGAGGCCTCGCAGCCGTCGTTCGCCCACACGCCCGAGCGCAGTCCCCAGCCGGTGTAGGTCGCCAGCGGCACCGTCAGTTCCGGCAGACGGATGCCGGCGATGTCGTTGCCGTCGCTGTCGGTCTTCGGCACGTAGCTCGGATAGATCGGTCCGTTGGCCGGATTGTCCTCGTAAGGCGGCGTGATCGACCGGCGGATTGATCGTCGGGATGACGGTCTCGTAGAAATTCGGTCCGTAGTTGAACCGGTAGCGCGTCGTCTTCAGGCCGGTGTAGGTGACGCCCGGAATGCCGACGTAAAGCCCATCTCCCACTGCGGCAGCGGCGGCACCAGCGTGCCGTCGTCGAGCCGCGGAACCCGCGAGGGCGGCGGTGCGACGCCCTTGCGTCGACCACTGGTCGAGGTCTTCCCAGAGCGCCCGCTGCACCTGCGCGGAGTCGAGCGGATTGAGGAACTGCTGGCACAGACCCTTCGACGTCGGGATTGCCGGCGCCGCCGTGCTGCTTGCTCGACAAGCAGATACAGCCGCGCGCTTCGGGTGATCCGGCAGGTCGAATCGTCCCCGTCGGGTCGGTGCTCATCAGCGAGCCGGCCTTCACCCAGTACTCGTTGGCCGAATAGAACTCCATGGCCAGCGGGCAGGTGTGGGTCGCTGTCGCATCTCTTGTAGCGGCAGTCGGTCTGTGCCCGAGATCGGATCGAAGGTCGGCACGTTGGCGAACGGGAACAGGCCTTCGAGATAGAGCTCCTCCTGGCGGTTGCGCTTGGTGCGCTTGGTCTGCGACCAGCGATAGTTCATGTTGAGGCCGTCGCCGGCGGCGATCCACTGCATCATGCCGTCGAAAACCTTCCTGTGGTTTTCGTCCTCATTGAAGCCGAGATGGGTGAAGTCGTTGAGCGTGCGCCCCGGCTGCGACGAGGTTTCGGTGTAGATGCGGGTGACGTCGCCGGCGAGCGGATTGGCGCGTGCCGAAATCGTCGGCCGTCGCATAGCGCAGGAACGAGTTGAAGTCGCGAATCGCCGCGAAGTCCCAGGCCGTTGACGGTCGGATCCTTGGCGATGTAGGTGAACTCGTAGATGTCGTTGGCGACGAAATTGCCCGCTCGTCAGCTTGATCGCCGTATTGGTCGCATCGGTGTAGGCCCAGCCGCTGCCGGAACGACCTCCGGCGCGTCGTCGAGGTGGACGCGATGCGTCAGCGTCGCGCTCGCCGGTCCTGGCTGCCGAAGCGGCCGGATAGGCGAGCGTGATAGGTGCGCGCCGGGACTGACGATGTATTCGTAGCCCGGTCCGGTGAGCGTCGTGCCGTTGGGATCGTGCGCAACCGGCAAGCGCGCGCCGTCGCCGTCAGGCCGCTGAGCGGCGCCGAGGTTGTTTTCCCAGCCGCTCCACACCGTCGTGTAGCCGCGCGTCCACAGGAACGAGTTCGCAAGCGCGGCGGCGGTCGGTGAGGGCCGCCGGATCGTTGGTGCCGGTCGGGCGTGCGGTTCAGCGTCTGGTAGGTCTTGCCGCCGCGGTTCGGCGGCTCGTACATCATCTTGTGATTGCCCTTGCTCAGGTCGATGCGGCTTCAGGATGTAGAAATTGTGCTGGTAGCCGACGTTGCCGTTCGCGTTCCGCGGCGCGAGCTGGATGTCGGTGATCAGCGCATTCTTGCGGATCGTTCGGATCGACTTCGCCGCTGGCGATGCCGGTGATCGCTTCGTACTGACCGACGCCCGGGAACGAGTAGCCGCCGAATGCCGTCGCGCGCGTGAGGACCTGGATATGGGTAATGCGTGCATCTGCCGCGGAGACGCCTACCAGCATGCCGCCGGCGAGCGTGCTTGCGATGCCAATTCTCAACAGTCGACGCTTCGCGAATTCGGGTGAGCGTGCAAACCGGGCATCACGTTCGATTTCAACCATTATTACTTCTCCTCGCTACGTCCCCTTTCCTCTGTTGATCCCTTCCGTTGGCACCGTCTCGTATGTCGGAATCCGCTTTTGCTTTCGCGTAAAAGCGGCGACCGAATTGCCGCAGCCACCTCTGTGGATGCGTTGGCTATCTTGCGTCCGCCGTGCCTCAAACATTTATATTCCGCCAGCGTTCGGGCCGTCAACTCGAAAAGCAATTGGAGTCAGGATATCGTCAGCTAACTCGCGGGCTACGTCACCTGAGTCGTAAGACGAACGTCCTACGCGATGTCGCGGGCGCAAGCGCCTTGCCAGGCCGAGCGATGTGAAGCAAGCCGCAGACTCAGCGCGGAAGGCTGCGGTCGAGCGCTATCGCTGGGGGCAGATCCTCGCGCTGCGGAATGAGCCCGTTGATCAAGTCGTGCCCGATCGACTTCGCACCGTGGTGGACATTTCCGAAGTCGACGATCGGCCAGCACTCTTACGACCGGCCGCAGTGATGCAGCCGGTCGGCCGTTATTTCTTCTTGTTGTACAGCGAGCACCAGCCGTTCGGGCTGATCGCCCCGTCGACCACGGCGCAACTGCCCGGCGCCTGAAAATACAGGCAGTCGCTGCACTTCTGCCCGTCCTTCGGCGAATCCTGATACTTCACCGCTTCCTTGCCTGCCTTCTGCGCATACGCCGGTTTCACCTGAATCACGCCGGCCGCCAGCGTACCGCCTGCCAGCAGCGCCGCGCCCCGCAGGATCGAACGGCGCGACAGCTTCGCTTGCTCATCCATGTTCTTTCTCCTTCGGCTAGGGCTACACGAAACAAGAACTCGTCCTCAGGCGACAAAATTATACGCGTCAAAACCTCGGGCTCGCCAGCTTCACTCCACGTCAGGCGACGCTTTCGATCGAACCCCGGCGCGCGAGCGATATTCGACCGGCGAAACGCCATAACGGTTCCGGAACGATCGGCTGAAATGCGCGGGGCCGCTGAAGCCCCATGAAAAGCCGATCTGGCTGATGGCCTTGCGCCGTAATGCCGTCTGCTCGATCTCTTTGCACGCGCCCTCGATCCGCTCGGCCCACACCCATTTCATCAATGGCTCGGGCTCGCTCGAGAATAGCTTGTGGATGTAGCGCGTCGACAAACCCACTGCCCGACTCACCATGTCGACATCGAGGCCCGGGTCGCGCAGATGCTCGCGCACGAAACGCTTGATGCGCGCTTTGTGGAACAGCTCGAGACGCGATGGCATCATGCGGAGCGAGTCCGGCAGCAAGCTCACGATCGAAGCGAGCAAGCCGACCAGAACATTGGACAGACCGGAGCCGGTGTCCTCGTCCAGGTTGTCTGCATGTCGCGCGACAGAACGGACGACGTCGGCGAGCACCGCGCCCGCACCGCGGGTGCAGTCGATGTTGAGCGGCAACGCGAGTTCCCAACCCTGCAGCGCTTGACGAACCGCATTGAGCGGCAGGAGCACGGCGACACCGCGCGTAGGCGTGGTAAAGGCGAAGGTACGCGGACGGTTGGCGCCATAGACGCAAAGAATCGTCGGATCGAGCTTGGTGGTCACGCCACCTTGCTCCACCCATCCGGTGCCGTCGATGCTAAGCCAGAGAATGAGGCTCTCCCGAGGCGCGGAGCCGAGTTTCTGGGCGAGGCGCACCTGATATGGCTCCACATCGAGCTCGAGGATCGTCAGTGGGCCAAGGTTGCGTTGCCTGATGCTGGACCTGAAGCTCGACTCGCCCGGCGCGACGACCTCCGCGTCCATGCCGGCTATTTCCTCGATCCTGCGCTGCCATTCGGTAGAGCGCAGTCCGGGTGAAAACGATTCGCTGTAGAGTTGCATGGCCACGTTACCGTCCTATTATCACACTCGGCATTCCGACCGGATTGCCTGCTGCGCGTTCGATTCCGCTCCGCCTTATCGACGGCGCTACACCCTCGCCGCACCGCCCCGCGTCAGGGTCGCTGGCGACAAATCTCCACCCGCCATCGCCTAATAACGGCTAGACTTTATGGTGCGCTATCAATCGCCATCGGATGATATGACTGTATGGGGCCTAGAATTAAGGTAAAGTAAAAATTAGTGAGCACTAGGTTAAGGTAAAGCTTATGCTTCGCCTCTCTTTCCGCGAACTCCAAGTGTTCGCGACGGTCGCCCGCCACATGAGCTTCGCCCGGGCGGCGGAGGAACTGCACCTGTCGCCGCCGGCAGTGTCGATGCAGATCGCCGGTCTGGAAGCGACGCTCGAAGTGCCGCTGTTCGAGCGCGCCGGACGGCGCATTTCGCTGACGACGGCGGGCGAGTATTTCCTTGTGCACGCGCGACGCCTGCTCACCAACCTGAAGGACGCGGAAGACACGATCGCGCGGCTCAGAGGCGTGCAGACGGGCCGGCTTGTCGTCGGGGTGCTGTCGACCGCGAAATACTTCATGCCGCGCCTGCTCGCCGGATTCCTGCGCGAGCATCCGGGCCTCGACCTGAAGCTGGAGGTCGGTAACCGGCAGGCGCTCTCGGAACTCCTTGCGCGCGGCGACTTGGATCTGGCGGTGATGGGAACGCCCCCGCGCGAGCTCGACCTGCGCGTCGAGCCGTTCGCTGCGCATCCTCTGGGCGTGATCGCGGCGCCGGAACACCCGCTCGCCGCGCTGCCGCACATTCCGCCGGCGCTGCTCGACCGCGAGCCGTTCATCGTGCGCGAGCCCGGCTCGGGCACACGCGCGGCGATGGAGCGCTACTTTGCCGAGGCGCGCATCAAGCCGGCGTCGATCATGGTCGTGGCAAGCAACGAGACGATCAAGCAGGCGGTGATCGCCAACATGGGCGTTTCATTCCTGTCGCTGCACACGACCGGGCTCGAAGTCCAGACAGGGCTGCTCAAGGTGCTCGACGTCGATGGACTTCCGCTCGTGCGCCGCTGGCAGGTCGTGCACGTGCGCGCGAAGCTGCTCTCACCGGCGGCGGAAGCGTTGCGTTATTACGTGCTGGAAGGCGGCGAGCGCTTGCTCGCGCAGATGTTTCCGGGGCTCGTCGTGGCGGCGGCCTGAAGCGTCGGCGCGACGGCGTCGCGACGACCTCTGTCGCGTCCCGGCTCAGCGAATGCTGGCGACGGGGCCGCAGCCGCGCGGCCCGTCGACAGTTATTTCTTCTTGTTGTACAGCGAGCACCAGCCGTCCGGGCTGATCTTCCCGTCGACCACGGCGCAACTGCCCGGCGCCTGAAAATACAGGCAGTCGCTGCATTTCTGCCCATCCTTCGGCGAATCCTGATATTTCACCGCTTCCTTGCCTGCCTTCTGCGCATACGCCGGTTTGACCTGAATCACACCGGCCGCCAGCGTACCGCCCGCCAGCAGCGCCGCGCCCCGCAGGATCGAACGGCGCGTCAGCTTCCCTTGCTCATCCATGTTCTTTCTCCTTCGGCTAGGGCTACACGAAACCAGAACTCATCCTCAGGCGACAAAATTATACGCGTCAAAACCTCGGGCTCGCCCACTTGGACGGTCCGGTTTGCGACCAAACGTCGGTCTCATTTGACCCGATCCGGCGAACGCGATCGGTGGCATTGCACCTGGAGATAACGGTCAGTGCTCCGCCGGTCAAGAACGGCTGGGACTCGAGGTTTCCGGCCGCCGCAATCGATGCTGCACCGCGTCCGGCGGAATGGAAAATCGGCTCCGTCGCATAGCGCCAATTTTAAAGGGATGATTTATTGCACCGCAATAAGAAATAACAGTGTTGTCTTTTGTGTACAGGTGCAACGGCGGAACATGTCGGAAAGGTGAAACGCGTTGACGCGCCCGGCGCGGTCCCTGTACTTTTGAAACTGACGTTAGCCTGAACGCGATGACATTGCCCTGGACACGGAATTGTTGGCATTCGACACGTGAATACGAGACGAGCGCCGCAGGAAGGAATGAAAGTTGAGTCGTGCTTTGTTTTGCGCCATGAGGCGCGCCGGTGCGGAGACTTCGTATCCGGCAGCTCTGACGCTTCTGGCCGTTTGCTCCAGCTTCGTCGCCGGTTGTTCCAACATGATGGACGCGAAAATCGGCGATCGGCCGCTGCTCTACAAGAATGTGCCAGGGGATACGCCCGAGAGCCTCGCCGCCAAGCGGGCGCCACCGCCGGCGGTGCCCGCTGCGAACGCCGCGCCGCTACCTCCTGCCGCCGGCGGCCCGCCTCCCGCACAGGTTGCAAGCCGTGGCGACACGCCCGGCGGGGCTCGCGAGCGTCCGGCAACCGTGGCGCAAGCGGCGCCCGCAGCGCAAGGCGCGCCCGTCGCGCAGACCTCCGTGGCGGGGCCCGGCGGTTATACGCAGGCATCGCGCTATGGCGACCTGCTGTTCATTTCGGGGCAGATCGGGAACGACCCTCGGACCGGAGCATTCGAGGACGCGTCGATCGACGTGCAGACACAGCGCGCCATGGACAACATTCGCGCCATTCTGGAAAGCAATCATTTGACGATGGCGAATATCGTGTCGGTCACGATCTATCTCAGCACCCTCACCAATCTGGCTGCGGCGGATCGTGCCTACCAGTCGTACTTCCGCCAATCGTTGCCGGCGCGCAGCGTCGTGGAAGTCAGCAAGTTGCCGCGCGGTGCGCTGATCGAGATATCGGCGATCGCGGGCCGCTGAATCGCAAGGTCGGGAAGGAAAATCGTTACGACGCAGTGCACGCATTGCCCAAAGGAGGATACAAGTGAAGATCAAGTTGGCGTTGCTTGCAGTACCGATGGTTGCGGGGTTTTGGGCAGTCAGCGAGCCCGTTCTGGCAGACCAGGCGATTTATCCGAACGCCCCGGTCACCGGCGAGCACCAGAACGTGCGTAACCTTTTCCGATTGCGCTGCGGCGGCTGCCATGGCGGCAACGGCGAAGGTACGTCGAACACCATGCCCAAGATGGCTCCGGCGCTCAAGGGCAACCCATTGGTCCTCAACGCACCGAATGTCGTGCTGGTCAACATCATCCGCAAGGGACGCATAGGACGTCAGCGCCTGTACCACGACAGCCCGTTCGCGAACATGCCGGGGTTCGGCGCCGAGATGGTTCCGAACGTCGACGAGCTCGTGGTGTTCCTGAAAACCGACCTGCAGAAATAGCGACTGACTCACTCGGCCTCTCAACACACCCGCTCCCGGAGGAGATTCATGAAGCAGTTTCTTAAGAACGGAGTCAAGCTCGCGGCAGCCGCACTCGTGTGCGCGCTGCCATTCTTGGCGACCGAGTCGCAGGCGGTGCCGGCCTTTGCGCGGCAAACCGGCATGGTCTGCACGACCTGCCATATCGGCCAGGACAACGTGCCGAATTTCACGCGGACAGCGCGGATCTTCCAGATGCGCGGTTATTTCACGCCGACCATCCGCGAAAGGATCCGCGGTGACGGTCAGACGATCGAGGGCGAGCCGCAATACGGCGGCGACTACCTGTCGGTCAACATGATGGACTTCTTCTCGGCGCGGTTTGTCTCGGAGCTGGCGCAGCAGTCCAAAGTCAATGGCGTCAAGAGCGACGTCACGTCCACCCCGGCCGCGCGGATGTCGATGTTCTTTACCGGTCCGATCACCGACTGGCTCGGCTTGTGGACGGAGATCGGCTACCTCGCCAACAACTCGCTCAATTCGGTGACGGTCGGCAATACCGGCCCAACGAACGAGAACACCTTCGCCTTTGACGAGTTCCGGCTGGCCACCTCGCGCACGATCAACGAGAACAGCTTCATCGGCATGTCGATCGGCAACGAGCCCGGCGACGTCGTGTCGGAGTTCGTGTTCCCGCTGGGCGTCCCGCGCTTCTTCTCCCTCGGCCAGGGCGGCGTCGGCAAGGCAGCGACGATGAGCACGTTGAGCCTGCATGGGTTCTTCAACGACCAGTTCTGGGTGCAGTTCGCGGCGCAAAGCGGCGTCACCAACAACAGCTTCTCGAACGGCTGGCAGCAGTACTACGCGTTCGCGTGGAACGCGCTCCGTCAGACCGAGAACGACCTGTGGCTGGCGGTCGAATACAGCCATGGCAACGACAACGCGTCGATCCTGACGCCGACCAAGTCCAGCTTCATCTGCCCGACGACCTGTCCTGCCGGTGTGACCGACTCGACGCTGTCGTTCACCAACACGCTCGGCGGTCGTTCGGTAGCGGGGGCGCCGGTCGAGGTGGTCGACAACTTCGATACGTACAGCTGGCGGATCGAGCATACGGCGGCCGACCGCGGGCCGCATAGCTGGGTCGCGATGATCCAGGGCAACGGCACCAAGCAGGACTACCGGAGCGGCGCGAGCGCCAAGCGCGATCTTGTCGGCGTGTATCTGCGCTACTACTACCTGCGCACCTACGGCTTCTACGCGTCGTATTACAAGGACTTCAAGTACGAGTACACGAGCCCCAGCGGTCAGACGACCGACTTCGGCAAGACGGACGGGTCGAATATTACGCTGCTGTGGTCGCCGGCGATGAATTTCAGCGTGCACTTGTCCTATAATTTCCCGCAGGAAAACGCGATATATTATCCAAGCGGCTCGACGGGCACGCCGCCGACATCAGTCAAGTCGAGCAGCTGGAACTTCGGCTTCGAGTACAACTTCTAGGCGATTATTCGCAACGGCATAAAGCGTCTCTCCTCCCTTCGGGCCGGCTCGTTGTTGAGACGGCCCGCCCGAAGGTCTTTTCGACGCTGGTTCGGCAAGCAGGCGTAATCGAACACGTTTGATCTCGGGGCGCAGGAAGTCGCCCCTTAGGCCCGCGCCACCGTGGGTGGCAGCGGGTTTTTTGTTGCCCTGAACGAAGCGGACATCGCGATGCAAGGTGAACGGGTCGTAGTCTGGGACCTGCCCACGCGGATATTCCACTGGCTCCTTGCCACGGCGTTCCTCGTCGAATGGCTGACGCAGGACGATGCGCGCTATCTCGATTTCCACGTCTTTTGCGGATATCTGATCGGCGCGCTGATTGCGTTTCGCGTGATCTGGGGCTTCGTGGGAACGCGGTGGGCGCGCTTTGCGAGCTTCGCCTTCGGGCCGTTCGCCGCGCTTCGCTATCTGCGCGACCTTCTTCGTCGTCGCCAGGCCCATTTCGTCGGACACAATCCTGCCGGAAGCTGGTCGATCTTCATACTGCTGACGCTCGGGGCGCTGTCGGTGCTGAGCGGCGTCGCGGCGCTCGGCGGCGAGAAGCAGCAGGGACCGTTGCAGGGCTTGCTGACTTTCGCGCAGGGTGATGCGCTGCGCGACAGCACACGAGGTCCTCGCCTGGACGATGCTGGCAGTCGTCGCGCTCCATATTCTCGGCGTCGTCGTGAGCAGTTTTTCCGACCGGGAAAATCTCCCCGCGGCGATGATTCGCGGCCGCAAACGCGCGCAGCCAGGCGAAGCGTCGGTCTCGCTCGCCAGCAATGCGGCGATCGCGCTGCTGGTGGTGCTCGCGGGTTTCGCCGCCTGGTATTTTCGCGGCTATTTCAAGGCCAGCGGTGACGCTCCTTATCTTCCGTTCGCGGGTCCGGCGCTGCGCCATGGACCCACAATGGCAGCACGAATGTGGAAGCTGTCACCTCGACTTTCACCCGTCGCTGCTGCCGGCACGCTCGTGGCAGGCGATGCTCGCAGAGCAGGACCACTTCGGAGAGGATCTCGCGCTCGATGCCAAGGTCGTCGCGTCATTGTCTTCCTTCGCCGGCGCGCACTCGGCCGAGCACGCCGAGACGCCGGCGGCCTGGAAGATCGCATCGCGAACGCCCGCGGGCAGCACGCCGCTGCGCATCACCGAGATCTCGTACTGGAAGCGCCGGCACGCCGAAGTCACCGATGCCGATTGGCAGCGCGTCAAAAAAGTCGATTGCGGCGGTTGCCATCTGGATGCGGAGCTGGGCACGTTCGAGCCGGGCGCCATTCACATCGGCAAGACGTCGGGCAATGCCCGGAAAGAGGGCGCATGAGTCGAACGGGCTTCGTCGGCCGGATCGCGTTATGGATGTTGCTGGCGAGCGCCGCGGCGCCGAATGCTGCGGCGGATCCGGTGGACGACTTGCTGAAGGATTTCGCCGCGCAAGGGGCGGGCAACTTTTCCGCTCAGGCGGGAGAGCGATTCTGGGATCACCCGGTGACCGATCCGAAATCGGGCGAGGTGAGGCGCTGCAGCCTGTGCCACAGCACCGATCTGCGCCGATCCGGCAAGCATGCGACGACCGGCAAGGTGATCGAGCCCATGGCCCCATCGGTCAATCCCAAGCGCCTGTCGAACCGGGCGGATATCGAAAAGTGGCTGCTGCGCAACTGCAAGTGGACGCTGGGACGCGAATGCACCCCGCAGGAAAAAGGGGACGTCCTGGTGATGATTCGAGGTCGCTAACGTGAGAGGAGGATCAAGATGAATCGCAAAACCAAATGGGCGGTCGCGCTGCTCGCCCTGTCGGCCGTCAGTCAACCGATATGGGTCACCGGCACGGACAACCTTAGCGCCGATCACCGATACCGGCTATGTGAAGGAATGCGGCAGCTGCCACATGGTTTATCCGCCCGAACTGCTGCCGGCGCGATCCTGGACCAAGATCATGGGCTCGTTGCAGGATCACTTCGGCGATTCGGCGCAGCTCGACGCCGCGACGCAACAGCACATTCACGACTACCTGGTCGCGCACGCGGCCGACAAGTCGCAGAACGAGCATTCAGTCGCCATCATGCACTCTTTGCGGCCGGGCGAGACGCCGTTGCGCATCACGGGCACGCCGTATATCTCAGGACTCCACATCGCGCTGCTCGATCCGGCGTGGGGCGGCAAACCGCGGCCCAAGACGGTCGCCGAATGCGGCGTCTGTCACTATCTGTCTCAGAACGGCAACTTCGCCTGGCGGAATTTCACGGTCACCGACGAGGCTTTTCGCGGCAACCACTGGAATGACGCGACGTTTGACATCGGGACGACGCGCTATTTTCGCGGCTTCAGCATTGCCGCCGAATAGACCGATTCGTTGCCGCCATAGTTGCGGTCCAGAAGCGTGAACTTGAAATAGAGCGCCCCGGCCTTGAGCGACGCGAAATAGCCATCCTTCGCTTTCGGTCGCGCAGTAAGCACCAGATCGACACGGGCCTGGCACAACGAATAGCTCTCCTTCAGGCGGCCGTCATCGCGTTCGAATCCGTAGCAGGTTTCGCGTGTGCCGTCGCTTTCGGACAGGAACCCCCTCGCGATCTCGGCACCGGCGAGCCTGATGATCAGTATGTTGCCCCGAACGTCGATATCGAACGCGAAGGAGGCATCGGCCGATGGGTCGACCGCAGTCCCTTTCAAGCCTTCCAGCGCCTGGATGCTGATTTTCTGCGGCAAGCTCAGATAGCCGTCGGGACCGACGACGGCAGAGGGCGGCCCCTGGGCGAACGAGCAATTGACCCAGGCGCTGGCGACTATCGCGACCAGGCCGGTCAGCAGACTGCCCACGGGAAGGTGTCGGTGGCGGAGCCCGTCCGGGCTGGAATCATCAGGCATCGGCAGATTGTATATTATCGCCCGAGCCAGCACGGCATTGCGCGCCACGCGAGTCCAGCTGCTCGAGCGCTAACGGCGCAGCAAGTCCTCGCGCACTGGAGTGAACACATCGATCAGTGTGCCCGCCTCCAGCGCCTTTGCACCGTGACGGGCATTGCTCGGAACATAGATGGAATCGCCCTTCGCGAGGACGTGGAGGCGCCCGTCCAGCGAGTACTCGAAGCGCCCTGCCGTGCAATAGCTGATCTGCTCGTGCACGTGGTTGTGCACGTATCCGGCGGCGCCTGCGGCGAATTGCACTTCCATCAGCATCAGCCCGCCTTGCGCCTGGAGGATTCTGCGCCGCACACCCGGCTCCGCGTCTTCCCAGGCGCCGCTTTCCTTCATCACGCTGGCCATGTCAGCTCCCTTCGTACGCGGGCCTATCGGATCGCGTAGACGTTTCCATCGGTGCTTCCGAAATAGACGACTCCGTCGACCACGACCGGCGATGAAAGCACAGAGCCGAGCGAAAACATGCGGTCGAGTCCGATAATCATGCCATCGAGCGTGAAATCCGGATAGAGCGCGGCGTTGTCGATGCGGCCGTCGCGATCGATGTACCTGGCGGCGTTGGCCTTCGATCCATCGGTCTGGAATTCGGCTTTCATCCGGCCGGTCGAGGCGTCGACCGCGTGCAGCCAGCCGTCGGACGAGCCGTAGAACACCGTGCCTTGCGCGATCGCGGGTGACGAAAACGAGACGGCCTTGTTCGAGATGTCGTAGATCGTGGCGCCGGTCGCGGCGTCGAGCGCCTTGAAGCGTTCGCCGTCCGAGGTCGGGAAATAGACGACGCCGCGTTCGACCGCCGGCGACGCGATGACCCATCCTTTCCTGTTGTCGTGCACCCATTTGCGAGCGCCGGTCTTTGCGTCCACCGCATAGAAGTGCCCATCGCGACAGCCGAAGAAAACCGTGCCGGCGGCAACCGCGGCGGAGCTCGCGATGCCGACCTGGTTGAAGATTTCCCTGTCCTCGCCGGTCTGGAACTTCCATATCAGCGCACCGGTTGCGGCATTCAGCGCATACAGATTGCGGTCCCAGCTTCCGATATAGACGACGCCATCGGCGACCGCCGGCGAGGCGTGCACGACGTCGCCGGTCTCGAACTTCCAGCGCAGCGTCGCCGGAGGCCGCGTCCAGAGCGTATACATGGTGGTCGCCGCTGCCGAAATAGACGGTGCCGGCGACGACGGTCGGCGAGGACAGGAAGACGTCGAAAGGATCGGGCATCAATTCGGTTGCGGCGAGGCTCCGTGGATGCCGGGCGCGGTGAATCGGCGCTCGCCTGCGCGTAGCGAATTTGCCATCTGAGCTTGCCGTCGCTTGTGCCGAGCGCGTACAGGTTGCCGTCGGCGCTCATCACATAAACCATGTCCGCAGAGACTGCGGGTGACGAATTGACCGCGCCGCGCGTCTTGTATTGCCAGCGCACGCCGCCGTCCGCCGCGTTCAGCGCATAGACGACGCGATCTGCGCTGCCGACGTAGACCGTGCCGCCGCCGACGGCGGGTGACGACAGCACCTTGGCGCCGGTCTTGAATTTCCAGACCAGCCGGTCGAGCGCCGGCACCCTGTCGGTCGCGTAGATTCCCGAATGGGAGGGATCGCCACGGAACACCGGCGCGTCGGCCCATGCGGACAGCGCAAGCACGAGAAAGCCGGTCAACGCCGAAACCAGGACCACAGCGGATCTGCGGAGAGTGTTCGTCATGCTTTCAGCCTCGAGAAAGTGTGTCACGCAGCCGATGTTAGGCGGCGTGACGGAGGCTCGGCGCAAAAAGCGACGAAACGTCTTCCGGCGGGAATGGAATGAGTTCTGGCGGCGCGATTATCGCCGAGCGGCGCGGCCGCCTGGGCGTTGCCGCTCGGCTACACGAGTATTAGCGCGGGTCCGGCTTACTGAACCAGCGGCGTGTCGCTGGCGTCGAGCGACACGCCTTCGACGACGGCCTCGCCGGCCAGCATCCGCAGGTACTGACGCAGTGCGGTGACGAAGGCCTTGCTGACGCAGCGCGTTGCTCACTGCGCCCTGCACCGCTTCGAAATCGGCGCCGCGCCCGGCTCGCGCTCGAGCACCTCGACCACGTGCAGGCCGAAGCGGCTGTGCACCAGCCGCGGCAGCACGCCGACCTCGGTGTGCGCCGAATACTTCCTTGCGCGAACTCGGGTGCGCAATCGTCTCTGCGCAGCCAGCCCAGCTCGCCGCCTTCGGCGCCGCTCGGGCAATTGGACGAGCTTGCGCGCGGCCGTCGGCGAAGCCGTCTGCGGACAGACGCGTCGTGGCAGCGCACGTCGAGCAGCACGGCCTCGGCACGCTTGCGCAGTGCCACGACATCGACCCCCGGCGTGACCGCGAACAGGATGTGGCGCAACCGCACGCGCTCGCCGGTGCGGTAACGATAGTGAGTGCGCGGCGTAGTGGCGGCGACAGGCTTCCTCGGACGGCGTCGGGCAGCTGCAGCGGCAGCGTCGAGCAGCGCTCGATCGCGGCCGCTGCGGCTTCGCTGATCGCGCCGTCGGCGGGCGGCGGCGTCGTCGGCGGCGAGCAGGCCGGCGCGCTGCGCGGCCTGGCGCAGCAACTCGGTGCAGGCGCGCTGGCGCAGCTCCTCGGGCGTCAGCGTCTCTCCCGGCGCGTGCAGGGCGATGCCATTGATGCGGGCGCGGAGCCGCGATGGACATTGAAGCGGCAGGCATCAGATGGCTCCTTAAGTCGCTGGCGCCGGTCTGGCGCGGCAGGTTGTGGCCGGCGCGGCACGTTCAGGCGCCGGCTGCGCACGACCTGGTACGGACGAAACAGATAGCCGATCGAGGCGAAGCCGCTCCACACGTGCACCAGGCGGCTGAACGGGAACAGCAGGAAGATCGTCATGCCGAGCACGATGTGGAACATGTAGGGCCACGGCAGCGCCGACCAGCACTTCGGCGTCGACGTGGCGCAAGGTGAGGATGCGCTGCGCCCAGTCGGCCAGGATCAGCATCACGCTGCCGTCGGAGTGCGCCCAGGAGAACGGCAGCGTGATCAGGCCGACCACCAGCTGCACCCACAGGATCATGCAGGATCGCGATGTCGGTGCGGTGGCTGGTGTAGCGGATGCGCGGATCGAAGATGCGCCGGTAGATCAGCATCGTCAGGCCGACGAAGCACAGCAGCGCCGACGGCGCCGCCCGAGTACGATGGCGAGCATCTGCTTGACCGGCGCTTCGAGGAAGTGGCCGTAGAACGAGTGCGGCGTCAGCAAGCCCGAGCAGGTGGCCGAAGAACAGGAACAGGATGCCGACGTGGAACAGGTTGCTGCCCCAGCGCAGCGTGCCGGTGCGCAGCATCTGCGACGAGTCGCTCTTCCATGTGTACTGGTCGCGGTCGAAGCGGATCAGGCTGCCGACCAGGAACACCGTCAGGCAGATGTACGGATAGACGCCGAATAGGAAGCCGTGCAGCGTGTTCATGCGGGCGCTCCTTCGTGCGGGCTGGTCCTTGCGGACGATGCGGATCGGTTGCGGCTGGCCGGGCCTGGCCTGGCCCTTGGACGAGCAGCCGTCGAAGACCGGCGGCTCTGCCCAGCTCTCGTCCAGCGGCTCCTCGGCGGCCAGCTTGACCGGCTGCGCCTTCTCGCCGGCCAGTTCCAGCAGCGCGCCGAGCACGCTGGCATAGGCGCTGTCGCGCTGCTGCAACGCGCCGAAGAGCGCGTTGAAGATGTGCGCCATCTCGGCCAGGAACGCGCGCGCCTCGCGCGGCGGCTGGGTCGAAACGAACTCCAGCACCACCGGCAGGTAGTCGGGCAGCTCGCCGGGCGCGAGGATAGAGGCCGGCCTTCTCGTACGTCTGCGCCAGGTCGATCATCGCCGGGCCGCGGTCGCGCGAGTCGCCATGCACATGCTCGAACAGGTGCAGCGACGTGGCGCGGCCGCGGTCGAACAGCTCGACGTAGTCGGCCTCGGTGTCCAGCGGATCGGCGCGCGCGAGCGCATCCGATCAGCGCGTCGAGCTCGGCCAGGCGCGGCGGCGACAACGCGCGCTTCGCCGCGCAGCACATCGCGCATCTCGGGCAGGTGGCCGCGCAGCTCGCGCATCGGGATAGCCGAGCAGCGCGCGCCAGCACGCGCAGGTCTTCGGCGACGCCGGAGGATTCTTGAACGAGTGCACATGGTCAGACCTCCGCCTTGATGGGAATCGTGCGTTTCTTCTCGCCGCCGAACAGGCTGATCGTCGCTGGTGCCTTCCGAGCAGCCGTTGCCGAAGGAGAAGCCGCAGCCGCCGCGCACGTTGAACGTGTTCTCGGCGTATTCGCGGTGCGCTGCTCGGGATCACGAAGCGGTCTTCGTAGTTGGCGATCGCCATCACGCGGTACATCTCCTCGACTTCGCGCCTGGCTGATGCCGACCTGCTCCAGCACGGCGGTGTTGATGCGCCGTCGACATGTTTCTCGCGCTGGTAGGCGCGCATCGCCAGCATGCGTTCCAGCGCCCGCACCACCGGCGCCGTGTCGCCCGCGGTCAGCAGGTTGGCCAGGTACTTGACCGGGATGCGCAGCTGGTTGACGTCGGGGATCTCGCCGTTGCTGCCGACGTGCCCGGCATTGGCCGCGGCGCTGATCGGCGACAGCGGCGGCACGTACCAGACCATCGGCAGCGTGCGGTATTCCGGGTGCAGCGGCAGCGCCACCTTCCACTCCACCGCCATCTTGTAGACCGGGCTCTTGCGCGCCGCGTCCATCCACTCGTCGGGGATGCCGTCGAGCGCGCCTGCGCGATCACCTTCGGGATCGTTCGGGTCGAGGAAGATGTCGAGCTGCGCCTGGTACAGGTCGCGGTCGTGCTCGACGCTGGCCGCCTCCTGGATGCGGTCGGCGTCGTACAGCAGCACGCCGAGGTAGCGGATGCGGCCGACGCAGGTCTCGCAGCACACGGTCGGCTGGCCGGCCTCGATGCGCGGATAGCAGAAGATGCACTTCTCGGCCTTGCCGCTCTTCCAGTTGTAGTAGATCTTCTTGTACGGGCAGCCGCAGACGCACATGCGCCAGCCGCGGCACTTGTCCTGGTCGATCAGCACGATGCCGTCTTCCTCGCGCTTGTAGATCGAGCCCGACGGGCAGGTCGCCACGCACGCCGGATTCAGGCAGTGCTCGCACAGGCGCGGCAGGTACATCATGAAGGTGTTCTCGAACTGGCCGTAGATCTCCTTCTGGATGTCGTCGAAGTTCCTGTCCTTGCTGCGCTTCGCGAACTCGCCGCCGAGGATTTCCTCCCAGTTCGGGCCCCAGACGATCTTGTCCATCGCTTGCCGGTGATCAGGCTGCGCGGGCGCGCGGTCGGCGTGGCCTTCATCTCCGGCGCCGACTGCAGGTGCCCGTAGTCGAACGTGAACGGCTCGTAGTAGTCGTCGATCTGCGGCAGGTTGGGGTTGGCGAAGATGCGCATCAGCAGCTTCCACTTGGCGCCCTGGCGCGGCTCGATGCTGCCGTCGGCCTTGCGCACCCAGCCGCCGTTCCACTTGTCCTGGTTCTCCCATTCCTTCGGATAGCCGATGCCGGGCTTGGTCTCGACGTTGTTGAACCAGGCGTATTCCATGCCGGGACGGCTGGTCCAGACGTTCTTGCAGGTGACCGAGCAGGTGTGGCAGCCGATGCACTTGTCGAGGTTCAGCACCATGCCGATTTGCGCGCGGATCTTCATGCTGCATCCTGCGTCCCCTCAGGGCGCTGCTGACGGCAGCTCTCGATGCACGCGTTGCGGTCGTCGCCGCGCGGCGTGTCCAGCCAGTCGACCTTGTCCATCTTGCGCACGACGACGAACTCGTCGCGGTTGGTGCCGATGGTGCCGTAGTAGTTGAAGCCGTAGCTGAACTGCGCGTAGCCGCCGATCATGTGCGTGGGCTTCAGCACGATGCGCGTCACCGAGTTGTGGATGCCGCCGCGCGCGCCGGTGATCTCCGAGCCGGGCGTGTTCACGATCTTTTCCTGCGCGTGGTACATCATCACCATGCCCGGCTTGACGCGCTGGCTGACCACCGCGCGCGCCGCGATCGCGCCGTTGACGTTGAACAGCTCGATCCAGTCGTTGTCGACGATGCCGGCGCGCTTCGGCGTCGTCCTCGCTCAGCCAGACGATCGGCCCGCCGCGGCTCAGCGTGAGCATCAGCAGGTTGTCGGTGTAGGTCGAGTGGATGCCCCACTTCTGGTGCGGCGTGATGAAGTTCAGCGCGATCTCGGGGTTGCCGTTCGGCTTGATGCCGTGGATGCCGGCGGTCGTCTTCAGGTCCACCGGCGGCCGGTAGCTGGCGAAGCCCTCGCCGAACGCGCAGCATCCACGGATGGTCCATGTAGAACTGCTGGCGCCCGGTCAGCGTGCGCCAGGGAATCAGCTCGTGCACGTTGGTGTAGCCGGCGTTGTACGAGACGGTCTCGCTCTCGATGCCGCTCCAGGTCGGCGAGCTGATGATCTTGCGCGGCTGCGCCTGGATGTCGCGGAAGCGGATCTTCTCGTCTTCGCGGTGGAGCGCCAGGTGCGTGTGCTCGCGGCCGGTCTGCTTGCCCAGCGCCTCCCACGCCTTCACCGCCACATGGCCGTTGGTCTCGGGCGCCAGCTGCAGCATCACTTCGCAGGCGTCGATGTCGGTCTCGATCTTCGGCATGCCGCAGGTCACGCCCTCGGCCGTCACGAGGCCGTTGAGTTCGCCGAGCTGCTTCACCTCGGTCTGCGTGTTCCACGCGATGCCCTTGCCGCCGTTGCCGACCTTGGCCATCAGCGGGCCCAGCGCGGTGAAGCGCTTGTACACGTTCGGGTAGTCGCGCTCGACCACCGCGATGTTGCGGCGCGGTCTTGCCCGGGATCAGCTCGCATTCGCCGCGCTTCCAGTCCTTGACTTCGAACGGCTGCGCCAGTTCGGCCGGCGTGTCGTGCATCAGCGGCGTCAGCACCAGTTCGCTCTCCACGCCGAGGTGGCCGACGCAGACTTCGCTGAACTTCTTCGCGAAGCCCTTGTAGATTTCCCAGTCGCTGCGCGATTGCCACGCCGGATCCACCGCGGTCGACAGCGGATGGATGAACGGGTGCATGTCGCTGGTGTTGAGATCGTTCTTCTCGTACCAGGTCGCGGTCGGCAGCACGATGTCGGAGTACAGGCAGGTCGTGCTCATGCGGAAGTCCAGCGTGACCAGCAGGTCGAGCTTGCCTTCGGGCGCCTTGTCGTGCCAGACCACTTCCGTCGGGCTTGGCCTCGTCGGCGCCGAGGTCCTTGCCCTGCACGCCGTTGCTGGTGCCGAGCAGGTGCTTGAGGAAATACTCGTGGCCCTTGCCCGACGAGCCGAGCATGTTGGAGCGCCAGACGAACATGTTGCGCGGCCAGTTGTCCGGATGGTCGGGATCGGTGCAGCTCATCTTCAGCGAGCCGTCCTTCAGCGCCTTGACCGCGTAGTCCTTCGGGTCGATGCCGGCGGCCTGCGCGTCGCGCACGACCTGCAGCGGATTGGTCTGCAGCTGCGGCGCGGACGGCAGCCAGCCCATGCGCTCGGCGCGCACGTTGTAGTCGATCATGCTGCCGCCGTACAGCGCTTCTTGTCGGCGCAGCGGCGACAGCACTTCTTCCATCGCCGAGCTTCTCGTAGCGCCACTGGTCGGTGTGCGCGTAGAAGAAGCTGGTGCTGTTCATCTGGCGCGGCGGGCGGATCCAGTCGAGCGCGAACGCCAGCGCCGTCCAGCCGGTCTGCGGCCGCAGCTTTTCCTGGCCGACGTAGTGCGCCCAGCCGCCGCCGCTCTGGCCGATGCAGCCGCACATCATCAGCATGTTGATGACGCCGCGGTAGTTCATGTCGCTGTGGTACCAGTGGTTCATCGCCGCGCCGATGATCACCATCGACTTGCCCTGCGTCTTGTCCGCGTTCTCGGCGAACTGGCGCGCCACGGTGATCACCTGCGTCGCGCGGCGTGCCGGTGATGCGCTCCTGCCAGGCCGGCGTGTAGGGCGTGTCGTCGTCGAAACTCTTCGCCGCGAGTTCGCCGGGCAGGCCGCGCGCCACGCCGTAGTTGCGCGACCTGCAGGTCGAACACCGTGGCCACCAGCGCCTCGCGCTTCTCGCCTCCTTGCCGAGCGCGATGCGCTGCACCGGCACCGTGCGCACCAGCACATCGGCTCTGCGCGTTGTTCGGGAAATGCTCGCTGGCGATGCCGCCGAAGTACGGGAAAGCCGACCTTGCGCGTGTCGCCGCTCGGCTGCGTCGCCTTCGAGCAGCGACAGCTTGAGCTTCACGTCGTTGCCGTGGCGCGCTTCCTTGGCTTCGAGGTTCCACTGGCCCTGCGTCGGCGCGGCCGTCCGGCCCCAGCGAAAGCCGATCGCGCCGTTGCGGCAGCACGACCTTGCCGGTCTCGTCGAAGGCGACCGTCTTCCACTCCGGGTTGTTGGCCTGGCCGAGCTTGCCGTTGAAGTCCGACGCGCGCACGTAGCGGTCGGGCACCATGATGGTTTCGCCGCTCGGCAGCGTGTGCTCCTTCAGCATCACCAGCATCGGCATGTCGGTGTAGCGGCGCACGTAGTCGTCGAAGTAGGCGCTGCGCGTCCTGCCTGCCGCCGGAAATAGAACTCCTTCAGGATCACGTGGCCCATCGCCATCGCCACCGCGGCGTCGGTGCCCTGCTTCGGGTGCATCCAGATGTCGGCGAGCTTGGCGACTTCGGAATAGTCGGGCGTCACCGCGACGGTCTTCGTGCCCTTGTAGCGCACCTCGGTGAAGAAGTGCGCGTCGGGCGTGCGCGTCTGCGGCACGTTCGAGCCCCAGGCGATGATGAAGCTCGAGTTGTACCAGTCGGCCGATTCCGGCACGTCGGTCTGCTCGCCCCAGACCTGCGGGCTGCGACGGCGGCAGGTCGCAGTACCAGTCGTAGAAGCTCATGCACACGCCGCCGATCAGGCTCAGGTACCGCGATGCCGGCGGCATAGCTCACCATCGACATCGCCGGGATCGGCGAGAAGCCGATGACGCGGTCCGGGCCGTGCTTCTTGATCGTGTAGACGTTGGCCGCGGCGACGATCTCGTTGACCTCGTCCCAGCTCGAGCGCACGAAGCCGCCGAGCCCGCGCACCTGCTGGTAGTCGCGCCGCTTGGCGTCGTCCTCGACGATCGACGCCCAGGCCGTCGACCGGGTCGTGCGCGAGGCGCGCCTCGCGCCAGCTCTTCAGCAGCCGGCCGCGCACCATCGGATACTTGACGCGGTTCGCGCTGTACAGGTACCAGCTGTAGCTCGCGCCGCGCGCGCAGCCGCGCGGCTCGTGGTTGGGCATGTCCCAGCGCGTGCGCGGGTAGTCGGTCTGCTGGGTTTCCCAGGTGACGATGCCGCCCTTGACGTAGATCTTCCACGAGCACGAGCCGGTGCAGTTCACGCCGTGCGTCGAGCGCACGATCTTGTCGTGCGCCCAGCGGTTGCGGTAGGCGTCCTCCCAGGTGCGGTCTTCGCCGGTGGCGACGCCGTGGCCGTCGGCGAAGGTTTCCCGCGGGCTGCGAGAAATAGGTGAGGCGATCGAGAAAATGGCTCATCGTGGGTCTCCGCGGCAGCTGTGTTGCAGGCTGAGACGGTGATCACGGGTTCTTCACGTACGCGTTGCGGCGCAGGTAGAACCACCAGTTGAGGACCAGGCACAGCGCGTAGAACACCGCGAAGCCGTACATCGCGTACTGCGGCGTGCCGGCCTTGATCTGGTCGCCGATCACGATCGGCGCGATGAAGGCGCCGTAGGCGGCGATCGCCGAGGTCCAGCCCAGCACCGGGCCGGCCTGCTGTGCGGTCGAAGATCACGCCGATGGTGCGGAACGTCGAGCCGTTGCCGATGCCGCTGGCGAAGAACAGCACGACGAACAGGCCGAGGAACACCGGGAAATACTGCTCGGGCGTGGCCGAGCCGTAGGCCTGCATCATCACGTAGCCCACCGCGACCGAGGCGACCACCATCACCGCCGAAATGATCTGCGTGACGATCGAGCCGCCGACCTTGTCGGAGATCCAGCCGCCGACCGGCCGCACAGCGGCGCCGACGAAGGGGCCGATCCACGCATAGGCAAGGACGGTCGGCGCATTCGGGTTGTTCAGCGTGTGCTGCATCACGCCGTTGGCGTCGGGCACGTGGCTGACGCCGAAGATCACCTTCATCGACAGCGGCAGCGCCATCGAGAAGCCGATGAACGAGCCGAAAGTCACGATGTAGAGCGCCGTCATCGACCACGTGTGCTTGTTGCGGAAGATCTCGAACTGCTTGGCGACGCCCTCCTTCATCGGGCCGAATGCCGCGAGCTTCATCACCAGCAGCGCGCTGACGATGTCGAGCGGAATGGCCACCCACATGCTGATCACGCCGAGCCCGGTCGGCGTCGGCAGGTACAGGTACAGGCCGAGGATCGACGGGCACGAAGGCCAGCGTGTACAGCTAGGTGATCTTGGCGAACGCGACGAGCGGATTGCCGGTGTCCGGCGAGACCGTCTTCAGGTTGTTCATGCCGAACCAGCACAGGATCGACAGCGGCACCAGCGACAGCAGCCAGGCGAAGCCGGCGTTCTGGATCCAGGTCGGCGTGCCGGCGGGGATCTTGCCGAAGATCCAGCCGCTGTCCTTGACCAGCGTCATCGGCTCGCCGCCGAGCGCGCCGAAGATGCCGACGGTCATCACCAGCGGGATGACGATCTGCATCGTCGTCACGCCGAAATTGCCGAGGCCGGCGTTGAGCCCGAGCGCCGTGCCCTGCAGCCGCTTGGGGAAGAACGTGCTGATGTTCGACATCGAGCTGGCGAAGTTGCCGCCGCCCACGCCGGACCACAGCGCCATCAGCTGGAACGCCCACAGCGGCCAGTCCTTGTGCTGCAGCACGATGCCGGTGCCGATCGCCGGCGCGAGCAGCATCGCCGTGGTGAGGAAGATCGTGTTGCGCCCGCCGGCCAGACGAATCAGGAACGACGCCGGGATGCGCATCGTCGCGCCCGGAGATGCCGGCGATCGCCGTCAGCGTGAACAGCTCGGCCTGGGTGAACGGAAAGCCCAGGTTCAGCATCTGCACGGTGATGATTCCCCACATGCCCCAGACGGCGAAGCCGCACAGCAGCGCCGGCACCGAGATCGCAGAGGTTGCGGTAGGCGATCCTCTTGCCGGTGCGTCTCCCAGAATCGTTGTCCTCGGGGCGCCAGTCGGCGATGTCGGCGCGGCTGCCCGCGCGCGGCGCTGCGGCGCGGACTCGAGTGTGGCATTCGCGATGTTCATGGCTGTTCCTTGTGTGATCGAGATCGGCTAGCCGTGCAGGCGGAATGGCTTGGCCTTGCTGCCCATGACTTCGGCGCCGCGCACTTCGGTCCAGTACATCCAGATCAGCGACACCCAGACGACGCCGTACATCAGCATGAAGGCGCTCGAGCGGATGCCGGTGAGATCCATCAGCGCGCCGAACATGATCGGCAGCACGAAGCCGCCCATGCCGCCGGCCAGGCCGACGATGCCGGAGATGACGCCGATGTTGGTCGGGTAGTCGTCGGAGATGTACTTGAACACCGATGCCTTGCCGAACGCCAAGGCGATGCCGAGCACGAACATCAGCACGGTGAACAGCCAGACGTTGAGCCCGACATGGAAGGTCTTCGGGCCGTCGACGGTGAGGATCGTGAAGTCGGTCTGCGGATAGGACAGCAGGAACAGGCAGATCCAGCTCACCCACAGCACCCACCAGGTGACGCTGTGCGCGCCGAACTTGTCGGAGAGCCAGCCGCCGACCGCGCGCAGCACGCCGCCGGGCAGCGAGAAGCACGCCGCCAGCAGCGCCGCGGCGCGGATGTCGAGCCCGTATTCGCCGACGTAGTACTGGACCATCCACAGGGTCAGCGCGACGTAGCCGCCGAACACGATCGAGTAGTACTGGCAGTAGCTTCCAGACCTTCGGGTCCTTCAGCGCCTGCGAGCTGCTCGCGCCAGGTGATCCTCGAGTCGACCAGGTGGCGCCGGATCGGTGTAGCTGAAGAACCAGAACAGCATCGCCGTGCCGAGCATGATCGCCGCGTACACCTGCGGCACCATCGCCCAGCCGAAGGCGACGACCAGCGCCGGCGCGACGAACTTGTTGACCGCGGCGCCGGTATTGCCGGCGCCGAAGATGCCCATCGCGAAGCCCTGCCGCTTGCGCGGAAACCAGCGCGCGACATACGGCGTGCCGACCGAGAACGAGCCGCCGGCCAGGCCGACGAAGAGGCCCAGCACCAGGAAATGCCAGTACTCCGTCGCGTAGCGCGATCAGCCAGATCGGCACGACGCACAGCGAGCATCAGGATGAAGCAGCACGATGCGGCCGCCGAACCGGTCGGTCCACATGCCCAGCGGCACGCGGATCAGCGAGCCGGTCAGCACCGGCGTGGCGGTGAGCAGGCCGAACTGCGTCGCGTTGAGGCCGAGCGTCTTCCTGATCGGGATGCCGATGACGCCGAACATCATCCACACCATGAAGCACACGGTGAATGCCAGCGTGCTGACGATCAGCACCGACAGCGCTTGTCTAGTAATGGTCATGAATCACGGTTCCCTTTTGAGTTAGCTGTCGTATTCGGAGCACGTAGAGGGACTATAGCCAGCGCAGGCGGACGGCTGTTTGATCGGCATCAATACCGGACGAATGCCCGATCGACGTGACCGCTAATCCCAAACGGCGTTGCTTGCTCGATATCGCGATGGCTAAGTCGCTGCTAAATAACGCTGCCGATAATTCGATGCCGATTCGACATAGGCATCGCGTCAAGTCAGGCGAGACCGAGATCCACGTTGCGCACGGGGTCATTGCTGCACGCCCATAGGGGACCCGGTCGTGCTGGCAATGGCGGCGCCCGGCAGGGAGGCGAGAAGACTTGACCGACATCCGCGCGGGGACCGCATCGCCGCACGCGTCACAAACTCGAATGGTTTTGTAACTGTTACAATTGTGGGCTACAACTTGACAGCGCTTTGGCGCGTCTCTACGATGACAAGAGCGCAAAGGCATCCCAGACACTGACAGTGACCCGGCCGGGTCGTTGGTAAGAACCTCCCAGAGCAGGCTCGTCAACGCGCAGCACTCATGCGCGTTTCGTCGGCACCGATCATTGCTCCGCCCTTTGTGCTGCTGTCGCCAGACGGTCCGGATCACCCGATCTGCCGTCTTGCCGCGTGTGGCACCAGCACCCGCAGCAGCCGGCATGGCGAAGTCACGTCAACCCGACGAAGGAGCACCATGATGTCAGAACCGAAACTCGTTTTTCCCGACGCTTCGCCCCCATTCAGTCGCAAGTCGCTTCGCATCGGCATCGCCGCCGCGCTGGCCGTGGGCGCATTGGCGTGCACGTCTGCGGTCGACGCGCGTATCACTCAGGTCGTCATCACAAGCACCGAATCGCCGACGTTCGGCGGGTATTCGTGGCCCGGCGTCGGGCAATACGAAAAGATCGTCGGCAAGGCGTCGGGCGAAGTCGACCCGAACGACCCTAAGAACGCCGTCATCGTCGACATAGGTCTCGCGCCGCGCAACGCACAGCGGTAACGTCGAGTACTCGTTCGACTTCTACATCCTGAAGCCGATCGACCTGAGCAAGGGCTCCCACAAGGTGATGTACGAGCCGCCGAACCGCGGCCGCAAGACCTGGTCGAGCTGGGCCGCGTCCCATCGGCGGCAACGACCCGGGCTCGATCACCGATCCGGACGTGCTGGCCAACGCGTTCCTGATGCCGCGCGGTTACACGATGGTCGTGGAGCGGGTGGGACTACTCCGACCGGCACCGAGCACCGCGAATTTCAACATGACGATCACGCTTGCCGATCGCCAAGAACCCGGACAGATGCGACGATCACCGGGCCGGCATACGAATACATCGTCAGTGCCGGGCGCTTCATACGCGCTCAACTATCCGGCGGCCACGCTGGATCAAGTCGGCGGCGCACGCTGACCCATCGCGTTCATCTGGACGATACGCCAGTAGGTCGATTCCGGCGACGGGATGGGACTACAACGCGAGCGGCACAGCGATCAGCCTTCTTCCGAGCGGCACGCATTCGTCGCCAACGACATCTACGAGTTCTCGCTACACGGCCAAGGATCCGACGGTGAACGGCTTGGGCTTCGCCGCCATTCGCGACTGGAACGCGTGGCTGCGATATGAGACGGTCGACGACGCTTGGCACGCCAATCCGTTGGCCGGCGACATCACGCCGGATCTACACCGAAGTCTCGTCGCAGCCAGGGCGGATGCTCAACGACTTCCGTCACCTGGGATTCAACCAGGCCGAGAACGGCAAGAAGGTCTTCGACGGCATGATGCAGTGGATTGCCGCAGGCGACGGCATCAATATGAACTACCGCTTCTCGCAGCCCGGGCGCACCGAGCGCAACCGGCAGGACCATCTGTTCGCCGAGGGTGTGTTCCCGTTCGCCAACGTGACGACGACCGATCCGTTCACCGGCAAGACCGACAGCCGCTACGCGAAGTGCGAGGCCACCAACACTTGCCCGCTGGCGTGGAGATCTATTCGGCCAACGAGTATTGGGTGAAGGCGGCATCGCTGCTGCATACCGACCCGGACAGGCACGCAGGATCTGCCCGACTCTCCGTTACACGCGCAACTATTTCATTTCCAGCCATCAGCACGGGACCGGCAACGCAACGTCGAAGGGCATCTGCCAGCAGTTCCAGAATCCGCTCGACTCGGCGCCGGTCCAGCGCGCGCTGTTCCTCGCGCTGGACGAGTGGGTCGACTGAAGGGCACGCTGCCGCCGCCGAGCCAGGTGCCGAAGCTATCGGACGGAACGCTGGTGCCGCCGCTGCCGCAAGCGGGCGTCGGGTTTCCCGAACATCCCCGGCGTGACCTACACCGGCCTGAAGACGACGCGTTACCTGTTCAACTACGGGCCGGGTTTCTACGATGACCGGGCATTCGCGACGATCAATCCGCCCGTCGTTCACGCCGCCGTACCAGGACAATCCGGCGAACGGCCGATCTATCCGAGCTTCGTGCCGAAGACCGACAGCGACGGCAACGACATCGCGGGAGTCCGCCTGCCCGATGTGCACGGTGCCCCTCGCGACGTACACCGGCTGGGCGCTGCGCGCTGGGCGCGCAGGCCAACGACGGATGCGAAGCGTCGGGCCAGTTCATCCCGTTCGCGAGGACACAAGGCCGAGCGCGATAGCCACCGGCGACCCGCGGCCTTCGGTGCAGGAGCGATATCCGTCGTTCGGCGAGTATCTGCAGCGAAGTCGATCGCGCGATCGACGGCCTGGTCAAAGATCGACTGATGCTGTGCGAGGACGCCGACGACCAGCAGGCGCGGCTGCTTGCCGCCGGGCTTGGCAGCGGGCGTTCCGGAGCCCAATGGCAAGCTGCCGCCGCAACAGACCGGTGGCCCATTGCCGCGGGAACAAGAAGTAGCGAGATGATGTTCTGAAGCGAGCGTTCGAGTCCGCCGCGTTTGGGTCGCGGTGGGCTCGAACGGTTTTTCGATCGCGCTTAAGCGGTCGGCAGCCGGTGTGCCTTGTAGGTTTCCCGCAGGACCTTTTTCGACAGCTTCCCCGTCGCCGTGTGCGGAAGCTCGTCGACGAACACGACGTCGTCGGGCGTCGACCACTTGGCGATCTTGCCCTCGTAAAACTTGAGCATCTCGTCGCGCGTGAGACTCGCTCCCTGCTTCTTGACCACCAGCAAAAGGGGGCGCTCGTTCCATTTCGGATGAAATACGCCGATGACCGCCGCTTCGATCACGCCCGGATGGCCGATCGCCACGTTCTCGAGCTCGATCGAGCTGATCCATTCGCCGCCGGACTTGATCACGTCCTTGGAGCGATCGGTGATCTGCAGATAGCCGTCGGGGTCGATCGAGCCGACGTCGCCGGTCGGAAACCAGCCGTCGGCCGATAGCGGGCTCGGCTGGTCGTTCTTGAAATAGTCGCGCATCACCCACGGACCCTTGACCATCACGTCGCCGGCAGCGATGCCGTCGTGCGGCAAGGCGCGGCCTTCGGCATCGACGATTTTCATCTCGACCCCGTAAAGCGGCCGCCCCTGCTTCAGCGACAGCGCAAAGCGCTCGTCGGCCGACAGATTGGAGTGCTTGGCCTTCGGACTGCCGATCGTCCCGACCGGGCTCATCTCGGTCATGCCCCAGCCATGCGCGACACTGACGCCGAAATCGTCGCGCAGCGTCCGGATCATCGCTGCCGGGCAAGCCGAGCCGCCGATCGTCGTCTGCTTGAAGGTCGAGAACTTGAGATTGTTCTGCTTCATGTACTGGATCAGGCCGAGCCAGACGGTCGGCACGCCGGCGGAGGACAGGACGCCTTCGCTTTCGAACAATTCGTACAGGCTCTTGCCGTCCAGACCCGCGCCGGGAAACACGATCTTGGCGCCGACCAGCGGCGCCGAGTAGGGAATCCCCCAGGCGTTGACGTGGAACATCGGGACGATCGGCAGGATGACGCTCTGGGCCGAATAGCCTTTGGCGTCCGGCAGGCAGACGGCCATCGCATGCAGCACCGTCGAGCGGTGGCTGAACAGCACGCCCTTCGGATGGCCGGTCGTGCCCGACGTGTAGCACAGTCCCGCCGCGGTTTCCTCGTCGAGCTCGGGCCAGGCGTAGTCGTCGCTTTCGGCCGCGAGCAGCTCCTCGTAGCAGAGCAGCGGCAACGATGAAGCCGGCATGTGCGCGCGATCGGTCAGCGCGATCCAGGTAGTCACTCCCGGGCAGACTGGCGCGAGCTTCTCGACCAGCGGCAGGAAGGTGAGATCGAAAAAGACCAGGCGGTCGCCGGCGTGATTGACGATGTGCGTCAGCTGGTCGTGAAAGAGCCGGGGGTTGATCGTATGGATGATCGCCCCGATGCCGGACACCGCGTAGTAAAGCTCGAAGTGCCGATAGCCGTTCCACGCCAAGGTCGCCACGCGCTCGCCCGGGACGACGCCCAGCCGGCCCAGCGCGTTGGCCAGCTCGCCGCGCGCGGGTGTGGGCGTCGCGATAGGTATAGCGGTGGATCGGTCCCTCGATGGTGCGCGAAACGATCTCGGTGTCGCCATGACACTGGTCGGCGTGCCGGATCAGCGACGAGATCGTCAGCGGCCAGCGCATCATCAGCCCGAGCATCGATACTCTCCTTGTCCACTTGCGTTGACCAGGCGTGCTGCGCCGCAGCATCGCCCGGCATGCTCATGCGCTTGTAAGGCGCAACCCGGCCCGTTAGCATCCACCCGGAAGGCCCGATCCGCGCCAAAGCGGGCTTACCCGCAACCCATCCTGGAGGAACTATGAACGCTTGCACGCGCCGCACCTTCGTGCTCGGCTTCACGATCGCCTGCCTCGCCGGGCCCGCCGCCGCGGACGTGAAGATCGCCTTCATCGATCCGCTATCGGGCGGGGCCGCCGCCACCGGCATTCTGGCGCAGAAAACGCATCAGTTCTACATCGACGCGATCAATGCTGCCGGCGGACTCAACGGCGAAAAGCTCGAGCTCCTGTCGTACGACAACAAGGTCAACCCGCAGGAATCGCTGATCCAGCTCAAGCGCGCGCTCGACGAGGGTGCGCGCTATGTCGTCCAGGGCAACGGCAGCTCGGTCGCGCTGGCGATCACCGAAGCCGTGCAGAAGCACAACGAGCGCAATCCGGGCAAGGAAGTGCTGTTCCTCAACTATGCGGCCGTCGATCCGGCGCTGACCAACGAGAAATGCACGTTCTGGCACTTCCGCTTCGACGCCGACGCCGACATGAAGATGGCCGCATTGACCGACGTGATCGCGCGCGACAAGAAGGTCCAGCGGGTCTATCTGATCAACCAGGATTACTCGTTCGGCAAGGCGGTTGCGGCGGCGGCGAACAAGATGCTCGCCGAATCGCGCCCCGACATCAAGATCGTCGGCGACGAGCTTCATCCGCTGCAGAAGGTCAACGACTTTTCTCCCTACGTCGCCAAGATCAAGGCCGCCGGCGCCGATACGGTGATCACCGGCAACTGGAGCAACGACATGGTGCTGCTGATCAAGGCGGGCAAGGACGCCGGCCTCAAGGTGACCTGGGAGACCTATTACGGCGGCAGCCCGGGCGCCGTCACCGCGATCGGCGAAGCGGGCGTCGATTCGCTGAAGCAGGTATCGGAATGGCACCGCAACGCCGTACCCGAGCTCGATGCGACGGTGGCCGCGTTCAGCAAGCGCTATCCGGGCAAGGAAAACGAATACGCGTACTGGCGCGCCAAGACGATGTGGGACATGTTCGCCGCGGCGGCGAAAAAAACGCAGTCCAACGATCCGGTGAAGATTGCGCGCGCGATGGAAGGCATGAAAATGACGACCTCGCTCGGCGACGTCGAGATGCGCGCCGACAATCACCAGCTGCTGCAGCCGCTGTACGTGTCGACGCTGGCCCGGAACGTCAAGTACGACAGCGAGGGCACGGGCCTCGGCTGGAAGACCGACGCCAAGGTCGAGGGCAAGGCGACTGCGCTGCCGACGACGTGCAAGATGGATCGGCCGAAGTGACCGGGCCGGCGCGTCCGGTCCGCTGATGCAACGCGCGCCGCGGCCGCCGCCGCGGCGCCTTTGACTTGAGCGCATGCTCGAGCTCGTCACTGTCTCGCTGCTGAACGGCATCGTCTACGGACTGCTGCTGTTCATGCTGTCGTCAGGGCTCACGCTGATCTTCAGCATGATGGGCGTGCTCAACTTCGCCCACGCCAGCGTGTTCATGATCGGTGCCTACCTTTCGTTCCAGCTTGGCCGCTGGGTCGGCTTCTGGCCGGCGCTGGTGATCGCGCCGCTGCTGTGCGGCCTGGCCGGCGCGGCGATCGAGCGCTATGGACTCTCGCGCGTCCACGCGCGCGGGCACGTCGCAGAGATCCTGTTCACCTTCGGACTCGCCTACCTGATCGAAGAGCTGGTGACGATGGTCTGGGGGCGCAACGCCGTGGCCAACGCGGTGCCGGCGGTCATCGACTTTCCGCTGTTCCACGTCTTCGGCAGCACGTTCCCGGCGTACAAGGGCCTGATGATGCTGATCTCGCTGGCGATGTTCGCCTTCCTCTACCTGGCGCTGAAGAAGACGCGGATCGGTCTGGTGATCCAGGCGGCATTGACGCATCCGAAGATGCTGAGCGCGCTCGGACACGACGTGCCGGGCGTGTTCGTGCTGGTGTTCGCGGTCGGCAGCGCGCTGGCCGGGCTCGCCGGGGTGATCGGCGGCTTCATGCTGCTGACGCAGCCGACGCTCGCGCAATGCGATCGGGCCGATCGTGTTCGTCGTCGTCGTCGTCGGCGGGCTCGGGTCGCTCTCCGGCGCGCTGATCGCGTCGATGCTGATCGGCATTCTGCAGACGTTCGCGGTGGCGGTCGACTATTCGCTGCTCGATCTGTTTCGCACGCTTGGCATCATGGTCTCGCGCGGCTCGCCGCTCTACGAGCTCTTCGCGATCAAGCTCGCCACCGCCGCGCCTATCGTTCCGTACCTGCTGCTGGTGCTGATGCTGATCGTCCGGCCGCGGGGCCTGCTCGGCACGCGCGACGTATGAGCGGCGCCGGGCCGTCCCAAGCCGCGAATTGCGCCCCCTTTGGGGGCAGCGCCGCGGGCTCATTGGCAAATGAGCCCGCAAGCGTGGGGGCCGTACGATGACCGGAGCGGCGGCCGCCGGCGAGCGCGGGGCCCGGTCCGCCGCGCCAGGCCGTCGCCGGCGCGCGTGGCTGCTGCTCGCGACTGTCTCGCTGCTTGTCGCGCTGCCGCATGTTCCCGGACTGCAATCGGATTTCGGCCGCTCGCTGCTCACGCAGATGGGGATCGCCGCGGTCTTCGCGCTGTCGTTCAACCTGCTGTTCGGACAGACCGGCCTGTTGTCGTTCGGCCACGCCGTGTATTTCGGCCTCGGAGGCTACGCCGCGATCGGGCTGATGCGCGCGATCAACCACGGATTGCCGCTGCCGATGCTGGTCGTGCCTCTGGCCGGTGCGGCGGGCGGATTGCTCGCCGGCGTGCTCTTCGGCGCGGTCACCACCAAGAGGGCGGGGACGATATTCGCGCTGATATCGCTCGGCGTCGGCGAACTGGTCTACGCGGCGACGTTCATGCTGCCGGGGGTTTTCGGCGGCGAGGAGGGCATCACCGCCAGCCGCACGCGCGCGACGATCGACTTCGGGTTTTCCTTAGGCTCGCAGCTTCAGGTCTACTACGCAGTCCTGCTGTGGACCGTCGCCGCGGCGCTGGCGATGTACGCGTTCACGCGCACGCCTGTCGGGCGCATGTGCAATGCGGTGCGCGACAATCCCGAGCGCGCGGAATTCGTCGGCTACAACACGCAGCGCGTGCGCTTTATCGCATTCGCGATGGCGGGCCTCTTCGCCGGCCTTGCCGGCGGACTGCATGCGATCAATTACGAAATCGTCTCGGCCGACGCGGTCAGCGCGCAGCGCTCGGGCACTGTGCTGATCATGGCGTACATCGGCGGCGCCGCGTATTTCATCGGGCCGGTCCTGGGCGCGATCGTCATCACCTGGCTGCAGAGCAGCCTCTCCGACTACACGTCGGCATGGCTGCTCTACCTCGGGGTGTTCTTTATGGCGATGATCCTGTATGCGCCATCCGGGCTCGCCGGCCTGATCGTCATGCATCGGCGGATCGCCCACCCGCGAGCGCTCGCCGGCGTGCTGGCCGCATACGGCGTCGCGCTGGTGCCGCTGGCGCTGATGGCGGCCGGCGCGGTATTGGCGATCGAGATGGCGTATCGCCTGTCGACGCAGCCCGAGCTCGGCACGCGGATGCGCCTGCTATGGACATCGCTCGATGCCGCTTCGCCCTGGCCGTGGATCGTCGCCGCAGTCGCGCTCGGCGGAGGATTGCTGCTCTTTCGCGCGACGGTTCCTCTGGTGGCTTCGGCCTGGGAGCGCGCCGCGGCGCGGGGCTAGCGATGGCAGCCGCATGCGCGCTCGAGCTTCGCGGCGTCGAAAAGCGCTTCGGCGCCACCGAGATCATCCGCGGCGTCTCGCTCGAGATCGCGCGTGGCGAGCGTCACGCGATCATCGGCCCCAACGGCGCAGGCAAATCGACGCTGTTCAACCTGATCAGCGGCCGCTACGCGCCCACCCGCGGCTCGATCCGGCTGGACGGCGAGGAGATCGCCGGCGCACGTCCGTTCGCGATCAACCGGCGCGGCCTGGCGCGCAGCTTCCAGGTCACCAACATCTTCCCGCGGCTGTCCGTCTTCGAGAATCTGCGCTGCAGCGTGCTCTGGTCGCTCGGCTACCGCTACAGTTTCTGGCGCAACGCCGATGCGCTGCGCGACGCCCGCGAATGCGCGCTCGCCACGCTCGAGCACATCGGCCTGGCGGCGCGGCGCGACGTGCCTGCCGGTGTGCTGACCTACGCCGAGCAGCGCGCGCTGGAAATCGGCATCACCATCGCCGGCGGAGCGCACGTCATCCTGCTCGACGAGCCGACCGCCGGCATGAGCCGGGGCGAAGCCGACCACGCGGTGGCTCTGATCCGCAGGGTGTCGGAAGGGCGCACCCTGGTGATCGTCGAGCACGACATGAGCGTCGTGTTCGGGCTGGCGAACCGCATCTCGGTGCTCGTCTACGGCGAGATCATCGCCACCGATGTACCGGCATGCATACGCGACAACGCGGCCGTGCAGGCGGCGTATCTCGGGACGCTGCCCGATGCTTGAAGTCGACGATCTCCATGCCTATTACGGCAAGAGCCACATCCTCCAGGGCGTGACGTTCAAGGTCGGCGCCGGAGAGATCGTCAGCCTCCTCGGCCGCAACGGCGCCGGTCGCTCGACGGTGGTCAAGACGATCATCGGGCTCGTGCCTCCTGTCGGCTGTGTCCGTTTTCGCGGCGCGCGCATCGACGGCCTGCCGCCGCACAAGATCGCGCGCCTGGGGCTGGGCTACGTCCCCGAAGATCGCGAGATCTTTCCGGCGCTGTCGGTGCGGGAAAATCTGCTGCTCGGCATGAAATCCTCGCGCGCGACCGGCCGCTGGTCGTTCGACGATGTGCTGACGATGTTTCCGATGCTGCGCGCGCGCATCGACGCACCCGGCGGCGTGCTCTCGGGCGGCGAGCAGCAAATGCTGACGATCTGCCGGACCCTGATGGGCGACCCCGACCTGATCATGGTCGACGAGCCGACCGAGGGGCTTGCGCCGCGGCTGGTCGAGCAGGTCCGCCGGCTGCTCGATCAGATTGCCGCGCGCGGGGTGGCGATATTGCTGATCGAGCAAAAGCTGACGATCGCGCTTGCGATCTCGCACCGGCTGTACGTGATGGGGCAGGGGCGCATCGTGTTCGAAGGCGACGCGGACGCGCTCCGCGCCAGTCACGCGGTGCGCAAGGAGTGGCTGGAAGTCTGAACGTCAGGACAGCGCGGCAAATCGCGCGAGGTGGTGATCGGCGTCGCCGAACTGCTGCGCGATCGCCGTCAGGCGCCGGAACGTGTGACTGATCTTGACCTCGTCGCTCATGCCCATGCCGCCGTGCAGCTGGATCGATTCCTGGCTGACCTTGCGGCAGGCGTCGGCGATCCTTGCCTTGGCGGCGGACACGGTGCGCGAGCGTGCTGCGGCATCATGCTCGGTGTCGACCGCCGAGCACGCGAGCAGCGCAATCGATTTCGCCTGCTCGTATTCGATCGCCAGGTCGACCATCCGGTGCTGCAGCGCCTGGAACGATCCGATCGCGACGCCGAATTGCTTGCGGGTTTTCAGGTACTCGAGCGTCGCGTCGTTGGCGGACTTGATCGCGCCAACCGCTTCGGCGCAGACCAGCGCGGTCGCGAAATCGATAACTTCCTCGATCAGCGGCAAGGCGCGATCCGGCGCGCCGATCAACGCCTTCGCCGGGACTCTGACCTCGTCGAAGGTGACGTCCGCCGCGCGCGTGCCGTCGAGCATGCGCAGCGCAGTGAGCGCGACGCCGGGCGCATCGCGCTCGACGACGAACAGGCTCAAGCCTTCGGCATCGCCGTCGTCGCCATCGGTCCGCGCTGACACGACCAGGAAATCCGCGCAGGCGCCGTGCGGGATCGCGCGCTTGACGCCCGAGATCAGGTAACCGCCGTCATCCGCGCGCGCCCGCGTGGCGACATGCGCGAGCGTATGGCGCGCAGCGGCTTCGGCGTGGGCGAAGGCGAGCTTGAGTCTCCCTTCCGCGACGGCGGGCAGAATGCGCCGCCGCTGCTCATCGCGCAGTTCCTCGCGCAGTTGCTCGTTCTGGCCGCGGGCGATCAATTGCGCGCCCAGCGCGACGGTCGCGAGCCACGGCTCGACGATCAGCGCGCCGCCGATCGCCTCCATCAGGCTCACCGTATCCATCGCGCCGCCGCCGAAGCCGCCATAGGCGGCGGGAAGCGGCAGGCCCAGGAGGCCGAGCTCCGCCATCGTCCGCCAGACGTCCTGGCTGTATCCGTCGGGCGAAGCCACGATCCTGCGGCGGGTTTCGAACGCATAGTCGCGCTCGACAAAGCGCTCGATCGAGGCGGCGAGCAGCCGTTGTTCTTCGCTGGGATCGAGGTTCATCGCCGTTCAGAGCCCGAGCGCATGCCGGGCGATGATATTGCGCTGGATTTCGTTCGAGCCGGCGTAGATCGTCGTCTTGCGCATATTGCAGTAGCGCGGCGCCAGCGCGGCCAGGAAGTCGTCGCTCGGCGCACCGATGTCGACCGGGTCGGCCGGGCCAAGCACCTGCGCGAGCGGGCCGCCGGCTTCGAGCATCAGTTCGGTCAGCGCCTGCTGGATCTCGGTGCCCTTGATCTTGAGCATCGAGACCTCGGCGCCCGGCACGCGGCCGCCGCGCAGCTGGTCGAGAAAGCGGAGGTTGGTGATCGCCAGCGCCATCAATTCGATTTCGACGCGCGAGAGCTTGTCGCGAAAGCGCGGATCCTCGGTGAGCGGCGCGCCGTTCTTCGACTGCGCAGCGGCGAATGCTTTCAGGCGCTCGAGCTCGCGCTTGGACGTGCCGATCCGTGCCGTGTTCATCCGCTCGTGCCCGAGCAGGTACTTGGCGACGGTCCAGCCCTTGCCCTCGTCGTGGACGCGGTTCTCGATCGGAACTTCGACGTCGTCGAAGAACACTTCGTTGACTTCGTGCCGGCCGTCCATCAGCGGCAACGGCCGCACGGTGACACCACGGGTCTTCATGTCGATCAGCAGGAACGAGATGCCGTCCTGCTTGCGCTCGATCGCAGCGTCGGTGCGAACCAGGCAAAAGATCCAGTCGGCCAGATGCGCGATCGTCGTCCAGGTCTTCTGGCCGTTGACGATGTAACGATCGTCGCGCCGCACGGCGGAGGTGCGCAGTGAAGCCAGGTCCGAGCCCGAGCCTGGCTCCGAATAGCCCTGGCACCAGATATCGTCGCCGCGGTAGATGCGCGGCAAAAAACGCCGTTTCTGCGCATCGCTGCCGAACTCGAGCAGAACCGGCGCGCACATCGCCAGCCCGAACGGAATCAGCGGCGGCGCGCCGGCGTAACCGCATTCCTCCTCGAAAATATAGACGCTGCACGACGTTCCAGCCGGTGCCGCCCCATTCGCGCGGCCAGGAAGGGGCGATCCACCCCTGGTCGGCCAGGATGCGGTGCCAGCCGAGCAGGTCATCACGATCGAGCGGCGCGTAACGCACGACCTTGTCGCGCATCGGCGCCGGCAGATGATCGCGCAGCCACCCTCGCACGTGGTCGCGGAACGCGCGTTCGTCCGCCGAATAGTCGAGATCCATCGGTTTGCGTCGGGCCAGCGGTCGCCAGGCAAAAAGTGGGGGCCCGCGCATTATCGCCTAAACGCTGCGGCGCACCGGCGGCGCGGTCGTACACCGGGGTCGACGAAAGCGTCGACCGATGTAGGCGATTGTCCTACGCATGCCGCTCTCGACGCCCGCATCCAAAATCCGCAGCGCACGCTACAATCGACCGGCTGGACCGGACTACATTCACAGGAGGAATGGGTGCGGCAACTCGCGATTTCGAAACGACCGTTTTGGTACGTCGTGCAAGTCGGCGTGCTCGCGGCCCTCTATTTCGCTGTCGCCAAGATCTCGCTGCTGCTGGCGATTCCGCCGGGTTACGCCACCGCCGTATGGCCGCCCTCGGGTCTTGCAGTGGCAGCGGTACTGCTCGCCGGCAACCGCATGTGGCCGGGTATCTGGCTGGGCGCGGCGCTGGCCAACCTCGCTGTTCAGGCTTCCGGTGTGGCTGCCTTGCTGATCGGCACCGGCAACGCGCTCGAGGCGCTGGTCGGCGCGGCGCTGATCCGGCGTTTGATCGGCATTCCGACTCGCTTCGAAAGCGGCGAGGACGTGTTCAAATTCGTCGCGGCAGCCGCGGTTGCGTCGACGGTGGCGGCGACCATCGGCGTCAGCGCCATCGCGCTCGTCGGCGCGACGTCGCTTGGCCGATTTCGCCACCAACTGGTGGACGTGGTGGCAGGGCGACCTGACCGGCATTATCGTGTTCGCGCCGCTGATCCTGTTCTGGACGGCGCGTCCCTCGCGCGGCGTGGTCGACCTCGAAAAAAATCGAAGCAACCTTGTTCGCGCTGGTGCTGGCCGCCGCCGGCTATATCGTGTTCGGCAGCGGCATGACCTCGCTCGGTATCTCCCCCGCGCTGCTGCTGCTTACCTTTCCGCTGATCATCTGGGCCGCGTTGCGCTTCGACCAGCTCGAAGTGTCGGCCGCGATCACCGCCTTGTGCGCGATAGCGATCGTCTACACGATTGTCGGCCGCGGCCCGTTCGCGTCGTCCTCGGTCAATGCGTCGCTGCTGCTCCTGCTCGCGTTCGTCAGTATCGTTGCGGTCACCGGACTGGTGCTGAGCGCCGTCGTCGGTCAACGCCGGCGGGCGATGGAGGCGCTGCACCAGGCGCGCGACGAGCTCGAGCTGCGCGTGAGCCTTCGGACGCAGGAGCTCGAGCAGGCAAATCAGTCGCTGCGGCAGGATATCGTCGTGCGCACCAAGCTCGAGGACGAGCTCCGGCGCAGCGAGGAAAAATTCCGTCTGCTGGTCGGCGGTATCCGGGACTACGCCGTGTTCATGCTCGATCCGGAGGGCAGGATCGCGACCTGGAACGAGGGGGCCGAAGCCATCAAGGGCTACAAGGCCGAGGAAATCATCGGCGAACATTTTTCGCGCTTCTACCCGCAGGAGGCAATCGACGCCAAATTCCCGCAGATGGAGCTGGAAGTCGCCGCGCGCGTCGGCCGCTTCGAGGACGAAGGCTGGCGCCTGCGCAAGGACGGGACGGCGTTCTGGGCCAACGTCATCATCACGGCGCTGTTCGATTCCAACGGCCAGTTGCGCGGCTTTGCCAAAGTGACCCGCGACATGACCGAGCGCAAACGCGTCGTGGCGCTGGAGGAGAGCGAGCGCAAGATGAACGAATTTCTCGCGATGCTCGGGCACGAGCTGCGCAATCCGCTGGCGCCGATCCGCAATGCGCTCGACCTGATGCGCATCCAGTCGAACGGCGATTCCACGCACGAATGGGCGCGCAGCGTCATCGACCGGCAACTGACCCAGTTGACGCGGCTGGTCGACGACCTGCTCGACGTCGGCCGGATCAGCAGCGGCAAGATCGCGTTGCGCCAGGAGCCGATCGAGATCAATGCTGCGGTCCAGCGCGCGGTCGAGGCGAGCCGCCCGCTGGCCGACGCGTCGAGGCACACGCTGGAGGTCCGCCTTTCGCCGGAGCCGCTGATCGGTCGATGGCGACCTGACCCGGCTGTCGCAGGTCGTTCTCAATCTGCTCACCAACGCGATCAAGTACACGCCGGCGGGCGGCAGGATCGAAGTCGACGTCGCGCGCGAAGGCGCGTTCGCGGTCGTCCGCGTCAAGGATACGGGGATCGGCATGTCGCCCGAGCTGATTCCGAAGGTGTTCGATCTGTTCGTTCAGGGCGAGCGTTCGCTCGATCGAAGCGAGGGCGGATTGGGGATCGGTCTTACGCTGGTCAAGCGGCTGGTGTCGCTGCATGGCGGCACCGTATCGGCGCACAGCGACGGGCCGGGGCGCGGCAGCGAATTCGCCATCAGTCTTCCCGCGCTGGCGCAGTCGTCGGCGCCGCGCGAGCCCCAGTCGGCCGCGCCTGTCGCACCGGCGCGCCGGGCCAGCCGCGTCCTGGTCGTCGACGACAATCGCGATTCCGCCGACACGCTCGCGGCGCTGCTCGAGGCCTGGGGCCACGAGGTCCGAACGCTCTACGACGGACCGTCGGCGATCGCCGCCGTGGCCGAGTTCCAGCCGAATGTCGTGCTGCTCGATATCGGCCTGCCGAAAATGAATGGATACGAAGTGGCCGCGCAGCTGCGACAATCGGCGAACCGCCGGCCGTTGATCCTGGTGGCATTTACCGGCTATGGACAGGACGAGGATCGCCGGCGCGTGCGCGAAGCGGGATTCGACTATCACCTGGTCAAGCCGCTCGAGCCAGCGGAGCTCGAAAAAATTCTCGACTCGGTCATCGCCGACGCCGCGGCCGCCTAGACGGCACCGCGGTCGCCGAAAGCGACAGATTTCTCACCGCATAGTTCTCGCCTGCAGCTCGCTGACCTGATTGCGGACCGATTGCGCGAAGCGCGGGGCGCTTGACGGCTGAACCCTGGCGCGCTTTAATCGCCGACGCGCAACGGATTTTTATTTTCGTTGCAACAGCCGCCCAGAGGCGATAAAGCCGATCGAACGCGCCTTGCGGTGCGTCCCGCGCGGAGCAGCCAGACTGTCGTTTAAGACAGCGCTTTGTGACTATCAGAGGAGGAATCCATGACTAGATCATTTACCCGGCGCGCGGCACTGAAGGCCGCCGCCGCCGAGCCGGGCTGGCATTCTTCGGCCCGTTCAGGCATATCAGCTATGCGCAGGGCAAGAAGCCCATCAAGCTCGGACTGACCTGCGACGCGAGCGGTCAGTATGGCAATAGCGGTCAGGATGACATGCGCGGCATGATCCTCGCCATCGAGGAGTTCAACGCCAGGGGCGGGGTGCTGGGTCGGCAGGTCGCGTGGACGACGCAGGACACCGAAACCACGCCGGCAACAGGCTCACGCATAGCCGAGCGCTTCATCACCCGCGAGGAGTGCGGATTCCTGGTCGGGGCGCTGCATTCCGGCGTGGCGAACGCGATCTCTCAAGTGGCGCAAAAATACGGCTGCATCTATTTGAACAGCAACTCGAGCTCGCCCACCGAGGCGGGCAAGGATTGCCACCGGACCAAGTTCGTATGGGATGGCAACGGGACCAATTTTTCCAAGGCCACCGTCAAGAATGCCGTCAACAGCGTCGGCAAGAACTGGCTGCTACTCACCAACGATTACGTGTGGGGTCACAACACATCGAAGGCGACCCGTGCCGAAATAGAAAGTAATGGCGCGAAGGTCATCGATGAATTGCTGGTCCCGCAGAACACGCGCGATTTCACCGCCTACCTGCTCAAGATCCAGCAGGCCAAGCCGGACGTCGTCGCAGCGGCGATCGGCGGCGACGACATCAAAGCCTTGCGGACGCAGGTCGCGCAGCTCAAGCTGGATACCAAGCCGGCGTGGATCAACAACCAGCAGGACTGGCCCGATGTCTGGGGCCAGGGCGCCGACAGTCTGTTCGGCGTGTTCGGGACCAATTGGTATCACAAGCTCAAGCTTCCGGGCGTCGATGACTTCGTTCGCCGCTACCAGGCGCGTTGGAAGGATTCGGCGATTCCGGTGCCGGGCAACGTCTCGTACAACGGCTACATGTGCACACGCGAACTGTTGCGCGCGATAGAAAGGGCAGGCTCGACCAACAACATCGCCGTGATCAAGCAGCTGGAGCAGCTCAAGGTTTCCGCGGCGGATCGGATGCAGAATTACGATGCTTACATGAATCCCGCCACTCACCATCTGCAGCAGACGATTTACATGGCGCGGCGCAACGACAAGCCGGTCGATAAGACCGATCTCTTCGAGATCCTGAGCTGGACCAAGCCCGAAGACGCGCTTGATGCGCGCGACGACGACATGGCCTGCAAGCTCGAAAGCTACGACTCGACGCCGACATACGAGCTGTGATGGCCGCTGATCGCGCGGCGACTCCTGGCATGTCGGTCGGTGGCCGGCGGTTTTTGGCGGGAGCGCGGCGGCCGGTCCGGCGACGTTGAATTTTCTGACGCAACTGCTGCCGCATCTGGTCAACGGCATCAGCCTCGGTCTGCTGTTTGCTTTGATCGCGCTGGGTTTCATGCTGATCCTCGGCGTGATGGAAGTGATCAATCTGGCGCACGGATCACTGTTCGCGCTGGGGGCCTATTTCGCACTGACGCTGCTCGCACCGAAGTTTGGCATCACCGGGGAGTCGTTCGCCTGGTATGCCGCATTGTCGCTGTCGGCTCGCTACGCACTGGCCTTGCTGATCGCACCGGTGCTGGTCGGGGCGGTTGGAATGGTCGTCGAGCTCGGCTTGCGACGCACTTACGGCAAGGATCCGCTTTACGGACTGCTCTTCACGTTCGGCGCGGCGCTCGTGATCGAGGAATCAATCCGGGTCATCTGGAGCACGCGCGACTATGTGCTACCCCTGCCCGAGGCGATATCCGGGGCCACGCTGCTCGGCGGCATGATCTATGCGAAATACCGGTTCTTCGCCGCGGCGTTCGCCATTGTGATGATCGGACTACTCTGGGTATTCATCGAATGGACACGCCTATGGCGCGATCATCAAGGCCGGCGCGCACGATAGCGAGATCGTCCGTGCGATGGGGATCAACCTGTCGCGCTTGCGGCTGTTCGTATTTGCGCTCGGAGCAGCGCTGGCGGCAATCGCCGGCGTGATCATGGCGCCTTTTTGGGGGATTCGTCCGCATGTCGGCGTCGACGCGGTGGTTCCGGCATTCCTGATCATTGTTCTCGGAGGCGTCGGAAGTTTCTGGGGCGCGGTTCTGGCCAGTCTTCTCGTGGGCATAACTGTTGGGCTCACCGGTGCGTATGCGTCGGAGTGGTCGCTGTTGTCGATGTACCTGCTGCTGGTCGCCGTCGTCACCTTTCGTGCGCGCGGGCTGTTCGGCAAGAAGAGCGTGCTGGAAGCCTGATGGCGCGCCGCGCCGCGTCTCGCAATCGCCGGGGTGCTCTTGGCTGCTCACGACGCTGCCATTCTGGATCGCTCGAATCGGGCTCTACCAATACCTCGGTATCGAGATCCTGGTGTGGGGCCTGTATGCGCTCTCGTACAATCTGCTGCTCGGCTACACCGGCCTGCCTTCGTTCGGACACGGCGCGTATTTCGGTGTCGGCGCCTACGCGTTCGGATTGATGCAAAAGCACGTCGACGCCAACCTTTGGCTCGACCTCGGCGGTGCAGTGCTCGCCGCAGCGCTGTGCGGAGCGATTGTCGCAACCTTCATTTCTCACAGGCGCGGGATCTACTACGCGCTGATGACCATCGCGTTTTGTCAGATTTTCTGGTTCATCGCGATCAAGTGGCACAGCGTGACCGGTGGCGAAGACGGCCTGCTCGGGCCTCAAGCGCATGCCGGCGGAGTTCGGCTTTGCATCGATTCCACTCGCCGACAACGTGGCGCTGTACTACTTTGTCCTTGTCGTCTGCCTTGCAGTCACCGCGCTGCTGTGGCGAGTCGTGCACTCGCCTTTCGGACGCATCATCCAGGCGATCCGCCAGAACGAAACCCGGGTCGCCTTCGTTGGATACCACGTCTGGCTGTACAAGTGGCTGGTCTTTGTCCTGTCCGCCGGACTCTCCGGACTGGCCGGCGCGTTGTTCGCGCTGGCGCAGCTCGGCGCGTTTCCCGACGTCATGAGCCTCAACTCGTCCGGCTTTGTCGTGATGATGACCCTGATCGGCGGCGGCTTGGTCAGCTTTTGGGGACCGTTGATCGGCGCGGCGATCTTTTTCATCGCTCGCGATGCGCTTGGCGCGCTGACCTCGACCTGGTCGCTGTGGTACGGCCTGATGTTCATGGCCATCGTGATGCTCAGACCCGAGGGAATCGCCGGCATGTGGCAAGCGGCGCGCGCGCGACGGCGACCGCGCGAGACGCGCCCGCCTGCAGCGGCATCGTCTGCGTCCGGAGACCTGAACCGTGGCGAGACTGGAAGCCCGCGGGCTCCACATGCGCTTCGGCGCTCGCGTGGTGCTCGAAGACATTTCGCTGGTCTTTCCCGATCGCCAGTTCACCGGGATCATGGGCCCGAACGGTGCCGGCAAGACGACCAGCTTCAATGTCCTGACCGGGCGCTATCGGCCGCATCGCGGCAAGGTGCTTCTCGATGAAGAGGACATAACCGGCTTGCCGCCGCGAACGATCGCCCGCAAAGGCGTATCGCGCTCGTTTCAGATCATGAACCTGTTCAACGACTTCAGCGCGCTGGACAATGTCGCAGTGGCGGTGCCCGAAGCGCGCGCCCAAGGCTTTTCGATGCTCGGCACCGTGCGCCATAACTCGGCGGCCGCGGCCAAGGCGGAGAAAGTGTTGGCGCGAGTCGGCTTGCGCGGCAAGGAGCACATCCCGGCAAAGAGCCTGTCCTACGGCGACCGGCGCGCACTGGAGATCGGTGTCGCACTGGCTGCGGATCCAGGCGTGCTGTGCCTCGACGAACCCACGTCGGGACTCGGGCGCGAGGGGACGGCGCGCCTGGGCGAACTCGTCCGCAGCTTGCGCGGGACGCTGACGCTGGTCGCGATCGAGCACGACATGGAATTCCTTTTCGCGCTCGCCGACAGCATCGCGGTCATCCATTGGGGACAGGTCATCGCGCGCGGCACGCCGGCACAATTGCGCGAGAACCCGTGGGTCAGGAATTCCAACCTGGGCAAGCTGAAGTGATGCTCGACCTCTCGCACGTCGATACCTATTACGGCGAGACGCAGATTCTGTTCGACGTATCGCTGAGCGTCGGGCGCGGCGAAGTGGTGGCCCTGCTTGGTCCCAACGGCGCAGGCAAGACCACCACGTTGCGCAGCGTGCTCGGGCTCAATCGGCCGCGGTCTGGGGAGATCCGGTTCGACGGCGCGCGCATCAGCGGGCGCCCGACGCACGAGATCGCACGCGCCGGCATCGGTTGGGTGCCGGACGACCGGCGACTGTGTCCGACGCTGAGCGTTGCGCGCAATCTGGCCATCGCGCGCAAGCCAAGCCGCTTCCGTGCCTGGTCCCTCAACGAGGTGTTCTCGACATCTCTCGGCACTCGAGTATTTGATGGACCGTGAAGCGGAGAACCTGTCGGGCGGCGAAATGCAGATGGTCGCGATCGCGCGGGCGCTGCTTGGTGGGCCCGGCCTGGTTCTTTTCGACGAGCCCAGCCAGGGCCTGGCGCCGAAGATCGTCGGCGACGTGCTGGCGATGATCGAGCGTCTGAAGCGCGAAGGCATCGCGGTGCTGATCGTCGAGCAGAATGTGGAGCTGGCCCTTGCCGTCGCCGATCGCGTCTACGTGCTCGATCTGGGGCGCATCGTGCACATCGGATCTGCGGTCGAGCTGCGCAACGACGCCGCGAGGCGCGAGCAGCTGCTGGGGACTTGAAGTGATCGGGAAGCCTTCCACGCCCTTGCTGGTGCTCGACAAGCTGCAAAAGCGCTATCAACGCGGCTTTTTCAGGCGTCGGACGACGTTCTCGCTCGACGCCGATCTGACGTTTCCAGGCGCCCGCGATCGTCGGTGTGCTCGGCCCGAACGGTGCCGGCAAGACTACTTTGTTCGAAATGATCGCCGGAAGCAATGTGCCCGACAGTGGACGCGTGGTTTGTGGCGGCCAGGACATCCATCGTGTCAAGCCGGATCAGCGCGACCGCCTTGCGATCCACTATCACCAGTCGTATCAGGTTCGAAAACGCTCACCGCGGCATGCCGGCCTTGCTGCTGGAAAGCGCCCGAAGCAGCTATCCGCAGATACATCTCTTCGACGAGCCGCAATTCAATACGCAGGACGGCTATATCGGCTTCATGCTCGATTTCTTCCGCCGGCTCCGCGCCGACGGCCGGTTGGTCTTCATCTGTCTGCACCCGACCGCGCAATTCCAGATCGCCATCCTCGAGGAAATCTGTGAAAGCTTCATGTTCGTCGCCGATGGCGGCATCTCCACCGCGCGCGCGCTTGGCGCACTTTGCGCCGATCAACGCGTCGCCCGTTACCTCGGCAAGCTGAGCCCGGCGACATAACCGCGCTCAAGCCTGCCGCGACCGCGCCCGTGACGAAAAGGCGCAGGGAATCAATTGCACGGTGCGCTCCTTTTGTCCGTGGGGTAGGGTGTCCGGCCAGATACGACGATCGTGGCCGCCGGCAGTTGCCAAGTGTAGGCAAATGCCTGACCGATAGCCGGATCCAACTCGACTTTGCGCGCTCGCCGGCCCGGCCCGGCACGAGGTCTCGCCGGTCCAGCCCGAGTCGGGACACGATTTTCAGCAAGAGTCCGACTTATTTCGTCCGATATTCCTACATGCATTCCCGCTGCGCGGCGTGATACTGCTGACAGGGGTCGCTGCGCTTTTAGCGCGGGCGGCGCATGCTGGCAATCGGAACACGATGGATATGGCCGACGCTCCAGGCGCGCTTCACGTCTACATGATCGAGGACTCGCCGATCTTCTCCCGGCTGCTCGCAGCGGCCGTCGAGTCGGTCGGAGGCGAGCTGGTCGGCCACAGCGACAACGCCGAACAGGCGATCGCCGATTTGTCGCGCGTCGATGCCGACTTGATTCTGGTCGACGTGACGCTGGAATCGGGCAGCGGCTTCGAGGTGCTCGAGGCACTGCAGAAGAGCGGCAAGGCCCGAACCGCCACCAAGGTCGTCCTGACCAACCATACCGCTGCCGAATGCGGCGGCTTGAGCTATTCGCTGGGCGCCACGTACTTCTATGAAAAGGAGCACGACAGCTGGCGCGTGCTCGAGTTGATCAGCAAGATGGCCGCGGGCAAATAGAGCTCGCGCCCAGGCGCCGGCGGCGCTTGCAGCATACACATTGTGGATCGCTGTCGCGGCATCGAACGCAGCAGCCGCCGCTGCCGCGAACCTCCTTCCAGGCCGTCTGTCCGCCTTCGATCCCTGGCATTGCGACGATCGTCGCGGCGCGCTCGCCAAAGCGGGCAAAGGCCGTTAGCATTCGACCACCCTAGCGAAGGGCGCTGTTCGGGCGAAGCGGGCCTATGACGGCACGGCCGGCTTTGAATTCGGGCTGCGTCCGTTGCCCGGATTTCGCCCAGACGACCATGGCCGACCTCGCCTCGACGCAGTCTTCCCCGTCGCCTGCAACCGACGTCGACGGCAATCTGCTGCTGTCCAGCGAGGACGCGCAGGCGCTGCTGCGCGAATGCTTTGCCGAGTTCAAAGCCGGGTTGATCGCGCTGGTCCACGTCTCGATCGAGACCACCAACGATCTGTTCGAGGGCAACGCGTTTATCGGCGAGGCCGAGGTCGCCGATTTCCGCAGCAAGCGCGGCCAATGGATCGAGCGCTTCGGCCAGGCGCTGACCGACCTGTTCGAGCGGCGGCTCGCCGGCACGCGTCGGCAGGGGCGCCGGCCCGATTTCGATGCCTCGCTGACGACGTTGCGCGTGCTCAATACCTTCGATCACGAAAAGCAGGCGTCGCTGACGTCGAGCACGCAATTCCTTTACCGGCTGACCAAGCGCGAGCTCGATGCGATCGACCTGCGCGTCGGCGCGCTGCTCGGCGAGCCGCGAATGCGCGACGTCGACAATCCGTTTTCCCCCGACTACGTGCTCGACGCGATCGGACTGTCTTCCCGCGCGCTGTACCCGAACCCGCGCGTGTGGCGGCCGCTGATGGAGCGGCTGCTGTCCGATGTGACCTTGGGCATCAACAAGAGCTTCATCAAGGTCAATCGCTTCCTGGCCGACCACCAGGTGCTGCCCGAGATCAAGGCGCAGCTGCGCGCGCGGAGCGAGCTGCGGCCGCGCGACGACGCCGAATTGCTGCCGACCTTCCTGCGGCTGTTCAAGGAGGGTCGCTCGGCCGCCGCCGACCAGTTGCTGGCGCTGGGGATCGCGGTTCCCGCAGCGTCGGCGTCCACGTCGACCGCGCTGAAGGATTTGCCGAAGCCTGAGCCTGTCGCGCGATGCCCCGGCTTCGACGCCGGCCGGCGGTTCGCCGCAAGCCGAATCGGCGCCGCCGGCGCCATCCACCGCGCCCGCGCCGCCGGCGATCGATACCGGACCGGCCGCGGCGCTGACCGCCGCGCTCAATCCCTACATCGCCGATCTCGCCCGGGCGTTGCAGTCGCCCGAGGCCGCGAGCGCACCGGCGACCGGTATGTCGGGCTTGCCGCAAGTCGATCCGTTGATGGCGATCGGTTCGCTGTCCGCCGCCGTCGCCGTCCTCGACCGCTGGCAGCGACTGGATCCGGGGTCCGATCACCGCGCTGCCGAAGCTGCGTCCGGCGATGCCGCGAGCCGCGCCGCCGCGATGAACCGCATCCCGTTCATCCGGGCGGCGATCGACGACAAGGTTACGAGCTCGACCGACAAGATCACGATGGACGTGATCGGCCTGCTGTTCGACTATATCTTCCGCGATCCGTCGATACCCGAAGAACTGCGAAGCCTGTTCACCCGCCTGCAGGTTCCGATCCTGAAGACGGCGCTGCTCGATCGCAGTTTTTTCTCCGACCGCAAGCACCCGGCCCGGCGGCTGCTCGATCATCTCGCGGGGGCGGCGATCGGCGCCACCGGCGACGCCGGCTACCGCGCCGCATTCGAGCTGACGGCGGCCGGCGTGATCGAAGAGGTCTGCCGCGACTTCCAGGTCGACGTCGGCGTCTTCGACGTTGCCGATCGAAAGGTGCAGGAGTTCGTCGATGCCGAGTTGCAAAAAGGCGCAGGCGCGCTCGGCACCGAGGTCGCCGCTGCGCTCGCGGCCGAAGAGGGCGAAGCCGACCGCTCGGCGGTGCGCGCGCTGATCCGCGACAAGCTCTCGGGTGTCGATGTGCCGTTCGACGTGCGCTCGTTCAGCGAAACCATCTGGGCCGACTACCTGACCAACGTGCGTCTGGCGCAGGGCACCGAAGGCGACGAGTGGCGCCGCGGCTTGCGTACCCTCGACGACCTCCTGTGGAGCCTGACGGCGAAGGAGCGCAGTGCGCAGAAGGCCCGGCTCGCCAAGCTCGTGCCGGGAATGATCCGCAATCTGCGCGCCGGCGCCGCGGCGGTCAACGTCGGTGACGAGCGCGTCAAGCCCTTGCTCGACGCGATGTATCAACTGCACATGGCCGCGATCAAGCCTGCAGTCGGCGGACGATGCGCCGGCACCCGCCGCCGCGGCGGCCGCGACCGGAGCCGGCAAGGCCGAGGCCGGCTCCGGGAAGGCCGAAGCCGGCGATCCGATCGAGGCGGTTGCCCCCGCACCGAAAATCGCCAACGTCCATGACTTCGTCGCCGAAATGGTCGTCGGCACGTGGCTCGCGTTCGGGCGAGGCGACAAGACGGTCAACGCGCGCCTGTCGTGGATCAGCCCGATGCGCAGCAAATATCTGTTCACCACGCGCGAGCGCTCGCGCGCAATCGTCGCCACCCCGGAGGACCTCGCATGGCAGCTCGGTGCGGGCAAGGCGACGCTGATCGTCGAGCCGGTGCCCTTGTTCGACCGCGCGGTCAGCGCGGCGCTCGATACGCTGGCCGCGCAAAAGCCGCACGGCGATACCGCGGCCGCCGCCTGAACCGCGCCGATGCGACCTCGGATGAAAAAAGCGAGCCCTGAGGCTCGCTTTTTTCTTGCTTCGGCGACCCCTGGCGAAGCGTCAGATCGGCGCGCAGAACGCCACGGCGTTCGGACCGAGACCTTCCGGCGCCCACCCGCGATTGAGCATCGCGCGGCGCACCGACAGATTGATCGTATACCGATGATTGGCGTCGTTGCGGTTGTCGAAAAAACGATAGACCGGCAGCGTTCCGGCTCGGCAATTCCCCAGAGCATCGGCCGGCACGACGTAGAATGCCGCCAGGCTCTCGAGCAGCCACACGTTCGCCCAATGCGAGATGACGAAATTGCATTCGTCGGCAAACGCTGTGAAGAAGTGCGAGTCGATCATCGGCAGCGGACTGTAGAAGCGGCAGACCGGAACCGCGTCCAGCGGCGCGAGCGAAGGATCGAGCCAGGCGTAGAACACCTCCCCCGTGCGTTCGAACGTACCGGCAAGGTTGTTGTCGACGAATGCCTGCTCGGGAACGGTCGCCGTCATGAAATAGTGGTCTCTGTCGGCGCGGTAATACTCGATCACCGGCACGGTCCCCGCAGGCGCAGCGGCTGCAGCCGGGAACGTGCTCGCGATAGCGAGCCCCATGTCCAGCAGGCCGGAACCGCAGAACGGACCGTTGCCGCAGGTGGCGCCGCTGACGAACAGGCGCGCGGTCCCGCTCATGATGTCGAGCACATGTCCAGGCGTCAGATTGGCGTTGCGCGCCAGCATCAGCGAGGCGACACCGGCGACGTGCGGCGCCGCGGCGCTGGTTCCCGCGGCAATCTCATAGGCCGGATTGCCCGGCGAAGATCTTGCCGTCGTTGGAGAGCGAAAGGATCAGGCTGTCGATGTCGATGCCGTCGCCGCCGGGAGCCGATATGTCGACGCGCACGCCGAAGTTGGAATAGCTTGCGCGATCGCCGGTCGCGCGTGCCGGCGCCGACGGTGATGACGCCGCTGCAATTCGCCGGCGCAGAATCGGAAGCGTTGCCGCTTTCGTTTCCGGCGGCGACGGTGATGACCGTGCCTTGCGCCAATGCGACGTCGATCGCATCTTGCAGTGCCTGCGGGCAGGATGTCGCGCCGCCCAGGCTCATGTTGATCACTTTCGCCGGATTCGGGTTGCTCGGCGCGCCGCCCACCGGCATGCCGACCGCCCACAGGACTCCCGCGGTAATGTCTTCGAACGTTCCGCCGCATTTGCCGAGCACGCGGACTGGAAGAATCTTCGCGTTCCAGTTGAGCCCGGCGATGCCGGCGCCGTTGTTGGTATTGGCCGCGATGATGCCGCTGACGAATGTGCCGTGCCACGAGCTCGACTCGCCGGGGACACCGTCGCCGCATTCGCCGTCCGACGTCGCCGTCGCCGGGATCGGAGCCGTCGTTGTCGCGACCGTTGCCGTCGTTTGCCGAGGCCGGATCGCTGATGAAGTCGAACCCGGGCAGAACGCGGCCGGTCAGCTCCGGATGCTGCGTGATGCCGGTGTCGATCACCGCGACGACGGTCGAGGCGCTGCCGGTGCCGAGATCCCAGCCGGCCGGCGCGTTGATGCCGCCGACGGCGTCGGACAGCGCCCATTGCTGGTTGTATTTCGCGTCGTTCGGCACGAGCTTGGCCGTGGCCCGGCGCACCGGGTCGGCGTACTGCACGACGGGATCGGTTTGCAGCAGCGAGGCCATCGTGCCCAGGCTGTCCTGGGCGACCTTGTTCTGCAGCTTCAGAACCCAGAGGTTGCCGACCTGGTGATCGACGGCGAGCGGCGCGCCTACGATCGCGCTCCAGCGCGGAAGCAGGGTCGGCCAGTCGGGCGCGGGATCGCCGGCGAGCCGCAGCATCAGCTTGTCGCCGAGATCGGTGGTCGCGGCGCTGGCGCGGACCGATTGCGCCTGAAACAAGGCCTGGGTCGAGACCGGCTCGGCCCATAGCACGCTGCGATCGACGCGCAGACGGGCTCGCCAGCGCGGTGGCCGTCGGGCGATCGAGCGGCTGCGCCAGATCGAGCTCGAGGGCGCCGGTGCGCGTCGTGCGGGCGAGGTGGAGCGATATGCCGGCCAGCGTCTGCAGACGGGCGAGCGCGGCATCGGGAAGCACGCCCGGTGCGGCCGCATACGGATGCAGCATCACGCGGATGCGCGAGATCGTCTCGGCCTGCGCAGCCGAGGCGATCGTCCCCAACAGGCCCAGCAGCACAAGGCCTTGCAGCCATCGTCGAACCATCGGTCGCTCCCAGTCCCGGATGTTTCCCGCAACGGCTGCCGCCACGCGGCGCGCATTGCCAGTGCGCGTCATCGTACACAATGACATTGGAATTGTCATGAAGATTGCGCGCCAAATCCTTCCTTTGTCAGGATTTGGCGCCTGGAAACAACAATACGCCTGGGACGGGTCGGGCGGCGCCGGGTACTCGAAACCTCAGACTTTCTTGTCGGCTACGACTTTGAGCGACGCCTGGAAAGGCCCCAGCACCTTGACCATTTGGGCGAATATCCGCGGATTCGCGGCCACGATCTGGCCGCCGCGCAAATAGCCGCCTTCGCCGGCCAAGTCGCCGACCAGGCCGCCGGCCTCGACGATCAGCAGGCTGCCGGCCGCCACGTCCCAGGCATTGAGCCCGACCTCCCAGAATCCGTCGTAATACCCGGCGGCGACGTAGGCCAGGTCCAGCGCGGCCGATCCGGGCCGGCGCAGGCCCGCCGTCTGCTGCATCATCGCGCGCATCATCGCGATATAGGTTTCGAGGTCGCTGCCATCGCGAAACGGAAATCCGGTGCCGACCAGGCACTCTTTCAGATGCTGGCGGCGCGAGACGCGCAGCCGATGATCGTTGAGAAATGCGCCGCGGCCACGCGTCGCGGTAAAGAGGTCGTTGCGCACCGGATCGTAAATCACGCCCTGCGTGATCTGTCCCTTGTGCTGCAAGGCGATCGAAACGCAGTACTGCGGAAAGCCGTGCAGGAAATTGGTCGTGCCGTCGAGCGGATCGATGATCCACAGATGCTCGGATGTCGTGTTCGCGCCTTCGGCCGTGCCTTCCTCTGCTAGAATCGCGTGGTCGGGATAGGTCGCGTGCAGCGTATCGACGATCGCCGCTTCGGCGGCGCGGTCGATCTCGCTGACGAAATCCTTCGGACCCTTGGCAGTGACGACAAGACGGTCCAGATCGCGCGCGCCGCGATTGATGATGCCGCCGGCGCGGCGCGCGGCCTTGACCGCGGTGGTGAGCATCGGGTGCATTCGGGTTCACCGCTTTTGCGCTGACGCGCGAGCGGCGCATAAAGAACAATCGTCGCGCATTCTACCTGCAAACGAAGCCTCTCGACGCGCATGACGGACGCATCCGAGCCATCCGTCGTCAATCAGCGAGCGAAAAACGATGCGCTCTCGCGCATCCGCATCGTCCTGTGCGCGACCAGCCATCCGGGCAACATCGGTGCCTCTGCGCGCGCGATGCGCGCGATGGGTCTGTCGCGATTGACGCTGGTCGCGCCGCAGCGCTTTCCCGATCCCGAGGCCGACGCGCTCGCTTCCGGCGCGACCGATATCCTGCGTGCGGCGCACGTCGTCGCCACGCTCGACGAGGCGCTGGCGGGCGCGGCGCTGGCGATCGGTTTCTCGGCGCGGCGGCGCGAGTTCGCGGGCGGCGCGCTGCCGGTGCGCGCGGCGGCCCACGAGGCGTTGGCCTATGCCGCGCGCGGCGAAGTCGCGCTGGTCTTCGGCAGCGAGATGTCCGGACTCTCCAATGCCGAGCTCGCTCGCTGCCAGCTGGTCGCGACGATTCCGTCGGACCCGGCGTTTTCGTCGCTCAATCTCGCGGCCGCGGTCCAGGTGGCCGCGTACGAATTGCGCGTCGCCTCGGGCGCCGGGCAGGTCTGGCGCGCTCCGGCGTTCGAGCCGGCGACGCAGGACGAGATCGCGCGCTTGTTCGAGCACGGCGAGCGAACGCTGGTCGCGCTCGATTTTCTGCGGCCCGCCCATCCGAAGCGCCTGTTGCCGCGCTTGCGTCGGCTGTTCGCGCGCGCTCGCCTGGAAAAGGAGGAAGTCAATATCCTGCGGGGTATCCTGGCGCGGATCGACGAGCGCCTTCAGCGCGCGCGCAAGGCGGAGTGAATGGCGGCGACGACCGAATCCCGAGCCGAGGATGTTGCAGCGAAGACCTGCCGCAACTGCGGCGCGCCGGTCGACGGCACGTATTGCGCGACTTGCGGCCAGGAGACGGCGCTGCGCTTGCCGACGCTGCGCGAGTTCGTGCGCGAAGCGGCCGGACGCTATGTGGCTCTCGACGGCAGGTTCTGGCGCACGGTTTTCGCGCTGCTGGCGCGCCCCGGATTCCTGACGCGCGAGTATCTGGCCGGCCGCCGCCGCCGCTACATCCGTCCGGCGCGCCTGTACCTGTTCGCGACGCTGATATTTTTCGCCGTGACGCGACTGTTGGTGGGGCCGATCGAGATTTTCGAGGTCCGTCCCGATACGGCGGAGGAAGCCAAATATCTGTCGCCGGACAAGGGCTTCGATCTGCAGATCGACTCGGACAGCGTGTTCGGATCGCCGGCGCTGCAAAAGCGGTGGAATCGTTTCAACAATCTCTCCAAGAGGGAAAAGGCCGAGCAGCTGGGCGACGGCATCCTGCGCTACGCGCCGTATGCGATGTTCGTGCTGCTGCCGGCGTTCGCGCTGCTGCTGAAGCTCGTCTACCTCGGCCGCGGCCGGCGATATCCGCGCCGCCCGCGTCTGTACGGCGAGCATCTGGTCTTCGCGGCTTACGACCACGCCTTCGTCTTCGTCGCGGCGACCGCGATGCTGCTGGTGCTGGGACGCACGCTTGCGTTGACGATCGGCTTGTGGATCGTCGCACTCTATCTGCTGCTGTCGATGCGCAGCGTCTACGGCGGCTCGTGGGCCGGGACTGTTAGCGCGAGCGTTCGTCCTTTTTACGTCCTACATGGTGCTGGTCGGGCTGGCCACCGCCGGTCTGGTCGTGGCCGCGATTCTGCTGCGCTGACTTCGCCAGTAGGGTCAATAGTTGAGTGATTCGGTCGGATATGGCACCATCGTCGTATGTTCGACCGACTCCGTGAAGACATCGCCGTCGTATTCGAGCGCGACCCCGCCGCACGCACCTCCTGGGAGGTGCTGACCTGCTATCCGGGCCTCCATGCGCTGGTATGGCACCGCGCAGTGAGCAACCGCTTGTGGCGCGGCGGCGCGCGCTGGCTCGCGCGCTGGCTGTCGCACTGGGGGCGCTGGCTGACCGGGCATCGAGATCCACCCCGGCGCGACGATCGGCCGGCGGGTGTTCATCGACCACGGCATGGGCGTCGTCATCGGCGAAACCGCCGAAATCGGAGACGACTGCACGCTCTACCACGGCGTTACCTTGGGCGGAACGTCGTGGAAGGCGGGCAAGCGGCATCCGACCCTGGGGCGGGCCGTCGTCCTGGGCGCCGGTGCCAAGGTCCTGGGGCCGATCCTGGTCGGCGATGGGGCGAAAGTCGGGTCCAACGCGGTCGTCGTGCGGGATGTCCCGGCCGGGGCAACCGCGGTCGGCATCCCGGCGCGCATCCTGACTGGCGACGATGCCGTCCGGCGCGAGGCGCAGGCGGCCAGGATCGGCTTTTCCGCCTATGGAATCGGCGCGGACATGAACGATCCTATGGTCCAGGCCATCCACTCACTGCTCGACCATGCGGCCGCGACCGACGAGCGCATGCAGAAGCTGATCGAGCATCTGCAGCAGGAGGGCGTCGATTGCAGCGACGCCAAGGCGACGGCCGACAGCTTCGACCCGGCCCAGCTGACCCGCTTACTTGACTGAACTAGTAGGGTTTTTAGTTGACTAATCCAGTCGGGAATTATAGAATTCAGCTATGAAAACAGGGGAGCGACCGGGGACTGAAGGGCAGGCGATCATGAGACTGACGACCAAAGGACGATTCGCCGTAACGGCGATGATTGACGTGGCGATGCACAACGGCAAGGGGCCGGTGACCCTGGCGGCGGTATCGGACCGGCAGAAGATTTCCTTGTCCTACCTCGAGCAATTGTTCGGCAAGCTGCGCCGGCACGGCCTGGTCGACAGCGTGCGCGGCCCCGGCGGCGGATACAACCTGGCGCGCGATGCAACCGCGGTTTCGGTCGCCGACATCATTCTCGCGGTGGACGAGCCGATCGACGCGACCCAGTGCGGCGGCAAGGAAAACTGCCTGGACGACCGACGGTGCATGACGCACGAGCTCTGGGCGAGCCTGAACACGCACATCTTCTCGTTCCTTCATTCGGTGTCGCTCGAGCAGCTGGTACGGCAGCAGGACAAGCGCGAAGTCAACGTGCTGCAGGATCATCGCGCGCTGGCCGGCAAGAAATCCGAGCCTGCGCCGGTGACGTAAGGAAACTGAGGGCATTCGAGACCACGATGAAGAAACCGATTTATCTCGATTATTCGGCGACGACGCCAGTGGATCCGCGCGTCGCGGCCAAGATGATCCCGTACCTGACCGAGCATTTCGGCAATCCGGCCTCGCGTTCGCACGCGTTCGGCTGGGAAACCGAAAAGGCGGTCGAGGAGGCGCGCGACGAAGTCGCGAAGCTCGTCCATTGCGACCCGAAGGAGCTGGTCTGGACCTCGGGCGCGACCGAGTCGATCAACCTCGCGCTGAAGGGCGCCGCGCATTTCTACAAGGACAAGGGCAAGCACCTCATCACCGTCAAGACCGAGCACAAGGCCACGCTCGACACGATGCGCGAGCTCGAGCGCGACGGGTTCGAAGTCAGCTATCTCGACGTCAAGCCGGATGGATTGCTCGACCTCGAAGCATTCAAGGCGGCGCTGCGTCCGGATACGATCCTGGTCTCGGTGATGTTCGTCAACAACGAGATCGGCGTGATCCAGGACATCCCGGCGATCGGCGAGATCTGCCGCAGCCGCGGCATCATCTTCCACGTCGACGCGGCGCAGGCGACGGGCAAGATACCGGTGGATCTGTCGACGCTGAAGGTCGACCTGATGAGTTTTTCGGCGCACAAGACCTACGGGCCCAAAGGCGTCGGCGCGCTCTTCGTCCGGCGCAAGCCGCGGGTGCGCATCGAGGCGCAGATGCACGGCGGCGGTCACGAGCGCGGGATGCGATCGGGCACGCTGGCCACGCATCAGATCGTCGGCATGGGCGAAGCCTTCCGTCTGGCTCGACTCGAGATGGCGACCGACAACGACCGCATACGGATGCTGCGCGACAAGCTCTGGCAGGGGCTGTCGCAGATCGAGGAAGCGCATCTGAACGGCGACATGGAGCGCCGGGTACCGCACAACCTGAACGTGAGCTTCAACTTCGTCGAAGGCGAGAGCCTGATCATGGCGATCAAGGACGTCGCGGTGTCGTCGGGCTCGGCGTGCACATCGGCCTCGCTCGAGCCGTCGTACGTGCTGCGCGCGCTGGGCCGCAGCGACGAGCTGGCGCATAGCTCGATCCGGTTCACCGTCGGCCGCTTCACCACCGAGGAAGAAGTCGATTACACGATCGACCTGTTGAAGCGGAAGATCGACAAGCTGCGCGAGTTGTCGCCGCTGTGGGAGATGTTTAAGGAAGGCATCGATCTGGATACGGTGGTGTGGGCCGCACACTGAGTTATGCGTCGCGGAGCGACGATGTCCGGATTGAGGGGCGGCTGGCCGCCGCTATCCGGACGAGTCACAGGAGCAGTGTATTTGGAGACTGAAATGGCATACAGCGACAAGGTACTGGATCACTACGAAAACCCGCGCAACGTCGGCTCGTTCGCCAAGGACGACGACGCGGTCGGCACCGGCATGGTCGGTGCGCCCGCTTGCGGTGACGTGATGAAGCTGCAGATCCGGGTCGGCGCCGATGGACGCATCGAGGATGCCAAGTTCAAGACCTACGGCTGCGGCTCGGCGATTGCTTCGTCGTCGCTGGTCACCGAATGGGTGAAGGGCAAGACGCTCGACCAGGCACTGACGATCAAGAACACGCAGATCGCCGAAGAGCTGGCGCTTCCGCCGGTCAAGATCCACTGCTCGATCCTGGCCGAAGACGCGATCAAGGCAGCGGTGGCCGATTACAAGAAGAAGCACGACGACAGCGCCGAAGCCGTCCCCGAGCCGCGCGCTGCGGCGGCGGCTTGAATCCGGAAAGGTCGAAGCCGGCATGGCGATTACCCTGACCGAGAGCGCGGCCAAGCACGTTGCGGGCTTCCTGGAGAAGCGCGGCAAGGGGGTCGGACTTGCGCCTGGGCGTGCGCACGACCGGATGCTCGGGGCTGGCCTACAAGCTCGAATTCGTCGACGAGATCAGGCCTGAAGACCTTCAGTTCGAGAGCCGAGGCATCAATGTCGTCGTCGATCCCAAAAGCCTGCCTTATCTCGACGGCACCGAGCTCGATTTCGCGCGCGAGGGCCTCAACGAAGGATTCAAGTTCAACAATCCGAACGTAAAGGACGAGTGCGGCTGCGGCGAATCCTTCAACGTCTGACGTCGTCGATAGCCTTCGCATAGCGCGCCGCTGCTTCGTTGCTACTCACGCAGTGGGCGACTTCGGATCCTCACGTACTTGCGTGTACGTTGCGGTCGAAAGTTCCGCGGCGCCCCACGTAGACCCGTCGCGGCACTCTGCTCGATTCTCGACGACCTCATCATGACGACCTGCAACATGCGGACACCGTTGCGATGATCGATTTTTCCCAGGATTATTTCGCGCTCTTCGGGCTGCCGCAGCGCTATCGCTTCGACGCGGCGCGGCTGGATGCGGCCTACCGCGCGCTGCAGACGCAAGTGCACCCGGACCGGTTCGCCGCCGCCGGCGAAGGCGAGCGCAGACTGGCGCTGCAGTCGTCGGCGCGGGTCAACGAGGCGTATCGCGCGCTGAAGGACCCGGTCGGACGCGCCCAGTATCTGCTGTCGCTGCACGGAGTCGATGCGGCGTCGGAGACCGACACCGCGTTGCCGATCGACTTCCTCGAGCGCCAGCTCGAGCGCCGCGAAGCGGTCGACGAGGCCCGGATCGCGGCCGATGCCGCTCGGCTGGAAACGCTGCTCGGAGAGGTGCGCGCCGAGATTGCCGCGCTCGAGCCGGCGCTGACCGAGACGCTGGATAGCCGGCAGAACTGGGAATCGGCGCGCGCCAGTGTGCGTGAGCTCCAGTTCCTGTCCAAGCTCGCCGCCGACATCGACGCGGCCATCGGCGGGATCGAAAACTGATGGCTCTGCTGCAGATTGCCGAACCGGGGGAGGCGCCCGAGCCGCGACGGCCGCGGCTCGCGGTCGGCATCGACCTCGGAACCACCAATTCGCTGGTCGCCACCGTTCGCGACGGCAGCGCCGATGTGCTGCCCGACGCAAAGGGGCGCCGCCTGCTGCCGTCGATCGTGCGCTATGCGCCGGAAGGCGTCGAAGTCGGGTACGACGCGCAGTCGGCGCAGATTTCCGATCCGCAGAACACCATCGTCTCGGTCAAGCGCATGATGGGGACGGGCGTTGCCCGATCTCGCCGATGCGCGCCGCTTTCCCTATCGCTTTGTCGATTCGCCCGGCATCGTGCAGATCGCCACGCGGGCCGGCATCCGCACGTCGGTCGAAATCTCGGCCGAGATTCTCGGCGCCCTGCGCGAACGCGCGGAAAAAACATTGGGTGGCGCTTTGGATGGCGCGGTCGTCACCGTGCCCGCCTATTTCGACGATGCGCAGCGGCAGGCGACCAAGGATGCGGCGCGGGTCGCCGGCCTCAATGTTCTGCGCCTGCTGAACGAGCCGACAGCGGCCGCGATCGCCTACGGCCTCGACAACGCCTCGGAAGGAACCTACGCCGTCTATGATCTGGGCGGCGGCACGTTCGACCTGTCGATATTGAAGCTTTCGCGCGGCGTTTTCGAAGTGCTGGCGACCGCCGGCGACACGGCGCTTGGCGGCGACGACTTCGACCACCGCATTTATTGCTGGGCGCTCGAGGCCGCAGGCGTCGGGCCGGTGTCGCCGGGCGATGCCCGGATGCTGATGACCCGGGCGCGCGAGGTCAAGGAAGCGCTGACGGCGCGCGACGAGGTCACGTTCAACGCTACGCTGCAGTCGGGCGACACGATCGCCGCGACGCTCACCGCTGCGGAATTCGAGGCGATCAGCCAGACGCTGGTCGCGAAGACGCTCGCTCCGGTCAGGAAGGCGCTGCGCGATGCCCGGCTCACGCCGGCGGACATCAAAGGCGTGGTGATGGTCGGCGGCGCGACCCGCATGCCGCAGATCCAGCGGGCAGTCGCCGGATTTTTCGGCCAGGCGCCGCTGAACAATCTGAATCCGGACGAGGTCGTGGCGCTCGGCGCGGCGATCCAGGCCAATGTGCTGGCCGGCAACCGCGCGACCGACGAGGATTGGCTGCTGCTCGACGTGATTCCGCTGTCGCTGGGACTCGAGACGATGGGCGGCCTCACCGAAAAAATCATCCCGCGCAACGCGACGATACCGATCGCCCGCGCGCAGGAATTCACCACGTTCAAGGACGGGCAGACCGCGATGGCGCTGCACGTCGTGCAGGGCGAGCGCGAGCGGGTCGCCGACTGCCGCTCGCTGGCGCGCTTCGAATTGCGCGGGATCCCGCCGATGGTCGCCGGCGCCGCGCGCATCAAGGTGACGTTCCAGGTCGACGCCGACGGCCTGTTGGCGGTATCCGCCAGCGAGCAGACGACAGGCGTCGAGGCATCGATCGTGGTCAAGCCTTCGTATGGTCTGTCGGACGACGAGATCGCCCGCATGCTGCAGGAATCGTTCGCCAATGCCGCGCCGGACATGGTCGCGCGCGCTGCGGCCGAGGCCCGCGTCGAAGCGGAGCGCATCGTCGATGCCACCGAAGGCGCGCTGCGCTCGGACGGCGACCTGCTCAGCGCCGCGGAGCGGATCCCGATCGAACAAGCGCTTGCCGCGGTCCGCCGGCTCGCCGGTCAGGACGACCACCACGCACTCGTCAACGCGGTGAGCGCGCTCAACGCCGCGACCGAGGAATTCGCCGCCCGCCGCATGAACCGTGGCGTCGGGCGCGCGCTGACCGGTCGCAGCGTCGACGCCCTGGGTTGAGGCGTAGCGCGCGATGACCGAAATCGTCGTGCTGCCGCACGCGGAGCTGTGTCCGGAAGGCAAGACCTTCGAGGCGACCGAAGGCGAGTCGATCTGCGATAATCTGCTCGATCAGAAGATCGAGATCGAGCACGCCTGCGAAAAATCCTGCGCGTGCACGACCTGCCATGTCATCGTGCGGGAGGGCTTCGATTCGCTTTCGCCGTCGTCGGAAGACGAGGACGATCTGCTCGACCGGGCCTGGGGCCTGACGCCGGTGTCGCGACTGTCGTGTCAGGCCAAGGTCGGCAACACCAAGCTGGTGATCGAGATTCCGAAGTACACGATCAACTACGCCAAAGAGACGACCAAATGAAGTGGGTTGACTCGCGTGACATCGCGATCGCGCTGGCCGAGAGCCACCCGGACGTCGATCCTGCAACGGTGCGCTTCACCGATCTGCACCGCTGGGTGATCGCGCTGCCCGGCTTCGACGACGACCCCAAGCACTCGGGCGAAAAGATACTCGAGGCCATCCAGATGCTGTGGATCGAGGAGACCGAAGAATGAATCCCGCACCGATGCCGTTGATCAGCGCGCTCTACACCGGCGTATTCGCGCTGCTGCTGGTCGCCCTCGCATTGCTGGTGTCGCGCCGGCGACGCAGCATGGGCATCGGTCTGGGGGCCGGCGGCGACGCCCAGCTGGAGCGCGCGATTCGCGTCCACGCCAACGCGGTCGAGTGGGGACTGCCGGTCTTGCTGCTTCTGCTGATCGCCGAGGAGAATCGCGCGTCGCCGCTGCTGCTGCATATCTGCGGCATCGTGTTCATCCTGGCCCGCGTCATGCACGCGGCAGGCTTGTCGCGCGCCAGCGGGCACTCGGTGGGCCGCTTCGCCGGCATCGCGCTGACCTGGGCGGTGCTCGTTGTGCTCGCGGTGTGGAACGTCGTCGCGTTCCTGCGCCCCGCGCTGGCCTAAGACAGTCGCTACGTGAACAGATTGAGCACGGCGTCGAGCCCGCAGCAGTCGATCGCATAGGTCGCGCGGGCGCGCACGATCGGTTTGGCGTGGTAGGCGACGCTGACGTCGGCGGCTTCCAGCATCGGCAGGTCGTTCGCCCCGTCGCCGATCGCCACCGCCAGGCCGCCGTCCGCGGCGAGCGTCGCGCGCAGGCGCTCGAAGCACGCGGCCTTCGCCTCGGCGTCGACGATCGGCCCGACCAGGCGGCCGGTCAGCCTGCCATCGACGATCTCCAGCGTGTTCGCGCATGTATGGTCGAGTCCGAGACGCGCTTTCAGACGCTCGGTGAAAAAAGTGAACCCGCCCGAGACCAGCAGCGACTGGGCGCCGACGGCGCGCATGCCGGCCAGCAGGCGCTCCGCGCCTGACGAGAGCTCGAGCCGCTCGTCGTAGACGCGCTGCAGCGCGGCAACGTCCAGGCCCCGCAGCAGCGCCACGCGGCGCGTCAGGCTTTCGCGGAAATCGATTTCACCGCGCATTGCGCTCGCCGTGATCGCCGCGACCTCTTGCTTGATGCCCAGCATGTCGGCGATCTCGTCGACGCATTCGATGGTGATCAAGGTCGAATCCATGTCCATTGCCAGCAAGCGCACGCGGTCGAGGCGCTGGCCCGGGGGGATGAACGCACAATCCAGCGATTCCTGCGCGCAGTACGCGAAGATCTCGGCGGAATTGACCGCCGGCGTCAGTGCGAACGCCTGATCGCCGCCGCGCGACACGGCGTCGATGCGCTCGGCGCCGGCGAGCTTCGCCAGCGCCTTCAGGGCCGGCGTGTCGATGTCGGGCGCCTGCACGACCAGGCGCGCCGCGGCGGCGCTTTCGGCCGTCATCGCGGCCTTCGCGCCGAGGGCGATTTGCGGTCAGGGGATCGTTGCATCGGATCGGGGAAGTCGGGAGTTTGCGCCCGCCGCCACCGCGGTCGGCGCGGGCATGATGATAGTGCCATCGCTTCTACTCCCCGGCGCGCACGCGGCGTATTATATGTGATCCAACTTGTCCGACGAGGAGAAAACCATGTCACTGCGTCTTGGCGACACCGCCCCCGATTTCACCCAGGAATCGAGCGAGGGCCCGATCAGCTTCCACCAATGGCTGGGCGACAGCTGGGGCGTGCTGTTCTCGCATCCTGCCGACTTCACTCCGGTGTGCACGACCGAGCTCGGATTGACCGCCAAGCTCAAGGACGAGTTCGCCAAGCGCAACGTCAAGGTGATCGCGCTGTCGGTCGACCCGGTCGATTCGCACAAGAAGTGGATCAACGACATCAACGAGACACAGAACACCAAAGTCAACTTCCCGATCATCGCCGATGCCGACCGCAAGGTATCGACGCTGTACGACATGATCCATCCGAACGCCAGCGCGACTGCGACCGTGCGCTCGCTGTTCGTCATCGATCCGAAGAAGGTGATCCGGCTGATCATCACCTATCCGGCATCGACCGGTCGCAATTTCGACGAAGTGCTGCGCGTGATCGATTCTCTGCAGCTGACCGAGTATCACAGCGTGGCGACGCCGGGCAACTGGAAGAACGGCGACGACGTCGTGATCGTGCCGTCACTGCAGGATCCCGAACTGCTGAAGCAGAAATTCCCCAAGGGCTTCAAGGCGCTGCGGCCGTATCTGCGCATGACGCCGCAACCCAATCGCTGAAGCTCCGGCACCCTGAAGCCGCCGGCGCATCGGCTGCCGCGCGGCAATCGATTCGCGCGGAAACGACGACGCGTGACGACGCGTCAGGGCTTCCGGCCCTGGCGCGTTTTGTTTTTCGGAGGAGCGGCGGCAACCTCGTCCCCGGCCAGCACGAAATCGATCTTGGTCGATTCGAGATCGACCCGGGCGACTTTCACCATGATGCGGTCGGCCAGCCGGTAGACCTTGCCGCTGCGCTCGCCGCTCATCGCGTGGCGCACGGCGTCGTAGTGGAAGTAGTCGTTGCCGAGCTCGGTCACATGCACCAGCCCGTCGACGTTGAGGCCGTCGAGCGTGACGAACAGGCCGAAATGCGTGACGCCGCTGACGGTGCCCATGAATATCTCGCCGACCTTGTCCTGCATGAAAAAGCATTTGAGCCAGTTCTCGACGTCCCGGGTCGCATCGTCGGCGCGCCGCTCGGTCTGCGAGCAGTGCACGCCCAGTTCTGACCAGGCCGCGCCCGACGGCTGATAGCGGGTGCCGGCCAGGCAGGCCTTGATGCAGCGATGGATCAGCAGGTCCGGATAGCGGCGGATCGGCGAAGTGAAATGCGTATACGCGTCGTAACCGAGACCGAAGTGACCCTCGTTATCGGGGCTGTAGACCGCCTGCTGCAGCGAGCGCAGCAGCACCGTCTGCAGCAGGTTGAAATCGGGCCGCCCCTTGATCTCTCCCAGCAGCTTCGCATAGTCGGCCGGCGTCGGAGACTCGCCGCCGCCGATCGACAGGCCCGAGCCGGCGAGGAATTCTTTCAGCGCGGCGAGCTTTTCCGGCGTCGGTCCCTCGTGCACGCGGTAGAGCGCCGGCTGCTTCCGCTCGAGCAGGTATGAGGCGGCGCAGACGTTGGCCGCCAGCATGCATTCCTCGATCAGCTTGTGCGCATCGTTGCGCATGACAGGAACGATCGTCTCGATCTTGCCCTGCGCGTCGAACTTGAGCTCGAGCTCGATGGTTTCGAAATCGATCGCGCCGCGGCGGGCGCGCGCGGCGGCCAGCACCTTGTATAGCGCGTACAGGTTCTCGAGGTGCGGCAACACCGCGGCCGCTTCCCTGGTCCGCGCCTTCGGTTGCGACAGCCAGTCCCATACCTGGTTGTAGGTGAGCCGCGCGCGCGAATGCATTACCGCCGGAAAGAACTTATAGCTCTCGATCTCGCCGTCGGCGCTGATCGTCATCTCGCACGCCATGCACAGGCGATCGACCGCGGGCTTGAGCGAACACAGCTCGTTCGACAGCTGCTCGGGCAGCATCGGAATCACGCGCCGCGGAAAATAGACCGACGTGCCGCGATCGCGCGCGTCGCCGTCGAGGGCGTCGCCGTCGGCGACATAGTGGCTGACGTCGGCGATTGCGACGATCAGTCGGAAACCCTTGGCGCCGCGCTCGCAATAGACGGCGTCGTCGAAGTCGCGCGCGGTTTCGCCGTCGATCGTCACCAGCGGCAGAGCAGTCAGATCGGTGCGGCCCTTCCGGTCGGCGTTCTGCACTTCGTGCGGAAAGCGCCCCGCCTGCCGCTGCGCGGCGGCTGAAAAACGGTAGGGCAGGTCGTGCTTGCGCAGCGCGATCTCGATCTCCATCCCGGGATCGGTGTAGTTGCCCAGAACCTCGATCACCTTCGCCAGCGCTTCGCGGTGCGCCGACGGCTGCTCGATCACTTCGGCGACGACGACCTGCCCGGGCCGCGCGCTGCCGCGCATGTCGGGCGGAATCAGGATGTCCTGGCTGATGCGCTTGTTTTCCGCGACCAGGTACCAGATGCCGCGCTCTTCGTAGACGCGGCCGACGACTTCGCGGTTGGCCCGCTCGAGCACATCGACGATCGCGCCTTCGGGACGGCCGCGGCGGTCGACGCCGACGATCCGCGCGGTCGCGCGATCGCCGTGCAGCGTCTTGTGCATTTCCTTCGGCGACAGGAACAGATCGGGACTGCCATCGTCGGGAACGAGAAATCCGAAGCCGTCCGGGTGGCCTTGCACCGTTCCGGTCACCAGGTCGAGCTTGGCGACGACGCAAAGCTGGCCCTTGCGGTTGGTCATCAGCTGGCCGTCCCGCTCCATCGCCGCCAGACGGCCGCCGAACGCTTCGCGCTCGGCGTCGCCGTCGGATGCCGAGCAGTTCGGTCAGTTGTTCGGCCGGCATCGGCACGCCCTGCTCGCGCAAGGTCTGCAGTATCTGTTCGCGCTCCGGAATCGCGACATCGCCGCGCGAGCGGCGGGCGCGGCGGCCGGACGCGGATTCATCGTACGAGGTGACCGGCGAAGTGGCTCGCGTGGGGATCGCCGTCGCGCGATCGCGCGCGAGGCACAGTCGTACGCCTGGTTGCAGTTTTCGATCCGCCGCGGGTCCGCGGCGGTGTTGCGTTGCTTTTTTGACAAGAAAGTCACTCTTTCGTAAAATTATCGGCTAGCCTTACGTATAGCCCTAGACAGCCCTAGTACAGCCCTTGTACAGCCCAGATGGCGGAATTGGTAGACGCACTAGGTTCAGGTCCTAGCGGTGGCAACACTGTGGAGGTTCGAGTCCTCTTCTGGGCACCATCGTAGCATCCGGCCCGGCCGGAGGAAGCCGGCAATCGATGCACGCCCGCGACCCGCGGGCTTTTGTTTTTTTGACATGCGCTCGGGAGAGCCGTTCGATGAGACTTGCCGCATTGACCGCGTTGTTCGTCCTGAGCTGCTGTGTCGCGCCATCAGCCGGCGCCGACGAAGAAAAATTGCCGGCGCAGCTGGCGGGCACCGGCTCGACGACGCCCGAATCGGGAAAGACGACGACTGCACCGTGGTCGATTTCGATCGTTTCGCAGGACGCCGACGGCAATCTCAAGGGCACGCTTAACTGGAACGGGCGCAGCTGCCAGATCTCCGCCGTCGCATTCACCGGCACCTATCGCAACGGCGTGCTCGACATCAGCGCGCCGGCCACCAGCCGAACCTGCGGCGCGATCACGATGATGTTGACCAAATCCAGCGGCACCGATCTCGTGCTCGAGGGCAGCGCCAGATTCCATGGTTCGGACACACCGGCTGCGGTGACCTTGCGGCCGCGCTGAGCGGCGAGTCACAACGTCAATACGCGTCAACAGCGCGTCAATAGCGCGCGTTCCCGGGCGAGCGCGGAAACGGGATCACGTCGCGCACGTTGGCGAGCCCGGTTACATAGGCGATCGTGCGCTCGAAGCCCAGGCCGAATCCGGCGTGCGGCACGGTGCCGTAACGGCGCAGGTCGCGATACCAGGCGTAGTGCTCGACGTCCATGCCGGCCGCGGCCATCCGGGCGTCGAGGACATCGAGCCGCTCTTCGCGCTGGCTGCCGCCGATGATTTCGCCGATGCCGGGTGCGAGCACATCCATCGCGGCGACCGTTCTGCCGTCGTCGTTCAGCCGCATGTAGAACGCCTTGATCTCCTTCGGGTAGTTGACGAGGATCACCGGACCGCGGACGTAGCTCTCCGACACGTAGCGCTCGTGCTCGGACTGCAGATCCATTCCCCACCGCACCGGAAACTCGAACTTCTGCGTGGCCTTCTCGAGGATGCCGATCGCATCTTCGTACTCCATGCGGACGAATTCGGCGTCTATCATTCCCTGCAGTTTGGCAATCACGCCCTTTTCGATGCGCTCCTCGAAAAACGCCATGTCGTCGGCGCGCTCTTCCAGCACGGTCCGGAAGATATGCTTGAGCAGCGCCTCGGCGAGCGTCGCATTGTCGGACAGATCGGCGAACGCGATCTCGGGCTCGATCATCCAGAACTCCGCCAGGTGCCGGCTGGTGTTCGAATTCTCGGCGCGAAACGTCGGCCCGAACGTGTACACCTTGGACAAGGCCATGCAGTAGGTTTCGATGTTCAGCTGTCCGGAGACGGTGAGGAAGGCCTCGCGCCCGAAGAAGTCGGAGCCGAAATCGACTTTCCCCTGCGCCGTGCGCGGCAGGTTGGCGAGATCCAGCGTCGACACGCGGAAGAGCTCGCCCGCGCCTTCGGCGTCCGACGTCGTGATGATCGGCGTGTTGATCCAGAGGAAGCCGTTCTGGTCGAAAAAGCGATGCACGGCCTGCGCGATCGTGTGGCGGACGCGGCTGACCGCGCCGATGACGTTGGTGCGCGGCCGCAGGTGCGCCACTTCGCGCAGGAACTCCAGCGTGTGCGGCTTCGGCTGGATCGGATACGAATCCGGGTCGTCGACCCAACCGACGACTTTGAGCGCGCTCGCCTGCATCTCGAACGGCTGGCCCTTGGCGGGAGAAGGAACGATCATGCCCGTGGCTTCGACCGCGCAGCCGGCGGTCAGCCGCGAAATCTCGTTCGCATAGTTGGCCAGCGTGTTCGGGGCGACCACCTGCACCGGATGGAAACCCGATCCGTCGGACAAATGAACGAATGAGATGCCGGCTTTCGAGTCGCGACGCGTGCGGACCCATCCCTGCAAGGTGACGGGAACGTCCTGCGGCGCGCGGCCGGCGAGGATGTCGGCGCAACTCAGCGCATTCATTGCTCGGCTCCGGTCGCGGCGGCCAGGCGCGCCTTCAGCTCCTCCGGCCGAAGCGTGTCGTAGATCTCGAACGGCTGGTGTATCCACGGGCTGTCAGGCAGATAATCGACGTAGTAGTCAGGCTTGAACACCGAACAGCCTTTGTACCAGACGACCGCCGTGCGCATGTCGGTGATATGGGGAAAGCGCTGCGGCAACTCCCTGTCGACCGCCTCGAGCGTGTGGCCGGAGTCGACCATGTCGTCGACCAGCAGCACCCGGTCGCCGAGCCGGGGCGCCGTCATCGTCATGTGCTCGGCGATGACCAGTTGTCCGCGCAGGGTCCCGCCCTCGGCGGTGTACGAATGCGTCGACAGGATCGCCAGCGGCAGCTCGTAGATCCGCGACAGCACGTCGCCGACGCGCAGCCCGCCGCGCGCGATGCAGATCACCTGGTTGAAGCGCCACGCCGATTCGTGCACCTGCAGCGCAAGGCGCTCGACCAGAATGTTGTATTGCTGCCAGCTGATGTGCAGGCTCGTCGCCATGTAACTTTAGTGGAACGGATGATGCAGCAGGATCGTCTCGTCGCGCTCGGCGCCGGTCGAGACCATCGCGATCGGCACCTCGGTCAATTGCTCGATGCGGCGCAAATACGCGCGCGCCGGCGCCGGCAGCGCGTCGAAGCTGTCGACGCCGAGCGTGCTTTCCTTCCAGCCGGGCATGTCCTCGTATACCGGCTTGCATTCGGCGACGGCGTCGGCGCCGATCGGCAGCAGCGGTTGCGCTACGCCGTTGACCCGATAGCCGGTGCAGATGCGGATCGACGGCATGCCGTCGAGGACGTCGAGCTTGGTGATGCACAACCCGTCGACGCCGTTGAGCTGCAACGAGCGCTTCAGCGCCGCGACGTCGAGCCAGCCGCAGCGGCGAGGGCGCCCGGTGACCGAGCCGAATTCGTTGCCGCGCTTGGCGAGTCCCGCGCCGATCTCGTCGGTAAGCTCGGTCGGAAACGGGCCGGTGCCGACACGCGTCGTGTACGCCTTGACGATGCCCAGCACGTAATCGAGCATCTGCGGGCCGATCCCGGTGCCCGGCGCTGCCGCGCCGGCCAGGCAGTTCGACGAGGTGACGTACGGGTAGGTCCCGTGATCGATGTCGAGCAATGCGCCCTGCGCACCCTCGAACAGCAGCGAATCGCCGCGGCGGCGCGCGTCCTGCAGCAACGCAGCGACATCGCCGACCATCGGCAGCAGCGCGGGCGCGAGAGCCAGCGCGCCGTCGAGCGTCTGCTGGTAGGGAACCGCGTCGCGCTTGAAGTATTGCGTCAGGACGAAGTTGTGATATTCGATCAACGGCTTGAGCTTCGCGGCGAATCGATCGGGATAGAACAGATCCTGCAGGCGCACCGCGCGCCGCGCGATCTTGTCTTCGTAGGCAGGGCCGATGCCGCGTCCGGTCGTGCCGATGCGCGTATCGCCCATCGATGCTTCGCGCGCCTGGTCGAGAGCGACGTGGCACTCGAGCACCAGCGGACATGCCGGCGAGATCGAAAGCCGCGAGCGCACCTCGACTCCCGCCGCTTCCAGCTCGCCGATTTCCTGCAGCAATGCCGACGGCGACAGCACGACGCCGTTGCCGATGTAGACGCGGACCTTCGGCCTGCAGAATGCCGGACGGAATCAGCCGCAGCACCGTCTTCCTGCCGGCGATGACCAGCGTGTGTCCGGCGTTATGGCCGCCCTGGAATCGCACGACGCCTTGCGCGTGCTCGGTCAGCCAGTCGACGACCTTGCCCTTGCCTTCGTCGCCCCACTGCGTGCCGATGACCACGACGTTCCTGCCCATGCGCGCCATCGCTTTCAGTTCTGGCCCGCGACGCCGCTCAGGGCGGCGAGCTGGCGCAGGTCGAGCGTAAAGCCGGTCGCGGGACGAGCGCGGCCGAACGCCTTGCCGATGCCGTCGTAGCGCTCGCCGCGGCCGATCGCGTTGGCTTCGCCTTCGGTGAACACCGAGAAGCTCGCGCCGGTCTGGTAGTGATAGCCGCGCAGATCTGCCAGATCGATGTGCAGCGCCGCGACCTCCGGGCCCGCCGCCTGCGCCAGGGTTTCCAGCGCCGACAGCGCGACCGCGATCGACGGCGTGTCGGGCAGCCGGCGTCGCGCCGCCGCGAGCACCTCGTCGGCGGGCCCGTACAGCGTCGGCAGCGCGGCGAAGGCGTCACGCCAGGCCGCGGGCAGGCTGGCGGCGAGCTCGGCGACGGCCGGCACGTCCTTGCCGCGCAGCGCCGCGAACATCGCGCTGTCGCTGGCGTTGCCGGCAATGTGCGCGCCATTGGCGAGCGCGCGGTAGACGCCGACGTGTCCCAGGTCGAGGTGCAGGCCGCGCACGCCCACCGCGGCGAGCGACGACAGCAGCAGCATCAGGACTTCGCGGTCGGCGCCGATCTGCGGATCGCCATACAGCTCGGCGCCGATCTGCAGGACCTCCCGCGTCTGCGCGAGCCCCGCGACGACGGTGCGCAGCACGCTGCCGGCGTAGCAGAGCCTGGTGACGCCCGGCTCGTTGAGCAGGTGGGCATCGATGCGCGCGACCTGCGGCGTGATGTCGGCGCGCACGCCGAGCAGGCGCCCGGACAACGGATCGATCACCTTGAACGTCTGCAGCTCGAGGTCGTGCCCGGTGCCGGTCAGCAGCGAATCCAGATGCTCGATCAGCGGCGGCTGGACCAGCCGGAAGCCATGATCGCGGAAATGGTCGAGCAGGGTGCGCCGCAGCCGCTCGATCGTCTCCGCCTCGGGCGGGAGGATGTCCTCGATGTATTCGGGAAGGATCCAGCTATGCATGGAATATCAGCAGGACGGCTGTGCCGGCGAGCAGCGACGTGAGGCCGATGAAGCGCAATTGTCCGTCGGACAGCTCGGTGATGCGGCGGAACGTGTCGCGCCACAGTCGGGGCGCCACCAGCGGCAGCAGCCCTTCGAGCACCAGCACCAGCGCGCATGCCGCAACGAATGCGTCCGGCACTTTTCTTCTTCCGTCGCGAAAGCGTTACTTGCCGCGCGAGGCCGGCGGGCCGCCGCCCGGCTGCTTCAGGTACTGGAAGAACTCGGCGCTCGGATCGAGCACGATCACGTCGCCCTTGCTGCGAAAGGTCGTCTTGTACGCCTCGAGGCTGCGGTAGAACGAATAGAACTCCGGATTCTGTCCGTACGCGGATGCGTAGGTCGCGGAGGCCTTCGCGTCGCCCTCGCCCTTGGTCTTCTGCGCCTGCTTGTAGGCGTCGGCGAGAATGACCTCGCGCTGGCGGTCGGCGTCGGCGCGGATTTTTTCCGATTCGGCGGCGCCCAGCGAGCGCAGCTCGTTGGCCACGCGTTTTCGCTCCGACTCCATGCGCTGGTAGACCTGGGCGAGCACTTCGTCGGGCAGCTCGACCCGCCGCAGCCTGACGTCGACGACCTCGACGCCGATCGACTTGGCGTCGGCGTCGGCCTTTTGCCGCGTCGTCGTCATGATCTTTTCGCGCTCGGTCGATATCGCCTCGTGCAGCGTGCGCTTGTTGATCTCCTCGGCCAGGTTGGCGCGTATCGTCTGCGCCAGACGGCGGCGCGCCGTCTCTTCGTCGCCGGTCACGCTCTGGTAGTACTTGCGCACGTCGGTGATCCGCCAGTAGGCGATGAAGTCGGCCTTGCAGCGGCGTCTTCTCGGATGTCGTCACGCGGTCGGGGTCGGAGGTCTCGAGCAGCAGGATCCGCTTGTCGTAGAACTTGACGTTCTGCAGCAGCGGCACCTTGAGGTACAGGCCGGCCTCGGTCTTGGCGTCGATGAATTCGCCGAGCTGGAACTTGATCGCGTACTGTTTCTGGTCGACCGTGTACAGCGACTGCGACAGCACCAGCAGCGCGGCGACCAGAAGCGCGAGCAGCGGCGTCGTGGCTTTCATCGTCCGGCCCCGGCGTCGCGGCCGCGCGAGAGCTCGCGCGTGCGGCTTGGATCGACGGTCACGGCCGTCTCGGGCGGTACCGGCCGCGCGGCGTCGGCGGCCACCGCGGCGCCGGCGGCGCTCTGCTTCAGCAGCTGATCGAGCGGCAGATAGAGCAGGTTGTTGCCGGCCTTCTGGTCGATCAGCACCTTGCTCGAGTTGCCCAGCACCGATTGCATCATGTCGAGATACAGGCGTTGCCTGGTCACGGCCGGCGCCTTCGCGTATTCGACCAGGATCTGGCGGAAGCGGCTGGCATCGCCATCGGCCCGCTGCGTGACGCTGGCGTTGTAGCCGTCGGCTTCCTGCAGCAGCCGCGACGCCTGCCCGCGGGCGCGCGGCACCACGTCGTTGGCGTAAGCCTGGCCCTCGTTCTTCTGGCGCTCGCGATCCTGCTTCGCCTTGACCGCATCGTCGAACGCCGCGGCGACCTGGTCCGGCGGCAACGCGTTCTGCAGCGTGACCTTCTGCACGTAGATGCCGGTGCCGTAGCGGTCGAGCATCGCCTGCATCAGCTTCTCCGTTTCGGTGGCGATCTGGGCGCGCCCTTCGTAGAGCGCGAAGTCCATCTGGCTGTGGCCGGCAACCTCGCTCATCGCCGTTTGCGCGACCTGTGCGACGACGTCATCGGGCTTGCGCGCATTGAACGAATAGTCGGCGGCGCTCTTCAGGTTGTACTGGACCGCAAACTGGATATCGATGATGTTTTCGTCGTCGGTCAGGAACAGTGATTCCTTGGCGATCTTGTTCCTGGGGTTGCCGTTGCGATAGCCGATCTCGACGGTTTTCACCTGGGAGAAATCGACGACCTCGACCGCCTCGATCGGGAACGGCAGATGCCACCGCGGTCCCGGCGTCGTGGTCTCGGTGTATTTGCCGAAGCGCGTGACGACGCCGCGCCGGCCTTCGTCGACGATATAGAAGCCGCTCGCCAGCCAGATGACGACGACCAGCGCGCTCACCATACCCGCGCCGCCGATCGGGAAGGAGGACTTGGTCGGCGGCGGGCCGCCGTCGCCCCCTTCGGGCTCCTTGCGGCCGAATATCGTATTCAACCGCCGATTGACGTTGCGCCAGATCTCCTCGAGATCGGGCGGACCGGTGCGGTTGCGCTTACCCCACTGGGGGTCGTTGAGTGACATGGCGGAACGCTGGCTGGTTGTCGCTATTCGGGTGAGGGTAGGTGATGTGGTCGGGCGCCGGCGCTTTTCATGCGGTCGCCGCCCGGTCCCCGGGGCGGGGGAACCGCTCGACCAGCGCGGCGCGCAATTCCGGCACGCCTGCGCCGGTAAGCGCGCTCAGACGAACGGCGCGGATTTTACCATATTCGTCGCGCTCGACGCCCGGCTCGCAAGCCCCGGCATCGCACTTGTTGCGAACCAGGATCTGCGGCACCTGGTCGGCGCCGATCTCGGCCAGCACGGCGTCGACCGCCGCGATCTGCTCGTCGCGTCCCGGATGGGCGTTATCGACGACGTGGAGCAGCAGATCGGCGTCCACGGCTTCCTTCAAGGTCGCGCGAAACGCGGCGATCAGGTCGTGCGGCAGATCGCGCACGAAACCGACGGTGTCCGACAGCACGACCGTTTCCGCGCCGGGCAGCACCAGCCGGCGCAAGGTCGTGTCCAAGGTCGCGAACAGCTGGTCGGCCGTATAGCTGGTCGCGCCGGTCAGCCGATTGAACAAGGTCGACTTGCCCGCATTCGTGTAACCGACCAGCGCGACGTTCCTGACCGCGGCGCGGCGGCGCGCCCGACGCTGCGTCTCGCGCTGGCTGGCGATGCGCGCCAGCCGCGACTTCAGCATCTTGACCCGCGTTCCGATCAGCCGCCGGTCGGTCTCGAGCTGCGTTTCGCCCGGGCCGCGAAGGCCGATACCGCCGGTCTGCCGTTCCAGGTGGGTCCAGCCGCGGACCAGCCGTGTCGACAGGTGCTGCAACTGCGCGAGCTCGACCTGCAGCTTGCCTTCGGCGCTTTGCGCGCGTTGCGCGAAAATGTCGAGGATCAGGCTGACGCGATCGACGACGCGGCATTGCAATGCGCGTTCGAGATTGCGCTGCTGCGCGCCGGATAGCGCATGGTCGAAGATAACGAGATCGGCGTCGGTCGCGACGCGCCGCGCGGCGATTTCGTCGACCTTGCCGCGGCCGGCGAAGAGGGCCGGATCGGGCCGGGCGCGTCGCGCGGTGACGATGTCTGCGACTTCGGCGCCGGCCGAAGCGGCGAGGTCTTTGAGCTCGGCCAGCCGCGCCTCGGCCTCGCCCGCACCAAGATCGACTTCGACCAGCAGCGCGCGATCGCGTCCGTTCTGCAATTCAGGCATGCGCGACCCGGCGGCGGCTGCCGCGGGCGCCTTGCCGGTTACGCGGTCGGGACCGCCGATGCCGGCGGCCGCCGGCATCCGTCCGCTGCCGCGGGTCAAGCTTCGCGGTCGTTTTCCTGCGTCGGCACCGTGATTGCGCGGGCCGGAACGACGGTCGAGATCGCGTGCTTGTACACCATTTGCGTGACCGTGTTCTTGAGCAGGACGACATACTGATCGAACGATTCGATCTGCCCCTGCAGTTTGATGCCGTTGACGAGGTAAATCGAAACCTGGACATGCTCTTTGCGCAGCGTGTTCAGGAACGGGTCTTGTAGCATTTGCCCTTTGTTGCTCATTGTTGTTGCTCCGCTTTGTTGTAGGAAGCTGTGCGCTAAGTCCGCGCGCGGCTTCTTGCCCGCACCTTTATGTTCCACCCCGCGGCTTTCAAGGCTCCCTAGCCCGCGGCACGGATCCCGGCGGCCGTCAGCGAATGGGATCGATCGATCCGACCCGTGGTCGCTAGCGGCGGCCCCGCCGGTGCGTGGCGGCGCCCGCATAGGGGTTTGCGCCGGTCTTGAATTGTATCCTAAGGGGCGTGCCACGCAGTTGGAACACGTCGAGGAAGAAATGTTCCAGGTAGCGGCGGTAGGTTGCCGGAACGTGCGCCAGCGAGGTGCCGTGGATGATGATCAGCGGCGGATTCATTCCCCCCTGGTGCGCATAGCGCAGCTTGGGCCGCGTCATGCCCGTCCGCGGCGGCTGCTGCTGCTCGACTGCGCGCGCCAGGGCTCGCGTGAGCTTGGGCGTGGGCAGCTTGGACATCGCGGCGGCGTAAGCTTCGTCGATCGACTTGAGCAGCACGCCGATCCCCTTGCCGTCGCGCGCCGAGATCGTGTGCTGGGCGGCGAAGCCCAGGAATCCGAGCTTGCGGTCGAGCTCGCGCTTGACGTTGGCTCGCGCGGTCGCATCGAGGTCGTCCCATTTGTTGATCGCGACGACCAGCGCGCGACCCGCCTCGAGGATGAAGCCGGCGATGTGCGCATCCTGCTCGGATATGTCGCCTTGCGCATCGACCAGCAGCACGACGACGTTGGCATCCTCGATCGCCTGCAGCGTCTTGATCACCGAAAATTTTTCGACTGTCTCGATGACCTTGCCGCGCTTGCGCACGCCGGCGGTGTCGATCAGCGTGTAATGCCGCGCGCCGCGGTCGAAGTCGAGATACAGCGAGTCGCGCGTCGTGCCCGGCTCGTCGAACGCGATCACGCGCTCTTCGCCGAGCAGCGTATTGATCAACGTCGATTTGCCGACGTTCGGGCGTCCGACGATGGCGACCTTGATCCGTCGATGGCCCGGTTCACCTGCGTCTTCCGGCTCGGCAGGCGCCGGCGGCGGACACGCCACCAGCGCGAGCTCGACCAGGTCGCTGACATTGTCGCCGTGCGCGGACGAGATCGGCAGCGGCGTGCCGAGGCCCAGCTCGTGGAAGTCCGCAGCGGCGCGCTCCGGCGCAAGGCCTTCGCTCTTGTTCACCGCCAGCAGCACCGGCCGGCCCGAGCGCCGCAGCAGATCGGCGATCGTCCTGTCCTGCGCGGCGAGCCCTTCGCGCGCATCGACCAGGAAAATCACGACATCGGATTCGGCGATCGCCTGCCGCGTCTGCTTGGCCATCGCATGATAAATGCCGGTCTTCGCCTTCGGCTCGAAGCCGCCGGTGTCGACGACCAGATAGGGGCGATCGCCACCGCGGCCGCGTCCGTAGTGCCGGTCGCGCGTCAGGCCCGGAAAATCGGCGACCAGCGCAGCTCGCGTTTGGGTCAGCCGGTTGAACAGCGTCGATTTGCCGACGTTGGGGCGGCCGACGAGGACGATCGTGGGTAGCATGCGGGCACGCGCCTGGAACGCTACTGCGCACGCGCTCGTGCGCAGCGGCGTTCAGCCGCCGTCTATCTTGCGCCGACGCTGAAGAGATTTCCGGCGGCGCTTTGCCAGACTATCGCATCGCCGTCGCCATAGGGCTGGGACAGCGCGGCACTGCCGTCGGTTGCGACGCGGCCAACGAGGGCGCCGGTACGGGGGTCGAGCAGGTGCAGGTAGCCTTCGGCGTCGACAATGCCGACATAGGCGCCGACGCGCGCCGGGCCGCTGGGAAAGCGTGCGGCAAGCTTATCCTGCTTCCAGACCGATGCGCCGGTTGCCTTGTCGAGTGCGTGCACGCTGCCCTTGTCGTCGGTCAGGTAGAGATATTCCTCGTCCATCTCGAGACCGGCGAGGCTGGAGAAGTCGCGCGACCAGAGCAGCGTGCCGCGCTGCAGCTCGAAGCACGCGACCCGACCCTGGTACGCGACCGCGCAAACCTGCTTCCCGTCCACCACCGGCAGGCTGGTGACGTCGGCGATGCGTTCGAGCTCGGTCGCTCCCTTGGGGGTCGCGACATTCGCCTCCCAGCCGAGCGTCCCGTTGTTCACGTCGAGCGCGAGCAGCTTGCCGCCGGCCGTGCCGGTAAACAGTGCGCCGCGGGTGAGCGTGCCGCCGACGAAACGACGTACCGTCAGCGGCGGATTCAGCCGCTGGTAGACCCATTTCTGGCTTCCGTCGGTCTCGGCGAAGGCAAAGATCTTGCCGTCGATCGACCAGACCAGGATCTTGCCCTCGGCGGCTTTCGGCGGTCCGGCGACTTCGCTCGAGACCTTGGCCTGCCATAGCGCTTTGCCGTTGTTGTCGAAGGCCAGCACTTCACCTTTCTGCGTGCCCACCGCGACCGTGGTAAGCGACGCTCCCACGCCGGCTTGCAGCGGCCTGTCGGCCTTGATTCGCCACCTCTGCCGGCCGGTCGCCGGATCCACGCTGACGATCGTGCCATCGGGAGCGGACGCATAAATTACGTCCGCCAACACGGCCGGCGCGAAATTCTCGCCGCCCTTGACACCAAGGGCGACTTTCCACTTGACGGTCGCGGTCGCGATGCTCTGATACGCCGGCAGCGGGCCGGGCGTGGGCGTTTCCTTGCCGATGCCGAGCCAGGTCAGCGACGGTGTCGGCAGCGAAGTAGGCATCCACGACGTCCACGATTCGGGCACGGTCTGGCAACCGCCGAGCAGCAGTGCCGCGACGACAAGCGCGCTCGCGCGCCCGGCCGTCACTGCGCGCCTCCAAGCGAATCGAGCTTGACCTGCACGTATGGACGGTACGGCGACTTCGGATCCATCTTGGCCAGCGCGACCTGGTACGCGGCGCGCGCCTCGGCTTTCTTGCCGGCCGAGGCCAGGATGTCCCCGCGCAGGTCGGCGTAAATCGCCACGAATGCATCATCGGTCTTGACGTCGATCGTCTTCAGCGCTTCGTCGTAGTTCTTCTCGTCGAGCAGCGCCTGCGCGAGGCGGAACCGCGCGATCGCCTTGAGCTCGTCTTCGCCGGCATGATCGACCACCCATTGCAGCTGCTGCTTCGCGCCCGCCCTGTCGTCCTTGTCGTAGAGCAGCTTCGCGTACAGCAGCGCCGCCCGCGGCGCGTACGCCGTGCCGGCATAGCGCTGCACGATCTGAGTCGCCGGATCCTTCGCCTTGGCCGCGTCCTGCGCGCGCGCCGCGTCGCTGACCGCCTGGTAGAGGACGCTCGCCTGCTCGGCCTGCGTGCGCTGGTACCAGCGCCACCCCTGCACGCCGATGACGACGATGGCGATCGCGGTGACGACGGCGCTGACGTACTTGCCGTATTGAGCCCACCATGCCTTCAGGTCATCAATCTTTTCCTGTTCTTCGAGATCGTAGACTGCCATCTTCCATCCTTGCTCAAATAGTCGCGCTAGACGCGCGCGTGGAGGTTCTTCGCCAATTCCCTGAATGAGGCGGCCGCGCGTCGCTGTCAGCGCGCGGCGCCGTCCCTGCGGTGCGCGGCGAGCCGCGCGGCGAGCTCGCCCGGCTCGAGCGTCAGCTGGTCGCCGGCGCTGCGCAGCGGCTTCATCGCCACGCGATTCGCCGCCGCTTCATCCTCGCCGACGATCAGCGCAAAGCGCGCGCCGCTGACGTCCGCCTTTTTCATCTGCGCCTTGAAGCTGCCGCCGCCGGCGTTGACCGTGATCGAAAGCCCCGCATCGCGCAGCATCTCGGCGACCGCGAGCGCGAGCCTGCGCGCTTCTGCGCCGACATGGACAACGTAGGCATCGAGCGCCGCCGCCGGCGCGATGCCCGCATCCTGCAGCAACAGCACCATGCGCTCGCTGCCGATCGCGAAGCCGCAGGCCGGCGTAGGCTTCCCGCCGAGCTGCTCGAACAGGCCGTCATAGCGGCCGCCGCCGGCGACCGTGCCTTGCGCGCCGAGCCGGTCGGTGACCCATTCGAACACCGTGCGGTTGTAGTAATCGAGCCCGCGCACCAGCCGCGGATTGATCGTGAATCGAATCCCTTGGTCGCCGAGCAGTTGCTGCAGGTCGTCGAAATGCGTGCGCGCCGGGTCACCCAGCGAATCGATCAACTTCGGCGCCGCCGCGATCGCCGATTGCAGCGCCGGGTTCTTGCTGTCGAGGATACGCAGCGGATTCGCGTGCAGCCGGCGCTGTTCATCCTGGTTGAACAGCTCGCGGTAACGCTCGAAGTGCGCGATCAGCGCCGCGCGATGCGCGCGGCGCTCTTCGGCGTCCCCGATCGAATTGATTTCCAGCCTGATGCCGTCGAGCCCGAGCCGGCGCCACAGCCGCGCCAGCATCACGATCTGCTCGGCGTCGACGTCGGGCCCGGCGAAACCCAGCGCCTCGACGTCGAACTGGTGAAACTGGCGGTAGCGCCCCTTTTGCGGCCGCTCGTGGCGGAACATCGGACCGGCGGTCCAGACGCGCTGCGGCCGCTCGTAGGTCAGGTTGTGCTCGATCGCCGCACGCACGATGCCGGCGGTCGCCTCGGGACGCAAAGTCAGGCTTTCGCCGTTCAGCCGATCGTCGAACGTGTACATCTCGTGCTCGACCACGTCGGTGACTTCGCCGATCGCGCGCACGAACAGCGGTGTGGCTTCGACCACCGGCACGCGCAGGTTGCGGTAGCCGTATTGCCCGAACACCTCGCGCACCGCGTCCTCGAGGCGCTCCCATAGCGCTGCCTCGTCGGGCAGCACGTCGTTCATGCCGCGCACGGCCTGGATCGGGGTGGCCTTGCGCTCGCGCGCGGCGGGTGCCGCGGCTGCTTCCGCCGGCGAAGGCTTCGTCTGCGCGACCATGACCGGCTATCCGACAGCCTTGAGCTGGATCGATTTCTTTTCCGGCTTCAGATGCGCCGACGGCGGCTCGCCGCCATAGGTCGAGCGGACATAGTCGGCGACGATCTGCTGGAACTCCTCGGCGATGCCGGCGCCCTTGAGCGTCACCGTTTTGTGCCCGTCGACGTAGACGGGCGCCACCGGCACTTCGCCGGTGCCGGGCAGGCTGATGCCGACGTTCGCCATCTTGGATTCGCCCGGTCCGTTGACCACGCACCCCATCACCGCGACGGTCATCGTCTCGACGCCCGGATAGCGGTTCCGCCACTGCGGCATTTCGGCCCGCAGATAGGTCTGGATCTTGTCGGCGAGCTCCTGGAAGAACGGGCTGGCCGTGCGCCCGCATCCCGGGCAGGCGGTGACCAGCGGTGCGAACGAGCGCAGGCCCATCGTCTGCAGGATCTCCTGCGCGACCAGGACCTCGCGCGTGCGATCGCCGTTGGGCTCGGGCGTCAGCGAAATCCGTATCGTGTCGCCGATGCCCTGCTGCAGCAGCACGGCGAGCGCGGCGGTCGAGGCGACGATGCCCTTCGAGCCCATGCCGGCTTCGGTCAGTCCGAGGTGCAGCGGATAGTCGCAGCGGCGCGCGAGCTCGGTGTACACGGCGATCAGGTCCTGCACATCGGAAACCTTGCACGCAAGCAGGATGCGGTCGCCGGGCAGGCCGATCTCCTCGGCGCGCTGCGCGCTGCCGATCGCCGAGGTCACCAGCGCCTCACGCATCACGTGCGCCGCGTCCAGCGGATTCGCCGACCGGGCGTTGTCGTCCATCAGCCGGGCCAGCAGATCCTGATCGAGACTGCCCCAGTTGACGCCGATGCGCACCGGCTTGCCGAACTCGATCGCTTTTTCGATCATCACCGCGAATTGCGGATCGTGCTTGCTGCCCTTGCCGACGTTGCCCGGATTGATACGGTACTTGGCCAGCGCGCGGGCGCAGTCGGGGTGATTGGTCAGCAGCTTGTGGCCGTTGAAATGAAAATCGCCGATCAGCGGCACCGTGCAGCGCATCGCGTCCAGACGTTCCCGGATCAGCGGAACGGCGGCCGCCGCGTCGGCAGTGTTGACGGTCACGCGGACCAGCTCGGAGCCCGCCTCGGCGAGCGCCTTGACCTGCGCGACGGTCGCGGCGACGTCGGCGGTGTCGGTGTTGGTCATCGACTGCACGACGATGGGGGCGCCGCCGCCGATCGCGATGCCGCCGACCAGTGCCGTGCGCGTTCGGTGACGGATGATCGGCGGAAGATTGAGCGCGGTCATTGCAACCTCATCGATTTCGAGGACATCGCCTAGCGAAGGACCAGCCGGGCGACGTTGAGACGGGTATACGGCACCAGATCGACCGGCTGGCCGCGATACAGAAGTGTGACCGCCCGCGCGTTGCCGATCACGATCGAGAAGGGCGGGACGCCGTCGAATGGCTCGATCGAATCGGCGCCGACCAGGCGCGAGATCAGCATCCGTCCGGCGGAATCGCGGATCTCGGTCCACGATGGGCCTTCGTAGCGAATGACCAGGACCGCGTCGACGGCGGCGTTGGCTGCAACGGGCGCTGCGGCTTGCGGCGACTCGGGTTGCGCCGTGCCCGGCGGCGCGAGGCCGCCGGACGTTGCCGGCGGCACCCCGGTGGCCGGCGCACCGTTGTCGGGGGCCACCGGGTTGGGCAACGGCGTGGTGGACATGTCGGGCGTGCTCGGCGCCGGCGCGCCCTGCGTCGCACGGGGCGGCGCCGCAACGCTCGCGGGCCTGCCGCGGTACCACTCGTAGCCGGCGGCTGCGACGATGGCAGCGACCAGCACCAGCGGGATCAGCCAGCGGCCGAAGCTCGGCGTGTGGGCATGCGCGGTCGGCAGCTCGGCCATCGTCGTACCGGTCGAATGCAGCGGCGGCGGTTCGAGCGACGGGGCATGCGCCGCATCGGGAAGGTGCGCGACCAGCAGGTCGGGATCGAGGTTCAAAAGTCGCGCGTAGTTGCGCATGAAGCCGCGCGTGAACGTCCTGCCCGGCAGCATGCCGAAGTTTTCTTCCTCGAGCGCCCTGACCTGGCGCGGCGCCAGCTTGAGCTGCTGAGCCACCTGGTCGAGCGAAAGGCCGGCGGCCTCGCGCGCGGCCTTGAGCTGCCCCCCGGCCCCGACGTACGCATCCGGCTCCGGCACGCGGCCGCCAACCGGTTGCGCTTCGAGATTCATCACTCGCAAGCCTCGGTGATCGCCCGCGTTTCCGGCGCATCCGGATATCGGTTGCGCAACTGCGACGTGTACGACATCTCGGACTGGCGGTCGCCCAGCTTGCGCTCGACGCACATGCCGAGCCGCAGGGCCTCCGGCGGCGCATTGTTCGCTTGACTCACTCGCCGCATCGCGGCGCGTGCCTCGTCGTAGCGGCCTTCCTTGTAGGCGATCTGGGCAAGCCCGTAGCTCGCCAGCACGTTGTTGGGCTGCCCGGAGAGCGCACGCCGGAAATACCCTTCGGCGGCGCGCACCTCGCCGATCGCCTGGGCGCACCGGCCGGCGTTGACCAGCGCGATCTCCGGCGTCCGGTACAACGGATCGGCGACGGCGCTTTCGAACTGAGCCAGCGACTCGCGCTCGCGCTTGTGCTGGCAAAGGTACCAGCCCCAGTTGTGATGGATGTCGGGATTGTTCGGCGCGAGCGCCAGCGCGCGCTCAAAATTCTGCTCGGCCTTTCGGTCCTCGCCCAGGACCGCGTAGATCAGTCCGTAGATGTTGTACGCCGGCGCGTAATTCGGGTCGAGCTTGACCGCGGTGTCGAGCTCGCCGAGCGCGACGTCCATCTGGCCGCGCTCGTAGTAGCCGCTGCCGAGGTCGGTATGCAGTCTCGCCCGCTCGGCCGCGCTCGCCATCTGCTGCTGCGGCGGCGCCTCGCGTGTCGGCCGCTCGGGCGGCGTCGTCGTAGGATTGGGAGCGAACGGACTGTTGGCGCACGCCGCGAGCAGCGACAGCGACACGAAGGCGATGATCAGAAGACGGTATGGCATGGCAGGCGAGCCTCTATTGAGCCGCGACCGGCTGGATCCTGCGCAGCGTGCGGCGCGTCCGGTCCTGCACCTGGCCGGCGAGCTGCCCGCAGGCGGCGTCGATATCCTCGCCGCGCGTCTTGCGTATGGTCGCGACCAGGCCGGCGTCGCGCAGGATCCGCTGGAATGCCAGGATCCGCGTGCGCGAGCTGGTCGTGAATTCGGTGTTCGGAAACGGATTGAACGGAATCAGGTTGAACTTGCACGGCACGTCGCGCACCAGCGCGACCAGCTCGCGCGCGTGCTCGGTGCCGTCATTGACGTGGTCGAGCATCACGTATTCGAAGGTCACGAAATCGCGCGGCGCCTTTTCGATATAGCGCAGGCATGCCGCCAGCAGCTCGGCCAGCGGATATTTGCGATTGATCGGAACCAGCCGGTCGCGCAGCGCGTCGTTGGGCGCGTGCAGGCTGACCGCCAGCGCCACCGGGCACGCGTCGCGCAGGCGGTCGATGTGCGGGCACCAGGCCCGAAGTCGACAAGGTCACGCGGCGGCGCGAGAGTCCGTAGGCATTGTCGTCGAGCATGATCTCGAGCGCGGCGACGACGTTGTCGAAATTGGCCAGCGGCTCGCCCATGCCCATCATCACCACGTTGGTGATCGGATGGCGCCCATGCTCGACCCAGGGCGCGGCGATGCCGTCGGCGAGCAGCGCGCGATTGGCATGCCACAGTTGCCCGATGATCTCGCCGACGCTCAAGTTGCGGTTGAAGCCCTGCTTTCCGGTCGAGCAGAATGCGCAGTCGAGCGCGCAACCGGCCTGCGACGAGATGCACAGCGTGCCGCGATCGGTTTCAGGAATGTAAACGGCCTCGATCGCGTTCGCGTTGCCGACGTCGAGCAGCCATTTGCGCGTGCCGTCGGACGCGGTCGAGTCGCGAATGACCGACGGGGCGCGGATCTCGGCATCGCGCGCGAGCGCCTCGCGCGTCGCTTTGGCCAGGTCGCTCATCGCGTCGACTCTGTCGGCGAGCCGATGGTGGACCCAGCGCAGCGCCTGCTTGGCGCGAAACGGCTTTTCTCCGCGCTCGGCGAAAAACGCCGTCATCGCGGCGGAGTCGAAGTCGAGCAGATTGATCATTTGCGACATCAGCGCCGGTAGATGCTCATCGCGGGAAAGAAATAGGCGATTTCGACGCTGGCCGTTTCGGGCGCGTCCGAGCCATGGACCGCATTGGCATCGATCGATTGAGCGAAATCGGCGCGGATCGTTCCCGCCGCGGCCTTCTTCGGATCGGTTGCCCCCATCAACTCGCGATTTTTCATGATGGCGTTATCGCCCTCGAGCACCTGGATCATCACCGGACCGGAAATCATGAAATCGACCAAGTCCCGGAAAAACGGCCGCTCGCGATGGACGGCGTAAAAGCCCTCGGCGTCGGCGCGCGACAGCCAGGAAAGCTTCGCTGCGACTATCTTGAGCCCGGATTGCTCGAAGCGCGAGTAGATCTGGCCAATGACGTTCTTGGCCACCGCGTCGGGTTTGATGATCGAAAGCGTCCGTTCTACCGCCATGCCTTTAGCTCCGACGATGGTTCAAATAAACTCAAAATTATACCATCGGAATGGCCCTTGCGCCGACCCGGGAATCACCGCAGTCGCAGGCGTGGCAAGCAAAGCCGCATCGCCGCCGACCCGCTTTAGAACGAGCGCGGCAGGCCGAGGACGTGCTCGGCCACGTACGACAGGATCAGGTTGGTCGAAATGGGTGCGACCTGGTAGAGGCGCGTCTCGCGGAACTTCCGCTCGACATCGTATTCGCACGCGAATCCGAAACCGCCGTGGGTCTGCAGGCAGACATTGGCGGCCTCCCACGATGCCTTGGCGGCCAGGTATTTGGCCATGTTGGCTTGTGGTCCGCAGCTCTCGTGCGCGTCGAAGCGCCGACAGGCCTCGAAGCGCATCAGGTTGGCCGCCTCCGTTTCGATGTAGGCCTCGGCGATCGGAAATTGCACGCCCTGGTTCTTGCCTATCGGCCGATTGAACACCCGCCGCTCGTTGGCGTAGGCGCTGGCCCGGTTGGTGAACCACCAGGCGTCGCCGATGCATTCGGCGGCGATCAGCGTGCGCTCGGCGTTGAGCCCGTCGAGGATGTAGCGGAAACCCTTGCCTTCGTCGCCGATCAGCGTGTCGGCAGGAATTTCCAGCGCGTCGAAAAAAAGCTCATTGGTCTCGTGGTTGACCATGTTCGCGATCGGCCGCACGGCAAGGCCTTTGCCGATCGCCTGATGCAGGTCGACCAGAAAAATCGACATGCCGTCGGCGCGCCGGCTCACCTCGGCCAGCGGCGTCGTCCGCGCCAGCAGGATCATCAGATCCGAGTGTTGGACGCGCGAAATCCACACCTTCTGGCCGTTGACGACGTAGCGATCCCCTTTTCTTACCGCAGTGGTCGAAAGTTGTGTCGTGTCGGTACCGGTGGTCGGCTCGGTCACGGCCATCGACTGCAGCCGCAGCTCCCCGCTGGCGATCTTCGGCAGATAACGGCGCTTCTGCTCGTCCGAACCGTGCCGCAGCAGCGTCCCCATGTTGTACATCTGGCCGTGGCAGGCCCCGGCGTTGCCGCCGTTGCGATTGATTTCTTCCATGATGACCGAAGCCTCGGCGAGTCCGAGGCCCGACCCGCCGTACTCCTGCGGGATCAGCGCCGCAAGCCAGCCGGCGCGGGTCAGCGCATCGACGAAGTCTTCCGGGTAGCCGCGGCGCGCATCGACTTCGCGCCAGTACGCGTCGGGATAGTGGGCGCAGAGGTCGCGGATCGCATCGCGGAGCTCCTGGTAGCCGTCCTCGTGCGGAAGCGTCATCGTGTCGATGCAGGGCGCTGGATCCGCTCCGGCGTCAACGCATCATTCCCAATGCCTGCGGCAGCCAGATCGACATCGCCGGCCAGTAGGTGACGCCGACCAGGAACACCAGCATCGTCAGCAGCCAGGGCCAGACGGCGATGGTCAGCTCGGTGATTCCCATCTTGGCGATGCCGCTCGCCACATAGAGGTTGAGTCCGACCGGCGGGTGACACATGCCGACCTCCATGTTGACCACCATGATGATGCCGAAATGCACCGGATCGATGCCGAGCTTCATCGCGATCGGGAACATGATCGGCGCCATGATCAGCACGATCGACGAGGGCTCCATCACGTTGCCGGCGAGGAGCAGCAGCACGTTGACGACCAGCAGGAACGCGATCGGTCCGAGCCCCTTGTCGAGCATCCATGCGGCCATCACCTGCGGGATCTGCTCCGAGGTCATCAGGAACGAGAACATCACGGCATTGGTGATGATGTAGAGCAGCATCGCGCTCATGTTGGCCGAGTCCAGCAGCACCTTCGGCACCTTTTTCAGCGTCAGGTCCTTGTAGACGAAGACGGCGACGAAGAACGCGTACACCGCGCTCATCGCGGCGGCCTCGGTCGGCGTGAATACGCCGGTGTAGATGCCGCCGATGACGACGACGATGAGCAACAGACCCCAGATGCTTTCGCGGAACGTGCGCCAGCGCTCGCCCCAGCTCGCCTTGGCCAGCCGCGGATAGTTGTTCTTGCGCGCCCGGTACCAGGTCGTCAGGCCGAGCATCGTCGCCAGCACCAGGCCGGGAATGATGCCGGCGATGAAAAGCTGTCCGACCGAGGTATTGGTCGCGACCGAATACATGACCATCACGATCGACGGCGGGATCAGAATGCCCAGCGCTCCCGACGTGGTGATGACGCCGGCGCCGAACCGCTTCGGAAATCCCTGATTGATCATTGCCGGCAGGATGATCGACCCGATCGCGACGACGGTGGCCGGCGACGAGCCCGACACGGCGGCGAAAAGCGCGCATGCCATCACGCCGGCGAGCGCGAGCCCGCCGTGCCAGTGGCCGACCATGGCCGATGCGAATGCGATCATCCGCCGCGCGACGCCGCCGTGGGTCAGGAAGTTGCCCGCGAGGATGAAGAACGGGATCGCCATGATTTCGAAGCGCTCGATTCCGGTGAAGAGCTTCAGCGCGACCGACGTTATCGGAACCGTCGTCATCGTGAACAGGAACGTGAGCACGGTGAGACCGAGGGCGATCGAGACCGGCATGCCGGTCAGCATCAGGCCGAACAGCAGCAGGAAAATGATCAGCGGGGTCGGAACGTGCAGCCCGGCGGCGAATCCGAGCATCGGCAGCGCGACCATCGCCAGCGGCAGCGCGGCGAACAGGCCTACGGGGCGCTTCATGACCGACTCCCGGGCTTGACGTCCGCGGGATGGAGGTTATCCCGCATGCCGTACGGATTGATGTCGATCGGCGTGACGGTCTCGAGGCCTTCGACGTGGCCGTGATCGTGATGCGGCAGCTCGCCGGTCTTGTGGAACGCCCACGCGACCTGGAGGAAGCGAAAGCACATCAGATACGAGCCCAGCGGGATGCACAGGTAGACGATCCACAGCGGCATTTCGAGGTCGGCGGACACCTGGTCGGTATGGCCGATCGACCACACGTAGTGCGCGCCCAGCGTCCCGACGACGATAGTGAAAAGCGCGCCCGCAAGCAGACCGAACAGCACGTAGGCGCGGCGGGTGCGGTTGGGCAGGTTGTTGATCAGGACGTCGACGCCGACGTGGATGCCGGTGCGCACGCCGTAGGCGGCGCCGAACTTCGCCATCCAGATGAACATGTAGATGCAAAGCTCCTGCGCCCAGGACAGATTGAGCGACAGCAGCCAATCCTGGACCACCGGGATCGGCCAGCCGGCGGCGTACCGATGCAGAACGGCGACGAAGACCAGCAGTGTCGCCGCGCCCATCAGGACGGCGATCAGCACCTCCTCGAGGCGGTCAAGAATTTTCATCACGCTCCTCCCGAAAGCGCGGCGCCGCCCTCGCGCCCGAATGCGAAAACGCCACTGCCGAGTCTGGCTCCTGCAGTGGCGTTGCCGTCATCGCCCACAGTGCTTCTAGGGCTTGAAGCCGGTTTCCTTGTAGACCTCCTGGATGATGTCCTTGCCTATCCGGCTTTCCATCTCGCGGTGCACCGGCACCAGCGCTTTTTTCCACTCCGCCTTTTGCGCGGGCGTCAGTGTGATGACTTCCGTCTTGCCGGACTTTCGCACCCCTTCGAGGGCATCGTCGTTCTCTTTTTTGGCGATGTCGTTGGCGAACTTGGTCGCGTCCTTCATCGCGCCTTCCAGCGTCGTGCGGATGTCGGCCGGAAGTCCGTCCCAGAACGGCTTGTTGACGATGACCGCATACTCGATCACCCCGTGGTCGGTCAGGGTCAGGAACTTCTGCACCTCGTGCATCTTTTGCGTATAGAAATTCGACGGCGGGTTCTCGGTGCCGTCGACCACGCCCGTCTGCAGCCCCTGGTAGACCTCGGAGAACGCCATCTTCTGCGGCAGCCCGCCCAGCGCACGAATCTCGGCATCGAGCACGTTCGATGACTGGATGCGCATCTTCAGCCCCTTGACGTCGCCGGGAAGCCTCAGCGCCCTGTTGGCGCTGAAATCCTTGAAGCCGTTGTCCCAGAACGCGAGTCCGGTGATGTTCTTGGTCTCGAGTTTCTTGAACAGCTTCTTGCCCACCGGGCCGTCGGTGACCTTGTGCAACTCGGCGAAGCTGTCGAAGATGTAGGGCAGGTCGAAGACCTCGAACTCGCGCGCGCCCAGCGGTCCGAACTTGGCGACGGAGGGTGCGAGCATCTGCACGGACCCGAGCTGCAGCGCTTCCATCTCTTCGCCATCCTTGTACAGCTGGCTGTTCGGATAGACCTCGACCTTGACGCGTCCCTTGGTCCGTTCCTCGGCAAGCTTCTTGAAGTATTCGGCGCCCTTGCCTTTGGGCGTATCGAGCGCGACGACGTGGCTGAACTTGATGACGATCGGCTGCTGCGCCAACGCCGATCCGCCGAACGCGAGCAGCGCGCACGCGGCGACTACGAGCAAAAAGCGGGACTTCATCGAGACCTCCAATGGAAGATGGACCCTATACGACTGTTTTTGTGAGTTCTGTGGGCATTTAGCCCTTGGTCATCGGGCTTGTCAATCGCGCCTGCCACGGACGGAAGCGATAAGTGCGCGCTGGCGAATCGGCCCGCTCGGCCGGCTGGCCGGATCCGGCGCGGCGCTGTGTTTGCGTTGATTCACTTCGGACGCCAGTCGACGCGCCAGGCGGCCTCGCCGGGCCGGGCCTGGAATGCCAGCGCAACGCCGATGCCCGGAACCGCGGCCAGCTCTTCGCCGCACCAGATGAACGGCAGCTCCTGCCGCCGCCAGATCGGCAGCTGCGCGTCGTAGAGAAGCTTCTTGACTGCACGGCGCGGCCGGTTCGCCGCGAGCTGGATGCGTTCGCCGCCGTGGCGCGATCGCAGCGTAACCGCAGCCGCATCGAATTTTGCCGCCACGATACCGTCGCCGTGCGTGCGTTCGAAGCGCAAGACGCCGCCGGGAAGCTCGACCGAGCTTTCGCCGCGCCAGCCGCGAGCGTACGGGCCGACGGCCGCGGCATGAACCACGACTCTTCCGCGGTGGCAGCCGATTTCGACGCCGTCGTGGACGATGCGCGTGCGTGCGTCGGTGCCGGCTGTCTGCAATTGGGCAAGCATCTCGGCAAGCCGCGCGGTGGACGGCGGGTCGCAGCCCCTCGCCGCGCAGGAACCAGCGCAGCAGATTTCGGGCGCGGGCCGGCGACAACGCCGGCAAGCGCCGCGCGGTCCAGTCCGTCCTGCGTGTCGCCGGCGTCCTGGCGGGCGAGCTCGTCGAGCAGGGCTGAAGCCTCGGCCTGGTGGCCGGCCGCGCGGACGAGCACCGACGGGTAGCCGGGAAACGCCTGGGCCAACCGCGGCGCCACGTCGAGCCGCAGCAAGTTGCGCTTGTGCCGCCGGTCGGCGTTGCTCTCGTCGTCGATCCAGGCGAGTCCGCGAGCATTCGCGTAGGCAGCGAGCGTTGCGCGCGGCAGTTCGAGCAACGGTCGCAGCAGCGCCGGGCCGGCGACGTCACGGGCGCGATGACGCGGCATCGCGGCCAGCCCGGCCGGTCCCGCGCCGCGCAGCAATTGCAGCAGCACGGTTTCTGCCTGGTCGTCGGCGTGATGTGCCAGCACGACGATGTCGGCGTCGGCGGCGAGGAGTTTCTGGTAGCGCGCTGCCCGAGCGGCGGCTTCGAGACTTTGCCCGGGACGGCGCGCGACATCGACTCGAGCTGTCGTCAGCGGCACGCTGCGCGCCGCGCACGCTGCGGCGCAGAACTCGGCCCAGCCGCCGGCGTGCGGCGACAACTGATGGTCGACGTGCAGCGCCGACAAGCTGATCGCGAAACGGGGGGCGAGCGCGTGCAGCGCGTCGAGCAGCACGATCGAGTCCATTCCGCCGGAAAGCGCCACCGCGACGCGCTGACCCGGCGCGGTGTATTCCGCCAATGCCGCTGCCAGCGCGGAATCGACCGCGACGATAGCCGGCGCATCGCGCGGCTCGACCGAAGCTTCGTGCCGGTCGGCTTCCTGGGCGGAGGAGGGCGTAATCACGGCCATGCGCGTAGCCCGGACGCGGCGGCGAGCCGTCAGCCCGGGTTGAGTTCCTTGAACTTGCCGTAGCCGAGGATCTTGTCTTCGCGCGCCTCGAGCAGCGCATCGAGCGGTCGCTCCTGCGCTTGGCGCAGCGCCTCGGTCAGCGCTTTTTTCAGCGTCGTCATCATCGCCGCGTGATCGCGATGCGCCGCGCCGGGCGGCTCGTTCACCACCTTGTCGATCAGGCCCAGCGTCTTCAACCGTGACGCGGTGATGCCGAGCGTTTCCGCGGCTTCTTCGGCGTGCTTGGCCGACTTCCACAGGATCGACGCGCAGCCTTCGGGAGAGATCACCGAATAGGTCGCGTACTGCAGCATCAGCGTGTAGTCGCCGATCGCGATCGCGAGCGCACCGCCGGAACCGCCTTCGCCGATGATGGTGACGATGATGGGCGTGCGCAGGCCGGCCATTTCGTAGAGGTTGCGGCCGATGGCCTCCGACTGCCCGCGCTCCTCGGCGCCGATGCCGGGAAACGCGCCCGGCGTATCGACGAACGTGAACAGCGGCAGACCGAACTTCTCGGCAAGCTTCATCAGCCGCAGCGCCTTGCGATAGCCTTCGGGGCGCGGCATGCCGAAGTTGCGGTAGATCTTCTCCTTGGTGTCGCGGCCTTTCTGATGGCCGATGACCATGCACGGCGCGCCGTTGAAGCGCGCCATCCCGCCGACGACGGCCGGATCGTCCGAATAGCTGCGGTCACCGTGCAACTCATGAAAATCGGTGAACATCCCGGCGATGTAGTCGAGCGTGTACGGCCGCTGCGGGTGCCGCGCCACCTGCGCGATCTGCCACGAGGAAAGCTTGCTGTAGACCTCCTTGGTCAGCTGCTGGCTCTTTTTGCTGAGCCGCGTGATCTCGTCGGAGATGTCGACCGCCGAGTCTTCGTGTACGTAGCGCAGCTCGTCGATCTTGCTTTGCAGCTCGGCGATCGGCTGTTCGAAGTCGAGAAAGGTTTGTTTCATCGGCGGCGAATGGTTCGCGATGCGAGGGCGCGATCATAGCGCAGTCGGCGCCACCCCCGCTATCGGCGGGGTGGCGGGAATGCCGTCTCGATCAAGCCGTGAGCGAATCGTAGATCAGCTTGCAGCCGGTCGCAAACAGGATCGCATAGCTCAAGCGGTAGAAGGGCTTCTCGGGGATCCGGCGTTCGAGGTGCAGGCCGAGCCAGATGCCCAGCGGGGCGAGCGGCGCGAACAGCAGCGACAGCCCGAGATTGCTCGTCGACAACTGGCCGAGCAGCCCGTACGGGATCAGCTTCAAGTAGTTGACGATGGCGAAAAAGACGACGCTGGTGCCGACGAAGACGGTCTTTTCCATCCGCTGGGGCAGCAGATAGACCAGCAACGGCGGACCGCCGGCGTGCGCCATCGTGCTGGTCAGCCCTGACGTCGCGCCGCTGATGAAGCCGATCAACCGGCCCCGGCTTGCCCGCTTTCGCGCCCAGGCGCTGCGCGAGGTCGAACCAGCGATTCAGCGTGAACGTCACCGCGATCAGGCCGATCAGCAGCCGCACCCATTCGACCGGCACGACGCCGAAGGCCAGCGCACCCAGGACGATGCCGAGCAATGCGCCGGGAATAAGCACGCGCACATGATGGCGCGACCAGTTGTTGCGGTAGGCGAGCAGGCCGAAGATGTCCATCGCGCACAGGATCGGCAGCACGATGCCGGCGGCGTCGGCGGGCGCGACGAACATCGACATCAGCGCGACCGCGATGCCGCCGGGGCCGCCGCCGAATCCGCCCTTGAATACGCCGGTGAGCAATATGCCGAACGTCGCCGCCGCGTAGAACGCCGCGGAATAGCCAGCCCACTGGTCGTACAGCGCATTCATCCGTGCCGCCTCAGGCTCCGCGGTCGGCCGGACGCAGCATCTGAACGTGCTCGATACCGTCTTCGATGTACATCTCCGACACGGTATGAAACCCCAGGCTCTGATAAAAGCGCTCGAGTCGGATCTGCGCGCCGATGCGTACCGCGTGCCCGGGATGAAGCTCGGCCGCCTTGCGCAAGCCTTCCTTCATCAGCGGGCGGCCGAGGCCGATGCGCCGGAACGGCGCAACCGTAAGCACTCGGCCGATCGAGGCTTCGGCGTAAATCCGGCCGGGATCGATCAGCCGCAGATACGCGGCGAGCACCGCGGAGTTTCCATCGCCCGCGCGGGCCTCCGCCGCCGTCCATCCGAGCAGATGCCAGGCGCTGAGGTCGATGCCATCGGTGTCGAGAAACGCGCAGCGCTGCTCGATGATGAATACCTCGCCGCGCGCGCGCAGCAGCGCGTACAGGTGGCGCGGCTCGAGATCGTCGAAGCGCGTCCATTGCCAGCGAATGTGCGGCTGCATCGCGTCGGGCCCGGGTCGCGAAAGAAAGGCGCTAAGTTACACTATGCGCGGACTCTTCATAAGCGCAAGCATCATGGCCACCTCTCATCGCATTGCCGTGATTCCCGGCGACGGCATCGGCAAGGAAGTCGTTCCGGAAGGCTTGCGCGCGCTGGAAGCCGCGGCGGCGAAGTTCGGCATCGCATTCGAATTCGACGAATTTCCGTGGAGCTGCGACTACTACGCCAAGCACGGCCGCATGATGCCCGAGGACTGGATCGCACAGATCGGCGGCCATGACGCGATCTTCTTCGGCGCCGTCGGCTGGCCGGCGACGGTTCCCGACCACGTCTCGCTCTGGGGTTCGCTGATCCAATGGCGGCGGCATTTCGACCAATACGTCAACCTGCGGCCGTGCCGGCTGATGCCGGGCATCCCGACGCCGCTCGCCGGGCGCCGGTCCGGCGACATCGATTTCGTCGTCATACGCGAGAACACCGAAGGCGAATACTCGTCGATCGGCGGCCGCATGTTCGAAGGGACCGACCGCGAGACGGTATTCCAGCAGACGGTATTCACCCGCAAGGGCGTCGATCGCATCATGCGATTCGCGTTCGAGCTCGCGTTGACGCGCCCGGCGAAGCACGTGACCTCGGCGACCAAGTCCAACGGCATCTCGATCACGATGCCCTACTGGGACGAGCGGTTCAAGGCGATGGCCGCGCAATATCCGGCGATCCGCACCGACCAGTACCACATCGACATCCTGAGCGCGCAATTCGTCTTGCATCCCGACTGGTTCGACGTCGTCGTCGGCTCGAACCTGTTCGGCGACATCCTGTCCGATCTGGGTCCCGCCGTATGCGGCACGATCGGGATCGCGCCATCGGCCAACATCAATCCCGAGCGCGATTTTCCATCGACGTTCGAGCCGGTGCACGGCTCCGCTCCGGACATCGCCGGCAAGGGCATCGCCAATCCGATCGGGCAGATCTGGTCGGGTGCGTCTGATGCTCGATCATCTGGGCCACGCCGATGCGGCGGCGGCGATCGTGCGCGCGATCGAGGCGACGCTGGCCGATCGATCGGCGCCGCGCACACCCGACCTCGGCGGCAAGGCGACGACGGCGGAGCTCGGCAAGGCGATCGCCGCGGCGATTTCCTAGGCCACCGGGTTGCGCCTTCGCTGACGCCGGTCCGCTGTGGCAAGATAGCGAACAAGAACCAGCATCCGCCGCAAGGGGACGATCACCATGATCATCGGCATTCCGCGCGAAACCCGCGTCGGCGAGACGCGCGTCGCGGCAACGCCCGAGACGGTCAAAAAGCTCGCCGCCAGCGGCAAGCACGAGATCGTCGTCGAGGCCGGCGCCGGTGTAGCTTCGAGCATTCCCGATGCCGACTATCAAGCCGCCGGCGCCCGCATCGGCAGATGCTGCCGCGGCGCTCGGCGCCGACATCGTGCTCAAGGTTCGCGGACCGGCCGCCGATGAGCTGCCGCGGCTCAAGCGCGGCGCGCTGCTGATCGGCCTGCTCGATCCGTTCGACGCGGCCGCGATCGCCTCGTACGCGCAGGCCGGCGTCAGCGGCTACGCGCTCGAATGGCTGCCGCGAATCTCGCGCGCGCAGTCGATGGACGTGCTGTCCTCGCAGGCCAATATCGCCGGCTACAAGGCGGTGATCATCGCGGCCGACGAATACGGGCGCTTCATGCCGATGCTGATGACCGCCGCCGGAACGGTGAAGGCGGCGCGCGTGCTGATCCTGGGCGTCGGCGTGGCCGGCCTGCAGGCGATCGCGACGGCCAAGCGACTGGGCGCCGTGATCGAGGCGTCCGACGTGCGCCCCTCGGTCAAGGATCAGGTCGAGTCGCTCGGCGCCAAATGGGTCGACGTGCCGTACGCCAACGACGAGGAGCGAAAGATCGCCGAAGGCGTCGGCGGCTACGCGCGGCCGATGCCGCCCGAATGGATGGCGCGGCAGGCGGGCATCATCAGCGAGCGCTGCAAGACCGTCGATATCCTGATCACGACGGCGCTGATACCGGGACGGCCCGCGCCGAAGCTGATCAAGGCCGAGACGGTCGCCGCGATGAAGCCGGGCGCGGTCGTCGTCGATCTCGCGGTCGAGCAGGGCGGCAACGTCGAAGGCTCGGAGCTCGGCAAGATCGTCGTCAAGAACGGCGTCAAGCTCGTGGGCATTGCCAACCTGCCGGCGCTGGTGCCGGCCGACGCCAGCGCGCTCTATGCGCGCAACGTGCTCAACTTTCTTGCGCTGTCGCTCAACGCGAAGACGCGGCGAATTCGCCGTGCCCGCCGACGACGAGATCGTCAAGGCCACGCTGGTCTGCGCCGAACGGGCAGGTCGTGCCGCGAACCTGATAGCGAGCTTCCCGTCCGCGGGAATGTTGCGCCGGAGAGCAACCATGACAGCAGGCGTTGATCCGATCGTCATCAACCTGATCGTGTTCGTGCTGGCGATCTTCGTCGGCTACCACGTCGTCTGGAACGTGACGCCGGCGCTGCATACGCCGCTGATGTCGCTGACCAACGCGATCTCGAGCATCATCCTGGTCGGCGCGATGCTCGCGGCGGGCGCGGCCGATCTCGACTGGGGCGGCTGGCTCGGCGTCGTCGCGGTCGCGCTGGTGTCGATCAACGTGTTCGGCGGCTTCCTGGTCACGCAGCGGATGCTCGACATGTTCAGGAAGAAGGAACGCAGCAGCCGGCGCGACCAAGGAATAGCGATGAGCGCCAATCAACTCGCACTGTGGTACCTGGTCGCCGCAGTGAGCTTCATCCTCGCGCTGAAGGGCCTGTCGAGCCCGCACACCGCGCGGCGCGGCAACCTGTTCGGCATGGCCGGCATGGCGATTGCGCTGCTGGTCACGCTGGCGGTGGTTTACTCGCACAGCAAGAACGTGCTGCCGATCCTCGGCGGCATGGCGGTCGGCGGCGCGCTCGGCGCGATCGTCGCGCGGCGCGTGCAGATGACGCAGATGCCCGAGCTGGTCGCGGCGATGCATTCGCTGGTCGGTCTCGCCGCCGTTCTGATCGCCATCGCGGCGGTCAACAATCCGCAGGCGATGGGGCTCGACTTCCCGATCACTTTCGGCCACAAGCTCGAGCTTTTCATCGGCACCTTCATCGGCGCGATCACCTTTTCCGGATCGGTGATCGCGTTCGGCAAGCTCTCCGGCCGCATCCGCAGCGCGCCGGTCGTGTTCCCGGGCCAGCACTACGTCAATCTCGCCATCGGCATTGCGATGATCGGCTTCGGGATCTGGTTCTGCGCGTCGCCTCCGGAAGCCGAATGGCCGCCGTTCCTGATCATGACGGCGCTCGCGTTCCTGCTCGGCTTTCTGCTGATCATCCCGATCGGCGGAGCCGACATGCCGGTCGTGATCTCGATGCTGAACAGCTACTCGGGCTGGGCGGCGGCAGGCATCGGCTTTTCGCTCGATAACCCGATGCTGATCATCGCCGGATCGCTGGTCGGCTCCTCGGGCGCGATTCTTTCGTACATCATGTGCAGCGCGATGAATCGCTCGTTCTTCAGCGTGATTCTCGGCGGCTTCGGCGGCGAAATCGCCGACGCGGCAGCGGGCGCGGAGAAAAAGCCGGTCAAGAGCGGCAGTCGCCGACGATGCGGCGTTCCTGCTGTCGAACGCGGACACGGTGATCATCGTTCCCGGCTATGGACTCGCGGTCGCGCGAGCGCAGCACGCCGTCAAGGAGCTGGCGGCGAAGCTGACGCGCGAAAGGCGTCAACGTCAAGTATGCGATCCACCCGGTCGCCGGACGGATGCCCGGACACATGAACGTGCTGCTCGCGGAAGCCGAAGTCCCGTACGACCAGGTGTTCGAAATGGAGGACATCAACAGCGAGTTCCCGCAAGCCGATGTCGCGCTGATCCTCGGCGCCAACGACGTCGTCAATCCGCTGGCCGAGCAGAAGGGCAGCCCGATCTACGGCATGCCGATCATCGAGGCGTACAAGGCCAAGTCGGTGCATCGTCAACAAGCGCTCGATGGCCTCGGGCTACGCCGGCCTCGACAATCCGCTGTTCTACATGGACAAGACGATGATGGTGTTCGGCGACGCCAAGAAAATCGTCGAGGATCTGGTCAAGGCCGTCGACTAGGCTACTAGTCGCGGCTGCGACCGCAACGACTCCGCCCGGCGGGAGATCATCGATGCCGGGACCGCTCGCTCATCTGACCGTCCTCGATCTGTCGCGCGTGCTTGCCGGCCCGTGGTGCACGCAGCTGCTGGCTGACCTCGGCGCCGAAGTCATCAAGATCGAAAAGCCGGGCGGCGGCGACGACACGCGCCGCTGGGGTCCGCCGTTTCTGAAGGACGCGAACGGGCACGACACCGCCGAGGCCGCCTATTACCTGGGCTGCAATCGCGGCAAGCAGTCGGTCGCCGTCGACTTCACGTCGACCGAAGGCCGGCGCATCGTCCAGGATCTCTGCCGCCAGGCCGACATCGTGGTCGAGAATTTCAAGGTCGGCGGCGCTCGCCCGCTACGGCCTCGACTACCCTGCGGTCGCCGCGATCAATCCGCGGCTGGTTTACTGCTCGATCACCGGATTCGGCCAGACCGGCCCGTATGCGGACCGCGCGGGCTACGATTTCATCATCCAGGGCATCGGCGGCTTCATGAGCGTCACCGGCGAGCGCGACGATCGGCCCGGCGGCGGACCGCAGAAAGCCGGCATCGCAATCGCCGACCTGATGACCGGCATGTATGCGACGACGGCGATCCTGGCGGCGATCGCGCATCGCGCAGTCGCCGGCGTCGGCCAGTACATCGATACGGCGCTGCTCGATACGCAGGTCGCGATGATGGCCTCGATGGACATGAATTATCTGATCACCGGCACGCCGCCGGGCCGCGCCGGCAACGCGCATCAGAACATCGTGCCGTACCAGGTATTCGATTGCGCCGACGGCCCTCTGGTCCTGGCCGTCGGCAACGACGGACAGTTCGCGCGCTTTTGCGAAGTCGCCGGCCGGACCGCGTGGCTGGACGATCCGCGTTTCGCGACCAACATCGAGCGCGTGCGCCATCGCGACGCTCGTCGTGCCGCTGATCGCCGAGTTGATGCGCACGCGGGCGCAGCGCGACTGGCTGACGCCGCTGGATGCGGCCGGAGTGCCCTGCGGGCCGATCAATCGTCTCGACCAGGTGTTCGCCGATCCGCAGGTGATCGCGCGCGGCATGCGCATCGACATGCCACATCCTTTGGCCGGCTCGGTGCCGCAAGTCGGCAATCCGTTGAAATTCTCGGCGACGCCGGTCGCGTATACTCGGGCACCGCCTTTGCTCGGCGAGCACACGCGGGAAGTGCTTTCGGCGCGACTGGGCCTGTCGGATGCTGCGCTGGAAGAACTCGCCGGACGCGGCGTAATCCAACTGAGCGAACTGCGAACGTGAGCACGCCGTAAGCCTGATCTCAAGCGCTCCGGTTTCCCTCAATCAGCGACCGAAACCAGCAATGAACGGAATCACCCGCAAGCCGGCGTTCTGGATCGTCTTTGCCGTCATCTCCGCCGCTGTCGGGTGTATTTGCCTGGCGCTATTTTCCGGCGGCGCTGCCGCTGATCAATCTCGACGTCAAGATGACGCGAGGCGACGCGTTGGCCGAGGCCGCCGCGATCGCAGACCGCCTGAATCTCGCGCCGGCCGGCGCGCAACGCGCGGCGCTGTTCGCGCACGACGGCGCGACGCAGAACTTCGTCGAGCTGGAGGCGGGTGGCAAGCCGGCGTTTACCCAAATGCTCAACGGCACGCTCTACTCGCCGTACTGGTGGGAGGTGCGGCTGTTCAAGCCGGGCGAAACCGCCGAGGCGCGCGTGCGCTTTCGCCCGGACGGCACGATCTACGGATTCACGCGCAAGGTCCCGGAGAGCGAGCCCGGCGCTGCGCTCGATGCGGCGGCGGCGCGCGCGATCGCCGAGAAGAGTGCGCGGACCGACTGGGCGATCGACTTCGCACCCTACAAGCTGCTCGAGCAATCGCAGCTGCAGCTGCCTAACGGGCGCATCGACCACACTTTCGTCTACGAGCGCGAGCGCGAGAAGCTGGGCGACGGCCGCTATCGGATGCGGCTCGGCGTGGCCGGGGACCGGCTGGTCGATCTCACGCACACGGTTTACATCCCCGAGGCCTTCGAGCGGCGATTCCAGGAAATGCGCTTCGCCAACAACGCGATCGCCGAAGTCGCAGGCATTTCGGCCGGCGCGCTGTACGGGATCGGTGGCTGCGTGCTCGGCGTGCTGTGGCTGTTGCGCCGACGCGCACTGGTCTGGCGACCGGCACTGGTCGCGGGCGCGATCGTCGCCGGCCTGAATGCGCTTGCGCTGGCCGCCAACGCGCCGCAGGCGTGGTTCAACTTCGACACTGCGCAGCCGACCTGGGTGTTCTGGGGGCAGCAATTTGCGCTGGCGGCGCTGGTTTTCCTCGGCGGCGGTCTCGCGCTCGGACTGGTGTTCATGGCGGCGCGAAAGCCTGTCGCGACGCGCGTTTCCCCAGCATCCGCAGCTCTGGCGGCTTTGGTCGCGGGCGGCTGCGCCGTCACCCGCGGTGCTGGGGCGCACAGCCGCCGGCTACCTCGCCGTGCCGATCGAGCTCGCGCTGATCGCCGCGTTCTACTTCGTGACCAATCGATACTTCGGCTGGTGGCAGCCGTCGGAAACGCTGACCGATCCCAATATCCTGGGCAGCGCGCTGCCGGCGCTGGCGCCGATCGGCATGGCCTTGCAGGCAGGGTTCATGGAGGAATGCCTGTTCCGCGCGGTGCCGTTGTCGATCGCCGCGCTGCTCGGCAGTCACTTCGGCCACCGCAGGCTGCTGATCGCCATCACGCTGGTCCTGCAGGCGATCGTTTTCGGCGCGGCGCACGCCAATTACCCGGGATTCCCCTCGTATTCGCGGCTGGTCGAGCTCGCCGGCCCGGCTTTCGTCTGGGGATTGATTTTCGTCCGCTTCGGGCTCTTGACCACCGTCATCCTGCACGCGGTGTTCGACCTGACGCTGATGTCGATCCCGGTATTTCTGATCGAGGGCCAGGGCAGCACGATCAACCAGGCGCTGGTCATTGCGGCAGGGCTGGTGCCGCTGGCGATCGTGCTCGCGCGCCGTTTTCGCGAAGGCCAGTGGATCGTGCTTCCCATGGCCCTGCGCAACGGCGCATGGCAAGCACCGGCTGCGCCGGCGGCCGCCGCGCTGCTGCGCGGCCGCGCCGCGGCAGGCGTGTGGACCGCGCGCGTGCAGCGCGCGCTGCCGGCGCTCGGCCTTGCCGGGATTGGCAGCCATCGGCTTGAGTGGCCGGCTGCAGGGAGATACGCCGCCGCTGCAGATCGATCGAGCCCAGGCCGAGGCCACCGCCGACGCAGCCGTCGCGCAACGCGGGATGAAGCCCGACGATGGGTGGCGGCGCTTTTCGACCATCCGGCTCGTCACCGATGACGCGGGGGCGGCGCAATGGCACCAGTTCGTCTGGCGCGAAGCGGGGCGCGATACGTATGAAAAACTGATCGGCAACTGGCTTGCGCCGCCGCTGTGGGAAGTGCGCTATGCGCGCTTCGACGGCGGCGATGTCGCAGACCGCGCCGAGGAGTGGCGTGTCACCGTGGCCGGCGACGGAACCTTGCGGCAGGTGCGTCACCCGCTGCCCGAGAAGCGGCCTGGTGCGATGCTCTCGCGCGAACAGGCGCGCACGCTCGCCCAGCAGGAGATCCGGCAACACTTCGGACTCGATCCGGCGACACTGCGCGAGGTGTCGGCCGAGGAGCAGGCGCGACCGGCGCGGGTCGATTGGCAATTCACCTACGCCGATCCGGCCGTCGAGGTCGGCAAGGGCGGCGAGGCACGCGTGATCACGGCGATCGCCGGCGATGAGATCGTCGGCTCCGGTCGCTATGTCTTCGTTCCCGAGACATGGCAACGCGCCGAACGCCTGCGGGCGAGCCGATTGAGCCTCGCAAAAAACGCGATCACGCTGGCATTGATCGTCGCCGGATTGGCAGCGATCATCGCGACGATCATCGCCTGGAGCCGGGGGCGCTTCGACAAGCGCGCGTTCTGGCTGGCATTGGGTACGGTCGGCGCGGCGTCGCTGGTCACCGGCATCAATGCCTGGCCCGCGTTCGCGATGCAGCTCAAGACCGCCGAGCCGCTGGCGCCGCAAATCGCGCTCGGTGCAGCGGGGATCGCGCTGTCGCTCGTTCCGCTCACGTTGCTCGCGAGCCTGCTGGCGGGCGTCGCGGTCTGGGAAGCCCGCGAGCATTCGGCGCCCGACACGGGCCTCGGTCGCCTATGGCTGCGCGGGGCCAGCGCGGGGTTTTTCGTCGCCGGCGTCGAAGGTCTGGCCGGCGCGGTGGCCGCGCAGGATTTTCCCCGATCGGCGCGCTACACGATGGAGAACGCATGGTTCCCGTGGGTCGACGCGCTGGTCAGGTCGGTTTCCGCGCCGGTCCTCGGTGTCGCGGTGACGATCATCGCGCTGCACTGGCTGGAGCGCTGGACCGACGGTTGGCGCCGCCGCCGCTGGCTGGTCTACGCGGCATTGACGATCGCGACAGCCGCGCTGGCGGCGTTGAGGGCCGATGACTGGACGGCGATCATCGTCGGCGGACTGGTCGGCGGCGCGCTCTACACGCTGCTGTTCGCGACGGTGCTGCGCTACGATCTTCGACTGGTGCCGGCGTTCGTCGCCGCCAACGCGATCGTGCGCATCGTCGGCAATGCTCTGCTGAAGGGCACCGCCGCGGGCGCGTTTTACGCGGCGCTGGAAATCGCCGCGACTATCGCGGTCGCCTGGGCGATCACGCGCTACCTGCTGCGCGTGAACACGCCCGTCGTGGCCACCGCCCCCGCGGCCGGATGAGCTGGCCGCGCAACCGCTATTCGATTTTCACCCAGAACGGCATCACCTGATTGTCCGCGCGATGCACGGCGATGACGTTGCTGCGCGTCCGCCCAAGGTATGACCTGGCGATGCAGCGGCAGATGATTGATCTCGGCGTTGTGCGCAGCCAGCGCTTCGCGGATCTCGGCAAGGCGCTGGTCGGGATTCATGTCCACCTTGACCTTGGCGACCAGCTCGTCGAGCCTGGGATTGGTATACCTGCCGTAGTTGTAGTCGCCGTCGCCCTTGCCGGTATAGGTCGAAAGCACCGGCTGCAGGATGAAAATGCCATCGATCGCACCGCCGCCCCAGCCCAGCATGTACATGCTGGTATCGGTCTTTTCGAGCTTCGGAAAATAATTGGCGCGCGGCATCGCGTTGACGTTGATCGTGACGCCGATCTGCGCCCACATCGCCGCCAGCGCCTGGCAGATTTTCTCGTCGTTGACATAGCGGTTGTTCGGACAATCGAGAGTGACTTCGAAGCCGTTCGGGTAGCCGGCTTCGGCCAGAAGCTGCTTGGCCTTCGCCTTGTCGTAGGGCAGTCGCTTTTCGAGCTCCGGCGTCGACTGCACGGGCGAGGGCATCAGCGCGCCCGACGGCTGCGACAGGCCGCGCATCGTCGTCGTCCGGATCGCCTCGATGTCGATCGCCTGATACAAGGCCTGCCGCACGCGCTTGTCCTTGAACGGGTTCTTGCCCTTGACGTTGGAATACAAGAGCTCGTCGCGCTTCTGGTCCATGCCGATGAACACGATGCGGTTTTCGCTGCCTTCCAGCACCTTGATGCCGGGATTCTGCTTGAGCCGCGGCACGTCCTGCGGCGGCGGATCGTTGACCAGGTCGACTTCGCCCGACATCAGCGCCGCAACCCGCGTCGCGTCGGAAACGATAGGCAGGTAGATCACCTCGTCGGCATTGCCTTCCCAGAGCCCTGCCTTGATTCCCCACCAGTTCGGATTCTTGACCAGCACCGTCTTGATGTCCGGCTCGCGCGACTTCAGCATATAGGCGCCGGTGCCGTTCGCCTGATGCGCGGTGATCATGTCCTCCTTCTGCGTATAGTTCTGCGGCTTGGTCGCGCGGTTGGCCTCGCACCAGGCGCGGCTCATGATGTTGATCGTGGCGACGTGCTCGAGCTCGATCGGGTTGGGCCCGTTGGTCGTGAACTCCACGGTCAGGTCGTCGATCTTCTTCGGCATGCCCGACGCCGTGGCGTACGCGCGAAGCTGCGAGGTATCGGCACGGGCGCGCTCGTAGCTGAACACGACGTCGTCGGCGGTGAACGGCGTGCCGTCGTGGAACTTCACGCCGGCGCGCAGCTTGAAGCGCCAGGTCGTCGGCGAAGTCTGCTGCCACGACTCGGCAAGCGACGGCCGCAGCGCGAGCTTCTTGTCCCGCTCGATCAGCGCTTCGTAGACGAGGATGTTGATATTGTTGGTCAGATTCTCGTTCTGCGAATGCGGGTCGGTCGTCTGCAAGTCGCCGCGTCCGGCCCAGCGGAGTGTCTTGGCCGATGCGGGCGGAGCCGTCGCGATCGCCGTCAGTGCCGCCAGCGTCAACGCGAGTGTGATCAGGCGCAGCATATGAAGTCCCCCGAAGCGCGGAAAAGGACATGATAACCCCCCCTGGCGGCGTTACCGCTCCGAAACGCGGGAAGCCGGTCGTGACGCGGCCGCGCAACTCTGCGCGGCTTCGCCGCGCCTGATTCGCCCGCGTATTCCGTGACGATCGCCGAGCTTCGGCGGCGGCTTCGCGCCGGCATGGCAAGCGACTGGATTCCGCTCGGCCGCAGGATAGACCGGCTCGGGACCCGCACCTCGGCGGCGGAGCGGCACCGGCTGGAACAGGCGATCGCGGCCTCGATCGACAAGGTCGCGCGCCGCGCCGCGGGCCGTCCGGCGATCGCCTACCCGCCGGAGTTGCCGGTATCCGAAGCGCGGGACCGGATCGCCGCGGCGATTCGGGAGCATCAGGTCGTCATCGTCTGCGGCGAAACGGGATCCGGCAAGACGACGCAGATTCCGAAGATCTGCCTGGAACTGGGGCGCGGCACGCGCGGCTTGATCGGCCATACGCAGCCGCGGCGCATCGCCGCGCGCAGCGTCGCCGCGCGCATCGCCGAGGAGCTCAACGCCGAGCTCGGCACCGTGGTCGGTTACAAGGTCCGCTTCACCGACCACACGCGGCCCGACGCCTACATCAAGCTGATGACCGACGGCATCCTGCTCGCCGAGACGCTAGGCGACCGCGCGCTCGCCGCCTACGACACGATCATCATCGACGAGGCGCATGAGCGCAGCCTCAACATCGATTTCCTGCTCGGCTATCTGAAGCAGCTGTTGCCGCAGCGGCCGGATCTGAAGCTGATCGTCACTTCGGCGACGCTGGACGCGGAGCGCTTCTCCCGCCATTTCGGCGTCGATGGCAAGCCTGCGCCGGTGCTCGAGGTATCGGGCCGCAACTATCCGGTCGAAGTGCGCTATCGCCCGCTCGGCGGCGGCGCAGCCGACGAGGCCGACGACGAGGAAGAGCTCGAGGAAGCGATCGTCGCCGCGGCGGAGGACCTCTGGCGCGAAGGCCCGGGCGACGTCCTGGTGTTCCTCCCGGGCGAGCGCGAGATTCGCGAGACCGTCCGACCTGCTGGCGAAAAGCATGGCCCGGCGGCCGTACGCCCGCACGGTGGAGATCCTGCCGTTGTTTGCGCGCTTGTCCGCCGAGCAGCAGCAGCGTGTCTTCAGCCGCAGCGGCGGGCGACGCATCGTCATCGCAACCAATGTCGCGGAAACTTCGCTGACGGTCCCGGGCATTCGCTATGTGATCGACTCGGGCCTTGCCCGGGTCAAGCGTTACTCGCTGCGCAACAAGGTGACGCAGCTGCAGATCGAGAAGATCGCGCAGGCGGCGGCCGAGCAGCGCGCGGGCCGCTGCGGCCGAGTTGCCGCCGGCGTCTGCGTGCGGCTGTACGACGCCGAGGACTTCGCCGCGCGGCCGAAATACACCGAGCCGGAAATCCTGCGCTCGTCGCTCGCCGCCGTCATCCTGCGCATGGCCGCGCTCGATTTGACGGCGGTCGACGCGTTTCCGTTTCTCGAGCGGCCAAGCCCGCGCGCGATCGCCGACGGCTACCAGCTGCTGGAGGAGCTCGGCGCGGTGGACGCGCAGCGGCGGCTCACGCCGCTGGGCCGCGAGCTTGCCGCGCTGCCCGTCGATCCGCGCATCGGCCGCATGCTGCTTGCGGCGAAGGACGGCCCGATGGCCGAGATGCTGGTCATCGCCAGCGCACTCTCGGTGCCCGATCCTCGCGAGCGTCCGCTGGAAAAGCGCCAGGCGGCCGATCAGGCGCACCTGCGCTTTCGCGACGAGCGCTCGGACTTCCTGAGCCTCCTTGCGCTCTGGCAATTCTTCGCCGACGCACTGGCGGCGAAGCTGTCGCATAAGAAGCTCGTCGAGCAATGCCGCGCGCATTACGTTTCCTATCTGCGGCTGCGCGAGTGGCGCGACCTGCACCGGCAGCTCGCCGAGCAGGTGGCCGAGCTCGGTTGGAAGTGGACCGATGCGATTCCCGACAAGATCGATGCCGCCCGCTACGAGGCTATCCATCGCGCGCTGCTCGCAGGTCTTTTGTCGAACGTCGGATGCCGCGCCGACGTCGACGAGCACTACCTGGGCACGCGCGGACTCAAGTTCTTCCTGCACCCCGGTTCGGGCATGGCGAAGAAAGGCGCGAAATGGGTGCTTGCGGCCGAGCTGACCGACACGACACGGCTGTACGCGCGTTGCGCGGCGCGGGTCGAGCCGGAGTGGATCGAGCAAAGCGCCGGACCGCTGCTCGAGCGCAGCTATTTCGATCCGCAGTGGGATGCGGCGCGGGGCGAAGTCATTGCCGCCGAGCGCGTTGCGCTGTATGGGCTGACGCTGGTGCCAAGGCGCCGGGTTTCCTACGGCGCGATCGATCCGGCGGCCGCGCGCGAAGTTTTCCTGCGCGAGGCGCTGGTCACCGGCGAGCTCGCGACCAAAGGCGCGTTTCTCGCGCATAACCGGCAGCTGATTGCGTCGATCGCCGAGCTCGAGCACAAGGCGCGCCGCCAGGATGTGCTGGTCGACGACGAGGCGCTCTACGCGTTTTACGCGGAGCGCGTTCCGGCAGGCATCCATTCGACGGTGGCGTTCGAGCGCTGGCGAGAGCTCGCCGAAGCGACCGCGCCGCGCCTCCTGTACATGACGCGCGAGGCGCTGATGAGGCATGCCGCGGCCGGCGTCACCGAGGAGCAATATCCGGAGACGATGGCGATGGCGGGCGCGCCGTTGCCGCTCGCGTATCGGTTCGCGCCGGGGCATCCGCTCGACGGCTTGACCTTGACCGTGCCGCTGGCGCTGCTGAACCAGATCGACGCGGCGAGGCTGTCGTGGCTCGTTCCCGGGATGATCCGGGAAAAATTGAGCTGGTACCTCAAGGCGCTGCCCAAGGGATGGCGCAACCGGCTGACGCCGCCTGCGGAGGTCGTCACGGCGTTTCTCGAGTCGATCGAAGGCGACGCGGCCGCCGCCGGGGCCGAGCTGGCCGACGCGCTGCGCGCGTTCTTGAGCGCGCGCCTGGGCGAGGCGCTGCCGGCCGATATCTGGGACGGCGCCGAGCTTCCGCCGCACTTGCGCGTCAATGTGCGCATCGTCGACGCGTCGGGCAAGGAACTCGCGCAGAGCCGCGATCTCGCCGAGCTGCGGACGCAGCTCGGCGAAGCGGCCCAACTCAGTTTTGCCGCCGCCGGGCCCGAGTTCGAGCGCACCGGCATCCGGTCCTGGGATTTCGGCGATTTGCCGGACACGCTGACGGTCGAGCGCGCCGGCCGCCGGCTGACCGGCTATCCGGCGCTGGTCGTCGACGGCGACAGCGCCGCGCTGCGCCTGTACGACACGCGCGAAGCCGCGGAAGCTGCCACGCGCATCGCCGTTGTGCGCCTGATCCGCCAGCAGCTGAAGGATGTGCTGCAGCGCTGGGAGAAGAATCCGCCGGGATTCGCTGCCGCGGCCCTGCCGCTCAAGACGGCGATTCCCACCGATGCGCTGCTTGCCGACGTGCTCGCTGCGGTGAGCGACCGGGCGTTCATCGGCGAGGATCCGCTGCCGCGCTCGGAGCGCGCGTTCGCCGACCAGGTCAAGCGCGCACGCACGCGGCTGCCCGCGGTCGTCGAAGGCGCGTTCCGGATGCTGGCCGCGATCGCCGCCGATTACCACATGCTGTCGCAGCGTCTGGCGTCACTGTCGCCGGCGCAAGCACGCCTGGGCGCCGACGTGCGGGCGCAACGCGCCGCGCTGGTCTATCCCGGATTTTTTTCGGCCACGCCGTGGACCCAGCTCACCCACTTGCCGCGCTATTTGCAGGCGCTGGACAAGAGACTCGTCAAAGCCGCGGCCGACCCGGCCCGGGACGCAAAACACGCGCAAACGGTCGCCGCGCTCTGGGACCGCTACCGGGCGCGAGCCGAGGCCAATCGGACGGCACAGCGCGTCGAACCGGCGCTCGAAGCGTTCCGCTGGCTGGTGGAGGAATTGAAAGTTTCGCTCTTTGCCCAGGAGCTTCGCACGCCTTTCCCGGTGTCATACAAACGTCTGGAAAAGGCCTGGGCGGAGCTTATTCGTCGATAGGTGGCATTTTTTTGCATTGGCGGCCCTAAACTTCGCGTGCTACAGTAACTTGCCGTTTTTGCGGGCCAAGCCAGGGGGGGCCGGGAGAGGCGCGATCAGCGCCCGCTCGCGACTGGACGCCCAGAGCAACCCGTACACGGCCAACGAGGACCGAACGCGTGAGCGTGACAACGACCTCCGGCGACCGGACCACCCGGCGCCCGGTGCCCAGAGACATGGCCAGGATACTCGGCGATTGCCGGGACCTTGCGATCCATCGTCTGCAGCTGTCGTTCACGTCGATGCTCGACCGCGTCGGAGACCTTCTGATGGCGCGCGCCGAGCGCTCGGACGTGCGCGAGGATCAGTCGGTTTTCCTCGATGCACGCGAGGCATTGACCCGCGAGCGCGCCAACCTGATGGCCGACTTTGAACGCCACCTCCGCCAGTTCGTCGACGAGCGCATCAGCGGAAAAGGGCTGGCCAAGGCCGACTTCTCCGCCGTCGATGCGCGGAAACTGACGCTGGTCGACACCGAGGCGATGGACGAGTCGGTGCTGTCGGGCAACATCGTGCGCGTGGTCGAGAACGCCTGCCACGAGGAATTGCGCGAGCTCAACCGCGGCGTCGGCTTTCTGATGGGCGAGCCCAACCTGGAAACCGCCGCGAATCCGCTGGCGCCGACGACGATCGTCGCCGCGTTTACCGAAGCGCTGCACGGAATCAAGGGCGACCGCCGCATCAAGCTGGCGATCCTGAAGGAGCTCAACCAGACATCGTTCGGCGACATCGCCGCGATCTACGCGGACGTCAACCGCCATCTCGAGGGCATGAACGTCGTGCCGCAGCTGCGGCCCGCGGCCGTGCAAAGAGGCGCCGGCGGTCACGGGGGGCGCGGCGCCGACGACAAGACCGACGGATCGACCCCGCCGCAGGGCGGCGGCGAAGTCGACCTGATGGCGATGCTGCAGCGCCTGGTCAGCTCTCGGCTGGGCCAGCAGGGCGCGGCCGCGCCGATGCCCGCCGGACTTCCGCCGGGCGGAATCCAGGTGCCCGATGCCGGGCCGCCGCCTGCAGCGCATGAGCCCGGCCAGGCGCTATCGATGCAGGCGCTGGTCAGCGCGCTGGGGATGATGGCCAGCAGCGGCGCAGCACAGCAGGCGCAGCCTGCCGTCGGCCCGTTCGGCGGACCGCGCATCCTGGCGACCCCTGAGCTGGGCGACGCGCTGTCCCGCCTGCAGCACGGCGACAGCAACATGAACTACGGCGGCGTTTCGTTCCAGCTCGCGGGCCTGCAGCAGGATATGCACAACGTGCTGCGCGACCTGCAGGAGTCGCCGCTCGGATCGAAGGCCAATCAGCTCGAAGCGATGACGATCGAGCTGGTGGCGATGCTGTTCGATTTCATCTTCGAGACCAAGGATCTGCCCGACAGCATCAAGGCGCTGATCGGAAGGCTGCAGATGCCGGTGCTGCGCGCGGCCATGCTCGACGGCGCGTTTTTCTCCAAGAAGTCGCATCCGTCGCGCCTGCTGGTCAACGCACTCGCCCACGCCGGCATCGGCTGGTCGCCGACGATGGGGCACGAGGACCCGCTGTACCGGAAGATCGAAGTCGATCGTGCACCGCGTGCTCGAGGAGTTTTCCGAGGACATCGGACTCTTCGACGAGCTGCGCGCCGACCTGGAGAAGTTCCTCGAGGAGGAAGACAAATCGGCCGAGGCGCAGATCCAGTCGAGCGCCGAGGAGATCGACCGGCGCGATCGTCTGGAGATCGCGCAGTCGGTTGCGCACGCCGAGGTCGAGCTGCGCCTGCGGCAACATGCGACGCCGACGTTCCTCGCGGACTTCCTGCGCGAGCAGTGGACGGCGACGCTGACGCAGCGCTATCTGCGCGACGGCGAGACCAGCGAAGGCTGGACGTCGGCGCTTTCGACGCTCGACGATCTGATCTGGAGCGTGCAGCCCAAGCGCGAGACCGAGGAGCGCAAGCGGCTGGTCGCCATGCTGCGCAATCTGTTGAAGCGCCTGCAAGGCGGCCTGGTGAATATCGCCTGGGCGCCGGGTGGGCGCGAGCAGTTCATGACCAACCTGGTCGAAGCGCACGCCGCCGCGGTCAAGCCGAGCCTCGCCACAGCGCCGATGCCGACGACCGCGGTCGCCGAAGCCGCCGCCGCCGCGGCTGAGGAAGCCACCGCCAAGGGCGACGTGGAGACTGCTGCCAAAGCGCGCAAGCTGGCCGAAGCGATGGCGCCGGCACCTGCGCCGCCGCCACCCGAGCCGGCGCCCGAGGTCCCGCAGGACCGCTTTGCCGAAATCGCCGCGACGCTCGACCGCGGCATGTGGGTCGAGTTCGAAGGCGAGGACGGGCAGCTCGCTTTCGCCAAGCTGGCATGGGTGAGTCCGTTGCGCGGCACTTACCTGTTCACCAACCGCCAGGGACAGAAAGCCGTCTCGCTGTCCGCCGACGAATTGGCCGAGCGTTTCCGCAACGATCGCGCCCGGCTGGTCGAAGCCGAGCCGCTGGTCGACCGCGCGTTCAACAGCATGATGGCGACGTTGGAAGAGAAATTCGCCGACGACGGCACCGTTGCGGCGCAGCCCGCGTAGACGCCTGCTTCGGTGTGCTAGCGCTGCGCCAGCGCCTCGGCGATTTCGACGACAAGCTGCGGTCCCCGGTAGATCAGCCCGGTATAGAGCTGCACCAGGGTCGCGCCCGCCGCGATTTTTTCCCGCGCGTCCTCGCCCGACATGATGCCGCCGACGCCGACGATAGGCATCGCGCCGTCGAGCGCACGCGCCAGCGCGCGAACCGCAGCCGTTGATTTTTCGCGCAGCGGCGCGCCGGAAAGCCCGCCGGCTTCGCCGCCGTGCGGCAAGGCGCCGACCGTGCTGCGATCGATGGTCGTGTTGGTCGCGATGACGCCGTCGATCCGGTGTTCGACCAGCGTGCGCGCGATCCGCTCGATGTCCGGCACCGACAGATCGGGAGCGATCTTGACCACCAGAGGCGTGTATTTGCCGTGCTTTTGCGAAAGCTTCGCCTGTTCGGCCTTCAGCGCCGCCAGCAGCGGCTGCAGCGCGGCGCCATCCTGCAGCTCGCGCAGTCCCGACGTATTCGGCGAGGAAATGTTGACCGTCACATAACTCGCGTCGCGGTAGACGGCGGCAAGACACGTCAGATAGTCGTCGAGCGGCGCGCTCGTTGGGCGTGTCGAAATTGCGGCCGATGTTCAATCCCAGAATGCCGCCGCGCTTGGCAGCGAAGCGCGAGCGCGCGACGTTGGCCAGAAAGCGATCGACGCCGTCGTTGTTGAACCCCATCCGATTGATCAGCGCCTGGGCCTCGGGCAGGCGGAACAGGCGCGGCTTTGGGTTGCCCGGCTGCGGCGCGCGGCGTCACCGTGCCGCATTCGATGAATCCGAATCCGAGCGTTGCCAGGCCGTCGATATGCGCTGCGTTCTTGTCCAGCCCCGCGGCAAGTCCGACGCGGTTGGGAAATTCGAGGCCCATCGCCACCGACCGGCGACGCCGCCACGCGCGGCGCGGTCAGCTGCGCGGCGCCGCCGGCCACGGCGGCATCGAGCGCGACGAACGCGACGTCGTGCGCCGTCTCGGGATCGAGCGTGAACAGCAGCGGTCGAAACAGCGGATAGAGCATCGGCGAAGGTCTTTCGAAAACGCCCGATGAGGAATGCCAGGCTGACGGCGCGCGGATGATAACATTCGCCGCGCATGATCTTGTTCCCTGAGCGAGCCGCCACGGTCGCGCCTGCGCCGCGCGCGCGGCGGGCCGTCGCGATGCTCGACGCAACGGCGCGCGGCGCTCGCCGGTGCTTGCTGTTCTGCGCTGGCGATCCTGTTCGCGACGGCGCTCGATGCCGCGGCGACGGAAGGCGTCGCGCCGCTGCGCTACGACAAGCGCCCCGAGACGCGCGCCTTCATCGACGAGCTCGTCGCCGAGCACGGATTCGCGCGCCGGGACCTCGCGCACCTGTTCGCGCATGCGCGCTATCAGCCGCGAATCGTCGCGGCGATGTCGCGGCCGGTGCTCTCGCCGCCGAAATGGTACGAATACGCGCCGCAATTCCTCGAGCCGCGAGCGCATCGATGGCGGTCTCGAGTTCTGGCGGACGCAATGCGGCGACACTTGCGCGCGCGCAAAGCGAATTCGGCGTGCCGGCCGAGGTGATCGTCGCGATCATCGGCGTGGAGACGTTCTATGGCCGCAATACCGGCAGCTACCGGGTGTTCGACGCGCTGACCACACTCGCCTTCGACTATCCGCGACGCAGCGATTTTTTCCGGAGCGAGCTCGAGGCAGTTTCTGCTGCTCGCGCGCGACCAGGGCATTTCGCCGCTGGTGCCCAAGGGTTCGTACGCCGGCGCATCGGGCTGCCGCAATTCATGCCCGGCAGCGTCCGGGCCTACGCCGTCGACTACGACGGCGATGGCCGGATCGACCTCTCGGCCGAACCGGCCGATGCGATCGGCAGCGTCGCCAACTATCTGGCGCGGCATGATTGGCAGCCGGGCGCGCCGGTGCTCGCCCAGGCGCGGGTCGATCCGGCGACGAGCGAAGCCGTGTTGCGCAATCTCGACGGCGGCGTCAGCGAGCGGCGGCCGCTCGACGCCTGGACACGCGACGGCGTCAGCGCCGACCCGTTGCCGGCCGATCCCGGTTCCGACCCCGTCGGGCTTGCTGATGCTGGAGGAACGCCGACGGGCCCGAGCTATTGGCTGGTATTCGGCAACTGGTATGTGCTGACGCGCTACAACCGCAGCCGGCTCTATGCGACGGCGGTGTGGCAGCTGGCGCAGGCGCTGGTCGCGGCGCGCGGCGAGGCGACGCGCAGCGAGGTGCCGATTCGACCCGATGCGACTCCGGCCGCGACGCCGGCCGATAAAGACCATAAGACGCCGGCCGCGGGCGATCCTAGCGCGGGCGATTCAGCGCGTTGACGTGCGCAGCCAGACCGAGCGTCGATGCATCGGCGCCGTGCGGCTCGACGCCGCTCTTCAGCGCGCTGAAAAGCGGCGCGGCCAGCGCTTTGCCCAGCTCGACGCCCCATTGATCGAACGAATTGATGCCCAGCAGCACGCCTTCGACAAAGGTCCGGTGCTCGAACGAGCGCGATCAGCTGGCCCAGTCGCCGCGCATTGAGCTCCGGCAGCAGCAGCGTCGTCGACGGACGGTTGCCGGGACAGACGCGACTGGCCGCGAGCGCGTCGGCCGAGGCCGGCGCGGCGTCCTTCGCTGCGCGCGCGACTTCGGACCGCGCCTCGTCGAGCGACCTGCCGCGCATCAGGGCCTGGGCCTGCGCCAGCGCATTGGCGACCAGCAGCGCCTGCTGCTCGCCCAGCGGGTGGGCGGCGCGCACCGGGACGATGAACTCGACGGCTGCCGTCGACGTGCCCTGGTGCAGCCACTGGAAGTAGGCGTGCTGGCCGTCGGTGCCGGGACCGCCCCACAGCGCCGGCGCCGTCGGCCCGTCGACCGGTGATCCGTCGCGCAGCACCGACTTGCCGTTGCTTTCGAGCGTCAGCTGCTGCAGATAGCTCGGCAGCAGCTTGAGCGCCTCGGCGTACGGCGCGACGATGCGTTGCGGGTAGCCGAGCATGCGCGCATTCCAGAAATCGACCAGCGCCAGCAGCACCGGCAGATTGCGTTCGAGCGGCGTCTCGCGGAAATGCGCGATCGATGCTGGCGGCGCCGGCGAGGAGCTCCGCGATAGGCGTCCCAGCCGCAGCGAATCGCGATCGGCAGTCCGACCGGCGACCAAAGCGAATAGCGGCCACCGACCCAGTCCCAGATCGGCAGTATGTCGGTTCCCGCGACGCCGAACGCGCGCGCCGCCTCGTCGTTGCTGGTGATCGCGACGAAGTGCGCGCCAAGCGCGCCGCCGGCGCCCAGCGCGTGCGCCAGCCACGCGCGCGCCGCATGCGCGTTGGCGAGCGTTTCGCCGGTCGTGAATGTCTTCGAGGTCACGATGAACAAGGTCGTCGCCGGATCGAGCCCGGCCAGTGCGCGCGTCAGGTGCTCGGGATCGACGTTGGAGACGAACGCGACGTCGGCGCCGTCGCCGCGTTGGTTCCGCGGCTGGGCGAGCGCATCGCAGACGAGCTTGCGGTCCGAGGTCGGAGCCGCCGATGCCGATCGCGATCACATGACGCAGCGGCCTGCCGCTCGCGCCCAGGCGCAAGCCGCCGCGGACCTGCGACGCCAGCGTGCGCACGCGCGCCTGCGCAGCGCGAATCTGCGCGACGACGTCGTTGCCGTCGACCAGAAGCGGCGTGTCGTCCTGCTGGCGCAACGCGGTGTGCAGCACCGGCCGGCCTTCGGACAGGTTGATCTTTTCGCCGGCTGAACAGCGCCGAGATCCATGCCGGCAGATTGCGCTCGTGCGCATACGCGACGAGGGCATCGATCGCCTGCGGCGTCACGCGTTGCTTCGACCAGTCGGCGAGCCACTGGTCCCACGACAGCGACAGCCGCGAAAACCGGTCGGCGTCGGCGGCGAACAGCTCGGTCAGCGTGCGCCCGGCGAGCGCGGCGCGATGCTCTTCCAGCGCGTGCATCGGCGCTGCGGATTGCGGCGTGCTCATGGTTGCTTCGCCGATGCCAGGATTCGATGCAGGCAGAATAATCGATTAAGACGCGGTTGGAAACTTATACAATCGGGCTTCGATCCGAAGGTTGCTGCGAATGGATACGGCCGTCGACAAGGACTTGCCGCTCAAGGAGGACACGCGTCTGCTGGGACGTCTGCTTGGCGACGTGCTGCGCGCGCAGACGGGCGAGAGCGGCTACGCGCGCATCGAATCGATCCGGCAAACCGCGATCGGTCTGCGCCGCGCCTCGGCCGACGACGCGCCGTCGATCAAGGACGAGCTCGCCGGTTTGCTGAACGAGCTGCCGATCGCACAAACGCTCGACGTCGTTCGCGCGTTCAGCTATTTCTCGCATCTGGCCAATATCGCCGAAGACGTCCACCAGAACCGGCGCCGGCGCGCGCACGCGATCGCGGGCTCGCCGCCGCAGGCGGGCAGCGTCGCCCACGCGCTGGAGCGGCTGCGCGCGGCCGGCATCGACGAATCGGCACTGCGCGCCGTCCTCGACGAGGCGCTGGTAAGTCCGGTGCTTACCGCGCACCCGACCGAAGTTCAGCGCAAGAGCATCCTCGATGCCGAGCGCGAGATCGCGCGGCTGCTGCAATGGCGCGACCGCAGCACGCTGACGCCCGAAGAGGACGAAGCGATGCGCACCGGACTCTATCGCCAGGTGCTGTCGCTATGGCAGACGGCGATGGTCCGCCTGACCACGCTGCAAGTCAGCGATGAGATCGACAACGGGCTCGCTTACTACCGTTACACTTTTCTCGACGAGATTCCGCGGCTGTACACGGCGCTCGAAGATCGCTTCGCGCGCGAGTATGGGACCGCGCTCGCGGCGCCGCCGCTGTTGCGGATGGGCTCGTGGATCGGCGGCGATCGCGACGGCAACCCGTTCGTCGTCGCCGAGACGCTGCAATACGCGAGCCGCGCCCAGGCGTCGCTCGTCCTGCTGCATCACCTGGCCGAGGTCCACCAGCTCGGCGCCGAGCTGTCGCTGTCGAATCGCCTGGTCACCCCGACCGAGCGGCTGCTCGCGCTCGCGGCCGCCGCGCAGGATCCGAATCCCCATCGCGGCGACGAACCGTACCGGCAGGCGCTGACGGGAATCTATGCGAGGCTCGCGGCGACCGCGCGCGAGCTTGCCAACTGCACGCCGCCGCGTGCGCCTCATGCCGTGCTGCCATCCTACCGGGCACCGGCCGAATTCCTCGCCGACCTCGATGTGATCGCCGAGTCGCTGGCGACGCACGGCGCCGAGCAGCTGGCGGCTGGCCGCCTGCGGCTGCTTCGGCGGGCCGTCAGCGTGTTCGGTTTTCATCTGGCGGCGCTCGATCTGCGCCAGAATTCGGACGTGCACGAACAGGTCGTCGGCGAGCTCCTGGCGCGGGCCGGCGTCCATTCCGACTATGCTGCGCTGGACGAAGCGCAGCGGGTCCGCCTGCTCGTCGCCGAGCTCGGCAACCCGCGCCTGCTCGACACGCCGCATGTGACGCGCTCGCCGATGCTGCAGAGCGAGATCGCGATTCTGCATGCGGCGGCCGACATCCACCAGCGCTTCGGCCCGGCGGCGCTGCCCAATTACGTGATCTCCAAATGCCAGTCGCTCTCCGACTTGCTCGAAGTTGCAATCCTGCTGAAGGAAGTCGGCTTGCTGACGCCGAACCGGCTCGCGGTCAATATCGTTCCGCTGTTCGAAACGATAGCCGATCTCGAGCGTTGCGGCGAAGTGATGGCTGCGGCGTTTCGCCTGCCCTTGTACCAGCGCTGGCTGGCGAGCCGCGGCGGCTGGCAGGAAGTGATGCTCGGCTATTCGGACAGCAACAAGGATGGCGGCTTCGTGACGGCGAACTGGGCGCTGTACCAGGCCGAGCTCAAGCTGGTCGATGCGTTTCGCAGCTTCGACGTCAAGCTGCGCCTGTTCCACGGCCGTGGCGGAACCGTCGGCCGCGGCGGCGGCCCGAGCTACGAAGCGATACTGGCGCAGCCGTCCGGCAGCGTGAATGGCGCCATCCGAGTCACCGAGCAGGGCGAGATCATCGCCAGCAAGTATTCCGATCCGGAGCTCGGACGGCGCAATCTCGAAACCCTGGTCGCCGCGACGCTCGAAGCGACGCTGGTGCGCGATCGCAGTGAAGCCGATCACGCCCAGCGATTTTCACGATGCGATGCACGCGCTGTCCGGATTTGCCTTCAAGGCGTACCGCGCGCTGGTCTACGAAACGCCGGAGTTTCTGCCGTATTTCCGCGCCTCGACCCCGATCGCGGAAATCGCCGAGCTGAATCTCGGCAGCCGGCCCGCGTCGCGCCGGCCATCGCAGCGCATCGAAGACCTGCGCGCGATTCCCTGGGTATTCAGCTGGAGCCAGTGCCGGCTGACCTTGCCCGGCTGGTACGGTTTCGGCACCGCGGTCGAGGCTTGGCTGGACGAAGCGCCCGCGGCGCGCGACGAGCGCATCGCGACGCTGCGCGACATGCACCGGCGCTGGCCGTTTTTCCGCAGCATGCTGTCGAACATGAGCATGGTGCTTGCGAAGACCGACCTCGCGATCGCCTCGCGTTACGCGGACCTGGTGACCGATCCGGCGGTGCGCGAAGCAATCTACCCGAGCACTCGTGGCCGAGCACCGGCGCACCATGCACTGGCTGCTTCAGGTGACCGGCCAGAGCGGACTGCTCGACGACAATCCGACGCTGGCACGCAGCATCCGCAACCGGTTTCCGTACCTCGATCCGCTCAATCATGTCCAGGTCGAGCTTTTGCGCCGTTATCGGGCCGGCCAGACCGATACCCGTACCAAGCGCGGCATCCATCTGACGATCAACGGACTGGCCGCGGGCTTGCGTAACAGCGGCTGACCGCCGCGCGACGCGCGGCCGGCCGCAGCGCCGCCCGCGCGCCTGCCGGGCCCGTGGGCTGCCCTGACGGCGCAACCCGCCGCCATTTCCGCTGTCGAACCTGTGTATACCCAGGGTTCCGGCAGCAAAATTCCCATCAGGAGTAGACACAAACATGAATCAGGACAATGACTTCTTTGCGGTCTGGACGCCGCGATTGCAGAGCATCTTGCGCATCGTGGTCGCCGGGCTGTTCCTGGCGCACGGCTCGGCCAAGCTGTTGCATGTCCCGCATGTGGCTCAATTCGACAATGTGCAGCTGACGTCCCTGGTCGGCATAGCTGGCCTGCTCGAGCTGCTGGGCGGCTTTCTGCTGCTGATCGGACTGTTCACGCGTCCGGTCGCGTTCATCCTGTCCGGCGAAATGGCTGTTGCCTACTTCATGGCGCACCAGCCGCGAGGCCTGCTGCCGATCCTGAACGGCGGCGAGCTCGCCGCGATCTACAGCTTTGTGTTTCTGTATTTCGCCGTTGCTGGCGGCGGCCCGTGGAGCGTCGACGAACGCAGCGGCGCACGCGCGAGCCGGCTGACGTCGCGGACGCGAGGGGAGCGCGCGCGCGAGGACGCCGAGCACCAGCTCTAGCCGCGCATTGGCCGGACGGTCGCGCAGTGGAATGCCGCTGCGACCGTTATGTTGCTGCACGGGCGGCCGCAGCGGGTGCGCCGGCGAAGCTGAGTCCCGGTTATGATGCTTTCCCGTGCTTTGCGCGAGATCGCGTCAGGCCATGCCGGACAACGCCGACTTTTACGATCGACTGCCGGTTTTCGAAGGATTCGCCAACATCATGGATCCGGCGCGCTACCGGCCGCTTCCGGATGACTGGCTGATCGGTCTCACCGACGTCGTCGATTCGACGCAGGCGATTGCCGCAGGCCGCTACAAGTCGGTGAACACCGCAGGCGCCTCGGTGATCTCCGGGATCGGCAACGCACTTCCGGGCCGCAAGTTCCCGTTTGTTTTCGGCGGCGACGGCGCGAGTTTCGCCGTACCGGCGTGCGACCGCTCGACCGCCTCGGCCGTTCTCGCGGCGACCGCGGCATGGACGCGCGACGAGCTCGATCTCACGCTGCGCACGGCGCTGGTGCCGGTGGCAGCCGTCAACGGGCAAGGCTTGACGGCGAGCGTCGCGCGTTTCGGGCCGTCCAAGCATGTGTCGTATGCGATGTTCTCGGGGGGCGGTCTCGCCTGGGCCGAGCGCGCGATGAAGGCGGGGCGCTTCACCCTGCAAGCCGCGCCGCCCGGAGAGCGTCCCGATCTGACCGGGCTATCGTGCCGCTGGAACGACATTCCGCCGACCCACGGCCTGATCGTTTCGCTGCTCGTCATGCCGGTAACGCACGGCGACCCCGCGTTTCGCGCCGTCATCGAAGCGCTGCTGGGCGAACTCGAAGGAAGTCCCGAGGTCGCTCGACCGGTCCCCGACAACGCGCCGGACGTCAGCTGGCCGCCGCCCGGAGCCGAGCTGGAGACACGCACATCGCGCCGCCGCGGCGAGAGCCTGCTGCTGTGGCGTCTGCGCGTGCTCTACCGGACACTGCTGTCGTATACGGTCATGCGGACCGGCATGCGGGTCGGCGAATTCGACCCGGCGGTCTACCGGCGCGAGGTCGTCGAGAATTCGGACTTCCGCAAATACGACGACAATCTGCGCATGACGCTCGATTGCACGCCGGCGCTCGCCGATCGGATCGAGCAGCGCCTGGCCAAAGCGCAGCGCGACAACATCGTGCGCTTCGGCATGCATCGCCAGCCGGCCGCGATCATGACCTGCATCGTGCCCTCGATCACCGAAAGCAACCACGTCCATTTCATCGATGGTGCCGCGGGCGGATATGCGCTGGCCGCGCAGAGATTGCGCGCGCCGGCGTGAATGCGCGCCGGGTCGTCGCGCCGAGACCGCGCTGTCGCCTCAGTCGAGTTGCGCGCCTCGCCCTCGCAGAAACCGCTTGACGTCATCGAAGCTGACGGCGCCTGCGCGCTGCCGGTCGATGTCGTCGAAATGCTTGACGATGTAGCCGAGTCCCGCGGCGCGCGCCTGTTCGCGCGTCACGGTTCCGCTGCGGTTGACATCCGCCGCGTCGAATCCCGCCTTGAGCTTGCGCTCGACCTGCGCGCGCAAGGCGGCACCTTGCGGCGCCGGCGTCGGCGGCGGTGTGCGCAGCTCCGGCGGCACCCATGGATCGCGTATGGTCGTCTCGATCGTCGCGGGCGGCGACTGAGCCGTCGCTGCGCACACGGATGCGACCACGCCCATCACGAGGGCCAGCGCGCTGCCGGCCAGCGCGAGCTTGTGGCGCGAAGACCGGCCAGCGCCGGAGCCGGCGGGCACCGAGATGCCCTCGGGGCGGCGCAGTCTCATGGCGCCGCCGTCGCGCCCTGGTAGAACTGCACCAGATCGGCCTTTTCCAGCGCGCGCGATCCGTCGTCGAGATAAGTCATGTGTCCACCGAGGTAGAAGCGCAGCTGCACGTTGGCCATTGGACCCAGCCGCGCCAGATCGCGTTCGGTCTGGAAGAACGGCGTCACCAGATCGTGGTAGCCGTTGACCGACAGCACCTTGAGTTGCGGATTCTGCGCCAGCGCCGCGGCCAGGTCCGGAATCGTGTCGGGCAGCGCTTGCCCGTCATGGCGATAGTCCCACGACTGGATGGCGTTGCTCAGCAGAACGTAGCTCGACGGATTGGAATACTGCAGCTGTGTATTCAGATAAGACGTGATCGCGCTCGCGAACGACGCGTTGATGAACGTGCTGGACGGGTCGCCCTCGGAGGCAAGCGGGCTTCCCATCGGCGCGGAGACGCGCGCGTCGTAGGCGCCGATCAATGTGCCGGGGATCAGATTGAACTGGTAGAAACCGGGACCCATGTTGAAGCGCGTCTGCCAACCGCCGAGCGACATGCCGGTCGTCGCGACCAGTTGCTGCAGCAGGACGGCCGACGGCGGAGTCGCCATTGTCAGGAACGCGATGACCGCCGGATCGTACTGACCGGTCGCTAGCGTGCGCATCTGCGCGACAAAGGCCGGTAGCGCCGCCGCGGACGGATTCGGATTGTCCCGGCCGTACCAGGCGCCAGTCGCGCCGTAGCTTGGCAGGTAGCCGGCACAACTCACCAGCGGCACGCCCACGCCGCAGTTGCTGTTGTAATCGAGGATCGACGATTGCAGCACGACCCCGTTGATGTTGACGCCGGCGCTTTCCAGCATGTTCGCCAAAACCGAGCTGCGCGTGGTGCCGTAGGATTCGCCGAACAGAAACTTGGGCGACGCGGCCCGGTTGTTGGCGGCGACGTAGCGCATGACGAAATCGCGAAAGACCGCCGCGTCGGCGTCGACTCCCCAGAAAGTCAGATTGACGTTCGGCGCGATCGCTTCCGAAAGCCCGGTGCCCACCGCGTCGACGAAAACCAGGTCGCTGACGTCGATGAGACTTTCCATGTTATCGACCAGCGGAAACGGCGTCGGCGCAGTCGTCGCAGGATCGCCCGTTACGAGTCGCTTGGGCCCGTACGAGCCCAGGTGGAGCCACACCGTCGATGAGCCAGGGCCGCCGTTGTAGAAAAAAGTTACGGGCCGCGTCGCGGCGTTGGCGCCGTCGAGCGTGTAGGCGACGTAGAAAAATGAGGCTTCCGGCGCGCTTGCTGGTCAAGCCCTGGGCAGTCAGGTGTCCGGCAGTCGCGGTGTAATTGAGTGTCGTGCCGTTGATCACCAGCTGGTGCTTCGTGACGGCAGCCGATTTCAACGGCGCTCGGCAGCGAAGCCGTGGCCGCTGTCGAGTAGAGCACCGGATCGGTGAAGCTGGGCGCGGGCGGCGCCGGGGTTCCACCCGATCCGCCGCCGCCGCATCCGGCAAGCAGCAGCGCAACGGCGACGCAGGCGCCGATGCGCGAGATCAACTTCGACATGACTTTGCTGATTCGATCGAGGGTTCTGCCACGACGATCAAAGCGCGGTTCGGTTTCGTCCGAAAGAGAGGTCAGGCGCTGACTTTGAAATAGTACTTGAACACGTAATCCATCGCGCATGGCCGGCCTTCGCACAATCCCGGCTTGAACTTGCTTCGCGTCAACGTCGCCGCGACCACATTGGACAGCTTGGCGTCGGGAGTCTTGTAAATGGACACCGATTTGGCGTTACCGCGCTCGTCGACGCGCACCGTAAGAATCACCTCTCCCTCGAGCGGTTCGCGCCGCGGCATGCGTGCCACCGCGTCGGCCACGTCGCTCAGACCGTACTTCGGGTACGGCGGCTCGTCGCTTGGACCGACGCTATCGTATTGCGCCCGGACGACGGCCTTTTGCTCCGGGCTCAGCTGCTCGTAAGACCGGTCATAGGGAAGCGCCCCGCGCATGACTATGCGGTCGACATAGGCGTCGGCGATTGCGACGGCGCTGCTCGCGAACAGCGCGGTCGTTCCCGCCGTTATCAGCAGCCGTCGAACAGCGGACCCGACGTCCATCGCATCCTCCGAGGCATCGACCGGGCGGCGCCCGGTGAACGAAAGAAGGATATCACCGGGTTCGATGCGTCGTCGGCGCAGTCCGCGCGCATCCGCTTGACGGATGCGGATACCCGTTTATAATATCGGTACCGATTATATATACGGTATTCGCCGATGCCGCCCCGCCCGCTTGCGCAACCTGCGCCGCAGTCCGCCCGCACCCGCAGCGCCGCTCGTGCCACGACTGACCGCCCGCCAGCAACAAATTCTCGACTGGATCCGCGGCTTCATCGAGTCGAGAGGCATGCCGCCGACGCGCGCCGAAATCGCCGCAGGCCTGGGATTTTCCACCGCCAGCTCGGCCGAGGATCATCTGCAGGCGCTGGCCAAGAAGGGTGCGCTCGAGCTGGTGCCGGGCGCGTCCCGGGGGCTGCGGTTAAAGGATGTCCCCGGGGTTCCGGTCCAGGGCACGTTGCCGTTGGTCGGAAGAGTCGCCGCCGGCCAGCCGGTCCTGGCGGCGGAGAACGTCGAGGCGCGCTACCGGGTCGATGCCGCGCTGTTCTCGCCACGGGCCGACTACCTTCTGCGCGTGCGCGGCATGAGCATGAAGGATGCCGGCATCCTGGACGGCGACTTGCTGGTCGTGCACCGCACTGCCGACGCGCGCTCGGGCCAGATCGTCGTCGCCCGCCTGTCCGGCGCTGCCGGCGACGAGGTGACCGTCAAGCGCCTGCGACGGCGCGGCCGCGAAATCGTGCTGCACCCGGAGAACTCGGAGTTTGAACCGATTGTCGTAAATCCTGCCCACACGGATTTGGCGATCGAGGGCATCGCGGTGGGACTGTTGCGCACGGGCGCGTTCAAGTAAGCAGGCAGCAGACCGGTTCCGGCATTCGCCGGAACCACATTGATAACTCGAGGAGATTTCTCATGGTCCAGCCAATTCCCGCCGGCTACGCCGGCGTCACCTCCTATCTCATCATCCGCGACGCGGCCAGCGCGATCGATTACTACAAGAAGGCGTTCGGCGCGACCGAGGTGATGCGCTTGCCCGGCCCCGACGGCAGGATCGGCCACGCCGAGCTCAAGATCGCCGGCGGGAATATCATGCTGGCCGACGAGTCGCCGGAAATGGGCCATCGCAGCGTACAGTCATACGGCGGGTCGCCGGTCAGCCTGATGTTTTACGTGCCCGACGTCGACAAGAGTTTTGCACAGGCGATCGCAGCGGGCGGCAAGGTCAAGAATGCGGTCAAGGACCAGTTCTATGGCGACCGCAGCGGTACGTTGACCGATCCGTTCGGCCTGATGTGGACGATCGCGACGCACAAGGAAGACGTCTCGGCGGCCGACATGCAAAAGCGAATGGAAAAGATGATGGCGGCCGGGCAGAATGCCTAGCCGCGGCGCACGAGCGGAATAGACCGTATCGATAGCGGCATCCATCATGGGCTGGTCGCGAGCGCGAGCGATCCGGCCCGTGATTCCGTCGTGCGCGCGATCGCCGATCCGCGCCTGAAGAAAAGGGGGACGCATGTATACGCTGTACGGCAAGAAAGGCTCCGGGTCGGCGGCGATCGAGGCCGCGCTGACGATGGCAGGCGCGCCGTATCGCATGGTCGAGACGGCGTCGTGGGAGACCAACGACGCCTTTCGCGATCTGCTCAAGATCAATCCGATCGGCCAGATACCGACGCTGGCGCTGCCCGACGGCAGCGCGCTGTCCGAAAGTGCGGCAATCCTGATTCATCTCGACGCCGCGCATCCCGCCGCGGGCCTGCTGCCGCGCGACGGAGTCAGCGCGCGCACAGGCGATCCGCGGACTGGTGTTCATCGCCGCTAACTGCTATTCGGCGATCACCGTTCTCGATTTTCCCGAGCGCTTCTATCAGGACATCGACGACGCCGCCAGAGAGCACCTTCGCGCCGGCACCAAAGCGCGCCTGCACCGGCACTGGGAAATCTTCGCCGACATGTTTCCGGCGCGGCCGTTCCTTGCCGGCAACGACATCGGCGCGCTGGATCTCTACGCGGCGGTCGTGACCAAGTGGTCGGGTTCGCGCGCACACCTCGCCCAGCATCGGCCGCCGTTTCACGCGGCGCTGCTCAAGGTCGAAGCGCATCCGAAAGTGGCTGCCGTGTTTGCGCGCAACTGGCCGGCCAAATAAGGCAAGCGCGAACCCAAACCCGGACGCAAATGCGAACGCAAGTCCGGACGCAAGAGCAGGCGCGGGCCCGAACACAAGCGCAGTGACGCCGGCTGCGCTTCGCGCGGCGAGCCGACTGGTCTCGGCGCGCGGCTCGCGTGATTCCGCGCAGCCTTCGCATATAATGGCCGCAGCGTGCCGGTGCCTGAATCGGCCGGCGCGAATCCGCCAACCCACTCGATGCGCATCCTGCTCAGCAACGACGACGGCTACTTCGCCCCCGGACTGGAGCGCCTCGCCGCGGATCTCGCTCCGTACGCCGACATCACCGTCGTCGCGCCCGAGCGCGACCGCAGCGGTGCGTCCAATTCCCTGACGCTCGATCGGCCGCTGACAGTGCGCCGCGCGCCCAGCGGTTTCCTGTTCGTCAACGGCACGCCGACCGATTGCGTTCACCTCGCGGTGACCGGGCTGCTGGACGAGCTGCCGGACATGGTGATCTCGGGCATCAATCACGGCGCCAACATGGGCGACGACACGATCTACTCGGGCACCGTCGCCGCAGCGACCGAGGGCTATCTGCTGGGCATTCCTTCGATCGCGGTGTCGCTGACCAGCAAGACCGGCCACCACTTCGAAACCGCGGCCAAGGTCGTCGTCGATCTGATCTCGCGCCATCGCCGCAAACCGTCGGGGGCGTGGCTTCTCAACGTCAACGTGCCCGACGTGCCGGCCGACCGACATCAAGGGCGTGCGCGTCACGCGTCTGGGCAAGCGACACAAGGCCGAATCGGTGGTGAAGACCGAGACGCCGCGCGGCGAGACCTGCTACTGGGTCGGCGCGGCGGGCGCCGCCGCCGATGCCGGCGAAGGAACCGATTTTCATGCGGTCGGACTGGGTTTCGTTTCGGTGACGCCGCTGCAGGTCGATCTGACCAACCACACCGAAATGCCGCGCATCGTCGAATGGATCGAAGCATGATGCCGCGCTACGGTCGATCGTCTTCGCATCCGGTCGCCGGGCTCGCCGGACGGGCGAGGCGATGAGCGCCGGCGTGGAAAAATTCGGCGGCATAGGCATGACTTCGGCGCGCACGCGCACGCGCATGATCGAGCGCCTGCGCGAGCAGGGCATCCGCGACGAAGCGGTGATTTCGGCGATGGCCGCGGTGCCGCGCCATATTTTCGTCGAGGAAGCGCTGGCGATCCGCGCCTACGATGACAGTCCTTTGCCGATCGGCGCCGGACAGACCATTTCGCAGCCGTATGTCGTCGCCCGCATGACCGAGCTGTTGCGGGCCGGCGGCCATCTGCATCGCGTGCTGGAGATAGGCACCGGTTGCGGCTACCAGACGGCGGTGCTGGCGCACCTGGCCGACGAGGTCTACACGGTCGAGCGCATCGCCTCGCTGGTCGCCAAGGCTCGGCAGAACCTGCGCGCGCTGAAGCTGAACAACGTGCGCATCAAACATGGCGACGGCTCGGCGGATCTGGGCGAGGAGCTCGAAGTCGACGGCGTCATCGTCACCGCCGCGGCAACCCAGGTCCCGACCGCATTGCTGCGCTATCTGAAAGTCGGCGGCCGCATGGTGCTGCCGCTCGCCATCCATGACGACGACGGGCGCGGAGCGCAGCGACTGACCGTTATCGAAAAGGCGCCGGCCGGCATCCGCGAGCAAAGCTTCGACGCGGTAAGATTCGTACCATTGCTTCCCGGACTCGCATGACTTACTTCGGTTTCGCGCATTCATGCCGCGTGCTTGCGCCCATTGCTGCCGCACTGCTGCTCGTATCGTGCATGACCCGTCCGCCGGCGCCGGTCAGCGAGCGCGCCGCGCCGCCGCCGGAAACGATCGAGGGTGCGCCACCCCCGCGGCATCGGCGCCGCCGTCGGAAGCTCCGCCGCCGACCCATACCGTCAAGCGCGGCGAGACCCTCTACCAGATCGCACTCGACCACGGGCTCGATTACCGCGAGCTTGCCGCATGGAACAACATCGAAAACATCAACGTCATCCGCGTCGGTCGCGTGCTCGTGCTCGCGCCGCCGGGTGAAGCCGGTGCCGCGGTCGCGGCGCCCGGCACCGCCGTGACCACGCCGCTTCCGGCCGCGCCTGCGATCGCCCCGGTCGGCAGCGAAACGCGGACCTTGCCGTTCACCGGAGCGGCGCCTTCCGGCCGCGGCAACACCGCGGCGTACAAAAGCGAGCCGAAGGCTTTGAAGCTGCCCTATTCGGAGCAGGCGCTGGCGCAGATGCAGCAGAGCAGCGCGGCGGCGCCTCCCCCGCCGCCGCCGGTCGCGCGCGCCGATCGTCGCACCGTCGGCGGCGCCGCTGCCGCACCGCTCCGCCACGACGCCAGGCACCGTCGCGGCAGCGCCGGCGCGCGTCGAATCGCGCGCGCGTGCCCGAAATCGACGGCGGCAACATCGATTGGGCGTGGCCCGCAGCCGGCAAAGTCATTTCCGGCTTTTCCGAAACGGCGAACCTCAAGGGCATCGACATCGCCGGCAAATCCGGTCAGCCGGTGCTTGCCAGCGGTCCGGGCAAGGTCGTCTACGCCGGCACGGGCTTGCGCGGCTATGGCAAGCTGATCATCATCAAGCACAACAATACGTTTCTGTCGGCCTACGCGCACAATCGCGAAATCCTGGTCAAGGAAGGCCAGCAAGTCGCGAGGGGTCAGAAGATCGCGGAGATGGGCGACAGCGACGCCGACCAGGTCAAGCTCCACTTCGAGATCCGTCGCTTCGGCAAGCCGGTCGACCCGGCGAAATTCCTGCCGCCGGCGTAGCGGCGGGCCCGGCCACGCATGAGAGCGCATTCGGCGGCAGACGACGACGAGTCGCCCGCGGCACCGGAGCCCGATACCCAGACGCGCGATTTGCCGCTGGACATGCCGGTCGTCGGCGTCGGCGCCGACTTCCTCAACGACGTCACCCAGATCTACCTGAACGAGATCGGCCAGAGCCCGCTGCTGACGCCTGCCGAGGAGCTCGAGTACGCGCGCGCCAACCGGGACGGCGACTTCGAAGCGCGGCAGAAGATGATCGAGCACAACCTGCGGCTGGTCGTCAGCATCGCCAAGCATTATCTGAATCGCGGCCTGACGCTTGCCGATCTGATCGAGGAAGGCAATCTCGGCCTGATTCACGCGCTGGAGAAGTTCGATCCGGAGCGCGGCTTCCGCTTCACGACCTACGCGACCTGGTGGATACGCCAGTCGATCGAGCGCGCGATCATGAACCAGTCGCGGACGATCCGGCTGCCGGCGCACGTGGTCAAGGAGCTCAATATCGTGCTTCGCGCGATGCGCCACCTCGAAACGCACGGCATGCTCGGCCAGGGACGCGACCCGACGATGGACGACGTCGCGCATCTGCTCGGCAAGCCGGTCGAGCAGGTGCGCAAAGTCCTGGGCTACAACGAGCACGTCACCTCGCTCGATGCGGCCTACGATGTCGATTCGGGCCTGTCGATCGGCGACCAGTTGAGCGACGAGGATGCGCCGGGCCCCGAGCTGCTGCTGCACAATTCCGAGATCGAGGGCTGGGTCAAGCAATGGCTGGACGAGCTCTCCGAGCGGCAGCGCCTGGTGATCGAGCGCCGCTATGGATTGAATGGCTGCGACGTCGCCACGCTCGAGCATCTCGCCCGCGAGCTGGGCGTCACTCGCGAGCGCGTGCGCCAGATCCAGGCCGAGGCGCTCGAAAAGCTACGGGCGAGGCTGCGTCGCAAGGGCTTGTCGCGCGACGCGCTGCTTTAGGCAGGTTGAGCGAGTTGCGCGCAACGCGCGCGCCGGTGGCAGCGCACCGACGCTGGTGCGCAATTGCGCGACGACGTCCGCGCTGCGCCCGGCCGCCGGACCGTAGCGCAGCGTCGCGTAGCGGCCGGCGATGTCCCTGATCAGCGCGGCGACTGCCGGCCAGCGCGCGGCGGCGCGGTCGGCGTACGCCAGCGGCCCCTCGTCCGGCCGGCGCTCGAGCCCGGCGCGCGCAAGCCTGCGGCAGGCTCTACGCCATAACGCCACTTCGGCGTCGATCCGCGACGGACGCAGCCGCGAGAATCCGAGCACCGCGATTCCCCAGACAAATGCGGCGCCGGCGAGCACCGCGATGAGCCGCCACGGCGGTGCGCCCTTGAGCCCGATCTCGCGCAGGAAATCGCGTTGTCGCTCGAGATTGAAGCCGACGAATCCCCGTTGCCAGTGATAGTTGACGCTGTCCCAGTGCAGGCTCAGGCTCTTGAGCCACGTCATCTCGACCCTGGCAAGGTAAGGCACGCGCTCACCCGCGGGCAGCGCGGCGCCGATGCCGCGCTCGATGCGCGACGGCGCGACTGCGGCGGTCGGATCGACCCGCTGCCACTTCCCGTCGAGCAGCGCTTCCGCCCAGGCGTGCGCGTCGGACTGGCGCACGATCATGTATTCGCCGGTCGGATTCATTTCGCCGCCCTGGTACCCGGTGACGACGCGCGACGGAATGCCGGCCGCGCGCATCAGCAGCGTGAAGGCGCCGGCGAAGTGCTCGCAAAAGCCGCGGTGCGTGTCGAACAGAAAACCGTCGACCGGATCGCGGTCGAGAATGTCCGGCGACAGCGTATAGACGAACGACTCGGTGCGGAACCAGTCGAGCACCGCGGCGATGTAGGCGCGATCCGATGCGCTGCGCCCGCGCAGGTCGCGCGCGAATTCGATCGTGCGCGGATTGCCGCGCGGCAGCTGCAGGTTGTCCGATGCATCGTTGACCACCGCGGCGAACGTGTCGACGGTGGCCGAACGCATCGTATAGCGCACGGCCTGCGTGATCGGCGCCTTGGCCAACAGTTGCTGGTCGTAGGTCACGGCGGCCAGCGCCTCGGTCGGAGCTCCGAACGGCGCGTCCGGATTCGGTGCGCGGGGCGGGCCGGTCGGATGCTCGAGCGCAAACAGCCAGAGCTTGCCATGCGGCTCCATCGTCACCGTGTAATCGGAGGGTCGGCCGGCCGAGGGCGCGTACCGACCGCTGCGCAGCTTGTACAGCGGGCGCCAGACGGCGCCATCGAAACGCGAGAACACGGGACCGCGCCAGTAGCGTTGCGATGGCGGCGGCAGCCCGGTGGCGAATTCGACGCGAAAGGCGACCTCGTCCGAGAGCGACAAGTCGCTGATCGACCCGGGCGACATGCTCTCGGAGAGCCCGGTACGCGCGCCGCTTTCGAGCGGGCTTCCCCACAACGGTCCGGCCAGGCGAGGAAACAGGACGAACAGCAGCGCCGCGATCGGCACGCCCTGCAGGATCAGTCGTACCGTGCGCGTGAGATGCGGTCGCCACGGCTCGGTCGCGCCCGCCGAAGTCCGCAGGACCGCCAGTGCAACGCCGGTCGCCAGCAGCGCGGGAATCGCGGCGGCGGCGGCCAGGATCGTCTGCGCGTAAAAGAACTGCGTCAGCGCGAGAAACAGCGCGAGGCACACCAGCAGTGCGCCGTCGCGCAGGCCGCGGGCCTCGAGGAACTTGATGCCGACCAGGACGTAGAGGAACGCGACGCAGGGGTCGCGCGCGATGAAATAGCCGTATTCGACGCGTATGCCGATCGCGGCGGCTATTGCCAACCCCGGCAGCAGCCAGCGGCGGAGATTGCGGAGATTGTTGCGGTCGAACGGAAAAACGAGCCGTGCGACAACCAGTGCCGTGCCGGCGAAGGCGACCCAATGGTCGACGTGCGCCCACAGCGGCATTTGCGCGCACAGCAGCAATGCCGCGAGCGCGCCCAGTTGCGTGCGCGCCAGCGGCGTGCCTATCTTGCTCGCGTTCACGTCGGCTTCGGCTGGCCGAACGAAGCCAGTGCAGTCAGCGCGGCGCGGCGATGGCCCGCGCCCTGTCCGCGCGCCAGCGCGGTGCCCGGCAAACGCAAGCCGAACGCACGCGTCTCGCGCTCGGCGGCCAGAACCCAGGCGGTCAGGCGCGATAGCCGCGATTCTTCATCCAGTCCGGGCGGCAGCTCGGACCAGTCGAGGTCGAGGGCACCGCCGCCCGAGCCACCTTCGAATTGCTTGGTGTACCAGCCGCCGCCGCGGGCGACCGCTTTCCATGCGATGCGGTTGTGCGGGTCGCCACGCTCGTAATCGCGCAAGCCTCCGAGCTCGGCATCGGCGGCGCGCGCCGCCCGTTGGGGATCGATGCCCAGACGGCTGGTCGGCAACGGCGGGGGCGCGGTTTCCGGCGCCGGATAGATGAATGCCGTCAAAGGAAAATGCACGTAGGCCCAGCCTCGCCACAGACCCAGCGGAAAGTTGCTCGACAGGGTGACCCTGCCCAGCGGCTGCGGGCCGCGTCGCGGCGCGACGACGCTCAGCACCACCGGCCGGGTCGCATCAGCCGGTAGATCGATCACCTCCGGTGCACCGTCGGAAGTCGAGACGACGATACCGATGCGCTCTCGATCGCGGCTGGCGAGCGACAGCGTGAACGTCACCTCGCCGCCGGCAAACGCTTCGCCGGCCGCGACCGGCGCGCTTGCGATACCGGCGAGATTGCGAAAGGTCGCGAGCAGCGCCGCGGCCACCATGCCTGCGGCGACGAACGTCATCGCGTAACCGAGCGATAGCGCGTAGTTCATCGCGGTCAGCAACATGACCACGAGCGTCGCGATCAGCGCGAAACCGCGGCGTGTCGGCAGGATGTAGATGCGGCTGTGACGCAGGATCACCGGCTCGCGGTCGCTGGGCGCGAGCCGCCAGAAGCGCTGCCGCGTGCGCGCGATCCACGACGTGCTCAGGGGAAGAGTGGCCATCGTCGGTTGGTGCGCAGGTCAGCGGCCTCGCGCCCGATTCAGCCGACCACGTGGCCGCTGCGTTCCGATGCGGGCGAATGCATCGCCGGGAATCGCGCAGTCAGGGCAGCGGCACCGCGCGCAGCAGTGCTTTTGCCTGCGGACCGCCGGCGCGCGCGCTGCCGGCGAGCCGATGGCCGGCGATCGCGGGAAACACCGCCTGCACGTCCTCGGGCAGCACCATCGGCCGACCGGCCAGCAGCGCCCAGGCGCGGCTGGCCGCGACGAGCAAGAGGCCCGCGCGCGGCGACAGGCCGCGATGCGCGCCGGTGGTCGTGGCGGCGCCGCGCGAGGCGGCGAGCAGCGCCTGCACGTAGTCGAGCAGCGCGGGTGCGACATGCACCGCGGCAGCCTCGCGCTGCCACGCGATCAGGGTCGCCGCGTCCGCGCAAGGCGCGAGCTCGGCAATGCGCACCCGCCGGTCGCCGGACAGCAGCAGGTCGCGCTCCGCCGCCGGTTCGGGATAGCCGAGCTCGATCGTCATCAGGAAACGGTCGAGCTGCGATTCGGGCAGCGGGTACGCGCCGATCTGTTCGGCCGGATTCTGCGTCGCGATCACGAAGAACGGCTCGGGCAGCGGCCGCGTGTTGCCGTCGATCGAGACCTGTCGCTCCTCCATCGCTTCGAGCAGAGCGCTTTGCGTCTTCGGCGGGGCGCGGTTGATTTCGTCGGCCAGCACGATCGAGTGGAAAATCGGGCCCGAATGAAAACGGAAGGCGTGGGTCGAGGGATCGAAGATCGACACGCCGAGCACGTCGGCGGGCAACAGATCGCTGGTGAACTGGACGCGCGCATACTGCAGCCCCAGCGTCGCCGCCAGGGCCTGCGCCAGCGTCGACTTGCCGACGCCGGGGATGTCCTCGATCAGCAGGTGGCCGCGCGCCAACAAACAGGCCAATGCGAGCTTCAGCGGCGTCTGCTTGCCGACGACGATGCTGCCGAGCGTATCGACGACTGCCGCCAGCCTTTCGGGCAGCGGAATGACGTGGGTATCAGCGGGGCGCAGGCTCATTGATTCTTCGCGGGTATTGACAGACGAGCACTATAGAGGGCAATCGGCGGCTAGTCATTACCGCTCGCGGCGCGCTACACTCCGCTCGACCCCCAAGCCGCGGCAGCGCTTGTTGCGCCCGCGGCCGACCGACCAAGCCGTGTCCACCGCGTACATCACCCATCCCTCGTGCCGTCTGCATGCGATGGGACCGTACCACCCCGAATGCCCGGAGCGGCTCGATGCCGTGCAGGATCGGCTGATCAGCTCGGGACTCGATGCGCTGATCGAGCATCATCTCGCGCCTGCGGCGACGCGCGAACAACTCGCGCGTGTACATGCTGCGCACTACATCGACGAGATCGAGGAGGCGAGCCCCGAAAGCGGCGTGCATTACCTCGACCCGGACACCGCGCTCAACCCCGACTCGCTCGACGCCGCCCGGCATGGCGCCGGAGCCCTGATACTCGCGACCGATCTCGTCGTCGGCGGAAAGCGCGGCTCGGCGTTCTGCGCCGTGCGTCCGCCCGGCCATCATGCGACGCGCGATCGGGCAATGGGCTTCTGCCTGTTCAACAACGTTGCGGTCGGCGTCGCGCATGCGCTCGAGCACCACGGTCTCGCCCGCGCCGCAGTCGTCGATTTCGACGTGCATCACGGCAATGGCACCGAGGATATCTTCGCCGGCGACGATCGCGTGGTGATGACCGGGACGTTTCAGTACCCGTTGTATCCGTATTCGGGAGTCGAGCCGCTGGGTCCGAACATGCACAACGTGCCTCTTTCGCCCGGCAGCGGCAGCGATGCTTTTCGCAAGGCCTTTGTCGAGGTGTGCCTGCCGGCGCTCGAGGCGCATCGGCCGGAGATCATTTTCGTGTCGGCCGGATTCGACGCGCACCGCGAGGACCCGCTGGCCAATCTGCAGCTGACCGACGACGACTATGGCTGGGTGACGAGCAGGATCGCCGAGGTCGCGGCCCGGCACGCCGGCGGTCGCATCGTATCGACACTCGAAGGCGGCTATGCGCTGAGTGCGCTCGGCCGCAGCGCGACCGCGCACGTGCGCGCGCTCGCCGGCCTGGGTCCGTAGCCGGCGCAACAGCCGTGGGCCGCGCCGGCGACCGGGCGGCCTTTTGCCGGTCGCGTTGTGGCGCGCAAGCAAGGAGGAAGAGAAACGATGGAACGGCGACAATTCTTGCGCGTCTGCACGATGGTCGCGGGCGCCGCGCAGCTGGGTTCGGCCGGCGATGCCTGGGCCGGCGCCGAGCCGCGCTTGTACGGGCGCTCGAAGCTGGTCGATGTTCACGGCGCGCCGATCAGACTCGGAGACCTCGCGCTAAAGACCAACTACGTATTCAACTACCCTTATGCGGGCACCCCGTGCTTCCTGCTCGACCTCGGCCGGCCGGCGGGTGCCGCCGACAACGTATTGCGTGCCGACGGCGCGAGCTATGCGTGGACCGGTGGCGTCGGCCCCACGCACTCGGTGGTTTCGTACTCGGCAATATGCGCGCACAAGCTCGCCTATCCAACGCGCGACATCTCGTTTATCCGGTTTCAATCGGAGCGCTCGCCGACCTCCGACGGCAACGTGATTCATTGCTGCGCCGACCATAGCGTCTACGATCCCGCCGCAGGCGCACGCGTGGTCAGCGGGCCCGCGCCGCAGCCGCTGGCGGCGATCCTGCTCGAGTACGACGGCGCGACCGACGGCGTCGCGGCGCTGGGTACCGTCGGCGCCGAGCAGTTCGATGCGTTCTTCCGGAAATACGACTTCAAGCTCACGATGGAGTACGGCCAGGGCAGGGCGCGGATGCCGGTCGGCGCGACGACAGTCGTGCGCGAGCTCACCCAGTACTGCCGGCAGACGATTCAGTGCTGAGCGCCGCGCTGCGGCATCAAGGGGCAACCATAGCAACGTAACCGGGCTGCGCGGCGACGCGCGAAAGCCAGCTTCGGATCGCGGGAAATCGCGCGAGGTCGAACCCGCCCTCGTCGGCGACGTGGGTGTAGGCGTACAAGGCGATGTCAGCGATTGTGTAGCGCCCGCCGACCAGGAACGGCGCATCGGCAAGCGCGTTCTCGATCACTTCCAGCGCACGATAGCCGCCGGGCATCTTGGATTCGACCAGCGCACGCTGCGATGGCGGGTCCGGATGAAAGCGGCACAGGAAGCGCGCGACCGCGATATAAGGCTCGTGGCTGTATTGCTCGAAAAAGAGCCATTGGAGAACGCGGGCGCGCAGCAGCCGGTCGTCGGGCATCAGCGGCGACCCGTCGGCGAGGTAACAGATGATCGCGTTCGATTCCGGCAGATACACGCCCGGCTCGAGCTCGGCCACCGGCACCTTGCCGTTGGGATTCCTGGCGAGAAACTCGGGCGTGCGCGTCTCGCCTTTTGATGAGTCGATTTCGATCCAGGCATAAGGCAGATGCAGGGCCTCGAGGACCATGCGAACCTTGTGACAATTGCCTGACAACGACGTACCGTAGACTTTGGTCATTGCCGTCTTCCTTCGCTGCCGCGGATACGAGCGAATCTGCATTACAATCGCGCCGGGCACAAGCTTTTCCGTGGAGGTTTTGGAGATGCATCACGCTTCGCTTTAGACGCGATCGCAGATGACGACGCGGATCGCCGTGCTGGGCTTGTATCGCTCCGGTTCGTCGGCCGCCGCGGGTGTGCTGCATCACCTGGGCGTCGAGATGGGCGCGCCGTACTGGATGGACCATTACGAATCGGCGCGCCTTGCGAAGCGACTGCGACGCTGGTGGCACGAGCCCGACCTGGAGGAGCGCTTTCCCCGTGCCGAACGCGTGCGCAAGCTCAGCGACTGGATCTCTTTCCTCGAAGCGGGCCACACGACCCATGTCGGCGCCAAGCATCCTCTGCTATCGCTTTGCGGCGACGACCTGGTCGAAGCGTGGGGTCCGGCGGTCCGCTTTATCTGGACCTGGCGCCCGCTCGACGAATCGATCGCGTCGATTCGCCGCACCGACTGGTGGTGGGCCAAGTCCAAGGGCGAGACGGTGCAGCGGCGTCTATGGGACGAAGTCAACCGGTTTTTCGCCGGCCGCGAGCATCTGCGCGTCGATTTCTCCGACATGCTCGCCGATCCTGCGCGCGAAATCCGGCGCATTGCCGACTACGTCGATCTTAAGCCGGACGACGATCGCTTTGCCGCCGCGCTCGCTTCGATCCGGCCGGAGGGCGGCCGCGCAACCGACGCGCCCAGGACGGCCAAAGCGCCATGATCGCGTCCGCGATCGCGTCGTTGCCCGGTGCGTTCAGCGACCGGCCAGAATCGCCGTGGCGACGTTCAGCTGACGCCGAAGTGCCGGCGGTGAAGATCATATAGCGCGGCATACCGTCCGTTCACCCGCATCAACGTGTCGTGCGTACCGTGCTCCACGACTTGCCCGGCGTCGAGGACCAGGATGCGATCAGCCATGCGCACGGTCGAGAAGCGATGCGAAATGAGGAGGATCGTTCGTCCCTTGGCCACTGCGCGATAGCGCTGGAACAGCTTGTATTCGGTATCGATATCCAGGCTCGCAGTGGGTTCATCGAGTATCAGGATACGGGCGTCGCGGGCGACGACTCGAGCGATGGCCAATTGCTGCCACTGGCCCCCCGACGGCTCGTAGCGACCGAAAGCCCGACCTAGCATCGTCTGGTAGCCGCCCGGCATGGCATCGATCATCTCGTCAACGCCGGCTGCGCGTGCAACTTCCTTGATGAGCGCCTCGTCGTCCCGAAGGTGCTGCCAGTCACCGAATGCAATGTTGTCGGCCACGGTTGCGGAATAACGACCGAATTGCTGAAACAGGCACGTCACCTGCCGGCGCAGGTCGTGGACATCCAGTCCGCGCGCATCGACGCCATCGAAAAGTACGGTTCCTTCGGTCGGAGAGTGAAGGCATGCGATCAGTTTCGCGATCGTGGTCTTGCCGGCACCGTTGTCTCCGACCAGGGCGACTGTCTCGCCGGGTTCGATAACGAACGAAACATTCGCCAACGTCGGTGCAGCGGCCCCGGGGTAGGTGAACGCAACATCGCGAAACTCGATGCCGCCGGAGAGCGGAATCCGCCGGGCGGCCGCATCTCCGGGCGCCTCGCGTGGGAGGGCAAGAAACGCCCGCAGGTTGCCGATATGCAGGATATCCCAGCGAAGCCCGGCAATCAGCGCCACGCTTCCTTCGACCAGGCCGCGCAGTTGCGTAGCGCCGCTTCCATAGATAGCGAGATCGCCAATGGTCAATTTCCCTGGACGATCGAAAACGCCGCGCGGCCCATCGCGATGTAGATTGCAACCACCGAAAACAGTGCGAAAATGAGATTGCCGAGAAATTCAAAACGCTGATATCGCGCGCGCAGGTCACGAAGCGCTGCCATCCGGACGCGGCAGCGCTCGATGAAGAGCGACGCGAGGCCGAGCACCTTGATCTCGGCGACGTGCTCCGTCGCGCCGAGCACGCCGGTATGGTAGTCGATCCAGCGCTGGTTCTCGGTTTGCGCATCGATCTCATCGAATTGGCGCCGCGAAAGCCGCCAATGAAACACAAGGTAGGGAATCCCGACCGGAACCAGGAGCAGAAAAAGCGTCGGTTCGATGACGAAAAGGATGGCCATCAGCGACGAGGCTTGGATCGCTTTGGTCAACAGTTCGAGTGACGAGCTTAAACAGCGCGAAACGTGTCCTTCGGGGCTCTCCTGCGCGCGGCGCAGCGCGTCGTGGAAGTGCGGATCCTCGAAGCGGGCAAAAGTCATTGCATTCGAGTGCCGCAGAATATCGAGGTTCAGGCTATAGTGGAGATCGATCTCGAATCGCCGAGCCGAGATAGCGGGTGGCAGAATGCGCGACGACCATGCCTACGGTCATCACAAGTCCCAGAAGCAGCCACAGAAAGACAACTTCGGGCTTGAATGCCGTCGCAGCCGAGAGACCGTCGCTAACGGCATTGACCAGACCACGGACCGCCAGGGCGGCGCCGGCCGGAAAGATGGTCCCGACGAGTGCGGTCAGCCAGAAAGCGGTGTAGAGCCTTGGATTGGTCCTTCGACAGACGTCGAATGACCAGCGAATGTGGCTGTAGCATGCCGCGCACGCCGTTCCCGGATCGGAATGGATCACTCATTGCGCAGGCTGCAGCAAGCGACTAGGAACCTTCGATTCGAAAAATGGACACTGGATGGCGGCATCGATAGCATCCGACGGGAAAATGGATACCCGCCGTCTCAAGATCCTTTTTATCACCAATTGGTATCCGAGCCGCGAGGAGCCGCTCAAGGCGATCTGGGCTCGCGAGCAGGCCAAAGCGGTGTTGCTCCATGACGACGTGGTCGTGCTGCACTGTACCGGGCCCGGAAGCGAGACTGAAAGAGCTCTGGCGCCTTGAGTCAGAAGGGGACGAAGCGCTGCTGGAGGGCGTTCCGACCTATCGCATGCGCTATCGGCATTCGTCGGTTCCGGGCGTCACCTATTTCGTCTATCTGTGGAGCGTCTTCCGGGCTTTCGGGCGCGTCGTCCGCCTGGGATTTCGCCCGGACATCATTCATGTCCAGGTCTACGATGCCGGGGCGCCCGCGGTGTTGATCGGCAAGCTCAACCGGATTCCCGTCGTTGTCGCGGAGCACTTTTCCTCTTTTCCCAGACGATTGCTCGGGCCTCTCGACCTCGTCAAAGCGTGGCTGGCATTCCGCTGGGCAGACAGGGTGCTTCCGGTCAGTCGCGCCTTACAAAATGCGATTGAACGCTATGGGTTGCGCGGGCGCTTCGAAATTGTACCGAATGTTGCCGACACCCGCGTGTTTTTCCCGTCGGTGGAGCTGCGGAGTGACACTCAGGCGAAGAGAATTCTGTTTGTAGGCCAGCTCGCCCCGGTCAAGGGCATTCCGTGTCTCCTCCACGCGGCCGCCCGGTTGCGCGATAAGCGGGTTGACTGGCATCTCGACATCGTGGGTGACGGAAAGCAACGGATGGAGTATCAACGCTTGGCCGCGGACTTGAAGCTCGGGGCCGCGGTGACCTTCCATGGCGTCAGGGCCAGACGCGGAAGTGGCGGCAGTTCATGCGACAGGCTGATCTGTTCGTCCTTTCCAGCCTCGCAGAAACGTTTTCCGTCCCGGTGGCGGAAGCGTTGGCGTGCGGCACCCCGGTCCTTTCGACACGCTGCGGAGGACCCGAAGAATTCATTGTCGAAGACGTCGGCGTCCTGGTGCCTTCGCAGGATACGAATGCTCTGTTCCGGGGGCTTGACCAGATGCTCGACAATCTTCACCGGTACTCGCGCGCACGAATTTCGCGTTTTGCAAGGGAACGTTTTTCGTCGGAAGTCGTTGGTGCGCAACTGCACGCGGTTTACGACTCTTTGCTGAGGCCCGACTGATCAGGATCGCGTCGGCGACTCTCGTAGAAAAAGCCGGCACAGTTGGCCACTTGCGAAACTACCATCAAGGCCGAGATCGATAGCGACCACAGCGGGGGCTTTTGCGCAAACGGAACGAGCGCCAACCGGCGGTAGAACTTCCAATCCGGGCGGAAGCGTCCGTGACCATGTCGCTCGCGAAGACGGTGAAATCGCCAGGCGCCACGTCCATATCCGAAATGCTGCCGCCAAAAGTGGCGCAGATTGAGCGGATTCGCATGGAATACCACCGCTTCCGGAGCGTAAGTGATTCGATGTCCATTGTGCAACCAGCGGTCGCACAGCTCGCGGTCCTCCGACGTCGGGAAGCTGCTGTCGAAGCCGCCGATCGCCGCGAAGGTGTCCGCAGCCAACGCTAGGTTGTTGGTGGCAAGGAACCGCGCTTCCCCCGGAGTCGTCGCCGTTGAAATGGTGGTAGACAACATCGAGGATTAGCTGACTGGTCGCTGCGTATGGATTCTTGACCAGCACGTTTATCGTCCGCCCGCCGATGATGTGATCCGGCACGAGCGGCAAATCGCGTCGCCAAGCGCCGACAGCCATTCCGCTGCGGGGCGGCAGTCATCATCGGTAAAGGCGAAGAATCGCCCCGCGCCCGTCGGGCGCCAAGATTGCGAGCCGCGGCAGGTCCGCCGTGGCGGGCCGTCACGAAGCTTGATCGCAAGTCGATTCGCAAAATCTTGCACAGTCGCTGCGGGCGGTGACGCGCCGCCATCATCGACCACAATCACTTCGAACGAATCGGTCGGAAATTGCTGCCGCGCCAGCGCCTCCAGGCATCCTGGCAATTCTGCTGGGTGCGAATAAGTCGGGACGATGACCGAGAAAAACGGTGGCCGCGAGGCCATCATTCCCGCTGCTGAGCTTCGCGATGAAACTCCAGGCGGGCTACCTTCTCTGCGGCCTGCCCGGCCCCCAGGACATAGCCAATCCCCTGCCCCGCGGCGTCGACAATCAGCGCAAACAGCAGCGGCCCTAGACGCCCCCGCCACAAGTCGGGACGCGTGCGGCGGAAAGCCCGGTATCAAGCGCATGAACCGGACAATCGGGATCAGCCACGCGCCGGCGCTATATCCCGCGCGACGAAACAGCGGCCAAGTGCGCCCGCGCTCCGCCGCGAACACGCGTCCGGAGTAAAACAGGAAAGGTATCCAGCGCGAGGGCTTGGTGAAATTGGTGTGGAAGGCCTTCGCGGCGGGTCCAGGTACAGGCGATAGCCCCGAGCCCGGAGGTCCCGCTGGAGGTTGGTCTCCGCGCCGAGCAAGCTTCGAGGCGCTCGCCGTAACCGAGCAGCAGATCGCGCTTGTACGAGCTGTTGTGCCCGGGCAGTAGATCAACCTCCGCCGCCCCGGGCGGATTTAACCATGGGCCGTATCCAATGATGAAATCCGCCCAGCTAATCAGGCTCTGCGGATTGCCGTTTTCCATTGCTGGACCCACTGCCGCCCAGTTCCCGCGATGCGCCTCAATCAGCGCCCGCGCCCATCCCGGATCCGGAAAGCAATGGTCCTCGGTCAGCACCACCACCGAGCGGCTCGCGCAGCGGATGCCCGCAGTCTTGGCTTGCCCTGACGATGCGCAAATCCCCCAACTCCACAATGCGCCAGCAGCGGAAGTCCTGGAGGTCGGCGAGACCCGCGCGTATCGCAGCCACCGATGGCGCGACGATCACCACCTCAAGTGCATCGCGCGCCGTCTGCAAGCGCAGAGCCTGGACCAGTGCGCGGATCGTGTCGTAGGAGTCAGGCGTCGTGATTATCACGGACATCGCAGGCGAATGCCCGACGGTCCGCGTGCTCCGGCGCAACCAGCGCAGCGCAATCACCGCCTTGCATTTCGCCCAGATCGGCCACCGATTCATGGTTCGGCACCTTCGCGTTGCGCTGCCGCGGTTGCCCTGACGGTCCACGTGGAATTCAAATTCGCCGGCGCGCTGCACCTCCGCCCCCGCACCCAATAGGTATCCCGCCATTTCTCCGACAGCATCACAGCAAGCAGAAACGCGAGTGCGGGAAACGCATTGATGGGCAGCGCCGCGGATGCGCCGCCGCCACGCCTGCGCAAGGATGCGCCGCAGGCGCACCACCGGAATGAGCGGCGCGGCCGCGGCATAGGCAAGCCGCCGCGCGAGCGACCAGCGGCCCGCGCGCGCGGCGGCGAACAGCCGTCCGCCGTGAAAGCGCAATCGCATCGAAGCGCCGATCGTGGTGAAGTTCAGGTGCAGGGCCTTGGCCGCTGGTTCCAGAAGTAGGGCAAATCCCTTTGCGCGCAGGTCCCAATGCAGGATGCTCTCGGTTTCGAGCATGGTCTCTAGAGCGGGACCGTACTCCAGCAGGACGTTGCGCTTGTAACTGCTGTTGTGTCCTGGCAGATGCTCCACGGCTCTTGCCGTGGCCGGCTCCAGCCAAGGCCCATATTCGATCAGCAGGTTGGCCCAACTGATTGCGCTGTGCGGGTTTGCGTTGCCAACCGCCGGCCCAACCGCTGCCCACGACTTGCGGTGTGCAGCAATAAGCGCCGCGGCCCATCCCGGCTGCGGAAAGCAATGGTCTTCTACGAATGCCACAATTGGCGCGCGTGCGGCGCGCACGCCTGCGGCTCGCGCTGCCGCCGTAGAGGACGCAACGGACCCGAATAGCACCACGCGCACGCTGTTGAACCCTTGCATAGTTGGCGCGTCGAGCGGGATCACCTCAACCGTCGGAGCTACGATGACAATCTCCAGTTCCTCCTTGACCGACTGCGCATGTGTGTGGCGCAAGACCGTGCTGATGGTCTCAAACCGATCCGGCGTGATGACTACGACGGACATCGCCGGAAGTCCGCTCGCGACTATTTCGAATCTGATCAATCACACGCCCGCCTCTAACCGACGATCATGTATGCGGGCATTAGCCGTGGCAAGCGGAGCGATCGCATCCGCGGCTTGCATCAACTCTGATCGGGCGTCCTGTACGCGCGGATTGCTGCCGCAGCCAATGCGATTTGAAGCGCGCTCCGCCCGTCCACGAAGCCGGGCTTGATCGGTCGCACCGTTCTGGATGGCAGTCGACGAACGTACTGCCATTGGGCTCTATACGAATCGATGACGTCGCCGCCGTCGAGCAGCCTGGCAATCGCCTGCGGCATATTGCGCAAGGCCCGGACTGCTTCGCCTGGCCAATGCCGCGCCGCGCCGCGCGGCACCCCATTTTCGTACACCGCGGAGGCTGTCGGAGCGGTAGCACGACAGCCGCAAGCTGGCCTTTGCCCCGCAGATCTCCAGTTCGTTGGTATCGCTCACCCCATGTAGAGAACGACGAGGTAACAAGAACTCCATTGGCCATACGGCGCTCACCGTCGCGCGCTCGTGGCCGGGCCCGTCGGTGCGCCGGTGCACGACTACCTCGTCGACCTCGCTTCCCGTCAGAAATCGCCAGAGGTCGAAATGATGGATACCGAGATCGATCAACACGCCGCCGCCCCAATCGTCGCGCTGCCTCCAGGCCGAATCCTCCCGTGGAAACGCGCTCGCGGACGTGAACGTTGTATGCATCGTCGCCAGCGGCCCCAGACCGCCCTCATCGATGATGCTCCGCGCCCGGCGAATGAGCCGATGCCAGCGCCAATTGAACCCGATCAGGGCTTTGCGCACCGCCGCCGGCCGCACGCTTCACCAGCCGGTCCGCGTCGTGGAGGCTCAGGGCCAGCGGCTTTTCCATGAACAGGTGCTTGCCAGCATCGACCACGGCCAACCCGATCTCGGCATGAAGTTGGGGCGGCGCGCAGACCGCAACCAGATCGACGCCGGCTTCGTTTAACATCGCACGATAATCCGTGTGACGCCGCCGCACCCTGGCGCGATCCGCAATCCGGTTTAGACGCGCGAGATCGCTGTCAACGAGCGCGACCAACTCGAGGCCCGCGATTTTCCGCAGGGCCGGCAGATGGCATTGTTCGACGGCCAGACCACATCCGATTATTGCTAACCGTAGCGAGGAGGGCGCAGTTCTCACGCAGAGAGTGCCTTGCTAGCCGACTTTCATTGGCCGGTCTTGGATTGACAAAACTGAATTCGACCCGAAGAGAAGTCTCCGGCGCGCCGGAACGAGGACAGTCCTGTATATACCGCGGCTCAAATGTAACACCGGGAAAACCGGACGCGCACATAGCGCCGCATTACTTTAGGAAGGTCTCGTCCTGCAGGCAACCACCGATGGGAAAGTCAGCAGATTGTCAGGTTCGTCCCGAGCGTTCAGGTTGGCCGCGCGGCGCCATCGGATGGTCGAACTAGGGTCCGCGCGCATGTGCGCGCCGACGCGCGCTAACGGCCGATCAGAATTGCCGCGGCGACCCGCCTGCCCTTCGGCGGCGAGAATGTTGTAGGTGCGGCAGGCGGCCGGCGTATCCATCACTTCGAGACCGATGCGCGCTTCGGTCAATGCGCGCGTCAGACGCGGATGCGGAAACCGCATCGTCGTGCCGCTGCCGAACAGCGCGACTTCGGGCTTGAGGGCCGCAAGCGCGGCGAAGTCCGATTCGGTCAGCGCATCGAACCCGCCCGGCGCCCAGCCGCCGATCAATTGCTCGGGCGTCACCAGCAGATTTTCGCGATAGTCGGTTTCGCCTATGCGCACAAAGCCGTCGCCGTGACCGGTGAACACATTGCCTTCGGCGGTGTTGAGATGGAATTTCATGCCAGGCCGCAGGCTCGGTGCATAAGGGTACGCAAGTCGTTGTGCATTGCGGTAACTGCCTAAGTCCGTTACGATTATAGCTTCAGTCGCCGCCACATCGCTCGGACGGTCCGGGCGCTTATGCTGGCGGGGTGAGGAACCGCATGGCTTCCCCGATCGATTCGCAGTTTGCGCGCATCGCGCGCCTGCCGCCGTACGTCTTCAACATCACCTCCGAACTCAAGATGGCCGCGCGGCGGCGCGGCGAGGACATCATCGATTTCGGCATGGGCAATCCCGACGGGCCGACGCCGGCGCACATCGTCGCCAAGCTGGTCGAAACGGTGCAGCGCTCCGACACCCACGGCTACTCGGTATCGCGCGGCATCCCGCGACTGCGCCGCGCGATCTGCCAGTGGTATCAGCGCCGCTACGGGGTCGAATTCGATCCCGACACCGAGGCGATCGTCACCATCGGCTCGAAGGAGGGCATCGCGCATCTGGGTCTCGCGACGCTGGGGCAGGGCGACACCGTGCTGGTGCCGAATCCGAGCTACCCGATCCACATCTACGGCCCGGTGATCGCGGGCGCCGACATCCGCCAGGTCCAGTTGACGCCGGACGTCGACTTCTTCGCCGAGCTCGATCGCACGATCAAGTCGAGCTTTCCCAAGCCGAAGATGCTGATCATCAATTTTCCGGCGAATCCGACCGCGCAATGCGTCGAGCTGCCGTTCTTCGAAAAGATCATCGCGCTGGCCCGCGAGCACGGCATCTATGTCGTCCACGATCTGGCGTACGCCGACATCTGCTTCGACGGCTGGAAAGCGCCTTCGATCATGCAGGTGCCTGGAGCGCGCGAAGTCGCCGTCGAGTTCTTCACCCTGTCCAAGAGCTACAACATGGCGGGCTGGCGAATCGGCTTCATGGTCGGCAACCAGGATCTGGTTCACGCGCTGTCGCGGATCAAGGGATACCACGACTACGGCACGTTCACGCCGATCCAGGTTGCCTCGATCGCGGCGCTCGAAGGACCGCAGGATTGCGTCGCGGACATCGCGATGACCTACCAGAAGCGGCGCGATGTGCTGGTCAAGGGGCTGCACGAAGCCGGATGGAAGGTCGATATCCCGAAGGCGTCGATGTACGTGTGGGCGACGATTCCCGAGGTGTATCGGCCGCTAGGGTCGCTCGAATTCACCAAGCAGCTGCTGGCGCGGGCCAAGGTGTCGGTATCGCCCGGCATCGGCTTCGGCGAATTCGGCGACGGTCACGTGCGGTTTGCAATGATAGAAAACGAAGCCCGGACGAGACAGGCCATCCGGGGCATCAAGCAGATGTTCCGCGAAGACGGTCTCCCGTGAGATGAAGGTAGCGCAACGATGTCATCCCGGCGGAGGCCGGATCTAAGCTGCGCCTTCCGGCAGCCAGGTATCGCTGCTTGGGCCCCGGCCTGCGCCGGGGCGACGCTTGCGTGGGACGACAGACACGGCGCTGCGCCGCCCGAACGCTTTGGAGCCGGATCGTCTGATGGCCGATGCCGCGATGAAGCCGCTGCAGGTGGGATTGCTCGGCATGGGCACGGTGGGGCGCGGCACCTGGGACGTCCTGCGGCGCAACGAAGAGGAGATTGCGCGCCGCGCCGGCCGCCCGATCCGGATCACCCACATCGCCACGCGCACGCTCTCCCGCGCGCAGTCGGCGACACGCGGCGTGGACGGCGTGCGGCTGGACACCGATCCGCAGACCGTCGTCGACGACCGCGACATCGACATCGTCGTCGAGCTGATGGGCGGCATCGAGCCGGCGCGTGCCTACGTGTTGCGGGCGATCGCCAACGGCAAGCATGTCGTCACCGCGAACAAGGCGCTGCTGGCTTCACACGGCAACGAAATCTTCGCCGCTGCGCAAAAGGCGGGCGTGATGGTCGCATTCGAGGGGGCCGTCGCCGGCGGCATCCCGATCATCAAGGCGCTGCGCGAAGGCCTGACGGCGAACCGCATCGAGTGGATCGCCGGCATCATCAACGGCACCAGCAACTTCATCCTGTCGGAGATGCGGGCCACCGGCGCGACGTTCGCTGCAGCGCTCAAGGACGCCCAGGCGAAGGGCTACGCCGAGACCGATCCGACCTTCGACGTCGACGGCATCGATGCCGCGCACAAGCTGACGATCATGTCGGCGATCGCCTTCGGCGTGCCGATGCAATTCGACAAGGCATACACCGAAGGCATCTCGCGGCTCGCGCGCGAGGACATCCGCTACGCCGAGGAGCTCGGCTACCGGATCAAGCTGCTCGGCATCACGCGCCGCGCCAGCGCCAACGGCCGCGACGGCATCGAATTGCGCGTGCATCCGACGCTGGTCCCGCACAAGCGGCTGATCGCCAACGTCGAAGGGGCGATGAATGCGGTGCTGGTCAAGGGCGATGCCGTCGGGCCGACTCTGTACTACGGCCCGGGCGCCGGCGCCGAGCCGACGGCGAGCGCGGTCATCGCCGACCTGGTCGACGTCACGCGCATGCACACCGCCGACCCCGAGCACCGCGTGCCGCATCTGGCATTCCAGCCCGACCAGCTTTCCGACACGCCGGTGCTGGCGATCGGCGATGTCGAGACCAGCTATTACCTGCGCATGCGGGTGCTGGACCGCCCGGGCGTGCTGGCCGACATCACGCGCATCCTCGCCGACCGGGAGATCTCGATCGAGGCGATGATCCAGAAAGAGCCTTCGGAAGGCGCCGAGCAGACCGACATCATCCTGCTGACGCATCGCTCGGTGGAGAAGCGCGTGGTCGATGCGATCGCGACGGATCGAGGAGTTGCCGACCGTGCGAGGCAAGGTCGTACGGATCCGGATGGAAGAGCTGAACTAGAGCCGGAGCGACTTCACGCGGTACGACAGGTGTGCGGTGAAGTAATGACCCGGAGGGAGGTCGAACATGGAAACCACGAATGAAACGGTCGTCTGGGAAGGCAACCCGTCGCAGCTGACCAACTTCGGCACTTACCTCGCCTGTGCGCTGGTCGCCGCCGCGATCGTCGTCGCCGGCGTGATGATCGCACCCGAGGCGTTCTGGGTGCTGTTCGTCCCGGCGCTGGTTGCGCTCTGGCGCTACCTGACGCTCAAGTTCTTCCGCTACCGGGTGACGACCGAGCGCGTCGGACTCACCCGCGGCGTGCTCACCAAGCGCACCGACTCGATCGAGCTGTATCGAGTCAAGGACACGACGCTGATCGAGCCGTTCTTCCTGCGCCTGTTCGGTCTGTCCGACGTGGTGCTCAATTCGTCCGACCGCACGACGCCGCTGCTGGTCCTGCACGCGGTGCCGAACGGCCTTGCGCTGCGCGAGCAGATTCGCGCCAATGTCGAGCGGCTGCGGGTGCAGAAATCGGTGCGCGAGGTCGACTTCGCGCCGGAGCGCTAGGCACTTTGGAATACATCAGCACGCGCGGCGGCATGCCGCCGCAGCCGTTCTCGGCGATCCTGCTCGAAGGCCTCGCGCCCGACGGCGGTCTGACGGTGCCGGCAAGCTATCCGAAGCTCAGCGGGCCCGAGCTCGCGCAGCTCCGCCCGCTCGGGTATCGCCGGCTGGCCTTCGCGCTGCTGTCGATGTTCGCCGACGATATCCCGCCGCCCGAGCTCGAGGCGCTGATCGATCGCACCTACACCGCGGCGACTTTCGGCAGCGACGAAATCACGCCGCTGCTGACGCTCGAGCCCGGTGTATTGCTGCTGCGCGCATCGAACGGGCCGACGCTGGCGTTCAAGGACATCGCGATGCAGCTGCTCGGCAATCTGTTCGAGCACGCGCTGGCCAGCGGAGAGCGCGACCTCAATATCGTCGGCGCGACCTCGGGCGACACCGGGTCGTCGGCCGAATACGCGATGCGCGGCAAGCGCGGGATTCGCGTGTTCATGCTCTCTCCCAAGGATCGGATGAGCCCGTTCCAGACGGCGCAGATGTATTCGCTGACCGATCCGAACATCTTCAATATCGCGATCGACGGCGTGTTCGACGATTGCCAGGACATCGTCAAGGCGATCGGCGCCGACGCGGCATTCAAGCGCGACATGCGAATCGGCACCGTCAATTCGATCAACTGGGCGCGGGTCGCCGCGCAGATCGTCTATTACTTCAAGGCCTATTTCGCGGCGACCCGGAAGGATGCCGAGCTGGTCTCGTTCGCCGTGCCTTCGGGCAATTTCGGCAACATCCTCGCCGGCCACGTCGCGCGCAAGATGGGCCTGCCGATCCGGCAGCTGATCCTGGCGACCAATGAAAACGACGTGCTCGACGAGTTCATCCGTACCGCGCGCTACCGCGTGCGCCGCCCGGACGAGACGCTGCAGACGTCGAGCCCGTCGATGGACATTTCCAAGGCGTCGAATTTCGAGCGCTTCGTTTTCGACCTGGCCGATCGCGACGCGGCCAGGGTGCGCGAATTGTGGGCCCAGGTCGAGCGCGACGGCGGTTTCGATCTCTCCGGCACGCCGCTGGAGGCGCGGCTGCGCGAGTCGGGATTCGTGTCGGGAAGGAGCACGCACGCCGACCGCATCGCGACAATCCAGACGGTCGCCGACAATTATCGTATCGTCGTCGATCCGCATACCGCCGACGGCATCAAGGTCGGGCTCGAGGAGCGCGAGAAAGGCATTCCGCTGATCTGCATCGAGACCGCGCTGCCGGCGAAGTTCGCGGCGACGATACGCGAGGCGCTCGGCCGGCAGGCGGCGCGGCCGGCCGCATATGTTGGCATCGAAGAGCGGCCGCAGCGCTACGCCGTGCTTCCACCGGACGTCGCCGCGGTGAAGTCGTACATCGCCGAACGCGCGGCCTGATAGCAGGCGACATGCCGATGCCGATATTTCTTCGCGATCTGGGTCGCAACCTCGCCTGGGGCGGCCGTATCCCTTTCGGGCTGCCGGCGACGCGGCTGGATTTCCGCATCGGCGTGCCGCAGCTCCTGGCGCTGTTCGCCTTTTCGGCGCTGATCGACATCGGCGTCGACTGGGTGCAGCGCGACCCGGACGCGGTATTCACGATGCAGGGCCTGGTCGGCGAGGTGTTCTTCGGCGGCATCCTGATGCTTCTTGCGACCTTGCTCGCTCGCGCATTCCGGCAGCCGGACTACGCGTTGGCGCTGCCGGTGATCGTGCTCGCCAGCGAGTGGCCGCTGCAGATCGCGCGCGCGCTGGCCGGCCCTTTGAGCGAGCTGGACTTTTTCGGCGAGACGGTGCGCGGTCAATCGATCTTCACCTTGTGGACGCTGTTCTGGCTCTGGCGCGCATCCGCCGTGAGCCTCGCGCCGCCGCGGCCCCACTACGGCCTGCGCTCGGTGGTCGCGGCCGCGGTGCTGATGAGTCCGATGTGGCTGTTTGCGCCACTGCTGCCCGAGGTGTCGTGGTGGAGCTCGGATTCGACGACCGAAGCGCGCGACACGCGCTATCCGAGTCCCGCGTCCGAGGAGGCGCTGGCCGCGCAGCCGCGATTGCTCGACAAGGCGCTCGGCGACCTCGAGGACCAGCGGCCGGGCGTCACCGATCTTTATTTCGTCGGCTTCGCGCCGGACGCGGCGGAGGACGTCTTTCGCAAGGACATCGTCGCAGCGCGGGAGCTCTTCGACGAGCGCTTCGACACCGACGGCCGTTCGGTCGCGCTGATCAACAATCCGCGTACGGTGCTCGACGCGCCGCTGGCGACGGTCAACAATCTGCGCGAGACGCTGAACGAGATCGGCGCGACGATCGATCGCGACGACGACGTGGTGCTGGTCTTCCTGGAAAGTCACGGCAGCCGCGACTATCGGCTGACTGCCGAGTTTCCGCCGCTCGAGCTCGACGAGCTTTCGCCGCAGATGCTGCGCGAGATGCTCGACGAAGCCGGCATCAAGTGGCGCATCGTCATCGTGTCGGCCTGCTATTCCGGCGGCTACGTCGAGCCGCTGAAGGATGAGAACACGCTGATCATGACGGCGTCGGCGGCGAATCGCACGTCGTTCGGCTGCGGCACCGACAGCGATGCGACCTTTTTCGCGGAAGCGCTATTTCAGCAGGCGCTGCATTTCGAGGACTCGTTCGTCAAGGCGTTCGAGCAGGCGCGCACGAGCATCGCCGCGCGGGAAAAGAAGGAGAAGGTGAGCCCGCCGTCCGACCCGCAGCTTTATATCGGCAGCGCGATGGCGGAAAAGCTGCCACATCTCGAGGGAGCGCTGCGCGCAAGGCGCGCCGGCGGCACCATCTGACGATGCCCGCATCCTCGACTGACGCCAGGCCGCTCGCCGGTCTCAAGGTCCTCGAGCTCGGCCAGCTGATCGCCGGCCCGTTCGCGGGCAAGATCCTGGCCGAGTTCGGCGCCGAGGTCATCAAGATCGAATCGCCCGACGGCGGCGATCCGCTGCGGCAGTGGCGGCTGCTGCACGAGGGGACGTCGCTCTGGTGGTACGTCCAGGCGCGCAACAAGAAATCGGTGACCGCGAACCTGCGCGTCGCCGAAGGCCAGGAGATCGTGCGCCGGCTCGCCCGCGATGCCGACATCGTGATCGAGAATTTTCGCCCCGGGACGCTGGAAAAATGGGGCCTCGGCTACGACGCGCTGTCCGCCGTCAATCCCGGCCTGATCCTGCTCCGCCTGTCGGGCTTCGGCCAGACCGGCCCGTATCGCGACCAGCCGGGCTTCGGCGCCGTCGGCGAATCGATGGGCGGCATGCGCCATGTCACCGGATTTCCCGACCGGCCGCCGGTGCGCATGAACATCAGCATCGGCGACGCGCTGGCCGCGCTGCACGGCGTCATCGGCGTGCTGATGGCGCTGCATCACCGCGAATCGCGCGGCGGCAAGGGGCAGGTGGTCGACGTGGCCCTGTACGAAGCCGTGTTCAACATGATGGAAAGCCTGATCCCCGACTACGACATCTTCGGCGAGACGCGCGGCCGCATCGGCACCGGGCTCACCAACATCGTGCCGTCGAACACCTACACGACGCGCGACGGGCACAGCGTCGTCATCGCCGGCAACGGCGACAGCATCTACAAGCGGCTGATGCATGCGATCGGCCGCGACGATCTCGGGCAGGACCCGAGCCTCGCGAACAACGTCGGCCGGGTCCAGCGCACGGCGGAGATCGACGGCGCGATCGGCGACTGGGCCGCGCTGCACGACCTCGAGCAAGTGCTGACGGCGCTGAAGGCCGCCGACGTTCCGCATGGCAAGATCTACACCGCGGCCGACATCGTCGCCGATCCGCAGTACCTGGCGCGCGAAATGATCCGGCAGATGCGACTGCCGGACGGCACGCCGATGAAATTTCCCGGCATCGTGCCCAAGCTCTCGGACACGCCCGGCGACATCGACTGGATCGGGCCGGCGCTGGGCGAGCACACCGACGCCGTGCTGCACACGCTGGGCTACGCCGATGCCGACATCGCGCGCATGCGCGCGGCCGGGACGATCTGAAAGGCTTGACGATGGACAAGCAGATTTTCATTCACGACGTCGTCGCCCGCGACGGCTTGCAGATCGAGCCGCAATGGGTGCCGACCGAGCAAAAGATCGAGCTGATCGACCGGCTTTCGGCGACCGGCGTGGCGAAGATCGAGGCGACCTCGTTCGTCTCGCCCAAGGCGGTGCCGAACCTGCGCGACGCGGAAGAGGTGATGGCGGGCATCGCGCGCAATCCGGACGTCAGCTATGTCGCGCTGGTGCCGAACGCGCGCGGCGCCGAGCGCGCGCTCGCCGCCGACGTCGACGAAATGGTGCTGGTCGTCTCGGTGTCGGAGACGCACAATCGCGCCAACGTGCGGCGAACGGTCGCGCAGTCGTTCGCCGGCTTCGCCGAAGTGTTCGACGTCGCGCGCGGCAGCGGCAAGGCGATCACCGGCGCGCTGGCGACCTCGTTCGGCTGTCCGTTCGAAGGCGTCATTCCCGAGCAGCAGGTGATCGACGGCGTCGCGCGCTATGTCGACCTGGGTGTCGCCGGCGTCACGCTCGCCGACACGACCGGCATGGCCAACCCGCGGCAGGTCGAGGCGCTGGTGCGGCGTGTGCGCGAGCGCTGGCCGGATCTCGAGCTCGCGCTGCACTTTCACAACACGCGAGGCATGGGACTCGCCAACGTGCTGGCGGGACTGAGCGCCGGCGTCGTGCGCTACGAAGGCACTCTTGGCGGCCTGGGCGGCTGCCCGTTCGCGCCGGGCGCGACCGGAAACATCTGCACCGAGGATCTGGTGCACATGCTGCACAGCATGGGCTATGCGACCGGCGTCGACCTGGACCTGCTGCTCGCGACATCGCGGCGCCTGGGCGAGATCGTCGGGCACGATCTGCCGGGCCAGGTGGTCAAAGCGGGAAAATCGACCGACCTTCATCCGGCGCCGCGCGAGCTGGCGCATTGAATTGGGCCGGCGTCAGCGGTCCGGCAGCCTCGTTGACACACCGTGAGCCCTATGTGAGCATCGACCGTATCGACCTGAAATTCCGAGCATGCGGGCGCGACACCATGCGCCCGCGCCGTTTTCGCACCTGGAGGATTCCATGAAGCTGTTCCGCACGTTTGCGATCGCCGTTTGCGCGACGGTCGCCGTCGCACTGCCGTTGATTGCGCAGGCACAAGGCAAGATCGAAAAACCGAAAGTCAGCCATCGCCGTCGGCGGCAAGGCCGGCTTCTACTATCTGCCGCTGACCATCGCCGAGCGCCTCGGCTATTTCAAGGACGAAGGGCTCGACGTCGAGATCAGCGACTTCGCCGGCGGCTCGAAGGCGTTGCAGGCGGTCGTCGGCGGCAGCGCCGACGTCGTTTCGGGCGCGTGGGAAAACACCATCGACCAGCAGCCGAAGGGCCTCAACATGCAGGGCTTCGCATTGATGGGTCGCTATCCCGCCATCTCGATGGGCATCGTCAAGAGCAAGGCGGCCGCGTACAAGTCGCCGAAGGATCTCAAGGGCATGAAGATCGGCGTCAGCGCGCCGGGATCGAGCACCAACCGGCTGGTGCTGCACATGCTGGCCAAGGACGGTCTCAAGGGCGAGCGACGTCTCGATCATCGGCGTCGGCACCGCGTCGGGCGCGATCGCCGCGATCGAGTCGGGCAACATCGACGCGATCTCGAACGTCGATCCGGTGATCACGATGCTCGAATCCAAGGGAGACATCGTCCTGATCGCCGACACGCGCACCGCCAAGGGAACGGCGGCCGTGTTCGGCAGCCCCGACATGCCGGCGGCGGCGCTTTACGCGCCGATCGACTTCATCAAGAAGAATCCGAACACCGTGCAGGCGCTGACCAACGCGATGGTTCGCGCGCTGCTCTGGCTCGACAAGGCGACGCCGGACCAGGTCGTCGCGACGGTGCCGCCGGAATACCTGCTGGGCGACAAGGCCGGCTATCTGGCGAGCTACAACAAGGTCAAGGACGCGTTTTCGACCGGACGGGCGATTCAACAAGGAGGGCGCCGAAAACACGCTGAAGGTGCTCGCCGCGTTCAATCCCGACGGTCAAGCCTGCGTCGATCAATCTCGCGCAGACCTACGACAACCAGTACGTCGAAAAGGCGCTGGCCAAGTACAAGAAATAACCGCATGCACTCCGCCACGGGCGTCGGCAGCGGAGCCGGCGCTCGCGCTCGATCACATCACCTGCACGTTCGCATCGCGCGAGCGGGCGGGCGATCGCTACACGGCGGTGCGCGACACGACGATCGCGGTCGCCGAGGGCGAATTCGTCTCGGTCGTCGGGCCGACCGGTTGCGGCAAATCGACGCTGCTCAATGTCGCGGCCGGGTCTGCTGGCGCCTTCGTCGGGCAAGGTTCGCGTCAAGGGTGCGCCGCTGACCGGCATCAATCGCACCGCGGGCTACATGTTCCAGGCCGACTCGCTGATGCCGTGGCGCAGCGCGCTGGACAACGTTCTGGCCGGACTCGAATTCGCCGGCGTTCCGCCGAGCGACGCCGAAACGCGCGGCCACGCCTGGCTCGCGCGCGTCGGCCTGACCGGCTTCGAGCGCCGCTTTCCGCATCAGCTTTCGGGCGGCATGCGCAAGCGCGTGGCACTGGCGCAGATGCTGATCCTCGACCCCAAGATCCTGCTGATGGACGAGCCGTTCTCCGCGCTCGACGTGCAGACGCGCCAGCTGATGGAGAACGAGCTGCTCGAGCTGTGGTCGGCCGATCGCAAGTCGGTCCTGTTCATCACGCACGATCTCGAGGAGGCGATCGCGCTGTCGGATCGGGTGATCGTGCTGTCGGCAGGCCCCGGGACGCATCCGATCGGCGAGTTCGTCATCGACCTGCCGCGCCCGCGCGACGTCAACGAAATCCGCATGACGCCGCGCTTTGTCGAAATCCACGGCAACATCTGGCACGCGATGAAGGACGAGGTGCTGAAGGGCTACGCGCAAAGCCGGAAGACGCAGTGAACCGCGCATCGCCGCCGATGACGATCAACACGCCGCGCGCCAGGCTCGTGCTCTACCACGCGCTGCTGCTGGGCGGCGTGTTCCTGTTCTGGTACGCAATGACCGAGCCGGGATTGATCAAGCCGTTCTGGTTCGACGATCCGACGCGCGCCAAGTTCTTTTTCGGCCAGCCGCTCAAGGTTTTTCAGCGCATCTGGACATGGTTCTCAAGCGGCAGCATCTACCTGCATCTCGGCGTCACCCTGCTCGAGACGCTGCTCGCGTTCGCGATCGGCACGTTGCTCGGCTTGGTCGCGGGATTGTGGCTCGCGCTCTCTCCGACGGCCTCGACCCTGGCCGATCCCTACATCAAGGGCATGAACGCGATGCCGCGCGTGATCCTGGCGCCGATTTTCGCCGTGTGGTTCGGACTGGGGATCGCGTCGAAGGTGGTCTTCGGCGTCACGCTGGTTTTCTTCATCGTCTTCTTCAACGTCTATCAGGGCGTGAAGGAAGTGAGTCCGGTCGTGCTCGCCAACGCCCGCATGCTCGGCGCGTCCGGCCGGCAACTGCTGCGCCACGTCTACCTGCCGTCGGCGACGAGCTGGGTGTTCTCCAGCCTGCACACGTCGATCGGCCTCGCGTTCGTCGGCGCCGTCGTCGGCGAATACCTGGGATCGGCGCGCGGCGTCGGCTACCTGATCCAGCAGGCCGAGGGCGTGTTCGACATCGACACCGTGCTCGCCGGGATTCTGGTTCTGACGGTGTTCGCGCTGATACTGGACTTCATCGTGACGCGCATCGAAAGCCGCCTGCTGGTGTGGCGCCCGGGCGCCGCGGAGACCGAGCCGCTGTAGCGCCGCGCCTTGACCCGAATCGGCGGGATCCGCGATATAATTCTCGGCTCTGACGCGGGGTGGAGCAGTCTGGCAGCTCGTCGGGCTCATAACCCGAAGGTCACAGGTTCAAATCCTGTCCCCGCAACCAACAATTCAACGGCTTGCCGCTTTGGCGAGCCCTTTGTTTTTGGACCGCCGTCTACATTTCACCGTCTACCGCGAGAAGGGACGATGCGCGCCCAGCTACCGGGCGAAAATGCAGTGGATCTTTGAGACTCTGCAATTCGCGGTAATAGTAGAGCGGCGTAGGCCGCTTTCCCTTGAACCTCAACCGTTTTAAAAATTCGATTTCCTCCTGCGTGGCATTGCCGCTGAGTGAAGCATCCTTGAGGAATGCGTTGAGCCCCGGCTCGCCCCCGAAAGCGTGGTCGGGCTCTCTTTCAACAAACTCAAATCGCTTCGAGCGCCCTGGGGCGAATCTTCGGTTTAGCGCAATTTCCATAGAGAAGGCCGAGAGCTCGATATCCCAGGAGTCGATCAGCGGATCCAGAAAGGAAACGCAGTTCTCCACTGACACGTGGAAAACGTCGGTGTCCAGAAACTCGAGGATCATGACTCGCATCTGCTTATAGCTTCGGCCATTGAGTCGAGCCACCGAGCGGAGCCACTTTTCACTGTTCAATTCCTCTCTGGCGACTCGCTTGATCACGTCCAGAAGCTTTTGTGTGACGAGTCGTTCGAGTTCACCAAAGGGCTGCTTTTCAAAAACCGCTCTGATCTGTTGCTGTTTTGCCGGCGTGCACTTGCGCAGAACCAACTCTCGAACCTCGAGAAACAAAGGCGCCGGCGGGTCCTCGAAATTCCTCTTCAACTCTTCCCTGCGCTGGAGCTCAGCCAGCTTCGCAAGCTTACCGCCCGACAGCTTGAGAAACTTGCCCATCTTCTCGTAGATGTCGGTTCGATCCGGCGCGGGGGGCAATTTCTTCCCAGTCAGTAGCTGAGAGATGTAGGACTCGGTGACTTCGGCGGCGGCCGCCAATTCCTTCTGATCGAACCCCAATTCTTCCAGCCGTTCCTTGATGACTAAGCAAACATCCACCGGAGGCCTCCTGTTAATTAACCGTATCAGATTAAGTATCTGCAGATAATCTAAGATAATTCTTGACAGGTCAAGTGAATTAACCTATTCTCGTTAATCGACTGAGGGAGTTTTTTAGTCATCTGAACTACAAACGGTTACCTGACATGCCCCCTTGGCCATCACAACCAAGGAGAACGCTATGTATGCGCGCCGAGTATCCCTGAAGCTGAAGCCCAACAGCACCGCCGAGTTTACTCAGCGGCTGGAAAAGGAAGTAATTCCCATGCTTCGAAAACAAAAAGGGTTTCAGGATGAAATTACATTCGTTGTGCCGGCCGGAACTGACGCTTTCGGCGTGAGTTTGTGGGACAACAAAGAAAACGCCGATGCCTATAACCGCGGGACTTACGCAGAAGTGACCAAGATCCTGGCGAAGCTGGTTGACGGAACTCCTCGGGTTGATACCTATGAGGTTTCCAACTCCACTTTCCACAAGATCGCCGCTGCTGCAAGGGCCTAAAGCCCGTAGGTGTCTTAGTTGGCCTGGAGGGCTAAATAATTCTAAGCGCAGCGGACGTTGCGATGCCACTTGCCTTTTTGTTTTGGTCGTGGCCCGGTTCTCAACCGGGCCATTTTTTTTGGCTAGGCGCTTGGCGATACGTTCTGCGACATTTACTGCGCGGTGAAAGCGGGTCAGGTCTTATGCCCACAAGGCCTGCATCCGAGGTACTTGCGGCAGCGTTGCGAAGACAACAGCGCTGAAAAACTGATCAATGGGCGGCGCCCGGTAATATGTCGCCGGCTGGCGGCTGGGGTTCACAGTATCGACGGATATTCCACCGTGAACGGCCTGCATTTGGTGTGCCTAAGTGTGACTTGAATAGATGGGATTGGCGATTGGCAAGCGTTGCAAGTTATTGATTTAACAATGTACTACAATAGACAAAATCCGCCTCATAACCCGAAGGTCACAGGTTCAAATCCTGTCCCCGCAACCCCTCTTGTAGCAGTCTGGAAACCAGGGCTGTTCGCGACGGCCAGCTCGATCAAGCCGTCCTTTCCCGGGACCGCGGCTTCCAGATAGTCGCCACCCTTCGCAGGACGAATCCGAATTTCGCCACCGTACAAGGCGGCGACGTTCGGCAGCCGCTCCACGTCGTCGAGCGCGACGTTCCCCAGGTCCGCAACGAGTGCCGGTAGCTGTCGGCCAGCTTCGGTTCTAGGTGACAATAAAAAGATGGTAACTTTGATCTCTAGAGGTCACGGTATGGAAGCTGCCATAGGATTGCACCATGAGCATTCGCGATCGTACAACCGCATTTTGTGACCGCTTTGGTCTTCGCGTTCCGATTCTCTTGGCTCCGATGGCAGGCGCCAGTGCGCCTGCTCTATCCATTGCCGTTGCCAATGCAGGTGGCCTAGGCGCCTGCGGCGCGCTCCTGATGGCACGGCCCGAGATTGTTGCTTGGGCTGATGAGGTGCGGGCGGCGAGCAACGGCAGATTTCAAATCAATCTCTGGATTCCCGATCCTACCCCGGTCCGCAATGCGGCCCAGGAGAAGCTAGTGCGCGATTTCCTTGCGAATTGGGGCCCAGCGGTCGCACCGGATGCAGGCGATGCCAGTCCGCCCGACTTCGCCGCGCAATGTGAGGCACTCTTGGAGGCTCGCCCACCGATTGTTTCTTCGGTTATGGGGCTTTACCCGCCTGAATTCGTGGCTCGCCTGAAAGCCCTTGGCATCTCCTGGTTCGCCAATACGTCGACGGTGGCTGAGGCGAAAGCCGCCGAGGCGGCCGGCGCAGACGTGGTAGTGGTTCAAGGAATGGAAGCCGGCGGGCACCGTGGCTGTTTTGATGCCAGCAAGGCCGAGCGCGAAATGGTGGGACTGACTTCCCTCGTTCCGGCGGTGGTCGACGCTGTCAAGATTCCGGTCGTCGCCACGGGAGGCGTTGCCGACGGTCGCGGGGTCGCGGCGGCGCTTGCTTTGGGCGCGAGTGCAGCACAGGTGGGCACAGGTTTCCTGCGAGCACCGGAAGCCGGGATTCCTGCCGCATGGGCGGAGGCGCTCGCGAGTGCGACGCCGGAAGAGACGCTCGTCAGCCGCGTTTTCAGTGGGCGCGCGGGCCGAAGTTTGGCGACCGATTACGTGCGCGCCGCCATTTCCAACAGTGCGCCGCGACCCGCGCCTTACCCGGTCCAGCGCGGTCTCACTGCCGCGATGAGAGCCGCCGCAACAAAAGCGGGAGACGTGAGTCGCATGCAGGTGTGGGCGGGACAATCGGCAGGCCTGGCCCGCGCGGAGTCGGCCCACCTGATCCTACAGCGCCTTTGGGACGACGCGATCGCGATTCTCCGATACTCGGATTCTGCGGAATGACTCGGAACGATCAGGTTTTCGCGCGCAGTGAGCCGGAATCTGCAGGCGCTTTCACCGCCGAATAGCCGTCGTTGGTCACCGTCTGCTTGGGGTCGATTTCTGTCGTTCGTTAATATCTGCAATCGGCCAGAAGCCATCTCTCTTTGGCATACTGGGTATCGGTGTTCGGTGCCGCGCTGAGGTAAATTCGATCCAAAGGGAGACGCCCAATGGACAAGCCCCGTATTTTTCTCGGATCGTCCGGCAAGCAGGCGAAGCTGCTGGAGGCACTCACTCGCGGCCTGGAAGACATCGCGCATGTCGAGCCGTGGACGGCCGTCTTCAATCCGGGAACGACCACTCTGGGACGCTTGCTCGAGCTCACGCGCGAGGTCGACTTCGCAGCGTTCGTGTTTGCCCGGGACGACTGGACCGGCGTCGGCGTGACAGCATCGAACGCGCTTGAATCGGCGCAGGCGTCACCCCGCGACAACGTCGTTTTCGAAGCGGGCCTGTTCGGCGGCGTGCTCGGCATGCGCCGCACCTTCATCCTTCATGCCAAAGGTGCCAAGCTCCCGAGCGACCTGCTCGGTCTGACCTGCGTGCGTTACGACGCGACCACCACCGCCGCGGAAGAAAGCGATCAACCAGACGCTGCGCAATGCCATCGAGAGCGAGGTCCGCGTTCCTCGAATGGACGGGCTGTGGTGGCAATACTCCCTCACAGAACGCTCGACGCGCGAGCCCTCTGCGGTGAGCCTGCTGCGCATCAGGCGCGATCGCAGAGGAGCGCTGGAGCTCACCGGCCGCTCCTGGCAGGAGAACGGCACGCTCTCTGCAAGGTACTGGAGCGAAGCCGCCAAGGAAGGCAGTGACGGGGCGTCCATTTTCTACTACTGGAAGGGCGAGCGGCCCATGGATCCCAACGCGCCGCAACTGGAAGGCACCGGTGAGATCAAGCTGGAATCCGCCGATCGCGGCGCGGGATACTGGACCACGCGAGCGAACAGCGAACCCTCGCTGAACGCGCGCACGTCCGGCGTGTACTGGCGGGCGGATCCGCAGGACCTGAGCATCCTCGACGCGCGCGACCAGCAGCAGCGCGCAGCGCTGATTGGCGAAAGGCTCCAGCAGTGGAAGTCGATTGCGAGCACGTGACGCGAGGCGGCTCACGTGCTCATAGGACGCGGCGTCCAACTCCGCCGTAGTTGTTCATGCCGGAACTTGCTTGAGCCTCGATCAGGCTCGTGAGCTCGGCCGTCGAGAGCTGCGAACGCTTTCGCGAATGTCTGCTTTCGGTCGTAAGCGGACAAAGTGAAGGGTTATGCCTAGCGGAGTCGCAGGCGTCTCTTACGTAAGATACGGGTCCCCGCAACCAACCATTCAACGGCTTGCCTTCGGGCAGGCCTTTTGAATTTTCAGGCTTGTGCCATATCTGTACTGTGGCGGGTTTGTACTTTACGACCTGGGCGTGACGGTTCGAATCCCGATTTATTAGGAGTAAACACATCCGGTCAGCTAGGCGTCCCCAATCGGCGGTTCATCCGCATACGCATCCTTAAGGATCTCTTCGTTATGTTCACCAAAGGCTGGCGGAGGCAGCCGATACGTCGCCGGTGTTCGGCTCAGCTTGATGGGGGAGCCTGTGCCGCGATAGTGCGACATATCGACGATCATTTCCCGGTAATGAGTGTGCGGATGCTCAACAAGCTGTGCCAGATTTAGGACGGGGCCCGCAGGAACACCAGCTGCGGTCAGACGAATTGCCAGGCTGGCCCCGTCATGCTGCGCAAACAGCTGTTCAAGTGCGATCTTGAGTGCGTCCCGATTGCTGCTGCGCAACTGATTCGTGGCAAAGCGTTCGTCGTCGGCAACGGTAGGCGCGTCAAGCAACGAGCACAGTTTATGGAACTGTGAATCGTTGCCGACCGCAAGGAATAGATCGGCAGTCCCCGTCCGATATGTGTCGTACGGCGCGATGTTCGGATGAGCATTACCAGTTCGCATCGGAAGTGCCCCCGAGGCCAAGTAGTTGGCGAGGTGGGGGTGCAGCAAGGAAACCCCGCAGTCGAACAGCGCTGCATCGACGAATTGGCCACGCCCGCTGGCCGTACGCTCATGCAACGCCAGAAGAATCCCGATGACCGCATAGAGGCCGGTCGCGAGGTCGACCACGGGCACCCCCATCCGGATCGGAGGCCCGTCCGGGCTCCCGTTGATGCTCATAAGGCCCGACATCGCCTGTATGACCGCGTCGTAGCCAGGCAACCCGCCAAGCGGGCCGTCCGCCCCAAATCCGGAGATGCGGCAGTGAATCAGCCGAGGGAAGCGTTGTGCAAGGCCCTGCTGACCAATTCCCCACCGCTCCAGAGTACCTACCTTGAAGTTCTCGACCAGCACATCTGCCGACTCGAGGAGCCTAAGAAGGGCGTCACGCTCGGCTTGCTGATTGAGATCGAGGACAATTCCGCGCTTGTTGCGGTTGACCCCGATGAAGTAAGCGGCCGTATCACCCGCGAACGGCGGCCCCCATGCACGCGTATCGTCACCTTGCGGGGGCTCGACCTTGATTACTTCGGCACCGTGGTCACCAAGAATCTGCGTGCAGAATGGTCCCCCCAGGACGCGGCTCAGGTCCACCACGCGCACACCGGAAAGCGCCCCGGATGAGTGGAATTCCTTCATGGTTTGATCTATCAATACGACTTGGGAAGGCCCAAGGCTTTCTCTGCAATGAAATTCAACACCATATGCGGGCTGATGGGTGCTAGACGCGTTATGAGGCACTCGCGCAAATAACGTTCAACGTGATACTCCGCGGAGTAACCCATTCCGCCATGAGTCAGAACGGCGGTTTCGCATGCTGAGAATGACGCCTCGGCCGCCAGATATTTCGCAGCATTGGCTTCCACCCCGCACTCGGCATTGGCATCATAGAGTTCAGCTGCTTTCATGACCATGAGGTTGGCTGCTTCGAGATCCATCCAGCACTTGGCGAGCGGGTGCTGGATTCCCTGGTTTTGGCCAATAGGCCGTCCGAACACCACTCGTTCCTTAGCGTATGCAGTTGCTTTGCGCAGTGCGGCACGTCCGATCCCGATGGCCTCCGCCGCAATGAGAACGCGTTCGGGATTCATGCCATGAAGGATGGAGCGAAATCCGTCACCTTCCGTCCCGATACGATCCGACTCAGGGATGAACACTCCGTCGAAAAACAGCATGTTGGAGTCAACAGCGTGCCGACCCATTTTGCTGATAGGGCGAACCTCGACCTCGTCATGGTTCAAGGCCGTATAGAAAACCGATAAACCGTCGGTCTTGCGGTTGATTTCATGGAGTGGTGTAGTCCGGGCGAGCACCAACATCTTGGTAGCGACTTGAGCAGTAGAGATCCAGATCTTGCTACCGTAGAGGCGATAACCCCCGGGACATCGCTCCGCGCGCGTCTTGATCTGCGTTGTATTGAGGCCGGCATCAGCTTCGGTTACAGCAAAGCACGCTTTGTCCTCCCCGCGTATTAGCGGGGGCAACATCCGCCTTTTTTGATCGTCCGTGCCGAATACCACGACTGGCTGCAAACCGAATATGTTCATGTGCACGGCCGACGCGCCACTCATCGCAGCACCAGACTCGGCGATGGCCTGCATCAGCACCGCAGCGTCGCCTATCCCTAGTCCAGCTCCGCCGTATTCTTCCGGCATGGCAATGCCAAGCCACCCGGCGGCGGCGATTGCCCGATAAAAGTCCTCCGGAAACTGCCCCGAACGATCGTGCTCGAGCCAGTACGCATCGTCAAAGCCTTCGCAAAGCTTCAAGATCGAATCTCGAAGTCGTTGCCGGTCATCGGTTTGGGACAATGATGAATTCACAGTTTCGTCTGGTTCTGAGGGTTTTCCGAACTTCGACTTTTGCTTATTTGGACGCAACTCCAGCGCATGAGCGGCTTTTCAGCGCTTGCCCACTCGGGAGTGACTATTGCTCGCAGGCCCGCCAATGTCGACTGCGCTGATCACTTTGCCTCATGCGCGAAGTTATGAAATCTCAAAGTGTGCTTCCATTGGTTTGCCCCCGCTGGGACCATTGACTGGAGTCATGTCTTGCGGGCACGCGGAAAAGGCGATCACCAGATCCATATCGGCACGCAGTCTCACGTATTGGCCGGGCTTGGTCACGGACGGGAGAAATTGGATCTCGTTTGAGACAGAATCCACTGGGGTGTTCTGAAATATATTGAATGGGCAGGGTATTTCGGGCGGATCGATCCCCAATTCCGTGAGCGCTGCCACCAAGTTGTCGGTACAGTTGTCGTGATAGTCGCTGCAACCAAGTAGCTCATATCTATAGCGATCACAAGCCGCCAATAACATGTCGTGGACGCCAGGTGTCGTATCCTCGACCAGGGTGATGATCGGGCGCCGTTTGTTCGTTACCAAGCTCTGGCCGACTTTCGGTCGCAGCGACTTAAGTGCCACGCGGCAGTGCTCCATCGACATGAATTCCTTCATGTCATGCTCATTGAACGCCCAAGTGTCAACGATCTGATATCCATGGGTGTTTATCAGTCGAATCATTTGGCCAGCCTTCGCAACGGCCGCCTTTCCGTGCCTCGCTGGAATCTTAACTAGTTCGGTCATGATAGTGGTCCCTCTAATTCCAGGCAGATTTGCTACTGAAAATGATCGTGCGCCACGTTACAGTAATGACCCCACGCTCGATCAATGACATCGCCAGGGCGATCAGCATGGCGACACGCGCCTCATCGCGCCGGCACGGCCTGTCGCGACTGGCCGAGCGAGGTAGCGATTGAAGGGAAGATGGCGATCAAAGCTAGCATCGCGGCCATGATGAACACATATGGCAACGCTCCGACGATGATGCGGCCGAGCTTGACGTCAGGCGCCACCCCCTGAACCACGAACAGGTTAAGTCCGACCGGTGGGTGGATCAACGCCATCTCCATGTTAATCGTCAAAATGATGCCGAACCAGATCAAATCCCATCCCAACGCCGAGATGATCGGAATGAGAATAGGCATGGTCACTACGATGATCGACAGCGTCTCCATGAAGCAGCCAAGGAAAATCAAGAGCAAATTGATTGAGATGAACAGCGCCCAAGGTGGTAGCCCCGAGCCCGCGACCAGTTGAGAGATGGCGGCGGCGACCTGCGTCGTCGTCATCACATATCCGAATACCATCGCTGCGGCGATGATCATCAGCACCATCACGCTGCCACGCGCCGTGTCCCGAAGCACCATCCGCAGCTTTTCCCACGTGAGCTCGCGGTAGATGACGCCCGAGATAACAAGACTCCCGATGGTGCCAAGTGCGGCGGATTCGGTCGGCGTAGCGAACCCGGTATACATCGAACCAAGAATGATCCAGATCAGGATCGCCATAGGCACGATGTCGCGGAGCGCGACGATACGATCTCGTACGCTCACCCGTTTCCCAGGCCCAGTCCCCCCATCGCGCGTGCGACGGCGCATCGCTAGGATGACCTGAAAGAGCGCGAACGACAGCGACATCATGATGCCGGGCACGATGCCGGCCATGAACAGCTTGCCGATGGACTGGCCGGCAATGATGCCGTAGACGATCATCGGAATACTTGGCGGAATCAGGATGCCGAGCGTCCCGCCGGCCGCTACGGCACCACAAGCGTCCGAATCGCGGTAGCCAAATCGCCGCATCTCCTTGATCGCGAATCCCCCAACCGCTGCGGCGGTCGCGACGCTCGACCCGGAGGTAGCTGCCATGATGGTGCACGCAAGCGTCGTGGCGACGGCAAGCCCGCCAGGCACACCGTGAAGCAGGGTCGAGAGCGCGTTGTAAAGCCGCGTCCCCATGCCGGACACGGAGATGATGGCGCCCATCAGGATGAACACCGGAACTGCAGTCAGGGTAAACGAGGTGACGGAGCCCCATGCCGTGGTGGCGACGAGGGTCAGCGCATCAACGCCGCCGCCTGCGAGCACCAGGGAGGCGAGCGCCACGAGCAGCATCGAGTAGGCAACCGGGATGCCAATGAGCAGAGCCGCCGAGGAGCGAGCCGAACATCGCGATGCCGACCCAGATCTCCATCGATCGATCACTCCCGCTCGTGACCGGGATGCGTAAATTCGAGCCTGCCGACGGCAATCCTTGCGATCTGCACGACTAGGAAAAGAAGCGCGCCCACGAACAAGGACGCGTAGGGAATCCACAGCGGGATGGACAACGTTCCCCAGGCCCGCTCTCCACTCGACCACGCGTCCTGCCAGAACGCGAAACCGAGCCACGCAAAGACGACCGCCACCACCGTGAGGAGCAGGTTCGCCATCCCTGTGACCGCAGCGCGAGCCCGGCCATGCAAGTGACCTGTCAGCAGATTGACGCCGACATGTCCACCCTCCCACAGGGCATATGCGGCGCCGACGAATGTGATGTACGCCATCAGGTAGGTCGAGAT
>CAWKAQ010000008.1:0-226749 GCA_963847585.1 uncultured beta proteobacterium | reverse complement strand
TTATTCCGGTTATCCGGATTGCCGCGACGAGACCATCCGGGCTTTGCAGACCGCGCTCAATCTCGGCATGAACAAGCGGTTCGAATTACACACGCCGCTGATGTGGCTGGACAAGGCCAGCACATGGAAGCTCGCCCACGATCTCGGCGGGGCAGGGCTGGTCGACCTGATCCGCGAGCATTGCCCATACCTGCTATCTCGGCGAACGCGGCGCGCGGCATGATGTGGGGTTTTGGCTGCGGCGAATGCCCGGCCTGCGCGTTGCGCGCCAAAGGGCTGGCGGGAATATGCAGGGCGTTCTGCCTAAGCGCCACCCGCCGCGCAATGACGGGGCTAGTTAGCCAAAATCCTCCGGCCGCAGTTCGATCGGCGAGCCGTGCGGCGTGCGGTCAGCGGCGTGGTCCCAGGCATCGCGATAGCGGTGCAGGGTCTCGGGAGAGTTGCGACGCCTTTCGCGGCTACCAGTCTTTCCAGCGTCGCCAGCCAGTGCCTGTAGTAGGTCTCGCCGGTGTCGGGATCGCCCGCGCGCCTGCGCGCGTTTGATTTCATCGGCAAGCGCTGCGGCCCATTCGTTCCAGGTGAACAGACCCCGCGCACTGCAGGGCGAGCGCCATCGCAAAGGCTTGCGCCTCCCAGGGTTCGCGAAACACCGGCCCATCGTCGTCGCGGGGTATGCCGGGGAGGGCGCCCGTTGATGGCGCGCCGCGGCGGCATCCATATGCCGCCTCCAGATATGGCTCGAACGCGTCGATGGATATCCTTAATGTCGGGTCGCGCATCCCGGCCCCATAATTCGGCCCCGTCGAACACGACGGTGTAGAGCCGTTGCGGGTTCTCGCCGGATCCGATCGCGGCCGCTGTCGGGAAACACCTGGCAGCCGTGGTTGCGTTCGACCACGCCGACATGACCCCGCGCATAGCGTGGCAGCCGGGTGTGTGTTGCGGGATGGAATGTTCTTCGCGCGCACGCGGTCGCCCGGTTTGAATTTCGCCGGCGCACGGCGCCGCGCGGCCGAATTTGCCACGCACCATGATGCGCTCCACATTATCCGAGGTGAGCTTGCCGCGCTTCAGCGGTTTCGCCGGTTCCATCGCGTGGCCGGCGGCGATTTCGCCGGCTGCTAATGTATCCTTTGTCAATCAGCAGGTCTTCGAGCCCGAGCAGCCATTTCTTGTAATATGAACTGGCGAGATAAATGTGGGGTGGCAACGACTCGCGATAAAATCGCGACATATCGATATTGAATGCGCCGGCAGCACCCATCGCACGCACCATCGCCAGCACGCGCGCTTCCCATTCGGTGTGAAACATCGGCTCGTTCGGTTCGGGCTCGACCTTGCCGAAGCCATCCATGCCACCCATGTCGTGCACGCCGTTCATGAAGCCGCGCCCGGCGTTTTCGGAAATCCGGTGCCGATCATCGAGTTCGCGCGTGACGAGTTCGGCGAGCTGCCGCTCGCTCCAGCCCTCGGTGCCTGCCGGGCCGCATCGGCAACACAAGGAAACGCGTCTCTGCGGTCGAAGTCCCACACGCGGATCTCGGTCTCCTTCGGCAAGCTGACGCCAAAGTCGGCGAGCACGCCGCGCGGGTCTTTCACGGCGCGGGAACGATAGGGCGCGGCCTTATACCAGACCGGAGGAAGCCCCAGCATTTCCCAGGGATAACAGGAGCACAGCGTGCACACGACCATGTTGTGGCGCTGCGGCGTGTTCTCGACGGCGACCAGATGATCGCCGACCCGGCTGACATGACCGAGCGTGCTCACGGCCTTGGTGGCGTCTTCCAGCAGGGCCTGCCTGAAAGCAGGATCGGACCAGGCTTTTGCGACGACCTGTGCGCCTCTGTGCGGGCCTATCTTCGTTTCGTAGGCCTGGATGATGGCATCGAGCGCCGCCGGCTCGACATAGCCCTTTTCGGTTAAAATCGTCTCGAGCGCGCGCACGCGCAGTTCGGTCTCGGACAAGTCCGAATGGTCGTGGTCATGGTCATGGTGATCGGTCATATCGGCAGGATAATCGCATTATTCTGCAGATGTCGAGGTGTCAACTCAGCTAGCCTTTGCGCATGGGGCATGGGTCAAAATGGGCGGCATTGCGCCGCGGTGATGGCGATTTCACTGTTGCTGGCGGCGCCGAACGATGCGCGGGCGGCCAACGGCGCCTATGCGGTGGATGCCGCCGATATCTCCGAAACCGGATCCTGCAAGGTCGAAAGCTGGATTTCGACCGCCAGCAACACCGATTTTTCGGCGGTGGCCAATCCCTCCTGTGTGGTGAATATCTTCAGGCCGGTCGAGTTGAGCATGCTCACGAACCACGCTCGCAGCGACGGCGACTGGAGCACCACTATCGCGCCAAAGGCCAAAGACCAACCTGGTTCCGACGGGGATCGGAAAATCGGGGCTTTCGATTTTATGCGGGCGGCCGTTCGACGCGCTGACTGGTGAAAACCTCACCGCATTCGCGGTGGTGCCTGCGACCTTCCGGCTTTCCGAGACCATGCGGATCAACGTCAATGGCGGCTGGCTGTGGGACCGCACGGTCGACCGGCATTATCTGACTTACGGCCTCGGCTTCGACTGGAAATTCACCGAAGTGCTGCAATGGACGATCGAGGCTTTCGGACAGGCCGGTGCAGCCGATATCCCGAGCGTCGTCCGGCCGCGATTTCAAACCGGCGTGCGTTACCGGCCCAACGAGATTTTCTCGGTCGATCTCATCTATGGTCGCAACATCACCGGCGAAAATGCCAACTGGATCACGCTCGGGACCACGATCCGGTTTCCGGCGCCGGAAGGCAAACCGGCGCGGGAACGGACCGGACATTTGTAAGCTATCGTTACAAGAAAATGACGGGCAGGGAGCGTGAGCGTGGCGGATTTTGTAGACCATCGAAAAAGGCCTCGGGCCTGAGGGGCGCATCGCGGTAGTTCGCTTCGACCGCGGCGACGGCATCAACGCGCTGTCGCCGGAGGCGATGCGCCAGCTCACCGATGCCGCGCGCAGCTTCGAGGACGACGGCGAAACCTCGGTCGTGGTGCTCACCGGCAGCGCCAAGGCGTTTACCGCGGGATTCGACCTCAAGGACGCCGAAGGCCGGTTGCGCCGGACCATGGATCTCGGCTCGTTGCGCCGGCACCTTCAAGCTGGGACCGCGGCTGACCCAAGCCTGGCACGAGATGGAGCAGATCACCATCGGCGCCATCGAGGGCTTTTGTATCGGCGGCGGCGTGGCGCTGGCGGTGGCGCTGGACTTTCGCGTCATGGCGCCGCGACGCCCATCTGCGGGTCCCCGAGATCGGTCTCGGCATGAACATGAGCTGGCAGAGCGTTCCCGCATGCTGCACCTGATCGGACCGGCCCGAACCAAGCAGGCGGTGATCCTGGCCGACCAGCGCATCGCGGCCGCCGAGGCCTATGAGTGGGGCCTGGTGGAGGAGGTGGCCGATCCCGGCAGAGCCTTCGACGCCGCCATGGTGCTTGCCGGAAAAGTCGCGGCCCAGCCGCCGCTGTCGGTCGCCATGACCAAGCTGACCGTCAACCGCCTGGCGCACGCGCTCGACGATCTCGCCAGCCACATGGACGTCGACCAGTTCGCGCTGGCGAGCCTGACCGAGGACCACAAGGAAGGCGTCGCGGCATTCCTCGGCCAGTCGCAAGCCGCGCTTTCGGGCCGCTAAGGTAGTTGAAAGGGCCAGGTGGAAGTTGCTCCCAATCGAGCCGTCAATATCCGGAATTCGCATAAGGTATATTATGGAATATAAATTTATCGACCAGTAGATCAGCCAGTTAGATAATAATTCGTTCCATGCTGATAGTGCCGCGCGCGTTTGGGAAATGCCGTTCGGAGTGGGCTATTATGCCGCCTGCGCCATCGGGCGCGTCGACCCGGCCGAGGGCATCGGCCGATCTGGGGCTATCTGCTGGCGCTGCTGCTCGGGTCTGATCATGGTGGCGATATTCCCGTGGATCTCGATCGGATTTCTGTAACGGTTGCGCAATTGGAGGTGGCCGATGAGTGGAGAAGCAAAACCAGTACAATATCGGATTGGACAAGACGCCCGCCAACTACGTGTCGCTGACGCCGTTGAGTTTTCTCGCGCGCAGCGCCGCCGTCTATCCCGACCTTGTCAGCACCGTCTACGAGGGCCGCGTCTTCACCTGGGCGCAGACCTATGCGCGCTGCCGGCGCTTTGCGTCTTTCCTCGCAGGCCGGAACATCGGCGATGGCGATACGGTCGCGGCGATGCTGCCGAACATCCCCGCCATGAACGAAGTGCATTTTGCGGTGCCGATGGCCGGCGCGGTGCTCAACGCGCTCAACATCCGGCTCGATGCCGCCTCAATCGCCTTCAAGCTCGATCATGGCGGCGCCAAGATCCTCCTGGTCGATCCGGAATTTTCCGGCGTGATCGCCGAGGCGCTGACGCTGATGAAGGGCCCGAAGCCGTTCGTCATCGACGTCGACGATGCGGCTTTCGCCGGCGGCAAACGGATCGGCGAGATCGAATACGAGGACGCGCTGTCGCAGGGCGATCCGAGTTTCGCCGCGCGGCTGCCGCCGGACGAATGGGATGCGATCGCGCTCAGCTATACCTCGGGAACCACGGGCAATCCCAAGGGCGTGGTGACCCATCATCGCGGCGCCTATCTTAACGCCGTCAGCAACATCCTCGCCGGCCAACTCGGCCAGCATCCGGTCTATCTCTGGACCCTGCCGATGTTCCACTGCAACGGCTGGTGCTTTCCCTGGACCATCGCGGCGATCGGCCGGCATCAACGTCTGCCTGCGCAAGGTCGATCCCGCCAAGGATTTTCGAGCTGATCAAAAAGCACGGCGTCACCCACATGTGCGGCGCGCCGATCGTCTATAACACGCTGATCAACGCGCCCGATGCGCCGAAGGGCAAGGCCGCGCGGCCGGTCGTCGGACTGATCGCGGGCGCGGCACCGCCGGTCGCCGTGCTCGAAGGCGCCGAAAGCATCGGGATCAAGCTGACCCATGTCTATGGCCTGACCGAAGTCTATGGTCCCGCCTCGGTCTGCGCGGAACAGCCGGGCTGGGACGACCTGCCCGCCGACCAACGCGCGCAACTCAAGCGCCGGCAGGGCGTGCCCTACCCGCTGCAGGAAGCCGTCACCGTGATCGATCCCGAAACCATGCGGCCGGTGCCGCGCGACGGCGAGACCATCGGCGAAGTCATGTTCCGCGGCAATATCGTGATGAAGGGCTATCTCAAGAACGAGAAGGCCACCCGGGAGGCCTTTGCCGGCGGCTGGTTCCATACCGGCGATCTCGGCGTGCTCGACGAGCATGGCTATGTCATCATCAAGGACCGCTCCAAGGACATCATCATTTCCGGCGGCGAGAACATCTCCTCGGTCGAGGTCGAGGACGTGCTCTACAAGCATCCGGCGGTGCTGTTCGCGGCCGTGGTCGCAAAACCCGATCGAAATGGGGCGAAGTGCCCTGCGCCTTCATCGAATTGAAGGACGACGCGCACGCGACCGAAGCCGAGATCATCGCGTTTTGCCGCGGCCAGATGTCCGGGCTTCAAGACGCCGAAGGCCGTGGTGTTCGGGCCCATTCCGAAGACCTCCACCGGCAAAATCCAGAAATTCATGCTGCGCAATCAGGTCGATTCGGCGAAGGCGATCTCAGCCTGAGGTATCGTGGCGCTGAAGACCCACTACGCCATCCGCCAGCAGTTCCTCCGAAGCTTCTTTGTCGGCATTGCTGCCGCGTGATGACACCAATGCCCGCAGCGTCAGCCGCATGCCGTCATAGGCCGGGATGACGCCCGGCGGCAGGCTCTGGCGCAGCACCTCGTAATCCAGATCGGAATGCATGTTGGTGATGACGGCGCGGCGCGGCTTGAAGCGGTCGATCCAGGACAGCGCATCGTTGACGCTGAAATGGCTGGGATGCGGCGCATAGCGCAGCCCGTCGATGATCCAGAGATCGAGATTTTCCAGACGCGGCCAGCTCTCGGGCGGGATGTCGCTGACGTCGGGCGTATAGGCGGCGTCGCCGATCCGGTAGCCCAGCGCCGGAATATTGCCGTGCTGCAGGATGAAGGCCGACAGCGTCACCGGACCGCCCTTCCCTTCGATGGTCCGGCTTTCGCCGGCCTCGATCGCATGGCGGTCCAGGATCGGCGGATAGTCGCTGCCCGGCGGCGAGACGAAGCAATAGGAAAACCGCAGCAGGATATCCTCGGCGGTCGACTTGATTCAGATAGACCGGAATGCGCCGGCGCTGATGCAGCACGACCGAGCGGAGATCGTCGATCCCGTGGGTCTGGTCGGCGTGTTCGTGGGTCAGAAACACCGCGTCGATGTGATCGACATTGGCGTCGATCAACTGCTCGCGCAGGTCGGGCGAGGTATCGATCACGACCCGCGTGATGCCGCTGCTCCGACGCCCGCTCGACCAGCAGCGAGCAGCGGCGGCGGCGGTTCTTGGGATTGTTGGGATCGCAGGCGCCCCAGCCCAGCGCCGGACGCGGAACGCCGGCGGAGGATCCGCAGCCGAGAATTGTCAGCGTCAGCGTCATGCCGCGGCTTTCCGGCGGCGGCACTTTGGTGAACAGCCGGAAGAAATTCTCCGTGGTCTGCCGCGAAATCTCGTCGCAGCGAAACGCCCGCGCGTCTCCGCCAGCACCTTGGCGATTTCGACGACGTAGGACGGCTCGTTGCGCTTGCCGCGAAATTTGCCGGGCGCCAGATATGGCGCGTCGGTCTCGACCATGATGCGATCGGCCGGCAGTTCGGCGGCGAGATCGCGCAAGGCCTGCGATTTCTTGAAGGTCAGAATTCCCGTGAACGAAATCGACAAGCCCGAGCGAGATCGCCTTCATCGCCAGCTCGCGCCCGCCGGTGTAGCAATGCAGCACGGCGCGAAACGCTCCCTTGGCCATTTCCTCTTCGAGGATGCGGCCGCAATCCTCGTCGGCGTCGCGGGTATGGATCACCAGCGGCAGGCCGGTGGCGCGGGCGGCGGCGATATGGGCGCGAAAGCCGCGCTCCTGCGCTTCGCGGCGAGCCGTGCTCGTAGAAATTATCCAGCCCCGCCTCGCCCAGCGCCACGACCTTGGGATGCTGCGTCAGCGCGATCAGTTCGTCGGCGGGAATGCCGTCCTCCTCATCGGCGTGATGCGGATGGGTGCCGACCGAGCAATAGACGTTCGGAAACCGCTCCGCGATCGCGAGCAGCCCGCCAAGCCGCCTCACCCGCGTCGAGATCGTGACGATGCGCCCGATCCCGCCGGCCTCCGCGCGCGCGACGATGCCGTCGAGATCGTCGGCGAAATCCGGAAAATCGAGATGGCAGTGGCTGTCGACGAGCATCGGCTTTCCAACCGTTCAGGCCGCGGTCGGTTCGACATAGCGCGGAAACACCGGCGCCGGCGCCGGCAGCGCGGTGCCCGGCTTGATCCGCGTCGCGCCGCCCAGCGACCGCGAAATTTCGCGTCGATCGCGCGGGAATGCCGAGGATGTCGAGCATCTTTGCCAGACGATTCCGGCATCACCGGCTGCGCCAGAATGGCGATCTGGCGGACCACTTCGGCGGTCACGTACAGCACCGTCCGCTGCCGCGCCGGATCGGTCTTGGCCAGCGCCCACGGCGCCTCGCCCGCGAAATAGCGGTTGGCCTCCGCGACCACGGCCCAGACCGCATTGAGCGCCTGATGAATCTGCTGGGTCGCCATCGCCGTTCGCGCCAGCGCGATCATGCCGTCGGCCTGCGCCAGGATCGCCTTGTCGTTGTCGCTGAATTCGCCGGGCTCCGGCAGCACGCCGTCAAGCTGCTTTGCGATCATCGACAGCGAGCGCTGCGCGAGATTGCCGAGATCGTTGGCGAGATCGGCATTGATGCGCGCGACGATGGCCTCGTGATTGTAGTTGCCGTCCTGCCCGAACGGCACCTCGCGCAGGAAGAAATAGCGCACCTGATCGACGCCGTATTGATCGGCGAGATTGAAGGGATCGACGACGTTGCCGACCGACTTCGACATCTTCTCGCCGCGGTTGAACAGGAAGCCGTGGGCATAGACGCGCTTCTGCACCGGAATGCCCGCCGACATCAGGAACGCCGGCCAGTACACCGCGTGAAAGCGGATGATGTCCTTGCCGATGATGTGCACGTCGGCCGGCCAGTAGCGCCAGTTCGCGTCGCTCTCGTCGGGAAAGCCGACGCCGGTGATGTAATTGGTCAGCGCATCGACCCAGACATACATCACGTGCTCGGGATCGCTCGGGCACCTTGACGCCCCAGTCGAAGGTGGTGCGCGAGATCGACAGATCCCTCAACCCGCCTTTGACGAAGCTGACGACCTCGTTCTGCGCGAGTCCGGGCCGATGAAATCCGGCTGGTCGTCGTACAGCGCCAGCAGCCTGTCCTGATAGGCGGACAGCTTGAAGAAATAGCTCTTCTCCTCGACCCACTCGACCGGCGTGCCCTGCGGCCCGCGCCGCACCTTGTCCTCGCCGACGACGGTTTCGTCCTCGGCGTAATAGGCTTCGTCGCGCACCGAATACCAGCCGGCATAGCTGTCGAGATAGATGTCGCCATTGGCGGCCATGCGCTTCCAGATTTCCTGGACTGGAGCGATGGTGCTGCTCGGTTCCGTGGTGCGGATGAAGCGGTCGAACGAGACGTTGAGGCGCTCGTCCATTTCCTTGAACCGCTGCGCGTTGCGGGTCGCGAGTTCCATCGTCGGCAGCTTTTCGGCTTCCGCGGTCTGCACCATCTTCTGGCCGTGCTCGTCGGTGCCGGTGAGGAAGAACACGTCCTTGCCGTCGAGCCGCTGAAAGCGCGCCAGCGCATCGGTCGCGATCGCCTCATAGGCGTGACCGATATGCGGCGCGCCGTTCGGATAGGCGATCGCGGTGGTGATGTAGTAAGAGTTTGCGTTGTCGGCGCGGGCTCGGCGACTTCGCGGTGCGACGCGGCCTTGCGCTTTGCCGTGCTGGCCGGCCTTGCGTTTTTGGCAGCCGACGCCTTGCTCGCGCGACGCTGCTTGCTTCGATCTTGCGCTGGCTTTTTTCGCCGGCTGTTTTCTTGGCGGCTTTCTTCGCCGCCTTCTTGCGCAGCCTTCTTCGCAAGCGGTTCTTTGCGGCCTTCTTCGCTGGCTTGGCGCTTCTTCGCCGCTTGCTTTTCTTCGCTGCGCTTTTTCGACGCCGCGGCTTTGGTGGTGCGCGGCGCGCGGCGATTTGCGAGCCTTCTTCGCCTTCGGCTTTTTGACGGTTTTTTTCTTAGGCGTGCGCCACCACGAATTCCTTTATCGCTCAAACAGAGATTGCTGGAGATGATCGACCAGCGGAGCGCTTACCGCGTTGCTTCCGCAAGCAGCCCGAACACCGAGAAAACCAGCGGTTTTCGCTCAAGATTGTAGGTCTGCGGTGTCGCGCGCGGCGCGGTTGATCTTTTCCCACACCTCCGCCAGCCGTGCAAGGCGGGGAAGTTCGCATTGGCATTGGCGTCGTCGGTGCGCAGCCGCTCGCTGACCCAGCGGTCGACGCTGTCGATGAAGGCCGCAAGCGCCACGCGGTCGCTGCCGCCGAGCGCGTCGCCCAGCGCATGAAGTTCGCGCGGATCGACCTGCGGCAGGCGTCGCCAGCAGCGCCGCGGTCCGCTGATGAAGTTTCAGGGCATCGCCGCCAATCAGCGTCAGCGCGCGCGCGACGCTGCCCTCGGCCGCTTCGGCCGCCTCCGCGCAGCGCGGGATCGTCGGTCGCGATATCTGCGGCCGCTTGCGCGGCGGCGCCGATGACGTCGTGCGGTCGCGAGCGGCCGCAACGGCAGTTTGCGGCAGCGCGACTGGATCGTCGGCAGCACCCGCGCCGGCGCATGGCTGACGAGAAGAAACAGCGATTGCCGCGGCGGCTCCTCGAGAACCTTCAGCAGCGCGTTGGCCGCATTGGGATTGAGTTCGTCGACGGTATCGACGATGCAGACCCGCCAGCCCTCCACCGCCGCGGTCGAGCCGAAAAACGCGATCGTCTCCCGGGTCTGATCGACGGTGATGACCGTGCGCATCACGCCCTTGTCGTTGGGCGTGCGTTCCAGCGTCAGCAGGCCGCCATGGGCGCCGGCCGCGACATGGCGCGCGACCGGATCGGACGGATCGACCTCAAGCGTCTCGGCGCGCTGCACGTCGGCGGCCTGCGGGATCGCGATGCGCGAGCACGAAGCGCGCCATGCGATAGGCCAGCGTCGCCTTGCCGATGCCCTGCGCGCCCGCCGATCAGCCAGGCATGCGGAATGCGCCCGCTGCGATAGGCGTTGAGCAACGCCAGCTCGGCCTCGCGATGACCGAACAACGCGGTGGTTTCGCGCGGATGAACGGCCGCGATTTGCGGTTCGACCTGACGGGCGCTCATGCGGGATTGGCCACGTTGCCGGCGTCTGCCGCGAAGAAACGATCGCGCAATGCGGCCCACATGCTCGCGGCGACCGTGTCGGCGTCGGCGTTGGCGTCGATCAGCACGCAGCGCTGCGGGTCGCTCGGCGGCGATCTGCCGGTAGGCGTCGCGCAGTTCCTGGTGAAACCTGACGTCCTCCGCCTCGAACCGGTCCGGCGCACCGCTGCCGCGGCGAGCGGCCGCGCGCTGTCATGCCGACCTCGACCGGAACATCGAGAATGAAGGTCAGGTCGGGCTTGAGATCGCCGATGGTGACCCGCTCCATCGCATTCAGAACGGCGGGCGCGACCTTGCCCAGGCTGCCCTGATAGGCGCGGGTCGAATCCGAAAAGCGGTCGCACAGCACCCATATGCCCTGCTCCAGCGCCGGCTTGATGACGGTGCGCACATGATCGTCGCGCGCGGCCGCAAACAGCAACGTTTCCGCGTCCGGGCCCGAGCAGCTTGCCCATGCCGGACAGCACCAGATGGCGGATGATTTCGGCGCCCGGCGATCCGCCGGGCTCGCGCGTGACGATGGTACGCAACTTTGCGGCGTCGAGACGTTCGGCCAGCATTCTGATCTGGGTGGATTTGCCGGACCCCTCGCCGCCTTCAAAGGTGATGAAGCGTCCGCGCCCGGGAGCTCTTTTGACCGCTGCCTCGGCCATCGTCAGAGCTTCTCGGCGCCGGCGCGGAACATGCCGATGACGAGTTCGCTCGCGCCATCGATCGCGCGCCGCATCGTCGATCCCCTGCCGACGGTTTCCGCCGCATAAACCGGCGTCTCCACGGCGACGTTGGCGCCGCGCCAAACCCTGACGACGCCGATCGGCTGCCCGGCTTCAACCGGCGCCCGCACCGGCCCGGTATAGACGATGCGCGCGATCAGCTTGTCGTTGCCGTTCTTCTGCACCATCACCTTGATCGGTTCGGAGCTGGCGAGCTTAACCGAGCGGCTGTCGCCGCCGAACACCTTGGCGTAGCCGATCGGCTGCTGTGCGCGCGAACAGGGTTCGCGCTTCGAAATTGCGAAATCCCCATTCCAGCATTTTCTTGGCTTCGGCGGCGCGGTCGTCGGGATCTTCGAGGCCGTTGACGACGACGATCAGCCGCATGCCGTTCTGCACGGCGGAGCCGACCATGCCGTAACCGCCCTCCTTGGTGTAGCCGGTCTTGAGCCCGTCGGCGCCTTCCATCGAGTTCAGCAGCGGATTGCGGTTCTGCTGCCGGATCTTGTTCCAGGTGAATTCCGTCTCGCCGAACAACTTGTAGAATTCCGGATAGGTCCGGATGATGTGGCGCGCGAGCTTGGCGAGCTCGCGCACGGTCATCTTGTTGCCGGGATCGGGCAGGCCGTTGGAATTGGCGAAGGTCGATTGCGGCATGCCGAGTTCGCGCGCCCGCTTGGTCATCATGTCGCGGCGAAGGCGCGCTCATTGCCGGCGATGCCCTCCGCCAGCACCATGCAGGCATCGTTGCCGCTCTGGATGATCGCGCCGTGCAGCAGATCGTCGACCGACACCCGGCTGTGGATCGCCGCGAACATGGTCGAACCGCCGGACGGCGCGCCGCCCTTGCGCCAGGCGTTTTCGCTGACGACGATATTCGTCGGTCAGCTTGACCTCGCCCTGCTTGATGGCGTGGAAGACCACCTCGACGGTCATCAGCTTCATCATGCTGGACGGCGCGCGCAACTCGTCGGCGTTCTTCTCGAACAGCACGCTGCCGCTCTAGGCTTCGATCAGGATCGCGGTCGGCGCATCGCCGTCGAAGCCGCCCTCATCCTTCTTGGCGCCCTGCACGCTGTTGTTGGCGGCGTACACGATGCCGCCCCACCCGACCGCCAGGGCAAGCGCAGCCGCGATCAGGCTGCGCCAGGCGCGTCCTGTCGCGGGGCCGGGATTTGTGGAAGGGTGATCGTTTGGCTGTCATCGGTGAGGCCTTGAAGTAGGCATAACAGTAGCAATACGTCGCTGGCCGCGCGCGCGCACCCGTTCAGGTTCCGTATTGCTGCGTGGATGCGGTGGTCAGGGTCTGGACGCGCGCCGCGCGCGACCCGGGGCTGCTGCGCCGCGTCGTGTGCGTATTAGCCCCGGCTTATTGTGGTAACTGAGCCGGGGTCCAAGCAGCGATTTCCGGTAGCGACCAACTTGGATCCCGGCCTGCGCCGGGATGACGATGCGAGCATTGGTGCCGGTCGTTCCGGCCTGACGCCGCACCGACGGTTTTCGCAAGCGGCGGCTAATCGATTACGCTGTCGGCCTTGACGGCGCGCATGGCGCGTCGTGACCGGCATCCATGGCTCCCTACCCGCATCTGCTGGCTCCGCTCCCGCTCGGATTCACCACGCTGAAGAACCGCGTGCTGATGGGCTCGATGCATACCGGGCTCGAAGAGGCGCCGAACGGCTTCGCCAAGCTCGCCGCTTTCTACGCTGCGCGCGCCCGGGGCGGCGTCGGGCTGATCGTCACCGGAGGCATCGCGCCGAATTTCAGCGGGACGGATCGATCCGCACCATTCGCAGCTTTCGTTCGCCTGGCAGGTCGCGAAGCACCGCACGGTCACCGAAGCCGTCCACGCTGCCGGCGGCAGGATCGCGATGCAGATCCTGCACGGCGGCCGCTACTCCTACCACCCGCTTGCCGTCGCGCCGTCGGCACTGAAGTCGCCGATCACGCCGTTTCGGCCGCGTGCGCTCACCGGCTGGGGCGTGCGCCGGACCATCGCGGCCTATGCGCGCTGCGCGGCGCTCGCGCAGCGCGCCGGCTACGACGGCGTCGAGATCATGGGCTCGGAGGGCTACCTGATCAACCAGTTCGTCGCGCCGCAGACGAATCTGCGCGACGACGACTGGGGCGGCTCGTTTCTCAACCGCATTCGCTTCCCGGTCGCGATCGTGCGTCGTACCCGCGAAGCGGTCGGCCCGAACTTCATCATCATCTACCGCCTGTCGATGCTGGATCTGGTCGAAGGCGGCAGCTCGTGGGACGAGGTCGTCGCGCTGGCGCAGGCGGTCGAAGCCGCCGGTGCGACGATCATCAACACCGGCATCGGCTGGCACGAGGCGCGGATCCCGACGATTGCGACGATGGTGCCGCGCGCCGCATTCGCCTGGGTGACGCGGCGGCTGAAGGGCGCGGTGAAAATTCCGTTGATCACGACCAACCGCATCAACGATCCCGCCACCGCCGAAGCGGTGCTCGCGCGCGGTGACGCCGACATGGTCTCGATGGCGCGTCCATTCCTCGCCGACGCCGACTTTGTCGCCAAGGCGGCGCACGGACGCGCCGACGAAATCAATACCTGCATCGGATGCAACCAGGCGTGCCTCGACCAGATATTCGAGCGGCAGACGGCGACTTGCCTGGTCAATCCGTACGCGTGTCGCGAGACCGAGCTGGTCTTCACGCCGGCCGCGGCCAGGCGCAAGGTCGCCGTCGTGGGCGCTGGTCCGGCTGGCATGGCCTGCGCGTTGACCGCCGCCGAGCGCGGCCACGACGTGAGCCTGTTCGATGCCGCGGCGGAAATCGGCGGCCAGTTCAATCTCGCGCGCCGCATTCCGGGCAAGGAGGAATTCGCCGAGACGCTGCGCTATTTTCGCGTGCGGTTGGCGAAAGCCGGCGTCAAGCTGAGGCTCGATCATCGCGCCGTCGCGGCAGGACCTGCACGGCTACGACGAAGTGATTCTGGCTTCCGGCGTCCTGCCGAGAACGCCGGCGATTCCCGGGCATCGGGCATGCCAAGGTCGCGAGCTATGTCGATGTTGTCGAAGGGCGACGCAAGCCGGGGCGACGCGTCGCGATCATCGGCGCCGGCGGCATCGGCTTCGACGTCGCGGAGCTGCTCACCGCCGGCGAGCCGGCCGACGGCCATTTGAGCGACGGAGGCGCCGACGATCCGGCGATCGCCGCATTTCGCGACGAATGGGGCATCGATGCCGGCTACGGTGCGCGCGGCGGCCTCAAGCCTGCGCACGAGCCGCCGCCGCCGCGGCAGGTATGGCTGCTGCAGCGCAAGCAAAGCAAAGTCGGTGCGGGTCTGGCCAAGACGACCGGCTGGATCCGGCGCACGCTGCTCAAGCGCCGCGGGGTAGTGATGATCGCCGGCGTCGAGTACGACAGGATCGACGACGCCGGACTGCATATCCGCGTCGACGGCGAGCCGCAATCGCTCGATGTGGACACGATCGTCATTTGCGCCGGACAAGAGCCGCGCCGCGATCTGGTCGCCGCGCTCGAAGCGGCGGGCATCCGCCCCAGGTTGATCGGCGGCGCGGACGTCGCCGTGGAGCTCGACGCCAAGCGCGCGATCGATCAGGGCACGCGGATAGCGCTGGCGCTCTAAAGTCGTTTGCCGGGCGCGCCTAGTACGCGCCGGGAACCAGACCGAGATCGTCCAGCTCGGCGAGGACGTCGGCCCCGTGCAATGCGGTGTACGCGACGATGGTCAGCAAGAGCAAAATGACGAACGACCAGAGGAGATCGGCCCAAGGCTGATGCCGGCGATGGTCGCCGGACCCTGGCGCGACTCCTCGGTCGCAATGCGGGTCCGGACGCGCCGTGCGGTCGATCTGCGACTCGAGCGGTGATTTGCCGCGGCGACGCGCGAAAAACGCGAGCAATGCGGCCGCGGCGGCGAGCCGGATCGAACGCTCGAGTCCATCGGCAGTCATCGCGCTCCCGGCCACCAGCGCATCTCCATGCATTCTTTGGTCGCAAGCCGCGTGCCAGTCGAGGCCGATCGACGAATATGCCAAATAACAGGGACTTGCCGCAATCATCGTCGCTGGAAGGGTCTCGCGCCTGCACTATTGCCATGCAACGGGGGTGTTGCAGGGCACCACGCTTGTGCGCCGAGCCTTTCGAAGCTAGCGGCGGTCGCGCGGCAGCGCGCTTCTCCCACGCGGAGAGATCCGCGCGCTGCAGATGCCAGTCGGTGGCCTGCTGGAATGCGCGGCCGGCGCGGATCAGCGTCGCTTCGGCGAATGGCGCGCCAAGCAGCTGCACCGCGACCGGGAGCCCGTCCGCCGACATGCCGGCCGGCAGCGACAACGCGCAGATTCCGAGGTAATTGGCGACCCGTGTGAACGTGGCGAGCGGTGTGGCCACCTCGTCGACTTCGTCGACCGCCGTGGCGGTGATCGGCAGAGTCGGCGTCAGCAGGACGTCGCGGCCGCGCATCCATTCGGCGAACGCGGCGGCGGCGCGCTTGCGCCGGGCCAGCTCCTCGATATAGTCGGCGGCGCTGATCGCCTTGCCGCCGATCGTGCGCTTGCGCACCCACGGGTCGATCGGCAGCTTGGGGTCTTCGATGTAGTCGCGGTGCAGCGCCCACGCCTCAGCGGCGATGATCCTGCCGTTACGCACCATCAGGTCCTCGAAGTCGATCGGGCACGGCGACTTCGTCGACCAGCGCGCCGTGCTCGCGCAGCACGGCGATTGCCTGCTGCAAGGCGCGCGCCACATCCGGCAGCGTATCGGGCGGCAGCTGCTCGGCCGGCAGCGCCGTGATGCGCAGGCGGCGCGCATCCGGCGCGCCTCTCAGCACCGCGTCGAAATCGAGCCGCGGCAGGTTCAGCGTGGCCGCGTCGCGCGGATCCGGGCCGGCCATTGCGGCGGTCAGCAGCGCGGCGTCCTCGACGGTGCGCGCCAGCGGCCCGAGCGAATCGAGCGTCGTCGCCAGCGGCACGACGCCGGCGAGGCTGATCGTGCCGTAAGTCGGCTTCAGGCCGGTCAACCCGCAGAGTGCTGCGGGGATGCGTATCGATCCGCCGGTGTCCGAGCCGATCGCGGCGGGCGCCAGGCCCGCGGCGACCGCGACTGCAGACCCGCTGCTCGAGCCACCGGCGACGCGGTGGACGCGCGTGTCCCACGGATTCCACGGCGCGCCCATCGGCTCGTTGCGCCCCCACCCGCCGAAAGCGAATTCGACCATGTGCGTCTTGCCGAGCGGAATCATCCCTGCGGCGAGGAGCCTCTCGACCGCGGTGGCAGTTTCGGTCGCCACCCGTCCGTGCCAGCTCTTCGAGCCCGCGGTCGTCACCCGGTCCTTGACGTGCAGCAGATCCTTCAGCGCGATCGGCAGTCCGTGCAGCGGGCCGCGGCCCAGCCCCGCCTTGCGCTCCAGATCGGCTGCGGCCGCGCCATCGAGCGCGGCTTCGCGATAGACCTCGATGAACGCATGCGCGTGTCCATCGAGCGCCGCAATTCGCTCGATGCAGGCGGCGACGATGTCGTGCGATGACGTTTCCCCGGCGCTCAGGCGGCGCGACAGTTCGGTCAGCGGAAGATACGGAAGGTCTTTCGCGATCATGCGGTCGCGCCTTTATGCGGGAAATTCGCTGGACAACCGGATCATAGCCGAGCGCAACGCGCCGAGTCTGCCGTCATCATCGAGCAGGGTGTTGAAGGCCGAGCGGCGACCGACGTTCCTAGCCTCGCTTCACGGCAAAGCCGAAACTCGCGACCGACAGCGCCGCCATTGCAAGCAGCACGAGCAAGCCCGCCGACCATCGCCGATTCCGCGACGGCGAGCGGCGCGAAGGCGAACGGGGCGATCGCCCGCGCGAACAGCGCCGGCGCGGCCAGATTGCCTAGCGTCCCTCCATACCCGGCGCGGCCGAACAATTCGGCCGGCACGGTGCCGCGGACGATCGTGACCACGCCGTTGCTGCCGCCGAACAGAACGGCGAACAGCAGCGCCAGCGCGACCTGTCCGTTCAGCGCAAGCAGCACGACGACCGCGACGACGAGCAGCGACAGCGCGGCCATGCCGATCGAGCGCGAGGCGAAGCGCCGGCCGATCGCAAATTCGAGCAAGCGCCCGGCGACTTGCATCGGGCCGAAGAACGTGCCGACCCACACCGCCGTGGCAAGGGTCAGGCCCTTGCCCTGCAGGATGGTGATCAGATGCACGGTCAATACCGAGACGATAAAGCCGTTGAACGCGAACGCGATCGCCAGCCAGACGAAAGCCGCGCGGCGCTTGGCCGAGGGAGGACTGCCGCGCCCTTCCGCCGCACCCGCTTTGCCGTGATCGACCGCGCCGGTGCTCGGCGGAATGAAGAGCAGATGCAGCGGCAGGCAGAGGGCGATTTCGAGCGCGGCGAAAATCAGCAGCGTATCGCGCCAGCCGAACCACTCCAGCCCTTTGAGCGATGCCGGCCAGAACGCGGTGCTCGCCAGGCCGCCCATCAAGGTCAGCGCGGTCAGCGCCTTGCGATAGCGGGTGCCCGAATGCTGCGACAGCGTGGCGAAGGCGGCGTCGTACATCGTCATCGCCATCGCGACGCCGGCGACCGACCAGGCGAGAAAGAGCGCGATCGTCGAGTGCACGTGCGCGATCAGGAACAGCGCGAGCGCGGCGACGACCGATCCGGCGCTCATGACGGCGCGGCCGCCATGGCGATCGATGGCCCGGCCCACGAAAGGCGCGGTCAGCGCGGAGATCAGCAGCGCCAGCGAATAGGCTCCGAAGAGCATCGCTGCCGAAATGCCGAGCTCCTCGCGCATGCTGGCGCCGAGTACGGCGATCGAGTAGTAGAGCGTGCCCCATGAGACGATCTGTGTAAGCCCCAGCGCCGGTACCAGCCGCCACACGGTCGATCGAGTCATCACCCAATGGTACCGTGAAGGCGGGCAGGAGCGCGGTGTGGCACTTGACGTCGGCGTTGCTGCCCCCATATCTGCGGTTCAGGAGACCACGACCATGCCTACTCGCACCCTGCAGCGCGTCATCGAAGCCATTCCCACCTCGGACGGCGCCGGCGTCAAGCTTCAGCGCAGCCTCGGCCAATCGAACTGGGCCCGCCTCGATCCTTTCCTGATGCTCGATCATTTCTCGACCGAAAATCCCGACGACTATATCGCCGGCTTCCCCGCGCATCCGCATCGCGGCTTCGAGACGGTGACCTATATGCTCGACGGGCACATGCGCCACCAGGATCACCTCGGCAACACCGGCGATCTGAAAGCCGGCGGCGTGCAGTGGATGAGCGCGGGCCGCGGCATCATCCATTCCGAAATGCCGCAGCAGGAAGCTGGCCGGATGCGCGGGTTTCAGCTCTGGATCAATCTTCCGGCCAAGGAAAAAATGAAGGCCGCCGGCTACCGCGACATCCAGTCGAACGAAATTCCGGTGGTCGAGCTGACCGGCGGCGGAAGGGTCAAGGTCATCGCCGGAACGCTGGACAGCGAAGGCAAGCGCACGCCCGGCCCGATCCAGGGACTGTCGACCGATCCGCTGTACTTCGACGTCGAGCTTCCGGCGGGCGCGAGGTTTCGCCATGCGCTGCCAGCCGGTCACCATGCCTTCATCTACCCGTTCGAGGGATCGGTCGCTGTCGGCGCGGAGGGCACGCAGAAGATTCTCGCGACACACCATGCGGGGATTCTATCGGAGGGTGACGAGGTCGAATTCTCCGGCGGACCCGACGGTGGCAGGGTCATCCTGCTCGCCGGCCGGCCGCTGCTCGAGCCGATCGTGCAGTACGGACCGTTCGTGATGAATACGCGCGAGGAAATCGAGCAGGCGGTGCGCGATTATCAAAGCGGCACGCTGACCGGCGAGGCGGCCGCCCGGCCTGAAACCCGGCGGCACGTGTGCTTTTGTAAAAAACCCCGCAGCAGCGGGGTTTCTTTCGTAATCCGAAGCGTGTCAGCCGTTCGGTTGGTGCTGGCCGATCGCGTTGTCGATACAGGCGTCGCGCTGCGACTCGTTGCGCTCCTGCACGCATTGGCGCAAGTGCCTCACGGTAGCTTTTCTCCTCGGGCGACACGGTTTCTTGCTGACGAGGAGCTGACTTATGCGTGCGGTGGGCCGCCGCGGGCTGTGTCGCATCGGACTTCGGCGCTGCCGTGCCTTGCGAGGTAGCGTTCGGATCTGCCGCCATCTTGTCGGTCGGCTGCTCCGAAGGCTGCGCCGGCATCGTCGTGATCGCGCCTTTTGCCGCCGGCATGCGCGAGTTGTTGTCCGGCGCATTTTGCGCGCCGGCTGCGCCGACGAGCAGTGCCAGGCTCGCGCCCAGCAGGATTCGGTAAGGGTGAGTGGTCATCGAGGTCTCCATCGAAGTTTGGCTTTTTGCGCCGATCAAGCGCACCTCCTCCCCGCAAGTTACCCAACTCACTATCCGCTGAAATCGCACCTCGCGAGTATCGGACGACTTCTGATTCGCGCGTAGGAGCGGCGGCGATTCGCGTTCCCTGGTCACGTAGGACCTCCGCCTAGGCCGATCGCGCCGTAGTCGGCGGTACGAAACAGACAGGCGCCGATGGCGGCGATACCGCTTTGGGCACACGATCGAGTGCATAGCAATCGCCGCCGAGGCTTGGAAAGGAGATGGTCATGAATCGCACATCGACCCGAAGCCTGATGTTGGTCGCGCTGGCCGTGTTCGCAGGCGCTCGTCTGCGCCGATGTCACCGCAGGTCCGCCTGTGACCAACGTCGGCCGAGCCCGCGCAGGGATTCATCGTGGCCGTTCCGCCGGACAACAACGCTGCGGCCGCGAACAAATTCGCCGAGGAACCGCAACGACTGCCGCCAACCGAAGTGCAGGCTTACCGCGAAGACCGCGCTGCCTGTGATCGCCGCCAGGGCACCGGGCTGGAGGCGTGCCGGGCGCAGCTCGCCGCCAAGTATGCTGAAATGGACAAGCTGTGTCGCAGCCTCTCGGCCGCCGAGTTCCCGACCTGCATCAAGAGCGCTTATTCGGCCGACTGAACTCCCGCTCCGCTCATCGTCGCAACTCGCTTTTCTCGGGCGAGTTGCGCCTCTTGACCCTCTGATCGGCAGGGCGAAAAAAGCCTGTCCGGATTCGATTGCGCGCCTTTAAGGCGTAAAATCGAAGGCTCTTGATCGGCTAATCAGCTAAAACAACATACGTCATCGGGATTCGCTAAGCAGGGCGCCTTGTGCCGCGTGTTGGGCTCGACCCAACATCGTAGGAGAACACAATGGTGCCCACCGGCCGCGGCGTCGCGGCAAATCGTCTGCTCGCGGGTCTGCCCGCGAAAGATCGCAAGGGGCTGATCGCGCGCTGCGAAGAAGTCGAGCTCAGCTTCGGCCAGGTGCTCGATGAGCCGGGCCAGCGCATCGGGAACGTCTACTTCCCGATCGACAGCTATGTCTCGCTGGTGACCAAAGCCGCCGGTGAAGCCAGCCTCGAAGTGGGACTCGTCGGCGACGAAGGCATGCATGGCGTTTCGCTGGTGCTGGGAATCGACGAGTCCCCGCTGCATGCGCTGGTTCAGGGCGCCGGCCCGGCGTTTCGCATGAGCGCCAATGCTTTCCGCCGTGAATGCGCGGCACGCCCCTCGTTGCATCGGGCGCTGAACCGCTACCTTTATGTGCTGATGAGTCAACTCGCGCAGTCGGCGGCATGCACGCGCTACCACTTGATTGAGGCACGGCTCGCCCGCTGGCTGCTGATGACCCAGGATCGCGCGCACGCGGAGACATTCAGCGTCACGCATGAATTCCTGGCATGGATGCTGGGTGTGCGCCGGGTCGGCGTCACCGGGGCGGCGAGCGCTCTGCAGCGCCAACACCTGATCAGTTACAAGCGCGGCGTGGTGACGGTGCTCAACCGGCGCGGCCTCGAGGCTGCGTCGTGCCCCTGCTATCGGATCAACAAGAACGTCTACGACCGGATGCTGGGCTAGCGCACGATCACGCAGTTTGCGCCGGTCCACAGCGCATTCGGCGTCGGCGGCTCGATCGTCACCCGCAATTCCCTGATCTTGATCCCGTTGCGCTGCTCGACCTCCTTGATCACGTCGGCCAGCAACGGCCCGACGATGTCGCAAAGCTCTTTTTCGGCGTGGGCGTAAGGGACGAAGTTCTCGCTGACGGTGGACATCGTGTCGGTTGAGCTCGCGCGGACTTAGACGAGCGTCAAGTTTATCTGCGTCGCATCGCACGATGTCAAGTTTGTATGGTACCGAACAGTGACTTCCGCGCCGAAGCCGGCGGATGACAAGCGGTGAGCTTGGCAGTCGACCGCTGGCCGTGCGCGCTCCGGCGAATCTGGCCCGCGAGAGACTGCCTTCGCGCCGCTCCCTTGACGACGGCGAGCGCGGCGTTCTAGGCTTTTTGCTTACCCCGCGCATTTTCCTTTCGGCTCGGCAGGTCGGCAAGCGGAGATCTCGATGACGGCAGGCGCGCCATACTCGCTCTCCGAGCTTGCGATGTATTTCCTGAAGCTGGGCAGCATCGGCTTCGGCGGGCCGGTCGCGCTGGTCGGTTACATGCACCGCGATCTGGTCGAGACGCGGCGCTGGATCGCCGACGAAGACTACCGCGAGGGGCTCACGCTGGCGCAGCTGATGCCCGGGCCGCTGGCGGCGCAGCTGGGGATGTATCTCGGTTATGTGCATTACCGCGTCGTCGGCGCCACCGTGGCGGGTTTCGCTTTCGTGCTGCCTTCGTTTCTGATGGTGGTGGCGATCGGCTGGGCGTATCTTCGCTTCGGCGGCCTGCCGTGGATGCAAGCCGCGTTCTACGGCGTCGGCGCGGCGGTGATCGGCATCATCGCGATCAGCGCGTACAAGCTGACCGTCAGGAATGTCGGCGCCGACAAGCTGCTCTGGGCGATCTATCTGGTGGCCGCTGGCGTCACCGTCTGGACGCAGTCGGAGAGCATCTGGCTGTTCCTCGGCGCCGGCGTTCTGGTGTGGCTCGTCAGGGCGCCGCCGAAACGCTGGACCGGCGGGAATATCGCGCCCGCGCTGCTGTCGCTCGATCCGCAGGGAACCTCATCGTGCGCACTGGCTACCGGCGTCGACTGGACGCTGCTTGCCCAGCTCGGCGCGTTCTTTGCCAAGGCCGGGGCGTTCGTGTTCGGCAGCGGATTGGCGATCGTTCCCTTTCTCTATGCCGGCGTCGTGCACGACCACCCGTGGCTGACCGAGCGCCAGTTCGTCGATGCCGTCGCCGTTGCGATGATCACGCCCGGGCCGGTGGTCATCACCGTGGGTTTCATCGGTTATCTGATCGCGGGCTTCAGCGGTGCGGTGGTCGCCGCGCTCGGTACTTTCCTGCCGTGCTATTTGTTCACGATCCTGCCGGCGCCGTATTTCAAGAAGTACGGCAAGCGTCCAGCGTTGTTGGCGTTTGTCGCGGGGGTTACCGCGGCTGCGATCGGCGCGATCACCGGAGCGGTCATCGTCCTGGCAGGCCGATCGGTCATCGACCTGACAACCGCGGCGATTGCGCTGGTCACCGTCGGACTCGTCTGGAAAGTGAAAAAACTGCCCGAGCCGGTGATCGTCGCCGTTGCCGCCATCGTCGGGCTCGCGGTCTTTCCCGGCGGTCCGCTGCACACCTAGCGGTCGGCCCGTGACGGTGTTGCCGGCATGCCCGAATCCGCCGATGATTTGAGCTGCCTGTCGGCTGTCATTTGCGCGAGCTGGCCCTCATTGGCCCCTCATTGGCCCTCTCTACCGATGAACTTTCGGCCACGCAAGCTGACTGTCCTCATACCGTCGGCATTGCCGACTCGCCCGCCGGGATGCGCGAGCATACGGCGCGGCCCCTCTGGAGGAGACCATCGATGAAACGCCTGTTTGCCTTATCCGTGTTATTGGCGCTCGCGCTTGTTTCGCTGCCTTCGATCGCGTGGATCCGCAGCCCTGCCACGACCTTTGCGACTCTGCCGGCGGGTGCCACGCCGCCTGAAGGGATCGCGGTCGATGCGAGCGGCAACGTCTATGTCTCGACGTTCGGGTTTCCCGAGCCCCCCGCGACGTCCACCGATCCCGGACGGATCGTCGTGTTCAATTCGCACGGCAAGCTGCTGCGTCAGCTTATCGTCAACGGCGCGAGCCCGCATCTGCTCGGGCTCGGCGTCCATCCGTCGACGCAGGCACTCCTGGTCGCCGATTTCGGCGCGGGGAAAGTGCTCAGCGTCGATCCGCTGTCGGGCGCGTCGCAAGTGTTCACCGACATCGGCCCGACGTCGGGGTTGAACGCGCTGACGTTCGACAGTGCCGGCAACGTCTATATCTCGGACTCGTTCCAGGGCATCGTCTGGCGCACCGGGCCCTTGGGCGGCGCGGCGGTCGCGTGGGCGACCGATCCGCTGCTGGCGACCACCGGCGTGCCTCCGTTTGGCGCCAACGGCCTCGCGTTCAACAACGGCGGCACGCTGCTCCGGTTCCCGGGCCCAGGGGAGGTAATCGTGTCGAGGCGGATGTCGCTTGCGACGGACGTTGCGCAAGCGACCTCCGGACGGGCAGGCGTTGCCTTGATGCCCGCACGATCGCGCACCGGAGCGTCCTCGGCCTCGAGCATGCCGATACGCTGCGCCGCATGTGGCGGCACATGCATGCCGATCCGGAAACCTTGCGTCAGTTCCAGCTGCGCAAGCTGCGGGTGCTGCTTCCGCACTGCCGCGCACATGTTGCGGCGTACCGCGAGCATTGGCGATCGGCGAAGCTCGGGCCGGCTGACGTCGCGACGATGGAGCACATCGAAGCCTTGCCGACAATCGGCAAGGACGATTTGCGCGGCCGCCCGGTGGCCGAGACGCTGGTCGACGGCGCCGATGTGCGAAGGCTGGTGCGGCACACGACCAGCGGGTCATCGGGCAAGCCGTTCAACATCTATCGCGCGCCTCGCGAAGAGCATCTGCTGAATCTCTTTCGCTTGCGCGCGTGCGCTGAAGCGGGTCTGCGTACCTTCGACCGCATCGCACGCTTCAGCCAGCTTCCGCTCGACCACGCGCCGCGCCGCTGGCCTGGACGGATCCGGCAGGCGATCGGCATCCATCGTGAGCAACGATTCGACGGTTTGGCGCCGGCGCAAGAGCTCGTCGCGAACCTGCTACGACACCGGCCCGACGTCATATGCGGCTACCCTTCGACGCTGCGCCACGTTTCGGCCCGCATGCAGGACGACGCGCGCCGGATTCGGCCGCGGCTGATCCTTTGCGGAGGCGAGGTCCTCGATGCGGCGGCGCGTTCCACGATCGAGGGCGCGTTCCTGGCGCCGCTGATCGATTTTTACGGCGCGCACGAATTCAATCTGCTCGCATGGCAATGTCCGAACGGCAATGCCTATCACGTCTGCGACGACAACGTGCTCGTCGAGATCGTCGGCGAAGACGGACGTGCGGTCAAACCGGGGGAGGTTGGCGAAGTCGTTGCGACGGCGCTGCACTCCTACACGATGCCATTCGTTCGTTACCGCACCGGCGATCTTGCAATGCGCGGGGCCGAATCGTGCGGCTGCGGCCAGCCGTTTTCCACCTTGCACGAAATCCGGGGACGCGGCGTCGAGTATCTGCGCCTGCCGGAAGGGCGCCGTGTCCATCCGTACGCCATTACCGTGCATCTGGCCGAGAGAGAATCAGCCTGGGTAGCGCAGCACCAGATCGTGCAGGCCTCCGACGGCGGGATCCGGCTCAATATTCAACCGCGCGGGCGGCCGCGACCCGAAGACCTCGAACGCGTGCGCGGCATGGCGCGCGGAATCCTTGGCTGCGAGGTCCCGTTCGAGCTGGCGCTGGTCGACGACTTTCCGCCGCATCCCAGCGGCAAGTTCCAGCCCTACGTGTCGATGGTCGAACAGAACCAGAACGACCGACCAACCGCGGCGGATGCCGCGCGGGGGGGCACGCGTCGTTTGACGCGTGCGCGTTCAGGCTTTCAGGTTTTCCTTGAAGAATGCAATCGTGCGCGACCAGGCCAGCTTCGCGGCGGCCTCGTCGTAACGCGGTGTCGTATCGTTATGGAAGCCATGGTTGGCGCCCGCGTACATGAACATCTGATATTTGACGCCGTTCGCCTTCAGCGCCGCCTCGAACGCCGGCCAGCCGGCATCGATGCGCTGGTCGAGTTCTGCGTAATGAATAAGCAGACGGCGCCTTGATTTTGGCGGTGTCGTCTGCACTCGGCTGGAGTCCGTAAAACGGCACCGCCGCCCCGAGATCCGGCATCCGCGTCGCCAGGATGTTGACGATGTCTCCGCCGTAACAAAATCCGACCGCGCCGATCTTTCCCGTGCATTCCGGACGCGATTTCAAAAACTCGGCGGCGGCGATCAGGTCCTCGGTCCGTTTCTTGGCATCGAGCTGACGGAATAGCTGCGCCGCTTTTTCCTCGTCTCCGGGATAGCCGCCGACCGGCGCCAGCGCGTCGGGCGCGAACGCGACGAAATTCTCCACCGCGAGCCGCCGCGCGACGTCCTCGATGTAGGGATTGAGACCGCGATTCTCGTGATAGACGACGACGCCCGGCAACTTCCCGGTCGCGCCCGACGGTCGAACGAAATATCCGCGTATCTTGCCCGAGCCCTGCGGCGAATCGTAAGTCAGATATTCCGCCTTGATGCGAGCGTCGTCCTTGGGCACTTGCTGCGCCAGCGCGTAGTTGGGCGTGAGGCTTTCCAGCATCGCCGCGGCGGTGAAGCCGCCGACTGCGTATCTCGCCGCGCGGTCCAGGAATTCACGGCGGCTGATCATGCCGTGGATGTAACCGTCGAAGAGTTTCAGTACCGCAGGAGGAAAATCGCTGGCCTTCTTTCGTTCCATCGGAGTTGCTCCTTCCGGGGCTAAAGCAGCATCTTCTGTTCGGATTCTAGTGCGTTGCGCGCTGACCGCCAAGAATGCGATCGACCTCGGCTTCGGCCTGCAGCCAATCGTCGAGCTCGAGCCCGTCGACATACCCGCGCGCCGCGTAGAGCTGGTACGCCGCCTCGCTGATCATCCGGTGCCGAAGCTCGCTGCCGATCTCACCCTTCGCATCTTCGTCGATCGGGTCGCCCCGATCCTCGATCGAATCGCCGCCGGGCTCCGCGATCGAAGGATCCATCGGATCCACGTTGAGCGGATTCGGTGAGCTTGCCACGTCGGCTTCCTTGCGGGCTCGAGGCGCCATGATCGACCTCCGGTTCAGTTGGCTCGGCATTTCCCATCGAGGCGACGCCGCCGGGGGACCGCCGCCGGTCAACGGAAGGGCATTCGACGAGTCGCAACCCGGCATCGGATCGAGCAATGGCCGTGCCAAACGTCAGCTTGCATGCAGGCCAAGGGGTTAGCGGCTGAGTACCGGGTTGGAGACGGGGTCGCTGTAATTCGTTCCCGCCCGACTTTGTAATTCGTGCCGCCATCCTGGCGGCGCGGTGTGCCTGCCGCCTTAGCCGGTCCACGCAGCCAGCCGGCGAAAAGCGTGGATTTTTTCGTTGCGATCGATCCTGGCGCCGTTGAGCGCCTTATGCATGACTTCGATCGTTTTGTCGTAGGTCTGGCGGTCGACCGGGTAGGGCGTGCCATCCTTCCCGCCGTGCGCGAAGGAAAAGCGCGCCGGATCGCTCTGGCTCGCGCGCGTGCCGTAAATCAGCTCCGACGTGAGCGCGAGCGCGCGCAGCGTCTTGGCCCCGACACCCTCGATCGACAGCAGGGACTCGAAGTCGACGGGCGCCCTCTCGTAAGTCCGTAACAGCACCTTCGCGAGGTATTTCGGATTGATGTCGCTGGCGGCCACTTCGTGCCGTCGCGGCATGTCGAGCGACGGCAGATGACCGAGCGCATCGAGCGTCAGCTCGGGCTTCTGTCCGGCGAGCAGTGCCGACGCAGCGCGCACATCGGCGCTTTCGGCGGCGACGAGGTTCAATGTCGGCGCGACCGTGTCGCAGCAAATCGCCGCGTGCGGCTCGTTGACGTAGTCCCGGACGTTGTCGGACAGCCAGTGGTAGCGGCGAGCCATCGAGGTTTCGTCGCTCATCCCCTGCTGTACGATGCACCATTGCCCCTTTTCCGTGAATACGAACGAATGATGGTAGAGCTGATAGCCGTCCTGCACCGCCGAATTGTCGACCTTGGCCGAAATGCGGCTGGCGTAAACCAGCGGCGCGGGATCGCGGCCGAGTCGTTCGCACGCGGCGGTGATTTCCGCCGGGGTCTTGCGCGAGGTCGCGCCCTTGCCGCCGGCGACGAATATGCCCAGCTCGGCGCCGACGTCGCGCAAGCCCTCCTTCAGCGCGCCGCAGACGGTGGTGGTGAGTCCGCTGGAATGCCAGTCGAAGCCCAGGACGCAACCGAATGCCTGGAACCAATAGGGATCCGACAGGCGTCGCAATACGTCTTCGCGGCCGAACTCGCGCGCGACGAAAATGATGATCTCGCGAGACAGCGGCACCATCCGCTCGAACAGATAGCGCGGCGCCTTGCCGCCATGCAAAGGAAGTTGCGCGAATCCGGTCCGGGCCATCGATGGAGCAACTCTGTATCGTCGACCGGCGAGGACCGAAACCGGACGCTACGCCGGCGGGCGACGAATGCGAGAAAGCGAAAAGGGGAATGACTGTTGTACGAACTCCTGATGCAAGTTCATTATACCGGCTTCCCAAACCAGCCCGCGCGCCTGGCGGACGTACGATACTCATGACCCGACGCTTCAAGCGCATTCTTTGCCTCGACGATTTCGAGGCAGCCGCGCGAAAGCATCTGCCGCGGCCGGTATTCGGCTACGTCGCCGGCGCCGCCGAAACCAATGCGTCCTTGTCCGACAATCGCCGCGCATTCGGCGAATTCGGATTCGTTCCGCGCGTGCTGATCGATATTTCCAAAGGCTCGCAGCAGACCTCGCTTTTCGGTCGAACCTACGCTGCGCCGTTCGGGATTGCGCCGATGGGCATCACCGCGCTGTATGCATATCGCGGCGATCTGGTGCTGGCGCGCGCGGCGGCAGCGGCCAGGATTCCGATGATAATGAGCGGCTCGTCGCTGATTCGCCTGGAGGATGTGGCGCGCGAGTGCGGCGAAACGTGGTTTCAGGCCTATCTTCCGGGCGACGTCGCGACAGATCACCGCGCTGGTCGAGCGCGTGGCGCTAGCCGGATTCGGCACGCTGGTCGTGACGGTCGATTCGCAGGTTGCGCCCAACCGCGAGAACTATTTGCGGGCCGGCTTCTCCGCGCCGCTTCGTCCGACGCTTCGTCTCGCCTGGGACGGCATCACGCGTCCCCGATGGCTGTTCGGCACGTTCCTGCGCACGCTGGTTCGCCACGGCATGCCGCATTTCGAGAACAACTTTGCCACCCGAGGGGCGCCGATTCTGTCGCCGAGCGTCGTCCGCGAATGGTCGGAGCGGGGACAACTCGACTGGACGCACTTGGCGTTGATACGCCGTCTGTGGAAGGGAACGCTGATCGTCAAGGGCATACTCGATCCGGACGACGCGCGCATGGCGCGGGAAGCGGGCGCCGACGGCATCATCGTTTCCAACCACGGCGGCCGCCAGCTCGACGGCGCGGTGTCGCCGTTGCGGATGCTGCCGGCCGTCGTCGCGGCGTGCCCTGATATTCCGGTGATGATGGACAGCGGCGTGCGCCGCGGCACCGACGTGCTCAAGGCGCTGGCGCTCGGCGCGAAGTTCGTCTTCGTCGGCCGCCCGTTCGGTTACGCCGCGGCCATCGGCGGCGCCGCCGGCGTCAATCGGGCCATAGGCCTGTTGTTCGACGAGATTCAGCGCGATATGGCGATGCTGGGGATCTCGCAGTTGTCCGAGCTCGATCCGCAGCGTCTCTTCCGGTTCAGCGATAACGATCGCGCGGGATCATCGCATCCCGCGGAACCTGTGCGCTGATCGCCGCGTTTACATCGGCGGTGTGGTCTGCCGCAGCCTTCGTGCCAAATGGATCTTCGTTCGGTGCCGCTGCCGCGCTGACAATGAGGACAGCGCTGGCGATCGCAATTACCGGGGGGAGCCCGCATGTGGATTCGATCGTAGTCAGTCAGTTGACAGCGATAGGGGCTGGCACAGAGTCGCCGCTGGACGCCGGGAAGGCGGCAAAACTCAACGTTCAGTATATCGGCAGCGCCGTGTCAGGCATACTACCGGCCCATGCGTGGCCTAATGCGCATTGCCGGCCTGACGAGCCGCATGCGAAGCATCCGGATCGACTGTGCAAGACTGATGAGCGAACGTATGACCATAGACCACGATGCCGGAAGCCGAGCCCGCGCGATCCGCGGAATGCTTGCGGCGTGCGCAGCACTAAGCGTCCTCGGTTGCGCGACCAATCCCGGTGCGACGAGCGATCGGACCGGATACCACGCAGTCGAGCGGTGGAAAGTGCTGCGCTCGCTCAAGCTCGACCCCGCACTGGAAGACCGAATACTCGCGCTAGACCCGGACCATATCTCCGATTACGACGTGAGATCGACGCTGGCCGCCGGGCCCGCACCCAGGATCATATTGGTGCATGCCAGCATCTATCCGGTCTATCTGATCATGAGTTCGTTTGCGACGTTTCTCGAGGGCATGGGCTACCCCGGCGAAAAGCTTCGCGATCCCGCCGACGGCGCATATTCGCAGAGTCCTTACGGCAGCAGCGAGCGGCTTGCCGGCGAAATCGCCTGGTATTACGAGCGTGACGGCGTGAGGCCGATGATCGTCGGTCACAGCCAGGGAGGGATGCAGGCGATCAAGGTGCTCTACACCCTGGCCGGAGCCTTCGAGCCGAAGGTCGCCGTCTGGAATGCCGCGACCGACGCAGCCGAAAATCGCTACACCATCGTCGATCCGCTGGATGGCAGCAAGCGTCCGGTGGTGGGACTCTCGGTGACTTATGCCACCGCCGTCGGCGCAGGCGGCGCGGCATTCATGTTGCCCAACCAATGGGACATGCTCCTTCGGCTGCGAACCATCCCCGATACCGTCGATGACTTTACCGGCTTTGCGATTCAGGGGGACATGATCGCCTGGACGTTTCCCGCCACGACAGCAGTCAGTCAATACCGGCGCGGCGGAGCTGCCACCGTGCGCAACGTCGTATTGCCGATGACCTATAACCACATCACGGTCCCGATCACCCACGCGCTGGCGGCGGATCCGAAGGCTCGCGCCTGGATCAACGCCTATGTTCCGGGAACCGACGAAGAGCCCAAAGTCCCGTCCGACGTTCGAGGCCTCAACATACTGTGGGCGGCCGACGTGTGGTTCAGCATCAAGAAGCATTGGTGCCTGGAAGCGCAAGCGCTGGTCCGGGCAAAGCGCGCAGCGCTGGCCAACGACCACGAGCTGGCAGGCTCGCAAGTATCCACCCGGCGGCTGCCTGTGCCGAATTAGATGCGTTGCACCGGCCGCGACGTCGGCCGTTGCGCGGGAAGGCCTGCGCCGCTATTTCTTCTGCTTGGCGAGAATCGCCTCGATCTCGTCCATGATCGAGTTCATCCGGGCCGCCAGGGCCTGATACGGCGCCGGCGTGGCGAGATCCACCCCCGCCTTCTTCACCAGCTCGTACGGATAGCCGGAGCCGCCGGCCTTGAGCAAGTCGAGATAGCGCGGAAGCGCTCCGGGCTCGCTCGCGCCGACGCGCTGCGCGAACAGCGCGCTGGCGGCGATCGATGTCGCGTACTGATAGACATAGAAGCTGTTGTAGAAGTGCGGGATGTAAGCCCACTCGACGCAATAGGCGTCGTCGATGTCGACCACGCCTTCGCTGGCGCCGTGGTAGCGTTTCAGGATCTCGCAGTAGGTCTTGGTCAGCGCCTCGCCGGTCAGCGGCTCTCCCTTGTCGACCCGCGCATGGATGTTGCGCTCGAATTCCGCGAACATCGCCTGGCGGAAGAACGTTCCTCGCAGTTGCTCCAGCGCATAGCCCAGGTAGTAGACGCGCTCATCGTCCGTTTTCGCCGTCTTCAGCACTCGCTGCAGCAGAAGCTCCTCGTTGAACGTCGATGCGATTTCGGCGATGAATGTCGCGTAGTTCGACGTCACGAACGGCTGCGCCTTGTTGGCGAGGTACGAGTGCATCGCGTGGCCCCACTCGTGCGCGACCGTGGTGACCGATTCGTAGTCGTCGTTGTAGTTCATCAGCACATAGGGATGAACGTCGTACGCGTATCCGTCCATGTGCGCGCCGGACAGCTTGCGCGGGCGCGGGTAGGTGTCCATCCAGCGGTGGTCGAAGCCGTAGGCCATGGCGTCGACATAGTCCTTGCCGAGCGGAGCCACCGCCTCCAGCACCAGCTTGCGGCCCACGTCGAACGGCAGCTTGATGTCGCTGTGAACGAGCGGCGGATAGATGTCGTAATAGTGCAGCTGCGGCACGCCCAGCATCTTCGCGCGCAGGCGGAAGTAGCGATGCAGTGTCGGCAGGTTCGCGTTGGTCTGCGCGATCAGCGCGTCGAACACTGCAACCGGAACATTATTGTGGTCGAGCGAGCGCGTGATCGAGTCCGGATACTTGCGCACCTTCGCGTACACGGTTTCCTGCTTGAGCTGCGAATACAGGTCGACGCCGAGCGTGCGCTCGTAGGTTTTGAATGTGCCGAAAAACGCGTCCATAACCTTCTTGCGGTCGTCGCGGTTCGGCAGCTCGCGATACTTGGTGTATGCCGACGCATCGAGTGTGATCTCCTCTCCGGTCGAGAGCTTGACCTTCGGCCATGGAATGTCGGCATTGGTGAGGATCGTGTAGGCCGATCCGCCGGCGTTGTCCATCAGGCTGAATTTCGCGAGCAGCGCCTCGCCCTGATCGTCCAGGGTATGCGGCGCCTTGCGCAGAGTTTGGTCGAGCGGGAACCGGTAGATCGAGAGTGACGGATCCTTCTTGAGGAATTGGGCGATCCGGTCCTTGCCGATGTGCAGAACTTCCGGGTCGACGAAGGCGCTGCCTTCGGTCACCCGGTTGCCGAGAAGGTCGGACTTCTGATCGAGCTCCTGAAACGCGGCGTTGCCTGTGTCCTCGGCCGCCTGCTCGCCCGCATACGCGGCCAGCCGGTAGTAGCGCTTGGTCAGGTCCGCCTGGAGGTCGAGGCATTGCTTGAATCGCGCAGCACTTTGCCCGAGGCGACCCTTGCATCCGGCAAGCTCCTTGAGCTGTCCGTCGACCTTGCTCGCGTCGGCGTTCCAGGCGGCCGTCGACGGATAGATTTCGGCAAGATCCCAGCGATCGGCGATCGTTTCAGCGTGCGCCGGCGCCAGAGCGGCGGCGGCGATGCAGAGCAGAAGGTGGCGGAATGTCATGGCGGCGACCCCAGCGGAAGAACTGCGAATCGCGCGATTTTACGCGCAGTACGGCAGAATGAAACGGGCCGAGCGCGATATGCGTTGAATATTGCATCTTGAGCCGGCCGTTCAGCCTGGGCCGCTCTGATCCATCCTGATCCGACCTCGGATGAGAAATCTCGGTCCGCCGGTCGATGTAGTACGCTGTCATTCGCCCGATGGAACGAACTGCACGACAAGTCGGAAGGATAGTCGAGAGCTCCATCCCCGCGCGGCTGGACGCCCTGCCCTGGTCGCGCTTTCATACGCTGGTGATCGTCGCGCTCGGGATCACCTGGATACTCGACGGCCTCGAAGTAACGCTCGCCGGCGCTGTGTCGGGAGCGCTCAAGGCCAGCCCATCGTTGCGACTCAGCGATGCCGAGGTCGGACTGTCGGCGAGCGCCTATCTCACCGGCGCCGTGCTGGGCGCGCTCCTGTTCGGCTGGCTCACCGACCGGTTCGGACGCAAGCGCCTTTTCTTCATAACGCTCGGGGTTTATGTCCTCGCCACGGCGGCTACGGCCTTTTCCGAAAATTTCGCGACATTCGCGCTTTTTCGCTTCCTGACCGGCGCCGGAATCGGCGGCGAGTACTCGGCGATCAATTCCGCGATCCAGGAGCTGATACCGGCACGCTATCGCGGTCGCACCGATCTCGGCATCAATGGAAGTTTCTGGGTGGGCGCCGCACTGGGCGCAATCGGCTCCAGCCTGTTGCTCCAGCCCGGACGCCTTCCTCCCGACATCGGCTGGAGATTGGCATTCGGATTGGGTGCGGCACTCGGTCTCGGCATCCTTTTCCTGAGGCGATATCTGCCGGAAAGTCCGCGTTGGCTGTTGCTGCACGGGCGGACCGAAGAAGCGGAACGCATCGCCGTCGCGGTGGAACGCGAAGTGCGCGGCCGCGCCACCGCGTCGGAATTGCTGCCCCGGCTGCGCCTGCGGATCCGCGCGCGCGCCGTCAGCTTCGCCGATCTCGGCGTCACGCTTTTTCGGCATTATCCGCGCAGGGCGGTGCTCGGTCTGGTGCTCATGACTGCGCAGGCTTTTTGCTACAACGCGATTTTCTTCACCTATGCGCTCGTGCTGGGTCGCTTCTATGCCGTGGAGCCTCAGGACGTGGGACTCTATCTGTTGCCATTCGCCGTGAGCAATTTCCTCGGTCCTCTGGTTCTCGGGCGCTACTTCGATATCTGGGGCCGCCGGCAGATGATCGGCACGACCTATGCGCTTTCGGGCTTGCTGCTCGGCCTGACGGCCATTCTGTTCGTTGCCGGCTTGTTGAATGCCGCCACGCAGACGCTGGCGTGGACCCTCGTGTTCTTCTTCGCGTCCGCGGCTGCGAGCTCGGCCTACCTCGTGGTCAGCGAAAGCTTTCCGGTCGAGGTGCGAGCCTTGTCCATCGCATTCTTCTACGCATTGGGCACCGCCATCGGCGGAATCGGCGCCCCCTGGTTGTTCGGAGCGCTGATCGGGACGGGCGAGCCCGCCGCGATCGCGTGGGGATATGCGTTGGGGGCGATTCTGATGCTCGCCGCGGCTGCCGTCGCATTGTGGCTCGGAGTCGCAGCCGAGCGGAAGCCGCTCGAGGAAGTTGCGCGCCCGCTATCGAGCGTGGACTTCGCCGACTAGGGACAGCACCGCGGTCGACTCAAGTTCCCAGCCATGCCGCGATATCGGCCTTGAGCTGCGTCATGTCCTCCTCCCGCGTGTACATCATGTGGCCGGCGTCGTAGTAGTGGTGCTGGACGCGGGTCAGCACGTCGGCCGGTGCGTCGAGCTGCGCCAGCGACCAGTCGGTCGCACTGTACGGCGTCCCGAGGTCGTAACGTCCGCTGCCGACAAACACCTTCAGATGCGGGTTGCGGCGAAGCGCGCGCGCCAGGTCGCGGCTGGTCGTGGCGAAACTGTTGCCCTTGGCTTCGCCGCGATTCCAGTCCCAGCCTTTGTGCACGTCCATCGCCAGCACCTCGTAGCGCAGCTCGGAGCTCATGCCGAGCTGCTCACCGAAATAGGCCATCGCCGCCATCGTGTACGGCGATGCAATGGCTTCGATGCCCGGATCGAACTCCCACTCGCGCGTGCGGCTGGCGGCCATCGGACCGGTAGCGCGAGCATCCAGGCGGCCGACGATACGGCCTTGCGGACGAAGCGCCTCGAAGAAGTAGGTCATTTCGCTGATGCGCAGGTTCTTTTCCTCGACCAGCGCCTGCGGCAGTCCCGTCAGCTCGGCGATGCGGCGCGCGATGCGGCTGCGTCCCTTGCCATCCAGGCGCGCGCCGGCCTGAAGCGCGGCGACGTAGTCCTCGTTCACAAAAGCTTCGGCCGCGGCACGCGCGGCGGCGGGCGACTTGGCAATCGAACCCTTCAGCAGCCCGTGATATTGCGAGACGTTGGCGAACGCGGGCAGGAAAAGCGAATACGGCAGATCGTTCGCAGGGCAGAAGACGATGCTCTGCAGATCCATCGCGCACGAGATCAGGATCAGACCCGAGAGCGAGACTCCGGCACTTTGCAGCTTGTCGGCGAGCGCCGCGCCGCGCGTCGTGCCGTAGCTCTCGCCGGCCAGGTAGACGGGCGAGCCCCAGCGCTTGTGCCGGGTCAGCCAGACCCGCATGACGTCCGTCAGCGCGGCGACGTCTCCGTCGACCGAGAGCATTTTCTTGCGCGTGTCGAGACTCGCCGTGGTCGACCACCCGGTATGCGGCGGATCGATGAAGACCAGGTCGAAATGCTCGAACCAGCTGTGCGGGTTGTCGGCCACGGCATAAGGGGCCGTCGGCATGCTGGCGTCGTTGGGCGTCACGACGTGCTTCGGACCCAGCGCGCCGAGATGCAGCCAGATCGACGCGGAACCGGGCCCTCCGTTGAAGGCGAAGCACACCGGGCGCGTGCTCGCGTCGGCGCCTTTGCGCACGTAGCTGGTCGCCATCACCGCGGCCTCGGGCTCGCCGAGCACTCCGTCGAGGCCCGCGGCGACCACCGGCAGGAACGCCGCACTGACGGTGTAATCGAGCGCTTTTCCGCCCAGTGTGATCGAGCCGCTGCTCTCGCTGGGGGCCTGCGCGACGAGCTTGTCGACGCGCTCGCGCATCTTCTTGTCGGTTTCCTTGGGATCGCTGCTGGGCGGCGGTACGTCGGCCATGAAGTCTCCGTTAAACAAAGAGGCCGCGTACAAGGCGGCGACAACCGAACGCCCGCAACTATTGCTCGTCGGGACGTCAGCGGCGCGAAAGGCCGCCTTCAGCGTCAGGCAAAGGCGCCGAAGATACCATCTAATAGCGGTCGAATTCCAGCGCGAGGCAGTAATCGATGTGGCGACTGGCCGCCGCGCGAATTTCACCGACATCCTCCCCCGAACGAAGCACCACGCGCATCATTCGCCGGACATCCCCATGCCGGTCAAAACGGCTTCCAGGGCCGGCGGTTGACCCATACGACCGAACCCACAGATACTTGGACTGTTCTGACCGAACTGCCTCAATCGAGGAGTCAACAAGGTGGCCGACCGGGGTTCGAAAGCCGAGTGATGCAGCGCAGACTGGCCGCGATCCTTTCCGCCGATGTTGCCGGCTACAGCGGCTTGATGGAGGTCGACGAAGCCGGCACGCTCGAACGGCTGAAAGTCAACCGAAGCCGGATTTTCGATCCCCTTGTCGCCGCTCAGGGCGGCCGTGTCGTGAAGCTCATGGGTGACGGCGCGCTCGTCGAGTTCGGGAGCGTGGTTGCTGCCGTCAACTGCGCGCTTGCGATCCAGGAGGCGACGGCGCGTGCCGAGCCGGAACGCGCCGGAGCCAAGGTCATTCGCTACCGGATCGGCATCAATCTCGGCGAAGTCATCGTCGAGGGCGACGACATCTATGGCGTGGGCATCAACGTCGCCGCGCGACTGCAGGCGCTGGCGCCGATTGGTGGCATCGCCGTTTCACTCACTGTGCACGACCAGGTCGCGGGAAAAGCGTCCTGCACGTTCGAGGACTTGGGCGAGCACACGGTGAAGAATCTCGAGCGTCCGGTTCGCGCTTTCGCCGCGCATGCGGCCGGGCGCGAAGAGCGAAAGGCTCAGACCCCGCAACGGCTTTCCGTCTGCGTGCTGCCGTTCGCCAACATGAGCGGCGATCCCGAGCAGGAATACTTCTCGGACGGCATCAGCGAAGACATCATCACCGACTTGTGCAAGGTCTCGGCGCTTTGGGTCGCCGCGCGCAACACGGCCTTCACGTTCAAAGGCAAGCATGTCGATGTGCCGCAGGCCGCTCGGCAACTCAACGTGAGCCATCTGCTCGAAGGCAGCGTGCGCAAAGCGGGCGGCCGCGTTCGCATCACCGCCCAGCTTATCGATGGAGGAACGGGCGGGCATGTGTGGGCCGAGCGCTACGACCGCGAACTCAACGACATTTTCGCGCTGCAGGATGAAATTTCGCAGGCGATCGTCGCGGCACTGAGGCTGAAGCTTTTGCCTGAGGAGAAAAAAGCGATCGAGCAGCGCGGGACCAACGACCCCGAGGCGTACAAGCTCTATCTGATGGCGCGCCAGTACAACATCACCGGAAACATTGGCAATGCGCGCCGAAGCGAGGCGATCATCCGCCTGTGTCGCCGCGCTATCGAGATCGACCCGAACTATGCGCGTCCCTGGGCGATGATCGCGAGCGCGCAGATCAACTTGCGTTTCTTCTTCGGGAGAGAGGGAGCCGACGGCCTTGCCGCGGCGGAACGAGCCATCGAGCTCGACGCCAACCTGGCCGAGGCGCATGCCGCGAAATCGCAGGTCCTGAGGCAGAACGGCCAATTGGACGACGCGCTGCGCGAAAACGAGATTGCGCTTCGCCTGGATCCCGAGTCCTACCAGGTGAACCTCGCCGCAGGGCAATTGAATTACGTGCTGCGCAGGTTCGATCAGGCGATTCGGCATTTCGAAAAGGCAGCCACGACTGTGGAAACGGATTTCCGGTCGGCCGGCATGGCCGTGAGCTGCTATAACGCGAACGGCGACAAGGAGGGCGCGCGCCGGGCGGCGCGACGGGCGCTCGAGCGCTGCGAGAAGATCGTTGCGGCGGAGCCGGACAATGGATCGGCGATGGGGTTCGCCGTCGGCGCGCTCGCCGCGCTGGGGGAGACCGAGCGCGCGAAGGAATGGGCCGAGCGCGCTCTGCTGCTCGACCCGGACAATATCAACCTGCGCTACAACTTCGCGTGCACGCTGATCACCGATTTGCACGACTACGACGCCGCGCTCGATCTGCTCGACCCGAGATTCGAAACCATGTCGATCGAGGTTCTCAATTGGGTCAGGACCGACCCCGACCTCGACCCCGTCCGCGATCATCCGCGCTTCAAGACTATGCTCGCGGCGGCCGAAGCTCGCCTGGCGCAATCGTAGTCGGCGCAGAAGCGCTCAGAGAGAAATCGGAGTGGCGACCCCTGCCTCATGCGGTGCCGTCCGCGTCGGACGGATGTTGTGCCTGGCCGACTGTTTGTGTCGATGTAGCGCGGCTCGGATCAGCTGGCGCGTGAAGCCGGCATGCCCTTCCGGATCGTGCAACAGACAGAGGTCGGCGCTGCCGGCGTCCTTGGGAAGGTAGTAGACGCCGCAGTTGGGATTGATCTCCAGCATGAAGACCGCGCCGCTGCGGTCGACGCGGAGATCGCAGCGGCCGAAGCTCGCACCTTTGAGCGCGAGGAAAAAGCGGGCGGAAACATCTCGCAGGCGGGCATCGAGCACCGGATCTTCGACAGGGAGGGCCGCCATCTTCGCGAAGTCCACCCACTTCATGTCCGAGTGCTTGAAGGTCTCGCCTTCGGGAAATCGGTATTGAACCGGCGTGTAGGTCTTCGGGCGCGCCGGATCATCCGGGTTCTCGGCCACGAGGACCGTGCATTCGGTCCCCTCGATGAATTCCTCGATCAGCGCCGCGCCATGGCGGCGGACGATCTTGCGTGTCTGCTGGCGCAGACCGGCCGGCGAGCAGACGCGGGAGCGCCGCGACAGGTCGACGCTGGAATAGCTGCTGTAGTGCTTGACGATCATCGGAAAGCGCAGGACGTGAGCAGCGAGCTCCACGTCCGCCTCGCAGCGCGCCAACACGTAATCGGGGGTGTCGATGCCCTCGGCCCTGCAAGCCAGCTTCATCGCCTGACGCGAGGGCTCGTAGAATTCCGACGTCGCGCCGGTGAAGGCGACACCGTGCTCTTCCAGGGTCTTGACGACCTCGATGCCCGGAGTGTTCTGGTCCGCGGCCCCATCGCATAGATTGAAAAAGAGATCGAAACCTTCCCGGATCCGACGAGTGAGCTGTTTGACCGAAGTCGCCTTCTCCAGACACTCGACCTCCCAGTGCGCGTCGGGATAAAACGGCCGCGGATCGCATGGCCAGTCATCGGCCGGAAAAGGGTCGGCGAGAAGATTCTGGTTGGTCAGGAGGCAGATGCGCATGAAGGTTCGTCGATATCAGCTGCGCAGAGGCAGCGCGACCCCGATCGCCATGAACACGCCGCCGCAGGCCTGGTTGAAGCGCCGCCCGACTCGCCGAAGCCATGGATTGAGGCGGTGAGCCATGCTGGCGATCAATACCTCAGTAGCTATTTCGATCATTGCAAAAGTTCCGGCCATGACGAAGAACTGGACGACGAGGCTTCGGGCAGGATCGATGAACTGTGGAAGAAAAGCGGCGAAAAAGAGAAGCGCCTTGGGATTGGTCAGCGCGGAGAGTGCGCCTTGCCGGAACAGAGACCAGCTTGCTCGGGGCTTTACGGCACCGCGGACTTCGATGCCTATCGCGGGCGAGCGCCAAATCTGGATGCCGAGCCACACGAGATAGGCGCCTCCGATCCACTTCAACACCGTGAGCCACACCAGAGAAGCCTTGAGCAATGCGCCGATACCGAACATCGAAAGGGCGATGATGGCGACGAATCCCGAGACTCCTCCGAAGATCGTGTACAGCGCCTTGCGCCGACCGTGCAATGCCCCGTGCGTCAGCGCAAGCAGACCGTTAGGTCCGGGCGACAAGGAAAGACCGATGGCGGCCAGCAGATAGATGAGCCACGTGTTGAAATTCATGGCGAATGCTGACGGGCGCGGCGTTGCTGGTCAAGAGGATTCCTGTCAGGCGTTCCGCACCTGCAGTACGATGTCCGATATGCAACGGATTCTGATCGCCATCGGCGCGGTCATCCTGATCGTCGGACTGCTATGGCCATGGCTTTCCAGGCTCGGTCTCGGCCGCTTGCCGGGAGATATTCGCATCGAAACCGAAAGCGGGTTTTTCTACTTTCCGATCACGACCTGCGTCGTCATCTCCATCGCCCTGTCGGTTGTCATCTGGTTTATCCGTCGCTAGTCCGCAGTTTCAAACGTCATCGGAATCGCTGCGCACGATGCTCGTTCAGCGCGCTGTTGTGATCAGGGTGCGCGGCGCCCTTTCACTTCCAGCCGGCTGCCTTTGAAAGCGATGATCGCGGCCACGGGGAAGGCGATCAGCTTCGCGGCCATTGGCAAGGACCAAGTCCAAGCGAATGCCCCCTCGCCGGGCGACTGGCCTTCGCCGGCACCTCGCGCAACCGGCCGGAAGGCAGGAATCAAAAAGTGCTTGACAGCCGAATCGGTGTTATAGTACTGTATAACAGTACATTCGACATCGGAGGAACCCGGAATGATCAAGCCATTGAATATATTGATTAATACTCCCAAGTTCGCCCCGCCTGGTACGGGAGCGGCCGGCCCTAGCCCGTACCAAGCGCGCACCCCACATCTTGCGCTCGGGTTCGTGGGCGCCGCCTTGGCGGCTGTCACGATAGCCGTATCGGTCATCCTGCCGGCGCGGGTGGACTCGGGGAATCCTGCGCCGCATCTGCAGCTGGCGTCGCAGACGATTCCTGCTGCGTCCAGCGGCGGCGTCATGAGCATCACCGTCGTTGCCGCACGCGAACCGCGGTCCTCGACGGGTTCTCTGCGGAGAGTCGAAGCCGCGCCTAGCCCCGCACGGTCTGGTGAGACGACCTCGTCCCCGATCTTGCGTATCTCCACCGCCGCACGATAGGCAGGCAAGAAACCCATCATGGATCGAGAGTGGAACGACAGTCAGCCGATTTACCGGCAGATTCGCGACCGCGTCATCGCGATGATGCTCGACGGGGTGCTGAAGGAAGGCGATCCGCTCCCGTCGGTGCGCAATGTGGCGGCTGAATATCGGGTGAATCCGCTCACGGTTCTGAAGAGCTATCAACTACTGGTCGACGAGCAGCTTGTCGAGAAGAGGCGAGGTCTGGGTATGTTCATCAATGCCGGCGCGCGCAACCTGCTGCTGCGGGACGAGCGCCAGAAGTTTCTCGCGGAGCAGTGGCCCGCGATACACGCCACCATTCAGCGGCTCGGGCTGACATCCCAGGAACTGCTGGATGCCGCCGCAACCGGCGGGGATTCGTCGGCTGCCGGAAAGGAGCGCTGAAGCCATGCCATGCATCGAAGCGCACGGCCTGCGCAAGGCTTACGGCACGACGATCGCGCTGGACGGCATCGACCTGTCCATCGAAGAGGGCCGTATCCTCGGCCTGATCGGTCCGAACGGCGCGGGCAAGACCACCGCGCTCAACGCGATTCTCGGCCTAACCTCCTACCAGGGCGAGCTGAAGGTGCTCGGGCGGGACCCCTGGACCGAGCGCGACCAGCTGATGTGCGATGTCTGCTTCATCGCCGATGTCGCCGTGCTCCCGCGGTGGATGCGGGTCTCGCAGGCCCTCGATTACGTTGCCGGCGTGCATCCGCGTTTCGATCGCGCGAAGGCGGACGGCTTTCTTGCAAAGACCGCGATCAAGCACGTCAGCAAGATCAGGCAATTGTCGAAGGGCATGGTTACCCAGCTGCATCTCGCTCTGGTCATGGCGATCGACGCCAAGCTATTGGTGCTGGATGAACCGACGCTCGGCCTCGACATCCTTTATCGCAAGCAATTTTACGATTCGCTGCTGAACGACTACTTCGATCGCAGCCGAACCATCGTGGTGACCACACATCAGGTCGAGGAGATCCAGCACATCCTCACCGACCTGATGTTCATCAACCGCGGTCGCATCGTGCTCAGCTGCAGCATGGAGGAATTCGAGTCGCGCTACCTGGAGGTGATGGTGAATCCCGAGCATGTCCCGGCCGCGCGGGCGCTCAAGCCGATTCACGAGCGCCAGGTGTTCGGCCGCAGCATCCTGTTGTTCGATCGTGCCGACCGGCACCAGCTTGCGACGCTTGGCGACGTGCGAACCCCTGGCATCGCCGACTTGTTCGTCGCCGTAATGGGCGATCAACCCGGCGCGGCCCAAGGAGCGGCTATATGAATACGCAATCCAACGAGATGCCGAAGACTCCGCTGGGCCCGGCTACCACGCCGTCCGTGACCCAAACGCGGCCGATGTACTGGTCGATCCGGCGCGAGCTGTGGGAGAACCGTTCGATCTATATTGCGCCGCTGGTCATCGCCGGCGTCGTTCTGATCGGCTTCCTGATCGCGACGATCGGTCGTGCCCTGGCGCTGGTCGACCCGGCTCAGAAAGTGGCAGTGCTGGCAGAGCGGAACCACTTCGCAGCGAGCGTGCTGGTGGCGGCGGCCATTGTCGTCGGGATGTTCTATTGTCTCGACGCGCTGCACGGAGAGCGTCGCGATCGCAGCATCCTGTTCTGGAAGTCGCTGCCGGTTTCGGATCTCACGACAGTACTCTCGAAGGCGAGCATCCCGCTCGTGATTCTGCCGCTGATCACCTTTGCGATCGTCATTGCCACGCAATTGATCATGCTGCTGCTCAGTAGTGCAGCCATGCTGATCAGCGGTCTGAGTGCCACAGCGCCGACGCAGTCCTCGCAGTCCTCACTTCAGCAGCCGGTGATACTCCTCTACAGCCTCGTCGTGATTGCTCTCTGGCACGCACCGATCTACGGCTGGCTGCTGCTCGTCTCCAGCTGGGCGCGCCGCGCGGTATTTCTCTGGGCCGTGTTGCCGGTGATCGCGGTCAGCATCCTTGAAAGGATTGCATTCAGCACGTCATATATTCCGAAGATGATCGGCCGCCGCTTGGTGGGCTTTCGTACCGAGGCTTTTGCCGGCAACACGCACGACGTGATCGATTCGGTGACGCAACTCACCCCGGGTAACTTCCTGAGCGCGCCGGGCCTCTGGATCGGGCTTGCGGTCGCGGCCGCGCTCCTGGCCGCCGCGGTCAGGATGCGCCGCTATCGGGAACCGATCTGATAGTGATGTGCCCGACGCAGGATCAATAGCGAATCTCTTCGCGCCTCGCACGGCATCTAAGCATCCGTAGCCATGTCGAAAAAGAGGTCTTGCTATGAATTCTGGCGTTCAAACCTCGGTGAAGGTGCCGCGGCGCTGTGTGCTGCTCGTTCTGACCTTCGTGGCCGCCTGCCCATGGTGGGCGATGGCCAATGAGCCCGGCGCAAACCCGACAACCATGAACTTTGAGGCGGGCGGGACGATCCGCATGAACCTCAATGTCGGAGACATGGAGATCGTCGGCGCACAGGGCGACAGGATCACCGTTTCATGGCATTCGAGCCGTCCTGAAGACGAGAGCCGTGTCAGCGTGAAGATAGAGCGTTCGGGCAGGAATGACGCGACAGTCGTGGTCGACGGTCCTGGCAACCGCGTGAAATATCGCATCGAAGTGCCGCGACAATCCAATGTCGCCATTCACATGCAAGCGGGGAATCTCGACGTTCGCGGAGTCCTTGGAAGTGTCGATGCTGATCTTCTGGCGGGGAATATGGATCTGCGCGTCGCCGATCCCCGGCACTATCGCACCGTGAGCGCATCGGTGACCGCCGGCGACCTCACCGCTCAGCCATGGCACGCCGATACGAGCGGGCTTTGGCGCTCCTTCAGGGCGACCGGCAAGGGCGATTACGACCTGCGCGCTCGGCTGCTGGCGGGCCAGCTCACTATCCGCTCGGAATAGCGTCGTATCGCCTAACCGGCCGGGACGAAGTTAGGAACACGACGGTCCCCACCCGCCAGGTCATCCCTGCTTCACATTCTCAGGCGCCACTCGAGATGTGTTCGGGGAGAAGGGCGGCAAGGGAAGCGATTGTCGGGGCATCGAAGATGGCGCGCACCGAGAGCGAGACGCCGAAAGCATGGTTGACACGGATGACTACTTGGGTGGCGGACAGGGAATCGCCGCCAATGTAGAGGAAATCATCGTCGATGCCGACGCTATCGATGCGGAGGACCTGTTTCCAGATCTGCGCGAGCGACTCTTCAACCTCGTTTCTGGGAGCGACGAACGGCCGCTTCGAGCGCGCAAGGCCGAAATCGGGAACGGGCAGTGCGGCAATGTCGAGCTTCCCGCGAGAGGTGCGGGGCAGTTTGTCCAGAAACACGAATGAGCCAGGCACCATGAAGCGCGGAAGCGTCCTCTCGAGATGCGTGCGAAGGCGCCGGGTAATGGCAAGCTGGCCGGCGTCTGCGCCTTTCGGTGAGATGGCCACGTAGGCGACCAGCTGTTTCTCCCCGTCGGGATCCTCGACGCCGCGGACGAGACTCTCGGCAACATCGGGGTCTCTGTTGAGCGCGGCTTCGACGCCCTGAGGCTCGATGCGGATCCCGCGAACTTTGATCTGGTCGTCAATCCTGCCCACGAAGACGATGTTGCCGTCGGGCAGGTAGCGGGCGAGGTCGCCGGTCCTGTAGAGCCGAGCGGCCCCGTCGCGAGAGAACGAATCGGGCACGAACCTTCTTGCCGTGAGCGCGGGGTCATTCAAATAGCCGCGAGAGACGGGGGTGCCGCCGATGCACAGTTCGCCGACCACGCCGATGGGGACGGGGCGAAGGTGCGTGTCGAGAATGTGGCACGCGACGTTCCAGATAGGTTTGCCGATCACGTCAGGCGCGACCACTTTCGACAGTACGGAAACATGGGACGCGTCGGAGGCGTCGGGCCGCGTTTGCCGTTTCATCAGCACCGAAAAGGCGCAGTAAATGGTCGCCTCCGTGGGGCCGTAAAGGTTCATGACGCGGTCGATTTGCGGATACGCGGCCAACCGCGCAAGGAGGCCTTCGCCGGCAAGCTCCGCGCCGACGGTGACGACCCTGACCGATTTGGGAATCGGGAAGTCGGACAGGAGGTTGTCGAGGACGGAAGGCGCGGAGCCAAGCGCCGTGAGAAAAGGGGCCCAGCGGGAGTAAGGCAGCGACAGAATCGAATCGAGGATGATGAGGCTGCCACCGCACGAAAGCGCGGAGAAGATCCGGTACACGCTGGCATCGAAGCAGATGGAGTCCGCGAACGGTATGACTGACAGTTCGGCGGGGCTGAACACAACGCTTGCGGTGTGGCAGATGGCGTTCACGGCACCCCGGTGTTCGACGCCGACGAGCTTCGGGGAGCCGGTGGAACCGGACGTGTACATCGCGTAGGCGAGGTTGTCGGGTGCGGCGGACGCGGTTGGGTTGTCGGCGCTGCAGCGGGCGATCTCGCTGGCACGGCCGTCCACGCTGACCGCGGTCAGACCCTCGGCCGAGACAAGTTGCAGGTACTTGCTCTCCGTGAGCACTACCGAGCAGCGCGAGTCCTCGAGCATCGAGGAGATCTGTTCTCTTGGGTAATCGGGGTCGATAGGGAGGTAGGCACCGCCACTCTTCAAAACGGCAAGCATGGCGGCGATCAGGTCGGGCGAGCGGCCCATGCAAATTGCGACGAGCGTTTCCGCGCGTACACCGATGCCCCGGAGGTAGCTGGCAAGCCGGTTGGCTCGGGCGTTCAGCTCATCGTACGCAACGGTTTCCTCTTCGAGGCGAAGGGCTGCTGCGGTAGGCGTCCTCGCCACCTGGGCTTCGAACAGCTCGTGAAGGCACGAAGGCGCGGAGAGTTGTCTCTGCGTGTCGTTCCAACGGTCCATCAGGGCCCGCTCGGCGTCTGTCAGAAGCGGCAGATCGACTACGCGCCTGTCCGCATGTGTCATCAATCCGACGAGGAGAGAGCGCCAATGGCCGATCATTCGCGCCGCCGCGTCGTCGTCCAGGGTCCCGTGTCCGTAGGCGAGACGCAACGAGAGGCGTGAGCCGGTGTAGGCGCGGCCGATGACAGGGTACTCGCTTCGCTCAAGCAGCTGGAATTTCCTGCGCTGCCAGTCGCTGCCCATGGACGGCAGTTTTTCGCCGAGGATGTCACCCTCGATGGCAAGGATGTTCTCGAAGAGAGGTCTGTCGGCGCCGAACCCGCTCCATGCTTGTATGTCGGGTAGTGGCGTGTGTTCATAGGCGCGAATGGCCACCCAGTCGGCGCGGACGTTCTTGAGGCACTGGAGGACGGGCAGCTCCGGCGACAGTTGGACGCGCATCGGGACGGTATTGATCAGAAGGCCGACGATGGACTCCGCGCCGTCGATGGAAGAATGGCGACAGGCGCGAGTGGCGCCGAACACCACGTCGTCCTGGCCGCTATACCTGGAGAGGAGCACGGCCCAGGACACTTGGGCGAGAGTGCCCAGCGTCACGTCGTGGCGGGCCGCGAAGGCGCGCAGAGCGTCGGTGTCTTCGCGGGAGAGAACGCAGTCGCTGCGGCCGCGACCGAAGTCTTCGCCGACCTGCGAGCGCGGCGGAGCGAGGTCGAGCCGGGTAGGATTCTCGAAGCCTTTGAGGAACCCCAGCCAGAAGTCTTTTGCGATGAGGAACTCCTGCCGCGTCAACCATTCCGCGAAAGCGCGAAAGGGTGGCGGGTCGTCGGGGAACCGGTAGTCCCCGCCGCGGCGCAGGGCGTCGTAGAGGCCGAAGAGCTCCTGGAGGACGCGCGTGTGCGACGGGCCGTCCATGAGCGCGTGGTGAAAAGTCCAGACGAAGTAGAAGTCTTCGTCGGCCAGTCGGAAGAGCGCAAGACGCAGGAGGGGAAATCTGGAGAAGTCGAAAGCGCGACGGCGGTCGTTGTCGAGGAAGCGCGTGAAGCGAGTCTCGCGTTCTTCGGGGGAGAGGCTTGACCAGTCTTCTTCGGTCCATTCCGGCAGCGCATCGGGTTCAACTTCCTGGCAAAGGTCAGCTCCGTCCACGAGATCCATGCGCGTGCGCAGGACAGCGTGGCGCTCCATGAGTCGTGCCCACGCGCCCTTGAACTTGGGAACGTCGAGTGGTTCGCGCAGGCGCACGGCAAGCTGCTGAACATAGAGCCCGGATTGCGGAGAGCGCAGGCTCTGGTACACCATACCCTTCTGAAGAGCGGTCAGCGGATAGCGACGTTCGAGCATTCGGGCGTTCCTTGCACGCACGTTCTGGAGCGGGGATCGGTGTGTCGGCGGAGCTGGCGCGAACGAATCGATTATCTGAAGCGTGGCGCGAATTTCGCCGCGGACGTTTGGAGCCGAGAGGCTAGCGCAACGCGTGTAGTCCCGCAACGCGAAAAATCCGGGAGCACGTGTTCACCTGTGCTCGCTGGCACCTCCTGCGGGATTGGGGGATTGGATCGTGCGCGTTGACTCATCCGCGGCGGATTGAGCAAGGGAATCTGGAAAGGGGAAGCGTCTTTTGGTGAAGAAACCGAGTGAGCAATACCGCACAGGGAGGAGCCCGGACGGGGCCGGGCAGTGGGCGAAGGTGGCGCGGAATTGGAATCTCCACGGTGCGCCCCTTCGGCCTTCGCCGGAAGACGTGAGTTTCAGCGAGCAGGCGGTCAGCGCCTGGCGCGGACAGGGGACGCCGCCTCGCGTTTTGCTGCTCGGGGTAACGCCGGAACTCTATCGATTGCCATGGCGGGAGGGGACGGATTTTCTGGCCGTCGACCGGACGTCGGAGGTGATCGATGCTGTGTGGCCGGGGCCGCGAGATGCGGCCAGGTGCGAGGACTGGCTCCAGATGAAACTCCCGCCTGCTTCGCGCGACATTGTCCTCTGCGACGGTGGGCTCAATCTCCTCGCCTATCCGGACGAGCAGCGGCGACTCGCGTCGATTCTCGGGGAAGTCCTCGCCGAAGAGGGCTTGTGCATTTTGCGGCTCTTTGTCCGACCAGCCGAGAGGGAAACGCACGATGCGGTTCTTGCCGATCTCATGGCGGGGCAGATCCCGAACATGAATGTGCTGAAACTAAGACTGTGGGCGGCTCTTCAGGAAAGCCCATCGCTGGGCGTGGAACTGGACACGGTCTGGCGCACCATTCAGGGCGCGGCAGGAAATCTCGAGGAACTTGCGTCGAGACTGGGATGGCCGCTCGACGAAACGCTGTTCATCAATGCCTACCGGGGCTCGACGACGCGATACTGGATTGGGACCGTTGACGAGGTGGCGAAGATCTTCTGTCAGGACGTCGGAGGGTTCGAGCTCGCCGGCATGCATGTGCCGACCTACGAGTGCGGGCAACAGTGTCCGACGGTTGTGCTGAGGCGCACGTGAGCGCAGGCGGTGCGGGGCGGAGCCCGGCGGACCTTCTCAACGGCTACCAGGATACTGCCCTTCTTTACGCGGCCGCGAAGCTCGGTCTGGCGGACCTGCTCGCCAAGGGCCGAAGACCAGCGAGGAGCTGGCCGCGATGATGGGAGCGCATGCGCCTTCGCTCTATCGAATTCTGCGTGGCCTGGTGGTCGTCGGCATGTGCTTCGAGGAGGAGGAGCGGTTCGGGTTGACGCATCTCGGGCAGATGTTGCGGACGGAAGTGGAAGGCTCGCTCAGGAATCAAGCCCTCGTCTGCGGGGAGCGAATACATGATGGCGTGGAGCGGCCTTGTCCACAGTGCGATGACGGGGGAGACCGCGTTCGCGCATGTCTTCGGCGTGGACCCGTGGACGCACAGACAACGGAACCGTGCGCTCAGCGAGCAGTTCAACGCGGACCTCAATACTGAGACCGCGCGTTCGGCGGTCGCGATCGTAGAGGCTTACGATTTCTCGGCGTCCAGGGTCCTCTGCGACGCAGGGGGAGGCTACGGGGCGCTTCTGTGCGCGATACTCGTGGCGTGTCCTGCGATGAGGGGGATCCTCCTCGAACAGGCCCATGTCGCAACCGGCGCGAGGTCGTATGTGAAATCGCAAGGGCTGGACGAACGCTGTTCCGTCGTGGAAGGGGACTTGTTCGAAGATTTCCCTGCTGGCGCGGACGCGTACGTCATGAAGAGCATCGTGCATGACTGGCCCGACGCGCGCAGCGTGGCCATACTGAAGAATTGCCGCAGAGCGCTGGGGGCGCACGGCCGGGTAATCCTGATCGAAAGAGTGCTGCCGGCGCTGGCGAAGGACGCGCCGGACACGGTCCGTGTGGACCTGCATATGCTGGCGGTGACCGGCGGGCGCGAGCGAAGCGAGGCGGAGTACCAGGAGCTGCTCGAAGCGGCGGGCTTCAGCCTTGGGAGAGTCGTGACGACTCGGTCGCCGTTCTGCGTGATCGAAGGCGTGCCGCGTTGAGACCTTGAAAACAACAACGCCGACGGAGAGTCGTCGGCGGTGGTATCTGGTGGAGACGAAGGGGATCGAACCCTCGACCTCCGCATTGCGAACGCGGCGCTCTCCCAGCTGAGCTACGTCCCCACAGGGGCGCAAGTATAGCGGCAGACCTCCGGGGAGTAAACCGGGACGGCATTAGCTTATAGCCGACGCATCACTCTCGGTGAATTGCGACGTCTAACCGACGCCTGCGGCATGCGTGAACGGGCCCCACAGCCTTGATCCGCGCTCGGCCGCCACCATGTAAGCTATCCGCACGCCGCCGCGACAAGAACAGGCGAGGTACCCGATGAGCCATGTCATTGCGATGATCCAGCAGTACGGTCTGGGGTTCGTGTTCCTGAACGTACTCGCGCTGCAGGCCGGATTGCCGATTCCCGCCTATCCGACGCTGATCGTGGCCGGCGCGTATGCGGCCATCGGCGGCGATCCGCTTTGGGCTCTGGTCCTTGTCGGCATCGCCGCGGCGCTGATCGCGGACACTGGGTGGTATGTCGCCGGCCGCCGTTTCGGGTTGCGCATTCTGAACACGCTGTGCCGCGTATCGCTGTCGCAGGATTCCTGCGTTCGTCAGACGGAATCGATTTTCCAGCGCTTCGGACCCGCGTCGATGCTGTTCGCCAAGTTCGTGCCGGGCTTCGCTTCGGTCGCGACCGCACTGGCCGGCGCGCTGCGCCTGCGCTATTGGGTCTTCCTGGTGTTCGACGCCATAGGGGCGGGGCTTTGGGTAAGCGTCGGTCTCGGCCTGGGCTACCTGTTCCGTGACGCGATCAGCGACGTGATGGACAAGCTGGCTTCGCTGGGTAAGTACGGCTCGATGCTGGTTGTCTTCGGCTTCGTCGCCTGGATCCTGCTCAAGTGGTGGCGGCGCCGGCTGTTCATCAAGCAGCTGCGCATGGACCGCGTGTCGGTCGACGAGCTCCGTGATCTGATCGATGCGAAGAAGGCGAGCGCAATCGTCGATGTCCGCTCACCGCTGACGCAGGCGGCGACCGGACGCATACCCGGTGCGCTGACGATAGACATCAAGAACATCGCCAAAGGGTTCGACGGCGTGGCCAAGGACGACGAAGTGATCGTGTATTGCGCCTGTCCGAACGAGGCGACTGCAGTCAAGGTCGCGCAGCAGCTGAGAAAGCTCGGGTTCAAGCGGATTCGTCCGCTGCACGGCGGCATCGACGCCTGGATCGGCGCCGGCAACGAAGTCGAGCGTTAGATCTGACGGCTCGGCACACTGGTCGCGCGCGTGCTAGATTTGCGCTTCGACGAGCGCGGGGAGAGGCATGAGCGAGGCGGAAGCTTCAAGACCCGAAGGGCCGTCGCCGAGCGATGGCCCGGAGGCCGACGCGTGAGCGCGGGTCGCTCGCCGCATCGCAAGGAGGCCGAGGCATGAGCAAGCAAGCGATCCACACCAGCAAGGCTCCGACGGCGCTGGGTCCGTATTCGCAGGCGATTCGCGCCGGCTACACCGTCTACCTTTCGGGCCAGGTCGGTATCGATCCCCCGAGCGGCAATCTGGTGCAAGGCATCGAGGCGCAGACGCGGCAGGTGTTCGCCAATCTGCGCGCGGTCGCCGAAGCTGCCGGCGGTTCGCTCGACGATATCGTCAAGCTGACGATACTGATGGTCGACCTCGCCGACTTCGCCAAGGTGAACGACATCATGGCGAGCTGCTTCAACACGCCGTACCCTGCCCGCGCGACCTACCAGGTGACGGCATTGCCCAAAGCAGCGCTGATCGAGGTCGAGGGCATCCTCGAGCTGGGACGCATCGCCGAACCGACGCGGGCGGAAGGGCGCTCGCAGATCCCGGACAAAGCCTGAAACGAGTGGCCAGGAAAAAGGCGGCTGCGAAAGAGCCCCGGCCGGCAAACACGCTGCAGGACAAGCTCTCGCGCATAGGCATCGGGCGCGAGCAGGATCTGGTGCTGCACCTGCCGCTGCGCTACGAGGATCAGACCCACTTGTGTCCGCTGGCCGCGCTGAAGCCCGGACAGGCGTGGCAGGTCGAAGGCGTCGTCGCCAACACCGAGATTCAATATCGCGGGACGGCGCCAGCTCGTCTGTCTGCTCGACGACGGCGCGGATCGCGGTGAGCATCGCGGTGACCAACTGGTGCTGCGTTTTTTTCATTTCTACCCGAATCAGCAGAAGGCGCTTGCGCCGGGAAAGCGCGTACGCGCGTTCGGCGAAGTTCGCGACGGACACTTCGGACTGGAAATGGTCCACCCGAGCTTCCAGGTCGTCGCACCCGGAACGCCGTTGCCGGACCGGCTGACACCGGTCTACCCGACGACAGCGGGACTCTCGCAGGATGCGCTGAGGAAGCTCGTGCGTCGCGCGCTGCTCGCCGATCCGGCGTTATCTGGGCGAGACGCTTCCCCCGTGGACGCGCGAGCCGCGCAGGCTCTGGGGCTTCGCGGAAGCGGTGCATTTTCTGCACGAGCCGCCGCCGGAAGCAGCCAACGCGACAGCGCAGGCGAGCCTCGATCAACGCACGCATCCGGCCTGGACCCGGCTCAAGTTCGATGAGCTGCTGGCGCAACAGCTGTCGCTGAAGATGCACCGCCGCGCCCGCGCCCGGCGCAAGGCGCCGCGATTGCCGGGCGATGGCTCGCTGACGCGCGAGCTGCTCGCGCGCCTGCCGTTCAAGCTGACGCAGGCGCAGCAGCGTGTCATCGCCGAGATCCGCCGCGATCTCGCGCGCGGCGAGCCGATGCAGCGGCTGCTTCAGGGTGACGTCGGCAGCGGCAAGACGATCGTCGCCGCGCTGGCCGCGCTGCAGGCGATCGAATCCGGCTATCAGGTCGCGTTCATGGCGCCGACCGAAATTCTGGCCGAGCAGCATTACCGCAAGCTCGCGGCGTGGCTCGACGGCTTGCCGCTGCAAATCGCCTGGTTGTCCGGCGGTCTGCCTGCGAAAGACCGCAAAAAGGCGCTTGCGGCCATCGTCGGCGGCGAGGCGCAGCTCGCGATCGGCACGCATGCGCTGTTCCAGGAAGAGGTCGTGCTCCCGAAGCTGGGCCTGGCCATCGTCGACGAGCAGCATCGTTTCGGGGTCGCGCAAAGACTCGCGCTTCGGCAGAAAGGCATCGGCGACGCGCACCAGCTGATGATGAGCGCGACCCCGATCCCGCGCACCTTGGCGATGAGCTTCTACGCCGATCTCGACGTGTCGGTGATCGACCAGATGCCGCCGGGCCGCACGCCGGTGACGACCAAGCTGGTCAGCCAGCGCCGGCGCGGCGAGATCGTCGAGCGCGTGCGCAAGATCGCCGCCGCCGGGCAGCAGGTGTACTGGGTCTGCCCGCTGATCGAGGAATCGGAAAAGCTCGAGCTGCAGACCGCGGTCGCGCTGCATGCCGAGCTGACCGGCGCACTGAGCGAGTTCAAGGTCGGCCTGCTGCATGGCCGGATGAAGCCTGCGGAAAAGGCGGCCGCGATGGATGGCTTCGTGCGCGGCGAAGTCGATGTGCTGGTCGCGACGACGGTGATCGAGGTCGGCGTCGACGTGCCGAATGCATCGCTGATGGTGATCGAGCACGCGGAGCGCTTCGGCCTCGCGCAGCTGCACCAGCTGCGCGGGCGCGTCGGCCGCGGCGCCGACGAGAGCGTCTGCGTGCTGCTTTTCGAGGAGCCGATGTCGTTGCTCGCGAAGGCGCGGCTCAAGGTCATCTATGAAAACAACGACGGCTTCGAGATCGCCCGGCAGGACTTGTCGATCCGCGGCCCGGGCGAATTTCTCGGGGCGCGGCAGTCCGGCGTGCCCTTGCTGCGCTTTGCCGACCTGGAGCGCGACGTCGCGCTGATCGAGCGCGCCCGCGATGCCGCCGACGAGTTGCTGCGACGCGAGCCGGCAGCCGCGCAGGCGCATCTCGAGCGCTGGCTGGGCGGAAAGCAGGAGTTCTTCAAGGCATGAGCGCCGACGCCCGCGACTGGCTGGCGCGCGGCAATGCGTATGCCCGTGGCGGGCAGCCCGCCGCGGCGGCCGAAGCGTATCGCGAAACCCTGGCGCGCGAGCCCGATTGGTACGATGCGCGCTTCAATCTCGGCTTGATGCAAAAGCAGCTTGGCGATCGCGCATCCGCGATCCGGGCGTTTCACGCGGCCTGGGTCGGGGACCCGCTGCTGTTCGCGGCCGCGCGGCAATGCGTCGCCACGATCGCCGACTCGGTGCGGGCAGGCGAGCGTACTGACGCGCCGCTACCGGCGATCGGTCCCGCTGCGCCCGATCGTGCGGTCAGCATCGTCATCTGCTCGATCGACGATGCCCGGCACGAGCGCGCCGTCGCGCTGTACCGCCGGCTTTTCGCCGCGGTGCGCCACGAGATCGTGTCGATCCGCAACGCACGCTCGCTCGCCGAGGCTTACAACTGGGCGCTTCGGCACAGCGTCGCCGACGTCGTCGTTCTTTCGCACGACGACGTCGACATCCTGGCGCCCGATTTTGCCGTGCGACTGTTCGAGCGCCTTCAGGCGTTCGATGTCGTCGGCGTTGCGGGCAGTACTCGCAGCGACGGTCCGGCGATCGGCTGGAGCGGCCATCCGCACTTGCGCGGCTGGATCACGCACCGCGTGCCCGACAGCGCGAACTGGCAGGTCGATGTGCTCGATCCGCGTCCGGTCGCCGGCGACATCGTTCTGCTCGATGGCGTCCTGCTTGCCGGCAAACGCGAAGCCTTCCACGCGGTCCCCTTCGACGAGGTGAACTTCGATGGCTTCCACCTGGCCGATCTCGACTGGTCGTACCGTGCCGCGCAGGCGGGAGCCAGGCTCGGCGTCGCCGGCGACTTGCTGCTGGTCCACGCTTCCCGCGGCAATTACGACGCGACATGGCAGCGTTACGCCGACCGTTTTTGCCGCAAGCACGATGCGGGGCGCTCGCCGCCGGCGCCGTCGTCGTTCTTCGGCGCCTCGCTGGACAACCCGGAACAGGTCCGCGCTTTTTTCGGGTATCTTGCCGAACTGTCTTCCTGAAGCGGCGCATCCGTACGGCACGCAATACCGTATTGCGATAAAATATCAGTCACTTGCGATCGATCACCATGCCTCTCTACGCCCTTGGCTTGAACCATGCGACCGCGCCGGTCAAGGTGCGCGAGCAGGTCGCATTTCAGCCGGACACGCTGGGTGTCGCGCTGCGCGACCTGATCGCGCAGCCGAGCGTCAAGGAAGCGGCGATTCTGTCGACCTGCAACCGGACCGAGGTCTATTTCAGCGCCGCCGAGGCGGCGCCGGTCGAGCGCTGGCTGGAGAGCTTCCACCGGGTGCCCTCCGAATCGCTGCATCCTTATGTCTACACACTGGCGCAGGATCGCGCGGTCTCGCATGCGTTCCGCGTCGCCAGCGGGCTCGATTCGATGGTGCTCGGCGAGCCGCAGATTCTCGGCCAGATGAAGCACGCGGTGCGCAGCGCCGAGGCGGCGGGCGCGCTGGGCCTGATCCTCAATCGCCTTTTTCAGCGCACGTTCGCGGTGGCCAAGGACGTGCGAACGAACACGGACATCGGCAGCGCGTCGATTTCGATGGCCGCGGCTGCGGTAAAGCTCGCCGAGCGAATCTATCCGTCGCTGGCCGACCAGCACCTGCTGCTGATCGGCGCCGGCGAGATGATCGATCTCGCCGCCACGCACTTTGCCGCAAAGCATCCGAAGTCGATCACCGTCGCCAACCGCACGCTCGAGCGCGGCGAGCAGCTGGCGGCGCGCTTCGGAGCGAATGCGATCACGCTGAACGAGCTGCCCGAGCGCCTCGCGCAATTCGACATGATCGTGACCTCGACCGCGAGCTCATTGCCTATCCTGGGCAAGGGTCTGCTCGAGCGGGCGATCAAATCGCGCCGTCATACGCCGATGTTCATCGTCGATCTCGCGGTGCCGCGCGACGTCGAGCCCGAAGCCGCCGAGCTCGACGACGTTTTTCTCTACAGCGTCGACGACCTGGCCAACATCGTCAAGGACAACCTGCAGATCCGCGTCGATGCGCTGACGCAGGCCGAGGAGATGATCGCCGAGCAGGCCCAGAGCTTTTTGCGCTGGCTCGATGGACGCAGCGTCGATTCCGACGCTGACAGCGCTGCAGGGCCATCACGAAGTCCTGCGCGCGGCCGAGGTCGAGCGCGCACGCAGGCTGCTTTCCGGCGGCGCTGCGCCCGAACAGGTGATCGAACAGCTCGCCCGCGGACTCACCAACAAGTTCCTGCACGCGCCCGCGCAGGCGCTGACGCGCGCCGGTGACGCCGAGCGCGCCCAGCTGCTGGCGATGCTGCATCACATCTACCAGTTGCCGGACGACGATTAGCTTCGGATACGGCTCGCCGTCCGGCGTACGCCGGACGCTGACTCCACGACCGTCTACCCGATCAGCAATGCGGCGCTCCGGCCGCCGCGAGAAGGCCACGATTCGCACGACATGAAACCGTCGCTCTCCACCAAGCTCAACCAGCTGACGTCGCGGCTGGAGGAATTGAACGGCTTGCTCGCGGCCGAGGACGTCACTCGCGACCTCGACCGCTACCGCGCGCTGTCTCGTGAGCACGCGGAAATTGCGCCTGTCGTCGCGCTCTACCGCGATTGGCAGCAGGGCGAGCGGGACTTCGCGGCGGCGCAGGACATGCTGTCCGATCCGGAGATGAAGTCTTTCGGCGACGACGAGGCGAAGGCGGCGCGGGCGCGCATGGTCACGCTCGAGGACGAGCTGCAGCGCGCGCTGCTGCCGCGCGATGTCAACGACGAGCGCAACGTGTTTCTCGAAATTCGCGCCGGCACCGGCGGCGACGAGTCGGCATTGTTCGCCGGCCAGCTGTTTCGCATGTACGCGCGCTTTGCCGAGCGCAACAAATGGCAGGTCGAGCTGATTTCCGAGAGTCCCGGCGACATGGGTGGCTACAAGGAGGTGATCGCTCGCGTTGTCGGGCAGGGCGTCTACGCCAGGCTCAAATTCGAATCCGGCGGCCACCGCGTGCAGCGCGTGCCCGAGACCGAGGCGCAGGGACGCATCCATACGTCGGCGTGCACGGTCGCGGTGCTGCCCGAGGCCGATCCGGTCGCCGACATCACGATCAATCCATCCGAGATCCGGATCGATACGTTCCGCGCATCCGGCGCCGGCGGCCAGCACGTGAACAAGACCGACTCGGCCGTGCGCATCACCCACTTGCCGACCGGCATCGTCGTCGAATGCCAGGATGATCGCTCGCAGCATCGCAACCGCGCGCAGGCGATGGCGGTGCTGGCCTCGCGGCTGGTCGACCGCGAACGGCAGGAGCGGCAGCAGAAGGAGGCGGCGACGCGCAAGAGCCTGATCGGCAGCGGCGATCGCTCCGAGCGCATTCGCACCTACAACTTTCCGCAGGGGCGGGTAACCGACCATCGCATCAATCTGACGCTCTACAAGATCGACCAGATCATGGACGGCGACCTGTTCGAGCTGACGCAGGCGCTGGCGCAGGAATTCCAGGCCGAGCAGCTCGCCGCCCTCGGCGGCGAAGAAGGCGCCGGCGAGACCGTGCGATGAAGCGCGCGCCGCCGATATGGCTCGAGACTTTGCGGCTCGAGTTGCGCGAGTTCACGCCGGAGGACATCGGCGATCTGGTGCGGCTCGACAGCGACCCCCGCGTGCTGAAATACATCAACGGCGGCAAGCCGATGCCGAAGAGCGAGATCGACGCGGCGATGCGCAGAGTCACGCGCTACTACGCGCTCTATTCGGGACTGGGCGTATGGCGCGCATCGCTGCGCAGCAGCGGCAAGTTCATCGGCTGGTACTGCCTGAAGTACTGTCCGCCGACGACCGACATCGAAGTCGGCTATCGCCTGCTGCACGCGCACTGGGGAAAGGGCTATGCGACCGAAGGCGCGCGCGCACTGGTCGACTATGCGTTCGACGACCTCGGCGTCACGCGCGTCATCGGCGTCACGCATCCCGGCAACAAGGCGTCGCAGCACGTGCTGCAGAAAGCGGGCCTGAGCGACCTGGGCTGGGGCAATTACTACGACCGGCGGCTTCGGCTGTTCGCGTGCGAGCGCACCGCGGACGGGCGCGAACTAGCCGTCGGCGCGAGGTGCGGATCGCGGGCGGCGCGTCAGCGTAACTGACGCAGCCGGAAGCCAAGTCAGCGGTCGCTACGGCTGGCCGTAGTTTTTCGCCAGGTAATCGGCGATTTCCTTGGCGTCTGCATCGGAGATCGGCGCGCCGTACGCCTTGATCATCTTGGTGACCTCGGCATCCCAGACGCCACGGTTCATGAACGGCGAGTTGCCCTGGATGTAATCGAGGCTGTGACACGAGGCGCAATTCGCCTCGACCTTGTCGCGTCCCGGCCCGTCCTTCAGCGCGACGCGCTGCTCGGCGGCATACACGATGGTGGCGGCAAGCGCCGATCGAAACGGCAAGCGGCAGCGAGGCTTTCATCGGCATCTCCTCAGCCGATCGCCAGCGCGATGCGCTGCACGACATTGTGATGATAGCCCGCGGGATTGGCGATCAGCTCGAAGGTCTGCGTCGCGCCGGCGCGATTGGACGCCTTGGCCATCACCGTCAGCGCGCCGCGATCGGCGGCGTTGATCGCGTAGCTCCACGACCGGAACGAAAACCTGCCGTAGTCCTGCCCCAAGGTCGCATTGCGCCAGCTCTGGCCGCCATCGATCGACACCTCGACCGCCGCGATGCCGTAGCCACCATCCCAGGCGATGCCCTTGACGTCGAAACGGCGTCCCGCGGGGATCGTCTGCCCCGGGGCGATGTTGGTCATCAGCGAATTGACGACCATTTCGGTGATCGGCGTCGTTGACCTCGGTTTCCTGGCTGATGAAACGATCGATCAACGGAAACTTGCCACGTGGAATCCGATAGGCCGACTTGACCCAGAAATTGTCGAACGGCTTGGTGATGGCGTTGATCGAGGTCACGTGCTTCATCCAGTAGGTCGCCGTCCAGCCGGGGACGACGATGCGCGCCGGGAACCCGTTCCAGTGCGGCAGCGGCGCGCCGTTCATCTAGTAGGCGATCAGCGTGTTTTCGTCCATCGCCTTCCACACCGGAATCGACTTCTGGAAATCCGGCGTGTTCGGCAATACCGCCCGATCGGCGCCGTCGAAGCTGATCTCCAGCGCGTCCTTGCGGATGCCGGCCTTGGTCAGGACATCTTTCAGACGCACGCCTTTCCACCGCGCGTTGCCCATCGCGCCCGGTCCCCATTCGACGCCGGGAACGTGCGGCACGAACATGCCGCGGCGGTTGCCCGAGCATTGGCATACGGCCGCGACTTCCACCTGCTCGTAGTCGCGCTTGAGGCTTTCGAGATTGATCTCAAGCGGCGTCGCGATCGCTTCGCCGCCGACCTTGACTTGCCAGCTCGCGGCGGCGACCTCGGGGATGTTGGACAGGTGATAGCGGACGAAGAACGCGTCGTTCGGCGTGAAGGTCTCGTTGAAGTACGAGACCGGCGTTTCGTAATTGGGCGGCCGCCAGGTCCTCTTGATCAGCGGCACCTTGCCCGGCAGCGCTTCGAGAATCGACTGAGGACAGCATGCCTTCGGGCAGCTCCGCCGGGCCCAGAACGGCATCGGCGCCGTGCGCGTGACTCGCGAGCCATGAGCCGCCGGTGGCGAGCACCAACCCGCCGGTCGCCTTCAGAAGATCGCGTCGTGACGGCATGGCTCCTCCAGCGAGATGTCCGGGTTTTTATACGCACGTTCGTTGACGGCGTGACGGGCTGCCGACATTATGCGCATCCGAGCCGGCGGTCGCAAGACATGCGACGCGGCGATTCCGATGAGCACGCCCTTCACCGTTTCCAGCGCGCTGTCCGTGAGCGGCCTCGTCCCTTTCGAGGCGAAGCTGCTGCTCGCGCACGTGCTCGGCCGCGACCGCGCATGGCTCGCGGCGCATGCCGACGACGCCGTGAACGCCGAGCAGGCGAAGACCTTCGATGCGCTCGCTCGCCGCCGCCGCGACGGCGAGCCGGTCGCCTACCTGATCGGACGGCGCGAATTCTACGGGCTCGATCTGGAGATCACGCCCGATGTGCTGATTCCGCGTCCCGAGACCGAATTGCTGGTCGAGCTCACGATCGCTCGCCTGCCGGACGATCGCGAGACTCGCGTGCTCGACCTCGGCACCGGTTCGGGTGCGGTGGCGCTGGCGATCGCCGCCGCGCGGCCGCAAGGCACGGGTCGTCGGTACCGACGTCTCGACTCCGGCGCTCGCGCTGGCGACACGCAACGCCGCGCGCCTTGGCATCGGCAACGTCTCGTTCGTCGAATCCGACTGGTTCGACGCGCTGCCGCACGAACGCTTCGATCTCATCGCCGGCAACCCGCCCTATGTCGCCGCGGGCGACCCGCATCTCAGCTGAAGGCGATCTGCGCCACGAGCCGCAGCAGGCGCTGACATCGGGCGGTGACGGCCTCAATGCGATTCGCGCGATCGTCGCGGCGGCGCCGGCGCATCTCGCGCCCGGTGGATGGTTGCTGCTGGAGCACGGCCACGACCAGGCCAATGCCGTCGGCGAATTGTTTCGCGACGCCGGTTTCGCCGACGTCGGCGCGGCGCGCGATCTCGCCGGCATATTGCGCGTCGGCTACGGACGCAATCGATCGTAGGTACCGCTAGCTCGATGGCCGCGGCGGCGCGACGCCGTATTTGTCCGCCCAGGTTTGCAACGCGGGCAGGATCGTGGGATAGAGAGCGACGCCATTGGCCACAGCCTCGCGATAGCGCTGCAAGCCACGCTCGCCCGGAAGCCGGACCTGCTCGCCCTCGAGTCGAGGACGGCTCGCGTGCGCAGCGTCGGCCAGATGATCCATCTGCCGCCTGAAGGCGGCGAGGCCGCCGAAGGCTTCCGGATCCAGCACCTGGATGAACACCGATGCGCCCCAGCCTTCGGCCGGGTCGGCGCGGCCGTGTCCGGCGAGTCCACCGGTCATCGCCTCGATCAACAGACCCAGCCCGAATCCCTTGTGACCGGCGTCCAGTCCGCCGAGCGGCAACAACGCGCCCGGCGGATCGGCGAACAGCGCAGCGGGATCGGATGTGGCTTGCCCCTGGTGATCGATCAGCCAGGGCCCGGGCAGGATCTTGCCGGCTTCCTTCTGCTGCTTGGCGTAGCCCATGCTGGTGATCGACATCGAGACGTCGATCAATATCGGGTCGCCCGATGTCGGCAACCCGGCGGCGACCGGGTTCGGCGTGATGAACGGTGTCGTGCCGCCGTGCGGCACAACGGCGATCACCGTCGGGTCCGAGCATTCGATGATCACCGCCAGCCCCTGGTCGGTCGCGCGCTTCAAATACGCGGCGAGGCAAGCGATGTGATGCGAGCGCCGGATGACCACGGTGCCGGTGCCGGCCTCGCGCGACATCGCCGCTGCGCGCTCGAGCCCGCGCAGCGTGAGCCACGGTCCGGGCAGGCGCGCGCCGTCCCACGTTTCCGCGGCGGAGCGCCGACTTATCACTTTCGGTTCGCCCGATTTGGCCATCGCGCCCTTGTCGATCTCGGCAAGATAAGGCGCGAGCAGTGCGAGCCCGTGCGTCGTGTGTCCGAGCAGGTCGGCGTCGAGAAGAACGTCGGCGACGTCGCGGCCGATGTCGGCGCGCACGCCCGCACGTTCGAGCAGTGCGCGGGCGAAAGCGCGCAGCTCGTCGGCGCGATAGCGGTTCGCTTGCTTTGCGGTGGTATCCATGCGGGATAAGTGAGAACGCGAGGTTGACGGCGCGGGGGCAATCGACGACGATTCTAACCCATCGTTTCAATCCCTCCCCCGACGTGGCTGCCTCGACGCTGACGATCAGCATCGTCACGTATCGCCCTGACCTCGCGCTGCTGGACAGGACGCTGCACACGCTCGCCGCCTCGATGGGCGCGGCGCGCGAGCAGGGCCTGCTGCGCGTGGCCAACGTCGCCCTCATCGACAACAGCGAGGAGCGCGACACCGCCGCGATGGTGATCAAGCTCGCGCAGGAAAATTTTCGCGATTCCGACTTCACGATGAGCTATCTGCACGGTCATGCCAACATCGGCTACGGCGCGGCGCACAACCTGGTCATGCACGGCGGCAACACCCATTTCCATCTGGTGCTCAACCCGGACGTCGAGCTCGACGTCGACGCCTTGCCGCAGGCGCTGCGCTATTTCGAGGCTAACCCGGAAGTCGGCGTCATCGCGCCTGCCGTCACCGACGCGAAAGGAAGGCGCGAATATCTGTGCAAGCGCTACCCGAGTGTCCTCGACCTCGGGCTGCGCGGCCTGGCGCCCAAATGGCTGCGGCCGCTGTTCCGCCGCCGGCTCGCTCGCTACGAAATGCGCGACGTGATGAAGGGGCCGCGCACCGAGATCGTGTCGCCGGTGCCGGTGATGAGTGGCTCGTGCATGCTGCTGCGGCGCAAGGCGATCGACGCCACCGGCGGCTTCGATCCGGCCTTTTTCCTCTATTTCGAGGACTTCGACTGGAGCGTGCGGCTCAATCGCGTTACCCGGAGCGTGTACCTGCCGAGCGTTCGCGTCGTTCATCACGGCGGCGGCGCGGCGCGCAAAGGCTGGCGCCACATCGCGTACTTCGTTCGCAGCGCCGTGCGTTTTTTCAACAAGAACGGCTGGCGCTGGTGGTGAGCTCGACACCGTCACCCTCGTTGCCCTCATTTTCCTTCGCGGGCCGGCTGCTGGTCACCGGCGCCGACGGGTTCATCGGGCGGGCGCTGTGTGCGCGATTGGCCGCGGCACGGGTCCCGCACATCGGCGCAGTGCGCGCGCTTCCACCGGGCGGGACGCCGTCGCGCGACCTCGTCGCGCTGGGCGATTTCGCCGCCGCCGACTGGACATCGGTGCTGCGCGGCGTCGACGCGATCGTCCATCTCGCCGGGCGCGCGCACGTCGCGACTGCCCGCGACGCGAGTGATCCAACGCCGTTCGTCGTCGCCAATGTGCATGTGACGCGCCGTCTGCTCGATGCCGCAGTTCAGGCCGGCGTGCGGCGCGTCGTGCTCGCGAGCACGATCAAGGTCTACGGTGAAGCCACGCTTCCCGGCAAGCCGTTTCGCGCCGGAGATCCCACCGCACCGCAGGACGCGTATGCGCACAGCAAGGCCGGCGCCGAGCACGTGCTCTGGCACGCCTGCCGCGACGGAGCTATCGAAGGCGTCGCGCTGCGCTTGCCTCTGACCTACGGTCCCGGCGTCAAGGGCAACTTCGCGCGGCTCCTCGACGCGGTCGCCGCCGAGCGACGGCTGCCGCTCGGCGGGATCGACAATCGCCGCACCTTGCTCTACGTCGGCAACGCCGTCAGCGCGATCGAGTCGGCGTTGGCAACGCCGGCGCTCGCCGGCGAAACCCTTCCGGTGGCCGACGCCGAAAGCGTGTCCACCAGCGAGCTTGCCTTTCGTCTCGCGCGCGAGCTCGACGTCGCGCCTCGTCTGTTCCATGTGCCTGCCTTTGCGATGCGTGCCGGCGGCATGCTTCTGGGCAAGCGCGCGAGTCTCGCCCGCCTGCTCGGCACGCTGGAGGTCGATGCGGGGCGCTTTCGCGAGCTCGCCCGCTGGACGCCGCCGTTTACCGTTGACCAGGGTATCGCCGCGACCGCGGCGTGGTGGAAGCTCCGACACAGCCTCTAGCGTCGAGCTTGCGCGCGTGGCGCAGCTATAATCGAGTCCTTTTCAAGCGATGAGGTCGCCAGTGACCATCCGCACCGGAGGCCGCCGCGCCGACGAGCTCCGCCCTTTGTCGATCGTGCGCCACTACAGCCGGCATGCCGAAGGCTCCGCGCTGATCGAATGCGGTGCGACCCGCGTGCTTTGCATGGCGTCGGTGGAGGAGATCGGTGCCGCAGTTTCTCAAGGGCAAAGGCCAGGGCTGGCTGACGGCGGAATACGGCATGCTGCCGCGCGCGACCAACACGCGCACGCGGCGCGAGGCCGCCGAAGGCAAGCAGTCGGGACGCACGCAGGAGATCCAGCGGCTGATCGGCCGCAGCCTCCGCGCCATCGCCGACTTGTCGCAGCTCGGCGAGCGCACGATCCGCATCGATTGCGACGTGCTGCAGGCGGATGGAGGCACACGCTGCGCATCGATCACCGGCGCCTGCGTCGCGCTTTACGACGCCGTAGCGTGGTGCAAGGCGCAGGGTCTGTTGACCGGCTCGCCGCTGAAGGATTTTGTCGCCGCGGTGTCGGTCGGCATCGTCGCCGGCGTGCCGATGCTCGATCTCGACTACGCCGAGGATTCGAGCTGCGACACCGACATGAACATCGTGATGACCGGCGCCGGCGGCTTTGTCGAAATCCAGGGAACGGCGGAGGGCGCGCCGTTTTCGCGCGCGGAAATGGCGACGCTGGTCGCGCTGGGCGAAGGTGGCGTTGCCACGCTGGTCGCCACGCAAAAGACTTCGCTGGGCATCGGCTGAAGCAGCGCGCATGACGACCGACAGTTCGACGTGAGCGAATTCTCGCGCCTGGTCATCGCATCGAACAATCCAGGCAAGCTGATCGAGTTCAAGCGCCTGCTGGCGCCGCTGGGCATCGAGACGATCGCGCAGGCCGAGCTCGGGATCGACGAAGCCGACGAGCCGCATGCGAGCTTCGTCGAAAACGCCTTGGCCAAGGCGCGGCACGCAAGCCGCCGGGCCGGGCTGCCCGCGCTCGCCGACGATTCCGGCATTTGCGTCGAGGCGCTGCGCGGCGCGCCCGGCGTGCAATCGGCGCGCTATGCCGGCGAGCCGCGCTCCGACCGGCGCAACAATGCCAGGCTGATCGCCGATCTCGACGGCGTTGCCGATCGGCGCGCACACTACTACTGCATGCTCGCCCTGATGCGGCACGGCGACGATCCCGAGCCGGTGCTGGTCGACGGCCGCTGGGACGGCACGATCATCGACTCGCCGCGCGGCGACGGCGGCTTCGGCTACGATCCGCATTTTCTCGACCCTGCCACCGGCATGACCGGTGCCGAGCTGCCGCTGGCGCGGAAGAACGAGCTGTCGCATCGCGGCAAGGCGATGCGGTCGCTGCTCGATCGACTGCGCAGCGTGGCCTAGGGCTCGAGGATGGTGATTTCCGCCGCCGGCTTGTCGCTGCAGACGCCGCATTTCGCAGCACTCCCGCCGCTCGCGCTGTACGTCCACATCCCCTGGTGCCTGAAGAAGTGCCCGTACTGCGACTTCAACTCGCACGAGCGGCGCGGGGAGATTCCCGAAGCGCGCTACGTCGATGCGCTGCTCGCCGACCTCGAGCTCGCGCTGCCTTCGATATGGGGGCGCCGCGTGCACACCGTCTTTTTCGGCGGTGGCACGCCGAGCCTGTTCGCTCCGGAATCGATCGATCGGATACTGGCCGGCGTGCGCGCGCGCGTCGCGCTGGCGCCGGATGCCGAAATCACGCTCGAGGCCAATCCGGGCACGTTCGAGCGGGCGCGCTTTGCCGACTTCAAGGCGGCAGGCATCAACCGGCTGTCGGTCGGCGTGCAGAGCTTCGAGCCGAGATTCCTGCACGCGCTCGGACGCGTGCACGACGCCGACGAAGCGCGCGCCGCGGCCGCGGCTGCGATCGAGATTTTCGGCAACGTCAATCTCGACCTGATGTACGCGCTTCCCGGACAGACGCTGGCCGACGCCCAGAGCGATCTCGACGAGGCGTTGCGCTTTTCGCCACCGCACCTGTCGTTCTATCATTTGACGATCGAGCCGAACACGCTTTTCCATCGCTATCCGCCGGCCTTGCCGGACGACGAGACGGCGGCGGACATCGAGGATGCGATAGCGGAGACACTCGGCGCCGCCGGCTACCTGCACTACGAAACGTCGGCCTACGCCAGGCCGGGTCACGAATGCCGGCATAACGTCAATTACTGGCGCTTCGGCGATTATCTGGGCATCGGCGCCGGTGCGCATTCGAAGCTGTCGTTTCAACAGCGCGTCGTGCGTCAGGTCCGGCACAAGCAGCCGCAGCAGTATATCGACGAAGCCGAGCGCGGGTCGCCGCTCGCCGAGGATCGAACCGTCGAGCGCAACGAGATCGGTTTCGAGTTCATGCTCAATGCGCTGCGGCTGACCGAAGGCGTGCCGGTCGCGTTGTTCGCCGAGCGCACCGGGTTCCCGCTGACGCTGGTGCAAAAGCCATTGGACGAGGCCGAGCGACGCGGGCTCATAGCACGCGATCACCAGCACATTCGGCCGACGCCGCTGGGCCAGCGTTTTCTCAACGACCTGCAGGCGATCTTTCTGCCGGCCGTCACCGCCGCTGCCGAAGCCGCGCCACGCCCGGTGAAGCTCGTGCGCGTCAAACCATGACGCCCGAGCCGTATGCGCTCACGCTGGCCGGAGCGATCGACGCGCTCTCCACCCGCGCGCTTTCCTGCACGGCACTCACGCAGTCGCTGCTCGATCGCATCGACGCCACCGACGCCAACGTCCAGGCATGGGCATGGCTCGATCGCGAGCATGCGCTCGCCGCGGCGCGCGCGCTGGACGCGCGGCGAACGTCGGGCGGCGGATCGCGGCTCGAAGGCGTCCCGATCGGCGTCAAGGACATCATCGCGACCGCCGGCATGCCGACGCAGATGGGCTCGCCGATTTACGCCGGTGCGATACCTGCGCGCGACGCCGAATGCATCGCCCGCCTCCACCGTGCGGGCGGCATGGTCATGGGCAAGACGGTCACGACCGAATTCGCGTTCATGCAACCGGGCAAGACGCGGAATCCGTGGAACGCCGCGTGCACGCCGGGCGGCTCCTCGTCGGGATCGGCGGCCGCGGTCGCGCTCGGCCAGGTGCCCGCCGCAATAGGCACGCAGACCAACGGGTCAGTGATCCGGCCGGCGGCATACTGCGGCGTCGTTGGATTCAAGCCGGGCAAAGACCTGCTGCCATTCGCCGGCGTCCATCGCTTCAGCCCAACGCTGGATACGCTGGGCGTTTTCGCGCGCACGGTCGCCGACTGCGCGTTGCTCGCCGGCGTGCTCGCCGGCGAGGGCGCGATCGCGCCGGCCGATGACTCGTTGCAGGCGCCCGGCCTGCCGCTGGGCATGCAGCTGGCCGCGCCGGCGCTGCACGACCAGAGGCTCGTTGCGGTCGGAAAATGGTGCGAGCGGCGCCTGCCTTTTCACGGCCTGGTTTGAGCCAGGACGCGCGCGCACGACGATGACGCTGTCGCGCCGCGATCTCGAGGAAGGCCGCATGCGCGCCGTGTATGTCGAGGCGCTCGATTCGCATCGGGCACTTTCCGATGACGCGCTCGCCGCATCGCTGGCCGCGGCGCTGGCGCGGCGGCCGGCGCACGCCGACTGGTGGGTGTTCGCCTACGGTTCGCTGTTGTGGAATCCGCTGTTTCCGTTCGTCGAAGCACGGCCGGCGACCTTGCGCGGCAAGCATCGCCGTTTTTGTCTGTGGTCGCTGGCATCGCGCGGCACGATCAAGTCGCCGGGACTGGTGCTGGGGCTCGATCAGGGCGGAACATGCCATGGCGTCGTCTATCGGCTGCCGGCGGAGTGCGCACACGCGGAGCTTGCGCTTCTATGGCGGCGCGAGATGGTCGTCGGCGCCTATCATCCGCGGTGGCTGCGCGTGCGCGCCGGCACGCATGCACTGACCGCGCTGGCCTTCGTCGTCGATCGCAGGCATCCGCAATACGCGGGCAAGCTGGCGCTGGCGAGGCAGGCGGAGGTTTTATCCCGCGCGGCAGGGGCCTTCGGCTCGTCGGCCGATTATCTCGAGCGTGCGCGCGTGTCGCTGATCACGCACGGCATCGTCGATCCTTATCTGGAAGCGCTCGCGCTGCGGGTCGCCGCGCGGCGAAAACAATCGGCGCTTGCAGCCGCGCCGGGCACGACACTCACAGCGCTACGTGCCTCCCGCCGTCGACGTTGATCGTCTCGCCGGTGACGTAGGTCGCCTCGAACAACAGGAAGTGCACGGCCTTGGCGATGTCGTCGGGCGTGCCCTCGCGCTTGAGCGGCGTGTTCGAAATGATCCGCTGCCGCGACAGCTCATCGAACGATTCGTCGTCGGGCCACAGGATCGGGCCGGGCGCGACGGCATTGACGCGCACTTCGGGCGCCAGCTCGCGCGCCAAGGAACGCGTCAATCCGACCAGCCCGGCCTTGGCGACGCTGTAGACGACGTAGTTCTTCAACGGGCGCTCGGCGTGGATATCGGTGATGTTCACGATCGCGCCTTGCGTCTTCTTCAGCGCCGGCGCCGCGGCTTGCGCGATGAAAAGCGGGGCGCGCAAATTGGTGCCGATCAGATCGTCCCAATTTTCCGCGGTGATTTCCCCGACCGGCGTCGGGAAGAACGACGATGCATTGTTGATCAGCGCGTCGAGCTTGCCGAAGGTCTGCACCGTCTGGTCGATCAGCGACTGCAGCTTGCCGAGATCGAGCAGGTCGGCCTGGATCAGCGCGACCGAGTCCTTGCGCTGGTGATTGAGCTCGGCCTGCAGCAGCCGCGCTTCTCCGGCCGATTCGCGATAATGCAGCATCAGCTGGGCCCCGGCGGCATGCAGGCGCCGGCAAGTCGCCGCGCCGACGCGTTTGGCACCCCCCGTGATCAAGACCACTTTGCCCTGCACGCGGCGCTCCGGCTACACTGGCCCGAATCGCCCAATCTAACACATCGATGTCCACCGCTCCACACGGCGATGACACTGCCGGATTGCCGCCGCCTTCGCTCGAAGCGCGTGTGCACGGCGAGCAGGTCCTGGCGCACATTACGGCGGCGATCGACGAGGCCGGCGGCTGGATCTCATTCGCCGACTACATGGGCGTGGTGCTGTATGCGCCGGGACTCGGCTATTACTCGGCGGGCGCGCGCAAGTTCGGCGCCGCCGGCGATTTCGTCACCGCACCCGAACTGACACCGCTGTTCGGCGCCGCGCTGGCCACGCCGGCCGCCGACCTCATCGACCGACTGCCGGACGGCGATCTGATCGAGCTGGGGCCGGGCACCGGCCGGCTCGCCGCCGATCTGCTGAATGCGCTGGCGGCGAAGGATCGCCTGCCGCGGCGTTATCGCCTGCTCGAAGTGAGCGCCGATCTCGCAGCGCGGCAGCGCGAGTGCCTGCGCGAGCGGGCGCCGGCCCTGTTGCCGCGCGTCGACTGGATCGAGATTCTTCCGCCGCGCTGGCGCGGACTGATGATCGCCAACGAGGTGCTCGATGCCGTGCCGCCGCACCTGATCGCGCGGCAGCGCGGCGCGTGGTTCGAGCGCGGCGTCAGTCTTGTCGGCGGTCGACTTGCGCTCGCTGACCAGCCGCTGACGCAGGGCGCGCTGCGCGATGCCGCCAGCGCCGCGTTCCCGGCCGAAGGCGATTATGTCAGCGAGATCAATCCAGCGGCGCAAGCGTTGATCCGCAGCCTCGCAGAGCGTTGCGACGCCGGCGTGCTGCTGATCATCGACTATGGCTTTCCCGCCGCCGAGTATTATCATCCGCAACGCGCGAACGGCACGCTGGTCGCGCACTACCGTCATCGCGCGGTGCACGACCCGCTGTTCATGCCCGGTCTGTGCGACGTTTCGGCGCATGTCGACTTCAGCGCAATCGCGCGCGCCGGCGTCGCGGGCGGGATGACGGTCGGCGGTTATGCGACGCAGGCGCGCTTCCTGATCAATTGCGGCATTCTCGATGTGCTGGCTGCCTGCGGCGATCCGCAGACGTCGGCGTATCTGCGCCAGGCGGCGGCGGTGCAGAAGCTTCTGTCGCCGGCAGAAATGGGCGAGCTGTTCAAGGTGCTCGCGTTGGTCCGAGGTGTCGATGGAGAGCTCGTCGGCTTCAGCGACGGCGACCAGGGACATCGGCTGTAGCGCGTCGTAAAAACGTCTCGTCGTTCCGGCGAAGGCCGGAACCCAAGTTCCACCGTCTTTTGCCGATATCGCTGCTTAGGCCCCGGCCTCCGCCGCGCCACACCGGAGCGACGTTGCTACGCGGCCCGCCGCTCGGCCTGCGCAACCGCGAGCTTCGAGCGCGCATCGCGCAGCGCCGTGCGCAAGCCTTCCTCGATGACCGGGTGATAGAACGGCATGTCGAGCATCTGCTGCACGGTGAGCTTCATCTGCAGCGCCCACGCCAGCAAATGGCCGATATGCTCGGCCTCGGGACCGAGCATCTCCGCGCCGAGGAAAGCGCCGTCTTCGATCGCGACATAGACGTGCAGCAGGCCCTTGTTGCGCAGCATGACGCGCGAGCGGCCCTGGTTGTGGAACGAGACTTCGCCCGCCACGTGCGGGACCGGTTGCGCGTCGCGCCAGCCGCCGCCGACGATTGCGATCTCCGGATCGGTGAAGACGACGGCGAGCCCTGCGCGGCGCAGGCCCGGCCGAACGTCCGGGTAGTGCGCGGCGTTTTCTCCCGCAATGCGGCCTTCGTCCGCAGCCTCGTGCAGCAGCGCCAGCTCGTTGTTGACGTCGCCGGCGATGAATATCGACGATCGTCCGCACTGCAGCGTCCGGCGGTTGAACAGCGGCACGCCGTGGGCGTCGAGTGCGAGCGACGTCCGATCGAGTCCCAGTCCTGACAGGTTCGGCCGCCGCCCGGTGGCGGCGAGCAGGTAATCGAAGTTCTCGGCGACGGTGCTGCCATCGGGCGCGCGGTGCCTGACTTCGATCAGATCGCCGTGGCGTGCCACTTCGGCGCGCGCGTTCGTATCAAGGTAGAACTCGGCGCCGAACGTCCGGCGCGCCAACTCGAGCAGCGCCGGATCTGACAATGGACCCACGCCGCCGCCGCGACCGAAAACCTTGACGCGCACGCCCAGACGGTGCAGCGCCTGGCCGATTTCGAGTCCGATCACACCGGGCCCGAAGACCGCGACGCTTTCCGGCAGCGTCGTCCATTGAAACACGTCGTCGTTGACGATCATCCGATCGCCGAGCGCATCCCATGCCGCAGGATGCGCCGGCGACGATCCGGTGGCGATGACGATGCGCGGCGCGCGGATGGTCAGCGCGTCGCCGACCTGCAGTGTGTGGTCGTCGATAAACCAGGCGTGACCACGAATCTTGTCGGCGGGCGGAAACGCTTCGATGTCGTCGACGACAAATCCGGCGAAACGGTCTCGCTCGCCCTTGACGCGATCCATCACCGCCTTGCCGTCGATGGCGATCGGGCCCGCCGGCCGGATGCCGAACGCCGGGAAACGCGAGAAAGCGTGCGCGGCTTCCGCCGCCGCGATCAGCAGCTTGCTCGGCATGCATCCGACGCGCGCGCAGGTCGTGCCATAGGGGCCGCCCTCGATCAGCAGCGCGCGCTGTCCGGCTGCCTTGACCGTCCGGTACGCGGCAAGTCCGGCGGTGCCGGCACCGATGATGGCGACGTCGGTGTCAAGAATCTGCATGGGCAAGCGTCCTCCCCGACGCAAAGTCGGTTGCAAGCACGCCTAGCTTACGCCGCTCGCTTCAGATGGCGCTCGAGGTCCTCGGCATTGCCGATCAGCCGGCCGTTGATAAAGACCTGCGGCACCGTTTGTGCTCCGGTGATCGCGCCGATGACCTTGGTGCGCACCGCGTGGTCGAGGGGAACCTCGGCGTATGCGATCCCGGCTTCGGTCAGCAGCCGCTTCGCCTTGGCGCAGAACGAGCAGCCTTCACGGGTCAAAATAGCCACCTGATCGGGCTTTTTCGCCTTCGGGTTCAGGTACGTGAGCATGGTATCGGCGTCCGAGACGACGAACGGGTCGCCCGGCTCGTCCGGCTCGATGAACATCTTCTCGATCATGCCGTCACGCACCAGCATCGAATAGCGCCAGGAGCGGTGGCCGAAGTTGAGCTCGCTCTTGTCGACCAGAAGACCCATTTTGCGCGTGAATTCGCCGTTGCCGTCGGGCAGCAGCGTCACATTGGCTGCCTCCTGGTCTTTCGCCCATGCTTCCATCACGAACGGATCATTGACCGAGACGCAGACGATAGCGTCGATCCCGGCGGCCTTGAATGCCGGCGCGAGCTCGTTGTAGCGGGGCAGATGGGTCGACGAGCAGGTCGGCGTGAACGCGCCCGGCAACGAAAACACGACGATATTCTTGTTCGCGAACAGGTCGGCGCTCGTGACCGTGGCCCACTCGCCGTTGCGGCGGACGCGCAGTGACACGTCGGGCACGCGCTGGCCCTCGCGGTTCGGGAATCGCTGGCTGGTGTCGGACATGGTTGTTGCTCTCCTTCAGTTTGTTCGATCGACGATCGATATGATCGCCGAGCGAAGGCGATAGTTCAATTTTATTTATTCGATGATATCGATAGCAACAGCCTATCGATGACCGCCGCCCGCACGCGTCCTGGCGCACGGCGCGACGTCGGGCCGGGGAGATCCCGCTAGTCGGCGCTCCTGCGCAGGCGCACGATGTTTTCCGGCGACGCCCCGTGCTGCCGCGACTGCAGCGAGGCCAAGAGCTCGCTGACGACGGCGGGCTCGATCGGCTTGACCAGATGGTGGTCGCAGCCGGCCTGGTCGAGCGCGAGCGATGCTCTTCCTGTCCGTAGCCGGAGACCGCGACGATGACGATCGAGCTGTTGTCCGGATCGGCGCGCACCCGCTGCGCGACCTGGAAGCCGTCCATGCCGGGCAGCCCGATGTCGAGCAGGATGACGTCCGGTCGCGAGGTGCGCACCGCTTCCAGCGCCTGCGGTCCGTCGTACGCGACGCGAACGTCGTAGCCTTCCATCCGCGAGCAGCATCGCCATGCTGTCGGTCGCGTCGCGGTTGTCGTCGACGATGAGGATCGTGAACTCGCCGGGGCTCGAAGCGGTGTAGCGCTCGGCCGCGCGGCGCCCGGCCGCGACGCGCTGATCAACAGGCATCGCCGGCAGGCGCACGGTGAATTCGCTGCCCAGATTCTTGCCGGCGCTGGATGCCGACACGCTTCCACCCTGCATCTTGACCAGCCGCTCGACCAGAGTCAGCCCGATGCCGAGACCGCCCTGCGAGCGGTCCAGCGTCTGTTCGACCTGGGTGAAAAGCTCGAAGATCGTCGGCAGCGCCGAAGCCGGGATGCCGATGCCCGAATCGCGGACGCGGAAGACGACTTCGGCGCCTTCCTGCTCGGCAGTCAGCGCAATCCGCCCCTTGCGATCGGTGTACTTGGCCGCGTTGTTCAACAGGTTCGCCAGCACCTGCGCCAGTCGCGCGAAATCGCCTCGGATACGCATCGGCTGCTCGGGCAGCAGCACGCTCAGCGCATGCTCCTGCGTGTCGATCAGCGGCCGCACGGTCTCGACGGCGACCGCGACGACTGCGGCGACGTCGACCGCTTCGATCTTGAGCTCGATCTTGTTCTGCGTGATCCGCGACACATCGAGGAGGTCGTCGACCAGGCGGGAGAGCTGCTTGACCTGGCGGCCAATCACTTCGCGCGCCCAGTCGTGCCTCTTCGCGTCGGTGTCGTTGGTCTGCATGACGTGAACCGCGTTGGTGATCGGCGCGAGCGGGTTGCGGAGCTCGTGCGAAAGCATCGCGAGAAACTCGTTCTTGCGGCGGTCCTGCTCGTGGATCTTCCGATACAACAGCGCATTGTCGAGCGCGATGGCGGCGCGGCTGCCCACGTCGCTTGCGACGGCCACCAGATCGGCATCGATCGTGCGCCCGGCCGAAGTCGTCCCCAGCGAGATCACTCCTATCGTCCGTCCGCGCGCGAGCAGCGGAATGATCACCAGCGAATGGAGCGGCGATCCGCGCGGAATCTCGGGCTGCAGCGTCGAGGGACTGCCCGGGGCGCTGGCCGGGCCGGACAAATCGGGGAAGGATTCGCTGACGCCGCTGGCTTGCACGCGCGCGATGGCGTCGCGCCACCAGCCGCACTCGACCGCGGCAACCGACTCGCTGCACAGCGGCTCTCCCGCCAATGCATTGCTCCAGGCCAGCTCGGTGCGCGCTTCGATCCCTTCCTCGCCGGGAAAAGTCAGCGCCGCGGCGTCGGCCAGGAACGGCACCGCAAGCCGCATCAGTTCCTGCGCCGTCGGATCGAACTCGAGGGATCGCGACAGCGCGGCGCTGGCCTGGGCGAGAAAGGCGAAGCGCGCATTCGCGCGTTCGGCCGCCGAGCGTGCGGCGCGTTCCTCCGCCAGTGCCAGGTGCTCTTCGGCGCGGCGCTTGGCCTGCTCGGCCAGCAGGTACAAGTCGACGAACACCTTGACCTTCGAGCGCAGGATCTGGGGAACGACCGGCGAGCTCAGGTAGTCGACGGCGCCCAGTGAATACCCTTTGCTGATGCGCAACTCGTCGGCGTAGTCGGCAGTGATGAAAATGATCGGAATGTGCGCCGATCTCGTCCGGCTGCGGATCAGTGCAGCCGTCTCGAGGCCGTCCAGCCCCGGCATGTTGACGTCGAGCAGGATGACGGCGAAATCCCGCTGCAGCACCTGTTTCAGCGCATCCTCGCCGGAGGTCGCCGCGTACAGATTCTGCTCGAGCTCGTCGAGAATCGCCCGGAAGACGACGTGCTTGTCCGGCCGGTCATCGACGACCAGGATGTTTGCCTTGCCTGCGTCGCTCACGCGATGGGTCTCCTTCGGCCAGTGCTGATCTTCGGAATCCCGGGCGATGACAGCCGTATTCCAGTCAGCGCGACAGCCACGCGCGCAACACGCCGACCATCAGCTCGGTATCGACCGGCTTCGACAGGTAATCCCACGCGCCTGCCTCCATGCACTTTTCGCGGTCGCCCTTCATCGCCTTCGCGGTGACTGCGATGATCGGCAAGTCCCGGCAGGCCGGAATCTTGCGGATCTCCCGGATCGTGTCGACGCCGTCGAGCTCGGGCATCATGATGTCCATCAGCACGACATCGATGTCCGGCTGCGCTTGCAGGTGGCGGATCGCATCGCGCCCATTGTCGTGCGATACGACGGCCATACCCTGATCCTCGAGCAGCGAGGACAGCGCGAAGATGTTGCGCACGTCATCGTCGACGATCATCACGCGCTTATCCTTCAGGACGTGGTTGGAGTCGTGCAGCCGGCGCAACACTGTGCGGTGCGTCTCCGGGATTCGGGCCGGGTCGCGATGCAGGAACAGGCTGGCCTGATCGAGCAGACGATCGAGCGACTGGACGTCGCGAACGACGACGTTGCGGGCGAGGCTGCGCCATCCATTCAGCTCCATCGCGCCCTTCTCGCCGCCGTAGAGCAGGATCGGCAGGCTGTCGAGCCGGGGCTCGCCTTCGCGCTCTGCGCTGGACGAAGCGCTGTGTCCCAGCGACAGCTTGGCGTCGAGCACCAGACAGTCGATGCCTTCCCGCTCGACCAGGTCGGCCGCGGCGCTGCGGTCGCCGACCGACATGATGCGCACGTCATCGGCATTGAGATAGGCGACCACCTGGTCGCGCATCTCGGGATCCGCCGTGGCCACCAGCAGCCGTTTCTCGGGACGCTGCGCGAACTGGTTGAGGCTCGCCAGCAGCGAATCGAGGACGTCCTTGCTCTGGATCGGCTTGGCGACGAACGAATACGCGCCTGCGTTGAGCGCCTGTTCGCGCGATTCGTCGGTCGAGATGATAGCGACCGGAATGTGCCGCGTCGCGGGGTCGTTCTTGATGCGGTCAAGCACCCGCCAGCCGTTGATATCGGGCAGGAAGAGGTCGAGGCTGATCGCCGAAGGATGGAACTGGCTGGCCAGCGCAAGTGCCGCCACGCCCTGCGAGGTCACGATGCCCTTGAAGCCCTGCTCGCGTGCCGCATCGAGCAGGAAGCGCGCAAACCCCAGGTCGTTCTCGACGATCAGCAGCGTCTTGTCGCCGAGACTGATCGAATCGCGGTCGTCGCCGACTTCGTTGATCAGCTGTGGCGGCAGTTGCGCGGCATCCTCCGCATCTGCCGGCATTCGATCGCCGCCGCTGCCGTGATATTCGGCGGCCGGCCGTTCTTCCGCCCGCTCGGCCGAAAGCTCGGGCGAGCCGATCGCGGTCTTGCCGTAAACCGAGCTGTCGGCGCCCGGCCTCGGCGCAGCGGCCTTGCGCGGGCGCGGCGACGTATAGATCTGCGGCAGGTACAGGGTGAACGTGCTGCCGACGCGCGGTGCGCTGACCAGCCGGATCTCGCCGCCCAGCAGCCGCGAAAGCTCGCGGCTGATCGCGAGCCCCAGTCCGGTCCCGCCGTACTTGCGGTTGGTGCTGCCGTCGGCCTGCTGGAATGCCTCGAAGATGATCTGCTGCTTCTCGGGCGAGATGCCGATGCCGGTATCGCTGACCGAGAACGAGATGACGTCGGGCGCGCGGTTGAGGTTCTCGTTGTCCGCATTCCAGCCGCTCTTGACCGACTCGATGCTCAAGGTCACATGGCCTTCGTGCGTGAACTTGAAGGCGTTCGACAGCAGGTTCTTCAGCACCTGCTGCAGGCGCTTGCTGTCGGCGAACATCGACTTGGGCAGCTTCGGATCGAGACGGATGAAGAAATCGACATTCTTTGCCTCGGCGACGTGGCGGAAGGTGCGCTCGACGTAGCGGCGCAGCTCCTCGAGCATCAAGTCGGTCGGATCGACGAGGACGGTGCCGGACTCGATCTTCGACAGGTCGAGAATGTCGTTGATCAGCGTCAAGAGGTCGTTGCCCGAAGCGTGGATCGTCTTGGCGAACTCGACCTGCTTCGACGAAAGATTGCTCTCGGTGTTGCGCGACAGCTGATCGGACAGGATCAGCAGGCTGTTGAGCGGCGTGCGCAGCTCGTGCGACATGTTGGCCAGGAACTCGGACTTGTATTTCGAGGTGAGCGCCAGCTGCTCCGCCTTTTCCTCCAGCGCCTTGCGCGCCTGCTCGACTTCCTGGTTCTTGCGCTCGACCTCCTGGTTCTGGTGGGCCAGCAGGCCGGCCTTGTCCTCGAGCTCCTGGTTGGTCTGCTGCAGTTCCTCCTGCCGGCTCTGCAGCTCCTGCGCCAGCGACTGCGATTGCGTCAGCAGGTCCTCGGTACGCGTGTTGGCCTCGATCGTGTTGATCACGATGCCGATGCTTTCCGCGAGCTGGTCGAGGAAGGCTTCGTGTGTCGGACTGAAGCGCTCGAACGAGGCGAGCTCGAGCACGCCCTTGACCTGGCCCTCGAAAATAACCGGGATCACCAGGATGTTCTGCGGCGACGCGCCGCCGAGGCCGGAGAAGATCGTGATGTAATCGCGCGGCACGTCGGCCAGCAGGATCTTCTCCTTTTCGATCGCGCACTGGCCGACCAGCCCTTCGCCGAGGTCGAGCTGGCTGCCGATCGCGCTCTGGCCCTTGGAGCCGTAGCTCGCCAGCAGCGTGAGCCGCGGCGTGTCGCGGCTCGAATCGAGCACATAGAACACCGCGTGCTGCGCGGTGACGACCGGCGCAAGCTCGGACAGAATCAGCCGGCCGACGGTGTTCAGATCCTTCTGTCCCTGCAGCATGCGGCTGAACTTGGCGAGGTTCGTCTTCAGCCAGTCCTGCTCGGTGTTCTTCTGCGTCGTGTCGCGCAGATTGCGGATCATTTCGTTGGTCGTATCCTTCAGCGCCGCCACTTCGCCGCGCGCCTCGACGGTGATCGAGCGCGTCAGGTCGCCCTGCGTGACGGCGGTCGCCACCTCGGCGATCGCGCGCACCTGCGTCGTCAGGTTTGCGGCGAGCTGGTTGACGTTCTCGGTCAGGCCCTTCCACGTTCCGGAAGCGCCTGGGACTTTCGCCTGCCCGCCGAGCTTGCCCTCGACGCCGACTTCGCGCGCCACGGTCGTCACCTGGTCGGCGAACGTCGCAAGCGTGTCGATCATGCTGTTGATCGTGTCGGACAGCGCCGCGATCTCGCCCTTGGCCGCGACGGTCAGCTTCTGCTGCAGGGCGCCGTTGGCCACCGCGGTCACCACCTTCGCGATGCCGCGCACCTGGCTGGTCAGGTTGCCCGCCATGAAGTTCACGCTGTCGGTCAGATCCTTCCACGTGCCCGCCACGCCCTTGACGTCGGCCTGGCCGCCGAGTATCCCCTCGGTGCCGACTTCGCGCGCGACGCGCGTCACTTCCGATGCGAACGACGACAGCTGGTCGACCATCGTGTTGATCGTGTTCTTGAGCTCGAGGATTTCGCCCTTGACGTCGACGGTGATCTTCTTCGACAGGTCGCCGCTCGCCACCGCCTTGGTCACGTCGGCGATGTTGCGCACCTGACCGGTCAGGTTGCTGGCCATGAAGTTCACGCTGTCGGTCAGGTCCTTCCACGTCCCCGCCACGCCCTGCACGTCGGCCTGTCCGCCCAGGCGTCCATCGGTGCCGACTTCGCGCGCCACGCGCGTCACTTCGGACGCGAACGAGCGCAGCTGGTCGACCATCGTGTTGATCGTGTTCTTGAGCTCGAGGATTTCGCCCTTGACGTCGACGGTGATCTTCTTCGACAAGTCGCCGCTCGCCACCGCCTTGGTCACGTCGGCGATGTTGCGCACCTGACCGGTCAGGTTCGACGCCATCGAGTTCACCGACTCGGTCAGGTCCTTCCACGTTCCCGCCACACCCTGCACGTCGGCCTGTCCGCCCAGGCGTCCATCGGTGCCGACTTCGCGCGCCACGCGCGTGACTTCCGACGCGAACGAGCGCAGCTGGTCGACCATCGTGTTGATCGTGTTCTTGAGCTCGAGGATTTCGCCCTTGACGTCGACGGTGATCTTCTTCGACAGGTCGCCGCTCGCCACCGCCTTGGTCACGTCGGCGATGTTGCGCACCTGGCCGGTCAGGTTCGACGCCATCGAGTTCACCGACTCGGTCAGGTCCTTCCACGTGCCGGCCACACCCTGCACGTCGGCCTGGCCGCCGAGCGCGCCTTCGGTGCCGACCTCGCGCGCCACGCGCGTGACTTCCGACGCGAACGACGACAGCTGGTCGACCATCGTGTTGATCGTGTTCTTGAGCTCGAGGATTTCGCCCTTGACGTCGACGGTGATCTTCTTCGACAGGTCGCCGGTCGCGACCGCGGTCGTCACGTCGGCGATGTTGCGCACCTGGCCGGTCAGGTTGCTGGCCATGAAGTTCACGCTGTCGGTCAGGTCCTTCCACGTGCCCGCCACGCCCTGCACGTCGGCCTGGCCGCCGAGCTTGCCTTCGGTGCCGACCTCGCGCGCGACGCGCGTCACTTCCGCCGCGAACGATCGCAGCTGGTCGACCATCGTGTTGATCGTGTTCTTGAGCTCGAGGATCTCGCCCTTGACGTCGACGGTGATCTTTTTCGACAGGTCGCCGGTCGCCACGGCGGTCGTCACGTCGGCGATGTTGCGCACCTGCGCGGTCAGGTTCGCTCGCCATCGAGTTCACCGACTCGGTCAGGTCCTTCCACGTGCCGGCGACGCCCTGCACGTCGGCCTGTCCGCCCAGGCGCCCCTCGGTGCCGACCTCGCGCGCCACGCGCGTCACTTCGGACGCGAACGACGACAGCTGATCGACCATCGTGTTGATCGTGTTCTTGAGCTCGAGGATTTCGCCCTTGACGTCGACGGTGATCTTCTTCGACAAGTCGCCGCCGGCGACCGCCTTGGTCACGTCGGCGATGTTGCGCACCTGACCGGTCAGGTTGCTCGCCATCGAGTTGACGCTCTCGGTCAGGTCCTTCCACGTCCCCGCCACGCCCTTGACGTCCGCCTGGCCGCCGAGCTTGCCTTCGGTGCCGACCTCGCGTGCGACGCGGGTCACTTCCGCCGCGAACGATCGCAGCTGGTCGACCATCGTGTTGATCGTGTTCTTGAGCTCGAGGATTTCGCCCTTGACGTCGACGGTGATCTTTTTCGACAGGTCGCCCGTCGCGACGGCGGTCGTCACGTCGGCGATGTTGCGCACCTGTGCGGTCAGGTTGCTCGCCATCGAGTTGACGCTCTCGGTCAGGTCCTTCCACGTTCCTGCGACGCCCTTGACCTTGGCTTGTCCGCCGAGCTTGCCCTCGGTGCCGACCTCGCGCGCCACGCGCGTGACTTCGGCGGCGAACGATCCGAGCTGATCGACCATCTTGTTCACCGTCTTCGCCGTGCGCAGGAACTCGCCTTGCAGCGGCGCGCCGTCGACCTCGAGCGCCATCGTCTGCGACAGGTCGCCCTGCGCGACCGCGCCGATCACGCGCGCGGTTTCGCTGGTCGGATGCACCAGATCGTCGATCAGCAGGTTGACCGCGCCGATCGAATCGCGCCAGAAGCCGGTGACGTCGCCGAGCGATCCGCGCTTGCCGAGCTTGCCTTCCTTGCCGACGACGCGCGAAAGCCGCTCGAGCTCGCTCGCCATCCGTTCGTTGCGCTCGACCACTTCGTTGAACACGTCGGCGACGCGTCCCGATACGCCGAGCCAGTTGGCCGGAAGGCGAACTCCGGCGTCGCCCCGGCGCAGCGCGTTCAATGCGCCGAGGATGACCGTCATCTCGCTGGTCGGGGTTATCGAGCGTTCAATGACTTTCATGGCAATTCTCCGATGGCACGGGTCGGATCGCTGATTCAGATCGCGTCCGCTGCGGCAAATGATCGACAAATTATGCACAAGTTTGCGCACGCTAGCGATTGACGCGACAAGCAGGGATCATTCCCCTTTTGGAGGCGATACGCGCTGGAGAGCGGGGGAATTTCTGGCGCAATGTAACTTTTACAAATGCTGTGGACTACGGACTGCGGCTAAGCCGTTGATTTATTTTTTCCTGGCGTCCGCGCTGGCGCTGCGCGGCGAACACGCGCCATCAGCACCTTTTCACGGCGCGGCCGGGTGGAGAACTGAGGACGAAACCGGGAACGAAACTCAGAACGCAGTTCCGGATTTGACGGCGGCAGGGGGAACCAGCGGCACCGGCGCGTGGCCGGGCGCGGTGGCGCGGCCTTCGAGCCAGGCCCGCACGGCCGCCAACGCGCCGTCGGCGAAGCCCCAGCTGACGAGCGCCGGCGCCGGAACGTCCAGCACCTGGAACGGGTTCCACAATGCGAGGTGCAGCTGCGGCCGCCAGCGGTGCGCCTTTTCACCGTAGCGCGCTCGCTGGTTGGATGCCAGCACCGTCGCGCGGCCATCCTGCGGCAGCCGATCCCAGTCGAAGTTTTGCAAGTCGTCGATCTGCACGATCTCGACCGCGCCGAAGGCTTCGAAAAGCGCTGCGACCGCCTCGCCCGAGGGTCCGGCTTCCGACACGCCTCGGTCGGGAACGCTGCGCTGCGTGACGACGCGCAGCGGGCTGGTCCGGAGGCGGCGGCCGCGCGTCGCCGACCCGGGTCAGCGAAAGCGCCCAGGCGCGCTCCATCAGACGCTCGATCCGCCTCGCGGCGCGCTTTTGCGTAGCGGGCCGGCCGCACCGGGTATCGCTGGGCCAGCGCGTCGAGTCGTGCCCGCGATCGCCGCAATTCGGCGCCCGCGAGCGAGCCATCGGCGAGCGCACCTGCGATCGCCGCCACGGCGGCCGCCTGCTCGTCCTGAGTGCCCAGCGCCATCACCATGTCGGCGCCGGCCTGCAGCGCCAGCACCGCGGCGCGGTCGTGGCCGTAGCGCTGCGTGTATGGCCTTCATCACCAGCGAGTCGGTGATGATCACGCCGTTGTAGCCCCAGGCCTCGCGCAGCAGTCCGCGCAGCAGCTTGCGCGACAGCGTCGCCGGGTGTTCGGGATCGATCCGCGGATAGACGATGTGCGCGGTCATCACCGCGGGCGCCTTGCTCTGCAGCGCGCGGAACGGCTTGAGCTCGAGCGCGCGCAATGCCTGCCTCGACTTGTCGACCACCGGCAGCTCCAGGTGCGAATCGACGTGGGTGTCGCCGTGTCCCGGAAAATGCTTGATGCAGCAGGCCACGCCTTCGCCGCAGCGCGCCGCGCATCCAGGCGCCGGCCAGGCGCACGACTTCGGAAGGGTTCGACGAGAAGCTGCGCTCGGCGATCACCGGATTCGCCGGGTTGTTGTTGACGTCGAGCCACCGGCGCGAAATTCCAGTTGAAGCCGAGGCTCTTCACGCCGCGCGCAACCGCAGCGCCGACCTCTTCGGCCAGCACCGCCACTGCCCGCCGCGCCGAGCGCCATCGCCGCCGGCGGTGCGGCAGGAAAGTCGCACGGACGACCGCGCCTCCTTCCTGGTCGATGGCGATCAGCGCTCTCGGCCCCATGGCTTTGCGCAACGCGGCCGTCAGCGCGCGCACCTCCGTTTCGCTGCCCAGATTGCCGCGGAAGAGAACGACGGCGCGAATCCTGATTCCGGCGCAGGAATGCCGCCTGCTGCGGCGTCGAGCACCTTGCCCTGGATGCCGACCATCACCAGCTCGCCGGGATCGAGCGCGGCCCGCGCTCGCATGCTTGGCCGTCGCTGTCTTGCTATCGCGTCGCCACGTCGCGCTGGACCACTTGCATTTGATCGCGCCTCCCATGCCGCGCATCGCGGCCTCGTCGACGCAGGCCGCGAGATCAATGCTCCTCTCCTTCGACGATCACCCGCTGCAGCTGCAAGTCGCGGTCGAGCACCACCAAGTCGGCGCGCGCGCCCTCGACCAGCCGGCCGCGGTCGGGCAGCCCCAGGTATTCGGCGGCGTACGTCGACACGCGCCGCGATGCGTCCTCGAGGCTGAAGCCCGATGGTCGACCAGGTTGCGCAGCGCCTGGTCCATCGTCAGCGTGCTGCCGGCCAGCGTGCCGTCGGCCAGGCGCACGCCGCCGAGGCATTTGGTGACGCGGTGGCGGCCGAGCCGGTAGTCGCCGTCGGGCATGCCGGTCGCGGCGGTCGAGTCGGTCACGCAGAACAGGCACGGAATCGCGCGCAGCGCCGCGCGGATCGCACCCGGGTGCACGTGCAGCAGATCGGGAATGATCTCGGCGTAGCGGGCATGCGCCAGCGCCGCGCCGACGATGCCCGGCTCGCGGTGATGCATGCCGGTCATCGCGTTGAACAGGTGGGTGAAGCCGCCGGCGCCGCGCTCGAGCGCGGCGACGCCGTCCTCGTAGCTGCCCAGCGTGTGCCCGATCTGGACCTGGAATCCGGCGGCGCGCAGCGCGACGATGATATCGAGATTGCCCGGCAGCTCCGGCGCCAGCGTGATCAGCCGGATCGGCGCCAGCGCATGCAGCGCGCGGATCTCGTCGATCGAAGCCGGCGCGGACGAAGTCGGGCTGCGCGCCGAGCTTGCCCGGATTGATGTACGGGCCTTCCAGATGCACGCCGAGCACGCGCGCCGCACCGGGCGCGCGGCTCGCGCAGGCGGGAGCCAGCGCTCGCATCGCCGCTTCCACTTCGGCCAGCGGCGCCGTCATCGTCGTCGCCAGCAGCGACGTCGTGCCGTGCCGCGCATGCAGCCGCGCGATGCGCTCGATTGCCTGGCCGCCTTCCATCGTGTCGCTGCCGCCGCCGCCGTGCACGTGCGTATCGATGAATCCGGGCAGCACCAGCGCTTGCGCTTCGCTCCTTGCCTGGTCGCTCGGTCCGCGGCGTGCCTTCGATTCGCGCGTGATGCGGCCCTCCTCGTGCTCGATCGCGCCGCGCACGAATCCCTGCGGCGTCAGGATGTGCCTTCGATGCGCAACGCGCTCACGCCTGGCGCCTCATCTCGGCCACGAAATCGTAATAGTCGCTGCGGCAATACGAATGCGTGAGCTCGACCGCCTGCCCGGTGTCCAGATAGCCGACGCGCGTGATGAACAGGACCGCGCGCCCGGCCGGCACTTCGAGCAATTGCGCGAGCCGCGCTTGTCGGCGTTGAGCGCGCGCAGATGCTGCAGCGCGCGCACCGGTGCGCGGCCCAGCATCGCCAGATGCGCGTACAGCGATGCATCGACCTGCGAAGGGTCGGGCAGCACCTGCTCGGGCAGCACGCTGACCTCGTAGGCCATCACCACGTTGTCGGCCAGGCGCAGCCGCTCGAGGCGCGCGACGCGCGAGCCGGGCGACAAGCCCAGCGAGAGCTGCTCGTCGGGCGCCGCTGCGGTGCAGCCGCGCGCGAGCCAGCGCGACGAAGGCGTGAAGCCGCGCTGGTGCAGCTCCTCGGAAAAGCTGGTCAGGCGCGACAGCGGCTGCTCGAGCCGAGGTGCTATGTAGTTGCCCGAGCCGCGCCGGCGCACGACCAGTCCCTGCTCGACCAGCTGATCGATCGCCTTGCGCGCCGTCACGCGCGACAAGCTGAGCGATTCCGACAGCACGCGCTCTGACGGCAGCGCCTCGTCGGGCTGGTAGTCGTCGTTGCGTATCGCCTGCGCGAGCTTTTGCGCGAGCTGCATGTACAGCGGCGAGGCCGCTCTTGCGTCGGCGCGGAACTCGAACGGGCGATCTTTCATCGCACGCTTTCGCCAAGCCCACTGAGCGCCTGGCGGACGAGGCGAAGCGCGCCGTCGGCGGAGTCCCCTGCCGGCTCGACGCATCGCGCGCTGGATCGATGGTTCGAAACGAGGCAGCAGCCTTTGCCCGATGCTGCCGAAAACCGCCAGCGGCAGCGCGCCCTCGGGGTCGAGTGCGGCGGCGATTTCCTCGAGTGAGCGCGCTGCGCGATCGAGCAGGGCGGCGGCAAAGGATCGGTCGCGGCCGCGTCGAACACCAGCGGCGCGAGCTCGGCATAGGCGTTCTGCCCCGGTCGATCGCACCAGCCCAGCAGCGCCTCGCGCGATGTGCCCGCCACAGCAAGAACCGCTCCGACCAGCGGGCCGACGCGGGCGCGGCCGTCGATCGGCGCGATGCGTCTCGCGCATCGCGCGCAATCCGAGCCATGCGCCGCTGCCTTCGTCGCCGACGGGAAATCCCCACCCGCCGACCGCCACGCGCAGACCATCGCGGCGCAACGCTTCGCCGACGCTGCCGGTACCGGCCGCGACGATCGCGCCGGGCCGTCCTTCGTGTGCACCGAGCAAGGTCGTATACGCGTCAGTGTCCAGTGCGATCTCACCGAACGGCGGCGCGCGGCGGAAGAACTCTTCGCAACGTTGCCGCACGTTGGCGCCGGCGAGCCCGAGACCCAGCGCGCATTGCTCGCGCGGTGCGGGGGCGAGCCCCGCGTCGGCAAACGCGCCGTCGACGGCTTGCACGATGTGCTGCCATGCCTGCTCGATCCCCTGACCGAGCGCGGATGGTCCCGACGCGGCGAAGCCCAGCACCGCGCCGTCGGCGGACGCGAGCCGCGCGCGCGTATGCGTGCCCCCGCCGTCGATGCCGATGTGGAAGCGGATCGCCGTGGATCGGGCGGGGTTCAATGGATTCGATGCCTGCGAACGAGGAATCCGGCTAGCTTAGTACCGGAAATACCAGTTAGTCAATTGGTATTATACTGGTCTATGGCTTGGTCCACCGGCCCAACGCCTTTGATCAGCTGGCAGACGGCCCCCGCCTTGGGGCGGCGGGCTCGATCGCTTGATTCAGGACAATACCAGTTGCGGCGGCCGCCGGCGCCGTCCGGGTGCTGGCGTCAGCCGAACAAAGTGCCGAGCAGTCCCGCGATGCCCAAGCCCAGCGCCGCCAGTGCGTCGCCTGCTATCAAGCCGCCGCCGACCAGCGAAGTCGTGCTCATGTCGCTCGGCAACGCCGCGGGCTTGTCCTTGCGCTTCGGCAGGCTGTTGATGAAGCTCGACAGCACCCCGCCGGCGGCGAACCACGCCGACGTCATCAGGTTGAGGAATCCGCCGAACGACGACGCATAGGGCGACGGAAGCACGATGGCATCGAGGACGAAATCGGTGCTGAACCCCACCCGGCCCGACTTCACGAACGCCTGGTATCGCTCGCGCGACTTGATGTACTTGCGCAGGAACTCGGTCACGAATCCGATCAGGATGCCGATCCAGATCGCCGTGCGCTGGTAGGGCTTGTCGTCGGTGAGGCTGCGCAGCACGCCGACGAACTTGTAGGTCATCGCCGACGACCATTGCGCGGGCTGCTTGTCGGCGGGCATCGTCGTCTGGTCGAGGCCCAGCACCGGGTACGCGCTCATGAAGAGCTTGGCGAACACCACGGCCATGATCGCGCCCATCACGATGCCGGCCACCTGGAAGCGGAACTGGATCATCCGGTTGGTCCCGAGCCGCCAGCCCGTCGACCGGTCCTGCTGCATGTCGCAAGCCTCGCTGGTCGACACCAGCAGGACCGTCGCCGCCATCATCCCGACGATCGGATCGCGCAAGCCGATGCCCGCCATCAGGACCACGGTGACGACGAAGGCGGAGGAAATCGGATTCGAGTCGGTGATGCCGAGGGATATCCCGTTGACCAGCGCGAACACGAACACGAGCAGCACGGCCATCACCAGATAGCCGACCGGCTGGTGCAGGACCTGCGAGCCGACGACGACGATGCAGACGCCCCAGAACACGACCCAGGCGACGAGTCGCCGGGTATTCGTTTTCTTCCAATCCTCCTGCTCGACCACCTTCTCCGCCGCTGACCTGGCGCGAGCGCTGCCAGGCGCGGAAGAGGATCAGCGACACGTCGACGATCGCGGCGCCCATGATCATGCCGAGCGCGATCAGGAACGTGATCTTGCGGAACGGCTCGTTCGGCTGCAGCCATCCGATGGAGATGAAATACGGCATCATCGCCCAGCCGGCAAGGCCGCCGACGATCGCCGCGATGCCGATGCGCGCGCCGACGATCATGCCGGCGCCGAACGTCGACGTCGACAGGTCGATCGCGCCGAGCGCTGCGACCTTCGCGCTTCCGATGCCGCCGGCGACGCCGAGCGCCATGCCGCCGAACAGCCGCGACACCGACTGCCGGAGCAGGTCGGGATCGGTCAGCGCGCGCAGGATGTTCGCGACCGCAAGTCCCGACGGAAACGTGAGCTGCAGGCGATCGACCAGGATCGGCGTGTAGAGCATGCCCACGCCGACGCCGAACATGCCGATGCACATCATGTAGAGGACGAGCTGCCACATCGGCGGGGCCGGCATTCCCATCCACGTCATCGCCTGGATGACGACCGCCATCGCGCTCATGCCGGCGACCGAAGCCGCCGTCGTCTGGATGTAATTGGCGCCGTGACGTCCGGCCGCGCCGTAGCCGAAGGTTACTGTCGAGCCGAGTATTCCGGCGAGAACCTGCCCGCCGACGAAGAACCCCAGCGAGAAGTTCATGTACGACGCTGCGACGCCGCCCAGCGGCCCGAGGATAAAGATGCCGACGGCGCCCAGCAGCGCGTAGTACTTCCACGTGCCGGGCTTGGGCAACCACGCCCAGCGCGGCGCGGCCTCGGAAAGCGGCATCGGTGTGGTGGCCATGGTCCTCCGGCGTCGTTATCGATCGGGGCTTATCTTAATGGACTTGGTCAGCTGACGATACCGGGGCGACGCGTTCGCAGCACTGCGATGGGTCGGAGCTTCATTCGAGCGGATTATCGCCAATTTCGCTAAGCTTAAGGGACGCGGCCGACGGAGGAGGGGAGCGATGGCTATCATGCGACTGCACAGGCTTGCCGCATGCACGGCGGCTTTGCTGCTGCTGGGCTGCGGCAACGAGCAAGGAACGGGCGGCGGCGCGCCCGAAGGCGGACGCTGGCGCGCACAAGACCGTCGAGGCGAAACCCGCGCCGTACACCTACCCGGCGCCGGTCAAGGGTCACATCAAGGAGCTCAACATCGGCGAGTTCGACCTGGTCGACGGCATTGCGTATCCGTCGATGAGCGGCGGCGGGCACCGTCGTCTACGTCGCCAGCAAGCCGATCGCCTCTCCGATGCTCGTCGACTCGGCCTGCCCGCTGACGCAGGCGCGCGCGCTGTCGAAATTGCGCAACGCGAGTTTCGGCGAAATAACGCTCGACGCGGCAGGACGATCGAAATACTTCACCGCCGGCACGCCGTTCGGCGGCAGCCTCAGCGACCTGACGCCTCGCGACTGGTCGAGCACTTTGAAGACCGACGCGGGTCGCGCCTCTGGCAGTGTCACGCACCGGCAGTACGGCAAATACGAATTCGACCTGCCGTTGTCGACGCCCAAGTTCGACCAGATAAGCGAGGGCGATCGGCAGCAGAAGCGGAAGCTGGCAGCAACGACACCGAAGCCGGGCGCGCAGGCGATAACCGCTGCGTACGTGGCGTTGCGCGATGCAGCGCTGAAGAAGGACTTGAAAGCGACGCTTTCGGCACTGGGATTCGACGCGAAGCAGATCGCTGCAATCCGCGGCATGGACGGCATCGATGCCGACTTCCTGGTCTTCGCCGATCGCTTCCTCACGCCGGGCACGCCGGGCGATCCCTGGGACAAGCCCGGCGCGGGCCAGGTGCGAGGCGAAGGCGTCAAGGCCAGCGGCAAGAAATACTTCAACGACTACTATTTCGATGTTTGCGGCGACCGTCTCGTGCTCACACACATCGTCGAGCAATCGCCCTGACGATGTCGTTGCCGGTGGGGTTGGGACCGGTGTAGGCGACTAGAGACGAGTCGGCACGCGGCGGCCAGCCCTCGAGCGAATGCGGAGGTATCCGGACGGGGGGCACAGTCAAGAGGATTATTCCCTATAGGCGGCATCAGTATTCGCGATTGGCAGCGACGGGAGCACGGCGGTAAAGTACAGCTCCGGCATTGGCGAGCCAGGAGGCTCCGGCGTGCAAGGTTCACCCGACACGACGCTTCTCTTCACCGATATCGAAGGCAGCACCCGCCTCTGGGAAGAGGAGGGGGAGAGGATGGCGCCCGCGCTCGCAGATCATGATGCGCTGTCGCGTGCGGCAGTCGAGCGCAATAACGGCATTGTCGTGAAGATGACCGGCGACGGGATGTACGCCGCCTTTGCCGATCCTTCCGACGCGGTCAGCGCGGCACTGGTGCTGCAGCAGTCGCTCGACGATCCGTCGACGACCAACGGAATAACGTTTCGCGTGCGCTACGGCCTGCATCTCGGCATCGTCGAGCGGCGGAACGACGATTTGTTCGGCAGCCCGGTGAACCGTGCGGCGCGGATCATGAAGGCTGCTCACGGCAGCCAGATACTGCTGTCCCAGGCCGTCGTCGATCGCGTCAGGGGAAAACTGCCTGCAGCAGCCTCCGTGCTTGATCTCGGCGGGGTCCGGCTGCGCGACCTTGCCACGCCCGAGCACGTCTATCAGCTCGTTCATCCGAGCCTTCGCCAGGATTTCCCGGCGTTGCGATCGCTCGCTGCGACGCCCAACAACCTGCCGCAACAGGTTACGTCGTTTATCGGGCGCGAACGCGAGCTCGCCGAAATCAAGAGCCTGCTCGGAGGCACGCGCCTGCTGACCTTGCTCGGTATGGGTGGCCTGGGCAAGACCCGGTTGTCGCTGCAGATCGCAGCCGAGGTACTGGACAGCTATGCGGACGGCGTCTGGTTCGTCGATCTGGCGCCGATCAAGGACCCATCTCTGGTTGCGAGCGCGGTGGCGCAAGTCCTGAACGTGCGCGAAGAGCCCGGCAAGCCGCTCGATCAGACGCTGTGCGAGCACCTCAAGGACCGCGAGCTGCTGCTCGTTCTCGACAACTGCGAGCATCTGATAGCCGCCTGCGCGGGTATCGTCGATGCATTGCTGCGCGGTGCGCCCAAGGCCCGCTTGCTCGCGACCAGCCGCGAGGGGCTGCACATCCGTGGCGAGCAGACCTATCACGTACTCCCTCTCGCGGCGCCCGATCGCAACGCGGGTTTGGACAGCCTGCTTCGTTCGGAAGCGGTGCAACTGTTTGTCGAACGCGCGCGACTGCAGAAGCCGAATTTCGTGCTGACGGAGCGCGATGCTCCGGCAATAGCCGAACTTTGCGCGCGACTCGACGGCATTCCTCTTGCGCTCGAACTGGCGGCGGCCAGGATGAGATCGCTGTCCATCGGCGAAATCAATGCGCGACTGCACGATCGCTTCAAGTTGCTGACGGGAGGAAGCCGTGTCGCGCTGGAACGCCAGCAGACGCTGCGTGCGCTGGTGAGCTGGTCGTACGACCTGCTGCAGGAAAGAGAGCAGATGCTGCTCGACCGGCTGAGCGTATTCGCGGGCGGTTTCGACCTTCCCGCAGCGGAAGCCGTCTGCGGAGCGGAGCCGCTCGAGCCCGACGATGTCATCGACCTTCTCAGCTCGCTGGTCGAGAAATCTCTGGTCATGGTCGACCAGGGGGAAGGGGTCTCGCGTTACGGACTGCTCGAGACGATACGTGAGTTCGCGCGTGAGCATTTCAGCAAGCGCTATGACATGCTGGGGACGATCCGGGAGTTCGCGAACGAGCGCCTGGTCGACCGCGACGATGTTGCCGCGACCGCCAAGCGGCATTGCGATTATTTTTTCGAGTTTGCAAAGACGATCCGGCACAAGCTCCTCGGAGCCGACCAGGCGGAGTGGACCGTACGTGCCGAAGCCGATCTCGACAATTTGCGCGCTGCGATCGCTCTGGCGCTCTCGGGTGGCGTCGATCCGTAATGGTGGTCAAGATCGAGGTCGCATTGATGCGCTTCCGGATTCTCCGCGGGTACTCGACCGAGGCCCGCAAGAACGTGCGCGCCGCACTGGTGCTTCCAGGAATTCAGGAGCCCAACTTTTTCCGCGCTCATGCGCTTTACGTCGGCGGCGTTCTCGCCACCAATCAGAGCGACCATGCCGAAGCGACGACCATGCTGACCGAGTGTCTGGCGATTCGCCGCGGTCTCGACAACCCGCGGGACGTCGCAGCGACGCTTTCGACGCTTGCGACCCTTCACCTGCAGCAGGATGACGCAGCGAAGGCGCGCGAATATCAGGAGGAAGCCATCGCCGTATTTCGCAGCCTCGAAGACCGGCTCGGCGAGACGATCGGGCTGATCAACCTCGGTGAGATCGCCGTGCGCCAGGGCGACGACGACGGCGCGCGAAGCCTGTTCGAGCAGGCCTTGCCGATCGCCCGGAGCATCGACAACCTGGAGCTGGAAAGCGAATGCGAGCGCAATCTGGGAGAGCTGGCGCTGAGGACGAACGACCTGCCGGCCGCGCAGCTGCGCTTCGCCCGGTCGCTCAAGATCTGCCGCGACGCACAGGACAAGCGCGGCGAGGCGATAACGCGCTGGCGACTCGGCAAGGCCGACGCCGCAAGAGGCGACCACGAGGCCGCGTGCAAGGGCCTGATCGATGCGCTGCTCGCGCTGCGAGCCTTCGAGATGAATATGGAGGCGCTCGATTGCCTGGAGGACTATGCGAGGCTATTGCACGAGGTCAGCCGGTCCGAGGATGCGGTCGGTGTGTTCGCGGCGGCCGCCGCCGGACGGAAGGTCCTGATGCTTCCCCGATCCGCGCGGCGCGAAAGCGAAAGGCAGGAGAGCATCGAGGCGGCGCGCGCTGCCCTTGGAAACCTTGCATTCGATGCGGCGTGGTCGGCTGGCGCCCAATGGACGCTGGACGAGGCTGTCGCCCGCGCGTCGACAGCAACGATCGTGACCTCCTTCTCGGCGTGACCGCGCGGCATCGCGCCAACGCGCCGGATTGAGCTACCCGCCCTGTTCCCCAGCGTTTGGCGTTCGCTCGGATTTCGATGCGGGGCGAAGAGCAATCGGATGAACATGCCTCCCCCGCACGGCGCGCCCAAGTCGAATGCCGCAACGCCTACCGCGGCGGACGTCATGCGCCGGGCGGTCACTGATTTTCAGGCCGGCAACCTGGCCGAGGCGGAGCGTCTTTGCAGAATGGTGCTCGGCGCGCGTCCGGATCATTTTGACGCCCTCCACTTGTCGGGAACGATCGCGGCGCGACGGCAGCGCTTCGAGGAAGCGGACCGCCTGCTGAGCCAGGCCCTCGCGGTCAACCAGGGATCGGCCGAGGCCCACTCGAACTATGGCAACGTGCAGAGAGCGCGGGGACAGCTTGTCGACGCGCTGGCGAGCTACGAGCGGGCGATTGCGATCAAGCCGGCGTTCGTCGAGGCACTGAACAACCTGGGCGGCGTCCTCAAGGAGCTCGAGCGCTTTGACCAGGCGCTGGCGACCTACGACACAGCGCTTGCGCTCAAGCCCGATCTTGCCGTGCTGCATTTCAACCGCGGCGTCGTCCTTTCCGCGCTTGAAGCGGCATGACGAAGCGTTGACGAGTTACGATCGCGCGCTGGCCTTGAACAAGGATTTTGCCGAGGCGTGCAACAACCGCGGCGCCGCACTGGCGGCGCTGAAGCGCCACGAGGAAGCGATAACCAGCTACGACCGCGCGCTGGCGCTCAAGCCGGGCTTCGCCGAGGCGCTGCAAAATCGCGGCGCGGCGTTATCGCATCTTGGGCGGCACGAGGCCGCCGGCAAGGACCTCGAGCGAGCGCTGCGCCTCGACCCCAACCTGCCGTTCGCACGAGGAACGTTGCTGCATTCGCGGATGCACGATTGCGACTGGCGCGACTACGAGCAGGAATCGCGTCGGGTGATCGCCGATGTGCGCGCCGGCAAGCGCGCCGATCCAGCCTTTCATGTTCCTGGCCGTCTCGGATTCGCCGGAGGACCAGCTAAGCTGTTCGCGCACGTGGGTGCGTGAACAGTGTCCGCCTTCGGTCGACTCGACGTGGACCGGTGGCCGCTACCGCCATGACCGGATCCGGCTTGCCTATGTCTCGGCGCACTTCCGCGACCACCCGATGGGTCAGCTGATGGCGGGGCTGTTCGAGCAGCATGACAGGAATCGTTTTGAGACGATCGCCGTGTCGCTGGGTCGGGACGACCATAGCGCGATGCGGTCGCGCCTCAAAGGCGCCTTCGAAAAATTTGTCGACGCGGAGCGACACAGCGATCGCGAAGTCGTCGAGCTGATGCGCGAGATGGAGGTCGACATCGCGGTCGACCGCACCGGATTCACCACCGGGGCGCGGCCCGGGATTTTCGCCATGCGCGCGGCGCCGATCCAGGTCAACTACCTCGCGTATCCGGGCACGATGGGCGCCGACTTCATCGACTACCTGATCGCCGACGAAACGGTCGTACCCCGCGAGCAGCAAGCAAGCTACGCCGAGAAAGTCGTCTACCTGCCCGACAGCTACATGGTCAACGACTCGGCACGGCGGATCGCCGAACGAACGCCGACGCGCAGCGAAGCGGGATTGCCCGAGCGCGGCTTCGTATTCTGCTCGTTCAACAATCATTTCAAGATCACGCCGCAGCTGTTCGACATCTGGATGTCGCTGTTGCGGCAGGTCGACAAAAGCGTGCTGTGGCTGCTCGACAGCACGGCGACGACGCGACGCAACCTGTGGCGGGAGGCGGCGGCCCGTGGCATCGATCCGCAGCGCCTGGTTTTCGCGCCGAGAATCGCAACCGAGGACCACCTCGCGCGGCATCGCCTGGCCGACTTGTTCCTCGACACGCTCCCGTGCAACGCGCACACGACTGCGAGCGAGGCCTTGTGGGCGGGACTGCCGGTGCTGACCTGCCTGGGGACGACTTTCGCCGGCCGGGTGGCGGCGAGCCTGTTGCGGGCGATCGGATTGCCCGAGTTGGTGACTTCGTCGCTCGACGAATATCAATCGCTGGCGCTGCGGCTGGCGAAAGAGCCCGCGGCGCTGGAGGAAATCAGGCAGAAGCTCGCACATAACCGCGCGGTCGCGCCGCTGTTCGATACCGATCGCTTTCGCCGCCACATCGAGCGCGCCTATGTCGAAATGTGGGAGCGGAACCAGCGGGGAGAGAGCCCCGACAGTCTCCGAGGTAGCCGCGGTGACATAAGCCCCGTCGCCCCGCCGCGATGTCGAATAATTTTACATCGATGGCCTCGTTGCAGCGCCCGTGCCGCCAGCCGCGGCGAAAAAAACTCGTAAAGTCAGTCCCTTATAAACGGGTCTCCCTGACGGCGTGGTTTTTGCTCGCGTCAGCAGGCAGCCGAATCGGCGCGGCCACGCTGCCTATTCTCGCGGCGTGGTTTTCGAAAGCATCTGGAGGAACTGCATGACTCAACAGAATGGACGCATGGCGCGCCGCGTGCTGGTATCGACGCTGTCGCTGTTGTTCGGAACCGCGGCACACGCGGGCTTCTACCCGGGCCACGTCGATCCGGGCGGAAACGGCAGCGACATTCCGGGTTTCACCGCCGATGTCGTATTCGACATTCCCGACAGCTGCTTCATCTTCGAGGGAGCCGGCTGGAAGGCCACCAGTCAAAACGTCGGATCAGGCGGTTGCGGCGACGCTACGGTGGTCAGCGGAACGGTCTATCTGTACAGCAACACGCCAGGGCCTACCCCGACGGGCCCGATCCTCGATTCGTTTGCGCTGGATCCATTGGATCCATGGCCGCTCCTCGGCGTCTATTCGGTCAACGGAGCGCTCGAAGGTGTCGACACCGATCCGATGGGCGCGTATACCACGACTGGCCCGTACAGCAGCGACCAGTTCTGGCTGCAGTTCGTCTCCGGCTTCTGCCAGACCGGCTGCACCGCGCCGGGCGGTTTCGGCGACCCCGCCTACCTGTCGGTGAATGACATCGACAACTTTGGCCCACCGGGGGTGGTCACCTTCGGTGCCCAGTGCGACAGCGCCACAAACTGCTTCGTTCCCCACGGTTCCCGAACCCGGGACGCTGGCACTGCTGTTCGGCGCGCTGGGCGGCGGGCTGGCTGGCGAGACGCCGCAAGCGCGACGCTTCCGCGTAACGCAGGCCGGCGAACGTCGCCGGGTCACGAAGGCCGCCGGAGCAGCTCTTCCGGCGGCCTGACTTTTCGGCAGGTCGCGAGCAGCAGCAGGTCGTAGACGATCTTGATTGCGCCGGCGATCGCCAGCGGCCAGCCGAAGCTCGACAGCCCCAGCAGATAGCCGGCGAGGAGTGGGCTCGTCGCCGAGGCGAGGCTCCGCGGCACCGAGGTGATGCTCGCCGCGGCGGCGCGCTCGCCGGGCGAGACGACCGCCATCACATACGAGCTCCGCGTCGGCACGTCCATCTGCGACAGCGCGCTTCGCACCAGCAGCAGCACGATCACCCAGCCCAGGTCGGGCACGAACGGCATCAACACCAACAGCAGGCTCGACGGCAGATGGGTGAACACCATCGTGTTGATCAGGCCGATGCGGTTGGCGATACGCACGGCGACCAGGTACGAGAAGGCCGTGAGCACGCCGGTCCAGAAAAAGATCGTGCCGGCGACGGCGGTCGAGAGCTGGAACTTCTCGAACAGCCACAAGGCGAGCATCGACTGCACGATGAATCCGCCGCCGAAAGCATCGAGGCTGAACAGCGCGGCAAGAACGTAGACGATGCGCTTGGACCGGTGCAGCGGCGCCGCCGGCGCTTCGGACTCGGTGGCGAGCCCGGCCGGCAGCTTGCGGTAGACGAGCGCCGAGGCGACGCCGATCAGCGCGTAGAGCACGAACATCGACTTGATCGCCGATTGCATCGAGGTGCCGAAAGCGGCCGCCAGCCATTCGGGGACGCCGGCAAACAGCGCACCGGCGGCTCCGACCAGCGCGCCGGCGAGGCTGTAGCGCGCGAACACCGCCGTCCGCTGCTTGTCGGACACGATGCGGGCGAGCACCGCCTGCTCGAGAGGCAGGAAAATGCTGACGTCGCCGCTCGATGGATTGAGCGTGCCGACAAAGGCCACGACCAGCAGCGGCCAGAATTGCGTGATCGCCGCAAAGCCGAGCCCGGTCGCCGTCATCAGTGCGGTGGCGGCGAGCAGCAGCGTACGGTAGCGATAGCGATGGGCGTGCAGGCCGACGACGAGCGTCAGCACGCCGGAGCCCAGCAGCGTTCCGGTCGTGATCACGCCGACTTCGAACGGCGACAGGCCCAGCGCCAGCAGATAGACGGGAAGCAGCAGGCTGACATAGCCGTCGCCGAACGCGCGCAGCGCGCGTACCCACAGCAGCCGGCGAACGTCCGCCGACATCATCGCAACCCGATCGTGCGGTAGCGGCACCCTTCCGGCGGCGTCAGGCGATGCGGCGCACGCGCGTCCGAATCGTGGCGGCTCATCTGGCGCCTTTGGATTCGTAAGCAAAGTCGTCGAACAGGGTGACGCTGTCGGACTTGGTCCATAAGCCGACGGCGCCGGCGCCGGCAATGTGATCGTCGTCGGTCTCGATGTAGGTCTTGCCGTCGAGCGCTACCCGGATGCGCGTGCCGTAAAACTCGACGCGCAGCGCATGCCACTGCTTGCCGGCGACCGGCGCATCGACGTACTTGATGGTGATTCGTCGGCTTGCCTGGGTGTAGTAGAGCGAAACATTGTTTTCCAGCGCATTGGCGCGTGCGACGTAATAGTTGCCGCCATCCTTCCAGCGCCAGACGATTCCTGCCGCCTGGTCCTCGGCGCCCGAAAGCGGCTTGAAGCGCACTTCGACATGGCCATCGGCAATCGCGCTGTCACGCCGGACGCACCAGGGAAAATCGCCGCGGCCGCTCTGCCTCAATACGTTCGGCTTCGACGGAGCGCTTTCATCCGTTTCGACGCTCCACCGATGAGCGCCCTGACCGGTGACGCCGGCAATCCAGCCCGCCGGGACCTTGCCGACCGTGTCGGCATCGAAGTTGAATGTTTCCGCCATGGCAATGGTGCTCCAGAGTTGAATGCCGAGAATTGCGCTGCCCGCGCAAAGCGTCCGACGGTTCATGGCGCTGGCCTTCCACCCGGTGCTATGGACGTGCGGCAACCGCACCTGCCCGAACCGGTGCCGCCGCATTGTTGATGAGAAGGCGGAGTTGCCGCAGAATCGACTGATGCGCCCAACGTACGCTCCCGCGGGCTGCTGGCCCGGCGATCGGAGCAGAACTTGGACGCCGATGGGCGTCTTGAAGCGGGGAGTCTGCCTACAGTCCCCGCACTACACGTACACTTCATCATAGCGAACTGCCGCCGTCAATTCAAGGCGCGTACCGCCGACACCAAGGAGCCCTACGATGACTCGGCCATTGCAACAGTGGAAGGTCCTGCCGCACGGCAAGCTCTCGGAGATCGACGAAAACATCCTGACGGTGACCGGCGACATCCGCATGCCGATGATGAGCCTGCCGCGGCGCATGACCGTGGTCCGCCTGAATGGATCCCGGCTGATCGTGTTCAGCGCGATCGCGCTGAACGAGGACGAGATGACCAGGCTCGAAGCGTATGGCCGTCCGGCGTTCCTGATCGTGCCGAGCGACAAGCACCGGCTCGACGCGAAGCCGTGGAAGAACCGCTATCCGGCGATGCAGGTGGTCGCACCGGAAGGCGCCCGCGCCAAGGTCGAGGACGTGGTGCCGGTCGACACGGTCGCGCCTCGAGTTCGACGACCCGAACGTTCAGTTCGTCGCCGTTCCCGGAACGCGAGGGCACGAGGCGGCGCTGGTCGTTCGCACGCCGAACGGCACGACGCTGGTGCTGAACGACCTGGTCGGCAATATCCGCAGCGAGCCCGGCTCACGCAGCTGGCTGCTGCAACTGGCCGGCTTCGCCGGCAAGGAAGCGCAAATCCCCCGGGTAGTGAAGATGGTGATGATCAAGGATGCGAACGCGCTGCGCGCCCAGCTGATGCAGTGGGCCGAGATCGAGTCGCTGAAGCGCATCCTCGTCTCGCATGGCTCGCCGATCGACCAGAACCCGCGCCAGACCTTGCGCGATCTGGCGAGCTCGCTGGCGTAAGGAAGGAACGGTCGTCGGCGCGCTTGTGCTTCTGCGTCAAACAGCGGCTACGGGTTGGGCACGATGGCAAAGAACCGGAACTCGTCGCGTCCGCCCTGCTCGGGCTCAACCTGCCGAAACGTCGTCGCCTCGGGTAAAGCGCCGCTGCACCGGCCGTTTGGACCGGAACTCGCGAGCCAGCAAGGTGGTCGCGACGTCCATCTGAACGCTGTCGCCGCAGGTGAACACGTCGACCGCCGCATAGCGGTGCTCTGGCCATATGTGGATCGCAAGATGCGATTCCGCGATGACGACCACGCCCGAGATGCCACACGGCGCGAATTTGTGGAAGACTGTCTCGACGACGGTGGCGCCGGCGGCGCGAGCTGCTTCAACGAGGGTCTTCTTTACCCACGCGATGTCGTCAAGGTGACCGGTCTCGCACTCGTACAGGTCGAGCACGACTTGCGTCCCAAGCCTGTCGCGCAGCGCGAATTCGTTTACCAGCGCGGGAGCAGCAGTGTCCCGCGTCACTTGAGTTCTTTCCACGCCGACCTCCAATCGATTCGAATTACTGATTCTTTCGCTTTGCTCGATTCGTCTTCCTCTTTTTCTTCTTCTTGCCCGGCGGTCGTCCGGTCTTTACGCTTTCGACTGCAGCTACTGCCTTGGCCAATTTCCCATCGGGGAGTCGTACCAATGCCGCAAGCCCCGCTCGCAGCAACTCGCTTTTCTTGATCGCGACGCCCAAGCCGATGCATCGATTCTTCAGCGCCCCGATAAGCCGGTGCTCAGCCGCCGGCATGGTGAAACTGTCGCGAATCACCTTCACCAGCTTGACGCTCTTCGCAGCCTTCCTCTTGCTTTTCGCGGTCGCGCGCGGTTTCCGTTCCCCGGATCTCGCGGGAGACGCATCACTCTGCGCAGCGTCGAATCTGGAAGGTCTGTTGGCCATCGAACGCTTTCGGGAGCAGCCGCCGTCAAAGCGCGATAATATACTATATATACGGTTTATGCAACAGTGGCTACGAGCTGGCTTCCAGGCATTCCGGAACATGGCCGAAGGAGAATCCGATGATGCGAGTTGAAGCGATTTACAAACGCGCGCCGATCTTGCTCGCTATCGCGCTTGCGCACTTCGCTTCCGGCGCCGGCGCGCATGGCGACGAGCACGGTGACGCGGCTTACGGCAGGCCCGGCGACCCGGCGAAGGTATCTCGAACGGTCGCGATCGACATGTCGGACGCGATGCGCTTCACGCCTGCCCGGATCACGGCAAGGAAAGGGGAGACGATCCGTTTCGCTCTCATCAACTCCGGCAAGGTCAGACACGAAATGGTGCTGGGCTCGAGCAGGGAGCTGAAGGAGCACGCGGCTCTGATGCGGAAGTTTCCGGAAATGGAGCACGCCGATCCGAATCGGCTGAGCGTCGATCCCGGGAAGACGGGGGCCCTGGTCTGGCAATTCACCCGCGCCGGAACCTTCGCCTTCGCATGCCTGCAACCCGGTCATTTCGAGGCCGGCATGCGCGGCAAGATTACCGTCAGGTGAGCGATAGGCGGGGCGTGGCCTTTGCGCCGCGGGCGCACTGATCAGACGAGACCTCCGCCGCTCAGGAATGCGCCTGCATCAAATCGTCGATCAACGGACGCAGCGCAGCAGGATCGACATGCAGCGCATCGACCAGGCGTTCGATCCGCGCTGCCCGCCCGACACCGAGCACCGGCTCGGCGAGCGAACGATATTTGGCGCGCAGTTCGTTGTCGGTAAGAGGATTCTCCGGGTTGCCGCGCGCGATCGCCGGTTCTGAAGCGAGCATGCGTCCGTCCTTGAGCGTGATCCGTACGCGCGCCCAGCGCTCCGCCGGAAAGCGGCGCGAGAATTCGGCATCTTCGATCACCTTCATCGCAGCGAGCAGACGGCGGATGCGTGGATCGGCGAGCCTCGGCAACGCGATTTCTTCGGCGCCGACCTGGCCGAACACCAGTGCAGCCGCGACCGGATGCGGCAGGCTGTACTGTGCCTCGTCCGTCGCGTTCGGGATGGCGCAGCCGGCGCCGAGCGCAACCGCTTCGGCGAACGTTTCGATCGCGACCTCTTCGATGTCGTCGTCCGAAAATTTTGCCGCGCGCTGCAAGGTCAGCGCCGCTTCGATTGCCGGTTGCGCCCAGCGGCATACGGGGTAGGCCTTGAAGTATTGCTCGCGAATCCGCCAGCGCGAGCCCAGGTCATTCCAGCAGGGCGTCGCATCGTCGCGTTCGACCGTCACCGCCGGCGCGCCGGTGAATCCTGCGCGCGCAAGGAGCGCAGCGGTCACGCCTGCGTGGGCGCCCCAGCCGGAACCGTCCTTGACCATCGACGGCGAATCGCAGACACGTGCCAGCTGGCCGCGCGGACCAAAATATTCGGCGATGCCCAGCGCGTGCCGGATTGGCCCGTTGCCCAGGCCCAGAAGTCTCGCGGCGATCGCGGCGCAAGCGATGGCGTTCCAGCTGCCGGAGCAATGCGTTTCACCGGCATCGGCGTGCAGCGCAATGCCGGCTCGCGTCGCGACCTCGTAGCCGAGCACCAGCGCAGCGATGAATTCGCGGGCGTCGCACGCAGCGCCGGAATCGACCATCGCCAGCAGAGTGGGCAGCACGACGACGCCCGCGTGACCCTTGACCAGCACATGCCCGTCGTGCGCATCGAACGAATCGATCGTCGTGGCGCCGGCGAATGCGGCGCCGGCGGCGCTTGCACGCCGGCCGTCGAACAGCATCCGTGCCTCCGCTTCGCTGCTGCACAGCTGCGTTGCCGCGTAGTGGTTGACGATTTTCGCCGCGGCGGTACGGCTGCCGGCGGCGGCGACGCCGATCAGGTCGAGCAGGCAGCGCCGCGCCTGTGCGACGACATCCGCCGGCAGGTCGGCAAACGCCAACCCTTGAACGAATGCCGGGACATCCGCGGCGATCCCGGCATTCACCGGCGAACTGCGCTTGTCTTCGGGCATTACGCGTCGAACGCCTGCACAACGTGTCCCTGACCGAGCTCGCGATAGAGCCGTGGCGCTGGGCACGTAGCTCGTGTCGATGCACCGGGCTGGGAATCTCGGTCGTCGAAAGTCCGCGCCGGAGCCTGCGACGACCCGCTTCCGGCACCGGCACCGCCGCCATCAGCCGTTTCGTGTACGGATGCTGCGGATTTTCCATGATCGCCGCGCGCGGTCCGATCTCGACGATCTCGCCCAGATACATCACCGCGATGCGGTGGCTGACCCGCTCGACGACCGCGATGTCGTGCGAGATGAACAGATACGCCAGGCCCATGTCCGCCTGAAGGTCCATCATCAGATTGATGACCTGCGCCTTGATCGAGACGTCGAGCGCCGATACGGCTTCATCGGCGACGAGCAGCTTCGGCGCCAGCGCGAGCGCCCGCGCGATGCACAGCCGCTGCCGCTGGCCGCCGGAGAATTCATGCGGAAAGCGGCTCGCCATGTCGGGCGAGAGGCCGACCCTCCGGAGAAGTTCGCTGACCCGCTCGTGCGCATCCGCACGACTGAGAAGGCCATGCACGATCATCGGTTCGGCGATCGCGCCGCCAACGGTCTTGCGCGGATTGAGGCTCGCGAACGGATCCTGGAAGATCATCTGCATGCGTCGGCGGGCGGCGCGCAGGCCTGCGCGGTCGAGCGCGCGGACATCCTGTCCCTCGAACACGACCGTTCCGGAAACGGGCTCGACCAGGCGAAGGATCGAGCGGCCCGTGGTCGATTTGCCGCAACCGCTCTCGCCGACCAGCGCCAGCGTTTCGCCGGCGTGCAGCGAAAATGAAATATCCTCGACGGCATGAACCCGTGCGCTGACGCGACTCAGCACGCCGGAGCGAATGTCGAAGCGGGTGACAAGGTGGGCGACTTCGAGCACCGGGCGCTCGGGTCACCGCCGCGGTCGACTGCGGTATCGGGGACGACTTCGACCGCGCCGGTGACCGGATCGACGATCGCGAAGCGCTGTGGGGCGGGACGGCCCTTCATCGAGCCGAGGCGCGGAACCGCGGCGAGCAGGGCGCGGGTATACGGCTCCCGGGGCGATGCGAAAAGCTCTGCGGTGGGTGCCTGCTCGACGGCGTTGCCATTCAGCATGACGACCGTGCGATCGGCGATCTCGGCCACCACACCCATGTCATGGGTGATGAAGGCGACCGACATGCCCTCCTCGTCCTGCAGCAGCTTGATCAGCTCGAGGATTTCGGCCTGGATCGTGACGTCGAGCGCGGTCGTCGGTTCGTCCGCGATCAGCAGCTTCGGCTTGCAGGCGAGCGCCATGGCGATCATCACGCGCTGTCGCATGCCGCCGGAGAGCCGGTGCGGATACTCGTGCAGGCGCGACGCCGCGGACGGGATGCGCACGCGCTCCAGGATGCGCAGCGTTTCGGCCTCCGCCTGCGCGCGATCGAGGCCGCGATGGTAGATCAGGGCTTCGGCGATCTGGAAGCCGAGGGTCAATACCGGGTTGAGGCTGGTCATCGGCTCCTGAAAGATCATCGAAATCAGGTTGCCGCGCACATGTCGCATCCGGTTTTCGGATAGTTTGAGCAGGTCGCGCCCTTCAAGCAGAATTTCGCCCGACACGCGGCTGTTGGCTGCCGGCAGCAGCCCCATGATCGACAGCGCGGTAACGCTCTTGCCTGAACCCGATTCGCCGACGATCGCCACCGTCTCGCGCTGCCCGATCTCGAACGAAATCCCCTTCACGACCGTGGTCCACTCGTCGTCGACCCGGAACGCGGTCGTCAAGTTGCGTACGGCCAGGATTGGTGACTGAGGCAACTGAGCTGGCAACTGAGCCGGCGCTGACACTAGGCTTCGCCCTTCAGTTTCGGATCGATCGCGTCGCGCAAGCCGTCGCCAAGAAGGTTGAGCGCGAAGATGACGATCAGAATCGCAACACCGGGGACCAGCGCCAGCCAGTAGCTGTCGAGAATGTTCTCGAAGCCTTCGCGGATCATGCCGCCCCAGGTCGCGGTCGGTGGCTTGACGCCAAGGCCGACGAACGCGAGAGAGGCTTCCGTGCGAATGGCGTTGGCGAGCCAGAGCGAGCCCATCACCAGGATTTCGGGCAGGATGTTCGGCAGGATATGGACGATAAGCAGCCGGGTGTCGGAGTAGCCGAGCGCGCGGCCGGCGTCGACGAACTCGCGCTCCTTGACCGCGATCGTCGGCGCGCGGGCGATGCGGGCAAAAGGCGGGATCGAAGTCAACGCGATGGCAATGATGATGTTCACCATCGAAGGGCCGAGCATCGCCACCAGGATCAGGCCCAGGATCAGCGACGGGAACGCCAGCAGGACATCCATCGCCTGCATCGTGACGGTATCGAGGCGGCCGCCGTGCCACCCTGCCAGCATGCCGATCGCCGTTCCGATGACCATCGCGGCGAGCGTCGAAACGACGCCGATGATCAGCGAAATGCGCGCGCCATAGAGCAGGCGCGATAGCGTGTCGCGGCCGAAACTGTCGGTGCCGAGCCAGTGCTCGGACGTCGGCGCCCGCAACTTCTCGAGGATGTTCTGATCGTTCGGATCGAACGGCGCGAGCACCGGCGCGAGAATCGCCGCAACGACCACGATCAGAAAGACCACCAGCCCGATCCACGACGTCTTGTTGGTATTGAACGCCTTCAGCGTCGCCGAAGCGAAATAGGCGAATGGCGACGGCGCTGCTGTGCGCAGGACGCCTTGCGACGGCCCGGCGGCGCTCATTTCAGCCTCATTTCAGTTTCACCCGGGGGTCGACGAACCCGTACGCGAGGTCGGTCAGCAGGTTCACGAGCACCACGATCAGCGTGTAGATCACCATCATTCCCTGCAGCATCGGATAGTCGCGCTGATTGAGGGCGCCGATGAGCAGCTTGCCCAGGCCCGGGCGGCTGAAAACGATCTCGGTCAGCACCGAATTGCCGATCAGGATGCCGAGGTAGAGTCCGACCACGGTGATGATCGGGATCAATGCGTTGCGCAATGCGTGCCGCCAGATCACAACGTTCCATGGCACGCCTTTGGCACGCGCCGTCCGCACGTAATCTTCGGACAGGACCTCGAGCATCGCCGAGCGCGTGACGCGGGTCACATACGCAGCCGAGATCAGGCCCAGGCTGATCGCGGGCAGAGTGATCGACTGGTACCAGGCTGCGACGCTGCCGGAGCGCGCGCTGATCACCGGGAACCAGGGCAGGGCGATCGCGAAGACGAGCAGCAGGATGATGGCCGAGACAAACGGCGGGAACGACAACCCGAGCAGCGACGAAATACGCACTGCGTAGTCGACGAAGCGGTTGCGATGGATCGCCGCGTAGACGCCCGCCGGAACGCCCAGGAGGACGCCGATGACCAGCGAGACCAGCGTCAGCTCGATCGTCCACGGCAACACGCGCAGCACCTCGCCGATGACGGGCTGGCCGGAGACCATCGAGACGCCCCAGTCGCCGCGCAGCGCGCCCAGCAGGAACACCGTGTACTGCTTGAAGAGCGGCAGGTCGAGACCGAGCCGCTGCCGCAGGGCGTCGATCGCCTCGCGGCTCGCCTGGTCGCCGAGGATGAGCTGCGCCGGATCGCCGGGGACGATCCGCACCAGCACGAACACCAGCGTCAGCACCGCGAACAGCGTGACGCACGCAAACGCCAGACGGCGGACCAGGAAAGTGGTCACATCCCGATCTGCTGGGCAGGGCGTCCGATCACGTTCGTGATCGGCCGCCTATTTGGTGAAGCGGGTCTTCTCGGTGACCGGCGGCGACAGGTTGAGCGAACCCTGCACCTCGTAGCCCATGTCGAGCGTATCCTTCCACGCCCATAGCTGGAGCTGCTCGTAGATCGGCACGCCGCAGACGGCCTTGATGATCTTCTCCTGCGCGGTCTTCCAGAGCGCCAACTGCTTGGCCGGATCCGTTGCGACACGCGCCGCGCGTATCTCGTCATCCGCGACGTTGCAGTGGCTGAAATTGGTCACCGCCGTCGGCGTGCCGACGATCGATTGCGAATCGAAAAACTGCGTCAGATACACGTCCGCCACGGGAAAGCGCCCCGCCTGGTAATGGACGATCGGCGACAGATCCTTGCGTATCTGCGCATGAAAGGTCGCGTGCTCCACCAGCTCGATGTCGAGATTGATGCCGGCCTTCTTCAGTTGCGCCTGCGTCGCCTCGATCAGGGTCTGCATGCCGGTCAGCGTCGTGTGGATGGTCTTGATCGTCACGCCGTTCGGATATCCGGCTTCGGCCAGCAACGCTTTCGCCTTGGCCAGGTCGTACGGGAACAGCGGCGCCTTCTGGTCGGTGCCGAGATAGCCCGACGGAATGACCGAAACCGCTTCGCGCGAGGTGCCGGCGCCCTTGAACGCGACGATGGCCTTGCGGTCGATCGCATAGGCGATGGCCTGGCGCACGCGGATGTCGTCGAGCGGCTTGACGGTGACGTTGAGATGCAGCTCGGACAATTCGGCCGGATCCATCGCCACGACCTTTACGCCGGGCAGCTTGGACATCCGGTCGACCCAGGTCTGGTCCTGCTTGCCGTAGATCATGTCGAGCTCGCCCGACTGGAACGCGAGGTCGCGGCTCGAATCCGCTGGAATATAGCGATACGTGATCTCGTCGATCTGTGGCGCGCCACGGAAATACTGCTTGTTGGCCACCAGCTTGACGAACTGCTGCGGCTGGTATTCGGCGAACATGAACGGTCCGGTGCCGATGGGTTTTTTCGCGAAATTCTCGCCCATCTCCTCCGCGGCCTTCTTGCAGATCATGTTGCCGCCATTGACATTGGCGACGTAGCCCAGGAATCCGGCGACCGGATTCTTCAGCGTGATCTTCAGCGTCGACTTGTCGAGCGCTTCGACCTTGTCGACGGCCGAGTAATCATTGGAATACGAGGACGTCGCCTTGTTGCTGGCGCGCTTGATCGAATAGGCGGCGTCGTCGGCAGTGAACTCGCCGTAGCCATGGTGGCATTGGACGCCGCTGCGGATCTTGAACGTCCATTCGGTGCCGGCCGGATTCGACGTCCAGCTCTCGGCCAGATCGGGCTCGATGAATTCCGGGCTGATCCTGCCGGGTCGCACGCGGACGAGACCGTTGAACATCCAGCTCAGCAGACCCTTGTCCGGCGTGGTGGAAGCGATATGCGGATCGAGCTTGCCGGCATCGGCGGAACCCATGCCGACGACCAGACTCTTCTTTTGCGCAAAAGCCGGCGACGCGAACATCAGCGCCGCGCATACGATGGCAAATACGATCTTTTTCATTGATCGGCCCTCCTCTAGGTAACGCGATTGTAGACGGTAATGCGCAACAATCCATTATCCGTGCAAGGTGAGCTGGGAGGGCGTCGTCACGCGCCCCGCGAAACGAGCCCAGCCTGAAAGCCGAAAGATCATGCCTCGGAACACGTCCGAGCGCGAGATCGGCGCATAGCAGTCCGCTGACCGGCCCGAGGCAAAATCCATGGCCCGAAAAGCCGGCGGCTATCACCAGGCCGGACGGATATTCGGGCGCGTCGATCACCGGCAGCGCGTCCGGCGTCATATCGATGAGGCCGCCCCAGGAGCGCGCAATCGGCGCCTCGGCCGCGATCGGAAGCACCTGGGCTACACGATCCACGATGCTGCGAATTTGGGATGCCGACGGCGCAAGCGATCTCTCGGTCCATTCGGAAGCATCGCCCGGCCAGGCACCCGCACCGCTGCTGAAGCGCAAGCGTCCGTCGGCCTCCTGCCGTCCCGCGCAATCGGCATTGGCCACGCCGAACACAGGCAGAAGACGACTCGGCAACGGCTCGGACTGAACGACGTGTGTGATCCTGATCGATAGCGGCAGATCTGCTCCCAGCGGCGAGAGCAACGACGGCGTATTCACGCCCGCAGCGACGATTACGCGATCGGCGCGAATGAACCCTTCGGACGTGTCGACGCCCGTCACGCGATCGCCCTCGATCGTTATCGCGAGTGCGGCGACACCTTCGCGGATCGTGGCGCCCTGCGAACGGGCAAACCGCGCGAATGCCTGCGTCGCCTTGACCGGATTGGCGTGTCCATCGGTCGGGCAGTAGGAAGCGGCGAGAACATTGCGCGAAATTTCCGGCGCAACGGCCCGGACCGCGGCATTGTCGGACAGGAAGTGGAGCTCCAGACCCAGCGCCTGCTGGGTCGAGACGAGTGCCCGGATGACGTCGACCTCGGCCGGCGTGCGGGCGAGGCGCAGATTGCCGGTCCGGCGATACTCGACGTCGGCGCCCAGGGTTTCGGCCAGTCCACCCCAGATCTCGACCGCGGCGCGCGCCAGCGGCAGCTCGGCGGGGTCGCGTCCCGACTGGCGCACGCCGCCGAGAGTCCAGCCCGACGCCATCGCCGCGATGCGGTGTTTCTCGATCAGCGTGACGGCGTGGCCTTCGCGGGCCAGTTCAGCGGCTGCGGCCGTGCCGGTAATCCCGCCGCCGATGATGACGATGCGAAGCACGGGCGATCTACCTGTCTGAGGGTCTCTGCCAGCGATTGTCGGTTGTTTCCGCGGATCGAGGTGAGGCGAACTGAGGCGATCCGCGCCCCATGATCATACAATTGCACGGACCCGGACAAAAAGGACGAAACATGCGGACCGAATCGGGTTCGCTTTCCTACGACCCCTACTGGTGGGACGCGGCGCCGCTCGAATCGCCGACCGACGTCGCGCTGCCGAAGCGTTGCGATGTCGCGATCATCGGCGCGGGGTATGCGGGATTGTCGGCGGCACTGACGCTTGCCCGGGCCGGCCGGTCGGTTGTCGTGCTCGACGCTCTCGCGCCGGGCGAGGGCGCTTCGAGCCGATCGGGAGGCATGATCGGTCATGGGCACCGGCTGTCGTACGCCAAACTCATCGAGCGATTCGGTCCGCAAAAGGCCAGGGACCTGACTCGTGAAGGCATGGCGTCCCTCGAATTTGCGAAAGCGCTGATCGTCGACGAGAAGATCGACGCCCAGCTGCAGGTGAGCGGGCGGATGCGCGGCGCATGGACGAAAGCGGATTACGCGACGATGACGCGCGATGCGCAGGCGCTGCAGCGCGATCTCGGCATGGCGGTCGACGTGTTGAGCAAGGCCGATGTCCGCCGCGAGATTGCGGCGGATTGCTATCAAGGCGGCGTGCTGTTTCACGCGCACGGCGGCGTGCATCCGGCATTGTTCCACCTGGGGCTGCTGCAACGGGCGCGGACCGCCGGAGCGCTCGTCGCGGGCCACACGCCAGTGACCGCGGTCAGACGCGAAGCGACCCGATTCATCGTCGAGACGGCAAGCGGAAACATCGACGCGACTGCGGTCATTGCCACCACCAACGGTTATACGGGCCGGACCACGCCGGCACTCGCCCGCCGTCTCGTCGCGATACCGAGCTTCATGATCGCCACCGAATCGCTGGGGACGGATCGCGTCAAGAGCCTCATCCCGAATGGCCGGATGATCGTCGAGACCCGGGAGAAGCACCTGTACTATCGCCCGTCACCCGACGGCACGCGCATCGTGCTGGGCGGCCGCGCCGCGCTGCACCCGATTCAGCTTGACGAGGCCGCCGAATGGCTGATGAAGGAATTGCGCGCAATTTTCCCCACGCTGGCCGGCACTCGCGTCAGCCATGTCTGGACCGGCAATGTCGCAATGACGCGCAGCGATTTGCCCGGGATCGGCCAGCGCGACGGCATCTGGTTCGCGCTCGGCTGCAATGGGTCGGGGGTGGCGCTGATGCCCTATCTCGGCCACAAGGTCGCGCTGAAAGTGCTCGGCCGGCAGGATGGAAAGACGGCGTTTGATGACATATCCTTTGCCGCGGTTCCCTTCTACAACGGCACGCGCCTGGTTCCGGCCACTGATGACATGGTGGTTCCGTGCTCGCGACCGGCTGCGCGGCAACTGACTGATCGAAGTGTCGACATCCCGCTTTCGGCCGCAAGCGGCCCCTCGAGATGCCTGTGTAACGACTTCCACGCGGGGATTGGGTTACCGCGTTTGCCCCCGCTGTCACCCTCAGTTGCGCGAGTGGCGAGCGGCTCTCAGAATACGGTTCCTCGGCCATTTGCTCCGTATGATGGTTACGCCCCGCGCCTCCCGCTTGCTTCCGACCGGTACCGTCACGTTTCTGTTCACCGACGTCGAGGGCAGCACGCGGCTTTGGGAAACGCAGCGCGAGGCGATGGCGGCGGCGCTGACTCGGCACGACGCCCTGCTGCGCCACTGCATCGAGGCGCAGGGCGGGCATATTTTCAAGACCGGAGGCGACGCCTTCTACGCTACCTTCGCCACCGCTGCGAGTGCAGTCGAAGCGGCACTCGCCGCACAACGCGCGCTCTGCGCGGAGCGGTGGCCGGAACAAGCTAAGATTCACGCGCGGATGGCGTTGCACACTGGTGCCGCAGAAATCCGTGACGGCGACTATTTCGGCGCGCCGCTTAGCCACGTGGCGCGTCTTCTTGCCGCCGGCCACGGCGGGCAGACGCTCTTATCCGAGATCACCCACGATCTGTGTCGCGACGGGCTGCCTGCCGAGACGACGCTGAAGTCGCTCGGCGAGCATGGTCTCAAAGATCTGGCCCGCCGGGAAACGGTGTTTCAGCTCTGCCATCCCGAGCTGCCGCAGGCGTTTCCGCCGCTTAAGACGCTGCGCGGTCCCCTCGACGAGTCGGTACCGTCGATAGCGGTGCTGCCGTTCGTCAACATGAGCCGGGAGGAGGAGAACGAGTATTTCGCCGACGGCCTGGCGGAAGAGCTGCTCAACGTCCTTTCCAAGATCCCCGGCCTGCGTGTCGCTTCACGCACTTCGGCGTTCCACTTCAAGGGCAAGGATGTGGACATCCCGACGGTGGCGCAGAAGCTCAACGTGGCGACGGTCCTCGAAGGAAGCGTGCGCAAGGCGGGCAAACGCGTGCGCATCACCGCGCAGCTCGTCGAGGTGGCGACCGACTCACACCTATGGTCGGAAACGTACGACCGGGAGCTGGAGGACATCTTCGCAGTGCAAGACGACATCGCACAGTCAGTCGTGAAAGAGCTACGGTCGGCGCTGCTGGGCCACAAGGCTGCCGCACTTGCCAACGCGACAGTTAAAGAGGAGGTGCAGGCCGCGTCGAGGGGACGCGGGGAGAACGTCGAAGCGTATCGGTTGTATCTCCAGGGACGGTTTTTCGAGGACCGCTTCACGCGCGAGGGCTCAACGAAGGCGCTCGAGTACTATCGCCGGGCGCTCGAGATCGACCCGGGGTACGGGCTTGCTTGCGCAGGGGTGGCACGCGTCCATTGCGATCAGGCCGGGAGATCCTGGTTACCCATCGCAGAAGGCTTCAGCAAGGCGCGAGAGGCAGCGCAGCGCGCGTTGCAGATCGATCCGGATCTCGCCGAGGCGCATGCGGCCATGGGCGCCATCAGGATTTTCTACGATTGGGACTGGCAGGGGGCGGATGAATCGCTGTGCCGGGCTATGGAATTGGCGCCCGGCAACGCAAGGATCCTCCGCAGCGCTGCGATCGTTGCTCGATCTCTCGGTCGCCTGGAGGACGCCATCGAATTGCTTCGCCGGGCGGCAGCCCTTGACCCACTGGGGGCTCCGGTACACAGAACGCTCGCCGCGACCTGCCACGCAGCGGGTCTTCTCGATGAGGCGGAGGCGGCGGCGACGAAGGCGCTCGAGATCAATTCGCACGACGCGGGGAGTCGGTTCTGGCTCGGGCTCACTTTGCTTGCGCGAGGACGCCTCGACGAAGCGCAGGCAGCGTTTGAGCATGCAGAAGACGACCAACTTCGCCTGCTCGGACTCACTCTCGTACATCACGCGTCAGGCCGAGATGCTGACTCGCAGACGGCGCTGCAGGCGTTGGTCGAGAAGGACCCGGACGGCAGCGCCTATCAAATCGCGCAGGGATACGCCGGTCGCGGGGAGAGCGATCTTTGCTTCGAGTGGCTGGATCGCGCATACCACCAACACGATGCAGGCCTGGCCTGGGTGAAGCTGGATCCGCTCCTCGCCAGCGTGCGCGGAGATCCGCGCTGGCAACCATTCCTCCAGAGGATGAAGCTCGCTGACTGACGCGAAACGGACTCGTTACGCCATCACCGTAACCTCAAGGAATGAATAACTTGTCGCATCGATTATGCGCGGCACCGATGATGGACTGGACCGACCGTCACTGCCGCTACTTCTTCCGGCTGATCACGCCGCGCGCGCGCTTGTACACCGAAATGGTGACGACCGGCGCGATGATGTTCGGCAACGTGCCGCGGCATCTCGACTTCGATCCGGCCGAGCATCCGATCGCGCTGCAGCTCGGCGGCAGCGACCCGTCCGCGCTTGCGCACTGCGCGCGGCTGGGCGAAGCCTGGGGCTACGACGAGATCAACCTGAACGTCGGCTGTCCGAGCGAGCGCGTGCAGACCGGCAGCTTCGGCGCCTGCCTGATGGCCGAGCCCGCGCTGGTCGCCGACTGCGTCGCGGCGATGCGCGACGCCGTCGCGCTGCCGGTGACGGTCAAGCATCGCACCGGCATCGATGCGGTCGACGAGTACGCATTCGTGCGCGACTTCGTCGGCACCGTCGCGGCGGCAGGCGCGAGCGCGTTCATCGTCCACGCCCGGAACGCGATCCTGAAAGGCCTGTCGCCGAAGGAAAATCGCGAGATCCCGCCGCTGAAATACGAATTCGTGCACCGGCTGAAGCGCGACTTTCCCGGGCACACGATCGTCATCAACGGCGGAATCGCGACGCTTGGCGATATCGCGCGCGAACTCGCGGAGGTCGACGGCGTGATGCTCGGGCGCGCCGCTTATCACCATCCGTACGTGCTCGCCGACGCCGACGCGCTCTGCTACGGCCCCGGTGCGCGGCCGCGCTCGCGCGCCGAAATCGTCGCCGCGCTGCTGCCTTATGTCGAGACGCAGCTCGCACGCGGCGTGCATTTGCGTGCGATCACCCGGCACATCCTCGGGCTCTACCACGGATCTCCCGGCGCGCGGACCTGGCGGCGCACACTCTCCGACGCCGCGCTGCTGCACGACGGCGGGCCCGAGCTGCTGCTCAAGGCGTTGCGCGAGGTCGAGCCGGAATCGGTCGCCGCCGCGGTCTAGCCTAAACCGCTAATGCCGGCCTCGGCGGAATAGCGCCGCTTTATTTCGGACGCTGCGCCGGGTCGATGTCGAGGTAGCGCCACAGCGCCGTTCGCACCGGGTGCGGCTTGTAATTCAGGATCCAGGGCTGCAGCAGATGGTCCTCCATTCGGTGCTCCATCAGCCGCCAGGGCGCGTAGGCGACAACCAGTTCGGTCATCCGGTCGAACAGCCGCGTGCGTTCGGGCGAATCCGGCAAGCGATATGCGGCGTCGTAGAGCTTGTCGAATTCCGGCAAGCTGAACCGGGCGTGGTTTTCCTGTCCGACGTTCGGCCCGTAAAGCAGCTGCATGAAGTTTTCGGCGTCGGGGTAATCGGCGTTCCAGCCATCGGTGCGCATTCGCATCTTTCCCAGCCGTGCGATTCTTGCGAAGCTCCTGCAGGGCATCCTTCCTGAACTCGATCCTCAAGCCGATCGCATCCATGTTCTTCTTCCATTGCTCGTCCTCCTGTCGCGTCAGTGACGTCGGCGCCGACCAGCGCTCGAGGACCAGCGGCTTGCCGTCCGGCATTTCGCGGTAGCCGTCGCCGTCGCGATCCTTGTAGCCGAACCGGTCCAGCAGCGCGCGCGCCGCCGCGGGATCGTAGAGCTGCGCGCTCGTCTTGAGCAGCGGGTCGTAGCCGGCGATGTCGGGTGGAATCGGGCTTGTCGCCGGAACGGCACGGCCTTTGAGGATGACGCGGATGAACTCTTTCACGTCGTAGCCCATGCCGATTGCCCGGCGCAGCGCGATCTTCTCCGGCGTATAGCCGCCGACCACCGGATCTTCCATGTTGAAATAGGTCCAGCGCGTATTGGGCCGCAGCTGCGCCTCGTGCCGGATACCTTTCGCCGCGAGCTCGGGCCGAAGCACGCCGTCGGCAAGCGCCTCGTCGACGAATTCGGGAGGAAGCCGCTCGAGCAAATCGAGCTCGCGGTTGACGAATGCGAGCCACACTGCCTGCCCCTCGACGATCACCGAGATCTCGATCCGCCCGACCAGCGGCAGCTTCTTTCCCTTCAGCGCCGCCGCGATCGGCACCGCCTCGGGCGGGACCGCTCCCGCCGGCACATAGGTCGTGTCGCGAAAACCGGGGTTTGCGAGCAGGACGATCTTTGCGCTGCGCCGGTACTCACCGAGCATGTAGGGACCGGTGCCGACCGGATGCGCGCCGAAATCCCGCCCGTACGTCTCGACGACCTCGCGCGCGACCGCCGCAGTATTGGGCACGGCGAAAACGTAGGGGAAGCGCAGGTCGGGGCGCTTCAAACGGATGCGCAGCGTGTAACGGTCGACGACCTCGAGGCCCGCGATCGGTGCGTCGTAATCGAATTTGCCCGACTTGAGAGCCTGGGCGCGAACCTCGTCCGCACCGATGATCTTGCCCTCGATCATCCACAGCCAGGGGCTCTTCACCGCCGGATCGAGCAGCCGCTTGAGCGCATACGCCTGATCGGCTGCGGTCAGCTCGCGCGGCTTGCCGTTGAAAGCCGGATCCGGCGTAAAAAAGATTCCTCGCTTCAGCTTGAAAACGTAGGTCGCGCCGCCGGCTTCGACCGTCGGCATCGCCTCGAGCGTCCTCGGCACGAGCTTCATCGGGCGAACCAGGTAGTCGTAGTCCAGCATCGAGTCGTAGATGTGATCGATGATGCCGTCGGAGCCGCCGTCGGCGGAAAACTGCGGATCGAAGCTCTGTTCCGCGCTGGTGAGGACGACGCGCAGCGTTTTCGCCGGGTCGGCGGCCAGAGCCGGTGCGGCAAGCGAGTTCCAGCACAATGGCGATCGCGACCGCGAACGGCCATGCACGTGGACTGCGTGCGTGTCGCGTCGACTCGCGCATCGAATCCGCCTCCTTGACGAAGTATGTTTCCCGGCGTCGACTATAATCGACTTCTGCTCCGCCGGCCCGTTACTAAGAGTGAACTCCGATCCGGCCGTACCCGTCCGCGTCATCGACTCGCACACGGGCGGCGAGCCCACGCGCGTGGTCGTCAGCGGGGGCCCAGACCTGGGCAATGGCGACATGGCACAGCGCCGCCAGCGCTTTCGCGAAAAGTACGATGCGTGGCGCAGAGCGATCGTCAATGAGCCCCGCGGCTCGGACGTGCTGGTGGGCGCGCTTTTATGCGCGCCCGTCGACGCGACGAATGCCTGTGGAGTGATCTACTTCAACAACGTCGGCTACATCGGCATGTGCGGGCATGGCACGATCGGGCTGGTCGCGACGTTGGCCATCTCGGCCGATTGAAGCCGGGCGAGCATCGGATCGAAACCCCCGTCGGCGTCGTCACCACGACGCTGCATGCCGATGGCAGTGTGACCGTCGCCAATGTACCTTCCTACCGCCATGCGACACAGCTGCGGGTCATGTTCCGGGTCATGGGGCCGTGCATGGCGACGTGGCGTGGGGCGGCAACTGGTTCTTTCTGTGCAGCGATCACGGCTTGCGCCTCGAAGCGCGCCAAGTCGCCGAGCTTGCCGCGTTCGCTTCGCGCGTGCGCGACGCGCTTCGGCAGCACGGCATCACGGGAGCTGCCGGGGCCGAGATCGATCATGTCGAGCTGATCGGTCCGCCGGCCGATCCACGCAACCACGCCCGCAACTTTGTGCTCTGCCCGGGCGGGGCCTACGATCGCTCGCCATGCGGCACGGGAACGAGCGCCAAGCTCGCGTGCCTGGCCGCCGACGGCAAGCTGGCGCCGGGCGCTTTGTGGCGCCAGGAAAGCGTCATCGGCAGCGTGTTCACCGCACACTATCAACGGCCGGCGCAAGCGCTTCCGGATCTGCCGGCGAATGCGGTGCTGCCGCTGATCCATGGCCGCGCTCATGTCACCCTCGATGCGAATCTCGTCTTCGACCTCGCGGACGTTTTCACATGGGGGCTGGTCTGAATTCGCGTTTGATCGCCGCGCTCGGTCGCGCGTGGATGAACCGATCGACCCGCGTTTCGTAGATGAATGCGCCCGAATCGCCGTTGCGACCGCTGCCGGCGGACCAGCGATCGTGCGCCGTGCTGGTGATCGGCGCAGGAATCGTCGGCGTGGCGACTGCGCTGCGACTGCAACGCGAAGGTCGCGACGTATGGCTGATCGATCGGGAGCGTGTGGCGGCGCAGGCCAGCCGCGGCAACGCCGGCGCGCTGGCGTTCTCGGACATCCTGCCGCTCGCCTCGGCGGGGATCCTGCGCCAAGCGCCGCGCTGGCTGCTGGATCCGCTGGGGCCGCTGACGATCCGACCGAGTTACCTGCCGCGCCTCGCCCCATGGCTGTTGCGTTTCTGGCATGCAAGTCGGCGCGACCGCGTGCGCGCGGCACCGCCGCGCAGGCAGCGTTGATGACGCTGTCCGCGGCCGAAACGCCTCTGATGCTCGCGGCGGCCGGTGCTGGCCACATGCTGCACAGCGGCGGCGTCCTGCATCTTTACGAGAGCGAAGCCGAGCTGCAGGCGTCGCAAGCCGGGTGGCAGGCCCGCGCCGAGCACGGCATCGCTTTCACTCACTTGCATGGTGCGCAGTCGATCGCCGCATTCCAGCCGGGCCTGAGCGCGGCTATCGTGGCGGCGACTTTCGTGCCCGACTGGAGCACCGTCAGCGATCCGCTGCAATTGACGCTGGAACTGGCGCGCGAGTTCGAGCGGCTCGGCGGCCGCATCGGACGCGCCGATGCGATCGCGCTCTCATCCGGGAGCGACGGCGTCAGCGTGGTTTTGCGCGACGGGCCGACGATCGTCGCGGGCCGGGTGGTCGTCGCCGCCGGCGCCTGGTCGCACCGCCTCGCGCGCACGCTCGGTGAGCGCATTCCGCTCGAGACCGAACGCGGCTACAACACCACGCTGCCGTCGAGCGCCTTCGACTTGAAGCGCCAGCTTACGTTCGGCGGACACGGTTTTGTCGTGACGCCGCTGGCGTGCGGCATTCGCATCGGCGGCGCCGTCGAGTTCGCCGGGCTCGATGCGCCGCCCAACTTCGCGCGCTCGGCGGCACTTCTCGCCAAAGCGAAGCGTTTCATGCCCGGACTGCGCACCGAGGGTGGCACCGAGTGGATGGGCTTGCGACCGTCGCTGCCCGACACCTTGCCGGCGATCGGCCCGTCCGCGACAGATGAGCGCGTCGTCTATGCGTTCGGCCACGGCCACCTCGGGCTCACGCAGGCCGCCGCGACGGCGCGATTGATCGCCGACATCGTGTCGGGCCGTCCGTTGCCGATCGACTTGGTACCCTATCGTCCGCAACGCTTCGCCTCGGGACGGACCCGGGCGAGCAGCGCGAAAAATCATCTCGCCCACGCCGGCTGAGAATCCGGATCGGTCAACCCAAATCGAAAACTCATGACGACATTCCGAACGCTCGCCACCGTCAGCCATCACGGCATGGAATTGACCGACTACGAATTCGGCGTCCCGCTCGACCACGACCAGCCGTCGGGCGAGACCTTGTCGATTTTCGCGCGGGCGGTGAGGAACAGCGAAGCCGCATCGGCGAAGCGGCCCTGGCTGGTGTTCCTGCAGGGAGGACCCGGATTTCCCGGACCGCGACCGCTCGACAAATCGGGCTGGCTCAAGCGCGCGCTCGACGATTACCAGGTACTGCTGCTCGATTCGCGCGGCAACGGCCGCAGCAGCGTCGTGTTGCCGCAGACGCTGGCCCGGCGCGGCAACGCCCGCGCGCAGGCCGATTATCTGATGCATTTTCGCGCCGACAACATCGTCCGCGACGCCGAGGCTATCCGTCGCCAGCTGCTCGGCGAGGACGAGCGCTGGAGTGTGCTCGGGCAGAGTTACGGCGGCTTCTGCGCGGTTCATTATCTGTCGGCCTTTCCGCACGGTCTGCGCGAAGTCTTCATCACCGGAGGCTTGCCGCCGCTCGACGGCAGCGCCGACGACTACTACCGGCAGACCTACCCTGAAGTGCAGCGCAAGACGCGAAAATTCTTCGCCCGCTATCCGGCCGATGTTGCCCTGTGCGTCCGCATTCTCGAGCATCTGCACCGTCATGAAGTCGCCTTGCCGGGGGGCGGGCGCCTGACGGTTCGCCGCTTCCAGCAAGCCGGTTTCATGCTCGGCTTCCACGACGGGCTGGAGAAGCTGCACTACCTGATCGAGGACGCTTTCTGCGCCGGCCTGCACGGCGACGAACTGAGCCTGCCGTTCCTGCACGCGCTCGAACATTCACAATCGTTCGAGACCAATCCGATTTTCGCGGTGTTGCACGAGATGTGCTACACGCAGGGCTCCGCCGCGCGCTGGTCGGCGGAGCGCATTCGCGCCGAGTTTCCCGACACGAACTGGGCGCCTGGCCATCCGCCGTCGTTCACCGGCGAAATGATCTACCCGTGGATGTTCGACGAGTACCCCGGCCTGCGGCCGCTGCGCGAGGTGGCCGAGTTGCTCGCGCACGAGGAACGCTGGCCGGCCTTGTACGATCCCGTGCAACTGGCCCGCAACACCGTCCCCTGTGTCGCGACGATCTACGCCGAGGACATGTTCGTGCCGCGCGCGCTTTCGGAGCGAACCGCGACATCGATCGCCGGCACCAAGGTCTGGCTGACCAACGAATACGAGCACAGCGGCCTGCGCCAGAGCGGCGCGGTGTTCGAGCGCATGCTTGCGCTGCGGCGAGAGCTGCTCTAGCCGGCCCCGCGCCGACGGCGCAGGGCCGCTGGCGAGAAGCCAGGGGACGCGCTAGTCAGGCCGCTCGTCTCAAGCCGACGTCCGGCAGCGCGGGACGCGTCGCCAGCGCGTGTTTCATCATCGCTTCGATTTCGGCGGTTTCCTTCGGGCCGAGCGGCAGCCGCGGTGGACGCGTGCGATGCGTGCCGCGTCCGACGATGTGCTCGCAGAGCTTGATGCACTGGACGAGGTCGGGGCGGGCATCGAGATGGAGCAGTGGCATGAACCACCGGTAGAGGCTCATCGCTTCGTCGTAGCGGCCGGTGCTGGCCAGCCGGAACAGTGTCTCGCCTTCGCGCGGGAAGGCATTCGACAGCCCGGACACCCAGCCGACGGCGCCGACCAGGATGCTTTCGACGACGACGTCGTCGAGTCCGGCGAAGAGCACGAACCGGTCGCCGACCATATTCTTCAGATCGACGAAGCGCCGGGTGTCGCCGGACGATTCCTTGAAGCAGACGATCGTCTCGCAATCGGCCAGCGAGGCCAGGATCTCGGGCGTGACGTCGTTCTTGTAGATCGGTGGATTGTTGTAGACCATCACCGGCAGATCGGTCGCCTTGGCGACGCTGCGGAAGTGCGCGGCGGTCTCGTGCGGCTTCGACGAGTAGACCAGCGCCGGCATGACCATCACGCCGTCGAGACCGATGCGCGCCGCCTCTTTCGCCATGTCGATCGCAAAGGCCGACGTGAATTCGGCGATGCCGCTGATGACCGGGACGCGCCCGCGCGCAACCGACTTTGCAGTCTCCATGACCGCGATCTTCTCGTCCTTGGATAGCGAGCAGTTCTCGCCGACCGTGCCGCAGACGATCAGGCCCGAAACGCCGTCGCGGATCAGGCCCTCGATGACGCGCGCGGTGGCGTCGACGTCGAGCGAAAGGTCCTCGCGAAACTGGGTCGTCACCGCGGGAAATACGCCGCGCCAATCAGGCTTCAATCATCCCTCCTTCCCTTTTTAGCCAACACTTCCATGACTTCCCGAATAGCGAGCATCATAGGGAACTCTTGGCGACTCCACAACGAACCGAGTACGCCAGTCGATTCCACAACGGAGAAGACAACCATGAAGCAGGCATTGGTAGCCGTCTCGAAAGCGCTGATTCGAGGTTTGCTTATTGTCGTTCCGGTGTATCTGGCGATCCTGCTGCTGCTCAAGGGGATGAAGTCGGTCGCCAATCTGGTGCGGCCGTTCACCGCGCTTCTCCCCGAGTGGGTTCCCGCCGAAGACTTCCTGTCGCTGCTGCTCGTTCTCGCGATCTGCGCTGTCATCGGAGCCACCGTCGGTACTCGCATCGGACGGGGGGCTCGGGAATGGCTCGAACGGTCCGTCTTCGAGCGAATCCCTGGCTATGGGGTCATCCGCAGCCTCACGCGCCAGATGGCGGGGAAAAGCAGCGAGAGCACCTGGAGGGCAGCGCTGATCGAGATCGAGGATGCCCTTGTCCCGGGGTTCATCATCGAAGAGTTCGAGGACGGGCGCTACACCGTCTTCGTCCCGTCGATCCCGACGCCGTTCGCGGGTGCGGTCTATGTTCTCGATCGGCAGCGGGTGCACCCGGTGGATGTGCCGTTCACCGATGCGATCAGGGTCATCTCGCGCTGGGGATCGGGTGCGAAGAACCTGGTTGCGGCGATGGAGCGCCGCGAGTCCGTCGCGCCGCGCTGACTCAGCCGCTTCTAACCGACGCTAGCCGGCGAGCATGCCGTCGGCGATGTAAGCGCGCACGATTTCGTCGAAGTCAGTGTCGGCCCCCATCCCGAGCGCAGGCCCGAGCCGCGGCGCGAAGTTCGGCGGCCAGGTTTGCACGATCCTGTCGATCACCGGATCGATCTGCCATCTCACCCGGGCCGCGACCGCGTCTCCGGCGACGCGACGCAATGCGTCGACCATCGCGCCGACCGAAATGCGAAGCCCGGGGACATTGACCGAGCGCGTCTGCCCGAACTTCGATGCCGCGACATCGTGCCCGACGATCAGATTGTCGATGACCTGGCGCGGCGAGGTTACCCACAGCTCGGTCTCCGGCGCGACCGGACATACGGCATCGACGCCGGACAGCGGCTCGCGAATGATGCCGCTGGCGAACGAGGACGCGGCCTTGTTCGGCTTGCCGGGCCGCACGGTCACCGTCGGCAGGCGGAGGCTGCGGCCGTCGATGTACCCCTTGCGCGTCATGTCATAGACCAGCAGCTCTCCGATCGCCTTCTGCGCGCCGTACGAGGTTTGCGGCGTCAGCGGCGCATCGTCGGGCACCGGGTCGGGCAATTTTCCGCCGAAGACCGCCAGCGAGCTGGTGAACACGAACTTGGGCGGCTTGTTCAGCCTGCGGCAGCGCTCCAGCAGCGCGCGCGTCGCGTCCAGATTGACGCGCATGCCAGTATCGAACTCGGCTTCCGCCTGGCCGCTGACAACGGCGGCGAGATGAAATATCGAATCGGTATCGGGTGTCACGACGCGCTCGATGACCGCGGGATCGGCGAGGTCGCCGGCGACCGCGGTGACGCGCGGATCGGCGATCGCTGCCGCTGCCACGTCGAGCAGCACCAGTTGCCGCAGCGGGCGACTCTTGCCCGCAGCGTCGACGAGACTCCCTCGCTCGAGCAGCTTGCGAGCGAGACGGGTGCCGAGGAAACCGGCGCCGCCGGTGATCACGATGCGCATCGGGGACTCCATGTCATCAGAGCGATACGACGCCGCGCGTCTGTGGCGCGAGGCGAAGGCCGCATTATAAGATGACGGTTTTGCGGCGGGACCTCGCGATGCCGCATCCGATCCATCCCGGTATTTGCGCGGCGATCGAACAGCGCGGCTGGGCGCTCGACGCCGCGTTCCTGCCGGAGCAGGCGATCGCCGCCCTTCGCGACGAGGCGCGCCGGCGGGACGCTGCCGGCGAATTTCATGCCGCGGGCGTCGGCCGGGGCGCGGCACGGGTCGAGCGCAGCGACATTCGCGGCGATCGCATCCTTTGGCTTGACGAGCACGCGCACTGCGCAGCCGAGGCGCCGCTTTGGCAAGCGCTGGCGGCATTGCAGGCGGCGCTCAACCGGGCATTCTTCCTGGGACTCGACTCGTTCGAGGGCCACTATGCGCTCTATCCGTCCGGCGCGTTTTACCGCCGGCATCGCGACAGGTTCCGCGACGATGACGCCCGCGTCATTTCGTGCGCGCTCTATCTGAACGAGGCCTGGTCGGTCCCGGACGGCGGGGCGCTGCGCATGCATCTCCCCGACGGCCCGCACGACATCGTGCCGACAGGCGGCGCATTCGTCTGCTTTATCGCCGAGCGCTTCGAGCACGAGGTCCTGCCGTCCTCGCGCGAGCGCCTGGCGGTCAGCGGCTGGTTCCGCCGCCGGCCGCTTAGGGGCGCTGCGCTCGGGGAATCGCCGCTCTCGCGCATGCTAGAATCGATTCGATCGATCGAAGCGCTGTCGCTTCGACGGCCGACCTCCCGCCGCACTCTCCGCCGCCCCTTGCCTTGGTGACGATGTCCGCCGCGACCGCCCTGCCGGCACGATTGGTGATTGCGACGCGCCGATCGGCGCTCGCACTATGGCAGGCCGAGCACGTGCGCTCGCGCCTCGCGGCGCTCTATCCTTCCTGCGCGATCGAGTTGCTCGGCCTGACCACGCAGGGGGACAGGGTGACCGATCAGCCGCTCGCCGACATCGGCGGCAAGGGGCTGTTCATCAAGGAGCTCGAGCAGGCGATGCACGAGGATCGCGCCGATCTCGCCGTGCATTCGCTCAAGGATGTGCCGATGGACATGCCGCAGGGCTTTACCCTGGCGGCGATCATGGCGCGCGAGGATCCGCGCGACGCCCTGGTATCGAGACGATGCCGCTCGCTCTCCGAGCTCTCGCCGGCGAGCGTCGTCGGCACGTCGAGCCTGCGACGCGAAGCGCAGCTGCGCGAGCGCTATCCGCAGCTCGCCGTCAAACCGCTGCGCGGCAACGTCAACACCCGGCTCGACAAGCTCGATGCCGGACAGTATGCGGCGATCATTCTTGCCGCCGCGGGTTTGCGGCGCCTGGGCCTCGCGCAAAGAATCGCGGCGCTGCTCGATCCGGCAGACAGTCTTCCTGCGATCGGGCAGGGCGCGCTCGCGCTCGAGTGCCGCACGGACCGCGCCGACGTGCTCGCCGCGCTGGCGCCGCTCTCTGACGCAGCGACGACGAGAGCGACCACCGCGGAGCGCGCGTTCGGACGCGTGCTTGCAGGCAATTGCCGCACGCCGCTCGCGGCGTACGCGACGGACCGCGGCCCGCAATTGTGGCTGCGCGGGCTCGTCGCCAGCCGCGACGGCAGCCAGGTGCTGCGCGGCGAGCGCTCCGCATCGGCCGGCACCGTCGAGGAGGCAGCTGCGCTCGGTGAAGCGCTCGGCGCCGAATTCCTGCAGCGCGGCGCCGCCGCGATGCTGGCGGACGCATGAGCGAGGCGGAAGCTTCAAGACCCGCAGGGCCGTCGCCGAGCGATTGCGCGCAGGCCGACACGCGATCATTCGTCAGCCGCGGTCAGCCAAGGAGGCCTGACAGATGAGCGGACCGCTGCGCGGCGCGGGCATCGTGATCACGCGCCCCGCGCGGCAGGCCGCCCAGCTGGCGCAGCAGATCGCCGCCGTCGGCGGCACGCCGCTGATCTTTCCGACGATCGCGATTCTTCCGCCCGACGACAGGCGTGCGCTCGACGACGTGCACCGGCGGCTCGCGCAATTCGATTACGCGATTTTCGTCAGCGCGAATGCCGCGGAATTCGGTATCGGCGACCCTGCCGCATGGCCCGCGGCGCTGCCCGCGTTCGCGCCTGGGCCGGGCACGGCGGCGGCGCTTGCCGCGGCCGGCATCGGCGACGTGCGGCAGCCGCGAACGACGATGGACAGCGAAGGCCTGCTCGAGTTGGACGAGTTCGCCGCTCCTGCCGGCAAGCGCGTCGTGATTTTTCGCGGCGGCGCCGGACGCGATTTGTTGGCCGACACGCTGAGCGCGCGCGGCGCGCATGTCACCCGGGTCGATTGCTACCGCCGGGCCCGGCCGCAGAGCGGCGCCGAAGGCCTGGTCGCGGCATGGCGCGAGCGCCGCGTCGATGCGATCACCCTGACCAGCAGCGAGGGCCTGGACAACCTCTGGGAAATGCTCGACTCGTACGGCCGCAGCGAGCTTGCCGCGACGCCGGCCTTTGTCTCGCATCCGCGCATCGCCGAACGCGCGCACGCGCTCAAGCTCGCGCGCGTCATCGTCGCCGAGCCCACCGACGCCGGATTGATCGCGTCGTTGCTACAATACTTCGATGCCGATTCCTGACGGACCTCCGATGCCAGTCGACATTCTGATCACCGCACCGCTGCCACCTTTTCTCTACGACCCGCTGAAGGCCGCCTACCGCTGCCATGACTACCATCAGGCGGGCGACAAGCAGGCACTGCTGGCCGCCCAGGGTGCCGCCATCCGCGGACTGGTGCAGGGCGGAGGCACGGCGACGGCGACCAAGCTGCTCGATGCGCTGCCGAAACTCGAGATCATTTCGGTCTTCGGCGTCGGCTACGACGGCGTGCCGACCGCGTACTGCCGGCAACGCGGCATCAAGGTGACCAACACGCCGGACGTGTTGACCGACGACGTTGCCGACGTCGCGCTCGCGCTGGTCCTGATGACCGGCCGCGGCTTCGTGCGCCTGAATCGCTTCGTGCACGCCGGCAAGTGGGAAAAGGGAAGCCCCGAGCTGACGACCAAGTTGAGCGGCAGAAAGGTCGGCATCCTGGGCCTGGGCAGGATCGGCAAGGCGATCGCCGAGCGCGTCGCGGCAATGGGTATGAAAGTCGCCTATACGGGGCGCAAGCCGCAGGATGTCGGTTACGAATACATCGCCGACCTGAAGGCGCTGGCCGCCGCGGTCGACTTCCTGATCGTCGCGTGTCCGGGCGGCGAGGCCACCCGGAATATCGTCAACGCCGATGTGCTCGCGGCACTCGGCAAGAAGGGCACGCTGATCAACATCGCGCGCGGCTCGATCGTCGACGAGCCGGCGCTGGTCGCGGCGCTGAAGGCAGGCACGATCAAGGCGGCCGGCCTCGACGTCTTCGCCGACGAGCCGCACATTCCGGCGGCGATGATGACGATGGACAACGTCGTGCTGCTGCCGCACGTCGGGAGCGCAACGCGCGAGACGCGGCAGGCGATGGGCGACCTGTGCAAGGCGAACCTCGACGCCTGGTTCGCCGACAAGAAAGTGCTGACGCTGATTCCCGAGCTGAAGTAGCTCGGCGCCGCGCGGCGCTTTGTGCCGCGGCGTTACTCGGGAGGGATGACCGGCTTGGTCGCCGGCGCGAACAGCACCGCGGAGAGCGATGCCAGCACCAGCGCGAGTGCGATGTACTCGCTCGGGCCCGGGCGCTCGCCCAGGAAAAGGATTCCCGACAGCACGCCGACGACAGGCACCGGCAGCGACGAAAGCGAGCTGACCGCGACCGGCAGCGTGCGCGCCATAGTGAACCATGCCCAGTGCGCGACGGTGCCGGCGAGAAAGATGTTGTAGAGCACCGCGAACCAGGCCGTGCCCGACATGTGGGCCAGCGAACTTATCGGATGCTCGTCGAACAGCGGCACGCAGACCGCGATAGGCAGCCAGCCGATCAGCATCATCCACCCGGTCAACGTGTTCTGCGGCACCGGCGGCTTCCAGCGCCGCAGCAGCACGGTGCCGAACGCCCACGAAATCGCGGCGGCAAGGATGAACAAGGTGCCCATCGGCGAGCGCGTGATATGCCGCACGTCTTCGCCGAGCAGGACCGCCATGCCCAGCATGCCGAGCACGAGTCCGATGATCTTGCGCATCGACAGCGGCTCGTGCAGCAACGCCATGCCGAACAGCACGGTCCAGACCGGCATCGTGTACGCCAGGATCGCGGACCGGCCGGCGGGCATCTGCTGGACGCCGAAAAGGATCAGCCCGTTCCATGCCGCGATGTTGAACAGCGCGAGCGCCAGGACCTTGCCCCAATGCTCGCGCGGGATCCGGATCGAATCGCCCGACAGCCGCGCCGCCAGCAACAAGCCGAGCGCCGCGAACGGAAGCGTCGCGCCACGAAACGTCAGCGGCGCGAGCTCGGTGACGCCGAGCTTCAGCACCGGCCAATTGCATCCCCAGACCAGGGTCAAGATCGCGACCAGAAAAAGCCCCGAGGCCGAAACGCGCCGCGCGGCCCGACGAGCCGAAGTCATCGAACGATCGCGCCTGCGCGGCGATCATGGCCGCCGCCCGTCCGGGCGCAGGCCGGCCGCGCCGTCGCCGTATTTGGCCTGGTGCAGCGAGCGCGCCTGCGTCACCCATTGATCGCGCCGGATGCGGCCGGGAAACTCGGGCAGACGCGCGTCGAATTCGTCGATGTCTCGCTCGCTCCATTGAGCGATCTGCTGGAAGCCCATGATGCCCAGGTTGTGCAGCATGCGCTCGAGCACCGGCCCGACGCCGACGATCAGCTTCAGATCGTCGGGTCCGGCCGCGCCCGACAGGATCGGAGGCGGCGCGTTGTTTTCGATGTCGATCACCAGCTGTCGATAGCGCGCGTTGTCGCCGCGCACATCGGCGAGCGCAGCGAACAGTCGCCTCCGGTCTTCGCCGAAAACGGCGGCCTGATAACGGATCGCATCGGCATCGGCCAGCGCCTGCCGCAGATGGGCTGCTTCGCCTTCGCCGCTGCGTATGATCCGCGCCTTTTCTGCGCCGATACGCTCGGCGTCAGGGCCGGAAACAGCGCCCGTTGGATCGACTGCACCGGTCACCGTAGAGCCCGTCGGCGTGCCTGCCGGCCAGCTGACGCCGGCGCAATCCATACGCGTAACCGGTCAGCGCGGCGACGGCAACGACAGCGATGAGTGCAAGGATGAGCATCGGATCGGAAAAGGCGGGGGCCGCGGGACGATAAACGCTTGGCGGACGTGCGAACATTCTAGTGGAGCGTGGCGCTTCCGGCCAGCCCGGCCGGGAGCGACCGGCCGTCCTGCTACAATCGACTGCGTCTGCGCTCGCCTTCACTACGATGCCCGAACCGGCGGCCGACCGCCCCGCTTCCTCCTCGCCGCCGCCCCGAATCCCGGCCACTGCGCCTGCGTCGCCGCGGCTTGCGCTCTGGGCGTGGGTTGCAGCGCTGGTGATCGCTGTCGCGATCGCGGCAGCGTGGCTGGACGCACGCCATGGCCAGCGCGAGTTGCGCGTCGAGCTCGCGAAGCGTCTCGCCGAAATCGAAGCCGCCCAGCAGTCGACGCGCGCCATCGTCAAGGATGCCCAGGAGAGCGTGCGTGACGCGCAAGCCAAGATCGCGCTTCTGGAAAACCGTCTCGGCGAATCGCAGGCGCAGCAGTCGGCACTCGAGGCGCTGTACCGCGAGCTTTCGCCGTCGCGAGACGAATGGGCACTGACCGAGGTCGAGCAGGTGCTGATGCTCGCCAGCCAGCAGCTGCAACTGGCCGGGAACGTCCGCGCTGCGCTTGCAGCGCTTCAGGTCGCCGACACCAAATTGCAGCGGCTCGACCGTCCGCAATTTGTCCCTCTGCGCCGTGCGCTGGCGCGGGACATGGACCGGCTGAAGGCCGTGCCGTACGTCGACGTATGCGGGAGTGTCGTTGCGACTCGACGAGGCCATCGCGCAGATCGATGCGCTGCCGCTGGCGATCGATGAAAGGCTGGCCGCCGCCGCCGCCCGCGCCGCCACAGAACGAGTCCGGATGGCGCCGACTGCTGACGAGCGCCTGGCAGCAGATGCGGCAACTGGTCCGTATCGAGAATATCGACCGGCCGGAGGTCCCGTTGCTGCTGCCGCAGGAGCAGTTTTTCCTGCGCGAGAATCTGAAGCTGAGGCTCCTGTCGGCGCGCTTCGCGCTGCTGTTTCACGACCAGGCGAACTTCCGCGCCGATCTCACTGCCGCCGACGCGTGGCTAACCAAGTATTTCGACACGCGATCCAAGCCGGTTCAGTCGTTGCAGACGCTGTTCAAACAGCTGAAGGCGACCGACATGGCGGCCGAGCTGCCGGGACTCGCCGCCAGCCTCGATGCGGTGCGCGTGCTGCAAATCGCGCGCGACAAGCCGCAGCGGTAGAGCGGCAACGGGCCACTAGCGCCACACCCGCCGCCAATGCGCTTTCTCTTCTGGTTTTTGCTGCTCGCCGCGGCGGCGGTGGCCGCCGCGCTGGCGGTCAAGCTGAATTCCGGTTACGCGCTGCTGGTCACGCCGCCGTACCGGATCGAGCTTTCGCTCAACCTGCTGCTGTTCATCGCCGTCGTCGGATTCGCCGCGCTGTATGCTGCGATCCGCCTGGCCGTGCGCACCGCGCGTCTTCCGCAGACGGTGCGCGCGTGGCGCCGGCGCCAGAAGCTGGAGCGGGCCCGTTCGGCGCAGGACTCCGCCGTCGTCGCATTGCTCGAAGGGCGATACGGCAAGGCACAACAGCGCGCCCTGGAAGCGCTGGCGATACCGGGTTCAAGCGGACTCAACGCGATTATCGGCGCGCGCGCCGCCATCGACGTTCGCAATTTCGATTCGGCCGAGGCGATGCTCAGCCGCCCGGACGCGCAAGCGACGAGCCTGGCGGTCGCCCGGTTGATGCTGCTTGCCGAAATCGCGCTCGAGCAAGGACAGCCGCAACGCGCGCTCGATACGCTGCGCGAGCTGCGGCGCGAAGCCGGCATGCATACGGCGGCGCTGCGTCTGGAGCTGCGCTGCCTGCAAGCAGCGCGGCGCTGGACCGACATCGCGCCGCTGCTCGATCAGCTGGTCCGGCGCAAAGTGTTCGACAGCACGCAAGCCGAGCATGTGCGAGTGACGGCGCAAAGCGAGCAGCTGAAGGTGCTGACGCATGATGCCGCCGGCTTGCGCGAATACTGGAACAGGCTGCCGGATGCGTGCGAAGCGGCATCCGAAAGTCGCGCGCGCCGCAGCCCAGAGCTTCCTGCAGCTCGGCGGCGATCGGGAGGCCGTCGACATCCTCACCGAGAGTCTGGAGCGCGAATGGAACTCCGAGCTGGTCGAGCTCTACGGAGAATGTCGTCCGGCCGACGCCACCCGCCAGCTCGAACAGGCCGAACGCTGGCTGTTGCGGCACAACCAGGATCCGGCGTTGTTGAGAGTTCTCGGCACGCTGTGCCAGCGGCGGCAGCTCTGGGGCAAGGCGCAAACCTATTTCGAGGCCAGCCTCGCGCTCGACGATGGCTGGCGCGCACATCTGGCGCTCGGAGAAATGCTCGGACGCCTGAACCGCGACGACGAGGCGAATGCGCATTTCGTCGCAGCGCTCAAGCTGGCGACCGGCGAGCTGCGGCGGCTCTGACGGTTGTCGGGCTTAGTCGACGAGTTTCCGGCTTTTCAGGAGATTCGCCAGCGCGATCGTGAAGCGAGGCACATCGGTGGCGTCGATGTGCGAGGTGTCGGGCAGCACGAACGCCGTCATCTCGGGGACGTCGCGAAAGTCGATCATCGTCGCCGGCGAACGCCGCGCATACGCGTCCCAGTAGCGGTCGCGCGGAAAATTGGCCTCGTCCAGCGCCAGGCTCTCGTCGGCCGCCGGCTCGCGGAAAAAGACGACGCGGCCGCCGCGCCGCTGGATTTTCTCGACCCACGCCGATACGGCGTCCAGGTCGTGCAGCCAGGTCCGGGCATCGGTCGGCGGCTCCTCTCGATAGTAGCGAACCAGGTCGCGCGACGCGCGATGCCCGGATGGCGGGAAGATCGGGTTGGTGATAGTCGATGAATCCGGCCCGGTCGGCGCGCACGACGACGTGGTCGTTCACCGGCGGCCCCTCGCCGGCGATCCACCGCTCGACGATGTTGGTCGCCGAGAACGCCGAGCGGACCAGCACCAGATTTTCCTGCAGCGCGGTCAACAGTCTGCGATGGATCCAGCGCGAGAGCGTCCAGCGACGGCGGTAGTGGTCGAAATAGCTCTGCTGCATTTCCCAATGCCGGCGTTGCATGCCGCGTGCATCGACGCCGACGATCGCGAGCCCGACGAACGAAGGGTCGTCGGCCAGTGCGCGCAGCGCCGCCAGCGGATATCTGCCGTTGACAGCGAGCATCGCCACCGGGCGGCCGCCGAGCTCGTGCGAAAGCAACTCCGGATCGATGCCGAACTCGATGCGCGACGCGCCCAGCAGCGCCACCGCGCGGGGCGAATTCCGGATGCGATCGAGTTGCATCGACCACAGGTCGGCGTCGTCCTGCACGGTGACGAGGTAGCCGCGCTGGCGCAGCACCCACTCGTACCCGACGGCGAGCAGCGCGCACACCAGCAGCGCGGCGACCCAGGCATGCAGCCACTGTCGGTTCATCGTCAAAACTGGAAATAGATGAACGCCGGATTGAATCCGGGTGAGAACACGACGGCGGCCAGCGCCAGCGCGATCGAAGCCGCGCGCGGCGCGACGGACAAGCGATCGAGCCAGTCCCAACGGCGCAAGTGGCCGAACAGGATATGCGAACCGACGACGCAGGCGCCCAGCACGAGCGCGACGATCGCCTCGCTGAACGGCACCAGCGTCGAGTGCCCGCCGGGGGCGAACATCGACGCGAGAATCGAAGCGCCCTGGCCGAACGAATGCGCGCGGAAGAACACCGCGGCAATGCTGAACATCCCGAACGTTGCCACGGCGAGCGCCGCCCGGCCAAAGCGATTGTCGACCTTGCCGAAGTCCCAGACGTATCGCTTGACCAGATGCTCGGCGCAGATAAAGACGCCCTGCAGTCCGCCCCACACGACGAACGTCCATGCCGCGCCGTGCCAGAGGCCAACCAGCAGGAATGCGAACAGCAGGTTGATTTCACCGCGCAGCCTGCCGCGGCGATAGCCGCCGAGCGGGAGAAAGACGTAATCGCGGATCCAGCTCGCCAGCGACATGTGCCAGCGCGTCCACAACTCGGCCATGCCGACCGAACCGAACGGGCTTTCGAAATTCATCGGAAACCGGAAGCCGAACATCAGCGCGACGCCGATCGCGCAAAGCGAATAGCCGGCGAAGTCGCAATAGGCCTGCAGGGAGAACGATGTGGCACCCAGCCAGCTTTCGCCGAATCCAGCGCTGACGCCGGACGCAAACACGCGGTCGACGACGGGCGCGAACACCAGGTCGGCCAGGCAGACCTTGAGCGCCAGGCCGTAGACGAACAGTGCCAGGCCCTTGCCGACTTCGGCCGAGCCCCAGGATTTGGCTGTCGCGCACTGCGGCGAAAAATCGCCGTAGCGAAGGATCGGTCCGGCGACCAGGTGCGGAAAGAACGTCACGTACAGGCCGTAGTCGAGCAGGCTCTTCGACACGGCGATGCGCCTGCGGTACACGTCGATCACGTACGACAGGCTCTCGAACGTGTAGAACGAGATCCCGACCGGCAGCAGGATGCCGAGCGACACCGGCTCGAAATTGATTCCGAACACGTGCAGCAGGTCGACCGCGTTATCGGAAAAGAACTGCGCGTACTTGAAAAAACCCAGCGAGCCCAGGTTGATGGCGATCGACGACGCGAGGATTGCGCGGCGATACGACGGGCGCTGCACCCGGTCCATCCAATGCGAGGCCAGCCAGTCGAACCCCGTCGTCGCGATGATCAACAGCACGAAAAACGGGTTCCAGGCCGCGTAGAACAGGTAGCTGGCGCCGAGCAGGAAGACCTTGCGCGCGGTCCACGAGCGCACCGCCCAGTAGCCGCCGAAAATCGGCGGCGAGAAAGACGACGAAGGTCAGCGAATCGAACGTCATGGCGGCCGCCGGCCCGTCAGCTCGCTATCGCTTGCCTACGCCGGCGCGTCGGTCTGCGCCGCATAGGTGAACGAATCGGCGTAGAAGGCCTCCGGCGGCAGCCGTCGCAGCTCGGTGAATTCGCGGCGCGCGATGTCGATCATCGCCGGACCGCCGCAGGCATAGACCTGATAGCCGGACAGGTCGGCGAAGTCCGTCATCACCGCTTTGTGCACGAAGCCGGTGCGGCCCGGCCAGCGGTCGTCGGGCAGCGGGTCGGACAGCACCGGGATGAAGGTGAAGTTCGAATGCCGGCGCTGCCATTCGACCGGAAGATCCGGCAGGTAGAGATCGGCGCGCGAGCGCACGCCCCAGTAGAGCACGATCTGGCGGTCGATCGCATGATGAAACGCGTGCTCGATTACCGCCTTGATCGGTGCGAAGCCGGTGCCGCCGGCGACGAAGATGATCGGCTTGTCCGAGTCTTCGCGCAAAAAGAAATTGCCGAGCGGGCCCTCGATCCGCAGGATCTCGCGACCCTTGAATTCGTTGAACAGCTGCCCGCTGAAATAACCGCCGGGGACGTGCCGGATATGCAGGTCGAGCAGCGCGTCGTCCTCGGGCGCGGTCGCGATCGAAAAACTGCGCCTGCGACCGTCCTTGAGCAGAAAATCGACGTATTGGCCGGCCAGGTATTGCAGACGGTCGTTCGCCGGAAGCTTCAAGGAGACGATCGCGACGTCGGCGGCGACCTTGTCGATCTTTTCGATCCGGCAGGGCAGCTTGCGGATGCGGATGTCGCCGGCCTTTCGCACTTCGCGTACTTCGACGACGAGGTCGGTCTGCGGGCGGGCGACGCAAAGCAGCGCATAGCCCTGTCGTTTGTCCGCATCGGTCAGCGTGCCCGGCTGGTAATGCCCATAGTCGACGACGCCTTCGAGCAGATGGCTCTTGCAGGTTCCGCAGGCGCCATTGCGGCAGCCGTAAGGAATCATCAGGTCGGCGCGCATCGCCGCCGCGAGCACGGTCTCGTCGTCGTCGCAGGCGAACGAATGCTCGCTGGGCTTTATGGTAATCTGATGCGGCATCGGTAGACTTTAAGCGCGCAGCGTAGAGACGGCGGTGATCAGGGTCTTGTTAATTGGCTGTGGCGACATCGCGCTGCGCACCGCCGATCTTCTGCGCGGCAAGGTGCGGCTGTACGGGCTCACGCGCCGGCGCGACGAGATACCGAAGCTGCGCGGCCGCGGCATCGTGCCGATCATCGGGGATCTCGATCGCTATCACAGCCTCGAGCGCCTGCGGACGGCGCCTTTTGCAGTGCTGCATTTCGCGCCGCCACCGGCCGAAGGCCGCGACGATCCGCGAACGGCAAGCCTCGTCGCGGCGCTGACAAAAGCGCGGATTATACCGCAGCGCTTCGTCTACATCAGCACGACCGGCGTCTATGGCGATTGCGCCGGCGCGCGGGTCAGCGAAACGCGTCCGCGCAAGCCGCAGACGCCGCGCGCAAAGAGGCGCGTCGCGGCCGAGGACAGGCTGCGCAGCTGGGCGCGTCGATACGGCGTCAGTCTTTCAGTGCTGCGTGCGCCCGGCATCTATGCCGAAACGAGGCTGCCGCTCGACCGCATCCGGCAGGGAACGCCGGTGCTTCGGCCCGAAGAGCGACGTCTTCACCAATCACATCCATGCCGATGACCTGGCGCGCGCCGCCGTTGCCGCGGCATTTCGCGGCAAGCCGAACCGCGCGTACAACGTCAGCGACGATGCCGAGCTGAAGATGGGCGGCTGGCTCGACGCGGTCGCCGATGCGTTTCGCCTGCCCCGGCCGCCGCGCGTGTCGTGGGACGAGGCCGAAGCGCGCATCGCACCGATGCTGCTCTCGTTCATGAGCGAATCGAGGCGGCTTTCCAACGCGCGGATGAAGCGCGAGTTGCGCGTTCGGCTCGAGTTTGCGACTCCCGATGCGCTGCTTGCGGACATTGCGCCGCGCGCGCTCAAGAAGCAGCTCGCGCTGCCGCTGGGCGTCGCGATGACGGTCGGCGGGCCCGGCTCCGGCGCAACGGCGCCGACCCGCTGGCAGGCGATCGCCGCGCGGATCGACGCCTACGAGCGCCTGATCCGGCTCGACAAGCCGATCGGCACGCTGCTGCTGCTTTGGCCGACGCTGTCCGCGCTGTGGCTCGCGGCGTTCGGGTCGCCGTCGTGGATCGTCGTCGGCATTTTCGCGCTGGGCACGCTGTTGATGCGCTCGGCCGGCTGCGCGATCAACGATTACGCCGACCGCAATTTCGACGCGCACGTGCGAGCGCACCGCCGATCGCCCGCTCGCGCGCGGCGAGATTGCGCCGTGGGAAGCGCTCGCCGTCGCGGCGGCATTCGCCTTTGCGCGCTCCTTCTGGTGCTGCCGCTCAACCGGGCGACGATCCTGCTGTCGCTGCCGGCGCTGCTGATCACCGCCGCATATCCGTACTGCAAGCGGTTTTTCTCGCTGCCGCAGGCTTTCCTCGGCATCGCGTTCTCGTTCGGCATTCCGATGGCATTCGCGTCGGTGTATGGCGAGGTGACGCCGCTCGGATGGACGCTGTTCGCGATCAACCTGTTCTGGGTGATGGCCTACGACACCGAGTACGCGATGGTCGACCGCGACGACGATCTGAAGCTGGGGCTGAAAACCTCGGCGATCACATTCGGCAGGTTCGACGTGCTGGTGGTGATGTTCTGCTACGCGGTCTACCTGACCGGATTGACCTGGATCGGCAGCGAGCGGCAGATGGGACCGCTGTTCTATGTCGGTGTGCTGGCGGCGTCGCTGATCGCGTTGTGGCACTACCGGCTGATACGCAAGCGCGACCGCGCGGATTGCTTTCGCGCGTTTCTCGGCAACCACTGGCTCGGCTTTGCCGTGTTCGCCGGCATCGTCGCGGATTACGGCGTGCGCCTGCACCGGATGCCATGGTGGCCGCAGTGAGGGCCGCGCCCGCGCCGCCGCTGCAACGCGGATTGCCGCCGGTCCTCGATGCGGCGACGCGGGTGCTGATACTCGGCAGTTTTCCCGGTGTCGCCTCGCTGGCCGCGCGCCAGTACTACGCGCATCCGCGCAACCATTTCTGGCCGTTGCTCGGCGCGCTGCTCGACTTGCCTCTGGCCGATCTCACGTACGCGCGCCGGCTTTCCGCGTTGCGCGCGCATCGGATCGGACTGTGGGACAGCATCGTGCGGTGTGCTCGCGCGGGCAGTGCCGATGCGGCGATCCGCCGCGCGGAGCTTGCCGAAATCGCGCTGGCACGGCGCCGTGCGCCGGAGCTCGATCTGGTCTGCTTCAACGGGCAGACGGCCGCCCGGGCGGCGCCGCTATGGCGCGAGGCGGGCTATGTGGTCTGCGTGCTGCCTTCGTCCAGTCCGGCCTACACACGGCCCTTCACCGAGAAGCTTGCCGCCTGGCGCGAGACGATAGTCGAGGCCGCGAGTCGTCGATCGCGGAGGGCCTTCGAGGAGGGTACGACCGCGCGCCGATGAGGCGCCTTGGCGCGGTATCCGGGCCGGCGAGCCTAGCGCAACGGCCGCGCAGCGACGCCGCCGCACGCGCAGTGCCGCGGCGCCGGCGATTCCGACCAGCATTACCAGCAGCGCGAGGCCGGTGGAGTCCAGCGCCGGGACAGCCGTCAGCAGCGGCGGCGCGCGCCCCAGCCGCGCGACCTGGCCGGTCGTGCAATCGAACGTGATCGTGCTGGTGAACGTCGCCGTGCCGGTCAGATTCGGCCCGGTGTAGGTGGTGATGCTGATGGTGATCAGCGTGTTTGGCGCGAGGCCGCCGCCGAAGCCCAGGATGTGGAAATTAGGATAATCGGCGTTGAACACGCCGACGTTCGCACCGGTATTGTCGGTGAACTGCTCGAGAAGGCTCGGATTGAGTTTAGGCGACGAAACCCGAACGCTGGCTGAGGTCTGCGCGGTGGTATTGATGAAGGTGTTCAAGTCGAACGCCAAGCCGTTGCATCGACCGGCGAGATTGAGCTGCTTGGGCAGAATTTCGATCGACGGAAGCACGTCGGCCTGGACCACCGCATTGGAGAGCGGCTGCGCGCCATCGGTGCCGCCGTCGGGCGCAGCGATGCCCGCGCTCGCCGAGAACAGGGCAAACGCTCCCAACATCGCCTTAAGCGTCGTTATCGCATTTCGCAAACGGAAATCTCCCGCGGGATCCAGCGCCGCGCTGAAACGATGCGCGCCAGTCGAGCCCAGCATAGTCGCCGGTCTCTGCTCAGGTCCAGCAACGGGGACCGATAGTATCGCCATTCGAACGTAGTGTGGTATCCGCGCGACGCCGACTGTCGCCGCATCCCGACAAATCGGACGATTTATGCCTTGTCGCGCACAAAAAACCCCGATTGCGCCCGCGCAGGCGCCCGTGTGGGGCGGCGGCATGCACCGCGCATTGCGCCGTAGCGGGTTTGCTAAGATCGGGCAAGGGCGCCGGAACAGGCAATCATGAAATACCACGATCTTCGCGACTTCCTCGCCCAGCTCGAACGCGACGGCGAAGTCAAGCGCATCGCCGTCGAAGTCGACCCGCGCCTCGAGATGACCGAGATCTGCGATCGCGTCCTCAAGGCGGGCGGTCCGGCGCTGCTGTTCGACGCGCCGAAAGGGCACTCGATCCCGGTGCTGTGCAACCTGTTCGGCACGCCGCGCCGCGTCGCGCTGGCGATGGGCGCCGATGCCGGCGAGGATCCGGTCTCGGCGCTGCGGGAAGTCGGCAGGCTGCTCGCATTCCTCAAGGAGCCGGAGCCGCCGCGCGGCCTCAAGGACGTCTGGCAGAACACGCGCCCGGTATTCATGCAGGTGATGCAGATGGCGCCGAAGGAGCGTTCGTCGGCGCCATGCCAGGAGATCGTGTGGGAAGGTGAAGAGGTCGACCTCGCGCGACTGCCGGTGCAGACCTGCTGGCCGGACGACGTCTCGCCGCTGATCACCTGGGGCCTGACGGTGACGCGCGGCCCGCTGAAAGCGAGACAGAACCTCGGCATCTACCGGCAGCAGGTGCTCTCGCGCAATCGCGTGATCATGCGGTGGCTCGCAGCACCGGGGCGGGGCGCTCGATTTTCGCGACCACGCGCAGCATCGTCCGGGCACGCCGTTCCCGGTTGCCGTCGCTCTCGGCGCCGATCCGGCGACGATGCTCGGCGCGGTAACGCCGGTGCCGGACACGCTGTCCGAATATCAGTTCGCCGGATTGCTGCGCGGAGCCCGGACCGAGATTGTCAAATGCCTGACCCACGGGCTCCATGTTCCGGCGTCGGCAGAAATCGTGCTCGAGGGCCACATCCGCCCGGACTCGTCCGACGCCAGCGGCTTCGAAAGCGCGCGCGAAGGCCCGTTCGGCGATCACACCGGCTACTACAACGAGGTCGAGCGATTTCCGGTGCTGACGATCGAGCGCATCACGATGCGCCGGCAGCCGATCTACCACAGCACGTATACCGGCAAGCCGCCGGACGAGCCGGCGATCCTGGGTGTCGCGCTGAACGAGGTCTTCGTCCCGCTGTTGCAAAAGCAGTTTCCCGAGATCGCCGACTTCTACCTGCCGCCGGAAGGCTGCTCGTACCGGATGGCGATCGTCAGCCTGAAAAAGCAATATCCGGGGCACGCCAAGCGCGTGATGTTCGGCGTATGGAGCTTTCTCAAGCAGTTCATGTACACCAAGTTCGTCATCGTCACCGACGATGACGTCGACATCCGCCAGTGGAAAGAGGTGGTCTGGGCGATTTCGACGCGCGTAGATCCGGCGCGCGATACATTGATCGTCGAGAACACGCCGATCGACTACCTGGATTTCGCTTCTCCGGTGGCGGGGCTCGGCGCCAAGATGGGCATCGACGCGACGGCCAAGTGGCCGGGAGAAACGTCACGCCAGTGGGGCCGGCCGATCGCGATGGACGAAGCGACCAGGCGCCGGATCGACGCGATCTGGAAGGACCTGGGCCTCTAGCCGGGCGGGCTCGCCGGGGAAGCCCTTCGATCGAGGGCGGCGGATGATCAGACGGCGCGCGTCTTTCCGGACGCGGCGTCGGCGTCGGATACGCGGCGCGCCAGCTTTTCTGCAAACTGCAAGACCAGGGCGAGCGCGTCGGCGCGCGCCGCGCCCTGATGGACTATCTCGATATCGGCAAAGAACGGATCGTCGGCGAAAACGATCTGGTCGAGCGGCTTGCGCTCGCTTTCGGGCACATCGTAATTGGCCGCAAGCAAGGTCAGCGTTTCCGGCGTCAATGCCTTGCCCGAACGCAGAAGCCCGTACGAATCCCGCCAATGGGAGGAAAGGCCGGGCGCGCGCCCCGGTTGCATCAGGCACGACAGCCATCCGATCGCGATCTTGGCGCCGAACTGTGCGGCCGAACGTATCGGTATGTGCGCAACTGCCGACTCATCGACCGTCAGGCGGGCATGCTGGATCTTCGGGTGGTTCTCGGCGCCAACGCGCCGGACGACCAGATGGTTGCCTTCGGCGATCAGCGTCGGAGTTTGCAGGAAGTCGCGAGACACCACGGCTCGGTATCGCGGCTCAAGCCCGTGCCTGACGCGCCGCGCCGAACGGATCAGCGATGCCGGATCCAGCGCGCGGGAAAAATCGGGCACGTACGTGTGCCACTCCTGGACCGCATGGACCTCCGGCGGCAGGCTCGCCAGCGCCGCTTCGAGGCGGTCCCGCGAGGGGACTTTGAGGAATTCGTCGGCGTCGAGCAGAAAGATGAAGTCGGCGTCGGTCGTCGCAAGGATGCGACGCGTGAGCCGGGTGATGATGTCCGATTGCCTGAATTCCAGCTCGGCATCGACCTCGATCCGCAGTGGAAGACCCTCGGCCGACAAGGCGGCGAGAATCTCGGGTGTGGCGTCGGTCGAGCCATGATCGACGATCGCCAGGCCGTCGAGCACGCTCAGATTGTGGCGGACGAACGCCTCGATGATGTCCGCCTCGTTGCGGACCATCGCAACGCCCCAGAGCTTCACTGCGGGGGCTTCAGTCGATCGTCGACTGGCGCCACTTGCGCGCGATACGCGTCACCGCGAACGCGATCGAGGCCAGGCGCACCCAGCGCGCGTAGCGCTGCAGTCCGAACACCGGCGCGATCGCCTCGACCAGCGCGATGATCGCCGCCGGCTGGGCGACGGCACTGCCGATCAGCCCCGCCGGGCGCACCGCGCCGCGCACGTCGCCGGCGTGCAAGGCGAACTCCATCCGCTGCAGGCGCAGCTGCGCCACCAACAGAGATTTCCGTGCCGCCAGTTCGTCCAGGCGTGCGCTCATGGTTTGCGCCGCAAAGCCTCGGCGTCCTCTTCGAGCTGCGACAGCGTTGCGGTGAACGGAGAATGCTTCTCGTCCATCCGTTGCTTGAGACGGACCAGGAAGATGACCGCAAGCACGAGGTAGAAGCCGGTGACCGCGCCGACGGCGGTCAGGCGATAGCTGTCCCAGAAGTAGGCGATGATGAAAACCGACGCGAACAGCAGCGCGAACAGCACGACCAGAACGGTCGAGAACAGCAGCAGCAGCATCTCCTTGGCGCGCTCGCGCTCTTCGGTGAACTCCACGGTGGCGAGCTCGAGCCGCGTGCGCACCATCGCGAGCGCGGTCGCGGCCAGCTGCGACAGCGCGCTGCCCAGCCCTGCCGCGGGTCTGGCGTTCGGGTCGGCCACCGGGTGCTAGCGTCGGCTCAACGCGAGTCCGGCCAGAAAGCCGACCGCCGCCGCGATGCCGATGGCCTGCCACGGATTGTCGCGCACGTAGTCGTCGGTCACCTTCGCGGCCACCTTGGCCCTTTCGCTGGCGTCGTCGGACAGGTCGTGCAACCTTATCTTGGCCGATCGCAGCTTTGCCTCGACCTGCCCGCGCAGGTCATTGGCCTTCTCGCCCGATTCCTTGGCCGCCTGTTTCAACAGGGACTCCGCTTCGGCCAGCACGTCGGTGAAATCCTTGACGAGCGCTTCGCGGCTGCGTTCGAATTTTGCTGCAGTCATGGTCATCTCCAGGCAATGAGCGCATCGGCCGCGTTGGCGCGAGCCCGATATGCCGCTCGGCGGGTATTATAGCGCTGCGCCAAGTCGCGCCGAACCGCTCCGGGAGTGCCGTCAAGATGAGCCGACTCGAGCTGCCTGCCCTCGACCCGACCACCGTGACCGAGAAACAAGGTTCCGGATATCCGGAGCCGTTCAAGAGCCGCATGGGCGATCGCGCCAAGCGACGTCTCGGCGACGCCTGCGGCCTGACCAAGTTCGGCGTCAACCTGGTGACCTTGGCTGTCGGCGCACAATCGGCGCTGCGCCACTGGCACACGCTGGAGGACGAGTTCGTCTACATCCTCGCCGGTGAGGTGACGCTGGTGACCGACGCCGGCGAGCAGACGCTGGGTCCCGGCATGTGCGCCGGCTATCCGGCAGGCAAGCGCGATGCGCACCATTTCATCAACCGCGGCAACGTGCCGGCAAGCTATCTCGAGATCGGCAACCGGATCGAGGGCGACAAATGTTTCTATCCGGATGACGATCTCATCTGGTGCGACGACGGCAACGGCGAGTACGGTGCGCACCGGGACGGCCGCCGCTATGAAAAATAAGCGCGAGCCGACCAGGCTCCGCGCGGCAGGGTTTTGCGCGAGCCAGTAGCCGGTTCCCGACTTCAACCCGTTCAAGAGGAGCAGCCATCATGAGCGAGTCTTCCGCACCGCAGCTTCCGCCGGCCGGCGCCGGCGTCCCGTCGCAGTCGCTGATTTCGACGACGCTGCTCGTCTACGCGCTGTTCGCGGTCGCGGCAGTTGCCGGCACTCGTCTCGGCCGGGTTGCTGAGCACCCCGTTGCTTGGACTGATCGGCCTGATCGCGCTGATCATCGCCTACGTGAAGCGCGGCGAGGCTGCCGGAACCTGGCTGCAGTCGCATTACCGCTGGCTTATCCGTACGTTCTGGTTCTCGGTACTGTGGAACCTCGTCGGCTGGCTGGCTGCGGTGACCCTGATCGGCATACCGATCGCAATCTGCATCTGGATCGCGACGACGATCTGGGTCTTGTACCGGCTGATTCGCGGCTACATTCTTTTCAACGAAAGCAAGCCGATACCCGGCATGTGACCGATCGACGTTAGCGCGCCGTGCGGCCCGCTGCGTCGTGGCCGTGGTCGTACACCCATTGCACCAGCAGGTCGAGCGGAGCCTGCGCGCGCAACGCGTTGCGGTGGTTGACGAAGCAGACGACGACAAAGCGCCGGCCGGCAGGATCGAACACGTATCCGGCGATCGCGCGCACGCCCTCGAGCGACCCCGTCTTCAGAAACGCCTGATCGGCGACCTGGTCGGTCAGGAACCGCCTGCTGACGGTGCCGTCGGTTGCGGCGACCGCGAGCGAGCTCACGTAGTCGTCGCGCACGTCGCTGCCGTCGGCCGCGATCAGCAGCCGTGCCATGCTGCGCGCGGAAATTCGCTCGCGCCGCGACAGGCCCGAGCCGTTGTCGAGCACCAGCTCGGGGAAGCGGAGCTTGTTTCGCGCAAGCCAGCGCTCGATGGCGCGGGTCGCGTTGGCTGCGGTGGCCGGCGGCGGATGCACGGTCGTCGCCAAGGTCAGGAAAAGCTGTCGCGCCATCACGTTGTTCGACAGCTTGTTGATGTCGCGCACGGCGTCGTAAAGCGGCGGCGATTGCAGGACGGCGATCGGCGGCGCGTTCCGCGGCGCACGGCCTTCGCGCACCGTCCCCGCGAAGCTGCCGCCGGAATCGGCCCACATGCGCGCAAAGGCGCCGAGCACATAATGCGGGGCGTCGAGCAGCGCGATGAACCATTCGCGCTCGCCGCAGGCGAGCGGATAGTCGCCGCCGAAGCTCACGTCGGCGCCATCGTCGCGGGCGTCGAATGCGGCGACCAGCCCGCCTTTCCAGTCGCCGCACAGGCCTTCGACCAGGCGCGGCGCGCCGTGCACCGCGACATTGGCCATCGCCGGCTCGGTGCGAACCTCGACCGCATTGCCGGCGGCGTTCGGCGCGAACGCGAAGCGCACGCTCTTGAAGTTGACCAGCAAGGCGTCGGGCCCGACGTTGTAGGGACGCAGCGGCTCGGCGTCGAATGCGCCGGGGTCGTACGGCATCGGCGCGAAGTAGCTGCGATCGACGATCAGATCACCGCGTATCGTCGATAGTCCGGTCGCCCTCAGCCGCGCGATCAATTCCTGGAATTGCTCGATGGTGATCTTGGGATCGCCGTAGCCTTTGAGCACCAGATTGCCCTCCAGCACGCCGCCGGCTATCGTTCCGTCGGCATACGCTTCGGTCTTCCAGCGGTATTCGGGTCGCAGCAGCTCGAGTCCGGCGAACGTCGTCACCAGTTTCATCGTCGAGGCCGGGCTCATCGGCCGCCTGGGCTGGTGCGAAAACACCGGCTGCGCCGTGCCAAGCTCCTGCACGTAGGCGCTGACGGCAGCGAGCGGGATGTGCTGTTCGGCAAATGCGCGCGCGACCGGCGTCGGCAATCCCGCGCCGGCGATCGCGGCCAGCGGCAAGGTCAGGGCTGCGAGCGCCGCGCGCAGAAGGGCCCGGATCAGGCGCATGCGACGATATCCAGCGTGCGCGCCGCGAGCAGCGTCATCTCGTCGTCGGACAGGCAATACGGCGGCATCCAGTAAATCGTGCGTCCGATCGGACGCAGCAAGAGTTCCCGCTGCAGCGCGGCCGTGACGGGCGTCGATTTCAATTCGGCCGTCATGATGGTCGGATCATTATAGCGGCGCATCGGTCGGTTACCTCCGCGTTGACAGGGTGGCGCCGGCCGCATTACAACGGTCCCGCATGGACGATCCCGAGACCATCGCGCAAGATTCGAACCGTGGGCAGTACAGCCGCACGGCCATCGCATTGCATTGGCTCACCGCGCTGCTGCTGGTCGGCAGTTTTACCGTCGGCCTGTCGATGGTCGGCCTTCCGTTGAGCCGCCAGAAGCTGCAGTGGTACGCGTGGCACAAATGGATCGGCATCACGGTGTTCCTGGTGACCTGCCTGCGCCTGGCCTGGCGCGCGACCCATGCCGGGCCGGACCCGCTGGAGACGATGCCGCCCTGGCAGCGCCGGGCATCGGTGCTGGTCCACGACACGCTCTATCTGCTGCTGCTGATCATTCCGCTGTCCGGATGGATCTACAGCTCGTCGACCGGCGTCCAGGTCGTCTATCTGGGTCTGGTCCCGCTGCCCGACCTGGTGCCGAAGGATCGCGAGCTGGCGCGGGTGCTGCTGATCCTGCATCTGACGTTGAACTTCGCCTTGTTTTCACTGGTCTGTGTACATACCGCGGCAGCGCTCAAACACCATTTCATCGACCGCGACACCGTTCTGACGCGTATGCTCCCGCCGTAGCGGTCGGCGATCCAGGGGAAAGGTCCACGCACATGCGCTTGCGTTCGTTTATTCCTTCGCTCGGGATGATGCTGCTCGCCGCCGGCCAGGCCGGGGCCGAGGGCGTGCTGATCGACAAGAGCGAGATTCGCTTCGTGTCCAAGCAGATGGGCATCAATGTCGAGGGCAGCTTTCGCCGATGGAAGGCCAATATCGTTTTCCTGCCGGGCGACCTGGCGCACTCGAAGGCCGATTTCGATATCGAGCTCGCCAGCATCGACCTGGCCAGCGATGAAGCCGAAAGCGAAGCCAGACGCCCGTCGTGGTTCGATACGGCGAAGTTCCCGGTTGCCCGTTTCGTCTCGAGCTCGATCAAGGATGTCGGCGGCGGCAAGTACGAAGTCGCGGGCAAGCTGAGCGTGAAGGGCGTCACCCGCGACGCCGTCGTGCCGATCGCGCTGACCAAGGACGCGTCGGGCAACAGCGTCGCCGAGGGCGCGTTCACGATCAAGCGGCTCGATTACCGGATCGGCGACGCCGACTGGGCCGACCCCGACACCGTGGCCAACGAGGTCGTCGTGCGGGTCCGGATGGTCTTGCCGCCAGTAAGATAGGACTCGCGGCTCCCGCGCATGGAATAATCGCGGCGCGGCGGCTGTTGTCCCGATCTGCCGCGAGTCGTCCCTTTCCGAAACCCGAGGAGTCATTCCATGCTCAGACAGTCCGGCGCGTCTGCCCTAGCGCTGTTGCTCGCGGTCGCCTCAGGCACTGCCGCCGCCGCCGAGGAAAGCTATGTCACCGACCCGGCGCACTCGCAGCCATCGTACGAGATCCGGCACACGATCTTTTCGACCCAGCGCGGTGACTTCACCAAGTCGAGCGGGAAGATCACGCTCGATCGCGAAGCCAAGAAAGGCAGCATCGACGTAACGATCGATACCACCTCGATCAGGTCTCACGATCCGCGGCTCGACAGCATCCTGAAGGGCGAGGACTATTTCAATGTCGCCAAATATCCGACGATGAACTTCAAGTCGACCGCGATGCGTTTCGACGGCGATCGCCTGACCGGCGTCGACGGCGAGCTGACGATGATCGGCGTCACGCGGCCGGTCACGCTCAAGGTGGCCGACTTCCAGTGCGGCGAGAATCCGTTCAACAAGAAGCCCATGTGCGGTGCGGAAGCGAGCACGACCATCAAGCGCTCCGACTGGGGCATGAAAGACCGGCGTCGGGCGCTCGTCGGGCGACGACGTGAAGATCACGATCCCGATCGAAGCCTACCGGGAGTAGCCATCCGCCACCGGTCGAAGGGAGTGCGCCGCCCGACGCGCTTCGACCGGAGCGCCGGGCAGCCGGGTCGGCGCGTTGCTGTTCGCCGTCGCGATACTGGTCGCGACTATCGGTTCGGCGGAAGCGGGGGAAGCGGCGGAAGCCGTATCGATCTACCGGGTCGATCCCGACCTCACCAGCGCGCAGTTCGCCGTCAGCCACCTGGGCCTGTCGATGCAGCGCGGCCACTTCGGCCGCACGCGCGGCACGATCGTGCTCGACCCCGAGGCGCATGCCGGCCGGATCGATTTCATCGTCGACGCATCGTCGATAGACACCGGCTGGGCCGCGCGCGACGCCTTTCTGCGCGGCGCGGACATGTTCGATACCGCGCACTATCCGGTCGTGCGATTCCGGTCGACGCGCCTCGCGTTCGACAGCGCCCGGCTGGTCGGCGTCTCCGGCGAGCTGACGATGCACAACGTCACGCGCCCGGTCGAACTGCACGTCGCGCGGCTCGATTGCGGCAGGGATCCCGAAAGCGGCCGCGACGGCTGCGGCGCCGAAGTCGACACGACGATCAAGCGCTCCGATTTCGGCATGCGCTACGCGCTGGGGATCGTCGGCGACGATATCGGACTGTCGTTCCAGGTGACGGCATTCCGGGTTTCGTCCGACGACGAGGCGGACCAGCCCTAGCGGGGCGATCGCGCGTCGGCGAAAAGCCGGCGTCAGCGCGCGCCTGCGCCGTCCAGTCCACCGCCGAAAGCGATCGGTCGCCGCGACCAGCTCGCGCGCTATGCCGGGCTCGCGCGCCGAGTGGCCGGCGTCTCCGACGACGATGTATTCGGCTTCCGGCCACGCGCGATGCAGCTCATCGGCGGAAAAGATCGGGCAGACCAGGTCGTAGCGGCCCTGGACGATCGTGCAGCGCAGGTTGCGAATGCGATCGATGCCGGCGAGCAGCGCGTTGTCCGGCAGAAAGATCCGGTTGACGAAGTAATGGGCCTCGATGCGCGCGATCGCCAGCGCGACTGCATCCTCGTCGAAATGCGAGACCAGGTCGGGGTCGGGAAGCAGGGTCGAGCACGAGCCTTCGTAGCGGCTCCAGCGATGCGCTGCCGGCATGTGCACTGCCGGATCGGGATCGATCAGCCGGCGATGATAGCCGGCGAGCAGATCGCCGCGCTCGGACGCCGGCAGGTATTCGGCGAAGCTTCGCCAGGCTTCGGGCTGCATGAAGCGGATCTGGTAGAGAAACCAGTGAATCTCCTGCGGGCGGCAGAGGAAAATGCCGCGCAGCACCAGTCCCAGCACTCGCTCCGCATGCGTCTCGGCGTAGGCCAGTGCAAGGGTCGAGCCCCACGAGCCGCCGAACAGAAGCCAGCGCTCGATGCCCAAGTGCTCGCGCAGCCGCTCGATATCGGCGATCAGCAGCGGTGTCGTGTTGTCGCGCAGCTCGCCCAGCGGCGTCGACTGACCGGCGCCTCGCTGGTCGTAGACGACGATCCGGTAGTGCGCCGGATCGTAAAAGCGGCGGTGGTCGGGTGAGCTGCCGCCGCCGGGCCCGCCGTGCAGGAAGACGACCGGCACGCCGCGCGGATTGCCCGACTCTTCCCAGTACATCGTGTGCAGCGCGTCGAGCTGCAGACGCCCGGTGCGGCTCGCCGCCAGCGGCGGGTACAGGAAAGCATCGCGCGACAGCCCGCGCGTGGCGTCGTTGCCAGTCACGATCTTGCCGGGAGCGAGGCCCCTAACGACCCTTCTTGAAGGGGACGATTTTCTGGCGCTGCTCGCCCAGTCCCTGAATGCCGAGAGTGACGACATCGCCGGCTTTCAGATACTGCGGCGTCGGCTTCATGCCCAGGCCCACGCCGGGCGGCGTGCCGGTGGTGATGAGATCGCCCGGCAGCAGCGTCATGTAGCGCGAGACGTCGGCGACCAGCGCGGCGATGCCGAAAATCATCGTCCGGGTGTTGCCGGTCTGGCGCCGCACACCGTTGACGTCGAGCCACATGTCGAGATTCTGCGGGTTCTTGATTTCGTCCGTCGTCACCAGGTACGGACCGATCGGGCCGAACGTGTCGCAGCCTTTGCCCTTGCTCCATTGCGAGCCGCTGCGCTTCATCTGGAACTCGCGCTCGGATACGTCGTTGACGATGCAGTATCCGGCGACGTATTTCATCGCGTCCTTCTCGGTGACATGCCGCGCGGTGCGCGAGATGACGACACCGAGCTCGACCTCCCAGTCGGTGCTCACCGAATCCGGCGGCAGCATCACGTTGTCGTTCGGGCCGACGATGCAGGTTTGCGATTTGAAGAAGACGATCGGATGCTCGGGAATCGGCGAGCCGGTTTCCTTGGCGTGATCGATGTAGTTGAGGCCGATGGCGACGAACTTCGCCGGCGTCGCGACGCAAGCACCCAAGCGCGGCTTGCCCTTGACCAGCGGAAGGCGCCGGGTGTCGAGCTTCGCCAGTTCCTTCAGCTTCGCCGGAGCGAGCGTCGTTCCGTCGATGTCGCGGATCCTGCGCGACAGATCGCGCAGCTTGCCGTCGCCATCGATCAGTCCGGGTTTTTCCTTGCCTGCGGGGCCATAGCGTACGAGCTTCATGTTCGGGCTTTCATCGAAATCCGTCTCTCGACACTCGAGCGCGGATGGGTTTGATGCGCCGCGCAGGCCGAGCTGGTCGAAGCATGCGCGGAGGTTGGAATTCTATTTCAAATCGTCATGCCGCCGTCGACGGAGTAGACGGTCCCGGTCGCGAACGCCGATTCGTCCGACGCCAGAAAAACGACGACGGGCGCGATCTCCTCGGGTGTGGCGAGGCTGTCCCATCGGCTGGCGCGCGATGAAGTTCCTGCGCGCTTCGACCGGATCCGGAAAGGCGTTGATGCGCTCGTGCAGCGACGGCGTATCGACAGTGCCGGGCGCGATCGCGTTGCAGCGTATCCCCTTGGCGACGAAATCGGCCGCGACCGCCTTGGTCAGTCCGACGACCGCGGCCTTGCTGGCGCCGTAGGCGAAGCGATTCGGAATGCCTTTGAGCGAGCCGGCGACCGAAGCCATGTTGATGATGCTGGCACTTCCCCCGGTCTTGGCGCAATGCTCGAGCATCCTCGGCAGCGCACACTGGATCGTGACGTACATCGCGCGCACGTTGAGGTCGAAGCTGTACGCCCAGTCCTTCGGCGTGCAGTCGAGCACCGTGCCGTGATGCACGTAGCCGGCGCAATTGAACAGCACGTCGAGCGGCGGCAGCGCATCGATGGCCTGGCGCACGGCGGCGTCGTCGAGGACGTCGAGCACCCGCGTGCTGACGTTGGCAACCCCGCGGTACTGCTCGAGCAATTCCGGCTTGACGTCGGTCGCCCAGACGGACGCACCTTCCTTCGCCATAGCCAGCGCCGCGGCGCGGCCGATGCCCTGTCCGGCGGCCGTGATCAGCGCCAATTTGCCTGCGAGTCGGTCGCTCAAGCGATGCCTTTCATCATGTAGGGCCGACATTTTAGCAAAGCGGGCCGCAAAATTGGTAAGACCACTTGACCAAATGGGTGTATTTTGCTTAGCTACGATGTCTTGAAGCGACCCCTCGGCAAACGCGCCGGCGAACACGGCGCGGCCTTCGACCATGCCCATCCAGAGTATCGAGCCCCGCCGGCTGTATCGGCAGATCGCCGACCAGATCCGCGCGCTTGTCCGCTCGGGAGAATACACGGCGGGGCAGCGGCTTCCGCCCGAGCGCGATCTGGCGCGGCAGCTCGGCGTGTCCAGGCCGTCGGTGCGCGAGGCTCTGATCGCTCTCGAAGTCGAAGGGCTGGTCGAAGTGCGCATCGGCTCGGGCATTTACGTCCTCGGCGCCGGAAACGGCCACGACGGAGAAGTGCAGGCGGCCTCGGGACCGTTCGAGCTCCTGCGCGCGCGCTGGATCATCGAAGGCGAATGCGCGGCGCTGGCCGCCAAGTCGGCGAAAAAGGAGCATATCGCCGCGATCGAAGATGCGCTGAAACAGATGCAGCGGATCATGGAGACCGACAAAGTGCAGCCGCTCGCCGCCGATCGACTGTTTCACCTGCGTATCGCCGAAGCGACCGGCAACGGCGCGCTGGTGGCGGTGCTGAAAATGCTCTGGGAAGAACGGATGGGTCCGCTGTTCGCGCAACTCGAGCATCACTACGACACGCCCGAGCTCTGGCTCGCCGCGATCGCCGAGCATCGCAACGTGCTGAAGGCGATCATAGCGCGCAACCCCGACGAAGCGCGCACGGCGATGCAAAAGCATTTGAACAAGGCCTACAAGCGCTTCAACACCGGCTGGGATGCGCGGCAATAGCCGCGTGCCCGGCCCGACAAAGGAACGATCATGCTGACCTGCCGAATCCACGCCAAGGAAGACCTGCGCATCGAAGACAGCGAGCTGCCGCAGGCTGGCCCCGGCCAGGTGCTGATCCGGCTCGGCGCCGGCGGCATCTGCGGCTCCGACCTTCACTACTATTACGAAGGCCGCAACGGCAGCTTCGTCGTTCGCGAGCCGTTGATTCCCGGGCACGAAGCCTCGGGTGTCGTCGCCAAGGTCGGCGCCGGCGTGACGCGAGTCAAGCCGGGGGACAAGATCGCCGTCAGCCCGTCGCATGCCTGCGGGCAATGCGACTACTGCCGCGAGGGACGTGAGCAGCTGTGCCGCAATATGCGCTTTCTGGGCAGCGCCAGTCTCTACCCGCACGTGCAAGGCATGTTCTCCGAGTATTTCGTGATGGGCGAGCGGCAATGCTATCCGGTCGCCGCCGACGTCTCGCTGGGTGAGATCGCGTTCGCCGAGCCGCTCGCGGTTGCGCTGCACGCCGTCAATCGCGGCCCGGAGCTGCTCGGCAAGTCGGTGTTGATCACCGGTGCAGGGACGATAGGCTGCCTGACGGTGCTCGCCGCGCGTCTCGCCGGCGCCAGGCACATCGCGGTCTCCGACATTCTCGACCGGCCGCTGGCGACCGCGCGGGAAGTCGGAGCCGACCGGACGATCCGCGCCGACCGCGAGCCGGATGCGCTGGCGGCGCCGCAATACGATGTCGCGTTCGAGGTTTCCGGAAGCTTCGTTGCCCTCAAAGCCTGCGTCGCGGCCGCGAAGCGCGGCGGCACGATCGTGCAGGTCGGAACGATTCCGCACGAGCCGCTGCCGTTCGTCGTCAACGAGATCATGGCCAAGGAGCTCGACCTGAAAGGCGCGTTCCGGTGGGGAATCGAATTCGACTGGGCGGTCGATTACATTTCGTCGCGCCGCGTCGACGTCAAACCGCTGCTGTCGGGGCAGTTTCCGCTGGAGGAAGCGGTCAAGGCATTCGAGCTGGCCAAGGACAAGACCAGGAGCACCAAGGTCCAGGTCGTCGCCGCTTGAGCACTGTTTTTATCCGTAACATAAAACTGGAGGAGCACCATGCGTTGGATCGGCAGAATCGCCCTGCTCGTCGGGGTCGTGTGCATCGGCTCGGGCGCCGCACTGGCGCAGACCAAGCTCAAATGGGCGCATGTCTACGAGACTTCGGAGCCGTATCACAAGTGGTCGGTATGGGCGGCCGGCGAGATCGAGAAACGTACCAGCGGCCGCTATCACGTCGACGTGTTTCCGGCGTCGAGCCTCGGCAAGGAGTCCGACATCAATCAGGGACTCACGCTCGGCACGGTCGACATGATCATCTCGGGCTTGTCGTTCGCCGCGCGCACGATGCCGCGCATCGGCGTCGGCTACTACCCGTACACGTTCCGCGATGGCGAACACCTCGTGAAGTGGGCGGCGAGCCCGGCGTTCAAGGAAATGACCGACGAATACCGCAACAAGACCGGCATCCAGATCACCGCGATGACGTATTACGGCGTGCGCAACTCGACCTCGAACAAGCCGTTCAAAAATTGCGCCGAAATGAAGGGCCTGAAGATGCGCGTGCCCGATGTGCCGGCGTACCTAGCGCTGCCGAAGGCGTGCGGCGCGAACCCGACGCCGATCGCATTCGCCGAGGTTTACCTCGCGCTGCAGAACGGCACCGTCGACGCGCAGGAAAATCCGCTCACGACCATCGAGGCGAAGAAGTTCTTCGAAGTGCAGAAATACATCATTCTCACCGGCCACATCGTCGACTCGCTGGCGACACAGATCGCGCCGCATGTGTGGACGAAGCTCTCCGATGCCGACAAGCAGATCTTCATGGCGGTCACGCGCGAAGCGGCGGCGAACGCGACCGCCGACATCACCAAGCGCGAGCGCGAGCTCGTCGACGAGTTCAAGAAGAAGGGCCTGACGATCATCGACCCGGACAAGAAGTCGTTCCAGGACGCGATCATGAAAAGCGTGACGCTCGAGTCGATGGGATATACGAAGGCCGATTGGGACAAGGTGCAGGCTGTGAAGTGAGGTGCGGCCATCCCCGCGCATGCGGGGATAGACCGTGTTTCGCTTGCGAAGGACACTGGCTCCCGCATTCGTAGGAATGGCAACCGAAGCGTTCGCGCATTCGCGGGCGTGATGTACGCCAACTTGGATCGACACATGCAAACGACGCCGCAAGCAACGACGGACAAAGCCGCCGACGAGCAGCTCGTCGACGCGTCAGGTCATTTCCATTTGCGCGATGCGCCGATCGACCTCTCGGTGTACTCGTTCGAGGCGTGGATCGCGTTCGCATTCTTCTGGCTCCTCGCCGCCGACATCTTCTACCAGTTCTTCACGCGCTATGCGCTCAACAGCTCGGCGTCGTGGACCGAGGAGATCGCGCGCTATTTGCTGATCTGCGTCGTCTTCATCGCGCTTGCATGGGCGGTGCGCGACAACCGCCACATTCACGTCGACATTTTCTACCGCATGCTGCCCGCGTCGGTGTGCCGCGTGCTCGCCACACTCGTCGATCTCGTTCGCATAGCTTTCTTCCTGTATGCCGTCGTGCTGACCGTGCAGATGATGCAGAAGATGGGAAACTATCGGATGACAATCGTCGATTGGCCGATGAACAGCGTGTATGGGGTTTGCGCGGTTGGATTCGCCTTCGCCGCGATCCGTTCGGTGCAGGTCGCGATCGTCAACTGGCGGCGCGGGTGGAGCGTGCTCGAGCGGCCCGAGGCCGGCATGGAGACGGTCTCGTGACGCCGGCACTCCTCGTCTCGTTCCTCGCAATGATGGCGACCGGCGTGCCGGTCGCCATCGCGATGGCGGGCGCCGCGCTCGTCTACATTCTGCTCACCGGCGATACGCCGCCGTTCGTCGTCGTGCACCGCATGATTAGCGGCATCGACAGTTTTCCGCTGCTCGCCGTGCCGTTCTTCATCATGGCCGGCAACCTGATGAACAATGCGGGCATCACCAACCGCATCTACGACTTCGCGCTGGCGCTCGTCGGCTGGCTCAAGGGCGGTCTCGGCCATGTCAACATCATCGGCTCGGTGATCTTCGCCGGCATGTCGGGGACGGCGATCGCCGATGCCGCCGGCCTCGGCACCATCGAAATCAAGGCGATGAAGGATAAGGGCTACGATCTTGGCTTCTCGGTCGGCGTCACCGCCGCTTCCGCGACGCTCGGCCCCATCATTCCACCGTCGTTGCCGTTCGTGATCTACGGAATGATGGCGGGCGTGTCGGTCGGGCAGCTGTTCCTCGCGGGCATCATTCCGGGCGTGGTGATGGCATTCCTGATGATGCTGACCGTCGCGTACTACGCGCACAAGTACAACTGGGGCGGCGACATCAAGTTCGACTGGGCGCGGCTTGGCAAGGCGCTTGTCGAGCTCGCGGTGGTCATCGGCTTTCCGCTCGCGATGTGGGGGCTCGTAACCGCCGGTCTGCCGTTCAACGCCGCGATCGGCATCGGTCTGGCCGGGCTGTTCCTGTCCGACTGGAAGTGGAAATTCGATGCGGTAATGCCGATCATGACCCCGGTGCTCTTGATCGGCGGCATGACCACGGGCGTGTTCACGCCGACCGAAGGCGCCATCGCCGCCTGCGTCTGGGCTCTGGTGCTGGGGCTCGTCTGGTACAGGACGATGACGTGGAAGATGCTTGTCAAGGTGTCGATGGAGACGATCGAGACGACGGCGGTCGTCATGTTCATCGTCGCTGCGGCATCGATCTTCGGGTGGCTCCTCACGGCGACACGGGTAACCGATTTCGTCGCGGCGTGGGTGCTGTCGTTCACGCACAGCCCGTGGGTGTTCCTGCTGCTCGCGAACGTGCTGATGCTCTTCGTCGGGTGCTTCCTCGAGCCGACCGCGGCGATCCTGATCCTGGTGCCGGTGCTGCTGCCGGTCGTGCATCAACTGGGCATCGATCCCGTCCACTTCGGCCTCATCATGGTGCTCAACCTGATGATCGGCCTGCTGCATCCGCCGATGGGCATGGTGCTATTCGTGCTCGCGCGGGTCGCGAACCTGTCGATCGAGAAGACGACGATGGCGATCCTGCCCTGGCTGGTGCCGCTGCTGATCAGCCTCGCGCTGATTACCTACATTCCGTCGATTTCGCTCTGGTTGCCGCATCTTTTCTACTGACGAACCAGAGACACCGTTGACGATCCAAGCCAATACCGCCCTGCACTCCGCCACGGGCGCGGGAGCCAACAGATGCTGACCAAGACTTCCTTCACGATTCGCCTTCATCCGGCCGACGACGTCGTCATCGCCCGGCAGCAGCTGGTGTCGGGCACGGTGCTGCTCGACGAAAAAGTCACGATCTCGGGACTGATACCGCCCGGGCACAAGGTTGCCACGCGCGCCATTGCGGTCGGCGAGCCGGTCAAGCGCTACAACCAGATCATCGGCTTCGCCAAGCGGCCGATCGGAGCCGGCGAGCACGTGCACCTGCACAATCTGGCGATGGGCGAATTCACCCGCGACTACGCGATCGGCGCCGACGCCAAGCCGACGCAATTCGCCGATCCGGCGGCGACATTCATGGGCATCGTCCGGCCCGACGGCCGCGTCGCAACGCGCAACTACATCGGCATCCTTTCGACCGTGAACTGCTCGGCGACCGTCTCCCACGGCATCGCCGATGCGTTCAAGGGCGAGGCTCTGGCGCAGTTTCCCAACGTCGACGGCGTCGTCGCGCTGACGCACGGCAGCGGCTGCGGGATGGACGTGCAGGGCGAGAGCATGCAGGTGTTGCGGCGCACGCTCGGCGGCTACGCGCGCCACGCGAACTTCGCCGGCGTGCTGATCGTCGGCCTGGGTTGCGAAGCCAACCAGATCAACGCGCTGCTCGGCGCCGAAAGCCTGCAGGAAGGCCCGCTGCTGCATACGTTCAGCATCCAGGACACCGGAGGCACCGGCAAGTCGATCGCCAAGGGCGTCGCGATGGTCAGGGAAATGCTGCCGCACGCGAATCAGGTCACGCGTGAGCGCGTTCCGGCGAGTCATCTGGTGCTCGGCCTGCAGTGCGGCGGCTCCGACGGCTACTCGGGGATCACGGCAAACCCCGCGCTGGGCGCCGCGGTCGATCGCCTGGTGCGCCACGGCGGCACCGCGATCCTGTCCGAAACGCCGGAGATCTACGGTGCCGAGCACCTGCTGACGCGCCGCGCGGTATCGAAGGACGTCGCCGACAAGCTGATCGGAAGGATCAAGTGGTGGGAGGAATACACGGCGCGCAACAAGGGCGAGATGAACAACAATCCTTCGCCGGGCAACAAGGCCGGCGGCCTGACGACGATACTCGAGAAGTCACTGGGCGCGGTGGCCAAAGGCGGCACGACCAATCTGGTCGCCGTCTACGAGTACGCGGAACCGGTGACCGCCAAGGGCTTCGTCTACATGGACACGCCCGGGCTACGACCCGGTCTCGGCGACCGGCCAGGTCGCCGGCGGCGCCAACATGATCTGCTTCACGACCGGCCGCGGCTCGGCGTACGGCTGCGCGCCGTCGCCGTCGCTGAAGCTCGCGACCAACACCGCGCTGTGGAACCGGCAGGAAGAGGACATCGACATCAACTGCGGCGAAATCGTCGACGGCACGCGCATCGGTCGACGAGATCGGCGAGCGATTCTTCCGCATGATCCTCGACACCGCGTCGGGGCAGAAGAGCAAGAGCGAATTGCACGGCTACGGACAGAACGAATTCGTGCCGTGGTATCTGGGGGCCGTCATGTGATGCCGGCCTGGATTGACCGTAAAATGGCTTGACCTTACGCTGCCACAGGCCACTTGCGGAACGCGGCAGATTCATCATCGCAAGGAATCGTAGGGAGGAATCGCAATGAGGAATATCGTTGCCGGCGTCGTCGCCGGCTGTGCACTGGCCTTCGCCGGACAGGCGCTGGCGCAGGAAACGCTCAACGTCTGGTGGGTCAAGGGCTTCTACAAGTCCGAGGACGACGCGCTGTTCGCCGCGATCAAGAAATTCGAGGACAAGACCAAGGTCAAAGTCGAGCTTTCGCAATATCCGGTGCAGGACATGATTCCGAAGACGGTTGCGGCGCTCGATGCCGGCACGCCGCCCGACGTCGCCTATGCCGACGTCTACGATTTCCAGGTCACCGGCAAGTGGGCGTTCGACGGCAAGCTCGAGGACATCACCGACGTCCTCACGCCGCTGAAGGCCAGCTTCCTGCCCAACACGATCGAGACGACCTATCTCTACAACGACAAGACCAAGAAGCGCGCGTACTACGCCTTTCCGCTGAAGCAGCAGACGATGCACATCGAGTACTGGATCGACATGCTCGCCGACGCCGGCTTCAAGGAGTCGGACATCCCGACCGACTGGAAGGGATACTGGTCGTTCTGGTGCGACAAGGTGCAGCCCGGCTTACCGGAAGAAGTCGGGCACAGCGCATCTATCGCGATCGGCCAGCCGATGGGCGTGGATTCGAGCGACTCGTTCTATTCCTTCCTGACCTTCATGGACGCGTACAACGTCAAGCTCGTCGACGACAACGGCAAGCTGCTGGTCGACGACCCGAAAGTCAAGCAGGGCTCGCTCGGCGCGCTGCAGCGACTACACCGACGCCGTACATCAAGGGCTGCACGCCGCCGTCGTCGACATCGTGGAAGGATCCGGACAACAATGTCGCGTTCCACAACAAGACGATCATCATGACCCACAACGCGACGATCTCGATCGCCGCCAAGTGGCTCGACGATGCCAACAACGAGACGCTGACGCCGGAGCAGCGCGCGCAGGCGAAGAAAAACTACGACGAGCTGATCCGCACCGCGGGCTTCCCCAACAAGCCCGACGGCTCGAAGACGGTCTATCGCGCGGCGGTCAAGACCGGCGTGATCTTCAAGAACGCGAAGAACAAGAAGCGCGCCAAGGAATTCGTCGCCTTCCTGCTGCAGGAAGAAAACCTGACGCCCTATGTCGAAGGTTCGCTCGGCCGCTGGTATCCCGGTGACCAAGACAGCCTCGGAAAGCGCGTTCTGGAAGGCCGACCGCCATCGCCAGTCGGTGTACAACCAGTTCCACGCCGGCACCGTGACGTTCGAATTCACCAAGAACTACAAGTTCACGATCCTCAACAACGAGAACGTCTGGGCCAAGGCGATGAACCGCGTCGTCAACGAGAAAGTGTCCGGTCGACAAAGCCGTCGACGAGATGATCGCGCGCATCAAGGCGGTCGCCGGCTGAAGCATTCGCTGCCCTCTCGCCGGATCCGGGAGCAGGCGTTGGCGCCAGCACGCGCGGGTGCCTGCTGACGCCAGCCGCTTTTCGTTGCGAGCGACGCGGATCGACAAACGTGTCCACGATCGCACTTCCACGCGTCGAGCCCGCGCTTCCCGCCGGTCCGGCGAAGAAGCGCATGTCTCCCTGGCAGACGTGGGGCCTGATCCTCCTCACGCCCTACGTGCTGGTCTTCCTGGTGTTCGTGCTTTATCCCGATCGGCTACGGACTGTGGCTGGCGCGGCATCCCGACGAGCTACGTCAAGCTGGTCGACGACCCGATCTTCACGCGGTCGGTGCATCAACACGCTCGTGTTCCTGATCGTCGGCATCAACATCAAGATGGTCGATCGCGCTGTTCCTGTCCGGCTTTTTCGTCCAGGCGCGCACCTGGATCAAGTGGCTGTCGCTGCTGTTCATCCTGCCCTGGGCCGTGCCGTCGATCCCGACCATCCTGTCGATTCGCTTCATGCTGAATCCCGAGTGGGGCATCATCAATCACCTCATCTTCCGGTTCACCGGCGCGGACGGCCCGAACTGGCTCAACGATCCGACGATCGCGCTGGCGATGGCGATCGTCGTGCATATCTGGAAGTCGCTGCCCTTCTGGACGCTGATCCTGATCGCCGGACGTTTGGCGATACCCGGCGAGCACTACGAGGCCGCGTCGGTCGACGGGGCATCGACCTGGCAGAAATTCCGCTTCATCACCTGGCCGTCGATGCGGACGCTGTATCTGACGTCGCACCATCCTGTCGATGATCTGGACGCTGGGCGATTTCAACAGCGTCTACCTGCTGACCGGCGGCGGCCCGGCCGATCTGACGCACGTGCTGGCGACGCTCGGCATCCGCTACCTGCGCCTCGACCAGGTCGACCTGGCGATGGCGGCGATCGTCTGCGCGATGCCGCTGGTGCTGCCGCTGGTCTATTTCATGATGAAGCGGCTGTCCGAAATGAAGCTCAAGGACGCTCAGCGTCACCGAAGCGAAGCTGCTCCTGATCGGCATCCCGGTGCTGCTGTGGACGATACTGCCGGTCTACCACATGTTCCTGTTCTCGATCTCGCCGAAGGAGTCGGCCTTCGCCGGCAAGCTGTGGCCCGATCATCCGACGCTGCACAACTTCGAGGTCGTTTTCCGGGAGCAGCACTATTACCTGAGCCATTTCTGGCTGCAGCTCTGGAACTCGCTGCTGATCGCGGTCAGCCGTCGGCGCGCTGACGCTGCTTGTCGCGACCGGCGCCGCGTTCGCGATCAGCCGGCTCAAGGTCCGGGGCGGCAGCGCTGGTGATGAACCTCGCGTTGCTTACCTATTTCATCCCGGCGGCGTTTCTCGCGGTGCCGATGTACAAGACGATGGGCAACTACGGCCTTCTCAACAACCAGTGGGCGCTGATCCTGGCCATGATCACGATCGCCTCGCCGTATTCGATCTGGGTGCTGAAGCAGGCGTCCGACAAGCTGCCCTACGAGCTCGACGAAGCGGCGAGGATCGACGGCGCGTCGCCGCTGCAGCTGTTCCGGCTGGTCTACGTGCCGCTGATGATGCCTTCGCTCGTCGCGATCGGCACCTACGCCCTGCTGCTCGCCTGGAACGAATACCTGTACGCGTTCCTGCTGCTGTCGAACGAAAAGCAGATCACCCTGGCGTGTCGCGCTGGGCAACTTTCTGGCCGCCGACGATTCGCCGTGGGAGCTCCTGATGACCGTCGGCCTGATCTACGCGCTGCCGCCGGCCGCGATCTATTATGCGTTCAAGCGCTACATGGTCGGCGGCCTGACCGCCGGCGCGGTGAAGAGTTAGCGACGAGGGAATCGCCGGGGCTTCACGCTCTCCTGGAGAAACAGTCATGGCATCGGTATCGTTTCACGACATCGAAAAGAGCTTCGGAACGACCAAGGTCATCCACGGCATCGGCTTCGACATCAAGGATGGCGAGTTCATGGTCCTGGTCGGGCCTTCCGGCTGCGGCAAGTCGACCTTGCTGCGCATGCTGGCGGGCCTCGAGGAGATCACCGCCGGGACGATCGCGATCGACAGCAAGGTGGTCAACGACGTCGAGTCGAAGGATCGCGACATCGCGATGGTGTTCCAGAGCTACGCGCTGTATCCGCACATGACGGTCGCGGCCAACATGGCGTTCAGCCTGAAGCTGCGCAAGGCCGATGCCAAGACGATCGAGGAGCGCGTCGCCCGGGCGGCGAAGATCCTGAACCTCGATCCCTATCTGCACCGCTATCCGCGCGAGCTGTCGGGCGGACAGCGGCAGCGGGTCGCGATGGGACGCGCGATCGTGCGCGATCCGAAGGTGTTCCTGTTCGACGAGCCGCTGTCGAACCTCGATGCCAAGCTGCGCGTCGCGATGCGGGCCGAGATCAAGGCGCTGCACCAGCGGCTGAAGACGACGACCGTGTACGTGACGCACGACCAGGTCGAGGCGATGACGATGGCCGACCGGATCGTCGTGATGCACGATGGCCGCATCGAGCAGATAGGAACGCCGCTCGACCTGTACGACCGGCCCGACAACCTGTTCGTCGCGCAATTCATCGGCTCGCCGGCGATGAACATCGTCAACGGCAAGCTGCGGCGCGGCGGCGGCGGGGCGTTCGTCGAGGCCGACGGCGGGCTGCGCTGGCCGCTCGGTTCGACCGCGGGCACCGACGGACAGGCGGTCGCCTACGGCGTCCGACCCGAGCATCTGTCGCTGGCCGACGGCAGCGGTGCCGACGCGGTGCCCGCCGAGATCACCGTCGTCGAGCCGACCGGCGCCGAAACCGAGCTTCTGGTGCAGGCGGGCGAGTCGCAGATCGTGCTGGTCACGCACGGACGGCCGCAGGTCAATCCGGGGGACAAGATCGGCTTGCGCGTCGATCCGGCGATGGTGCACGTATTCGATCAGGCAAGCGGACAGCGGCTTTCCGCATGAGTTTTGGGCGCGCGGGCGAAAGCCGTCGCCGCTGACACGTTTCCCACAACCGATCGGACAACCGACGAGCATGGCAAAAAAGTCTCGCAAGCCAGCGGCACCGCTTCGTTCCACCGCGTGGTTCGGCCGCCACGACCGCGACGCGCTCGTCCATCGCTCGTGGATGAAAAACCAGGGCATACCGCACGACCAGTTCGACGGCCGGCCGGTGATCGGCATCTGCAACACCTGGTCGCAGGCGACGCCCTGCAACGCGCATTTCCGCGAGCTGGCCGAGCACGTCCGCTCGGGCGTCCTCGACGCCGGCGGCTTCCCGATCGAATTCCCGGTGATGAGCCTCGGCGAAACCCTGATGCGGCCGACGACGATGCTGTTCCGCAACCAGGTCGCGATGGACGTCGAGGAATCGATCCGCGCCAATCCGTTCGACGGCGTCGTGCTGATGATGGGCTGCGACAAGACGACGCCGGCGCTGCTGATGGGTGCGGCGTCCTGCGATCTGCCGACCATAGGCATCTCCGGCGGACCGATGCTGAACGGCAAGTTTCGCGGCGAGGACATCGGCTCCGGGACGCACGTGTGGAAGTTCACCGAGATGCTCAAGACCGGTGCGATGAAGGAATCGGACATGGTCGAAGTCGAATCGTGCATGTCGCGCTCGGCCGGCCATTGCATGACGATGGGCACCGCCTCGACGATGGCCTCGATGGTCGAGGCGCTGGGCATCGGCTTGCCGACCAACGCGGCGATTCCGGCGGTCGACTCGCGGCGCAGGGTGCTCGCGCGCATGGCGGGCCGGCGCATCGTCGACATGGTTCGCGAGGATCTGCGCATGTCGAAGATCCTGACCAAGGACGCGTTCGAAAACGCGATCATGGTCAACGGTGCGATCGGCGGATCGACCAACGCCGTCGTCCACCTGCTGGCGGTCGCCGGACGCATCGGCGTCAAGCTGTCGCTCGACGACTGGGATCGGCTCGGCCACGACATGCCCTGCCTGGTCAACCTGATGCCGTCGGGCAAGTACCTGATGGAGGACTTCTACTATGCCGGCGGCCTGCCGGTCGTCATCAAGGCGATCGGCAAATTCCTGCACAAGAAGGCGCTTGACCGTCGAATGGCCGCACGCTATGGGACAACGTCAAGGACGCGGTCAACTACAACCCGGCGGTGATCACGCCGCTGGCCAAGCCGTTCAAGCCGCAGGGCGGCATTGCGGTGCTGCGCGGCAACCTGGCGCCGGGCGGCGCGGTGCTCAAGCCTTCGGCGGCGAGCCCCAAGCTGCTCAAGCACAAAGGCAGGGCGGTGGTGTTCGAAGATATCGACGATCTGCACCGGCGCATCGACGATCCGAAGCTCGACGTGCGCGAATCCGACATTCTGGTGCTCAAGAACTGCGGGCCCAAAGGCTATCCGGGGTTCCCCGAAGTCGGCAACTTCACGCTGCCGGCGAAGCTGTTGAAAAAGGGTGTGACCGACATGGTCCGCATATCGGACGCGCGGATGTCGGGCACCGCGTACGGGACGGTGGTGCTGCACACCGCGCCCGAAGCGGCCGCCGGCGGACCGCTGGCGCTGGTCCAGAACGGCGACACGATCGAGCTCGACGTCGCCAGGCGCCGTATTCACCTCGACGTCTCCGACGCCGAGCTTGCGCGCCGCAAGGCGAAGTGGAAGGCGCCGCCGCCGCACGCCGAGCGCGGCTGGGTCAGGCTCTACTGCGAGACCGTGCAGCAGGCCGACCAGGGCGTCGACCTCGAGTTCCTGGTCGGCAAGTCCGGCGCCAAGGTAGGACGACCGAGCCATTAGCATTGGCTTTTGACGCGCGTGCCCGCATCGGGCCGGTGCAGGGCGTGTTAGTTCACGCGCAGCGGCCGATTGCCCCTACAATGGGGGCAGACGCGGCGTTCGCGTCGCGCCGAAGGTATTTCGGTGCGCGGTCCTTCGAATTCGCCGTAACTCGATCCTACGGGAGGTCTACCCTTGGCAAAACCCAACTATCAGTACCAGAAACGGCAAAAGGAACTGGAAAAGAAGAAAAAGCAGGAAGAAAAGCGCAAGCGCAAGCTGGAGAAAACGGAAGCCGACGCTGCCGCCGAGGGCGCAACGCCTCCGGTCGAAGGCGAGACGCCACCGGCTTGAAGCAGGACTAGCTGGCCTGGCGTGCGGTGAGCGCCAGCTTTATTCCGAGTACCACGAACACTGCACCGGCGATTCGATGCAGTGCATCCATGCGCACCGGGAGGCCGTTGAAGCGCCGGCCGATCCCCGCCGACGACCACGCGACGAACAGGTTCCACACCAGCCCCGTCGTATTGAACACTGTCCCGAGCATCAGGAATGCGGCCAGCCGGTGCGTCCCCTCCGGGTCGACGAACTGCGGCAGGAACGCCAGGAAGAACAGCGCGACCTTCGGATTCAGGATATTGGTCAGCGCGCCTTGCACGAAGATGCGCGAAAGCGATGTCGCCGGCATCGGCGCGGCGGCAAGCTTCGGCGAACGAGGGCCGGTCCGCCACAGCACGACTCCCATGTAGATCAGGTAGGCCGCGCCGGCCAGCTTGACTGCGGTGAATGCGACGGCCGATGTCGCCAGCAGCGCCGACAGGCCCAGTCCCGCGGCGACGATGTGCACGCAGCAGCCTGCCGCGATGCCCAGCGCCGCCACGGCGCCGGCTTTGCCTCCCGACGTCGTCGCGCGAGTGACGATGTAGAGCGTATCGGCGCCGGGCGTCAGGTTGAGCAGGATGCCCGAAGCAACGAAGAGTGCAAAGTCATGGATGCCTGGCATGCGGTCTCGAGTGTGCGAAGGCGTCGGCGCGCGCGCTAGAACTTGCCGAACTTGTGGTAGGCGTCCACCGGGTCCATGCCGCCGATCAACGCACGGCGCATCTCGCTCTCGGTCGCGACGACGGCTTCGGTGCGCGCGACCGCTTCCTCGACCAGGCGGCCCGGCACGATGACCACGCCGTCGCGATCGCCGAGCATATAGTCTCCGGTTGCAATCGTCACTTCGCCGATGACGACAGGCTCGCCATAGCGATCCGACATCCAGCGCTCGACGATATCGGCCGGGGTAAGGAACGCGCAAAAGACCGGGAAGCCCTGTCCCAGCACGAGATCGGTGTCGCGCGAGCCGCCGTCGACGACGTAGCCAAGCACGCCGCGCGCCTGCAGCGTCTGCGCGGAAAGCTCGCCCATCAATGCGACCTCGTGATTGTTCGGCTGGCAGACGATGACGTGACCGGCAGGCGCGCGCGACAACAGCGTGCACCACGACAGCAGCGTCTCGTCGCGCGATCGGCTGCGGTCGATCCGGCCGGATACCGTCCAGACCGGACCGGCAAGGCGCGTTCCCGGTGCGATCGCCTTGATCGCCGGCGGCAGAACGCAGCGCTCGTGCCCCATCATGCGCAGCACGTCGTGCACCGCGCCTGTATAGCAGCGTCCGAGCCTCTCGGTCAGCTCGTCGCGTCGCCCGGACGCACGATGCGAGGTCAAGTCAGAACAGCGTCAGTTGGGCGCGCTGCGCGGCGCTGACCGGCGGCTTGAAGCGCGAGGTGTCCATCGGCGCGCGCTCGCGGTTGAGATCGAGTCGGCGCGCGGCGATGTCGAAGCGGCGGGCGATCAGCTCGGCGAATTGTCCCTGCCCGCGCATGCGCGAGCCGAACTCCGGATCGTTGTCGCGCCCGCCGCGGATCTGCTGCACGATGCTCATCACGTGCCCGGCGCGCAACGGGTAATGCTGCGCAAGCCAATCGCGAAACAGCGTCTTGACCTCGAACGGCAGCCGCAGCATCGTCCACCCGGCGTATTCGGCGCCGTTCGCCGCCGCTGCTTCGAGAATCGCTTCCATGTCCTTGTCGGTCAGCTGCGGAATGATAGGCGCGGTCATCACGCCGACGGGAATGCCCGCGCCGGCGAGCGCCTTGATCGCGGCAAGCCTCCTCTGCGGCGTGGCGGCGCGCGGTTCGAGCTTGCGCGCGAGCTCGCGGTCGAGCGTCGTCACCGAGACGTAGACGCGCGCCAGATTCTTTGCCGCCATCGGCGCGAGGATGTCGATGTCGCGCTCGACCAGCGCCGACTTGGTGACGATCGATACCGGGTGCTCGCACGCAGCGAGCACTTCCAGGATCTGCCGCGTGATCTTCCACTCGCGCTCGATCGGCTGGTACGGATCGGTGTTGGTGCCCATCGCGATCGCGTCGCAGACATAGCCGGGCTTCGCGAGCTCCGCTTCCAGCATCTTCGCGGCATCGGGCTTGGCGAAAAGCTTGGTCTCGAAGTCGAGCCCCGGCGACAGATCGAGATAGGCGTGTGTCGGGCGGGCGTAGCAGTAGACGCAGCCGTGCTCGCATCCCTGATACGGATTGATCGACTGGGTGAACGGAATGTCGGGCGAATCGTTGCGCGCGATGATCGTGCGCGAGCGCTGCAGCGTGACCGTCGTCTTCAGCGGCGGCGGCGCATCCTCGTCCTCGCTGTCCGGCGGCGCCCAGCCGTCGTCGACGGCTTCGCGCGTCATCGCGTCGAAAGCGATTGCCGGGATTGAATGTCGCGCCGCGTCCCTTGATCGGCGCCGTCGGTTCTCCGCTCAACGTCGCCTCATCCGACCAGCTTCGCATCCAGCGTGATCGTCGCGTTGATCGCGCGCGACAGCGGACAGTTGGCCTTGGCGCCGGCGGCGATCTCGGCGAATTTCGCGGCGTCGATCTTGGGCACGCGCGCCCGCGTCGTCAGGTGCACCGCGGTGATCGTCCAGGCCTCGCCGACCTTGTCCAGCGTCACCGCGGCCTCGCTGTCGATCGCCTCGGCGGTGAATCCGGCGTTGTTCAGCGCGAACGAAAGCGCCATCGTGAAGCAGCCGACGTGCGCCGCACCGAGCAGCTCTTCCGGATTGGTCCCCTTGCCGTCGCCGAAGCGCGCGTTGAAACCATACGGCGCGTCCTTCAGAACGCCGGACTGCGTCGAGATCGTACCCTGACCTTCCTTGACGGTGCCTTGCCAGCGTGCGGATGCCTTGCGTTGCATGGTTTCCTCCGGAAAATGCGGCTTGACTGGTTCTGGTTGTCGCGAGCCGTTTTGCGATTGCAGTGTATGCCGCTCGGCGCGATCGGCCAAGTAGCGTGCGCTCACCCGCCCGGTGATGCGCTACCATACGTCGGACCCGGTCCTACGTCAGCGCCGAAGCGATGACCAAGCCCAAGACGACCCATTTTGACACGCTGAGCTTGCATGCGGGATCGCGGCCCGATCCGGTGACCGGTGCGCGGGCGACGCCGATCTATCAGTCCGCTTCGTTCGTCTTTCCTGACACCGACCATGCGGCGGCGCTGTTCAACATGGAGCGCGCCGGCTACGTCTATTCACGCATCGCCAATCCGACCTGCGCCGTGCTCGAGGAGCGCATTGCCGCGCTCGAAGGCGGCGTCGGCGCCATCGCGGTAGCCAGCGGCCAGGCGGCGCTGCATCTTGCCATCGTGACCCTGCTGGGCGCAGGCTCGCACATCGTCGCCTCGCGGGCGCTGTACGGCGGCTCGCACAATCTGCTCGACTACACGCTGCCGCGCTTCGGCATCGCGACAACGTTCGTCGATCCGCGCGATATAGACGCCTGGCGTGCGGCGATCCGTCCCGAAACGCGGCTGCTGTTCGGCGAGACGCTCGGCAACCCCGGGCTCGACGTGCTCGACGTGCCGCGCATCGCGGCGCTGGCGCACGATCACGGGTTGCCGCTGCTGGTCGATTCGACGTTCACGACGCCTTATCTGATGCGGCCGTTCGAACATGGCGCGGACCTGGTCTACCACTCGGCGACCAAGTTTCTGTCGGGTCATGGTGTCGTGATCGGCGGCCTGCTGGTCGACAGCGGCCGGTTCGACTGGGACAGGCCGGGTGCCAGCGCCGGCAAGTTTCCGACGCTGACCGAGCCTTACGCGGGCTTTCACGACATGGTATTCACCGAGGAATCGACGACCGCCGCGTTCCTGCTGCGTGCGCGGCGGGAGGGCATTCGCGATTTCGGCGCTTGCATGGCGCCGATGACCGCTTTCCAGATCCTGCAGGGGATCGAGACCTTGCCGTTGCGCATGCAGCGCCATGTCGACAACACGCGGCGGATCGTCGCGTTCCTCGCGGCGCATCCGCTGGTCGAATCGGTCGCCTACCCCGAGCTCCCAGGCCACCCCGATCACGCGCTCGCGCAGCGGCTGCTGCCCCTCGGCTGCGGCGCGGTATTCAGCTTTGCGATTCGCGGCAGCCGCGAGCAGGGACGCAAATTCATCGAGTCGCTGAAGCTGTTCTCGCATCTCGCCAACGTCGGCGACGCCAAGTCGCTGGTCATCCATCCGGCGAGCACGACCCATTTCCGGATGGCGGCCGCGGAGCTTCGAGCGTCCGGCATCACCGAAGGCACGATCCGGTTGTCGGTCGGGCTCGAGCATCCGGACGATCTGATCGAGGACCTGTCGCGCGCGCTCCACGCCGCCGGCAAGGCCTGAAGCCGCGCGCCTGATTCGATCACCGTCGCGTCTGCAAAGTCGTGTACGTCACCGTCGAGGGCGATCCCGTCTATGTGTATACCGGCGCGCGCGCGTTCGATCGCGCGCGGCCGACGATCGTGTTCGTGCACGGCGCGGCGAACGACCACAGCGTCTGGGGATTGCAGGCGCGGTATTTCGCCCACCACGGCAATAATGCGCTGGCCATCGATTTGCCCGCGCATGGCAAAAGCGGCGGCAGCGCCAGGACGTCGATCGGGTCGATCGCCGACTGGCTGACCGCGTTGCTCGATGCGTTGGGCGTCGATCGCGCGGTGCTGGTGGGGCACAGCATGGGCGCCTTGGCGGCGCTCGACATGACGGCGCGCCATCCGGAACGCGTGCGCGCGCTCGCGCTGCTCGGCCCGGCCGCGCCGATGCTGGTCAGCGACGTTCTGCTCGACGCGGCGCGAGGCCGACGACCATCTGGCGTACGAGCTGATGACCGGCTGGACCTTTTCCGCGACCAGCCATCTCGGCGGCAACCGGCAGCCCGGCATCTGGATGACCAACGTTGCGCTGCGCTTGCTGGAGCGCTCGCGACCCGGCGTGCTGCATGCCGATCTGACAGCCTGCCATCGTTACGCCGACGGGCTCGCCGCCGCGAAGACGATCCGTTGTCCGGTGCTGCTGGTGTTCGGCCAGCGCGACCTGATGGTCCCGCCGAAGAACGCCGGACCGCTGCAGGATGCGCTGGCGGGCAAGCGGGTCGTGACGATTCCGGAATGCGGCCACAGCATGATGGCCGAAGCGCCCGACGTCGTGCTCGATACGCTGCGTGAATTTATCGCAAGCCTGTCGTGACGCTTACGCTGCCGCGCGCCACTTGATCGAGCAGCCGATGCTCGGCGTCTGCTGCGCCGGCCCGCGGCCGGTACGTGCTACCTGCAGCATCGCCTGGTAGAGCTCGCGCGGCGCGTCGGGCTTGGGCGCCCGGCCGGCGTCGTCGAGCCGGCCGCGATACTGCAATTCGAGCGCGGCGTTGAACCCGAAGAAATCGGGCGTGCAGATCGCGCCGTATGCCTTCGCCACCGACTGCGTGTCGTCCCACAGGTAGGGAAACGGGAAGCGCATCCGCGTGGCCAGCGCCTTCATGTTGTCGAACGAGTCCTCCGGATAATCGGCCGCGTCGTTGCTGCAGATCGCCACGCTGCCGATGCCCTGATCGCGAAGCTCGCCGGCGTCGCGCACCAGCTTGTCCAGCACCGCCTTGACATACGGGCAGTGGTTGCAGATGAACATGACCAGCAGTCCGTTGTCGCCGCGCACCGAGTCGCGGTGATATCGTTTGCCGTCGGTGCCGACGAGCTCGAAGTCGGGCGCGGCCCAACCGAAGTTGCACACCGGTGGCGCGGCGCCCATGTCGGTTCTCCTGTCCAATGCTGTGGCAAAATGCTAGCACATGCGAGGCAACTTCCGGTCGTGACCACTGTGACGCCACGCTTCCATTGCCCGCTGCCGTTGGCCGAGGGCGCCGAGATCGCGCTCCCCGATGCCGCCGCGCATCATGCGGCGCGCGTGCTGCGCCTCGCCGCGGGCGACGCCGTCACGCTGTTCGGCGGCGATGACGGGGAATTCGCCGCGCGCATTCTGCGCATCGAGCCGCGCGGCGTGCACGTGCGGATCGGCGCGGCGCATGCGGCCGACCGCGAATCGCCGTTGCCGGTGACCCTGGTGCAGGGACTCGCCGCCGCCGATCGGATGGATTACGCGATCCAGAAGGCCGTCGAGCTCGGCGTGCAATCGATCCAGCCGGTCACGATGGCGCGCAGCGTCGCCCGGCTGGACGAAGCGCGCGCGGCCAAGCGGGCTTTGCACTGGCGACAGATCACCATCGCCGCCTGCGAGCAATGCGGCCGCAACCAGCTGCCCCGCTTGCACCCGCTGGTCGGCTTCGACGCATGGCTCGGTGCATCGCCAGAGGCGCCTTTGCGGCTGCTGCTCGCACCGGATGGCGACATTACGCTCGGCAGTCTGCGCGGCGCCCGACGGTCCGGTCGAAATCCTGGTCGGTCCCGAGGGCGGCCTGACGCCGGAAGAAACCGCTGCCGCACTGCGCCGCGGCTTTCGCGCGGTGCGGCTGGGACCGCGGATTCTGCGCACCGATACCGCGGGACCCGCGGTGCTCGCGGCGCTCAACGCGCAATGGGGCGACTGGCGCTAGTGGGCTGTTGCGCAAATTCGCCCGGCGGTTCGCGGCGGCCTCGGCTGGCCGATGAGTTGGCCGATGACTGGGCCGATGACTTGGCCAGGGAGCCGCCATTGACCGGTCGCAGCGTATGGTCGATGAGCGCAATCCTTGCCGTGCTGGTCGCCGCGTGTGCGGGTCCCGACCTGACGGCGCCGCACGCCGATCCGATACGCGCGGCGTTCGTTGTTCTGGGCGAGGGTGGCTCGTCCATCGTTCGCGTGATCACGACCGATCCTGCCTGTCCGTCGGTCGACGTCGACGGACAGAGGCTCCCGACGACGATCCGGGCGGTGCCCGAGACGATGCCGCTGCGCCCGACGAAGAGTCCGCCGGCCGAATCGAAGCCGTCGGCGTTTCCAGTCCTCGTATGCGAGCGGCGGCTGCCCGCGGGCGCGGCGCGTGCGAGCGTCGGTGGCCACACCTTGCCTTTGCTGCGGCACGCAGTGCGGCGCATCGTCGTCGTTGGCGATACCGGCTGCGTCGTGCAGAATGCCGGGGTCCAGGCGTGCAACGATGCCGCGGCCTGGCCGTTCGCACGCCTCGCCGCGGCAGCTGCCGCAAAAAAACCGGATCTGGTCATCCATGTCGGCGATTACCACTACCGCGAAAACGCCTGTCCGGACGGCAACCCGAAATGCAGGGGCAGTCCGTGGGGCTACGGCTGGGACGCATGGTCCGCCGATTTTTTTGCACCGGCGCGCGATCTGCTCGCCGCCGCGCCCTGGGTCTTCGTGCGCGGCAATCACGAATCGTGCAACCGGGCCGGGCAGGGCTGGTGGCGCTTTCTCGATCCGCGTCCGCTGGTCAACGGGCGCGATTGCATCGATGCGGCCAACGATCGTCGCGGCGACTACAGCGATCCTTACGTCGTGCCCTTGTCCGCCGATATGCAGCTGATCGTGTTCGACTCCTCGAGAGTGGGTGTCGCGCCGCTCACCGTCGACGATCCGATGTATGCAATCTACTCGGCGCAGTTCCAGCGCGCGATGGAGCTCAGTCGCGGAGCGGCACACAATTTTTTCGTCGATCACCATCCGATCCTCGGCTTCGCAACCGATACCACGCGGCGGCCCGCGGGCGTCTACCCGGGCAATGCGGCGCTGCAATCGGTGCTCGCGGCGGGCAACGGGCCGCTGCTGTTTCCGGACGGCATCGACGCGCTGCTGTCCGGGCACAATCATCTGTTCGAGGCAGTCAGCTTTGCGACCGGGCAGCCGCCGCAGTTCATTGCCGGCAATGGCGGCGCCTGGCTGGACGAGCCGCTGCCGCGGCCGTTGCCGCCGGGCGCAACGCCCGCGCGCGATGCCATCGTCGCGACGATCAGCTCATCGGCGACGTTCGGTTTTGTAACCCTGCAGCGCGACCCGGGCGCGGCGGCCTCATGGCAGGTCGAGGCCTGGGATCGCGATGGCCGACTATTGACCCGCTGCGCGCTGTTCGAGCGCAGGACAACTTGCGTGCCGGAGGATCTGCAGTGAAAAGTCTAGCGATGTTCGTCTGCCTGATAGCTGTCTGCGACGCCTGTGCGCAGGCGCCCGATCCGCCGCGCTTTTCGACCGCGCCACCCGGCGCGGTGCCCGGCGCCTGGCAAACCGTCCTGCTTTCGTCGAGCAAGCAGCCGACCGAGTACACGCTGGTCGCCGACGAGGGTGTGGTCGTCTTGCGCGCCAACGCCCGAGGCTCGGCGTCGATCCTTGCCTGGCGGACCGACTTCGATCCGCGCGCCTTTCCGATGCTTTCGTGGCGCTGGAAAGCGCGGCCGATCCCCGGCGCCGACACGCGCGCGCGCAAAAGCGAAGACTCGCCGGCGCGCGTGATGGTTTCATTCTCCGGCAATCCGGCGTCGCTCAAGGTCAGTGACCGCGCCGCCGCCGCAGTGGCCGAGGCGATCTCGGGGCATCCGCTGCCGTACGCGGAGCTGATGTATATCTGGGGGGCGAAAGTTCCGCCGGAATCGACCACGGTAAGCACGCTGACCTCGCGCATACGCATGATCGCGGTCTCGAGCGACGAAGAAGGCGCAGGGCGCTGGCAAAGCTACCGTCGCAATCTCGCCGAGGATTACCGTCGCGTCTTCGGCGAGGAGCCCGGCCGCGTGACGGCGATCGAGCTGATGACCGACACCGACAACACCGGCGCCGTCGCCGAGACTTTCTACGGCGACTTGAGCCTTTCGGCGCCTTAGGCGCGATCAGCGTTTCGGGTCGGCAGCGACCAGGATGCTGCAGCGCACGCGCTCGATCAGGATCGCGTCGACCGAGCCGCGCCACCAGCGCAGCGCGAACGACTTGCTGCGCGGATGTCCGAGGATCAGGAGGTCGATGCCCAGTTCGGCGACCAGCTTGGTCAGGACATCGACCGGCTCGCCGACGACCAGGTGATCGATGACGTTTATGCCCTTGGCGGCGAGCAGCCCATGCGCCGTCTTGAGGTCCGCCTCCATGTGCTCGCGCTCGTCGGCGAGCGCGACCTCGGGCACATACTCGCCGGCCAGCAGGTACGCCGACGGGTAATGGACGACCGCGGCGAGATGCACTTCGACCGAGGCGTCGGGTGCGATCCGCACCGCTTCGTCGAGTGCCAGACGCGACTCCGGAGCGCCGTTATAGGCGACGAGAATCTTGCGGTACATGACGGCCTCCTAGCGCAGGACGGGTTCATTGTTGTCCGGTCGATGCCTGCGGATCGACCAGGCGGCCACAGTCGCGGCCGCAAACGCAATCGTAACCACCCAGAAGCATTCTTGAAAGGCCGTTGCCGCACCGGCCGCGCCGTGGACGCCCAGCCGCCATTCGAGCAACACTGCCAATAGATTGACGCCGATCGCGCCGCCGAGCTGACGGACGAAATTGACCGCCGAGGCGGCGTAGGCGATATAGCTCTCGTCGAGCGCCTGCACTGCGGCCACCGACAGCGCCGGAATGATCATGCCCAATCCGATGCGGCCGATCAGCAGCCAGAGACCCAGGATGACAAAGCCGGTGCTCCGGCCGGCGAAGGCCAGCAACAGGCTGGACAGGGCGAACAGCGCGAGCCCGGCGATCACGATGCGTCGCGGCTCGATCCGATCGGTCCAGCGGCCTGCCAAAGCGATCGTCACCGCCAGACCGAGCCCGGGAATGATAAGCAGGGCCCCTGCGCGCGAAGGCGAATAACCGGCGACATCCTGGACGAATACCGGGATCAGGTAAGTCGTACCGAAAAGTCCCAGACCGTAAGCCAATGCGACCAGCGCGGTGGCGCGGAAACCGCCGCCGGCGAAGAGTCGCAGCGCCAGCAGCGGTGCGCTGGCGCGAAATTCCCACGCGATAAAGCCGGCGAGCAGCGAACAGCGTCGACACGCCGATGACGATCAGATCGATCGACGCCCATCCCGCCCGATGCCCGACGACGGGAACGCTGAGCAACGAGGCCAGGGTGGCTCCCAGCAACACCAGGCCGGCCCAGTCGAAGCGCGTCTGCGGTCCGCTGCGCGTGCGGGCCCGGCAGAAAGCGCCAGCCCAGCGCGAGGCCCGCGACGCAGAAAGGAAGCGGCAGCAAAAAGATCGAGCGCCAGCCGAAGCTTTCCAGAAGAATGCCGCCGATGCTGGGCCCTATCGCGGGCACCAGCACGATGCCGAGCCCGAAGAGTCCCATCGCACTGCCGCGGCGCTCCGGCGGAAACACTTCGAACAGGGCGATCATCGCCAGCGGCTGCAGGATGCCGGCTGCCGCGCCCTGCAGCACGCGCGAGGCGATCAGCACCTCGGGGCTGAAGCTCGCCGCGCCGAGCAGCGGACGAAGCGAGAAAGATCGCGAGCGCGGCGATGAACGTGCGGCGCTGCCCGTGCGTTTCGACCAGCCATGCGGTCGCCAGCATCGTCGTCGTCATCGCGCCGAGAAATCCGGCCGCGACCCATTGCAGCGAGTCGTGGCCGATGTGGAACTCGGCGATCAGCGCGGGGAAGGCGACATTGATGATGGTCGCGGCGGTGATCGTCGAGACGGTGCCGAGCATCACCGTCGCGATGATCCAGCCGCGCTTGCGTGGCGAGATCGGAAACCCGGGCGTCGCCATCGGCTGCGGTGTGGCGTCGTCGCCCGCGCTGTCGGCTTATGCCGCGAGAGGCACGGGTTTTCCGGCCAGCATCAAGGCGAGCTCGCGCAATTCGTCCCAGGCGTTGCCGCGGCCGATGCCTTTGGCCAGCGCATCGAGCCGCGCCAGGCGCGTCAGCAGCCGCGGAATCGCCGCGGGTGCTACGCGCTGCGCGGCGCGCTCCATCGCCGCCTGGCGCTTGCCCCATACGCGTGCCGACCGGACCGCGACGCCGACCGGCGTGCCGCCGGCCGCGGCGGCGAGCACGGCGGCGAGCGCATGGATGTCCTCGCCGAGTTGCCACAGCAACAGCGGCAGGCCTTCGCCGGCGGCTTCCAGCGAGGCGAGTATCCGGCAGGCGCGCGCGGCATCGCCGGCAAGCCACGCTTCCGAAAGCTGAAATACGTCGAATCGCGCGACGTCGGCGACCGCCTGCTCGACCGCCGCCGGATCGAGCTCGCCCTCGGGCAGCAGCAGCCCCAGTTTCTGCACTTCCTGCCGCGCGGCGAGCAGGTTTCCCTCGGTCGTATCCGCCAGAAACTGAAGCGTGTCGGCGGACGCGCGCTGCTTCTGACGCGCGAGCCTTGCCGCGATCCATCGCGGCATCTCGTCCCGTTCGAGCGGGTAGACGGCGATCGTGACTCCCGCCTCCTCGAGCGCCGAGAACCACGCCGAGCCCGCACGCAGTGCGATCGAGTCGCGGCAGGGTGATCAGCGTCAGCGTATCGGCGCTCGGATGCCTTGCGCAATCCTCGAGCACGCGCGCGCCTTCGATCCCCGGTTTGCCGCTCGGAATGCGCAAGTCGATGAGCTTGCGGCTGCCAAACAGGCCGAGGTTGCGGTTGGCCGCGGCCAGCGCGTCCCATTTGAAGCCGGCCTCGGCAAACAGGATTTCGCGATCGTCGTATCCGGCCGCGCGAGCGGCGGCGCGTATCTCATCGCCGGCCTCGATCGCCAGCAGCGCCTCGTCGCCGTGCACGACATAGAGCGGGGCTAAACCCCGGGCCAGATGCGCGGAAAGCTGGGCAGGACGGACCTGCATCGGTCTAGGGTCTGGAAAAGTCGAAGCCGAAGGGAAAGCTACGCGGTCGGCTTTCTCGCGGCCTGCAGGCGGCGCACGATCTGCTGCACGGCGTCGGTCTGCATCTCGCGCCAGAGCCGCTGCTCCTGCGCTTCCTTGGCCAGGGCCTCGGTGTCGCTGTAGGTGTAGCTGCGACGCACCAGCACTTCCGAGGTCGGCAGCCAGTCGTTGCCATCGTTGTCGTGAACGCGGACCAGCACGCGCTTGATCAGCAGGAACTCGCTGACCTTGCCTCCTCCGGACAGCGACAGGATCTGCTTGTTATCCTCGACGCTGACGATGTCCAGCACGACTTGCGCGTCCGGCGCCTTCTCGACGAGCTTGGCCGAGCCGATGCCGCTGAGCGAGCGCTTGAGCTCGATGCTGATCGGCAGCGCCGGAGGCGCGCTCAGGAACATCGTCTCGAACGGGTAGTGCGCTTCGCCGCGCAGATGGAAGCCGCACGCGACGAGTACGCCCGAGAGGGCGAGTCCGACGATGAGCCGGGCGACGACCGATCGGAAAGCGCGCTCGTCGTTCCCGCGCAAGCGGACACCCGGCGTCGTTCGGGTTTCCGGGAATCGCCTCATCACACCACGACGTTGACCAGGCGGCCCGGTACGACGACGATTTTTTTCGGCGTCGCGCCGTTGCCGTGCTTTTGCACTTCGGGGCTCGCGGCCGCCGCGCGCTCGATCGCGGCGTGATCGGCGGTAGACGGCACCGTGAGCTTGCCGCGCAGCTTGCCGTTGACCTGCAGCATCAGCTCGATTTCGTCCTGCGCGAGCGCCAGCGCGTCGACCTTGGGCCAGCGCGTATCGATGATGTCGCCGCGGATCGCGGCGTAGCCCAGGTCTTCCCATAGCACATGGGTGATATGCGGCACGACCGGATTCAGCACGCGAAGCAACAGGAAAGGCCCTCGCGGACGAGCTCGACTGCGGCGGCCGAATCGTCGAACGGCGCGTCCTCGAGCGCCTTGAGCATCTTCATGCCGGCAGACACGACCGTGTTGTACTGGATGCGCTGGTAGTCGTAGTCGGCCTGCTTCAACTGCAGGTAGAGCTCGCGGCGCACCGCGCGCAGCGCGGGCGCGGCGCCGGACCAGGCTATCGTCTGTGGTGCTGCCGCGAGCGCGTCCCGCCGCGACTGCGCGTATGCCCACAGGCGCTTCAGAAACCGGTAGGCGCCCTCGACGCCATCGTTCGACCACAGCGCGCTTGCCTCCGGCGGCCCCGCGAACATCACGAACAGGCGCGCGGTATCCGCGCCGTACCGGGCGATGATGTCCTCCGGGTCGATGCCGTTCTTCTTGCTCTTCGACATCGTGCCGATGCCGCCGTAGTCGACCGGCAGCCCGTCGGACTTCGCCGTCGCGCCGACAATGCGGCCCTCGGCGTCGCGCCGCACCTCGACGTCTTCGGGCGAAAAATAATCGATGCCGCCCTTGTCGCCGCGCCGCGAGTAGCTGTGGTTGAGCAGCATGCCCTGCGTCATCAGCCGCGTGAACGGCTCGTCGAAATGGACGAGCCCCATGTCGCGCATCACCTTGGTCCAGAACCGCGCGTAGAGCAGGTGCAGTATCGCATGCTCGATGCCGCCGATGTACTGGTCCATCGGCATCCAGTACTCATTGCGCGCGTCGACCATCGTCGCTGCGTCGGGGCAGGCGTAGCGCATGTAATACCACGACGAATCGACGAACACGTCCATCGTGTCGGTTTCGCGCTGCGCCGGCCGGCCGCATCGGGGACAGGTGCAATTGACGAAATCGGCGCGCGTTCTCAGTGGATTGCCGGTGCCGTCGGGCACGCAGTCTTCCGGCAGGATGACCGGCAGGTCGGCTTCCGGCACCGGGACGTCACCGCACGCCTCGCAGTGCACGATCGGGATCGGCGTGCCCCAGTAGCGCTGGCGCGAGATGCCCCAGTCGCGCAGCCGCCACGTCACCTTCTTTTCACCCAGCCCCATCGCCTCGAGGTCGGCGGCGATAGCGTCGACCGCATGCTGATAGTCGAGCCCGTCGTACTTGCCGGAGTTGGTGCAGCGGCCGCGAGTCTTGTCCGCATACCAGGGCTGCCATGCGTCGGTCGAAAACGTTTCGCCGCGCGACGGCTATCACCTGCCTTATGGGCAGCGCGTATTTTTTGGCGAACTCGAGATCGCGCTCGTCGTGCGCGGGCACGCCCATGACCGCGCCGTCGCCATAAGCCATCAGCACGTAGTTGCCGACCCAGACCGGAACGTTGTCGCCGGTCAGCGGATGCCGGACGAAAAGGCCGGTCGGCATGCCCTTCTTTTCCATCGTCGCCAGCTCGGCTTCGATCACGCGTTCCGCGCTTGCATTCGGCGATGAACGAAGCCAGTCCGGGATTCGCCTTCGCCGCATGGTCCGCCAGCGGGTGCTCGGGCGCGACCGCGCAGAAGGTCACGCCCATGATCGTGTCGGCTCGCGTCGTGAAGACGTACATGCGGCCGTCGCCGACCGGCTTGCCATCGTCGCCGCGGATGTCGTGAGTGAAGGCGAAGCGCACGCCTTCGCTCTTGCCGATCCAGTTCGCCTGCATCGTGCGCACGCGCTCCGGCCAGCCGTCCATCCGGTCGAGGTTGTCGAGCAACTCGTCGGCGTAGTCGGTGATCCGCAGGTAGTACATCGGAATCTCGCGCTTTTCCACCGGCGCGTCGGAGCGCCAGCCGCGGCCGTCGATCACCTGCTCGTTGGCGAGCACCGTCTGATCGACCGGGTCCCAGTTGACGACGCCGGTCTTCTTGTACGCGATGCCCTTTTCCAGCATCTTCAGGAACAGCCACTGGTTCCAGCGGTAGTATTCCGGCTTGCAGGTCGTGACCTCGCGCGACCAGTCGATCGCCAGGCTGACCGCCTGCATCTGCTTCTTCATCGTCGCGATGTTGTCGTAGGTCCACTTCGCCGGCGGGACGCCGCTCTTGATCGCGGCGTTCTCGGCCGGCAGGCCGAACGCGTCCCAGCCCATCGGCATCAGCGCGTTGTAGCCGTTCATGCGCAGATGCCGGTACATCATGTCGTTGATCGTGTAGTTGCGGACGTGCCCCATGTGCAGGATGCCCGACGGATAGGGCAGCATCGACACGCAGTAGTACTTCGGCTTGGCCGGATCCTCGTCGACGCGATAGGCGTTCGTCTCCCGCCAGTGCGACTTGGCGCGGGTCTCGACTTCGGCGGGGCGGTAGGCTTGCATCGCGATTGGGAAGCTTCGCCGGAATTATACCGGCACGCGGCTGTTAGCCCGTCAGCCCGGCAAGGGTCCGATCAATGCGATGACTCCCATCAGCGCGAACAGCCCAGCTGCAATCCTGCGCACGAGCTTGAACGGAATGCGGCGCGCGCCGATGTTGCCCAGCAGCACCACCGGGCACGTCGGCGATCAGCATGCCCAGCGTCGTGCCCGCGACGACCGCGGCAACGTTGCCGAATTGCGCGGCCAGCACCGCGGTTGCGATCTGCGTCTTGTCGCCCATTTCGGCGACGAAGAACGCGCCTGCCGTCAGCGCGAACGCACCGAGATTGCTGCTGGCCACCTTGGCCGTGTCTTCGGCTTCGTCGGCTTTCAGCGCCCACAAGGCGACGCCGAAGAACGATGCCGCGACCAGCCAGCGCAGCCATTGCGCGGGCAGGGCGTGGCGCACCCAATCGCCGACCAGAGCGGCCAGAGTGTGGTTGGCCAGCGTCGCGACCAGGATGCCGAAAACGATAGGCACCGGGCGTGCGCAGGCGCACGGCCAGCATCAGCGCCAGCAGCTGGGTCTTGTCGCCGATTTCGCCGACGGCAACGACAAGGATCGAAGCGAGAAGCGCTTCCATGGAGGCAGGATCTTGAGGAGCCGGTGGCCGACAGGTCCATCGGTCGGACGGGAGCGCCCGCTCGCCTGCCCCGCGAGGCAAGCGCAGCGTCCAATGCGGGCGCGACTGCTAAAATTGTACTGTATCCGGAACCGGCCGGCGCCGTTGCGGCCCAATGCGGACATTTGCCATGCCACGCCCACGACTCCTCGTTAACCTGATCGCAGCCGCGCTGGTCGCTGCCGCGGCCGCGATCGCGCATGCCGCTCCCGTGCGGACCGCGCATGTCGAGGCGGAACTGGTGTCCGAGCGCAGCGCGATCGTTCCCGGCGAGCCGTTGACCGTGGCCCTGCGGCTGGCGATGGACCGCGGCTGGCACACCTATTGGCAGAACCCCGGAGATTCCGGACTGCCGACGACGCTCGCCTGGAAGGTCCCGGCGCCGCTGCGTGCCGGACCGATACAGTGGCCGGCGCCGCAAGTCCTGCCCGTCGGTCCGCTGGTCAACTACGGGTACGAAGGCGAAGTGCTGCTGTTGACCGATATCGCGACCACCGGCGACGTCGCCAGACGCGCAGACGGTCACGCTGGCAGCGCGCGCCGACTGGCTGGTGTGCAAGGAAGTCTGCATTCCCGAAGGCGCGGATCTGACGCTGATCCTGCCGGTCGCGCCGAAGGGCAGCGCGGCCGCGCCGACCGATCCGCGATGGGGCCCCGCGATTGCCAGGACGCGCGCGTCGTTTCCGCGTCGCGCTCAGCGGCTGGAACGCGAGCGCGACCGCCCGACGGCTCAGTCGTCGATCTGGTTTTGACGCCGTCGCCCGGCGCGCCGGCGCCAGCGGACATCGGCAAGCTGCGCTTCTTTGCGTACAACGCTGGTCAGATCGAACCGAGCGGTGCACAGCAGCTATCGCGCGACGGCGCGCGCTGGACGCTTGCGCTGCCGGTCGCCGTGCAGCGAGTCGGCGAATTCACGCGCCTTGCCGGCGTGCTCGCATCGACGGGCGGACTCGGCGGCAGACGCGCGCGCCGTCGCGGTCGATGTCCCGCTTGCCGGAACGGTGGTCGCGGCTGCCGGCGCCCGCGGAATCCTCGGCGCAGGTGCTGCCGTTCGCACCCGCGGAGAGCGCGCTGTCGCTGGGCGCCGCGGTCGCCCTGGCCCTGCTCGGCGGCTTGCTGCTGAATCTGATGCCCTGCGTGTTCCCGGTGCTGTCGCTGAAGGTTCTGGGTTTCGCCGCGCACGGCGGCGATCGCGCGACGATGCGCAAGCATGGCCTTGCATTCGCGGCGGGAGTCGTCGTTTCGTTCTGGCTGCTCGCTGCCGTGCTCGTTGCGCTGCGCGCGGCCGGATCGCAGCTCGGCTGGGGCTTCCAGCTTCAGTCGCCGGTGGTCGTCGCCGGCCTTGCGCTGCTGTTCTTCGTGCTCGCGCTGAATCTGTCGGGCCTGTTCGAGATTCGTCTGTTGCTGCCGTCGTCGCTCGCCGGCTGGAACGCGAAGAATCCGTACGTCAACGATGCCTTGTCGGGCGTGCTCGCCGTCGTCATCGCCTCGCCCTGCTCGGCGCCGTTCATGGGCGCCGCACTCGGTTACGCGCTGACGAGCTCGATCGCGTCGACATGGATCGTCTTTACGACGCTCGGCGTCGGCATGGCGCTGCCGTATCTGGCGCTCGCGTATTTCCCCGCATGGCGCTCAAAGCTGCCGAAACCGGGGGCGTGGATGCGCCGCCTGAGGCAGCTGCTCGCATTTCCGCTGTACGCGACGGTGATCTGGCTGGCCTGGGTGTTGGGCGCGCAGCTCGACAACGACGCGGTCGCACGGCTCGCCGCGACCTTGTTGATGGTCGCGCTGGCGCTCTGGGCCTGGCAGACGATGCGCACCGGCGGCGCGCGCGCCTGGGGTGCTGCGGCGATCGCAAGCCTTGCCGCCGCAATGGTCGTCGGCTGGCCGGTGGCCGCAGGTGTTGCAAGCGAGGGCGCGAAGCCAGCGGTCACCGCGTCGGAGCCGTGGCAGGACTACACGCCGCAGCGCGTTGCGCAGCTCGTCGCCGCGGGCCAGCCGGTGTTCGTCGATTTCACCGCCGCGTGGTGCGTCACCTGCCAGGTCAACAAGCGTCTGGTCCTGAACACCGATGCCGTGCGTCAGGCATTCGCGCAAGGCAACGTCGCGCTGGTGCGCGCCGACTGGACGCGCCGCGATCCGGTAATCGGCGCCGCGCTTGCTGCGCTGGGACGGGACGGCGTGCCGGTTTACGTCCTGTACCGGCCGGATAAAGCGCCGCTGCTGTTGTCGGAGCTCCTGAGCAAGCAGGAAGTGCTGGCCGCGATCGGCACGCTGCATTCGAGTTAGCATCCTCGCTCCGACGGGAGCGCCGCCGGACTGGCCGATCGGCGTTCGCTGGCGTTTTCCGGGCCCTGCGGTATGCTTCGCCGGCCACAACGACTCAACGGAGACAACGATGCCGACCGCTCGCGGCCGCCTGATCGCGCTCGCCGCCGGCCTGTGTCTCGCGGGCTGCGGACCGCCGGCGGAGCGTGCGCTGCAAGGCTACGTCGAGGGCGAATACGTGCGAGTCGCGGCGCCGTTCGCGGGCACGCTGCAGAAGCTGGCGGTGCAGCGAGGTGCGCAGGTCGCTTCCGGCGCGCCGCTGTTTGCGCTGGAAAGCGACAATGAAATCGCGGCACGCCGCCAGGCCGAGCAGCAGCTGCAGGCGGCGGAGGCGCGGCTGGCCAATCTGATGACGGGAAAGCGCGCGCCCGAAGTCGAGATGGTCGCCGAGCAATTGCGTCAAGCGCAGGCGGCACGCGAGCTTTCCGCGGCGAACTTGCGGCGTCAGGAAGCGCTGTTCAAATCGGGCTTCATCAGCAAGGCCGCGCTGGATGACGTGCGCACGCAATTGCAGCGCGATGACGCCGCGGTTTCGCAATTGCAGGCGTCGGTCGCGACGGCGAGGCTGCCGGGGCGTCCGGACGAGATCCGCGCCGCCGAAGCCGATGCCGCCGGCGCGCGTCAGGCGCTGGCTCAAGCCGACTGGCGCTTGTCGCAGCGCGCGATCGCGGCGCCCACGGCGGCGCACGTCAGCGATACCTACTACGTCGTCGGCGACTGGGTTCCGGCAGGCGGTGTCGTCGCGAGCCTGCTCCCCGCGGCCAACGTCAAGATCCGTTTCTTCGTCCCCGAAACGGAGCTGGGACGAATCAAGCCGGGGCAAACCGTCAATTTCGACTGCGATGGCTGCGGCGCCCCGATGAGCGCAACGGTGAGCTTCATCTCCGACCGCGCCGAATTCACGCCGCCGGTGCTGTACTCGAAGGAGAATCGCGCCAAGCTCGTCTATCTGGTCGAAGCGAAGCCCGCGGCGGACGTGGCGGCGAAGCTCAACGCGGGGCAGCCGGTCGATGTGGTGCTGCCCAAGTCCAACTAGACTTACCAAGTCGAGCGGAGAGAACCGAAGTGAGCAATAGGCCCACGACGACAAAGGTACCGGGCGCTTTCAATCGTTCCACATCGACCAGGTACCGTGGCAGGAGGCTACGCGAGGCACGCGCTTCGGTATGCCATCACGTCGATGAATGCAGGCGTCACGATCGAAGCGACCTTCTGCTTCGTCGACATCGCCGGCTACACTGCGCTGACCGATACCCATGGCGAGCACGCGGCGGCGGATCTTCTGGACGAGTTCAGCGCAATGGTCCGGGCTTCGATCGAGCCCTCGGGTCGATTGCAGTCGCTGACGGGCGACTGCGCGTTCCTCGTGTTTCCCGACCCCCTGGTCGCCAACGATGCGCTGTCGCGACTCTACATGGCGATCGCCGATCGCCGGAACTTCCCGGTGGTTCGCGCCGGCCTGCATCATGGCGCTGCGTTGCTGCGAGAAGATCGCCATTTCGGATCGACGGTGAATCTCGCGGCGCGGGTCGCCGCGCACGCCACCGGCGGCCAGATCCTGTGCACCAGGCAGGTTGCCGACGCGCTGATCGAGGCGCAAACGCCGGGCGTCGAAATCGAGCATCAGGGCTCGTTTTCGATGAAAAACCTGCCGTACCCGGTCGATCTGTATGAAGTCGTTCTGTCCGGCTGCGCGCGCGAATATGCGATCGATCCGGTCTGCAAGATGCAGGTCGACAAGCGTCGGGCCGCCGGCGATCTTCATTTCGACAAGCGAACCTACTGGTTCTGTTCGCTGGCCTGCGTCGAGCGATTCGCCAGGGAGCCTCTGTCGTACGTGTCGATGGCGAAGCAGTGACGAGCAACGGGCAAGGTACGGCCAACAGCGACGTCGTCATCGACGTGCGCGGCCTGAACAAGCACTTCGGCGAAAATCACGCGGTCAAGGATTTGACCTTGACGGTGCGCCGCGGCGAAATCTTCGGCTTCCTCGGCCCGAACGGCAGCGGCAAGACGACGTCGATCCGCATGCTGTGCGGCCTGCTGACGCCCGACAGCGGCGAAGGCACCTGCCTCGGCTACGACATCCGGCAGCAAACCCGGGAGATCAAGCGCCATGTCGGCTACATGACGCAGCGCTTTTCGTTCTGGGAAGACCTGACGATTCGCGAGAACCTGCGCTTTATCGCGCGGATGTACGGCATGCCCGACGGCGCTGAGCGGGTCGACCAGGCGCTCGAGCATCTGGGCCTCGCGAGCCGCGCCAAGCAGCTGGCGGGGTCGCTGTCAGGCGGCTGGAAGCAGCGTCTCGCGCTCGCAGCGTGCCTGCTGCACGACCCGCAGCTGCTCCTGCTCGACGAGCCGACCGCGGGCGTCGATCCGAAGGCCCGGCGCGATTTCTGGGAGGAGTTGCACGCGCTCGCCGCGCGCGGCATCACCGTGCTGGTCAGCACGCACTACATGGACGAAGCCGAGCGCTGCCACAAGCTCGGCTACATCCTGTACGGCAAGCTGTTGGTGCAAGGGACCGCTGAAGAGGTCATCGCCAGCCAGTCGCTGGCGACCTGGGAGATCACCGGTACCGATCTGCCGGCGCTGGCCGAGCGACTGCGCGTCGTTCCGGCGGTCGAGCAGGTCGCCGCATTCGGCAACGCGCTCCACGTCACCGGGTCGAATCGCGAGGCGCTCAAGGCGGCGCTCGCCCCGCTGATGAAAGAAGCCGGGCGTGAATGGCGCGAAGTCGAGCCGGGTCTCGAGGATGTGTTCATTCACCTGATGCGCGACGCGGACGACGCGCCGGCAGCGGCCGAAACGTCGACGGCGGCGGCGCCGAAGGTCCAGGCCAAATGAACGACGGCTTGTTCTCGTTTTCGCGCTGGCTGGGCATCGTCGGCAAGGAGTTCATCCAGCTCAAGCGCGATCGCCTGACGTTCGGCATGATCGTCGGCATCCCGGTCGTGCAGCTGGTGCTGTTCGGTTTCGCCATCAACTCGGACCCCAAGCGCCTGCCGACCGCGCTGCTGGTTGCCGACCGCAGCGAATTCTCGCGCAGCATTCTCGCCGGCCTTCAGAACAGCAGCTACTTCGACTTCATCGGCGAAGCGAAGGACGAGGACGATGCGGACCGGATGCTCGCCGTCGGCAAGGCGCAGTTCGTCGTGAGCATACCGGCTGATTTTTCGCGCCGGCTGGTTCGAGGCGAGCGCCCGGCGATGCTGATCGAGGCCGATGCGACCGATCCTACGGCAACGGGCAACGCGCTGTCCGCCGTCAACCAGCTCGCGCAGACGGTGCTGAGCCACGATCTCACCGGATCGCTCTCGCCGCTGGCCGGGACGCCGGCCGCGTTCAGCATCATCGTGCATCCGCGCTACAACCCCGAGGCGGTCACCCAGTACAACATCGTTCCCGGCCTGATGGGCGTGATCCTGACGATGACGATGGTGATGATGACGGGGCTCGCGATCACGCGCGAACGCGAACGCGGCACGATGGAGAACCTGCTGGCGACCCCGGCGACGGTGCTCGAGGTGATGACCGGCAAGATCGTGCCCTACATCCTGATCGGCTTGCTCCAGGTGACGATCGTGCTGGTGCTGGCGCGCGCACTGTTCAGCGTGCCGATCCAGGGCAGCGTCACCGTGCTCTATCTTTCGGTGCTGCTGTTCATCGCCGCGAATCTGATGCTCGGGCTGACGATATCTTCGGTCGCGCGCAATCAGTTGCAGGCGATGCAGATGACTTTTTTCTTCTTCCTGCCTTCGATGCTGCTGTCGGGATTCATGTTCCCGTTCCGCGGCATGCCCGGCTGGGCCCAGCTGATCGGCGAAGCGCTGCCGCTGACGCACTTCCTGCGCATCGTGCGCGGCGTCCTGCTCAAGGCGAACGGCTGGGCGGAAATCTGGCCCGAGGCATGGCCGATCGCGCTGTTCGGCCTCGTCATCATGGCAATCGGACTCACGACGTTCCGCAGCACGCTCGATTAGTGCGCCATTGCGCCGCCGCTTGACCGCTCGCGGCGGGGCGGCTTATTGTGATCCGGAGTTTCCGCAATGACCGAACCCCTGCACGAGTCGATCCCCGCTGCTGACGAAGGCGCCTATCGTCATGGCGACAGCGGCACCGGCTTCCCTCCGCGTTACGAGGGCCCGCGGATGCTCGCACAGGCGTTGACCCGTCTCGCTCTCAGCGACCAGGGCTTCACCCGCGACGGCCCGCGCGCCGACGTCGAATATCGTGATCTGGGCTGGGCTGCGGCGAGCGGCGGCATGATCGGCGCCAAGCACATCCGGGCCGTTCTCCCCTTCGAGGCCGAGACCGGCTGGCACTGGCACGACATGAGCGCGCATTTCGTCTACGTTCTCCGAGGCTGGATCGAGTTTCGCTACGCTGGCATGAACGAAGCGGTCAGGGTCAGCGCGGGTTCCTCGCTGTCGCAACCGGCAGGCGTGGCGCACAACGTTGTCGACCGGTCGGATGACCTGGAGCTGATCGAGATCAACCTGCCCGCCGGCTACGGCACCTGGGCGTTGCGCGCCGAGCCCGGCACCGCCGACGGACCGCGCGAGTGAGCCTCGATCCGGTCGCGCCGGTCGCGCCGCACCCATCGGCAACGCCGGTCGCAGCGGCGGCCGGAGAGCAGCTGGCGGTCGCCGCCCCGCCACCGACCAAGGCGCGCGATCGCATTTCCGCCGTGCTGCTTCCGATCGCGACCTTTGCCGTGCTGCTGGTGGCGTGGCAGTTCCTGGTGCGGCTGTTCGGCGTCCCGGAATACATCCTGCCGCTGCCGACGGAGTTCCTGTCCAAGCTGGTGGAGTCGCGGGCGCTGATCTGGCAACACACGCTGGTGACGGCGAGCGAGGTCCTGCTCGGATTCCTTTTTGCGGCTGCGATCGGCGTTCCGCTCGGGCTGATGATCGTATCCTTCAAGTGGCTGGAGCGATCGCTGTACCCGCTGATCGTTTTTTTCCAGCTGATTCCGAAAATCGCGGTCGCGCCGCTGTTCGTCGTCTGGTTCGGATTCGGGCCGTTTCCGAAGGTGCTGCTCACTTTCCTGCTCTGCTTTTTCCCGACGCTGGTCGCCAGCATGACCGGTTTCCGGGCTCTGGACGAACGCGTCCTGTACCTTACGCGGTCGATGGGCGCCAACGCCGGACAGACGTTCCGCTACATCCGCCTCCCGTCGGCAATCGCGCACATTTTCGGCGGCTTCAAGGTTTCGATCGTCTTCGCCGCCACCGGCGCCATCGTCGCCGAGTTCGTCGGGTCGAACTCGGGCCTCGGCTACCTGCTGCTGCGCGCCACCAGCTATCTCGACATGCCGCTGATTTTCGCGGTCCTGGTAGCGTTGTCGGCGATCGGTATCGTGTTCAGCTACGCCGTACAATTGCTCGAGCGCCTGTGCATGCCCTGGCTGCACGGTCATTGAGCCGCATTCGCGATAAACACCACCGGAGGGGACGATGACTAAAAAGCTATTCGTTGCCGCAATCGCGGTCCTGGCCAGCCTTGCGCTGCCGGCTGTCGCGCAGCAAGCCAAGCCGATGAGGCTGACGCTCAACTTTCTCGCCGGCGGGCCGCAGGCCGGTTTCATGCTCGCCAAGAAGCTCGGCTACTACAAGGATGTGGGCATCGATTTGACGATCGAGGAAGGCAAGGGCTCTGCGACCACCGCGCAACAGGTCGCGACCGGCCAGACCGACGTCGGTTTTGCCGACGCGCCGGCAGCGATGCAGATCCGATCCAAAGGCGCCCCGCTGAAGATCATCGCGCCGATACTGCAAACCAACGGCTTCGCGATCATCTCGATCGAAGGCTCCGGCATCAAGTCGCCGAAGGACCTGGTCGGCAAGAAGCTGGCCGTTCAGCCGGGAACCGCGCAGACGACGCTGCTCGACGCGATCCTGGCGGAAAACAAGCTCGACAAGACGAAGCTCGATATCGTCAACATCGACCCGGCCGCACTGGTGGGGGCGCTGCTGGAAAAGAAGGTCGATGCGATCCTTGCCGGTGCGGATTTCCAGAGCGTCCAGATGCGCGATCGCGGATTCAAGGTCAACGATATCTTCTATCGCGACGTCGGCGTGCCGACCGTCGGCTTGTCGATCGTGGCCCGCGACGACCGGCTGAAGGAAAGCCCCGATCTGTACCGGAACTTCGTCGCAGCGAGCCTCAAGGGCTGGGACGAAGCGCGCAAGAACCCCGATGCGGCGGCGGCGGCGGTCATCGAGCAATTCCCGTCCGCGAGCAAGGATCAGATCCTGAAGCAGCTCAATGTCGACCTGCTCCTGGTCTGCGCGCCCGGCGCGACATCTCTGGGACGGGTGCCCGACAAGAACTGGCAGACGACGTTCGACTTGCTGACGATGTATCTCAATCTGCCGAAGGACAAACCGATAGGCGATTATTACAGCAACGATTTCCTGCCGGCCAACGCGCCGAAGTGCTGACAGTGCAGGCTCCGACCGCGATCGAAGCGCGGCCGTCCGCGGCCGTCGGCGGCGCTTCGATCGTGAGCCGCGCCGTCGGCAAGCGGTTCGCCGGCAAGGAGGGAATGTTCACCGCGCTCGAGGACGTGTCGTTCGACATACGGGGCGGCGAATTCGTCAGCCTGATCGGCCCCTCGGGCTGCGGCAAGAGCACGCTGATGCTGATCACGGCAGGACTCGTTCCCGCCAGCACGTGGCGAGCTTGTCGTCGGCGGCGAAGTGCTGCAGCGGCCGCTGACCGACGTCGGCATCGTCTTCCAGGATCACCTGTTGCTCGAGTTTCGCAGCGCGTTGGACAATGTGTTGTTGCAGGCGCAGATTCGCCGGTTGCCGCTCGCGGCGCGCCCGCGAGGAGGCATCGCGCATCCTGGGCAAGCTCGGCATTCCCGAGCCCGCCCGCGACCGCTATCCGCGCCAATTGTCCGGCGGCATGCGGCAGCGCGTGTCGATCGCCCGCGCCCTGATCCACCAGCCGTCGATCCTGCTGATGGACGAGCCGTTCGGCGCGCTCGATGCGATCACGCGGACCCAGATCCGGCACGACCTCGAGCTCCTCTGGATGGAGACGCGCAAGACCGTGCTGTTCATCACCCATAGCATCGAAGAAGCGATCGGCCTGTCCGACCGGGTGCTGGTCATGTCGCCGAACCCGGGTCGCATCGTCGACGAGATCGCGATCGACTTGCCGCGTCCGCGTCCTGCCGTACTGGGCGAGGACGCGAGCTTCAACGCCTATGCGGAGCGCATCCACCGCGCCTTTCTGCGCATGGGCGTCATCAAGTACTGACAGTGCGAACGCTGGTGACCGGAGGCGCCGGCTTCCTCGGCCAGGCCTTCGCTGTCCGCGCGCGGGGCGCGGGACACCAGGTGACGACCGTCGATCTGGGCGGCGAGGCCGACGTCCAATGCGATGTTACCGACGTTCCAGCGCTGGCGGCAGCGATGGCGCGGGTCAGTCCCGAAGTCGTCGTGCACCTCGCGGCTCTATTGACCGATGCCGCAGCGGACGATCCCGCAGCGGCAGTGCGCGTCAACATCGGCGGCACCGCCGCGGTATTCGCGGCTGCTCGCGCCGCAGCGGTGCAACGCATCGTGTACGCAAGCTCGATCGCCGCCGTCGGCCCCTGTGCCGAGGGCAGCGGCGACGATGTCGCGCTCCGGCCGCTGACCGTATACGGCGCCACCAAGGCGGCGGGCGAACATCTGTGCCGGGCGCTCAGCGCCCTCGACGGCTACCCTGCCTCTCTCGCGTTGCGGTTCGGCTGGGTCTACGGCCCCGGACGAGAGCGCGGCTGGCGCGTCGCGCAGCAGGTGGTCGAGCGCTTCGCCCGCGGCGATCGTCACGTTGTCGTCCCCGACTTTACCGGGCCGATCGACTGGACTTACGTCGACGACGCCGCCGAAGTGCTGTTGCGTGCGCTCTCGGCGCAGCTGACGCGGTTCGCGGTGTTCAATGTCGTTGGCGATCGGCGTACGATGCGCGACGCGATCGCGCACCTGCAGCTCCGTCATCCGGACGTGCAGGTCGAGTACCAGGCGGTCGCTGTCCCCGCGAGCGGCTGGACGCTGCGCAACGACGGTCTGCAGGCTGCGCTCGGTTTCGCGCCGGCGACGCGTTTGGAACACGGCATCGACGCGATGCTGGCGGCGTGGCGGCGCGATCGCGTCGGAGCCAAGCCATCGTCCTCTGCCGCCGCAGCCGGCTAGCAGGCTCGTGCGACAGCCGCCGTTACGGCGACTTCGAGCGCGAGTGCTGCAGCTGGTAGATCGAGGTATCGATACAAGGCGGCGATCCGCCCAGCATGGCGCGCACATCGTCCGCCAGCGACTCGCCGGGGTCGCGGACGTCAGCCTCGGAGATTCCCTCGATCAGCACGATGCAGCCGGGAATCGCAGTCGCATCCGACCGTGCTTTTTTTTCGGCGGTCTCGATCCTGCTGATCGTTTCATCGGCGAGGCAAAGATGCACGCCGGCGACGCCCTTGCGCTCGACCAGCGGCGGCAAGAGCTGCGCAGACAGCGTCTCGAGCGTGACGGTACGATCGTCAGCGGCAAGCTCGAAGCGCTGTGTCAGGATGAAGCCGCCCTGGCCGACGCCTTCGCTGTAGGCGACGCGGCAGATCGAGCGCGAGACTCGCCGAAACGAAGGTACGACGCGCTGCGTCCACGCAGTCGGGGCGTTCAGCCGTTCCAGATAATCCTTGCCGCCGAGAATCCCGGTGCTTTCGGCTTCGTATAAATTGAAATACGCAGGCGCGCCGGCGACCGCGATATAGCGCCTGCCGCGCAGGAAGCCGGGTATGCCGACGCGCTCGGGCATGTGCTCGCGGTTGTGCCACTGATAGAACTCGTCGGTGGCTTCCGGCGCGATGTCGTGCCAGATGCAAACCGCGCCCGATCCGGCCAGGCTCATGATTTATCCGGCAGCAGAGAACTGCACATCGAGCGTGCCCAGATCGCCGTAACGAACGACCAGCGCCGTTTCCAGCGGAACGTCGACGACGCCGCAATACGAGCCGGTCGTGACGATCTGGCCCGCCTTCAGCGATACGCCTTCGCCATAGCCGCCGGCGGCGAGAAAATTCGCCAGCCAGTACAGCGGCCGCAGCGGATGTCCGTCCGGATGCCTGCCCTCGCGGGTTATCAGCGTTCCGTCGGCGCCGTCGATGACGATGGCGAAAGAGTCGAGCGAAAGCCCGTACGGATTGGATAACACCGGCCCGGCAAACAGTCCCTGGTTGGCGATGCTGTCGGCCAGCAGCTCGGGAAACGTGACCGCCGCCGGATCGGCATAGCGCGGTCCCATCAGCTCGAGAACCAGCCTCGCTTCACCGATCGCCGCGCGCACGTCGGCCTCGTCGTACGGCGTCGCGCGCGCCGGCAGATCGCGCGCGAGCACGAAGGCTATCTCGGGCTCGACGCGCGCCTTGCCGGCGATCGGCACGATCGGGCAGGGCGCCACGCTGATGATCGTCGGCGCGAAAATCGGCGCTGCGGCGATCTTTCGCTCCGGATGTCGGCACCGAGCATTTCCAGCCGCCGATCGGGATCGCCAGGATCTCCCCCACGCGGCGCTGTATCGCGAGGCCCTCGTCGGCGTCCACCGGCCGGCACGAGACGGGTAGCCTCGCGCCGGGCTGCCGCGCGTTTCGCGCCGCAACGAGGTGTCGGGCCGCGGTTTCTATCGGAGACTGGCCGAAAATCAAGTGCAGAGCACCTATTCTGCTGCGACGAAGCGAACCAGCTCTTCCACCGTATGCTTCATGTGGTAGCCGGCGACGTATTCGTGTTCTTCCAACCTCACATGCCGCTTGACGGCAGGCGCGTACCAGAGGGTTTCCTGCTTCACCGTCCGACGACCACCCGAGTTGGTGCGTTTCAGGTCGATTCGAATCGCCCTGAAGGTCCCGGCGGGAACGGTCACGTCTTCCCAGCCTTGCACGCTGACGCTCCAGCTCGTATCGACGTCCGCGCCTTCGTATGGCGCGTCCCAGGTTTTGCCTTGAGCGAGGGGCCACTGGTACCGACGAAATTCCTGCCACTGGTCGGTAGAACGAATCCGACTCAGGCGATTGATGTCGAGGGACCAGCGCTGGTTTGTCGCCGCACCCTCCGACGCTTGAGTGCGCTTCAGCAGGTAGTGTGTGGCGTTCACGCTGCCTACTCGGATCTCGTACTGCGTCGTTGTCGTCGTGGCCGGGGCCTCGTATGACGGCAGCACCATCGAGCGATACGTCCAAGCATCGCCGATTCGCCAGACGGGACGATCAGCCGATTGCGCCTGCGCGCAAAAACTGCACAACAGCGTTGCTGCTCCGACGACTATTGCCTTCAGAGATACGCTAGGCAGAATCACTCCAGCTCTTTCTTGAGTGCGCAATCACGCCCCTGAGGAGAAAAGAGAAAATCACAGATTCGCAGCGTAACAGAACAGCTGCGTGCATCTACTGATGCACTGCGCAATTGTAGCCCACCTAACCGTATAATTTGGCCAACGACGCGTGTCAACCGGCGTTCCGCCGTTTGCCCGATCGCGCACAACATTGCTGGCGGTGCCTCCATGGTCAGATACGATTTTACCGGCCGCACGGCCATCATCACCGGAGGCGCCGGCGGCTTCGGACGGGCGATCGCGGCGCGCCTGCATGCGTCGGGGGCATCGATCGCGCTGTGGGACCGCGATGCTGCCGGCGTCGCGGCGGCCGCGCAGCTGCTGGGCGAGCGCGCGCTCGGGCTTGCTGTCGACACGACCGACGAAGCCGCCGTCACCGCTGCCGCCAAGGCGGTTCTGAAGCGCTTCGACCGCATCGATTTCCTGATCAACAACGCCGGGATTCTCGGCCCGGTGTCCAACACCTGGGAACACAGCACCGACGATTTTCGCCGCGTGCTCGACATCAACCTGACCGGAACTTTCATCTGCTGCCGGGTCATCGTGCCGCTGCTGCTGGCCAATACGCCGGACCCGAGGACCGGCCAGCGCGGGCACATCGTCAACGTCTCGTCGATCCAGGCCAAGGAGGGGATGCCGCGCGCCGCCGCCTACGCGGCGTCGAAGGCGGGCATCGTCTCGCTGACCAAGACGCTGGGCAAGGAGCTCGCCGAATCGGGCATCCCGGTAAACACCGTGACGCCCGCGATCGTCGCGACGCCGATGGCCGAAGGCATTTCGGCGGAGCGTGAGAAGGAGATCCTGGCGCGGATCCCGATGCGGCGCTTCGGCACCGTCGAGGAGATCGCCGCGCAGATCGCGTGGCTTTGCTCGGAGGACTGCTCGTTCGCGACCGGTGCGGTGTTCGATCTTTCCGGCGGACGAGCGACCTTATCTAACGCAACGCCAGCGACAGCGCGATCGGCACGAAAACGATCGACGCGCCATTCCCGATCAGGACGATCGAAGCCACCTTGCCCGGCTCCTGGTTGTACTGCTCGGCGACCATGAAGTTGAGCACCGCCGGCGGCAGGCAGCCGAACAGGATCAACAGCCCCGCCTGCGTCGCGTCCAGGCCCAGCGCAGGCGCGAGCAGCGCCGCCATCGCGATGCCGGTCAACGGGCAGACCAGCGCGCCGATGACGCCGAGGTTCCAGCCGCCCCAGCTGACGGTCGCCATGCGCACGCCCAGCGAGATCAGCATCAGCGGGATCATCGCGTCGCCGGTCATGCGGATCGCGAGCATCAGCCAGTCGGGCGCCGGCGGGTGGACGAGCGCGAAGGCGAAGCCGACGAAGGTCGCGATCACCATCGGGTTCCTGAAGATCGGCCAGAATGCAGCGTGCCGGTTGACGATGTGCACGCCCAGTGTGAAGTGCAGCAGGTTGGAGATCGTGAACACCGCGACCATCGCCGACAGCCCCGGCTGGCCGAATGCCAGCACCGCCAACGGCAGGCCCATGTTGCCGCAGTTGTTGAACATCATCGGCGGCACGAACGTGCGCGGATCCTCGTGCAGCAGCCGCGCGAAAGGCCACGCGAGCAGGCCCGAGCCGAGCACCACGCCGATAGCGCCGACGATCAGCACGCGATTGGCGGCGAGATCGAAGTCCTTGCTCGCCAGCGCGCTGAAAATCAGCGCTGGCGCCAGCACGTTCATGTTGATTCGATTGACCCAGGTCATGTCCGGATTGGCGCGGCGGGCGTAGAAGTAGCCCAGCAGGATGACGCTGAATACCGGCAGGATGATGCCGAGGATGCGCTCGACCATGACGGCGTCAGGTTCGATTTCTCGTCATGCGAATCGGAATAGCCGGCGAGATCTGAAAGAAAATCGGCGCCGGGTCCTTTGCAGTCACAGAATGTATTGCGACAGGTTGTCGTCCTTGACGATCCCGGCGAGCCGTTCGTCCACGTAGGCGGCATCGATGGTGATCGTGCGGCCATCGAGCCTGGCGGCGCTGAACGAGACCTCATCGAGCAGCCGCTCCATCACCGTGTACAGCCGCCGTGCGCCGATGTTCTCCTGTTTTTCGTTGACCGCATAGGCGATTTCGGCGAGCCGGCGGATGCCGTCCGCCTGGAAATCGAGATCGACGTGCTCGGTGGCGAGCAGCGCCTGATACTGGCGCGTCAGGCAGGCGTCGGTCGCCGTCAGGATCTGCTCGAAATCGTCGACCGACAGCGATGCGAGCTCGACGCGGATCGGAAAACGCCCTTGCAGCTCGGGGATCAGGTCCGACGGCTTGGACAGATGAAACGCGCCGCTGGCGATGAACAGGATGTGGTCGGTCTTGATCATCCCGTATTTGGTCGCGACCGTCGTGCCCTCGACCAGCGGCAACAGATCGCGCTGGACGCCCTGTCGCGACACGTCGGCGCCGTGCATTTCCTGGCGGCTGGCGATCTTGTCGATCTCGTCCAGGAAGACGATGCCGTTCTGCTCGACGTTGTTGAGCGCCTTGGTCTTGAGCTCGTCGTCGTTGATCAGCTTGCTCGCCTCCTCGTCGATCAGCGCCTTCATCGCTTCGCCGACACTCATTTTCTTGAGCTTGCGCTTGCCGCCCGACATCTGCTGGAACATGCCCTGGATCTGGCTGGTCAGGTCTTCCATGCCTGGCGGCGCGAGAATCTCCATCTGCGTCGGCAATGCCGCGAGCTCGACTTCGACCTCCTTGTCGTCGAGCTTGCCTTCGCGCAGCATCTTGCGGAATTTCTGACGCGCGGCCGAATCGGTCGGTTGCATGTCGTCGAAGTTCACTTCGCGCGCAGGCGGCAGCAGCGAATCGAGCACGCGCTCCTCGGCAGCGTCCGCGGCGCGATCGCGAACCTTGCGCGCCTCGGACTCGCGTGTCTGCTTGATCGCCGTCTCGGCGAGATCGCGGATGATCGTGTCGACGTCGCGCCCGACGTAGCCGACCTCGGTGAACTTGGTCGCCTCGACCTTGATGAACGGGGCGTCGGCGAGCTTCGCCAGTCGGCGTGCGATCTCGGTCTTGCCGACGCCGGTCGGTCCGATCATCAGGATGTTCTTCGGCGTGATCTCCTGCCGCAGCGGATCGGCGACCTGCTGGCGCCGCCAGCGATTGCGCAGCGCGATGGCGACGGCGCGCTTGGCCGCGTCCTGGCCGACGATGTGCTTGTTCAGCTCGTGGACGATTTCCTGCGGGGTCATCGACGACATGGGGGCTCGCAAGCAACTCGCAAAAAGAAACGGCCGCCCACTTGGGGCGGCCGCGTCATTTTACCCGTTTCAGCGCTGGCGGCCGTCGCCGGGCGCTGGTCGCCTCCTCAGGGCGCGAACAGAGCCGCGCAATGGCCGGGCTGACTCGGCCCGCTGGCGATCGCGCCGCCGCGCGGGATGCACTGGTCGGGTGGCAGCGGAACGCCTTGCTCGACCTGCAGAACGAGCAGGTCGAACGCTCGCTGCGCATGGGGCTCGATCAGCTCGAGTTGCGGGAACGTGTCCTGGTAGGTCTCGATGTGATTGCCGTTCTGCACTTCGTACAGCCGGTACGCCGGCCTCTTCGGATCTGCCGCCGTGTCGCGGCGTCGTCGAGCTCGCTGGCGACTTTGCGGGCGTAGGCGCGCGCGTGGTGGTCGATCGGCAGCAGCGCGTCCATCGTACCGGCGACGGTGATCAGCGGGCGCTGGATCAGACCCGTGGTCGCGAAGTCAGCCATCTTGTCGCCCACGTCGGAAACCGACAGCCGGCTGACGTAGTTGTAGGTGCCGGTGCCGCTGCCATAGGTGTCATATGCCGGGTCGAGGCGCTTCTGCCACTGGCACTGCGTGACTTCCCAGAACGACGTCCGAATAGTTGCCCCAAGCGATGCGACGTCGGCGCCGCGTCGACGACGATGTCCGGCGGATAGCCGGCGGCCACGATGTTCTTCGCTGCCGTGCTGGTCGGGTTGAAGCCGCGATGCCACGTAGTCGGGATAGTTGAGGACCGCGGGCGGCAGATCGGTGAGCAGGTTCGGCGCGTGCTCATCGACGAATGTGCCTTCCCAGTCGACGCCGCCGTCGAACAGCTTGGGCGCCAGCTCGACCGCGCGGCGCACCTGGTAGCCGCCGTTCGACGTGCCGACCGCGTACGTGTAGCGTCGGCCACTTGCCATAGCCGGCCTTGACGCCGGTCCGCGCCAGCTGCGCCGCCTGGATCATGAAATCCGCCCAGCGCGTGAATGGCTGCCCGGGTCGTTGTCGTAGAAATGGACATAGAACGGCGACGACCGGATTCAGCCTGCATGCCAGCGGGTCTGCGGCGCGTCGTGAGAGTAAAGGTTGAGCACGCCCTTGTTCTGCGACGCGTAGGCATAGCCCTTTTGCACGACATAGTCGCTCCAGGCGAAGTCCCCGTTGAATTCGCTGCGCGTGCCGGATGCGCCGGCGACGACCAGACGTCCGTTCCAGTTGTCGGGCAGCCGCAGCAGGAATCGGCCCTGGCCGGTCGGGTCCGAAGCGATGCGCGCGTTGATCTGCACGCCGGGGACGACGCTTGGTGATCGGAGTCTTCTTGGCCGCGCTCGGCGCGATGACGCTGCGATCAGTGATCGGCGTGAATGCGAAGGCCGGCACGCCGGGCAACGAATTGTTCGCCGGCGTCGTCGTCCGGATTGTTGGTGGTGAGATCGGTGCTGACGAAACAGGTGGCGTCGGCAAGCTGGTTGCCGAAAGCCTTGAGCAACTGATCGCATCGGCTTTCTGCGGCGCCGACAACGGAATCAGGAGCGACAGCGCGAATATGGAGTAGCTTCTGAAAAAACATTGTTCCCTCCGAATTGATAAAGCGAGCGTCAGGCCGAACGATAGCGACGCGATGCGACCAGGGCGGTCCGGACGGGTGGGCGGGCAGGTCTTTCGCCGATCAGCGGTGGGACAGCAGCTTCGTATCCGGCTCAAGTGAAGTGTAACGCATCGCCGGGCCGATTCGATAGCATTCGACTGGCCGCGAACCGCGCAGGCGACGACTTGCAGGGGCTTCGCGTTGGCAACGCAAGGCGCTTCGCTTATGATGCGACCGACAGGCGTGGCTCCGCCTTGTGGCCGATAATCGACGATGCATAAGGAGATTCGATGAAACGACCGATGCTCATTTCGACCGTTGCCGTGCTGGCGGCGTGCGCGGCGATGACGACGCACCAACAGTCCGCGGTCGCCGCACTCGATCCAACGGCCGGAAACAGCGCCAAAGGCACGATCGGATTCGAGCAGCGCGGCGACAAGGTTTTCGTCGACGCCAAGGTGTCCGGCCTCGCGCCGGGTACGCACGGCTTCCACGTCCACGAAAAAGGCGACTGCAGCTCGAGCGACGGCATGAGCGCAGGCGGGCACTTCAATCCGACGGCCAAGCCGCACGGCAATCCGGCATCCGCCGAGCACCACGTCGGTGACATGCCGGCGCTCGTCGCCGACGCCTCGGGCAACGCGAGCTTCCAAGGCGAACTGGCGCCGATGAGCGTCGGCGCCGGCGTCACCGACATCGTCGGCAAGGCGGTCATAGTGCACAAGGACGCGGACGATTACGCGACGCAGCCGACCGGCAATTCCGGCGCCCGCGTCGCCTGCGGAGTCATCCGAAAGCGTTGATGAGGCTTTGGCCTTCGCAGCTGCCGCTGTGCGCGACCGCTGTATCGGTGGCGGGTCTCATCCTGGGCGCCTGCACGATCAATCAACCGGTGATGGGCGCCATAGTTCCCGCCACCGGCAATCAGGCGCTCGCTCGGACTGGTGTCCAAGAACGGCAGCATCACCCACGGTACGGTCATGTTCACCCAGCGCGGCGATAAGGTCGCGGTGCTGGCTAACGTGTTCAATCTCCCCGGCGGACCGCACAGCCTGTACATTCACGAGACCGGCAACTGCAGCTCGCCGAACGCGGCCAGCGCCGGGCCGGTCTGGAACGCCAAGGGTGCCACTCCTGGCGCGCGACGCTCGGGGGAACTGCCGAACATCGTCGTGCGCCACGAGGAACAGGCGACTCTCGAGGCCCAGGTAACGGGCCTGTCGGTCGCTACCGGGGCGGCGAACGACGTCACCGGGCATTCAGTCGTTGTTCACGGCAAGCTCGATCCCGATCCCAAACCCGAATTCGGCGTGGCCAACGACTGGCTCGCCTGCGGCGTCATCGAGAAGTTCTAGACCCTGCCTGCGTCCACGAGCGGCGGTTGCCGCGCCGGCGCATCAATCGACAAGGATCGCCATGGGATTTCTCGCCGGACAAGAAAATCCTGATCACCGGCTTGCTGTCCAATCGCTCGATCGCCTACGGCATCGCGCATGCGTGCCAGCGCGAAGGCGCGACGCTCGCGTTCACCTACGTCAACGACGAGCTGAAGGACCGCGTGGTCAAGCTGGCGGCCGATTTCGGCAGCGCGCCGGTGCTGCCGTGCGACGTGGCGCACGACGACCAGATCGCGGCGCTGTTCGAGTGCGCTCGAGCGCGAATGGGGCGGGCTCGACGGCCTCCTGCATTCGATCGCATTCGCGCCGCGCGAGGCGCTGGCCGGCGACTTCCTCGATGCGCATCGACGCGCGAGGCTTTCGCAGTCGCGCACGACATGAGCTCGTACAGCTTCGCCGCGCTGGCCAAGGGCGCGCGGCCGCTGATGCAAGGCAGGCACGGCGCGTTGCTGACGCTGACCTATCTCGGCGCGGTGCGCGCGATGCCGAACTACAACGTGATGGGCCTGGCCAAGGCGAGCCTCGAAGCCAACGTGCGCTATCTCGCGCAATGCCTCGGTCCGGAAGGCATGCGCGTCAACGGCATCTCGGCCGGGCCGATCAAGACGCTCGCCGCGGCCGGCATCGGCGGCTTTTCGAAGATCCTCCACTTTGTCGAGAAGAACGCGCCGCTGCGGCGCAATGTGACGATCGAGGAAGTCGGCAACGTCGCCGCGTTCCTGCTGTCCGACCTGGCCAGCGCGGTCACCGGCGAAATTACCTACGTCGACTGCGGATTTTCGACCATCGTTCCCGGCATGGGCGAGGAGTGAACGTGATTCGCGAGCGGCCAGCTGCGCGCGACGGCCGTTGCGCGCGTCTGATCCGCGCAGCAGGTGAACGCGCAGTTCCAGAATCGCCGGCGAGCGCCGGCACCGCGCGTTGAAAGACTCGTTACGACGCGGTGATCATTGGCGGCGGTCACAACGGACTCGTTTGCGCCTGCTATCTCGCCGGCGCCGGACTTGAAAGTCATGGTGCTCGAGCGGCGCGGCGATCGTCGGTGGCGCCGCCGTCACCGAAGAATTCCACCCGGGCTTTCGCAACTCGACCGCGAGCTACACGGTCAGCCTGCTGCATCCCGAAGGTCATCCACGACCTTGTCTGGCGAAACATGGGCTGAAGATCGTCGAGCGGCCGATCTCCGAACTTCCTGCCGTTGCCGGGCGGCGACTATTTGAAGGTCGGCGGCGCGCGTCACCAACGGCGCGAGTCGGCACGCAGGCGGAAGTCGCGCGGTTTTCGCACAAGGACGCCGAGGCGCTGCCGGCGTACTACGCGATGCTCGAGCGCGTCGCCGACGTGTTGCGCGCGCTGCTGTTGGAAACGCCGCCGAACGTCGGCGGTGGAGTGCACGAGCTGTTCCAGGCGTGGAAGGTCGGCGGCAAGCTCAAGCGCCTGCCGATCGGCGCAGCGGCGCGACATCCTCGACCTGTTCACCAAGAGCGCGGGCGACATGCTCGACCGCTGGTTCGAGTCCGATCCGATCAAGGCGGCGCTGGACTTCGATGCCATCGTCGGCAATTTCGCGAGCCCGTACACGCCGGGCTCGGCGTATGTGCTGCTGCACCACGTCTTCGGCGAGGTCAACGGCAAGCGCGGACAGTGGGGACACGCGCTGCGGCGGCATGGGCGCGATCACGCAGGCGATGGCGCGCGAGGCGCTCGAGCGCGGCGTCGAAATCTTTACCGACGAGGCCGTTGCACGCGTGCTGACCAAGGACGGCAGCGCGGTCGGCATCGTCGCTGGCCGATGGCAGCGAGATCGCCGCGCCGCGGGTCGTCGCCAACGTCAATCCAAAGCTCCTCTACCTCCAGCTGATCGATGCCGCGGCGCTCGACGGCGATTTCCGGCAACGGATCGAGAATTACCGCTGCGCCTCGGCGACGTTTCGCATCAACGTCGCGCTCGACGCCGTTCCCGACTTCGCCTGCCTGCCCGGCGACGGCGAGCACCTGCGCTCGGGCATCATCATCGCGCCATCGCTCGCCTACATGGAGCGCGCCTATTTCGATGCGCGCCAGCACGGCTGGTCGCGAGAGCCGATCGTCGAGCTGCTGATTCCTTCGCTGGTCGATCGCACGCTCGCGCCGCCGGGCAAGCACGTCGCGAGCCTCTTCTGCCAGCACGCCAATCCGACGCTGCCGGACGGCCGCTCGTGGGACGCGCGTGAGGGAAGAGGTCGCCGACCTGATGATCGCGACGGTCGAATCGCCACGCGCCGAACTTCGCCGCCAGCGTCATCGGCCGCCGCGTGCTGTCGCCGCTCGATCTCGAGCGCGAGTTCGGCCTGATCGGCGGCGATATTTTCCACGGCGCGCTCTCGCTCGACCAGCTGTTTTCGGCGCGGCCGGTCCTCGGCAACGGGCACTACCGCGGGCCGCTGAAAGGCTTGTACATGTGCGGCGCCGGCACCCATCCCGGAGGGGGCGTGACCGGCGTGCCCGGGCACAACTGCGCGCGCGAAATTCTGCGCGACTTGCGCCGGCGGCGTCACGGCTGAATCGACGCGATTGGGCACGTGCAAAAGGCGACGCCCCGCGGAAGCCGCGGGGCGCCAGAGGCACTGCGCAATAAAGTCGAAGTCAGCCGATAAGCCGGGTTCTGTTACGGGACGCGCCGTGACGCGTCCTATGGCCGTCATTCGTCTAGGCGCCGCGTTACCGCGGCGCTCGAGCCACCTACCCGCGGACTCGGCGAGCAGCGTCGTCGTCCGCTTACTTGGTGTTGCTCCGGATGGAGGTTGCCGCGTTTCACCCGCTCCCGGCACGGTTTGACCCGAACCGGGGGCGACTCGTCTCTGTGGCCCTGTTCCTCGCCTTCATCGCCGCTCTCGCGAACGACTTATAGCGTCTGGGCGTTACCCAGCATCCTGCTCTGCGGAGCCCGGACTTTCCTCTGCCAGCGTTCGGGCTTGCGCCTTGAGCGGACAGCGACGGTCTGGCCGACTTCGGCTGCCCAGTTTAGCACGCAGAAAACGCATTAGTCGGCGACGCGCCAGCGCAGGGTCTCCCCGGCGAAATCGGCACGACCGTCTCGGCGCCGAACGGATAGCTCGCCGGCACCGTCCAGGGCGCGCGCTCGAGCGTGATCGTGCCGGCATTGCGCGGCAGGCCGTAGAAATCCGCACCGTGGAAACTGGCGAAGCCCTCGAGCTTGTCGAGCTTGCCGGCGGCATCGAATACCTCGGCATAGAGCTCGATCGCGAACGGCGCCGAAAAACATCCGGCACAGCCGCACGCGCTCTCCTTGGCATGCCTCGCGTGCGGCGCGGAATCGGTGCCGAGAAAGATATTTCGCATTGCCTCCGGTCGCCGCATCGACCAGCGTGCCGGCCGATGCGTCTTCGCGCTTCAGCACCGGCAGACAGTAGGCGTGCGGGCGCAGTCCGCCGGCGAACAGCGCATTGCGCGACCACAGCAGGTGCTGCGGCGTGATCGTCGCGCCGACATGCGCCGGCGCGGCGGCGACGAACTGGGCCGCTTCGCGCGTCGTGATGTGCTCGACGACGAGCCTCAACGCCGGGAAGTCGCGCACGATGCGCGCCAGCACCCGTTCGACGCAGACTCGTTCGCGATCGAACACATCGACGTCCGGGTCGGTGACTTCGCCATGCACGAGCAGCGGCAGTCCGCACTTTTCCATCGCGGCAAGCGCCGGATAGACGCGCGCGAGCTCGGTAACCCCGGATGCCGAATTGGTCGTCGCGCCGGCCGGATAGTATTTGACGCCGATGACGAAACCGGCAGCGCGAGCGCGCTCGATTTCGGCCGGACTGGTGTCGTCGGTGAGGTACAGCGTCAAGAGCGGCGTGAAACGCGATTCCGGCGGCAGCGCCGCGACGACTCTGTCGCGATAGGCGGCTGCGGCGGCAACGGTGGTGATCGGCGGGATCGAGATTCGGCATCAGCACCGCGCGACCGAATACGCGGGCCGTTGCGCCGACGACCGAGCGCATGGGCGCGCCATCGCGCAAGTGGAGATGCCAGTCGTCGGGGCGGGTGATCGTCAGCATGTCAGGCATTGTTTTTGCATGCATTATACGGGGCTGCCCGTCCGCCGGCCGGGTCGCCGAACCGTGCGCATTCACCTTGGCTTGCAGCGGCTGGTTCGCGATATAATGCGCGGTTTAGTGCGGCGGCCCATCGGAGCTTGACGCATCCCCGTGCTTCGCACGGGGCCCTGGCCCGGCAAGGCCGCCGGTGGCAGCGTCCGGATGGGCACGCCGGCCGAAGCTTGGCGGGCTCATCGTGCGAAGCGATCAGGTGCGGGCATATGGTGGAGAAGGTGGAAACGTGGCAACAAAAAACGTAGCGAAAAAGGTCAGGGTGCTGACCGAGCCAGATCTCCTCAAGGCGAGCGACAAGGAGTACATGAGCGAGGAGCAGCTGGCGTTCTTCCGCCAGCGGCTGCTCGAGCTTCGCGCGCAACTGCTGAACAATGCCGATGACACCGGCCAGCACCTGCGCGAAAACGAGGTGACGACCGACCCGTCGGATCGCGCGACGCTCGAAGAGGAATACACGCTGGAGCTGCGCACCCGGGATCGGGAGCGCAAGTTGCTCAAGAAGATAGAGAAGTCGCTGAAGATGATCGACGACGGGACCTACGGCTATTGCGAGGAGACCGGCGAGCCGATCGGCATTCCGCGCCTTCTGGCCCGGCCGACGGCGACCTTGTCGCTCGAGGCGCAGGAGCGCCGCGAGCGCGTGCAAAAGCTCTACGGCGATTGAGCTTGAGCGTTGCGCCGGCGGCGGCGGGCAGTGCGCCCGACAGCCGCGGCGGAGTGGACGTCCGGCCGCCGCGTTCCCGCCGCGGCCGGTAAATTCTACAAACCGAAAATCGCGCGGTGCGACCACCCTCCCGCCATGAAGAACAGCAGCGGGATCGATAGCGCCACGTTGGTGCGCGACGCCAGGAAAGCCACGCGGCGAGCCTTGGCCTTTTCCTCGTCGGTCGCAGGCTTCAGGCCGAGAATCTTCTGCTGATTGGGCCAGATCAGCGCCCACACATTGAACAGCATGATCGTGCCGAGCCAGGCGCCGACGCCGATGCCGGCCATGCCATGGCTCAGCGTGAACGCGTTGCCGAATTGATTGCCGAGCAGCGCGGCGCCGGCCAGCCAGGTCACGACCGCCGACCAGCGAAAGAACAACAGCGCGCGCGGCGCGACGTGCTTGGCGATGCCGGCCTGGGTGCCCTCCGCGGTCGCCGCCTTCATCGCCGCGACCTGCACGAAGTTGAAGTAGTACAACAGGCCGATCCACATGACGCCGGCCATCAAGTGCAGCCACCTTGCGAGTGCGGGAACGTAATCCATGATGGCCCCTGTCTAGAGTGGAATGCTTTTGACGACGTAGTACAGGATTGCGGTCAGGACCAGCCCGCAAATGATTGTGCCCCACAGCGAGTCGAGCGGATTTTTCATCGTTCCTCCCAGGATTGTGGCCGGCCCGCCTGATGGTGAACTTAGGGCGGCAGCCCGGCCGGTGCGGAAACTTTAGCGCATCGAAGCTGTCGTCTCGATTGTAGCAAGCAGCATCGGATCAGGCCATCTTGATCCGGGCAGCCGGCGGCCGGCGATGGGAGGGCCGGGGCGCCCTTGCCTCGCTCCGTCCACTGATAATCGAAAGGGGACTCCATGGCACGACCTTTTACACTTCCGCCGTTGCCGTACGCCGAAGACGCGCTGACGCCGGTAATTTCGTCGCAGACTCTCGGCTTTCATCACGGCAAGCATCACAAGACTTATGTCGAGACGCTGAACAAGCTGATCGCGGGCACCGAATTCGAGGGACAGCCGCTCGAAGCGATCATCGCGGCGACCGCCGGCAAGTCGAGCTCGACGGCGATATTCAACAATGCCGCGCAACACTGGAACCATACGTTCTACTGGCAATGCATGAAGCCGAAAGGCGGCGGCAAGCCACAGGGCGCGATGGCGGCCCGGATCGATGCAGCCTTCGGCAGTTACGACGATTTCAAGAAGGCCTTCGCCGACGCAGCCGTCACGCAATTCGGCAGCGGCTGGGCATGGCTGGTCGTCGAGAACGATTCGCTCAAGGTGGTCAAGACCGGCAACGCCGAGGTCCCGTTCACCAAAGGGCAGACGCCGTTGCTGACCATCGACGTCTGGGAGCACGCCTATTACCTCGACTATCAGAATCGACGCCCCGATCATGTCAACGCGGTAATCGACAAACTGCTCAACTGGCAATTCGCCGCGGACAATCTGGCCAACGTCGGCGCCGCCAAGGGAGCGCAACCCGCGATGGCGCGCTGATCCCCTGGCGCCGGCACGCCTTTGCCCCCGTGTCGCCCGCTTGTTGGCGGGTAGCGATCGGCCCATAATCGGGGCCTTTCGGCCACCTGGCCACGACCCGGACCGCAATGGCGTTCAACCTGTTTCCGAAGTCCCCGGGCAAGGGCAAAGCTTCCGACGCGAAGCCCCGACCCGACGCGGGCGCACGCCCCGAGCGCGGGCGCGCGCTCCGATGCGCGCTCTCCGCCCGGGTCGGCGCGGGAGCTGGCGGCGACGATGAAGGTTCGGCCGACGGTGCTGACGCGCGGCGAGCCGCGCCCGTCCGCGGCTGACAACAACGAGCGCGAGATCACGGTCACCGGCCCGCCGAGCCTTATCGAATGGGACTCCTGGCTCAATCAGAACATCCAGGTCGCCGAAGCCAATCCGGGTCTCTGCGCCGTGCTCGAGAATGCGGCGCTGCTGTACGCCAATGGAAACGCCGCCCATGCCCGCCTGGTGCTCGAGGACGGCATCGCCAACGACGACGACGCCAAGACTTCACCGCTTGCCTGGCTCGCATTGTTCGATTTGCTGCAGCGCTTGGGCGACCACGCCGAGTTCGACCGACTGTCGCTGCAATATGTCGTCGCTTTCGAGCGCTCGGCTCCGTCGCGCGAAGAGCTGGGCATCCAGACGCGCCAGGGCGCGCGGCCGGTGGCCGCAGGCTACGTCGGCCTGACCGGCAAACTCAACGCCGGGCATGCGCCGCAGATCGCGAACCTGCTCGCGGCGTCACAAAAGCAGGCGCAGGTCCGTCTCGATCTGGGCTCGCTGACGGGCGCCGACAACGCAGGGGCCACGCTTCTGGCCGATGCGCTGGCGCAGTTGCGCAAGCGCAAGTATCCGCTGGCGCTGCAACATCCGGAAAAGATACGCAACGCGCTCGAGCATTCGGTCGTGCAGGGTCGCGCCGCCGGCGAAGGCTACTGGATTCTATTGCTCGAATTGCTGCAATGGCAGAACGACCACAGGGTGTTCGAGGATCGCGCCGTTGAATTCGCCGTCGCGTTCGAAGTATCGCCGCCGTCATGGGAACCCCCGCCCTCGTCGCTGCCGCGCGGAGGCTGCCGGCGATTCCGCTGCGCCGGCCGACGCGGCGCCGGACAATCCGGAAATGCTCGTCTGGCAGGGAACGATGCTCGGCTCCTCGGACCCGCAGCTCGCCAAGCTCGCGATGTTCGGCGAAGGGCGGCATGCGATACCGATCGACATGGGTGGAATCGACCGTATCGATTTCGTCTGCGCGGGAGCGATTTTCAACGCCATCAGCCGCGCCGAGTCGCAGCGCAAGTCGATTCAGATTGTCGGCGCATCGCCGATCATCCGGGCGCTGCTGCTTCTGATCGGCATCTCGCCCCGGCACTTCATCAAGAAAGCGACGTAGCAGCGGTTCCCGGGAGGTCATACCGCGCCGACTGCGCTTTTCGCCGCGCATCCGCGCTGACGCGACAGCGCCGACTCCGCTGCATCCGACAATGGATCTCTTTCACGGTACGACGATACTTTCCGTGCGCCGCGGCGCAAGGGTCGCGCTTGGCGGCGACGGCCAGGTGACGCTCGGGAACGTGGTGATCAAGGCGACCGCACGCAAGGTTCGCCGCATCTACAACGATCGTGTGCTCGCCGGCTTTGCGGGCGCGACGGCCGACGCGTTCACCTTGTTCGAGCGCTTCGAAGCCAAGCTCGACAAGCACCAGGGACAGCTGCAGCGCGCTGCCGTCGAGCTGGCGAAGGACTGGCGCTCCGATCGCATCCTGCGCCGGCTCGAGGCGATGCTGGCGGTCGCCGACGCGACTTCTTCGCTGGTGATCACCGGCACCGGCGACGTGCTCGAGCCCGAGTACGGCATTGTCGCGATCGGCTCGGGCGGCGCCTATGCCCAGGCGGCCGCCCGCGCCCTGCTCGAGCACACCGAGATTCCCGCCGACGACATCGTCAAGCAGGCGCTGACGATCGCCGGCGACATCTGCATCTACACCAATCAGAATCACGTGATCGAGGTGCTCGGGTGAGCGCTGCTCGACCGGCGCGCGCGACGTGATCATCGTCGGCGCCGGCCTGGTCGGTCTTGCGCTTGCGGCGGCGCTGGCGCGTGCAGGCTTGAGCGTAGTGATCGCCGATCGCGGCAGCGTTGCCGCGTCGGCGGCGCCGCGCGATACCGACGGCGACGGCTGGGATCAGCGGGTTTACGCGATCAGTCCGGGCAGCGCCTGCTTCCTGCACAGCATCGGCGCGTGGCAGCTGCTTCCGGTCGAGCGCATCGCGCCGATCGAAGCGATGGACGTGCGCGGCGACGCCGGCGGCGGATCGAGTTCTCCGCCTATGAGCTGGGCGAGCGCGCGCTGGCATGGATCGTCGAGAATCGCGAACTCAATGCCGCACTGGTTCAGGCGGCGCGCGAGCATGCCGGGACTCGACATCGTCGCGCCCTGTTCGCCCGTGTCGCTCGTCTGGCGTGCCGGCGCCGCGGAATTGCGGCTGGACGACGGACGTGCGATATCGGCGCGGCTGATCGTCGGCGCCGACGGCGTCCGTTCGTGGACGCGGCGAGGCGGCCGGCATCGGGGGCGTCCCGCGCGCCTACGGCCAGTCCGCCGTCGTCGCCAACTTCGACACCGGAGCGCGCGCATCGCGGCCGCGCGTTGCAATGGTTTCTTCGCGACGGCAGCGTGCTGGCGTGGCTGCCGCTGCCGGGCAGGCGGATCTCGATCGTATGGTCGGCGCCATCGGAGCTTGCCACCGAGCTCCTGGCGCTGGACGCGGCGGAACTCGCCGCGCGCGTTGCCGACGCCGGCGGCCACGAGTTGGGCGCGCTGAACGCGATCACGCCTGCGGCGGCGTTCGAGCTTTCGTTTCTGAAACTGCCCGCTGTCGTCGGCGAGAGGCTCGCGCTGGTCGGCGATGCGGCCCACGGCGTGCACCCGCTCGCGGGTCAGGGCGTCAATCTCGGCTTCGGCGACGCCGCGGCGCTCGCGGCGATACTCGGCTCGCGCGGCCCGGTCACCGACGCCGGCGCCGCGATTCTGCTCGAGCGCTACGCCCGCCGCCGTGCCGGCCCGGTGCTCGCGATGCAGCTGGTCACCGACGGACTGGTCCGGCTGTTCGACGTACGCGCTTCGTGGCTGCGCGTGCTGCGCAACCGGGGGATGCGCGCCGTCGGTGCGGTCGGCGTGGCTGAAGAGGCTGCTGGCGCAGCCTGCGCTACGGTAAACTGACCGGCCAAAGGAGTACGCAATGTCACTTTCCAGGTTCCTGATCGCCATCGCGGCCTGCACGCTGCTGGGTATGCCTTCCGCGCCGGCGCAGACGCAGGATGCCGTGCCGCGCGTCGACGCCACGGCGTCCGAGCTCGCTGCCGTCAAGCAGCTGATCGAGGCCAAGTTTCCCGGCGCCGCAGTCACCAATGTCGCACGCTCGCCGTACTTCGGACTGTACGAGGCGCAATTCGACGATCGGATGATCTACACCGACGCGAAGGTCAGCTACGTGGTCGTCGGTGCGATCTTCGATGCCGATACCAAGCAGAATCTGACCGATGCGCGGCTGCGCCAGTTGAACCGCGTGGCCTGGGATCAGCTTCCGCTCGATCTTGCGATCAAAAAGGTCAAGGGCAATGGCGCGCGCAAGCTGGCGATCTTCTCCGACGCCGATTGCCCGTACTGCAAGCGGTTGGAAAGCGAGATGAAGACGCTCGACAACGTGACCATCTACACGTTCCTGTTTCCGATTGCCCAGCTGCATCCCGACTCCGCGCGCAAGTCGGCGCTGATCTGGTGCGCGCCGGACCGCGTCCAAGGCCTGGGACGAGTGGTTCGCGTCGGGCAAGCTGCCGAACAACAAGGGCGACTGCGCGACGCCGATCGCAAAAACCGCGCAGCTCGGGCAGAAGTACCGCGTCAGCGCGACGCCGACGCTGGTTTTCGCCGACGGCTCGATGGTGCCCGGCGCGATACCGCTGGACCAGCTCGAGGGCGAGCTCAAGCAGGCCGAAGCCGCGATCAAGAAACAGCCGGCGACCAAGCCGTAGCGGCGACGACGCAGCAGAGGGAGACGACATGGCGCTGATGGATTTCATCAAGAAACAGTTCATCGACATCATCGAATGGAGCGACGATTCGCGCGACACGCTGTCGTACCGCTTTCCGGACGAGGACAAGGAAATCAAGCGCGGCGCCCAGCTGATCGTCCGCGAATCGCAGATCGCGCAGTTCGTCTATCTCGGCCAGTTCGGCGATACTTTCGGTCCGGGCAAGTATGCGCTGACCACCGACAACATTCCCGTGCTGAGCGATCTCAAAGGATGGAAGTACGGGTTCGAGTCGCCGTTCAAGGCCGACGTCTACTATGTCGTCACCCGCCTGTTCACCGGCAATAAGTGGGGCACGGCCAATCCGGTGATGATGCGCGACCAGGATTTCGGGATCGTCCGGTTGCGCGCGTTCGGCATCTACGATTTTCACGATCACCGATCCGAAACTGTTCCTGAAGGAAGTCGCCGGCACCGACGATCATTTTCGCCTCGACGAATTCACCGACACGATGCGCTCGCGCATCGTCAGCGTCTTTTCCGAAGCGCTGGCGCAGTCGAAAATTCCCGCGCTCGACGTCGCGGCGCGCTACGGCGAGCTCGGCAACGCGTTGCTGCCGTTGATCAATCCGCAGACGACGGCCAAGTACGGCCTCGAGATCACCAGCTTCGTCGTCGAAAACGTTTCGGTGCCGCCCGAGGTCGAGCAGGCGATCGACAAGCGATCGAGCATGGCGGCAGTCGGCAACTTGAACGACTATGTCAAGTTCCAGATGGCGCAGGGACTGGAGAAGGGCAATGGCGGTCCGGGAGGCATGGCGGCGGAGATGGCGGTAGGCATGGCGATGGCGCAGCAGATGATGAACCAGTCGGGCGGGATCATGGGTCCGCAGACGACGCCGGCCGTCGCCGGCGCCGGCCGCGACCGCCGGCCAGGAGCCGCAATTGCTGACGCCCGCGCAAGTCGCGCAGCTGCTCGGCGTTGCCGAATCCGACGTGATGTCCAGCCTCCAGAAGGGCGATCTGAAGGGCAAGCAGATCGGCACGCAATGGCGCGTCACGCGTGCCGCGGTCGATCAGTTCCTGCATTCGTGATCCTTCCTGAAAGCGAAGCGAGGTCCCAGGTGACGGCGAACCGATGCGATTTTCGCGCCCTGCGCGCGGTGTTGGCGCTCGGCATAGGTCTGCTCTGCGCCGGCCCGCTCGCGGCGCAGGATCCGCGCGCGAGCCTCGTGCAGGAGACGGCCCGGGCGTGGCTGGCCGACACCGACCTCGGCAATGCCGCTCAGAGCTGGAAGAACGCCGGCAAGCAGTTCCGCAACGCGATCACCGTCGAACGCTGGGCGGAATCGCTGAAGGCCAGGTGCGGACGCCGCTGGGGGCGCTTTCGCAACGCGCAGCGTCTGGCACGCAATTCCGCACGAACATTCCCGGCGCGCCTGACGGCGAATACGCGATCGTCGCTTTTTCGCACCACGTTTGCGAAAAAAACGATTCGCGCGAAACCGTGACGCTCGAGCACGAGCCCGACGGCGTGTGGCGCGTGATCGGGTATTTGATCCAGTGACCCGGGCGCCGCGGGCGTCGCTGGCGCTGCGATCGGTCTATCTGTTCTTCAACGATGCCGAATTCGCGCTGAAGCCGCGGGTCTCGATCGTCGTGGGGCTGTGGCTGCCGGTCAGCCGGCCATTCGCGGATGGCTGACGCTTCGCCGTCCGGCGCTCCCGCTGATGCGGGGCAGGAGATTGCGCGGCACAAATTCGATTGTCCGGCCTGCGGCGCCGAGGCGGTCTGGAATCCCGTCACGGCAGGCGCTGGTATGTCCGTTCTGCGGAACGGTCTCGCCGGCCAAGATCGACGCTAGCGGCGCGATCGTCGAGCATGATCTGGCCGCGGCACTGCGCGGCATCGGCGATGACAAGCGCGGCTGGCAAATCGAGAAGCGCTATGTCAAATGCCGCAGCTGCCAGGCGATTTCGGTGATGGACGCGAGCCGACAGGCGCAGCGCTGCGAATTCTGCGGCTCGGCAGAGCTCGTTCCCTATGACCAGGTCAAGGATTCGTTTCGTCCCGAGGGCGTGCTCCCGTTCACGATCGGCGAAGACAAGGCACGCGACGGTATCCGCGCCTGGTACGGCAGGCTGTGGCTTGCGCCGAACAGACTCAAGCGCGCGGCGCTGACCGACACGGTCAAGGGTGTCTATCTGCCGTACTGGACATTCGACGCGCAGCGCCGACGCTTCATGGACCGCGGAAGCCGGCCATTACTACTACACGACCGAAACCTACGCCGACGGCAGCGGCCGCACGCAGACGCGCCAGGTGCGCCAGATACGCTGGGAACCGGCGGCAGGGCGCCTGCAGCACGTTTTCGACGACGACCTGGTCTGCGCCTCGGTCGGCGTGCATCCGGGGCTGCTGCGCGGCGTCGAGCCATTTCCGACCGGCGAGCTCAAGCCCTACGATGCGGCGTACGTCGCGGGCTGGATCGTCGAACGCTACCAGATCGATCTGGTCGGCGCGGCCAAGGCGGCGCGCGAGGCGATGGACGAAGAGCTGCGACGGCTTTGTGCCGCGCAGATTCCGGGCGACACTTACCGCAATCTCGACGTGCGCGCCGTCTATTCGGGACAGACGTTCAAGCACATACTCGCGCCGATCTGGCTGCTCACCTACAATTTCGGATCGCGAGGCTTCCAGGCCGTCATGAACGGCGTCACCGGAGCGATCCAGGGCGAGTATCCGAAGAGCTGGGTGAAGCTCACGCTGCTGGGCATCGCCATCCTTGTCGCAGTGATCATCGTGCTGTCGCTCGGCACGCACCGCTGACATTCTTGCGCTTCCGATGAGCGACCCGACGTCTAGATGGAGGTCCCGATGAAAGCGGCAATCGTCACCGGCGTATCGCGCGGCCTTGGCGAATCGCTGGCCGCGGCACTGCTGGCACGCGGATTCGCCGTGACCGGCGTCGGCCGCGCCAGCGCCGAGCGCCTCTCCGGCGAGCACTACCGCTTCGTGCGCTGCGACCTGGGGGAAGTCGCGGCGATCGAGCCGACGCTCGCGCCCGTGTTCGGCGACATCGCTGCGGCGCGCCCGCGCTCGGTTTGCCTGATCAACAACGCCGCCGTCGCGGGACCGGTGGGAGCGCTGGGCACGCTCGACGCCTCGTCGATCGAAGAATCGCTGGCGGTGAACCTCGTCGCGCCGCTCGCGCTGGTCAACCTGTTTTGCCGCTCGTTTGCCGAGGGATCGACGCAATCGCTGGTGATCAACATTTCGTCCGGGGCGGCGGCGAGTCCGCTCGGCGGAAGCGGCCCTTATTCGATCGGCAAGGCAGGGCTGGAAATGCTGACGCGGCAGATCGCCGCCGACCAGAAGGCGCCGGCGTTTCGCGCGATCACCGTGCGACCGGGCATTATCGATACCGGCATGCAGGCCTACATGCGCACGCTGCCGCGCGAGAAATACGCCAATGTCGACATGTTCCGCGAGTTCCATGCCTCGGGACAGCTGGTGCCGCCCGATGTCGTCGCGGCCAAGATCGTCGACAGACTGGTGCTCGGCGAAGTCGAGAACGGACGCTGCTACAGCTACAAGGAGTTGTAACGCGTCGGCCGGCCGTGGAGAGATCGCGTCGAGGCGGTTAGCGCCGCAGCCTTTCTACCCGGTACTCGAGCACGCTTCCACCGGCGCCGGCTTCCCACATCAGGCAGTAGGTCTGATCGCGATCGGCGCTGAATTCGCCGGATTCGCCCTGCGTGCTCGCAGCCGAGACCGGCTCGATCACCGCATTGCCGTCATGAAAATGAAGGTTGAATGCCACCGGCACCGCCGCCCTGAACAGATAGCCGATGCGCTCGCCGGCTTGCAGCAGCACGCATTCCTCGTAGACGCCATAGGGGGAAAGGTCGAGACCGACGACGACCTTGGGCACGTCCAGGCGATCGGGCGCGGTCGCACAGCCAATGGTTCCGAGCGCCGCAACCAGCGCGATGGCGGCGGCTTTGCCGCGAACGATCACCGACCGGTCCGGCGCAGGCGACGCCAGTCCTCGGCCAGCATCGCCCAGCGCTCGTGATCGCGCCAGCGTCCCGCGATCTTGACGTATCGGCGCGAAAAGCCTTCGCGCGTGAAGCCCGCGCGGCGCACCAGCGCCACCGACGGCCGATTGGTCGGGCTGCACGTTGGCTTCGATTCGATGCAGCTTGAGTTTGACGAACGCGAGCGCCAGCACCAGATGCAAGCCTTCGGACATGTAGCCCTGCCCGACATGAGGTGCGAACGCGTAGTAGCCGAGGTAGCTGCTCTCGAACGCGCCGCGGACAATCTCGCTGAAGTTGAACACGCCGATCAGCGCGTCGTCGTCGAGCTTGCAGACGACGACGCCGATCTGCGATGCGCTCGCCGGGTCGCGTGACTTCGGCCCCGCGAAACGGCGCAGGTACGCGGCGAAGCTCGCTTTGGTCGTCGGCGCCTGCACCCATCCTCGATGCAAACGGTCGGACAGCCGCGCGCCGGCAATGAATGCCGCGGCGTCGCGCGGCCCGGGCCGGCGCAGGTAGACTCGCGGCCCGGCGGCAAGCGCATGCTTCGGGGCTGGCATAATGCGCATCTTACCGCGAGGGTGTGCTGGCAATGAGCCACTGGATCGAAGGCAAAGTGACCGGCAAGCGACAGTGGAGCGAACGGCTGTTCTCGCTGCAGGTCGACGCGCCCGCCCTTACTTTCGTCGCCGGACAGTTCGCGCGGCTGGCTTTGCCCGCACCGCCCGGCTCGAAGGAGCCGATGCTCGGCCGGCCCTATTCGTTCGTCAATCCGCCCGAGCGCGCGCCGCATGAATTCTATTTCAACGTGTTGCCCGAGGGTCCGCTTTCGCCGCGGCTGGCCGCGCTCGAGGCGGGAGCGCCGCTCTGGCTGCTCGAGCGTGCGAATGGATTTTTCAGCATGCCCGAGGTGCCTTCGGCCGCCGTGCTGTGGTGCCTTGCCACCGGCACCGGCATCGGCCCGTTCCTGTCGATTCTGCGCACCGCCGACCCGTGGGAAAAATTCGAGCGCGTCGTGCTCGTGCATGCAGTCCGCTACGCGCAGGACCTTTCTTACCGCGAGGTGATTGCCGACATCGCGACAGCGCGCGCGGGGCGATTCGCCTTTGCGCCGTTCGTCAGTCGCGAAACCGACCGCAGCGCGCTGTCCGGCCGGATACCGGATGCGATCCGCGATGGACGCCTCGAGGCCTGGACAGGCCTGCCGCTGACCGCGGAGAACGCGCACGCGATGCTGTGCGGCAATCCCGACATGGTGCGCGACACGCAAGGGGTGCTCGAATTGCGCGGCATGAAGCGCCATCGCCGCCGCGAGCCCGGCCACTACACGGTGGAGACTTACTGGTAGCTGCTTGCGGGCGAGGTCAGCAGCCTCTAGTCGGCCAGGTTGTGCGCGACGATTTCCGCGACGTCGGTCGACAGCGCTGGCGCGGCGGCAATCCGTTCGAGCGCATCGCGCTGCAGTGCGCCGCGCGCGGCGTCGAATCGCCGCCAGCGGTTGAACGCGGCGACCAGCCGCGCGGCGACCTGCGGATTGCTGCGGTCGATCGAAAGCACCTGATCGGCGACGAACGCGTAACCGGCGCCGTCTGCGGCGTGGAATACCGGCAGATTCGACTGGGCGAACGCGCCGACCAGCGACCGGATGCGGTTGGGATTGCGCGCGTCGTACGCCGGATGCGACAGCAGCCCGCGCACGCGCTCCAGCGTGCCGGGCCGGCACGAGGTCGCCTGAAGCGTCAGCCACTTGTCCATCACCAGCGGATTGTCGCGCCATCGCGCCTCGAATCGCGCCATCGCGATGTCGCGCGCGTCGGCCGCGGTGTCGTTCAGGGCGGCCAGAGCGGCAACGGCGTCGGTCATGTTGTCGGCGGCGTCGAACTGCGCCAGCGCGAGGGCGTGAGAGGCCACATCGTCGCGCGTGGTCAGGTACGCGAGGCAGACGTTCTTCAGCGAGCGTTGCGCGACCTGCGCGGGGTCCGCCGAATACGCACCGGCGGTGCGGTGTGCGGCGAAGGCATCCTCGAAGGCGGCGGCAAGCTCTCGCGCCAGCGCTGCCATTGTCTGCGTCCGCACGCGGTGCAAAGCGTCGATATTGATCGGTGTCTGCCGATCGGCGAGGATGCTGAGCCGCGGCGGCCTGAGAGCGAGCGCGAGCAGCGCCGGATCGCTGGTTCGGTCGGCGAGCAGCGCCCTGACCACCTCGACCAAGGCCGGAGGCACGGCGAACGCCGCACCTTGCACGCCGCGGCCGGCAACGCCCAGGATCGCCTGCGAAAATATCCGCTGCGCGGCGTCCCAGCGGCACACCGGGTCGGAATCGTGCGCCGCGAGCAAGACCAGCTCGGCCTCGCTGTAGTCGTAGTCGACCTTGACCGGCGCCGAGAATCCGCGCAGCAGCGAAGGCGCAGGAGGCTCGCGGACGTCGACAAAGCGAAACGACTCGCGCGCCTGCGTCACGTGCAATACCGCCGTGGTGGCCGAGTTCGCGCGCGCCTTGCCGTCGCCATCCAGATGCAGCGGCAGATCCTTTCCGTCGCGGCCGACAAGCCCTACCGCCAGCGGAATGTGTAACGGACGCTTGCCTGGCTGGCCGGGCGTAGGCGGACACGATTGCGCGACCTCGAGCACGAAAGTCTGCGCCGCAGCGTCGTAGTCGCCCTTGACCGCGAGCGTCGGCGTACCCGCCTGGCTGTACCAGAGGCGGAACTGGGCGAGATCGATGCCCGACGAGTCCTGCATCGCCTGCACGAAATCGTCGCAGGTGACCGCCTGGCCATCGTGTCGTTCGAAGTACAGATCCATGCCGCGGCGGAAGCCTTGCTCTCCGAGCAGCGCACGCTGCATCCGGATCACTTCGGCACCCTTTTCGTAGACGGTGGCAGTGTAGAAATTGTTGATCTCGGCATAGCTGTCAGGGCGCACCGGATGAGCGGTGGGACCGGCATCCTCGGCGAATTGCTGGGCGCGCAGAAAATCGACCGCTTCGATCCGCTCGACCGCGCGCGAGCCGACGTCGCTCGAATATTCCTGATCGCGGAACACGGTCAGACCTTCCTTCAGCGACAGCTGGAACCAGTCCCGGCAGGTAACGCGGTTGCCGGTCCAGTTGTGAAAGTATTCGTGTCCGATGACTCCCTCGATGTTCGAATAATCGGCATCGGTCGCGGTTTCCGGATTGGCCAGCAACAGCTTGCTGTTGAAGATGTTGAGGCCCTTGTTTTCCATTGCGCCCATGTTGAAGTCGTCGGCGCAGAAGATCATGAAGGTGTCGAGGTCGTATTCACGTCCGTAGCGTTCCTCGTCCCAGCGCATCGCGCGCTGCAGCGCCGCCATCGCGTGATGGCATTTGGCGAGATTGGCCGGCGTCGAGAAAATACGCAGCGCGACTTTGCGTCCCGACGCGGTGATGAACTCGTCGTCGAGCGAAGCCAGGTCTCCGGCGACCAGCGCGAAAAGGTACGAGGGCTTCGGATACGGGTCGTGCCAGATCGCATAGTGCCTGCCCGCGTCCCCCGGGACGGCGCCCCGCTCGATCAGGTTGCCGTTCGAAAGCAGCACCGGGTAGCGCTGGCTGTCGGCGACGATCGTCACCGTGTACCGCGCCAGCACGTCCGGCCGGTCTTGGAAAAAAGCAAGGCGGCGAAACCCTTCCGGTTCGCACTGTGTGCAAAACACGCCCGATGACAGGTATAAGCCCTCCAGCGCGTGATTGGCGGCCGGGTCGCATTCGGAGACGATGTGCAGTACACCGGTGTCGGGAAGTGTCCGAAAAGTGATGCCGGCCGACGAAAGTGCGTATTCGCCCTGCGAGAGCGGCCGCCCGTCGAGGCTCACCTCGATGAGTTTCAGCTGCTCGCCGCCGAGCACCAGCGTGGCGCCAGGCTCGGCCGCCGGATTTCTGCGGTAGGCGAATCGCGCCGACACCCGCGTGGCGGCAGGATCGAGCTCGAAGCGGAGCTCGATGTCGTCGACGAGGTGCGAGGGCGGGCGATAGGCGAGCCGTTGTACGACCGGCGGCGCCGCGTCGCGAGGCAGCATCAGCGCTTGACGTCCAGCAGCTCGACGTCGAAGACCAGCGTCGCCCCCGGCGGAATGACGCCGCCGGCGCCGCGGCTGCCGTATCCCATGTCCGGCGGGATGATCAGCGTGCGCTGCCCGCCGACTTTCATGCCGGCCACACCTTCATCCCATCCGCGAATCACTCGCCCTCCGCCGAGCGGGAAAACGAAGGGCTCATTGCGGTCGCGCGACGAGTCGAACTTGGTCCCCTTGTGGTCGGGTGCAGCGGGCGCGTACAGCCAGCCGGTGTAGTGAACAACCACCGACGCGCCTTTGATTGCTTCTGCGCCGGTGCCAACCTTGTTGTCGATCTTTTGCAATTCATTCAATTTGGCATCCATCTTGCTAGACGTGGTTGAGGAGTCCGTCGTGCCCGTCTGTGCGAGCGCGAGGCAGGTAGTGAGCAGGAGCGCGGCTGCCGAAAGCAAAAGCCGCATCTGCCTCCTGTGGAATGAGACACCAGGCACGTAGACCTCCGGGATGAGCGCGACGGACAAAATGCGCGCTACGATTTCGACGAGGCGCAAATTTTACTCCAATTCGATGCTGTTTTTTGCGCGACCGACCGATTTCGGCTATAAATCAGGGCTACTCCGCAACTCGGCAAACATGTCGACGAGGCCGCAATGAGCGCGATGTCCGGCACGGGCAGAGGGCAGAACTCAGAGCAGAGCCATCGTCGTCAAACGGGCTCAATGAAAGCGATGTTTGGATTTTTGACTCCGCAGGGCAAGGATTCCGCCGATCCGCTGCAAAGCGCGAAAACCGCGGCGCGCATGGCTCCGGCAGCTGCCGGCGCTCGACGTGATCGGCCGGCAGCAGCACGTGATCCAGGCTCTCGACGCGGTGCGCGGAACGCAGCGGCCGATCGACCTGAATCGCATTACCGCCATCGAATTCGTCGATGCCGCGCTCGGCGCCGATCGTCGTCAGCTGATCAAGCAGTACATCGAGAACATCGAGACCTCGCCGAAGCTGGCCGAGCGCATCTGGCAGGCGCTCTGGGAAATGAGTCAGGCATTCACGCTGGCCTATCAGCAGGCGCTCGAAAGCGCGCTGCCGCAGGCGAGCAACGCGCGCTGGCGCGCGGCGCTGCCGCTGCTGTTCGTGCGCTTCGTCCATTTCCACGGCACCGACGCCAAGCTTCGCGTATTCAAGTACGAGCGCTGGATTCCGGCCAAATGGATCGAGCTGCATCAAGCCTATCTCCGCGCATGCGAGATGCAATGCGATCGCCAGGCGGTGGTGCTGCCGGCCGCTGGCCAGGGCGCGCAGCAGTGGTCGGTCGAGCAGGAATACCTGTACGTGCTTCTCGTGCATCAGCTCAATACCGGCAACCTCAACCCGACCGAAATCGATTGGGCAAGCTCGCAGCTGCGAGCATGGACCCGGCGCCTCGAACTCGAGCAAATTCCCCGGTCGCTGGAAGGATTTTTCGTCGATCTGGCAGGCCGCGAAGGCCTGATACGGCGAACCGGCAACGATCGCGGCTCGGTACTTCGCTACCTCGACACGACGCCGCTGGCCGACGGTCTCGAGCGCGCGATCACCGCGCTGCGCGACGCCGAGCTCACCGATCAGGGTCCGGTCGCCGCGATCAATCAGCAACGCCTGTCGGTGCTGCGCAAGATCCAGCCCGCCGTCTCGCCGACGTCGGAGACCGAATTGCGGCGCGACCCGCGTGTCGCAGTCGCCGTGTCGGCGCGCGTGCGCATCGGACTGTCGCGGATTTGCCAGGACCTGGGGGCGCAGGCGGCGGGCGAAAACAGCGGTGACGTCGGCGCGGGAACCGAGCAGATCGAAGTGTTTGCCGTCGCGGGCGCGCCGCGCATCAGGCGCAAGCTGCCATCCGAGGACGATTCGCTGGCAGTGAGTCTTTCATCGTGGACCGACCCGACGTGGGAAATCAAGGACCGCAGCGTTGCCGGACTGCGCATCGCCGCGACCGGCGGCATCGGCCAGAGCCTGACGTTGGGGACCTTGGTCGCGGTGCGCCAATCCGACGCCGGCGGATGGTTGCTCGGCGTCGTCCGGCGTCTGAACAAGGTTTCCAACGAGGAAGTCGAAGCCGGCGTCAATATCATCGCCGAGCGCGTCGTCGCCGTGACCCTGGCGGCGAAACGGCGCGCGCACGAGGACATGGGCTACGTCATCAACGGACTGGACATGTCGACGATGGGCGAGCGCTTCGAGGGCCTGTACCTGCCGCCGCCTTCGCGTCCCGACAAGCCGCTGGCGATGAAGACGATAATCGTGCCGACCTCCGAATATGCGGAAGGACGCAACGTGCTGCTGACCACGGCGCGGTCCGTGTACACGGTGTCGATGCGCCACCTGGTCGAGCAGCGTCCAGACTGGAGCTGGGCGACGATCCAGCTCGTCGACAAGAAGGTGCGCGAGGAAGCCGCGTGAGCCCGCGGCGAGGGGCCCCGCGCGCGTAGCGTGTGGGGATCGCGCGAGGCGAATCGCGGCAGGCGGCCGACGCGCGCAGAATGAAGTGCGATGATGGCGGAGGAGGCCGCGCGTGAGGCGGAAGCAGGGGCCCCGCGCATCGCGCGGGGATGCGACCAGCCGAATCGACGCTGGGGGCCGACACGCGTCGAGGAAATTACGGTGATGGTCGAGGAGGCCGCGCTTGAGGCGGCGCTGAGGCCTGCGCCGACCCGCTAATCCAGCGGCCGGAACTTGAGCGTCAGGTTGCGCTGGAACAAATCGGGTGAATCGGGACGCGGCAGCGGCGACGCCTTGATGATCGCCCGCTGCACCGCCTCGTCGTAGGCGCGATTGCCGCTGGACTTCCTGAGCTGCGCGTCGATGATCTCGCCGGTCGGCAACTGCACGACATCGAAGATCGCCTCCGGATTGCCGGCGATCTCGGGCGGCACGACCACGTTTCCTTTGACCTTGGCCTGGATCCGGCGGATGTAGTCGGCGTTCGCGCGGGCTCTCGCCGCGTCGGCGACGGTCGCCTGCTCACGTTGGGCCTGTGCCTTCAGCGCGTCAGCCTCGCGCGCCTGGCGCTCGCGCACTTCGGCCAGCCGCTTTTCCTCGATCTTCTTCTTTTCGGCGTCGATGCGCTCCTTTTCCTTGCGCTCTCGATCGGCCTGCTCTTTCTTGCGCTCTCGCTCCTGCTTTTCCTTCAGCGCGATCTCCGCCCTGGTCGGAGGCGGAGGCTCGGCTTTCGGCGCGGGCTTCGGCGGCTCGGGCGGCGGCTTCGGCGGCTCGGGCGGCGGCTTCGGTGGCTCCGGGGCCGGTTTCGGCGGCTCGGGCTCGGGCTTCGGCGGTTGCGGCGCCGGCGCGGCTTCGCGCGGCGGAGCGTAGAGCTCGACGCTGACCGGCTCGGGCTCCTTGTTCTGCCAGTTGACGCTGACGATCAGGAAGACGATGAAGGCGAGATGGACACCCACAGCGAGGATCGCGGCAATCCACTTGCCGACCGACCAGCCGGGCACCGGACGCGACGGAGGCACTCGATCAGCCCGGCTGGCGGCGCGCGAGCAGGCCCACTTTGCTCACTTTGTTCCGCTGCAGCATGTCGAGCACGGCAACCACGGCTTCGTAGCGAACATCGGAATCGGCGGCGATCACCACCGCCTGTTCGGGCGACTGCTTCTGGCGCGCCTGGATGCGTGCGATCAGCTCGTCGCGGGAGACACGCACAGGTGACGCGGTTCCTTCCTTGAGCATCAGCGTCGCGTCGCGCTTGATCTGTATCTGCATAGGCGCGACCGGCGTCGTCAGCACGCTTCCGACGCTGGGCAAGGTGATCTCGCCAGGCGTGATCAGCGGCGCGGTGATCATGAAGATCACCAGCAGCACCAGCATCACGTCGATATACGGAACGACGTTGATCTGGTTGATCGATTTGCGCGGGCGGCGCATAGGATCAGCCCTGCCGCTGCAGGATGTTGGAGAATTCCTCGATGAACGTCTCGAAGCGCGTCGCCAGCCGGTCGACGTCGTGCGTATACCGGTTGTACGCGACCACCGCGGGAATCGCCGCGAAAAGCCCCAATGCGGTGGCGATCAGCGCTTCGGCGATGCCCGGCGCGACCTGCGCCAGCGTCGCCTGGACGACGCTCTGCAGGCCGCGAAAGGCGTTCATGATCCCCCACACGGTGCCGAACAACCCGATATAGGGGCTGACCGAGCCGACGGTCGCGAGGCCCGCGAGATTCGCTTCCAGCGCGTCGATTTCGCGCTGGTACGATGCGCGCATCGCGCGCCGCGCGCTGTCCATTGTCGCGGCCGACGACGAGCCCTGCTTGCGGTGCTTGGAGAATTCGCGGAATCCGGCCGAAAAAACCCGCTCCAGCGCGCCGCCGTCGCGCCCCTGGCCTGCGCGCTGATACAGCGCATTCAAGTCGCCGCCTTTCCAGAACTCGTCCTCGAAAGCGTCGGTGCTCGACTCGGCACGCCGCAGCGCGAACATCTTCAGGAAGATTTGCCACCACGACCACAGCGAAAGAATCAGCAGCAACACCATCACCGCCTGCACGACGATACTGGCATGCGCGACCATCGCAACGAATGATAGATCCGGATGAACGTTCAAGCGTTGGGTTTCCTCACGTTAAGCGCCGACCTGGCCGGCGGGGTCGAGCGCGCCCGGCTCATTCGCTGAAAAGCTCGCCGGCCGCGGCCGGCGGCGCCAGGCCGAAATGGCGATACGACAGCGCGGTGGCGATCCTGCCGCGATTGGTCCGCTGCAGGAAACCCTGCTGGATCAGGAACGGCTCCAGCACGTCCTCGATCGTGTCGCGCTCCTCGCCGATCGCTGCCGCGAGGTTGTCGACGCCGACCGGGCCGCCGCCGAACTTGTCGAGCACGCAATGCAACAGCTTCCGGTCCATTACGTCGAGTCCCATCGCGTCGACGTCGAGCATCTGCAGCGCCAGGTCGGCGACTTCGCAGCTGATGTTGCCCGCAGCGCGTACCTCGGCGAAATCGCGGACACGGCGCAGCAGGCGATTGGCGATGCGCGGCGTGCCTCGGGACCGCCGCGCGATCTCGAGCGCGCCGTCGGCTTCGATCGGAATATCGAGCAGCCGCGCCGACCGGGTGACGATGCGGGTCAGCTCCTCCGGCGTGTAGAACTCGAGCCGCGCGACGATGCCGAAGCGATCGCGAAGCGGGTTGGTCAGCATGCCGGCGCGCGTGGTCGCGCCGACCAGCGTGAACGGCTGCAGGTCCAGCTTGACCGAGCGCGCCGCCGGACCTTCGCCGATCATGATGTCGATCTTGAAGTCCTCGAGCGCCGGATACAGGATTTCCTCGACGACCGGCGACAGCCGGTGAATCTCGTCGATGAACAGCACGTCGTGGGGCTCGAGGTTGGTCAGCAGCGCCGCCAGGTCGCCCGCGCGCTCGAGCACCGGTCCCGAGGTTTGTCGCAGATTGACGCCGAGCTCGTGCGCGATGATGTGCGACAACGTCGTCTTGCCCAGGCCCGGCGGGCCGAACAGCAGCACGTGATCGAGCGCTTCCTTGCGCTTTTTCGCGGCCTCGATGAAGATCGAAAGCTGTCCCCGGATCTTTTCCTGGCCTATGTATTCTTCGAGCGCCCGCGGCCGCAGCGTGCGCTCGAGCACTTCTTCATGCGGGCTCACCGGTGCCGCGGCGATCAGGCGATCGGTCTCGATCATGCGGCTATTATGCCTGCAGCGTCGCGGGTCTTCGCGCGCATCGGCGAGCGCATCGTCATGCCTTCGCCAGCAGCTTCAGCGCCTGCCTGATGCCGTCGCCGACGGCAATGCCTTCGGGCAGTTCCCTGACCGCGCGTGAGGCCTCCTTGTCGCTGTAGCCCAGCGACAGGAGCGCGTTCAGCACGTCGGAAGCCACGGGAGCCGGCCGATACACGCCAACCGCGGTCGTCAGATCGGCGCCGAGCTTGTCCTTGAGCTCGAGCAGCAGCCGCTCGGCCGTCTTCTTGCCTATGCCGGGGATCTTGGTCAGCCGGCCGCTGTCCTGCATGCTGACCGCCTGCGCCAGCTCAGCGACCGACAATCCGGACAGCACGGCAAGGGCGATGCGCGCGCCGACGCCGCTTATCCGGATCAGCTGGCGGAACGCGCGGCGCTCGTTCTCCGAACCGAAACCGAACAGCAGATGCGCGTCCTCGCGCACGACCAGGTGCGTGAACAGCGTAAGCCTGTCGCCGATGCTGGGCAGGTTGTAGAACGTGCTCATCGGTACGTCGACCTCGTAGGCGACGCCCTGGACGTCGAGCAGGATCTGCGGCGGGTTCTTCTCCAGCAGCGTCCCGGCGAGACGGCCGATCATCGCGTCGTCGCCGCCGCGGTGCGCGCACGCCGGCGCGACCGGCGTGGGGTATCGGGAAAATCGGGCAGGCGAATGCCGCGCATGGCGCGAATTATCGCATGCACCGAGGCTTGCAGCGGCGGCCGCGACTCATCGCCCGATCGCGCGCAGATGCGCGGCGACGGCGGAAAGGGACGACAGCACCAGCGGCGCAAGGAGAAGCAGCTCGGCGCTGGGCGGATGCAGGTCGGGCACCATCACCGGCGTCATGCCCGCAGCCGCGGCAGCGATGATGCCGGGCTCCGAATCTTCCAGCACGATGCAGTCGCGGGCCGCGACGCCAAGCCGCTCGGCAGCGGCAATGAAGATGTCGGGCGCGGGCTTTCCTCGCGCGACTTCGTCGCCGCCCACCAGCGCAGCGAAGCGATGCAGCAGTCCGACCCGATCGAGCTTGACGCGCGCGCGTTCGCGCCGCGTCGACGTCGCGACCGCGGTGGCGATGCCGCGCTCGTCGAGCAGATCCAGGATGTCGTCGAGCCCGGGCTTGAGCGAGATGCCTTCGGCGGCGACGATCGCGTCGTAGTCGGCCACCCACGCGCTCGTCAATTGGTCGACCGGATAGTCGGGCCCGTGCCGGGCGCGGATCAGCGCGACGCAATCGCCGAAGTTTCGTCCGATCATCTGCCGGCAGAGCTCGAGGTCGAACTCGCGACCCAGGCCGCGCGCTGCGCTCTCCCAGGCGCGGAGCGCCGGGCCTTCGGTGTCGAGCATCAGGCCGTCCATGTCGAAGATGACGGCTTCCGGCCAGCGCTCGATCAAAGGATGCGGCCTCTGCGCACGCGGTAGCCGCCGCGGCGCATGCCGCCGATGCCGGCGCCTCCGTGAGCGTGGCAGATAGCACAGGCGAGCGCGTCGGCCGCATCGGCGGAAGGCACCGATGGCAGCGCGAGCAGGCGCCTGACCATCTCCTGCACCTGCTCCTTTGCGGCCTTGCCGTGACCGACGACCGCCTGCTTGATCTGCAGCGCCGTATATTCGCTGACCGGAAGCTCGGCAAGCACCGCCGCGGAGATCGCCGCGCCGCGCGCCTGACCGAGCAGCAGGGTCGACTGCGGATTCACATTGACGAAGACTTTCTCGACCGCGACCTCGGTCGGAAGATGCGCGCCGATGACGGTGGCAAGGTCGCGCACGATCAGCTTGAGCCGATCGGGCAGCTCCCCGGAGGTGTTGCGTATGCAGCCGCTGGCCACGTACTGCAGGCGGTTGCCGGTGCAGATGATTATTCCAAAACCTGTCACCCGGAGACCTGGATCAATACCCAGTATCCGTCGCGGGTGACCGGTTTCTGTGGAGGCTAACATGTGCCGCAGGCACATGTTACGCCGGAGCTAAAACCCCCAATGCGGAGACCTGGGTCAATACCCAATATCCGTCGCGGGTGACCGGTTTCTGTGGAGGCTAACATGTGCCGCAGGCACATGTTACGCCGGAGCTAAAGCCTGTCACCCGGAGACCAGGATCGATACCCAGTATCCGTCGCGCCAATGGGGTCTGGTTCATTCGACGATGACTGCCGTCGTGTAGACGTCCTGCACGTCGTCGAGTGCTTCCAGGGCGTCGAGCAGCTTCTGCATCCGCACGGCATCCTCGCCCCTGCATTCGACTTCCACCGCGGGCTTCATCGTGACTTCGGCGAAATCGGATTTGAGGCCGTCGTCGGCCAGCAGCTGCCGGACTCTTACCAGGTCGTGCGGCGCGGTGATCACTTCCGACGAGCCGTCGTCATGGCTGACCACGTCCTCGGCGCCCGCGTCCAGCGCAAGCTCGATCAGCCTGTTTTCGTCGGTGCCCGGCGCGAACACGATCTGGCCGCAGTGCCTGAACAGGAACGCCACCGAGCCGTCGGTGCCGAGATTGCCGCCGTTCTTGGAAAACGCGTGGCGCACGTCGGCGACGGTGCGCGTGCGGTTGTCGGTCAGGCAGTCGACGATCACTGCCGCGCCGTTGATACCGTAACCTTCGTAACGGATCTCCTCGTAGCTCGCGTCGTCGGCGCCGCCCGAGCCGCGCTTGATCGCGCGCTCGATCGTGTCCTTCGGCATGTTGTTGTCCATCGCCTTGTCGACCGCGAGCCGCAGCCGCGGATTGGTCGAGGCATCGACGCCGCCGAGCTTCGAAGAGACGGTGATTTCGCGGATCAGCCGCGTGAAGATCTTGCCGCGCTTGGCGTCGGTGGCAGCCTTCTTGTGCTTTATGTTCGCCCACTTGCTGTGGCCTGCCATGATGCGTTCCCGCGATGCTGCCAGAGCGCAAAGTATAGCAGCGGGCGATGCTGCGAACGACCGGCGCGCGACGCCGGCAGCGCCTACAGCAGATCCTGCTGCTTGAGAAATTGCGCGATCGCCTTGAGCCGCACTTCGCTGTCGTTGATCTCGAGCATGCTCTGCTTGATGTTGGCCGGCAACGGCAGGAGCTCGGCGAGTCGGTAGCCGACCCAGGAGGCGTCGTCCAGTGCCGGCTCGCCCGCGAAATGCTCGCGCCCGACGCGATTGATCATCAGCTCGAGCAATCCCGCGAGCGGCTGGTGGATTTCCGGCAGCGGGATTTTCGGCTCCGGCGGGATCGAGGTCGCCTCCGCCAGCACGAGGCCGTCGTCGGCGGTGCGATGCGAGTGCACCTGGAATCGGCTCCCGCCCTCGGTCTTCAGCTGCAGGATGCCGAGCTGAGGCATGTCCCACGACGTGATTCTCGCCAGCGTGCCGATCAGCGCGAACTCCGGCGCCTCCGGGACGCCGCGACGCGCGACTTCCTCGCCCCGCGTCAACAGGCACACGCCGAAAGGCTTGTCGTCCTGGATGCAGCGCTTGGTCATGTCGATGTAGCGCTGCTCGAAGACCTTCAGGGGCAGCAGGCCGCCGGGAAACAGTACCGCCTTCAGCGGAAACAGCGGCAGCGTCAGCGGCTCGCGCGATGGCGCGCCGCGCCGGAAGGGCATCATCGCCGGCCTTAAGCGCGCTCGAAGCGTGGCGTTGCGCCGCGCGCTGCGCCCCAGCGAGGGCCGAGCTCATGCTCGACGCCCAGCTGGTCGAGCACACGTGCGACGACGAAGTCGACGAGATCCTCGATCGTGCGCGGATGCCCGTAGAAGCCAGGCGATGGAGGCAGGATCACCGCGCCGGCTCGCGAGAGCTTGAGCATATTCTCCAGATGTATCGCCGAAAGCGGCGTCTCGCGGGGCACGAGCACCAGGGTCCGCCGCTCCTTGAGCATCACGTCGGCGGCGCGTTCGATCAGGTTGTCGGCCATTCCCGCCGCGAGCGCGCCCAGCGTTCCCATGCTGCACGGGCAGACAGCCATCGCATCGGCCGGGTTCGATCCCGACGCCACCGGACTCATCCAGTCCTCGCGGCCGAACACCGTCAGCTGACCTGGCTCTGCGCGATAGCGCTCGGCGAAGTAGGCCGCCGCGGCGGCGGGCTGTGTGGGCAGCGTGAGCTCGAGCTCCTGTCTGGCCACGACCTGCGCCGCCGGAGAGTACAGCAGGTAGACGCGTGCCCGCGCCGCGATCAGGCATTCGAGCAGGCGCAACCCATACGGCAATCCCGACGCGCCGGTGAATGCGACGGTGATGGTCTTCGCTGTAGTCATCGGGTGATTCTAGCTTATTGCGCACACCGTCGGCCGAGGCGGCCGACGCCGCGGAACGCATCCGACGCCCGCCGGATGCTCAGCCGATCTCGCGGTGGCGCGTGTGCACCTGATAACGGCCGCCGAACGCCTGCGCAAGCCGCTCGGCCAGGTAGACCGAACGATGCCGGCCGCCGGTGCATCCGATCCCCACCGTCAGATAGTTTCGATTGTCGCGCGCGTAATCGGGCAGCCAGCTCGCGACGAAATGGTAGATATCGGTGTACATGCGCTCGACCTCGGGATGGCTCTCGAGGTAGGCGATGACGGCCGCGTCCTTGCCGGTGAGCGGCGCCAGCGCCGGCTCGTAGTGCGGGTTCGGCAGGCAGCGCACGTCGAAGACCAGGTCCGCGTCGAGCGGCACGCCATGCTTGTACCCGAACGACTGGAACAACAGCGTCATCCGCGACGGATCGACGCTGATGAAGTCCTTGACCCAGCGGCGCAGCGCCGCGGCCGGCAGGTCGCTGGTGTCGAAGCTGTAGCCCAGCGAGCGGATGTCGGCCAGACGCGCGCGCTCGAACTCGATCGCCTCGCGCAGCGTGCGGTCGTCGCTGGAAAACGGATGCCGGCGCCGGGTTTCCGAAAAGCGCTTGACCAGCGTCTCGGTCTTGGCGTCCAGATAGACGAAGCGCACGCTCCAGCCGTCGGCGCGCGCGGCTTCGATCGCAGCCTGCAAGGCGGCGAGGGCCGGATCGGTCTTGACGTCGAGCGCGATGGCCACGCGCTCCTGCTGCGCCCGTTTCAAATGCTCGAGCAGGCCGCCGAGCTGCGTCGACGGCAGATTCGACACCGCGTAATAGCCGCTGTCTTCCAGTGCCGCAAGCGCGACGCTCTTGCCCGAGCCCGAGACGCCGCCGATCAGGACCAGATCCATCGTGGCGTGTCAGCCGCCGTCTTCCATCAGCTTCTGCTGGCGCTCGATGAACTCCTTGGTGCTGTCGATGCCCCGCTGGTTGAGAACGAAATTGCGCACCGCCGCCTCGACCAGCACCGCGAGATTGCGACCGGCGGCCACCGGAATCGTCACCTTGCGGATCGGCACGCCCAGGATCTCCTGATAGGTCGCGCTGACCTGCAGCCGGTCGAGCTCGGAGAATTGCTCGTTGCTGTGATCCTCGAGGTGGACCATCAGCTTGAGGAGCTTGCGGGGGCGCACGGCGGTCTCGCCGAAAATCGTGCGGATGTTGAGCACGCCGATGCCGCGCACTTCGAGAAAGTCCTTGAGCACGGCCGGGCAACGTCCCTCGAGCGTGTCCGGCGAAATGCGGTACAGCTCGACGATGTCGTCGGCGACCAGCCCGTTGCCGCGCGAGATGAGCTCGAGCGCGAGCTCGCTCTTGCCGATCGCGGATGCGCCGGTGATCAGCACGCCCATTTCGAGCACGTCGAGAAACACGCCGTGCAGCGATGTCGATTCGGCGAGCATGCGCGACAGATAGAGACGGATCACATCGACGACGTGCGGCGACGGCTGCGGCGAGGTCAGCAGCGCCATGTGATGCCGGTTGCATGCGTCGAGCAGATATTTGGGAATCTCCTCGCCGTTGGCGACGATGATCGCCGCCAGGTCGGTGGTGAACAGACGCGAAATCGCCTGCTGCAGCGCGTCCTCGGGCAGGCTGCGCAGATAGCTCGCCTCGGCGGCGCCGATCATCTGCACGCGGAACGGGTGGATGAAGTTCATGTGCCCGACCTGGCCGATCGTCGGCTTCAGCGCGGCCTCGCCGGTAAGCACGCGGTTGCCGCCCTGCCGGCCGGCGAGCCACTTCATGCCCAGCCTCTCCTGGTTGTCGGCGATCAGGCGCTCGATGCTTACCTGCCGCACGGCGCTGCTTCGGTTCATAGGGACTCGGGCTGCCAGGCGGCAAACACCTGGTGCACTTCGGCGGCGTCGGCCGCCATCGCGACCTGTTCCCGGAACGACCTTTCGCCGAACATCTGCGCGAGCTCCGACAAAAGCTCGAGGTGCTCCTCGGTGGCGTGCTCGGGCACGAGCAGCACGAATACCTGCTCGACCGGCTTGCCGTCGGGCGAGTCGAACGGAATAGGCTGCTGCGGCCGGACGAATGCGCCCATCGCCTGCTTGAGTCCCTTGATGCGGCCGTGCGGAATGGCGATGCCTTGCCCGAGCCCGGTCGAACCCAGCCGCTCGCGCGCGAACAGGCTGTCGAATACGACCGAGCGCGCGATCTGCGAATGCGATTCGAAAAGCGCTCCGATCTGCTCGAACAGGCGCTTCTTGCTGGTCGCTTCGAGGTTGAGCGCGATGTTCGCTTCCGGCAGAAGCTGCGCGATCTGGTTCATCGTCTGGGATCGGTGGTCGACGGAATCCGGCGCGGCCGCTTGGGAGCGCCGCTGGGGCCGGACGGGATTATACGCCGCGCAACAGACTAGTGAGGGCGCGCCTTGCCTGGCACCGGGGCGCTGGCGGTGCGCTTGATCGCGGCGGGTTCGTGGCGCTGCCCGTTTTTCTTTTCCTTGTGCCGCAGCACTTGCCGGTCGAGCTTGTCCGCGAGCGCGTCGATCGCGGCGTACATGTCCGGGTCGACGCACTCGGCATGGATGTCCTTGCCGCGGATGTGCAGATTGGCGGTCACCTGCTGCCTGAGCTTGTCGACTGACAAAACCACGTTGACGTCGATGACGTGATCGAAATGGCGCGTCACCCGGTCGAGCTTCGCCGTCACGTAATCGCGGATCGCGGGAGTGATCAGAAGATGATGTCCGCTCAGGCTCAGGTTCATCCAGCTCTCCTTCGCATTGGCGCGCGGCCTAGATGGCCTTGCGCAGATTTACCGGAGGTATCTGCAGCGCTTCCCGATACTTGGCGACCGTGCGCCGGGCGACGACGATGCCCTGGTCGCCGAGCAGGTCGGCGATGCGGCTGTCGGTCAGCGGCGAATTCTGATCCTCGGCGCCGATCAACTGCTTGATCAACGCGCGGATGGCGGTGGCCGATGCGGCGCCGCCGGTGTCCGTGGCGACATGGCTGCCGAAAAAGTACTTGAGCTCGTAGGTGCCGCGCATCGTCAGCATGTACTTCTGCGCGGTGACGCGCGAGATCGTCGACTCGTGCAGATTCAGGATCTCGGCGATCTCACGCAGGACCATCGGACGCATCGCGACTTCGCCGTGATCGAAGAAATGCCGCTGCCGGTCGACGATGGCCTGCGACACGCGCAGGATCGTCTCGAACCGCTGCTGCACGTTGCGGATCAGCCACTTCGCCTCCTGCAGCTGCGCCGCCAGCTGCTGGTTCGACGAGCCTCTGTTGCGCGTGAGGATGTCGGCATAGATGCGATTCAGCCGCAGCTTGGGCATTGCGGCCTCGTTGAGCGCCGCGACCCAGCGACCTCTTACCTTTCTTACGACCACGTCCGGAATCACATAGTTCGCTTCGGTCTTGGAAAATTCGCCGCCCGGACGCGGATGCAGGCTGGTGATCAGCGTGCGCACTCCGCGCAGGCCCGCGTCGTCGATGTGCAGCAGCCGCTTCAGCTTGCCGAAGTCGCGCGCGGCAAGAAGCGGCAAGTGATGCTCGACCAGCTTCAGCGCCTCGCACAGGAACGGCGTCTTCTCGGGCATCACCTTGAGCTGCAGCGCCAGGCACTCGGACAGCATCGCGGGCGCCGACGCCGGCGGGCTCGAAGTTTTGCAGGTGCCTGAGCGCGATCTGCAACTCGTCGGCGTCGATGCCCAGCTCCTCGGGAAAGAACTCGAGAAGCTCCTCCAGCGACGTCGTCAGGTAGCCGTCGTCATTCAGCGCGTCGATCAGCGCCGATACGATTTGCCGGTCGCGCAACGGAAGGTTGAGCTCGGCGAGTTGCGAATTGAGATGGTCGCGCAGCGAGCTGGTCGCGACCTGTTGCGGCGAGAAATTTTCGTCATCGTCGTCGGTGCCGCCGGTCGAGCTGCCCCAGTCGCCGTCGCCCGCGGCGCTGGTCATCGAGTCGAAATCCGACTGCAGCGTGCCGTCCGATCGCTCCAGCGGCTCATCGACGGTCGCCGATGTCGCCGCCGACTGCGCGAATTCCGGCGGCGGAGCGACGTGCTCGTCGTCCTCGGCTTTTTCGAGCAGCGGATTTTCCTGAAGCAGCCGCTCGACCTCGGCATTGAGCTCCAGCGTCGACAATTGCAGCAGGCGGATCGATTGCTGCAGCTGCGGCGTCAGCGTCAGATGCTGACTGAGCTTGAGCTGGAGCGTCGGCTTCATTGCGGTTGCACGCCGGCGTGGCGGCTGGCGGCAGCCGGTGTTGCGGTGCGGAAACGGGCGCGGCCCGGCCGCCGGCGGTGCGGCAGGGCCGCGTGGCCGGCAGGGACCCACACCTGCCCGGAATTATCGTCGTCATGGCTAAAGCCGGAAATGCTCTCCCAGATAGACCTTCCTGACGTTTTCATTATAAACAATTTCGTCTGGCGTTCCCGAGGCCAGCACCCGCCCCTCGTTGATGATGTAGGCGCGGTCGCAGATGCCCAGCGTTTCGCGCACGTTGTGATCGGTGATCATCACGCCGATTTCGCGCTCCTTCAGAAAGCCGATGATCTTCTGGATGTCGAGCACGGCGATCGGATCGATGCCGGCGAACGGCTCGTCGAGCAGAATGAAGCGCGGTCTTGTCGCCAGCGCGCGCGCGATCTCGACCCGCCGGCGCTCGCCGCCGGACAGGCTGACGGCGGATGCGTCGCGCAGATGCGAGATCGACAGATCCTCGAGCAGCGCGTCGAGGCGATTGGCGATTTCGTCAGCGTCGATTCCCTGCAGCTCGAGGATCGCCTGCACGTTCTCGGCCACCGACAGCTTGCGGAAAATCGACGCCTCCTGCGGCAGATACGACAGGCCCAGGCGCGCGCGCGGTGAATCGGCATTCGCGTCAGGTCGTCGCCGTCGAGCTCGATCGCGCCGCCGTCCGAGGCGACCAGGCCGACGATCATGTAGAAGCAGGTGGTCTTGCCGGCGCCGTTCGGACCCAGCAACCCGACGACCTCGCCGCTGCCGACCGCCAGCGAGACATCGTGGACGACGATGCGCGACTTGTAGCGCTTGTTCAGCGCGGCGACCGATAGCGTGCTCATTCGCATTCGCCGACCGGCTCACTTGCCGGCGGGCGGCCGATCTTGTCGTCGGCCTTCAGCGGCAGCGGCGGGTTGGGCTTGGGGTGGACGCGGCGGCGCGCGGCCGCGCCCTTGGCGCTGTCGCCTTGTCCTTGCCGTCCTTGGCGTCCTTCGATTCCGGCTGGAATTACGCCGCGAACCCGCGCGCCTAGCGGTGCTTCCCCGGAGCGCGGCGGTCCCGCTGTCAGGGCGGCCCTCGGCCTTGAACGACTCGGTCGCCGCGTCGTAGGAAATGTAATTGCTGCGAATCTGGTCGCTGCCTTCTTGAGCAGCGCGTTGTCGAACAGCTCGACGAACCGCTTCTGTCCATCGTAGACGATGCGTTGCGCGAAGCCCTCGTAATACTCGTCGACGCCGTCGCGTTTTCGCGGAATGTCACCGGATTGCCATAGGCAGTCGCGGACAGCGAGTTGTCCGGGTTCTGGTGGAATGTGATCCGATCGGCGTGAATCGACAGCGTGCCCTGAGTGACGACGACGTTGCCGGCGAGCTGGCCGTTCTTGGTCTCCGCGTTGCCGCCGCCGGTGTCGCCCTGGAAGTTGATCGGTTTGTCGCGGTCGGCCTTCTCCGCCCACACCGGTGACGCGACGCCGCCGAGACAGACAAGGGCGCAGCAAACGCGCGCGAAGCCCCGGGCCAGCAGCGTGCGCATCCT
>CAWKAQ010000007.1:0-63018 GCA_963847585.1 uncultured beta proteobacterium | reverse complement strand
CAAGGACGCGGAGACCCTGCTCCTGGGTCTGCGCCGGCACTGATCCCAGCGCCGGCCATCCTGCGCCCCACATAGCGCGTCGGCTCCGGGGCACCCAAACCACCGGCGCAGGCTGGCGCCTCTCCATAGCGCTCCTACGGGCCTCCCGGGCCCTGCCTCTCAGGTATCCCAATTCGGGACACCTGAGACGCGCCATCAAAGTCCCGTTCTCTGATTGATCGCAGAGCGCCCTGGCCGGCCCCCGGGCCATGCCGGAAAGCGCCCGGCCCCGGCGCTCACAAGCGTGACGGGCGTTCCGCAGCCCTATAGGGTCCCCCGGTTTCAACCTCGGAGATCATCGCCAGCGACTGCTATTCAGACCCTCATGGAGAGTTGGACTCGTCATCACCATTGGGAATGTCAGGGAAACGCGCTGGATGGTGGGCCCTAAAAAACGCGCGCCTTCCCGACCTGCCCGACGACGGATAAGACCTTTCGGGCGCCCCGGCCGGCCGGGGCTGGGGGATCTGTTAACCAGGGGGCCGGTCTCTGCCTGGACACTTCGCGAAATGATCCTGAAGGGGACGGAGCAGCAGCACCACGCCGCCGGTTTTGATGCCGGTGGAAACTGTGATCGATGGAGAGCAACTGATACCGGCTGTTTCACCGTCAATGCCGACGTGGACATGGTCACCGTTTTCCGCATCGTGGGCAAGAAGTCGACCCAGGTCGGCGGTCACCTCCCCGCAAGCCTGGCAAAGCTCGACGCTCGGCGAGATGGTTCGGGAGGATCCAGAGCGGCGGAGATAGAGCACCCTGGCCGGCCGGGGCGTGGGGAAGCTGGCGGCCTCCGGCATGGTCGCATCCCACGCCCTCGCCGGGGAGGAGAACCGGCGTCGATCACTCTGCGGCCTCGCTGGAGATCGGCCGGCGGCGGCGTAGGCTCCACCGCCAGCGCCTTGCGGATATCGGCTAGGTCAACGACGACCTCGCGGCCATCCTCGAGGCGGGCGACGACGCTCCGCTCCCTCCAGCTGGCCGCCGGCGACCTCGCCGACGCGCTCAACGAGCCGCCCTCGTCACCGTCCGAGGCCATCCTCGTGATCGCAGACGCCCGCGCCGCCATGCAGCATCGCTGGACCGTAGACGGCATGAACGCCGCCGAGGCCAAGGCGCCGGGGCCAGAAATTCGCCATCTCGTCCGGCGCGATCATCCCATCCGGCGCTGACCTACGACCGCGGAAGTAAGCGATAACTCGCGCTAGCCACGCATAAAGCGGGGCCTAACGGCCTGGCCGGCGGTGAAAAGTCGCCGTAAGTAAATTGAACCGCGGTGCAGCGCGATACGCTATCGCACAACCGATGCGCGACCAGTCAATTTGCTTATCCCGCCCTTATGCTCCTGGGGAAATCGTACCTCGGAGTTCACCTATCGCCGGTTGAATTCCCCAGGATTTGCCGAAGGGTTTCGACATGATATTTCCCAGTGAATCTGCAACTGCGGGATCGTCCGTGGGCGATCAGGTTGCGGGCGGCTCTTTTTTTTGAAAGATTTTCTTGGTTGTGCGGTCAGAAATTACGAATTATTTACCGGCCCGTTTCACGATACGGAACGATAAGCTAACCACGGGGCTATGACTTGCTAGTAGACGCTGGCGGCTGAGTTCAACTGGGGGAAGGTGCGACAGGAGCGGCGCCGCGGCTAATCAGCGGCGGCGGGCGGTCGCTCATTTATCGCGCCCGCCCGTGGACGCACCAAACACACCATCCCCAGCGCTCGGGGGCAGGCTCCGACCTGCGTTTCGCATCGACGACAGAAGCTGCCGGTGTCGGGCCGGCCAAACCAGAGGAGGTATGCGATATGTCGCGCGCTATCTACGTCGACCCCTTCGCGATTGCGTTCTATGAAACCTAGCCGAGTATCCCGGAGGTCTCTATGCCCGACGACGAACGCCGGCCGCGAGCGCGGTACTACACGATGGAGGAAGCGGCAGCCTATTGCCGCCAGTCAATTCGGCCTCCATCGGGCAATCAAAGCCGGCGAGCTGAAATCCTCTCTGGTGCGGCATCGGCGCCGCTTCCTGAAAACCGATCTCGATGCCTACCTTGATGGCATCGTCATCCCGTCGCCGGCGAACCATCCATGAGCGGCGCACCCAAGGGTGGGCGATGAAGCAACCGCGAATACGCCGGCTGGCCAATCCGGGCGAGGAAATCTTTATCAAAGTCAGTCCGGAAGAATTCGCGAAGATAAGCCCTGAGCAGGATGAGTGTTTCGTCAGCGTCGCCGCCCTCGATGGGCTTATCGCCGTAGCTTGGCTAATCCATACCGGACGCCTGCCAAACGTATTCCGCGACGAGCGTATGCTCGAAGGCAAGTCGTTTGTCGGCTTTGCGCGGGAGAGCGTAACGCCGCGTAGTGGAAGGTGGCGCTTGCGACGATCCGACAACAGACTTCGGAACAGCGCAAGGCGTACGTCCGGCCGGTTACAGGCGACTATGAACGTTGACCGCCGCGCATCTTTTCAACCCTAATCAACCGGAAAGGAAACCATGACCCTACCGCGCAAGCATCGCAACGCGACCAAGCCCGGGACACTGGTGATCGTCTTCGCTCTAGGCGGCTCATGCTCGGCACTATGCAAGCTAAAGTTGCGAAATGCAACTCCCGGATTTACCTTTTCCCCAAATGAACATAACGCGTTATGAGGATTTCAGGGGTGTCCCCGCCGTTCGGCGCGAATATACACTCGTGCCATAGGCTTGCGCCGGAACGTAGGAACTGTCAATCAAGTGCCGGGCCTCGATGTCGCACAACACGCCATGTGAATGTCGAAAGCTAAGGTAGAAACCAGTATGGAAAGGCGGGGCGTAGATCCTGCCAAACCTCCACCTTTGAAATGGGGAACTGCCAGGGGGCCAAGCGGGAAAGCAGAAGTGGGCCGGCGTCGAACCACGGTTATGAGCGTGGCCCTGGCGATCAAAACAATAACCAGTCGGGCTCAGCGCTCTGACGGCAAGGCCCTCTTTATAACGATCGATAGCCGCGAGTTCCACCGCATCGCAACGGTCATTCGCTGAGGAGGGGAGCGATGAGCGAGGCAAGGAGACGAGGGCGCATGATCGGCGTTGACGCGTTGACGCGTCACAAACCTGCATCCTGTCGCGGCTCGTCGCCCTTAACTGGCAATGCAGCAGGGCATGACCGCGGACAGCGCAAGTGCGGAGGCCGTCCCGCATCGTTGTGAATTGCGTTCGACTGTGACCCCCACGGGTGAGGCGGTTGCAGGTCTGAGCTGGCTCATCCGCGCGGGAAGACCACGGTCGCGGCGACGTCATAGGCGCCCGTCTCGACGGCGACTGTGGCAGGCCGTTCGCCTCCGGCGCTGGTTGAGCTGTTGCACGCAGTCCGCGCAGACCGGATAGCGCTTGCCGTCGACGGAATAGCTCGGGACCTTGCGCGGGTGAAATCCGAATTGCCGCCGGCAGCTGTAGCAACGCCCGATCGCGACCGCATAGTCCTGCTCGTCATCCAGGCTCATGGCTTGCCCCCATATTTTTCGATCAGCTCTCGGATCGGCAGATGCATGTCCTCGGGGCCGAGCGGCCGGGCCTTGATCCCCAGCCGTTCGCGCTTGTTCCACCAGCGCGGCAGGAAGTCGCCGGGGATGACCGAATAGTGCGGCTTCCCGTGCCACAGCTCAGAGACGAAATAGCCTAGGACTTCGACGTTGCCCGCCTCGGGTTCAGCCATGATCTACCTCCACATCGCCATAGTCGTGGGCGCTTTCGGGCGCGGGCAGAAAATCGTCAGGCCCGTCGCGCAAGGTGACGTCGCGCAGCGCGCGGACGATCCGGCCCGAGAAATTATTCCCGCGTGGACTTGCGACCTGGGCCGCGATCCGGTCGAAGTCCTCGGCGTCGATCTCGATCTGCCGCCGATGGCGCCGGACCTTGTCGTCGACGATATGCGGCCGCGGCACGAAGTGGCCTTCGCTCGCCTGCGCCATGGCGACGTCCTGGGCGCGCGCCCGCACCAGGCCGGCAAGCTTCTGCAGCGCGAGTTGCCGGTCGCTGAGCTCGCGGATCCGACCGTCCCAGCTGCCCGCCTCGATCATGTCGCCCGCCCCGCCCTGGCCTTCGAAGCGCTCGAGGAAGCTCTCGACCGCGGGCCGTTGAAGCGAAACCAGTCGTCGGCCAGGACACGCTTCAGGAGCCGCGCTTCCTCGCTGACCTTGCGCATGTTGACCACGCCTGCGCCGGGCTTTGGCCGGTTGAGAACCGCGCGGGCCCGCTCGCAGGCCGGCGCGATCTCGGCCGGCTTGGGCGCCCAGCCCTTGTCCCATCCGGCCATCATTTCCTTGAAGCCCTGGCGCAGCGGGACGCCGTTGTAGCTGTCGAGCGCGTCGTGATAGACGCGGCTCCAGGCGGCGAAACCGTCGGGTCCGCGAAGCTTCCGGGGAACAAGCGGTTGAGCTCCAGCATCATCTCGTTGACCGTCATGCTGCCCCTCGTTCGGCATCGAGCCTGCTCAAGATGGCCTCGGCCTCGTTGTCGCTCAGGCCGCGGCGCCGCACCGTCCCCGCCGGCAGCGGCCGGTTGCGGCTGGCGATGGCATCGGCGATTGCGCCGTTGAAGTAGCTCAGGCTCCGAGGCTCCCACTTCGGATCTGCTTTTCGCTCGCGTGCTTTGACGGATCGGATCGCCGGCAGAATGTCGACCTCGAGGTCGCCGCCGGCGCGCAGCCAGCGATCGATCTGGCCGAGGTTCTGCAGGTTCGGCGAGTTGCCGAATTCCGCCTGCACGGCATCGGCGGTTGGCTTCCAGGCCGGATGGACGTCGGTCGGAATCCCTAGCCGTTGTTCTCATGACCATTCGCCAAGCCGCCGCCGCTGTCGCGCGCGCCCGCGCGCGACTTGCTGCTCCCTTCCTTTCCATTCCCTTCGACTTCACTCAACTCAAGCGCGAGCACTCGCTGAGCACTCGACGAGCCCTCGTCGAATTGTTCGGGGAAATCTTCGGGGTTCGGGTAGACCCATTTCTTTTGCGGGCGGTCGATCTTCTGGTGGGTTTTCCACCCAGTGACAACAAGATAGAGGATGCCCTTGTCCTCCATCCTTCGCAGCAATCCGACCCGCAGCAGCTCTCCGATCCATCCGGAAACCTGCGCGCCGGTGATGTCGTCGAAAGGAAAAGGCCTTGAGCTGCTTTGGCTTCTCGGGATAGACGCCGCGATCATCGGCAACTTCGAGATGCCGATGAACAGCAATCCAGCATTCGACGAGCACTCGCCAATTTGTTCGCTGGCCCAGAATTCCGGCTTGATCGACCTGATGTGCGCCATGCCCCTCGCCTGTCGTGTTCCATGCGGAACATCCCGGCGGGCCAGCGGCCCGCCGGTCGTTGCCTAATCCATTGGCTGCCGCCCTTTCCTCATGGGCCGCCCATCGCGCCCATGGGCCGGCAGCTCCAGGCCCTCGGGGGCGAAGATCTCCACCAGCCGGGTATCGTGATCGAGCCCGGTATGAACATGCAATGGGCGCAAAGCCCTACGCACCAGTTGGGCCCGAAGCCGACGATGTGTCGACCGCATTCCGTGCAGTCGAATTCGCGCTGGAAGCATTCCGTTTTCATAGCTCGCGTCGATCTCCGGCGCCGCCCGTCGCATGGAGCGAGCCTTGCCAGGCGGCGTGACAGGGGTCCGGCGACCAGGTCGCGCCGGCGGTACATGTGGCCGATGAATTCCAGATCGCCGCAGCGTCGGCCGCGTCATGGCCGGCGACCGCATAGCCAAGCGCGAGGCAGCGCGCATAGACCTGGCCCTTGTCGGCCCGCCCGTTCCCGGTGAAATGGAGGCGCACCGTGCCGAGCGGCGCCTTCCATCAATCAACCCAGCCGGCCCCACCAGCTCCGCGATGGCGCGCGAGACCGAAGGCGAATTCAGCAATACGGTACTGCTCAGGTACGCGGCAGCAGGCCCTGGCCGCCGCCGCCGCGACGTATTGCTTCGAGACGACGGCGCGCGACTCCGGATGCGCACTTAGCGCTAACGCACCGGCGGCAGAATCTTGCCCAGCCAGGCGCCGATCGCCCTCACCTCCTCCAGACAGAGCGAGTGCTCGATCGGATACTGATGCCATTCCACCGGGTTGCCGTTCGCCTCGAGCGCCCGGCGCGACGCGAGCCCCCATTCGAAGCGCACGACCGGATCCAGCGTGCCGTGCGCCATGAAAATCGGAACGTCGCGGTTCGCGGCGGCCGCTTCGGCCGGCAGCGTGTCCGCCTGCACCAGATAGGTGGACAGCGCCAGGATGCCGGCAAGCCGCTCGGCGTGGCGCAGCCCGGCGTGCAGCGCGATCGCTCCGCCCTGCGAGAAGCCGGCGAGCACGATCCGCGCCGCCGGCGACGCCGCGCGCCTTTTCGCGCGCGATCAGCGCTTCGATCTGCCCTGCGACTGGCGCACGCCGGCGATATCGGCGCGGTTGTTCGAAGTCGGTCGGCGGCAATGTCGTACCAGGCGCGCATGCGCATGCCGTTGTTGATCGTCACCGGGCGCACCGGCGCGTGCGGAAACACGAAACGCACGGCCGCGGCCGGCGGCAAGGCGAGCTCGGGCACGATCGGACACGAAATCGTTGCCGTCGGCACCGAGCCCGTGCAGCCAGATCACGCTGGCCGAGGACCGGGCGCCGGTCTCGAGCTCGATCGCGGACAAAAGATCGGTCATCGCGTGGCAAAACCTTGGCGAAAGGCCGGCATTCTACCGGACCGGGCGTCGCGGCCGGCAAACGTAAGCGCCGCCGGCCTGTCTAACGGACGCAAACGGGCGTACAATCCGCGCCTCGAAACGGCGGGGCGACACGATCGCCCGACCGTGGTGGCGGCCCCTATCCGGTGACCGCGCGATCCAGAGACAAAATTTTTGGAGCTTTCCGATGCCCCCTGCCGCAACCGGCGCGACTGCGCTGCGCGACGTTTCCCTCGACGACAAGTACGAGCTCGAGTCGGGCCGCGTTTTCTCACCGGCATGCAGGCGCTGGTCCGCCTGCTGATGCTGCAGCGCCAGCGCGACGCCGCCGGCCGGCCTCAATACCGCGGGCTTCGTCTCCGGCTATCGCGGCTCGCCGCTGGGCGGCCTCGACCAGGCGCTGTGGTCGGCGGACAAGCTCCTCGAGCGCGCGCACATCAAGTTCCAGCCGGGCGTGAACGAGGACCTCGCCGCGACGGCGATCTGGGGCAGGCAGCAGGTCAACATGTTCCCGGGCGCCAAATACGACGGCGTCTTCTCGATGTGGTACGGCAAGGGCCCGGGCGTCGACCGCTGCGGCGACGTGTTCAAGCACGCCAATTCCGCCGGCACTTCGAAGCACGGCGGCGTGCTGGTGCTGGCCGGCGACGACCACGCGGCCAAGTCGTCGACGCTTGCCGCACCAGTCCGATCACCAGTTTGCCGCCGCGATGATCCCGGTGCTCTATCCGTCGTCGGTGCAGGAGATCATCGACCTCGGCCTGCATGGCTGGGCGATGAGCCGCTACTCGGGCCTGCTGGGTCGGCTTCAAATGCGTGTCCGACACCGTCGAAAGCTCGGCGTCCGTCATCGTCGATCCCGATCGAGTCAAGATCGTGATGCCCGACGACTTCCCGTTGCCGCCGGACGGCGTGCACATCCGCTGGCCCGACGGCTTCCTCGACAGCGAAGCGCGCATGCAGGACTACAAGATCTACGCCGCGCTGCACTACTGCCGCGCCAACAGCTCAACCGCATCGTCATCGATCAGCCCGAAGCCGCGCGCTCGGCATCATCACCTCGCGGCAAAAGCTACCTCGACGTGCGCCAGGCGCTCGACGACCTCGGCATCACGCGAGGCCGACGCCGCCGAAATCGGCATCCGCGTGTACAAGGTGGCGATGCCCTGGCCGCTCGAGCCCGAAGGCGTGCGCCACTTCGCCGAGGGCCTCGACGAGATCCTGGTGGTCGAGGAAAAACGCCAGATCGTCGAGTACCAGCTGAAAGAGCAGCTCTATAACTGGCGCGACCGATGTGCGCCCGCGCGTGGTCGGCAAGTTCGACGAAAAAGGCGAGTGGATGCGCCCGCACGGCGACTGGCTGCTGCCCGCGGCAAGCGAGCTGACGCCGGCGATGATCGCGCGCGTGATCGCGCAGCGCATCGCGCGGCTCGAGCTGCATCCGCGGCACAAGGAGAAGATCGAAAGCCGCGTCGCGTTCATCAACGCCAAGGAAGCGGCGCTGGCCAAGCCGAAGATCAGCCTGCAGCGCATCCCCTACTTCTGCTCCGGTTGCCCGCACAACACGTCGACCAAGGTGCCCGAAGGCAGCCGCGCGACCGCGGGCATCGGCTGCCACGTGATGGCGATCTGGATGGATCGCTCGACGTCGACGTTCACGCACATGGGCGGCGAAGGCGCGCCCTGGATCGGCCAGGCGCCTTTCACCGAAGAGAAGCACATCTTCGCCAACCTCGGCGACGGCACCTACTACCACTCCGGCGTGCTGGCGATCCGCGCCGCGGTCGCGGCCAAAGTCAACATCACCTACAAGATTCTCTACAACGACGCGGTCGCGATGACCGGCGGCCAGCCGGTCGACGGACCGATCTCGCCGGCGGATCATCGCGCGGCAGGTCGCCGCCGAAGGCGTCGAAAAGATCGTCGTCGTCAGCGACGAGCCGGACAAGTATCCATCCGGCTATTTCGCCGCCGGCACCGCGATCCATCATCGCGACGACCTGGACCAGGTGCAGCGCGAGCTGCGCGAGACGCCGGGCTGCACGGTCCTGCTCTACGACCAGACCTGCGCGGCCGAAAAGCGCCGGCGCCGCAAGCGCGGCAAGTATCCCGGATCCGGCGAAGCGCGTCGTCATCAACGAGCTGGTCTGCGAAGGCTGCGGCGACTGCGGCGTCAAGTCCAACTGCGTTTCGGTCGCGCCGGTCGAGACCGAGTTCGGCCGCAAGCGCACGATCGACCAGAGCTCGTGCAACAAGGACTTTTCCTGCGTCAACGGCTTTTGCCCGAGCTTCGTCACCGTCGAGGGCGGCGGCTTGCGCAAGCCGAAGCAGGCCGATGCGCTCGACGTCACCGCGCTGCCCGAGCCGGCGCGTGCCGGCGACGACCGAGCCCTACGGCATCCTGGTCACCGGCATCGGCGGCACCGGCGTCGTGACCATCGGCGCATTGCTCGGCATGGCCGCGCATCTCGCGGGCAAAGGCTGCAGCGTGCTCGACATGACCGGCCTCGCGCAAAAGAACGGCGCCGTCGTGTCGCATGTGCGCATCGCCGACACGCCCGAGCGGATCCACGCGACGCGAATCGCCGCCGGCGAAGCGAAGCTGGTGCTGGCCTGCGACATCCTGACCGGCGTCGGCGACGAGGCGCTCGCCAAGATGCAGAAGAGGCGTCACCAGGGCGCTGGTCAACACCGCGCTGGTGATGCCGGCCGACTTCACCCGCAACGCCGACCTCAAGTTTCCGCTCGGCTCGATGGAGCACGAGATCCGCGACGCCGTCGCGCCCGGCGACGCCGAGTTCCTCGATGCGACGCGGCTCGCGACCGGGCTGATGGGCGACTCGATCGCGACCAACCTGTTCATGGTCGGCTTCGCCTATCAGCGCGGCCTGATTCCGCTCGCCGAGGACGCGATCCTGCGCGCGATCGAGCTGAACGGCGCCGCGGTCGAGTCGAACAAGCAGAGCTTCCGCTGGGGACGCCTCGCCGCAGTCGATCCGGCGCGGGTCGCGGCCGCCGCGGTTCCGGCGTCGGCAAGCCCGACTCGCAACGCCTGTCGGAATCGGTCGACGAGATGATCGCGCGCCGCGCCGCAGTTCCTGACCGACTACCAGGACGCCGCGTACGCCAGGCGCTACACCGATTTCGTCGCCAAGGTGCGCGCCGCCGAAGCCGCGCGGCTGCCGGGCAAGACGGCGCTGACCGAAGCGGTGGCGCGCTACTATTTCAAGCTGCTCGCGATCAAGGACGAATACGAAGTCGCACGGCTCTACACCGACGGCGACTTCGTGAAGCGCGTCGCCGCGCAGTTCGAAGGCGACTACAAGCTCAACTTCCATCTTGCGCCGCCGCTGTCGAACAAGCCCGATCCGGTCACCGGCGAAGCGAAGAAGAGCACGTACGGGCCGTGGATGATGACGGCGTTCCGCGTGCTGGCGAAGATGAAATGGCTTGCGCGGCACCGCCCTCGACGTGTTCGGCAGGACGCACGAGCGGCGAACCGAGCGCCAGCTGATCACCGATTACGAAGCGCTGATCGACGAGCTCCTGCCGCGGCTCGCCGCGCACAATCACGCGATCGCGGTCGAGCTCGCGTCGATCCCCGAGCACATTCGCGGCTACGGCCACGTCAAGGATCGCCATCTGAAGGCGGCGAAGGCGAAGGAAGCCGAGCTGGTGGCGAGCTTCCGCGCTGCGGCGCCCGGTGCGGCGGCGGCGCTCGCCGCGATCAAGGTGGCGGCCTGAAGCGCTGACTCTTTTTGCGCCCGCAGCGCGGCTTCAGCCACCCGCCGGGCCGCGCTTTTCTTCGATCGGCGGCGGGCGCTTCGCGCTTTCGCCCTCGCTTCAGAACGCCACTGCCGCCCGGCCCTTGAGCTTCAGGATCTCCCGCGCCTCGTCGGGGGTCGCGACCGACGAGGCCCATCGCTTCGATCATCGCGCGCGCCGCCCTCACCTGCGCGGCATTCGATTCGGCGAGCTTCCCCGGCCCCAGCCACAGGCTGTCCTCGAGCCCGACCCGCACGTTGCCGCCCATCGCCGCCGACATCGCCGCGACCGGCAGCTGATTGCGCCCGGCGCCCAGCACGCTCCAGCGATACTGGTCGCCGAACAACCGGTCGGCGGTGCGCTTCATGTGCGCGACGTCGTCCGGGTGCGCACCGATGCCGCCGAGTATCCCGAACACGCTCTGGATGAACAGCGGCGGCTTGACGATGCCGCGATCGAAAAAATGCGCCGCCGTGTACAGATGCCCGATGTCGTAGCACTCGATCTCGAACCGCGTGCCGTTGTTGGCGCACGAGGTCAGGATGTATTCGATATCCTTGAACGTGTTCTTGAACACGCGCTCGTCGGACGTCGCGAGATAGGTGCGCTCCCAGTCGAACTTGAACGTCGAGAAGCGCTTCAGCATCGGGAAGAGCCCGAAGTTCATCGATCCCATGTTGAGCGACGCGACCTCGGGCTTGAGCTGCAGCGCCGGCTGCAGACGCTCCTCGATGGTCATCGTGGCCGCGCCGCCGGTCGTGAAATTGATCACGACGTCGCTGCGCCGGGCGATGTCGGCCGCGAAGACGCGGAAGTATTTCGGGTCCTGCGTCGGATGTCCGTCGACCGGGTCGCGCGCGTGCAGATGGACGATCGCCGCCCCGGCTTCGGCCGCGCCGACCGCCGCGTCGGCGATTTCCTGCGGCGTCACCGGCAGATAGGGCGACATCGAAGGCGTATGGATCGATCCGGTAATCGCGCAGGTGATGATTACGCTGCGTCCCTGTCTTGCTGCCATCGCTGACCTCCTCTATTCGGAATCCGGTTGTTCGCGTTTGTGCGCGACCAGCGCCATCAGGCGCCGATCGCGCCACACGGTCCTGGCTTCCCTGCGCCTCGGGCGAGCGCGGCGCGCCGAGCGCAGCGGCAACTCTCGCCGCGTTGGCGGCATCCCATACGTCCGGCCCCGCCGGGTCGGCGGTAAGCCGGCGGAAGAAATCGCCGTAGCGCGCGCAGTAATCGGCTACGCCGCCGGGTGCGTTCAATTCGATCGTCGCCATCGGCCCCAGGAACGACCAGCGCAGCCCGAGTCCGTCGCGCACCGTCTTGTCGAGGTCGTCGGCGGACACGTAACCCTCGCCGACCAGGCGCATCGCCTCCGACAATAGCGCACCCTGCAGGCGATTGAGCACAAAGCCGTCGAGCTCGCGCCGGACGACGATCGGGACCTGCCCAAGCGACGCGAATACGCGCTCCGCGCGCTCGATCGTCGCCGGCGCGGTCCATGGCGCGCCGCACAGCTCGACGATCGGCACCAGATGCGGCGGATTGACCGGATGCGCGACCAGGCAGCGCGCACGCCCGGCCAGGCTTTCGGTAAATCGCGATGCCGGAATCGCCGAGGTCGAGCTGGCGAGCACGGCGTCCGGGCGGGCGTGACGATCGAGCACGCGCGAAGACATCGCGCTTGACCTCCACCTTTTCCGGCAGATTCTCCTGCACCCAGTCGGCGCCCTCGATCGCCGACTCGAGGTCGGCTGCATGCTCGATGCGCGCGAGTGCCGCGCGGGCGTCGGCGACGAGCCCGTATCGCTGCTGTTCATCGAGACTTGCGGCGATGAACGCGCGGGCGCGCGCGAGCTGGTCCGCATTGCTGTCGGTCAGGCGGACCGCCCACCCTGCCCGCGCGAATACCATCGCCCAGGCGCGGCCGATCAGGCCGGCGCCGATGACTGCTATCGTCTTGTCCATCGCCTCACATCCACAGAACACGGCGCCGCAGGTCGAGATTTTCCCGCAGCTCCGTCGCCGCGCCTTCGTAAACGACGCTGCCGCGCTCCAGCACATAGGCGTGGTTCGCCAGCGCCAGCACAAGGTCGAGATTATGCTCGACGATGATCATCGTCACCTCGCTTCGCAACTTGTCGAAGACCTCGAACAGTTCCTCGACGACCGCCGGCGCCAGTCCTTCGAACGGCTCGTCCAGCAGCAGCACGCGAACGTGGCCCGACAGCGCCCGCGCGACCGCGACCATCTGCTGCTCGCCGCCGGACAGGAAATCGGCCGGTGTGTCGAGCCTCGATTTGAGCTGCGGGAAGAACTCGAGAATCCTGTCTTCGCTCCATGCGACCCCCGCGCCTTTTTCGCCGTCTTGAGCCGTCCGAGCTCCAGGTTGTCGCGCACGCTCATTCCGGCGAACAGCCCCCTCCCCTGCGGCACGTAGCCCACGCCGAGCCGCGCGATTGCCGCCGCCGGCCGGCCGGCCAGCTCCTCGCTCGCCCAGCGGATGCTGCCCCCCGCCGGCACGCACGATCCCGATGATCGTCTTCAGCAACGTCGACTTGCCCGCGCCGTTGCGGCCGAGCAGTGCGACGATTTCCTGCTCGTGCGCAACCAGCGAGGCGCGCTGCAGGATATGGCTCTTGCCGTAGTAGGCGTCGACCAGATCGAGGCTCAGCAACTCGCGGACCGTTGCCGCGGCCGGCGTGGCCGTGCGCTCCGGCGGCCAGCGCGGCGGTGCCGACGCCGATATAGATCTCCTGCACCGCGCGGCTGTTGCGCGCATCGTCCGCGGTGCCGTCGACCAGCACCCGGCCCTCGTTCATCACCGTCACCCTGTCGGCCAGCGCGAACACGCGATCGATGTCGTGCTCGACCAGCAGCACCGGGATATCGCGCGAGATGCGCTTGACCAGGCCCGCGACGCGCTCGCGCTCGGCGGCGGCAAGCCCGGCGAGCGGTTCGTCGAGCAGCAGACGCGCGGCGCCGAGGCGAGCGCCAGGCCCATGTCGAGAAGTCGCTGGCCGCCGTAGGAAAGCGCGCCTGCTTCGGCCTGTTCGATCCCGGTCAGGCCGAGAAAGCCGATCAGCTCGCGCGTCCTGCTCCTGCACCGGCTCGATCGCGGTGCGTCGGCGTCCAGCCGTCGAAATGGGACCGGTCGCCGGCCTGCACGGCGAGCCGCAGGTTCTCCTCGACCGAAAGCGCCGGAAACAGATTGGTGATCTGGAACGACCGCGCCAGCCCGGCCGCAACGATGCGGTGCGGCGTCTCGCCGGTGATGTCGCGCGCCATCGAGCACGACGCGGCCGCGATCGGGCATGAACAATCCCGGAAACCAGATTGAACAGCGTCGTCTTGCCGGCGCCGTTGGGGCCGATCAACGCGTGCAGCGTGCGGTCGGCCACCGCAGGCTCGCTTCCTCGACGGCATGAATACCGCCGAACGCCTTGGCCAGCCCCTGGCGCCTCGAGCACGGGTCCCGGCGTCGGCGCGTCGGCCGCAGAGAACGCCGGCAGCGGTAACGCCCTGCTCGATCGTGCGACCCGCCATCGCGGCGGCCTCGACGCTGCGCGGCGCATCGGCGCGGTCAGACGCCGCCACACGCCGACCAGGCCGGTCGGCGAGAAAACGACGAAGCCGACGAACAACAGGCCGAAAAAAAGCAGCCAGTTCGGCGTCCAGATCGACAGGTATTCGCGAAACAGGATGTAGAAGAGCGCGCCGAGCGCCGGGCCGAGCAGGCTTCGCATGCCGCCGATGATGACCATGGCCAGCAACTCGCCGGAGAACGAGATCGACGTCGGATCGGCCGAGGCGAAGCGATGGTGAAATGCGAACAGCACACCGGCAAAACCGGTCAGCGTCGCCGATAGCACATAGGCGATCTGCTTGTAGCGCTGCGTCGCATAGCCGATGAATTGCGCGCGCTGCTCGTTTTCGCGAATCGCGAGCAGCACGCTGCCGATCGGTGACGCGTGAAAGCGCGCCAGCGCATGGACGACGAAGCAGACCGAGCGTCGCGACCAGGCGTAGTAGACCCAGGGGTTCTCGAGATTGACGCCGAACCAGATGGCGCGAGTGACGCCGCCGAGGCCGTTCTCGCCGCCGGTGAACGCGGTCCAGCGAAATGCCACCGCATAGGTCAGCGCCGAGAAGGCCAGCGTCAGCAGCGAAAAGTAAACGCCGCGACGGCGCAGCACCAGAAAACCGATGAGCGTCGAGGCGACGAGCAGAAAGCCGAGCGCGAACAGCGCGGCCAGAGCGACCGACCCGGCGAAACCAGTGCCGCTGCGCCAGCGCCGCCGCGTAAGCGCCGAGGCCGAACCATGCGCCGTGGCCGAACGAGACCAGGCCGGTATGGCCGACGAGGACGTTGAGCGCCATGCACGCGACCGCGAAGATCACGACGTCGGTGGCGCTCGTCAGCGTCAGGCCGCCCGCGCAGCAAGCAGCGAACGGCAATGCACCGCGCAGAAGCCAGTCGCGGCGATCGACGACCAGCGAGCGCAGCGCGGCCGCTTCATTCGAAGCGCTGGATTCGCTCGCCGAACAGCCCGCGCGGCCGGAACAGCAGCACCAGCAGCATCAGCAGGTACATCGACGCTTCGGCCGCCGGCGGAAAGAAATACACGGTCAGGCCGCGCACGACGCCGACGATCAGCGCCGCCAGACGACGCCCCAGAACGAACCCAGGCCGCCGATGACGACGACGACGAAGGACGCCGTCAGGATATCGGCGCCCATCGCCGGATGGACGCCGGAGATCGGCGCCAGCAGCACGCCGGCGAGCGCCGCGAGGCGCGACGCCAGTGCGACGACGCTCGCCATGTACGGCGCGAGCGAAATGCCGAGCGCCGCGACCATGTCGGGGTTCTGCACGCCGGCGCGGACGACGCGACCGAACGGCGTCCGCCGCAGCAGCAGCCACAGCCCAGCGACCGCGGCGGCCGCGACGGCGAGCATCAGCAGCCGGTACCTCGAATAGATGAAATCGCCGACGAGGACCTGACCCTTCAACGCCGGCGGAATCGAAAACGGAATCGGCGCCGCGCCGAATATCCAGCGCAACGCCTGCTCGGCGACCATCGCCAGGCCAAAGGTCAGCAGCAGCCCGAGCGCGGGATCCTCGCGATAGAAGCGGCGGAACAGAAAGCGCTCGACGACCAGCCCGATCAGCGCGACGGCCAACGGCGAGAGGACGAGCGCGCCGGCGAAGCCGAGGTGTCGGCGAGCTTGACGGCGAAATACGCGCCGAGCGCGTAGAACGCGCCGTGCGCGAGGTTGACCAGACCGCCCAGCGAAAAAATGAGCGTCAGGCCGAGCGCGATCAGCAGGTAATAGGCGCCGGCGAGCAGGCCGTTCAATACCTGCTCGAGGATCTCGATCAGCATCGTGACCGCTGCCGGCGCGCGACGGCGTACGCGCGCGCATTGCCGCGGTCAGGCCGGCATCGTGCAGTTGTTCTCCTCGCGCGTCGGCGCGAGCACCTCGAGGCTCTGGCTCGGCGGCCGGCACCGGCGCCGACAAGGTGAACAGGTCCCAGCGTCCTTGACCTCTGCCGCCGGCTTGAAGGTGATCGTGTACATCTCCTGCATCAGCTGGTGGTCCCAGTCGCGGTAGTAGCCTTCGCGCGTTTTCAGGATGTCGAACTTGGCGCCCTTCTCCAGATGCTCGACGACCTTGGTCGAATCGGTGGTCTTGATCTCGTTCATCGCCTGCGCGACGTGCTTGGTCGACATGTAGTCGCCCCACGCCTGGTTCTCCGGCGGCTTGCCGTACTTCTTGACGAACGCGTCGGTGAATCGCTGCGACGACGGCGTCTTCACCTGCGAGTCCCAGACCAGCGGCCAGATGCCGAGCACGTTGCCCTTGCCGGCGCCCCACGCGACGGCGGTGTCGAAGCCGAATCCGGCGACCGGAAACGGCAGCCCGAATTCGAGATACTGCTTCATGAAATTGGTGATCTGCGCGCCGGCGAGGTTCGATACGACGAGGTCCGGCTTGGCGTTGCGGATTTTGAGCAGGTACGGCGAGAAATCGGCGACATCGGTCGGCGACCAGCTCGTCGGCGGCGAACTCTCCGCCGTTCGCGGTCATGAAACGCTTGGCCACCTTGAGCAGGTCGTGCCCGAACGCATAGTCTGCGGTCAGGCTGTACCACTTCTTGCCCTTGACCATGCCGTCGCGCAGCAAGGCCTGCCCGCCGGCGCCGACGTACATGCTGTTGGCGGCCTCGGTGTGGAACATGTAGCGGTTGCACGACTTGCCGCGCAGCTCGTCGGAGTTGCAGCCGGTGTTGAAGAAGAGCGTGCGGTTGCGTTGCGCGACCTGCGCGATCGCCAGTCCCGACGCCGAGCTGATCTCGCCGATGATGGCGACGACCTTGTCGCGCTCGATCAGGCGCTCGGCCTTGGTCGATGCCGTCTGCGGATTGACGCTATCTTCGGCGATCAGGTCGATCTTGCGGCCCATGATGCCGCCGGCGGCATTGATCTCGTCGACCGCGAGATTGACGCCCATCACCGCGTATTCGCCCAGCGGCCCGAGAAAGCCGGTGCGCGGCGTCAGGTGGCCGATCCGTATCGCGTCGGACTGGCTGCGAACGATGGCGGGGAATCCCAGCGCTGCCGAGCGCGGCAGCAGCTCCGGCTCCCTTGAGCAAACTGCGACGGTGACGGCTTGTCGGCGAACGATCCATGACTCCTCCTTTGGATGACGAGACGCGGGTGCACGGCTCGTTACTGGCCGTTCGGCACCGCTTGGCGAAATGCGAGCGCAGTTATAATCCAAGCGCTACCTCGCTGTCCATGTCCGCGCAATCGTCCTCGACCCCATCGCGCGTCGCGGTCGACCATCGCGCGCGCTTCGCACAGGGAGAGCGAACATGGATCTCGCGATCCGCGGATTGCGCGTCCTCGTCACGGCCGGCGCGTCGGGCATCGGCCTCGCGACAGCGCGGGCATTCGCTCGCGAAGGCGCGCGAGTTCACGTGTGCGACGTCGACCAGGCGGCGTTGAAGTCGGTCGCGGCAAGCGACCCCGCCATCGTCCAGAGCGTTTGCGACGTTGCCGACGGCAGGCGATCGCGCGGATGTTCGACCAGGCGACCGCGACCTTCGGCGGCCTCGACGCGCTGGTCAACAACGCCGGCATCGCCGGTCCGACCGCCGCCTGCGAAGACATCGCGCTGGCCGATTGGGAACGCACGCTAGCGGTCAACCTGACCGGGCAGTTCCTGTGCGCGCAGCGCGCCATTCCGTGGCTCAGGAAGAGCGGCAACCCCAGCATCGCCAATCTTTCGTCGGCCGCAGGCCGCTTCGGCTTCCCGATGCGCACGCCGTACGCCGCGTCCAAATGGGCCGTGATAGGGCTGTCCAAGTCGCTGGCGATCGAGCTCGGCCGCGACGGCGTCCGGGTCAACGCGATCTGTCCCGGGCTCGGTCGCCGGGCCGCGCATCGATGCGGTCTTTGCCAACAAGGCCGCGGCGCGCGGCGTCTCCGCGTCGACGGTTCGCGACGAAGCGCTCGCCAGAACGTCGCTGCGGCGCCTGGTGTCCGCCGACGATATCGCCAACGCGATCGTTTTCCTCGCCTCGCCTCTGGGCGCCAACATCTCGGGACAGGCTTTGCCCATCGATGCCGATACGCAAGCGCTGTTCTAGAATTCGCTTCGCATCGGTCGCTGCGAGCGCCGACTGCAAGCGGCGTCGTCTCGTATTAGAAGGAGCTGAACCGATGCAATCCGTGTTCGAATTGTCGGGCAAGGTCGCGCTCATTACCGGCGCCTATCGCGGCCTCGGCTTCGCTATCGCGCAAGGCCTCGCGCGGGCCGGCGCCTCGGTCGTGCTCAACGGCCGCCGCATCGAGGCGGTCGAACCGGCGGCGCGGGCGTTGACCGCGCAGTCGCTGAAGGCGTCGACCGCGATATTCGACGTCACCGATCGCGACGCGGTGCGAGCCGCGGTGACGGCGATCGAGAGCGAGCACGGCCGCATCGACGTGCTGGTCAACAACGCAGGCATCCAGCGCCGAGGGGCACTGGCCGACTTTTCACAGCAGGATTGGGACGACATCATCGCCACCAATCTGACCGCGCCCTTCGTCGTGTCGCAGGCCGTGCTGCCGGGCATGATCGCGCGCAAGAGCGGCAAGATCGTGCACATCGCCTCGCTGATGAGCGAGCTGGCGCGTCCGAGCTGTCGTGCCGTACACCGCAGCGAAGGGAGGCGTGCGCCAGCTGACGCGCGGCATGGCCGTCGAGCTCGCGCCGCACAACATCCAGGTCAACGCGATCGCCCCCGGCTATTTCGCGACCGAAATGAATCGCGCGCTGATCGACAATGCCGAGTTCAACGCGTGGGTGTGCAAGCGCACGCCCGCCGGCCGCTGGGGCCAGCCCGACGAGCTGGCGGGAACCGCCGTGTTTCTTGCTTCGAGCGCATCGAACTACATCACCGGGCAGCTGCTGATCGTCGATGGGGGGATGAGCGTAGCGCTGTGAGCAGTGAGCAGGGGCCCCGCGCAGCGGGGATGCGAACGCCCGCGAATCAGCGCCAGCCACCGACACGAAACGACAATCATGCGGGAGTCCGCAAAGGAGGCTGGCGCTGTGACGAGTGAGCAGCCAAGCGAGCCGGTTACGCGCGCAGCACCGTTTTGGCGTACAGATCGCCAAGCGCGCCGGCAGGATCGTATCTTTCCTTGAGCGCCGCATACGCCTGACGGTTGTAGATCGCCCAGAACTCGTCTTCGGCTGAAATACGAATCGGAGTAAAGCGACTTGATCCCGCCGAGCTCGCGCACCTTGCGCTCGATCAGCCGATTGCAGAAGCCCGCGGGGCGCGGCTCGCGCGTCGTGACCACGTCCCAGAATCCGAAGTTGACATACATGGTTCCGGGACTCAGCGGATACAGCGTGAACGCTGCGGCGGCGTCGGGCGCACGGATCGGGCAGAGCCAGATCGGCAGGATGCCGACCTCGGCGTGCAGAAACGCCAGGAACTCCGCCGCCCGGTCGATCGGAATGTCGACGTCCTGGATCACCGATTCGGCGTACACGCCGCGAGCGCGGTTGAGCGCGCGGGTAAGTCCCCACCGGCTGTTCCAGCGCATGATGCGCTGGTAGGTAACCGAGTTCAGCCGCCTTCGCCCGTACAGTCGCCGAAGCAGCGGATGCTGCGCGCCGACGTTCTTCGAGCACCAGAACCAATCGGTGTCCCAGCGCCACAGATAGCCCTCGGCGGTCAGGAAGTCGGTCGAGCGCTCGCGCAGCGAGCGGTAGTAGATGCGCTCGAAGCTGTAGTCGCTGACATACGGCGCGTCGTCGACGAAGCGGCCGACCGACACGACCATTTCGTCGGGCGCGAACACAACGCCGTCGAGAAAATCGATGTCCGGGTCGGCAGCCAGACGGCCGATCGCGGCGAAGCAATCGCCGGCAGCGGAGAAGCGGTTGTGCTCGACCTGCACGAACTTGCGGACCGGCTGCGTACGCATCGTCAGCTTCAGTGCGTAGCCGAGGGTGCCGTACGAATTGGGAAAACCGAAAAACAGGTCGCGGTGCTCGTTGTCGCGCGTGCAGATGACGACGCGGCCGTCGCTGGTCAGCACTTCCAGCGCGACGGCCGTGTCGTGCACCAGTCCATGCCGGAACGAGGTCGCCTCGATCCCGACTCCGGCCATCGCGCCGCCGACGGTGATCGACCTCAATTGCGGCACGACGCAGGGCATCGCCCGATGCGCGAGCGTCGCCGACGCGAGCTCGGCGTAGGTCGTCATCCCCTCGCTGTCGACCGTCTGCGCGGCGGCGTCGAAAGCGACGACGCGATTGAAATGCTTGAGGTCGATCCGGGGCGCCGTGCGCCGGGCACGGTCCCGAAACAGGTTCGACGTCGATTTGGCGAGACCGACCCGCGCCGAGGCGCCCGGGGCCGCGGCGATTTCCGCCTGCAAGCGCGCGATCTTTTCGACGTAGGAGGCCAAGAGACGGAGTCCGTTGCGTCAAGCCGCGGGGGCGGCGTTACCGCTGCACCGCCGTAACGCGCCGCGCGCGAATCAGGCGCGATGCCGCCGCGAGCAAGCCTTAAGCCCGGGCGACCGGCGCAGGTCTCACGAAGGCCGCGCCGCGGCATCGTAGAGAAATGCGCGGCTCATCGGATAGTTTCCTGCGATGTTGCCCTTGCTCACCAGGACCTGGAACAGATGGGTATGGCTGTTCTTCGAACGGAACATCTCCGCGCAGGCCCAAAGGTATGTGCGCCAGGTACGGCGGAAGCGTTCGTCGAACCGCCTGGGCTCGAGCGCCTGAATCGCCGGCCAGTTCTGGTCGAAGCGCGACGCCCACGCGTCGAGCGTAAGCGCGTAATGACGGCGCAGGTTTTCGATGTCGATGACTTCGAGACCGCATTTCTCCATCGCGTCGATCGCCAGCGACAGGCTCGGTATCCAGCCGCCCGGGAAGATGTGCTTGCGGATATAGAACTCGGTGGAGAAGTCGCCGACATGTCCGATGAAGTGGATGACGCCCAGCGCGCCCGGCTTCATTGCTTCGGCGTGCGCGCGGACGACCTCCAGCAGCTGATCGGGCCCGGCGTGCTCGAGCGTGCCGATCGACAGCAGCTTGTCGTACTGGCCCGGCATCTCGCGGAAATCGCATTCGACCAGGCCGATCCGGTCATCCAGCCCGCGCCGTGCTAGCTCGGCACGCAGTTCGACCACTTGTCGGGTGGCCGCATTGATGCCGGTGCCCAGCGCGCCGTAGCGCTCGAGCGCATGGAACAACAGCCCGCCAAAGCCGCAGCCGACATCGATGAAGGTTTCGCCGCGCTTGAGCTGCACCTTGCGGCAGACATGGTCCATCTTGTTCTGCTGCGCTTCCTCCAGCGTCTTCGTGCCTTCCTTCCAGTAAGCGCAGGTGTACATCATGCCGACGCGGTCGAGCCAGAGTTTGTAGAAAGGCTCGCCAACGTCGTAGTGGAACCGGGCGTTGGCCTTGGCCTGCGCAATCGACTTGTTGGAGAAACGGAATTCGTGCCAGCGATTGCGCAGCGAGACCAATGCGTTCTGCGAATTGTCGAACCCTGCGTCGAGCGCGGCGCGGAACGCGAGAGGGAAATTGCCTTCGATGTCGAGATTGCCGTCGAAATACGATTCGAGCAGGCCGACCGGACCGAACGCGAGCACGCGCAACGCGGCGCGCGCCGTACGGAAAGTGACGGTGAACTCGGGGACCTGCCCGGCTTCGCAATTGGTGTAGACCGCGCCGTCGGAAAATATCGCCCGGAAGCGCACCGGCGTCGCGGCGCCGATCGCGGCCAGCTTGCGCCCGACCAGGCCGCCGACGCGCCATCCGGTCGCTGCGCCGGCTGGTTGAGCCGATGCCGGCTCAGCCGTTCCGCGCGCGGAAGAGTGGTCGCCGCCGGTCAGCCCGTCGGCGGTGATGCGGCCCTCGATGCGGCCGATGCCCTCGGGTTTGCGACGATGCTTCGGATTCTGCTCAGCCATGTTTTTGGCAACCCTTTTTGTGGTCTGGCGCTGCCCGGCGAAGCCTACCGACAGTCGCAGCGCGACCCGCAACAGCCGACGCGGATCGCTGCGATCATACCGAGGCTGCGACGTTTAGGGTATCGATACAATCGGAGTGGCTCCGATTCGCCTGTAGGCGAGCGTCCCACAATCCGGCGCGTCGATGCGGCCGCCGAATCCAGTGAAAGTCGAGAGACTCGGAGGCGCTTCGGACCCGGATAAGTTGTCCACCGCAACGGTGGACAAAACGGTGGATTGGCGGTGGATGTTCGGTGCACGGTAACAAAATTTCGAGCTTAGACCCTGATTTTTCGTGCCCTTTTCCAGCCCCTCCCGTGTGCATTAAAAAGCGCTTGCGCCGGTCCGGCCTAGCTACTATGATTGGTGTTGATTCAGCACTTGAACACAAGATATAGTAGATTTTGATTCGTAAGGGATTTCCGTAAGCCTCGACGAAGGGGGCCGGCGGCGAGGTCGGTGCCGCCGGATTGGCCGCCGGGAGCCCGCCCGAGCGCTGGACTGGCTTGACGGGGACCCGAGCGAAGCACGGGGAACCAAGAACCATAAGATTTCGACAGGAGAACACTCCATGCAAGTCGCCAGCTCCGCCGCTACTCCATCTTCCCCAGCACAGCGCAACCTGATGCCCGGAGAGACGAGCGCAACGCTAGCGGCGAACAACGATCCGCGACTAGCCCAGTACAAGGTGATCCGCCGCAACGGTGCCGTTGTCGCGTTCGAGCCGTCGAAAATCGCGATCGCGGTGACCAAGGCTTTCCTCGCCGTCAACGGCGGACAGGGCGCCGCGTCGGCGCGCGTGCGCGAGCTGACGGCGAAGCTCACCGACATCGTCGTCGCCGCGCTGATGAAGCGCAAGCCCGATGGCGGTGCGATCCACATCGAGGAGATCCAGGACCAGGTCGAGCTCGCGCTGATGCGCGGCGGCGAGCACGAAGTCGCTCGCGCCTATGTGCTCTACCGCGAAAAGCGCTCGCAGGAGCGCGCGCACGAAAAGAAGGAAAAGGGCACCGCTGCCGAAAGCGCCGCGATCAATGTGATCGACAACGGCGTCACGCGGCCGCTCGACATGGGCAGGCTTACCGACCTGGTGCGGACTTCGTGCGAAGGGCTCTCCGACGTCGAACCCGAGCGTGTGCTGAAGGCGACGCTGAAGGACCTGTACGACGGCGTGCCGATGGACGAGGTGCGAAAGTGCGTCGTGCTCGCGGCGCGCACGCTGATCGAAAAGGATCCGGCCTACAGCCTGGTGACCGCGCGCCTGCTGCTCGATGCGATCCGTTTCGAGGCGCTGGGCGAGGAGGCGACGCAGGCCGACATGGCGACCAAGTACGCCGATTATTTTCCGCGCTTCGTCAAGCATGGGATCAAGATCGGCCTGCTCAACGAAGGGCTGGCCCATTACGACCTGAAGACGCTGGGCGCAGCGCTTGTTCCTTCGCGCGACATGCAGTTCGGCTACCTGGGCCTGCAGACGCTGTACGACCGCTATTTCCTGATCGACCAGTACGCGCAATTTGCCGGCGCCGGCCGCCGCTTCGAGCTGCCTCAGGCATTCTTCATGCGGGTGGCGATGGGCCTGGCGCTGAACGAGGTCAATCGCGAGGCGCGCGCGATCGAGTTCTACAACGTGCTGTCGACGTTCGATTTCATGAGCTCTACGCCGACCCTGTTCAATTCGGGCACGCATCGTTCGCAGCTCTCGTCGTGCTACCTGACGACGGTGGCAGACGACCTCGACGGCATCTACGAGGCGATCAAGGAGAACGCCCTGCTCTCCAAGTTCGCCGGGGGCCTGGGCAACGACTGGACCAACGTGCGCGCGCTGGGCAGCCACATCAAGGGCACCAACGGCAAGTCGCAGGGCGTCGTGCCGTTCCTTAAGGTCGTCAACGACACTGCGGTCGCCGTCAATCAGGGCGGCAAGCGCAAGGGTGCGGTCTGCTCGTATCTCGAGACCTGGCATCTGGACATCGAGGAGTTCCTCGAGCTGCGCAAGAACACCGGCGACGACCGCCGGCGCACGCACGACATGAACACGGCGAACTGGATTCCGGACCTGTTCATGAAACGCGTGATGGAAGGCGGCGACTGGACGCTGTTCTCGCCGGCCGACGTACCGGACCTGCACGACAAATGGGGCCGCAGGTTCGAGGAGGCGTACACGCGCTACGAGGAAAAGGCGGCGCGCGGCGATCTGAAGCTGTTCAAGAAGCTGCCCGCGCTGCAGCTGTGGCGCAAGATGCTGTCGATGCTGTTCGAAACCGGGCACCCGTGGATCACGTTCAAGGATGCCTGCAATGTGCGCTCGCCGCAGTCGCACGTCGGCGCCGTGCACAGCTCGAACCTCTGCACCGAGATCACGCTGAACACCAGCGAAACCGAGATCGCCGTATGCAACCTGGGCTCGGTGAACCTGCTCGCGCACATGAAGAAGGTCGGCAAGGGCGACGACGCCGTCTACGAGCTCGATCACGAAAAGCTGAGAGTGACGATCAGGACCGCGATGCGAATGCTGGACAACGTCATCGACATCAATTACTACGCGGTGGCGAAGGCGCGCAATTCGAACCTCAAGCATCGCCCGGTAGGCCTGGGCATCATGGGCTTCCAGGATTGCCTGCACCTGTTGAAGACGCCGTACGCGTCGGACGACGCGATGGAATTCGCCGACGGCTCGATGGAAGCGGTCTGCTACTACGCCTACTGGGCATCGACCGAGCTCGCCGAAGAGCGCGGCCGCTACAGCTCGTACAAGGGCAGCCTGTGGGACCGCGGCATCATGCCGCAGGACTCGGTCAAGCTGCTTCGCGACGAGCGCGGCGGCTACGTCGAGCTCGACGACTCGGTCGCGATGGATTGGGACGCGCTGCGGGCGCGGGTCAAGCAGCACGGCATGCGCAATTCCAACTGCATCGCCATCGCCCCGACCGCCACGATCTCCAACATCATCGGAGTGGCTGCGTCGATCGAGCCCGAGTATCAGAACATCTACGTCAAGTCGAACCTGTCCGGCGAGTTCACCGTCGTCAACGAGCATCTGGTTGCGGAGCTCAAGCGCCTCGACCTGTGGGACGACGTCATGGTCTCCGATCTCAAGTATTTCGACGGGTCGCTTGCCCGGATCGACCGCATCCCGGCCGGTTTGCGCCAGCTCTACGCGACGGCGTTCGAAGTCGACGCGACGTGGATCGTCGAGGCCGGCGCCAGGCGCCAGAAATGGATCGACCAGGCACAATCGCTGAACATCTACATGGCCGGCGCATCGGGCAAGAAGCTCGACGAGACCTACAAGCTGGCGTGGATGCGCGGATTGAAGACCACCTATTACCTGCGCACGCTGGCGGCGACCTCGGCCGAGAAATCGACCGGCCAGGGCGGCGAGCTCAATTCGGTGCCGGAATCGGGCGGCGCGGCCGGTCGCGCTGCGGCGAAGGCGACCGCGCGGACCGCGGCGAACACGATGCAGGAGCCCGATCCGCCGAAGTTCTGCGCGATCGACAACCCGGATTGCGAGTCTTGTCAGTGATCGGAAAGCGCCCGGCGGGGCGCTCAACCAAGCGGAGGTAATCGGCTCGACATCAGCAGGCCCCGCCATCGACGCGGGGATGAAATTTGCGGATTCCGCCGCAGCGGTTATTCAGACGAGCGGGACCGAAAACGACGTTGCGGCGCGCACCCAGACAGGAGGTTGCGAGAGTCGCCGGGCGTCAGTGGGACGGCCGAACGATGGCCGGATGTTGCGGAGCCAGCGTGGGCGCGTGCGAAATCAGCCGCACGCGCTTGGCTGAGTTCGGGCAGCGGGTCCGTGCGGGATCATCCGCACGGCGTACGACGCAATACGGCGCAATGAGCGGCACGAGAATGGCAAGCTCTGGCAACCAACGTGGAGGACCGGTAGATGGCCCAGTACGAGCATGTCCCATGTCATGTGGTGGATGCGCGGTATCTCGGTGACTACAAGGTTTGGTTGGAATTCAACGATGGACGCAAAGGCGTGGTCGATCTCGCCGACGAGCTTTACGGCGAGGAATTCGAATCGTTGCGTGACCGTGATCGATTTGCTGCTTTTGTCCTCGATTACGGATTGGCGACCATCGCCTGGGAAAACGGCGTCGATTTTGCGCCGGACTACCTCTACGAAAGGCTGAACGCAGTGCATTAGCGGGATTGCCGCCCGCCTGCCGGGAGCTTGGTTCCACACCGTCATCGTCGGTGCTGGCAAGGCGGCTATCCCCTTCGAAACGAAGGCGCGGCGCAGCGTTCGGATACGCGGCAACGCCTTGAAATATCAGCAAAAGATACTATATTTAGAAGAACTCCCCGCGCCGGACGATAGTGCCGGAACGAGGAAAAAGGAAACGCACCCGTTATCAGGACAACGAGGCCAGTATGCTCACTTTCGAAGACGATTTCGTGACACCCGCGCCGCAGCCGCGCGTGCTGGCCGCGACTCCCGAAACGATTCGCGCCCAGACCACCGGCGGGATTCTTTCGCGCGAGCCGGTGCACGATCTCGACGTCGAATCGCAGGCGATGGCTAACGGCTTCCGCCGCGTTCGCGCCGAGGACAAGCGCGTGATCAACGCGCAAAGCGACGTCAATCAGCTCGTCCCGTTCAAGTACAAATGGGCGTGGGACAAGTATCTCTCCGCGTGCGCCAATCACTGGATGCCGCAGGAGATCAACATGCAGCGCGACATCGAGCTGTGGAAGAATCCGCAGGGCCTGACCGAAGATGAACGGCTGATCGTCAAGCGCAACCTGGGGTTCTTTGTCACCGCCGACAGCCTGGCGGCCAACAACATCGTGCTCGGGACCTATCGTCACATCACCGCGCCCGAATGCCGGCAGTATCTGCTGCGCCAGGCGTTCGAGGAGGCGATCCATACGCATGCCTACCAGTACATCGTCGAGAGCCTGGGCCTCAACGAGGCGGAGATATTCAACGCCTATCACGAGATCAAGTCGATCCGCGACAAGGACGAGTTCCTGATCCCGTTCATCGAGGTGCTGACCGATCCGGCGTTCAAGACCGGCACGATGGACGCCGATCAGAAGCTTCTGAAGAGCCTGATCGTATTCTCCTGCATCATGGAGGGCTTGTTCTTCTACGTCGGATTCGTGCAGATCCTGGCGATGGGCCGGCAGAACAAGATGACCGGCGCGTCCGAGCAGTATCAGTACATCCTGCGCGACGAGAGCATGCACTGCAATTTCGGCATCGATCTGGTCAACACGGTCAAGATGGAAAACCCGCACCTCTGGACGCCGGAATTCCGCGAGGAAATCCGCGTACTGATGAAAAAGGGCGTCGATCTCGAGTACGCGTATGCCGAGGACACGATGCCGCGCGGGGTGCTGGGACTCAATGCGCCGATGTTCAAGGAATATCTGCGTTTCATCGCCAACCGCCGCTGCCAGCAGATCGGCATCGACCCGTTGTTCGACAAAGCCGACAATCCGTTTCCGTGGATGGCGGAGATGATCGACCTGAAAAAGGAAAAAAACTTTTTCGAGACGCGGGTGATCGAGTATCAGACCGGCGGCGCGCTTTCCTGGGACTAGAATGCCTGCCGCGCGATGCGCACGATGCTGCACCCGATGACTCGAAAGCCCGGTCCGCGCCGGGCTTTGTCTTGTGTGCGACGCAGCACGCGCGCGGCGGCGAGAACTTTGCCGGTCGAACGGCCATCAAACTCTGTAACCGGCAGACGCTCATGCGTGCGGTCGGTGGAAACGGAGGTCACCGATGGTCTCTATCTGGTGGTTGCCGGTCTTGTTCTTCATAGGTTCCTTCATAGGGATGTTGATCACGGCACTGATGTGCGTGTCCGCGATCCCAGTCCGAGCAGTCGGCGCGAATGCCGAGACACGCGCGCGTCGTATTGTCGGACGAGTACTGACGCGCCAGGATTGGCGCGCTGACGCGAGGCGGCCGTTATCCGCCAGCAGCAATACGCTGCAGCGCAGTAACGCAGCCGCCGTAAAGGGAATCGTTTCGGCGCTGAGCTGGCGCGATTGGGCGCCGCTCGGCCAACAGGAGTCCGGTTGAAGCCGGGCTCTTTTTTTTGCTCGTCGTGTAACACATTGTCAACAACAATGCCGATCCAGCGGCAACATCGCATGAATCGGATAGCGCCGCCGGGACGCGATTGTATTCCCGGTGCTTGCGGAACCGACGTACCCAAGGACTGGAGGTAGCGCGATGGTTTCGATATGGTGGTTGCTGGCGGCTTTCCTGCTCGGCGGATCGGCAGGGATGCTCGCCATGGTATTGATGCAGCTGGTCGGCAGTCTGCCGGAGTCGCGGACGCCCACGATTACGATCGACCTGAACGGAACGCCGGGCTAGCGTCGCCGACGCTTGCCGACAGCGTAACGCCGCTTCATCCGCGGCGGCTGGAGCGTCTTGCTCTCCGGCGAATGCAGGCTGCGACGATTCAATCGTGCAAATCATCCAGGGCGATCGTGCGCCCCGACTCGGATGATTTTCGCACCGCGTCGATAACCTCCTGGCAGCGCAGCCCGTCGGTGAAATTCGGCGCCGGCGACGCATGCCGCTCGACGCCCGCGGTGAAATCGCGCACGAGCAGACGAAACGCCATCAGCCGGTGATCGCGCGGATCCTTGAATGGCGTATATCGTCCGGGCGTCTCCAGCGCCTTCAAGGGCTCGCCGTTCCGGCTTGCGATGACGACGCCGTCCTCCAGCGGATTCGGGCCCGGCTGCTCGGCAATCAGCGTGCCGCCGTCCCCCATCACCACGATGCGGGTGCCCCGCGACGGCGTCGCGGCGAACGACGCGATCATCGTCGCGATGCCGCCATTTCTGAACGCAAGGGTGAACAGGAACGTATCGTCCGATTCCGCCTTGACGATCCTGCCGGTCGCCGTGTCGACGACCTCGGGCCGCAAGCCCGCGAGGCGTCCGCTGACGGTGGCAACGTCGCCGAACCAGTCGCGCAGGCCGTCGATGTAGTGCGAGCCGAGCGCGCCCAGCAAGCCGCCTCCGTCGGCGTTGCTCGCCATCCAGCTCAGCGCGCGCGGCGCTGCGGTCACATAGCGATCGAGAAACAACTCTATCGTGCACAGCTGGAACTTTCCGATGTGGCCGTCGGAGAGAAGCTCCTTGATGTAGGCCCGCTGCGGGGTATGGCGGAATTCATGGGCGACCATCGCGGTCAGCCCCGATTTCGAGGCGGCATCGCGCATCGCAACGGCCTGCCGGACGTCGATGGCGAATGGCTTTTCGCACAGCACGTGCTTGCCGGCATTCAACGCCGCGATCGACAGATCGTGGTGCGCACCGGGCGGCGTGATGATCGCGACGGCCTCGATGTCATCGCGGTCGATCAGCTCGAGCGGATCGGTGTGAATACCGGCGATGCCCGAATCGGCGGCAGCTTTCTCGGCCTTTGCCCTGTTGCGGCTGCAGATCGCCGCGACATCCCAGCCTTCCGAGCGAAAACCCGGCACATGCACCTGCGCGCCGAACCCGACACCTATGATTCCGACTCTGCGTTTCGATGACGGCAAGATGGGCTCCATTGGATTGACGTTCATATACGCGGCGGGCGACCGGATCAATTCCACCGCACGCCGCTGACCAGCAGCAAAGCAAAAAACAGGCAGCCGAGGAGCGCGGGCACGGCGAGCACCGCAGCGAGTATGAACGCCAGGCCGTGCTGGCCCTTGGCCTGGAGCGCGTTGCTGACGAACACGATCACCGCCAATCCAGCCAGCAGCGCGATCCACAACATGATGTTGAAAGAGGAGACCGTGCCGTCGTCGATGCCGATGACAAAGAATGCCAGCGCGATCAACGCGGCGACGACGTCGACGCCCCAAAGTATGCGAAACATCATCCTCGCCCCCGCGACGACTTTCCGGCTGGTTGGATTTTTGGTTTGGCCGAACCCGATCCGGCAACTTCAGCGCTGGTCGCTGAATCCGATCGAGACGTGAGCGCCGTCGCAAAAAGGCTTGTTCTGTGACGCGCCGCAGCGACAAAGCGTCATCCGGTTGCGTACTTCGTAGTAGTGTCCATCGGCTCCGACCAGCTGCACGCCGCCGCGAAGCCACAGCGGCCCCGAGCATTCCTTCGCCGGATCCTGCACCAGGCTGATCGACGGCTCGTACTTCGGCTCCAGCCTTTGACCCGTGGCGTTGTCCCAGGCCACCAGGCGTCCCGACGGGCAATTGCAGGTCTGACGCACGAAATGCTCGTGAGCCGTCCGGTCCGGGTCGTTCACCAGATTCCACACCGAGCCGTTCGGATCGCAAAAGCGCCCGGATGCGCACAGGCTTTCGACATCGGTCAGCGTCATCGTCGGTCCCCGGATGACTTTGGCCTGGTCGCGATAAGGCGCCCGGCTTGCGGTTTCGGTCCCGTCGAACCCGACCTTCGAGTGACTGCCGTCGCAGAATGGCTTATGCGCGCTGTGCCCGCATCGACACAGCGCATACTGCTGCTGCAGCGGAAACGTTCGCCCGTGCTGCCACTTCACCGACTCCCCAGCGCCGTCGGCGCCGATGATTTCCTCGCCCAAAGGCAGGTTGCCGGAGACTCGGTAGGGTCCATTCTTGCCGATCTGCACCCTGGCTTCGGCGGAAAGCTTGTCGTTCATCCGAATCTCCGGTAGGGAAGCGCGCGCAAAAACTGAAGTAAACTATGAGCCAGTTCGCCATGCAATTCAACCGCCGCGCACGCGAATCGATCCGTGTTTGCGTCGGCCGACAGGAGCCCACGACAATGCCAGCGTACGTCGCTAAGATTCATACCGCTGTTGCGCGAGGCCTGACAACTTCGCTTGTCGTGCTCGGCGCGATTGCAGGACTCGAAGCATGCACCAGCATGCCATCGGCCGACGAGCGCGCGATGGCCGTAACGTATCAACAGGCGATCGCGAGTCCGATCCGCACCGATCAGGATCGACGTACCGACACGGCGCGACACCCGGCAGAATTCCTTCCGTTCACGCAAGTTCGCTCCGGCATGCAGGTGCTGGACGTATCGGCCGGAGGCGGCTATACCTCGCAGCTGCTGGCCCTGGCGGTCGGGCCGACCGGCGTGGTCTTTGCGCAGACACAGCAGCCCGGACCGGGACTTGCCAAGCGGCTGGCCGATCATCCGCAGGCCAATCTGATCCCCGTCGAGCGTCCGTTCGAGGATCCCGTGCCCGCGCAGGCGCCGAAGCTGGATCTCGTGACGCTGGTCCTGAACTACCACGACATCAGCTATCTGCCGGTCGACCGTGCGCGCATGAATCAGCGGCTGTTTTCCGCGCTGAAGCCGGGCGGCCACTATGTGATCATCGATCACTCCGGACGCAGCGGCACGGGGATCTCCGAAGGACGGAGCCTGCATCGGATCGATGAAGCGGTCGTGCTGGCCGAAGTGCGCCAGGCCGGATTCGTGCTCGAGGCCGAGGGCAACTTTCTGCGCAATCCCGCCGATCCGCGCGATCAGACGTCGACCGGCTCGCCGATTCCAACCGACAAATTCGCGCTGCGCTTCGTCAAGCCTCGTTAGTCGCGGGCGAATCGTGTCTGCGGCTGATTCCCCATAATCGGGCGGCAAGCTCCGCCAATCGGAAATCCCATAGTGAATCACTCGACTCTTCTCTCGGCCATCCGCGCGCAATGGGACAAGGACATCGTCCCGCAGCTCACCGATTACATCCGAATTCCGGCGAAGTCGCCGCACTTCGATCCGCAATGGGAAACCCATGGCCACATCGAGCGTGTCATCGGGCTCGCGCACGCATGGGTGAAGAAGCAGCCGGTGCGGGGAATGACGGTCGAAATCATTCGCCTGCCGGGTCGCACGCCGCTGCTTTATTTCGACGTTGCCGGGCAAAGGCGATCGCACGGTGCTGCTCTACGGCCACCTGGACAAGCAGCCGGAAATGACCGGCTGGCGGCAAGGCTACGGACCGTGGGATCCGCTGTACGAGGACGGCAAGCTCTATGGGCGCGGCAGCGCCGACGATGGCTATGCCACGTTCGCCGCGCTATCCGCGATCGGCGCGCTGCAGGAGCAGGGCATCGCGCATGCGCGATGCGCGGGCATGATCGAAACCTGCGAGGAAAGCGGCAGCTACGACCTGCCCGCCTATCTCGAGGCGCTGGCGCCGCGCATGGGCAACGTCGATTTCGTCGTCGGCCTCGATTCCGGCTGCGGCGACTACGAACGCCTGTGGGCGACGACGTCGCTGCGCGGTCTGGCCGGCGGCACGTTGAGCGTCGAGGTGCTGACCGAGGGTGTGCATTCGGGTGACGCCAGCGGCATCGTGCCTTCGTCGTTTCGCATTGCGCGCAAGCTTCTCGACCGGATCGAGGATGCATCGACCGGCCGCGTGCTGCCGCCCGAATTTCACGCGCCTGTCCCTGCCGAGCGCGCCGAGCAGGCCAGGCGCGCAGCCGATGTCCTCGGCGATATCGTGATCGGCAAGTATCCGTTCGCCGGCGCGACGAAGCCGATGACCAGCGACCGTGCCGAAGCGATGCTCAATCGTACCTGGCGCCCTGCACTGTCGATCACCGGCGCCGATGGCTTGCCCTCGATCGCCGACGGCGGCAACGTACTGCGGCCGCAAACCGCGCTGAAACTCTCGCTGCGGCTGCCTCCGACCGTCGATGGCGTCGGCCGCCGAGCGCGCAATGCAACGGCTGCTCGAAGCCGATCCGCCGTACGGCGCCACCGTGCGCTTCACCGGCGAATCGGGCGCGACCGGATGGAACGCGCCGCCGACGGATGCCTGGCTTGTGCGCGCGATCGACGAAGCCTCGTCGCACTTTTACGGCAAGCACTCGGCGGCGATGGGGGAAGGCGGAACCGATCCCCTTCATGGCGATGCTCGGCAAGCACTTCCCCGACGCGCAGTTTTTAATCACCGGCGTGCTGGGACCGCATTCCAACGCCCATGGCCCGAACGAATTCCTGCACGTGCCCTACGCGAGCAAGCTGACCGCCTGCGTCGCGTACGTGCTGGCAGCGCACGCCGGACGCTAGTCGACTGCGATGGACGCCTGGCCCAGCCTTTCCTACGCGGCGTGGAAAGACACCTACGCGACGCTGCTGCTGTGGACGCAAATCGTCGGCAAGATCCGGCTGGTGCAGACGCCATGGGTCAATCACTCGTGGCACGTCGTCTATTACGTCACCGCGCGCGGCCTGTCGACTTCACCGATCCGGCATGGCGAGCGCGTCTTCCAGATCGATTTCGATTTCATCGACCACCAGCTGGTCATCCAGACCGGCGAAGGCGAGCGTCGGACCCTGCGGCTCGAGCCGCGCACGGTGGCGGACTTCTACCAGGCGCTGATGGCGCTGCTGGCGGAGCTGGACCTGAGGGTCGCGATCCATACGACGCCTAACGAGCAGGTCGAAGCGATCCCGTTCGAGAAGGACCAGAAACATCGCTCGTACGATGCGGATGCGGTTCGCCGATTTTTTGCGGCGCTGCTGCAGGCCGATCGTCTGCTCAAGCAGTTCCGCGCCGGCTTCAACGGCAAATGCAGCCCGGTGCACTTCTTCTGGGGCGGCTTCGATCTCGCGGTGACGCGCTTTTCCGGCCGCCCCGCCCCCGAGCACCCCGGCGGCGTGCCGCATTTGCCGGACCGGGTCGCGCGCGAGGCGTACTCGCACGAAGTCAGCAGCTGCGGATTCTGGCCCGGCAACGAAGTGCTGCCTGAAGCGGCGTTCTACGCCTATGCGTATCCCGAGCCCGACGGATTCAGGAATGCCGAAGTGCGTCTCCCCGCCTATTACCATCCCGACCTGCGTGAATTCATCCTGTCCTACGACAAGGTGCGCGAGGCGCCCTCCCCCGATGCGCTGGTGCTTGATTTCCTGCAGAGTACCTACGAAGCCGCCGCTACGCTCGGGCGGTGGGATGAAGTCGGACGTCACCTGGCCTGAAGTCGCGCCTCGCGTCGAGTGACGGCCGTCTTGTATTGCCGGCCGGCGGTTCGAGCGAACTCGCCGGCCGGTGTCTCGCGATCGCTACGATCCCCTCGATGAAGACGATCTCGGCTTCGGCACCTTGGCGCCGGCGCGACGCGCTTCCGACAGGCCGATCGCGATCGCCTGCTTGCGGCTGGTCACCTTCTTGCCCGACCGTCCGCTGCGCAAGGTTCCGCGTTTGCGCTCGCGCATCGTCTTCTCCACCTTGCTCTGAGCCTTCTTGCCGTATCTGGCCATGATGGATCTCCTTTGGCAATTGCGTAGCAGCGATCTGTCTGCTGCGCGCTACAACTTGGAACCACGCGTATCGGCGATTGTTCCGCGAACCGGGGCCCGAAAGCGATCGTATCGGTTGACTCGCCGTGCGAGAGTAGGAGCCGACGCAGGCGCAAGTAGGACTCGGCCGAACGGCATGGATTTGGCGTCGCAACCATCGACTACAATTGCGTTCATGGGCAGCATGTCACCCGCCGGCGCGGCGCGCGAGCTGCTGCGCCAGACCTTCGGCAACACGAGCTTCCGCGCCGGCCAGGGCGAAGTCGTCGACCACGTCGTCGGCGGCGGCGACGCGCTGGTGCTGATGCCGACCGGCGGCGGGAAGTCGCTCTGCTACCAGATCCCGTCGCTGGTGCGGCCGGGGACGGGAATCGTCGTCTCCCCGCTGATCGCGCTGATGCAGGACCAGGTCGCTGCCCTGCTGCAGCTGGGCGTGCGCGCGGCATTCCTCAATTCGACCCAGAGCGCCGAGACCGCGCATGCGACCGAGCGGGCGCTGATCGCTGGCGAGCTCGACCTCCTGTACGTCTCGCCGGAACGGTTGACGATGCCGCGTTGCCTCGACCTGATCGACCGGGTCGAGGTCGCGCTGTTCGCGATCGACGAAGCGCACTGCGTGTCGCAATGGGGCCACGATTTCCGACCCGAGTACCTGGCGCTGTCGGTGCTGCATCAGCGTTATCCGCGCGTGCCGAGAATCGCGTTGACGGCAACCGCCGATCCGCAGACTCGCGCCGAGATCGTGACGCGCCTGGATCTCGCGGAGGCGCGCGTTTTCGTGTCGAGCTTCGATCGTCCCAACATCCGCTACACGATCGTCGACAAGGACGATGGCCGCGCGCAGCTGCTGCGCTTCATCGCCGACGAGCATGCGGGCGAGGCCGGCATCGTCTACTGCCTGTCGCGGCGCAAGGTCGACGAGACCGCGGCGTGGCTCGCGTCCAAGGGCGTCAACGCCCTGCCCTATCACGCCGGCATGGACAGCGCGACGCGGAGCGACAATCAGGCGCGATTTCAGCGTGAAGAGGGCCTGGTGATGGTCGCGACCATCGCGTTCGGCATGGGCATCGACAAGCCGGATGTGCGCTTCGTCGCCCATCTCGACCTGCCGAAAAGCGTCGAGGCCTATTACCAGGAAACCGGACGCGCCGGCCGCGACGGCGCTCCGGCCGATGCATGGATGGCGTACGGCCTGTCCGATGTCGTCCAGCAGCGGCGTTTGATCGAAGCCTCGGATGCCGCCGACGACTACAAACGCGTCAGCGCGGCCAAGCTCGATGCGCTGCTCGGCCTGTGCGAGACCGCCGGTTGCCGGCGCGTGCGGCTGCTCGATTATTTCGGCGAGGCAAGCGCTCCCTGCGGCAATTGCGATACCTGCCTCGCGCCTCCGGAAACCTACGATGCCACCTCCGAAGCGCAAAAGGCGCTGTCGGCGATCTATCGCACCGGGCAGCGCTTCGGCGCGCTGCATTTGATCGACGTGCTGCGCGGCAAGCCGGGCGAGCGCGTGCAGCGTTGGGGACACGATCAGCTGTCGCGTATTCGGCATCGGCGCCGATATCGACGAGGGTGCATGGCGCAACGTGTTCCGGCAGCTGGTCGCCCTCGGATTGGCAAGCGTCGACCACGAAGCGCACGGGGCGCTGCGGCTCAACGCGGCCAGCCGGCCGGTGCTCAAGGGCGAGCGGCGAATCGCCCTCCGCCGCGCACTGCCGCGCGGCCGCGTGCGAGGCCCGCGTCGCGCCGGCGGTTCGGATGCGACGCTGACCGTAACCGAGAACGCGTTGCTCGATCGGCTCAAGGCCTGGCGCCTGGCCGAGGCGCGTGCTCAGGCGGTGCCGGCATTCGTCATCCTGCACGACCGGACGCTGGCGGAGATCGCCCGGCAGCGGCCGGACGGCATCGCGGCGATCGCCGGCATCGCCGGGATCGGTGCGAAAAAGCTGGAGCGCTACGGTCCGGCGCTGGTCGAACTGGTCGCGCGCGGCGCCTGACGCCGCGCCACCGCGAGCCCCGGGGACGAACCATCCGCCGCACGGCGCGGCGCCGTCCACTATTGCGCAGTGGCGCCGGATTGCTTAGCCTACGGACCGCCGAGAGACTGCGGGCAACGGAGCGCTGATGTTCGATCGATTGCAGAGAAGCTGGGACCTCGCGGCCGAATGCTGGCGGCTGCTGATGGACGACAAGTCGCTGCTCGTCTTTCCGCTGATGTCGTCGATCGCGATGATCTTGATCATCGGCAGCTTCGCCGTGCCGCTGCTGCCGGCATTCCGCTTCGCCTCAGGCAAGGGACCCCACGCCATCTCGTCGACCGGTTATCTGTGGCTGTTCGTTTTCTACTGGATCCAGTATTCGATCGTCATCTTTTTCAACACGGCGCTGGTCGAAGTCGCGATGCGGCGCTTCGACGACGACCAGGCCGGCGTCGGCGAAGGCTTGCGGCGCGCTGCCGAGCTGTTGCCCGTGATCCTCGTCTATGCATTCATCGCGGCCACCGTCGGTACCTTGCTCCGCGCAATTGCCGAGCGGGTCGGCATCATCGGCAGGATCGTCGTCGCTCTGATCGGCGTCGGCTGGACGGTCGCGACGGCGCTGGTCGTGCCGGTACTGGCCGCCGAGAATGTCGGACCCGTGGAAGCGATAGGACGCAGCACCGAGCTGATCAAGAGATCCTGGGGCGAGAACATCATCGGCAATGTCGGCATCGGCATGGTCTTCGGTGCGATCGTTTTCCTGGTGGCAATCACCGGCGGCGTGTTGGTCTTCGCCGCGTTCGGCAGTCGCCAATGGGCGCTCGGCATCGTGCTGGCGGTGGTGGTCGTGCTCGCCGTCAGCCTCGTCGCGCTTGCACAGGCGACGCTGCAAGGCATTTATTCGGCCGCGCTCTATCGCTTTGCCATCGGAGATCCCGCGAGCGGCGGCATCGACCGCAACCTGCTCGAGAATGCCTTCCGGACAAAGTCGTAGCGCGAAGGCCCGGGCGGCAGAGTCGGTCGCCGACTTTCGCTTCTACGAGGAGTTGAACGACTTCCTGCGCCCCGAGCTGCGCAAGCGCACGTTCAGCCATGCCTTCAACGGCACGCCGGCGGTCAAGGACGTCATCGAAGCGATCGGCGTGCCGCACGCCGAGGTCGACCTGGTGCTGATCGATGGCGAGTCGGTCGACTTTGCCCGGCGCCTGCGCGACGGCAACCGGGTGGCCGTCTACCCGGTGTTCGAGCGCTTCGATATGACGCCGCTGACGCGTCTGCGGCCGCGGCCGCTGCGGCGCACGCGGTTCGTGCTCGACGTGCATCTGGGCACGCTGGCCCGATACCTGCGCCTGCTCGGCTTCGATACCCTGTATCGCAACGACTACGACGATCACGAGATCGTGCAGCTCGCGCACGACCAGTCGCGCATCATTCTGACCAGGGACAAGGGTCTGCTCAAGCACGCTGCCGTGACGCGGGGCCGCTGGATCCGCCACACGCGGCCGCTCGAGCAGCTGCGCGAGACGCTGGCCGCGTTCGATCTGGCCGGCAGTGCCCGGCCGTTCACGCGCTGCGCGGTGTGCAACGGCAGCCTGCGCACGCTCGCCCGGCGCAGCGTGGCGAGCCTCGTGCCGGCACGAGTTCGCGACCGACACGACAAATTCGCCCGTTGCACGCTTTGCGGCCGGATCTACTGGCCCGGCACGCACACGCTGCGCATCCGCAAGGCGCTGCAGGACGCGTCGATCGACCTGTTGCCTCCGTTGCCTTGAATCGTCGGCGACCGCGCAGCGCATAGCGCTGCTGCCGGCCGGCCGGCAACGCGACTGACTCTAACGCGCGCTAGGCCGATCCCATCGCGCTGGCCGATCCCAGGATGTCTCGCGGATCGCGCCCCGCCGCGCGAGCAGGCATGACCTGCTCCTCGGATTCGTCGAGGCGCTTGACGTCTCCGCTCAACTCGCCGCCTTCGGCGACGATCAGCTTGCCGTAGCGGATCTTGCCCGACACGCGGCCGGTGCCGTGCACGACCAGAAGGGTGCGCGCGGTCAGCTCGCCGGAAAAATCGCCGCGAACTTCCGCCACGTCGATCAACGCCGTGCCTTTCAAGGTTCCCGGCTTGTCGATCTGCATCGCCTTGCTGTGCACGGTCGCCTCGACATGGCCCTCGATGACCAGCACGTCGCAATCGGAAATCTCCACGCCCTTCAGCTTGATGTTGACGCCGATGAATAACTTGCTTCCCGCAGTATCAGCGCTGGCGCTCGTTGCAGCGCCTGTCGCGCGTGCGGGTGCCGCCGGGGCGATCGCTTCGGTCGGTGGCGGCGTGGCTGCCGGCGGCAGCTCGCGCGTCGCCGCGGCGGCCTGGGCCTGCTGGCGCAGCGGCGCCCCGGTCGACACACCGCGACCGGTGGAGGTCGGCGGATCGTACAGCACGGGCTTGAGCCCGGACTTTCCGGCATCCTTGGCGTCGGCGGGGTTGTCGCGGCGATTGAAATTAAGCATGAATTCTCCTTCGGAATCGGTCTTTCAGATCATGACGTTGTCATTTTTTTCTGATTATTCCCTTTTGCGGGCCCGGACGCAACCCGGACCTGTCGCACCGTCGCGAAAGACGGAGGCATCGCGCCTCCGCGCAATGCCCTCGTCGTACGCAACGACCTTAAGACGGATCATAACGCTCAAAAGCGGCGCAAGGTCGGCGTGCCCGACGAGCGGGCGTTTATTGCGCGGCGCGTTTGCGCCGACGATGTCGGCCATCTTGTCCGGTCGCTGTGCGCGCACCGGCCTTGCGGCGACGACGATAGCGACTCATCAGCGGCGGAATCGAGACGCCGTGCACGACGATCGACGTCACGACGGTGACCAGGGTCAGGCCGATGACCGTCGGCGCCACCGCATCGGGCAGGCCGCGGTTTACCGCATACAGCAGATAGTAGATCGAACCGATGCCGCGTATGCCGAACCACGCGATCAGCGGCAGCTGAGCGCGCGAAGACATCGCCGGCGCGCCGGCGATCAGTATGCTGACCGGCCGGATCACCAGGAGCAGCAGCGGCACGAACCAAAGCGCGCTGGGTGGAATTACCGCGTACGAGAACATCGCGCCGACGGCCAGCACCATCGCGATTTCGGCGAAGCGTTCCAGCTGCTCGTCGAAGCTCAGCACGGCCTGCGCCATGTGCGCCGGGGCCTTGACCGGGTGCGTCGCGTTCGCCGGCGCGGACGCCTCGCCTATTTCGACCTCGGCCGCGGCGCCCGGCGTCATCGCGACCGGCAAGCGCGGGCGCGAAGCGATTTCGTGCATCGGTCTCATCCGCGGCAGCGCGAGGCCGGCGGCAAATACCGCCAGGAATCCGGACGCATGCGCCAGTAACGCGATGCCATAGACCAGGGCGATCAGGCCCAGCGCGAGAAATTCGTTCAGCCCGATCGCGTGTCCGTGGCGCGTGCGCAAATGCAGGATCAGCGTGCTGACCCACGCGCCGAGCAGCCAGCCGATCCCCAGCCCGCCGCCGATACCCCATAACACATCGACCAGCAGCCATTGCCCGCCCGCGCCGCCAAGCTCGTGCAGGCCGAGCAGGCCCATGCCCAGCAGGATGAGCGGCAGCGCTGCGCCGTCGTTCAGCCCCGCCTCGCCGCTCAAGCTGAAGCGCAACAGATCGCGATCGCGCGGGTCATCCAGTTGCACGTCCGACGCGAGGACCGGGTCGGTGGGCGCCAGGATCGCACCCAGCAATATCGCCGCGCCCAGCGGCAGCGCGAGCCACGCGACGCCGACCGCGGCAACCAGCGCGATGGTCGCGACCATCGCGACGGTCGCAAGGCTGATCGGCAACCGCCATCGGCTGTCCTTGAGCGGCACGCTGATGCGCAGCGCAGTGACGAAAACGGAAATCACGACCGCGATTTCCGCCAGCCGTTCCAGCAGCGGCGAATAGGCTTTCGGATCGGGCAGCAGCATGCCCAGGCCGCTGGGTCCGAGCGCGAAGCCTGCGCCGAGATAGAGCATCGCCGGGCTGAGCGGCATGCGCTCGACCCACGTGCCGAGAAACGCCATCGCGATCAGCAGCACGCCGGCGACGAGTGCCCACAGCGCAAAATTGGTGGTCATCAATACCGCACGACGGCGCGGATCGATTCGCCGGCATGCATCAGGTCGAATCCCTCGTTGATCCGCTCGAGCGGCAGAACGTGCGTGATCAGATCGTCGATGTTTACCCGGCCGTCCATGTACCAGTCGACGATTCTCGGCAGGTCGGTCCGGCCGCGCGCGCCTCCGAACGCCGTGCCTTTCCATGTTCTGCCGGTAATCAGCTGGAATGGCCGCGTCCGGATCTCCTGGCCGGCGCCCGCGACTCCGATGACGACCGCGACACCCCAGCCGCGGTGGCAGCATTCCAGCGCCTGGCGCATGACATCGACGTTGCCGATGCATTCGAACGTGTAGTCGGCACCGCCACCGGTCAATTCGACAAGGTGCGGCACCAGGTCGGCCCCCGCCGCGCGCGCATCGACGAAATGGGTCAGCCCGAGCTTGCGCGCCAGCGTCTCTCGTCCCGGATTGATGTCGACGCCGACGATCATGTTGGCGCCGGCGATGCGCGCCCCCTGAACGACATTCAGCCCGATCCCGCCCAGACCGAACACGACGACGTTCGCTCCGGGCTCGACTTTGGCGGTGTTGATCACGGCACCGATGCCGGTCGTCACGCCGCAGCCGATGTAGCAGACCTTCTCGAACGGTGCGTCCTCCCGGATTTTCGCCACCGCGATCTCGGGCAGCACGGTGAAGTTGGCAAAGGTCGAGCAGCCCATGTAGTGGTGCAGCGGCTCGCCGCCGAGCGAGAATCGGCTGGAGCCGTCGGGCATCACGCCCTTGCCCTGCGTCGTGCGTATCGCCGTGCAAAGATTGGTCTTGCGCGACAGGCAGGCCTTGCACTGGCGGCACTCGGGAATGTAGAGCGGGATGACGTGGTCGCCGCGCCGGACGGTGGTGACGCCGGCGCCGAGGTCGACGACGACGCCGGCGCCCTCGTGGCCGAGGATCGCCGGAAACAGCCCCTCGGGGTCGGCGCCGGAACGGGTGAATTCGTCGGTGTGGCAGATGCCGGTGGCTTTGAGCTCGATCAGCACCTCGCCTGCCCGCGGCCCCTCGAGGCGAACCGTCTCGATCGACAAAGGCGCGCCGGCGCGATGCGCGACTGCAGCACGTACGTCCAAAGTCTCCTCCGACTATTTGTAATTGTTGCCAATGCGCGGGCGCCTGTAAACAGCCGTCGGGCGTCGAGTATTCCAGAGGCAGCGCGACCGAGTCGCGTCGAATCCGGAGTCGGATTATCGCGCTTGGAGCCTGACTCCGGATGCCCCGCAATGCGGTATATTGCACTCACGCCCCCGCAGCTTGCCTGCTTCGGCAGGGGCCACACGAACCATTTTGACGGAGGAATGCAATGAGCGCGAATCTGGGCAAACGCAAGCTGATCGCCGCAATGGCGGCGGTGGCGGCAGTGACGGTGTTAGGGGCCTGCACGTCGATGGGGCAGATGGGATCGAACACGCAAACGCTGACGTTGTCGGGAGCCAATGAAGTCCCGCCGTCATTGGCGTCGCCGATGTCCGGCACCGCAACGGTTACCATCAATCCCGATCGCAGCGTCGTCGTCAAGGTCAACGTGACCGGCATGACCGCAACAGCATCGCATATTCACGAAGGCGCGCCGGGACCAACGGGCCGGTGATCGTGCCGTTCACCAAGACCGGTGACAACACATTCGCGTCGTCCGACGGCGCAAAGCTGACCGAGAGCCAGTACGCGAGCTACAAGGCGGGCAATCTCTACGTCAACGTGCACAGCGCCGCGCATCCCGGTCGGCGAAATCCGTGCCCGATCAAGGGCGGCTGAGCGCCGTCCTTTACGGCTAGCAGATACGATCCGAAGACGCGCCGAGCCCGGCGCGTCTTTTTTTTGCTTTCGCCCAGGCGGAAGACGGCCACCCTACCCGTCGGTTGCGCGAACTCCGCTCGCCGCTGCGTCGAGCTCGCTGCCGATACGCCGGAAACGCCGTTCGGCGTCGGCGCGCTCGTCGCGAAGCGCGACACGCGTCGCGATAAGGTCGAGCGTACTGCCATCGTCGGCCTCGATGTGGCGCGGATCGGCGCCATAGGCTTCGACCGCCGCGATACTCCGATCCAGTGCCCGCAGGCCCTCGTCGAGCACGGCGAGCGCGGCGGCCTCTTTCGCCGCGAGCGCGGTCCGGGCACGCTCGACGTCGGCACCGGCCATTGGCTGGCCTGCGGCGCGACCATTGTCGTTCAGATCGGTGACAATCACCGGAACGCTTACCGTCCAGCGCTCTTCCTTCCAGGTCCAGCGCACGACGCCGATCGGCAGCAATTGCGTTTTCCAGCGCCAGTCGGGTATGTCGAAACCCAGATGCTGCGGCCGGATGACGATGACCGGCAGGTCGGCGTAGACTCCGCGCCACACGGTGCGGCATTCGTTCGATACCCCCCAGTCGACGTACTTGCAGCTGAACTCGGGATAGGTGCCGATCTTGCGGTGCTCGGTTCGCACCGCCGGTCCTTCGTAGTCCCATCGCCCGGTCCGCGTGATGGCGGTCGGCGCCTTGAACACGAATTCGCGCTGCTCGATCGTCAGCAACGGAACGTGGATCGTCCACTGGAACTCGCGCGTGCCGGAATAGGCGGCGGGCGCCGGCGGAAACAGCACGCCGTCGCCACCAGAACCTTCGCTGCCGGCGCCCTGCGCCGGCGTCATCCAGATCGCCGCCGAAAGAAGCGCACAAAGCGCGAGATCCGTCCGCCAATTCCGCATGCTGTCTCCTTGCTGTCGACTCGGTCCCCAAGTCCGGGGAGCGTCGCACCGCCCGATAGTGCCATTCCCCGCGCCTCGGTGACAACTGACGCCGTCGTGCCGCCCGCGAGCAGCGTAGATTGCGGCCGCAGTCATTCCGCCAGCAAAAACCCCCGGCTATCTTCGAGAAAATTCGGCGCCGGTGTCCGATCGCACCGCGGTGCCGACACCTTGCGCGGTCAGCACTTCCAGCAGCAGCGCGCTGGGAACGCCGCCATCGATGATGTGTACCGAGCGTACGTCCTCGCGCACCGCCTGCAGGGCGGCCGACAGTCGTGGCCGCATGCCGCCGGCGACGGTGCCGTCGTCCAGCAGCGCTTCGGCCGCGCTCGCCTTCAGTATGTAGACGAGCTTGCCGGAGCGATCGAGAATCCCGGGCACGTTGGTCATCAGAATCAGCTTTTCGGCGTGCAGGGCTCTGGCCAGCCGGCCGGCCAGAAGATCGGAGTTGATGTGATACGCGGTGCCGTCCACGCCGACGCCGATCGGCATGATCACCGGTATGAACTTGCGCGATAGCAGAAGCTCGACGATGTCGGTGTCGATGCTCTCGACGTCGCCGACGAATCCGAGGTCGGGCGCGCGTTCGCCGCCTTCGCTCCGCCGGCAGGCTCATCCGGCGCGCGTGAATAAAACGGCCGTCCTGCCCGTCGAGTCCGACCGCCCTGCCGCCATGACGATTGATGAGGCCGGTGATCTCCTGGTTTAGTTCCCCCAGCGCCATTTCGACGATCGTCAGCGTGCGCTCGTCGGTGATGCGCAGGCCGCGATGGCGCCGGGTTTCGATGCCGAGCTGGCGCGCCAGCTCGTCGATGCGCCACCCGCCGCCGTGCACGACTACCGGTTTCATGCCGACCAGTCGCAACAGCGCGACATCGCGCGCGAAGCCAGCCTTGAGCGCCGGATCGGCCATCGCGTTGCCGCCGAGCCGGATCACCAGCGTCTTGCCGTGGTAGGCGCGGATGTAGGGCAGCGCCTCGGCGAGGATGCGGGCTTTGGGGTTGGCGGCCATCGGGTCCGGGCGCGGCTTTCTAGACGCCTGCCTTGGCCAGGATAACCACCGAAACGCCGCGCGCGCTCCGCTGCGCGTCGGGGTTCTGATACGAATGCGGCACGTTGCCTGGAAAGGCGAGCACGTCGCCGGCACGCAGTTCGTGACGCTCACCGGTGACGAAGATCGTAACCTGGCCGGCGAGACAGGTGAAGAATTCGCGCGTCCCCGGCAGATGCGGCGTGCCGCGCATCGCACCCTCGGGCTCGAAATCCATCAGCGTCAGAACCTCCTCGGGAATCGGCTCGGGCACCAGAGAGCGCAGGCTGACGCCGCGCCCTTTGACGCTCTTGGTTATATCGGCGGCCGGCCATTTGCGCACCTTGGCGCGCGGCGCGGCCAGCAACTCATCGATAGGCACGTCGAGCGCATTAGCCACCTTGACCAGAACGGTCAGCGATGGGTTGCCGCCTCCGGATTCGAGGTTGGCGATCGTCGAGCGGGGCACCTCCGCAGCGCGCGCCAACGCTTCCTGGGTCAGTGTGCGCGCATGTCGCAGACTCGCGAGATTGCGCGCGAGATGCGTGGCGACGTGATCGGGCGTGTCCATCGATTCGACTTTCTGCCAAGCTGCTGGACACCGCGCTTGGGTTCAGGGGAGTCGGTGCCTACCATGTGTCCATCGAAAGGAGAACACACATGGCACAAAGGTACAAGTCTGCGCAAGCGACGACGCAGTTGCCGGCAGCTCACCGCATGCGCGTGGCGATCACCGGAGGCACGTCCGGATTGGGGCTGGCGCTGGTGCGCGAGTTCAAGGCACGCGGTTGCGTCGTCGCCTTTGTCGCGCGCGATGCGACTAGGGTCGCGGAAATCGCAAAACAGACCGGCGCGTATGGCATCACCGGCGACATCGCCCGCAAGGAAGACATTTATCCGGTCGCGATGCAGATCGCCGGAATGCTCGGCGGGCTGGACGTGCTGGTCAACAACGCATCGAGCCTCGGTCCGACGCCACTGCGTTACCTCGGCGACACCGACTGCGAGGACCTCGAGCTCGCGCTGTCGACCAACCTGCTCGGCCCGTTTCGTCTGACCAAGTCGCTGCTGGGTGCGCTCACTGCCTCGGCGCGCGAGGGGCGCGGCGCCGTGGTGCTCAACGTTTCCAGCGACGCGGCCATCAACGCTTATCCGGGCTGGGGCGCATATGGCGCGAGCAAGGCGGCGCTGCACCAGCTGAGCCGGATCTGGCAGGAGGAGCTCGCTGCGCAGAATGTTCGCTTCCTGTCGCTCGATCCGGGCGACATGGACACGCCACTGCACGCCCTGGCCGTGCCCGATGCCGATCCGGCGACGCTCAAGCGCCCGGCTGACGCGGCGCGCGAATTGGCCGATGCGATCGTTGCCGCTTGCCGCGACCTGCATACACCGCCTTTGCACTCGGGCGCGACAACCGACGTAGCGCCGGCGGCGGCATGATCGCTGCCGCAACGCCGCGCGCGCCCGGGGTCGACGCCCGCCTGCTGGTATTGACGGCATCGGCCGAGCTGAAACACGCGCCGCGCGCGTCGCTGGTCGATTTCCTGCGCCCCGGCGATCTGGTGGTCGCCAACGACGCGATGACTCTGCCGGCGAGCCTGCATGGTGTGCACCTTGCGACGCGGTGCACCGATCGAGCTGCGGCTGGCGGGACTGCAAGCGCCGGCAGGCGGCGATCTGCGCAAAAGTATTGCGGTCGCTTTCGGCGCCGGCGACTTCCGCATGCGAACCGAGGACCGGCCCGCGCCGCCGCCGCTCTCCGCCGGAGACCGCCTGGCCTTCGGTGACTTGCGCGCCCGGATCGTGCGCAAGATCGGCCATCCGCGGCTTGTCGCCGTCGCATTCGACGGCTCGACCGAGGCGATGTGGCAAGGCCTCGCCCGCCACGGGCGTCCGATCCAGTACGCGCACGTGCCGCAGCCTCTGGCGCTGTGGGATGCCTGGACGGCAATCGCCGCCGTCCCGGTTGCGTTCGAGCCGCCGTCGGCGGGCTTCGTCATCGATTGGGCGCTGCTTGCCGCGCTCTCGCGCCGCGGCATCGCCTTCGCGACGCTGACCCATGCCGCCGGAATCTCATCGACCGGCGATGCCGAGCTCGACCGGCGTCTGCCGCTCGACGAAGCGTACCGGATACCCGGACGCGACAGCGCGCGCGATCGGCAGCACTCGCCGCCTTGGCGGGCGCATCGTGGCGATCGGCACGACGGTCGTGCGTGCGCTCGAGCATGCCGCGCGCGATCGCGGCGAGCTCGGATGCCGGAGCAGCTTCGTGCGCCCGGGCAATGGCGTCGCCAACCAGCGCATCGGCGCGGCCACCGCGCTTCGCATCGTCGACGCGATCGTCACAGGCGTGCACGAGCCGGGCAGCAGCCATTACGATCTGCTGCGAGCGTTCGCGGACGACGAGGCCTTGCGCCGGGCCGGCGTCGCGCTGGCAGCGCACGCTTATCGCGGCCACGAATTCGGCGATTCGCTGCTGGTCGAAAGATCGCGTACGCGCCGGTGCGAGGCGCCGATCGCCGACACCCGATTCGCGGCCTGATCGCTTGCTCAGCGGTAGCCGGCCGCCTGCAATTCGAACAGCTCCGCGTAGCGCCCGCCGCCCGCCAGCAGCTCGTCGTGCGTGCCGACCGCTTCGATCCGTGCCGTCGGCAAGCACGACGATGCGGTCGGCCATGCGCACGCTGGAAAAGCGATGCGAGATCAGCACTGCGGTCTTGCCCTTGGAGAGCTCCTTGAAGCGCTGGAAGATCTCGAATTCGGCGCGCGCATCGAGCGCGGCCGTCGGCTCGTCGAGGATCAGCAGCTGCGCATCGCGCATGTAGGCGCGCGCGATGGCGATCTTCTGCCATTCGCCGCCCGAGAGATCGACGCCGGTGCGGAAGCGCTTGCCGATGATCTGATCGTAGCCCTGCGGCAGGCGCTGGATCAGATCGTCGGCCAGGCTCTGCCTGGCCGCGGCCGCGATGCGGGCGCGATCTTCGCGCGCCTCGATGCGTCCGACGGCGATGTTCTCCGCCGCGGTCAGATGGTAGCGGACGAAGTCCTGGAAGATGACGCCGATGTTCGAGCGCAGGGTAAAGAGGTCGTACTCCCGCAGGTCATGCCCGTCGAGAAGGATGCGTCCCTCGTCGGGGTCGTACAGGCGCGCGAGCAGCTTGACGACCGTCGTCTTGCCAGCGCCGTTCTCCCCGACCAGCGCGAGAACTTCACCGGCATGCAACGTGAAATTCAGGTCCCGCACCGCCCAGCGCTCGGCTCCCGGATAGCGGAAGCCGACGCCCTCGAAGCGAATGCCTTCGCGCAGCGGCACCGGAAACGGTCGGGGATTCGGCGGGGAGACGATTTCCGGCGTGATCTCGAAGAATGAAAACAGGTCGTCGAGATAGAGCGCCTGGCCGGCCACCTGCGAAAATCCGATCAGCATGTTCTCGAGCAAGGTTCGCAGGCGACGGAACGAGCCGGAAAGAAACGTCAGATCGCCGATCGTGAAATCGCCATGCAACGTGCGCCAGACGATGTAGGCGTAGGCGACGTAGTAGGCGATGGTTCCCACCGCAGCCAGCAGGCCGCCCCAACCGGCCCGGCGCAGCGCGAGCGTCCGGTTCGCGAGGTAGAAGTCGCCGGCGAGTTGCCGGTAGCGATCGATCAGGAAGCGATTGAGCCCGAAGATCTTGACTTCCTTTGCGGTCTCGGCGCTCGCGGCGGTCTGTCGGACGTAGTCGATTTCGCGCCGCTCGGCGGTGCGCGCGTAATTGAGCGAATAGCTTTGCGCGTTGAAGTGCGCCTCGCCGAGGAACGCCGGCACCAGTGCGACTGCCAGCAGCGCGATCAGCCACGGCGCGTAGACGAGCAGTCCCGCGCCGAAGCTGACGATCGTCACCAGGTCCTGGATCTGGCCGAACAGTTGACCGATCAAGGTCATCCGACCCGAAGCCTGCCGACGCGCGCGCTCCAGCCGATCCTGCAACTCGCTGTCCTCGAAATCTTCCAGGTCGAGCGTCGCGGCGTGTTCCATCAGGCGCAGGCTGGTGACGTTGCTGAATTGCTCGGACAGAAGCGAATCGAGCAGCGAGACCGTGCGTCCCAGAATGTCCGACGAAACCGCGAGGGCGAATTCCAGAAGCAGCAGTCCGCCGATGCGATCGAGCAGGCCGGCGGCATACCATTGCGCGAGCGTGCCTGCCGTGTCCGGCGTCCGGGCCAGCACGATCACCTCGTCGATGATCAGCTTGCCGACGTAGAGCGTCGCCACCGGCAGCAGCGCCCGGGCCAGGCGAAGTACGCATTCGCCGACGGCCAGCAACGGGCTCGTCTGCCAGACCAGCCGGACAAACGGCGGCAGATTGCGCAGTGCGCCGACGCGCTCTCGCAGCGAGCGCGGTTCGGGCGCGGTCCCCTGCGCTGAAGAGGCAGCCTGGGCTGCGCGTCCCCCCATCGTGTAATGCTTGGGCATCGAGCCGTGGAATGTCAGGCGGTTGTCGGCGCGAAACGCCGAAGCGGACCCATGTTACGACAACTTCGCCATCCACCCGGATACGCGCCGCCGGTCAGTGTCGGCCCCCCGTGACGCGAGACGCCGACATCGATGTCGGCGCCAGTCTTACGTCGAATCATCATTTGGCCGATTACCGCTGCGGGCGCGCCACGGCAAAATGCAGTCACGACATGGATTTTTCCGGAGAACATCATGAAGGTCTGGGCCCCGAGACTTGCAATAGCCGCACTCGCATTCGGCGGCGCGACGCTTGGCTTTGCGCAGACCGCTCCCGGCGCGTCGCACGATTGCAGCGGCATGACCGGTACGGCGCTCGCCACCTGTCAGCAGCTGAATCGTAACGTCAACGAACCGGCACCGAGCGGCGCCGGCACCCCGAACGATTGCAGCGGCCTGACCGGCGCGCCCCTGGCGAGTTGCCGGCGTCTGAACGCAGCCGAAACCCTGGCGCCCAGCAGCAGCGCCGGCGCCAGCGAGGATTGCAGCGGACAGGTCGGCGATGCGCTGAAAGCGTGCCGCACGTTGAACGGCCAGTCGACAGAGTATGACGTCCCGACCGGCGGCGCCGCGACGGCAGGCGGCAGCACGCGACAGTGAGCCACTTCGCTTTTCGCCGGCACCCTGGCGCGAAAGTGCGCAGAGAGAAACTCGGCGACCGACAAGGAAACGACGATGAAACCGAAGGACGACAAAGTGCATGGCGAGGGCAATTACAAAGCGGCGCGGGAATTCGACGCTGCTCAGAGGCGGCGTTCGTGAAATCGGGCGGGGTCGACGAGGCCGCGCGCGCCGCCGCGCCGAAGTCGGCCGCCGAAGAGGCGGAGCTCGCCCGCGCCGAGCAGCTCGCGCGCGAACGCGCCCGCGAAGAGGATCCGGCACTGCGCCGCCGCCCGCCGGCGAAGGGCCGGACATGATCTTCGCGACAGCGCAGATCCGACCTCGGCGACGGTCGGCCCTGTCGCGCGCAGAGCGCTGCTATTCGAGTCTGATCTCGCCGTCGAATCTGACGTCGATCTTCAAGCCCGCCACGCCCAGCGTCACGTAGGCAGGAAAGCTTTCGCGGCCCGCAATCGAGCCGTCGGCGATCGCGCGAGCAACAGCCTGCTCGATTTCCCGCTGCGAATTGATGCCGACCATCTTCAGAAACTTGCGGATGCTTAGGTTGAAGGTCTCTTCGTTCATTCCGGAACTCCCTGACCGCCGACGCGGCGCGACGCCGCGATCATTGGCACGCGTTATTTGAGCCAGGTTTCGACGATGCGATCGTATTCGCCGTTTGCCTTGGCCAGATGCATCCACTGGTCGACCCAGGCCTTGAAGACCGTATCGCCTCGCGGCAGCAGATAAGCCATTTCGCCGTACTGCAGCGGCTTGGTCGGATTGACCGCGCAAAGGCCCGGCTTCAGTCTCTGCTGCACGACCGCCTCGACCGACTCCGAGATCATGACGTCGGCGCGGCGGTTCAGTATTTCGTCGAAGATCTTGGTGTTGTCGTCGAAGATGACGATTTTCGCCTGCTTGAAATTGGCGCGCGCGAATCGCTCGTTGCTGCCGCCCGGATTCTCGATGACCGTGACGCCGGGCTTGTCGATGTCGGCAATCGTCTGGAATTTGCCGACGTTTTCGCAGCGCGTGATCGGCGCCTTCCCGTTCACCATATAGGGCTCGGAGAAAAACGCACGCTTCTGACGGTCGAGCGTCACCGAAATGCCGCCGACGGCCAAGTCGCATTTCTCAATGAAATCGTCCATCAGCTTCGGCCAGCTGGTCTTGACGAATTTCGCCTCGACGCCGAGCGCCTTCGCCATCGATTGCGCGATGTCGACGTCAAGGCCTTCGAAGGTCGCATCCGGCTTGGCCAGGCTGAAGGGCTTGTAATCGCCGGGCGTGCAGACGCGCAGCGCCCCGCCCTTCTGGATCGCGTCGAGGCGGGATTCCTGCGCGAGCGCGGCGCCGCCGCCGAACATGGCCAGCGTGAGGACGACGAATACCCTGATCATTGCGTGCTCCCATCGATTTGCCCGGTCCGGCGGTACCGGGCGCCGGCTGGTCAGCCGATTATAGGGCACCGACCGGGCCAATAAGCCGGCGATTGCCGGGCTGCCGCGGCCTATGCTATTGTCATGAACCCCCCGATCGATGCCCTTGCGCGATGAAGATCCGGACGCTGGTCACCAAGCGACAGTACTACGGCATGGAAGCGGTCGCGCTGCGCGCCGCGATGGCTCGCGTGCTCTCGCGCGTCGCCGGACTGCCCGCCGACGAGGCGCGCGTCAGCCGACGCAACCTCTACCAGGATTTCGGACTCGATGCAGCGGCGGCCCATGACACCCTCGACCAGATGGTCGCCGATGGGCTGTTCCAGCAGCCTGACGAGCGTCAGGGCGATTTTGCGCTGACCGAGCGCTTCCTCGAATTCGCCACCGCGCGGGTCGTCGAACCTCTGCCGCGCGAGCGCGCGAGGCAGTTGCTGGGCAAGGTCTGCCTGCTGGCAACTCAAATCAATGCCGAGTGGAAATCCAATCCGCTGGAGATAGCCGCGCTGGCGCCATTCGGCAGCTACATCAGTCCCGACAAGCTGCTGGCCGAATTGCCGCTGGGCATCGTCGTGCGGCCGCGGTCGCCGTCGCGCAAGGCTCGCTGGACGCGCACCGTAAGCCGGCGAGACGGCGCGAGGCAGATCCGTGCCGCGGTGCGCGAGCTCTCGACCTTCTTTCACATCCGGATGGTCAGCGATCCGAAGTTGCTCCCGCAGCCGTTCGCCGTCGTTTTTCACGACAGCGGCGACGAAGGCGCCGATCCGTCGCCCGCCCCGGCCGAGCCGGCTGCCGCATCACAGGCCTGAAAGCGCGCCCGGCCCGATCGCGACACGGCGTCGCGCCGCTGCTGCTAAACTGGCCGCCGCGATGAACGCCGAGTTGCAGGCAAGCTACGACGAATTCCCGTACCTGAGCCTGGCCTTTCCGCAGTCGCATCCGGACCGGCTTGCCACAGTAGCTCGGCTGCACCGGCTGGAACCCGCGCCGGTCGGCGAATGCCGCGTGCTCGAAATCGGTTGCGCTGCCGGAGGGAACCTGATTCCGATGGCGGCTGCCTTGCCGCGCTCCCGTTTCCTCGGCATCGACTTTTCCGCCGTCCAGGTGCGTGCGGGCCGCGCCGACGTCGCGGCGCTGGGTCTCGCCAACGTCGACCTCGAGCAGGTCGACCTGCGCGATTTCGGCGAAGAATCCGGCGTATTCGACTACATCATCGCGCACGGGGTCTATTCGTGGGTGCCGGCCGCCGTGCAGGAGAAGCTGCTCGACGTCTGCGCGCGGCAGCTGTCGGCCGGCGGCGTCGCCTACATCAGCTACAACACCCTCCCCGGCTGGAACATGCGCGGCATCGTGCGCGATGCGATGCGCTACCACACGCGCCAGTTTCCCGACGCCCGCAGCCGCGTGCAACAAGCCCGTGCCACCCTGGACTTCCTGGCGCAGGGGACCGAGGGCGCGCAGTCGCCTTACGCACTGATGCTGCGTTCGGAAGCCGAACAGCTCCGGGCCAAACAGGACTATTACGTTTTGCACGATCATCTCGAGGAATTCAACGAAGCGCTTTTCTTTCATCAGTTCGCCGCGCGCGCGGCGCGGCACGGCCTCGCCTTCCTCGCCGAAGCGGAGTTCCGCACGATGCAGATCGGCGGCCTGCCGGCGCAGGTCGCCCATACGATCAACCGGATGGCACCGGAGATCCTGCAACGCGAGCAGCTGACCGATTTCCTGCGCAACCGCATTTTCCGCCAGACGCTGCTGGTGCACGAGGACGCGCCGATCGATCGTGCGTTGACACCCGAGCGCGTGCACTCTCTGTGGGTGGCATCGGCAGCACGCGCGTCCGGTGACGGCAGCGATCCGCAGTTCGGCGGCGCCCGGTGAATATCGCATGCCCGATGGCAGCGGGCTGCGGACGCCGCATCCGATATCCAAGGCGGCGATGGCGGTGCTCGCCAAGCGCTGGCCGGCGCCGATACCTTTTTCCGATCTCGCCGCGATGGCGGCGGCGCGCATCGGCTTGACCGGCGATGTCGACGAGGCCCAAACCACGACGCTCGCGTCGGACTTGCTCAAATCGTTCTGCGCCGGCGCCGTCGAACTGCATGCGCTCGGGCCGGCGTTCGTGATCGAGCCCGGTGCAAGGCCGGAAGCGTCGCCGGTCGCGCGGCTGCAGGCTGCCCGCGGCGGCTATGTGACCAATATGCGTCACGAAATGGTCGGCATCGACGACGCCGATCGCCGCTTGCTGTCGCTGCTCGACGGTTCCCTCGAGCGCGCGGCGATCGCAGCGCAGGCATTTCCCGGCCAGGCGCCCAAAAGCGCCGCGGAAGCGCTGGACGACACCCTGGCGCGACTCGCGCGGCAGGCGCTGCTCGTGCAATGATGAGCGGCCGCAGCGGCGATCGAACGATGTTCAACGCGCACGCCGCCGGTCCCGATACCGGCAAAGCGACGAAAGGCAGGCATGCGGAATAATCCGGTCAAGAACGCGCTGGAGAGCGGAGGACGCGCGATCGGCGCAGTGGTGTTCGAATGCTTCGTGCCCGGCCTGCCGCAGATCTGCCGCAATGCGGGCGCGGAGTTCGTCCTGTACGACATGGAGCACACGGGCCTGGGCTTCGAGACGCTGAAAACGCAGCTCGCGCTCTGCCGGGGTCTCGGTATCGTGCCGATGGCGCGCGTGCCGCGCGGCGAATATCATTTCATCGCCCGCGCGCTGGACGTCGGCGCCTTTGGCGTCATGGTGCCGATGGTGGCGACCGGCGCCGAGGCCGAGCATCTGGTGTCGTGCTCGCGTTATCCGCCGCACGGCCGCCGCGGCGCGGCGTTCGGCTTCGCGCACGACGATTACCAGGGCGGCGACATCGTCGCCAAGATGGCCGCGCTGCACCAGCGCACGATGATGATCGCGCAGATCGAAACCGGCGAAGGTCTGGACAACGTCGAAGCGATCGCCGCCGTGCCCGGCATCGATGCGCTGTGGATCGGCCAGTTCGATCTGACCAACTTTCTCGGCATCCCGGCGCAGTTTCGCCATCCGGCGTATCTCGCCGCCGTCGATCGGGTGCTCGCTGCCTGCGCGACGCACGGCAAGGCGGCGGCGATCCTCGCCACCGACGATGCCTGGGCGCGCGACTACGCCGCCAAGGGGTTTCGCCTGATGGCCTACGGCATCGACCAGCTTCTGCTGCAGGAAGCGCTGCGGCGCGGACTCGACGTGCTGCGTGATGCGGCCGCCACTGAGGGAACTGCACGATGAGCGCCAAATTCCGCGTCGGCCTTCCGCGCGACATCCTCGACTCCCGGGGCGAGCCGGCGTTCGGCCGCGCGGCGCTGCAGATCCTCGACTCGGCGCCCGGCCTCGAATGGGAATATCTGCCGAAGGTCGTGCCCGCAATCGATGCCGACCACGCCGCGCGCTACGACGCGATCTACGTCAACACGGCCCGCGTGCCGGAGGCCGCGGTGGCGCGCGCCGATTGCCGGCTGCGCGTCGTCGCGCGGCATGGCGTCGGCTACGACACCGTCGACGTTCCGGCGATGACGCGGGCCGGCGTGCTGGTCACCAACACGCCGAGCTCGATGCCGCGGCCGGTCGCCACGATCGCGCTGACTTTCCTGCTGGCGCTCGCCGGCAAGCTGTTCCTCAAGGACCGGCTGACCCGCAGCGGCCGCTGGCACGAGCGGATGGACAACATGGGACTGGGGCTCACCGGCCGCACCCTCGGTGTGATCGGGGCAGGACGCATCGGCCGCGAACTGCTGAGCATGGCTCGCACGTTCGATCTGAAGCTGCTCGCGACCGATCCCCATGTCGATGCGATCGAGCTGGCTTACCTCGGTGCGCGCAAAGTCGCGCTGCCGGAGCTGCTGCAGCAGTCCGACTTTGTCATCGTCTGTTGCCTGCTCGCACCGGGAACTCACCATCTGATCGATGCGGCGGCCCTGCGCGAGATGCGGCCGGAAGCCTATTTGATCAATGTCGCGCGCGGACCGGTCGTCGACGAGGCCGCGCTGATCGAGGCGCTTCAGGCTCACCGCATCGCCGGCGCTGCGCTCGACGTGTTCGAGCAGGAACCGGTCGATCCCGCCAACCCGCTGCTGGCGATGGACAATGTCATCGTCACGCCGCATTCACTCTGCTGGACCGACGAATGCTTTCACAACATGGCGTCGACCGGACTGTCGAGCATCGTCGACGCGCTTGCCGGCCGCAGGCCGCGATTCGTCGTCAATCCCGAGGTCTTGAGCCACGCGCGCGTGCAGGCGTGGCTCGCGCGCTGACGCGTTGCCGGCGCTAGCGAACGCGCCAGCGCCCCGTCGTGCCGCGCCAGTAGCGGAGCATCACGAAACCACCGACCATGCCGCCGAGGTGCGCGAAGTGCGCGACGCCCTCCTGCGTGCCGGTGACGCCGAGGAACAACTCGATCAGCGCGTAGACGACGACGAAGACCCGCGCCGGCATCGGAATCGGCGGAAACAGCAGCATTACCCGGTTGTTCGGAAAATACATGCCGTAGGCGAGCAGGATGCCGAAGATGCCGCCCGACGCCCCGACGGTCGGATAGATCTTGCCGGTGAGAGCCGAGACGATCAGCTGCGCGACGGCGGCCGAAAGCACGCAAACCGTATAAAAGGTCAGGTAGCGCCTTCCGCCAAACACGCGCTCCACCGCGCTGCCGAACATGTACAGCGCGAACATGTTGAACGCCAGATGCATCAGGCTGCCGTGCAGGAAAGCGTAGGTCAGCAGCTGCCAGGGCGCGAACGCCACGCCGGCGTTGAGTTCGGACGCCGCCAGCGGCCAGAGCGCGAACCGCGCTACCAGGCCCGGCGCGGCGCTTTCCAGCAGGAAGATCGCGACATTGACGACGATCAGCGCGGTCGTGACGGGGGGCATGGAGGCTAGTTTGGGGCCGGAGCCTGCCGGAGTCAACCCGAGCAATCAAGCCCCTTCGCGGCGCGCCGATTGCCGCCACGGCGCCTTATGATAATGGCATACTGCGGAACTGGATCCCTGGCGGAAAGGAAGTCCATGCTTTTTGCGTTTCGCGTTTTGATGGCCGTCGGCCTGGCGATCGCGTGCGTCTTGCCGGCAGCCTCATCGACCATACTGACGGTGCGACCGATGTTTCCGGGGGACAACGTCTGGAACGTCGCCATCGATACGCTCCCGGTCGATGCCAATTCGCCGGCCTATATCACGACGATAGGCGCGGCGAAGACGATGCATGCCGATTTCGGGACCGTCTACAACGGCGCGCCCAATGGCATACCGTTCATCGTCGTTACCGGCAGTCAGCCGCGCGTCGCCGTCAGCTTCGATTATGCCGACGAAAGCGACCCCGGACCGTACCCGGTGCCGCCGGACGCGCCGATCGAAGGCGGCCCTTCGTCGACCGGCGATCGTCACGTGCTGGTCGTCGATCGCGACGGCGGCAAGCTATACGAGCTTTTCGCCGCGTATCCGAATGCTGACGGCAGCTGGCATGCCGGGTCGGGCGCGATATTCGATTTGGACGGCAATGCTCTGCGTCCGGCGGGTTGGACCTCGGCCGATGCGGCGGGCCTGCCGATATTGCCGGGCCTCGTGCGCTACGAGGAAGTCGTTGCCGGCGAAATCCCGCACGCGCTGCGTTTCACCGCACCCCAGACGCGCAACGCCTTTATCTGGCCGGCGCGGCACAAGGCGTCGAGTCTCACCGGCACCAACTATCCGCCGATGGGACAACGCTTCCGGCTGAAAGCGAGCGTCGACATTGCGAGCTTCGGGCCGAATGTGCAGGTCATCCTGCGGGCGCTCAAGAAATACGGCATGTTTCTGGCCGACAACGGCAGCAGCTGGTTCCTGAGCGGAGCGCCCGATCCGCGCTGGGACGACGACGAGCTGCATCAGCTCGGACGCCTGACCGGCGCCGATTTCGAGGCGGTCGACGAGTCGGCGCTGATGGCCGATCCGAATTCGGGCCGCACCTCGACGGCTGCGCTGCCCCGCGTCGCGACCGAGGTCGAGGTGCTCGAATTCCGCCGCGACCCAAGCGATTATTTCCTTACCGTCGACCGCGACGAGATCGCCGCGCTCGACTCCGGCCGCATTCCCGGCTGGGCGCGGACCGGCGAGGGCTTTTTCGCCTACGCGGCGGACAGCGCAATCGAGCCGAACATGTCGCCGGTCTGCCGTTTTTTCGGCCGGGTCGACGCCGGACAGCATTCGCATTTTTTCAGCGCCTACGCCGACGAGTGCGCCGCCATCGCCGCGTGGCTGCCGAACGAATGGCTGCTCGAATCCTCGAACGTCTTCATCGTCGCGCTGCCGGACGCCGGCGATGGGTCCTGCGCGGCGGGCACGGTGCCGGTCTATCGCCTGTACAACAACGACCGCGGCGCGGTCGATCATCGCTATACGACCTCGCGCGCGATTCAGGCCGAGATGATCGCCGCCGGCTGGCTCGCCGAAGGGTCCGGTCCCGGCGCGGTCGCGATGTGCGCGCCGGCGCCTTGAGCGCCCGTCTTGCCCGAGCCTTCGCCGCGTTCGATAATGGCACGCGGATTCATTTCCTTTCGACTCCTCCGCGATTGCTATCGATGAGCCTAACGACGCTGGCGCCAGGCACCGTGATCCGGCATGCGCTGGTTCAACTCGACGACTTCCTTCCCGACGACGAGCTCGCATGGCTCAGCGATCGCGTATTCGCCGCGGAAAAGCTGTTCGTGCCTTCCGGCGTCAGCGACAGCAAGGAAGACTACCGGCATTCGTTCGTTCTCAATCCGCCGGACGATCTCACGCGAACAATCGTCGGCCGGATTCGCGCCGTCATGCCTGAAGTCATTCCGCGCCTGCGCATGGCACCGTTCACGGTGACGCAGATCGAGTGCCAGATCACGGCGAATACCGACGGCAGCTTCTTTCGCGTCCATACCGACTCGGGGGTGAACGAGACGGTGCGGCGCCAGTTCACCTACGTCTATTACTTCAATCGCCAGCCGAAGGGATTCAACGGCGGCGAGCTGCTGATCTACGACGATGTGATCCGCAACGGCAAGCTGGCGCGCACCGACAGCTATCAGCGAATCGAACCTCGCCATAACAGCATCGTATTCTTTCAGGCCGCGGTGATGCACGAGGTGACGAAGGTCGAGGTTCCGTCCAGGGAGTTTCGCGACGCCCGGTTCACCGTCAACGGCTGGATCCATCGCGGCTGACGCCGCGTCGGGTCGCCGATGCCGCTCTACGGTGGCGGTGAGCCCGCGGCGCCGGCCGGTTTCGGCTCTGCATTGGCGCAGCGCAAGGTGGTCAGCCAGTAACCGTTGGTCGCGCCGTAGAACGCCGCGAGCTTGGCTTCGACGGCGAGGCCGGCTCTGCCGGCCTCGCGCATATCCTTCAGGCCGACGCAGTTCGCCTGCACCTCGTCGGTCGTCGGGACCTTGGCATGCGCGCACTCGTGAAAGAACAGCAAGTCGTGTATCGCGGGCGGCAGCCCGGCGAGCTTCTGCGCGTTCCAGATGATCTGGTAGCCCGAGCCCACCTTGACCGTCTTGCCGGTGAAGTTCATCACTTCCGTGCCCGGCGGGGGGGCGTACTCCAGTACGGTCTCGCCGCGCGCGACGCAGGTCGCGCTCGTGCCGTCGGAGAATGTGAATGCGCCGGCCTGCTGCGCGGCGGCCAGACATCCGATGGCGACGACGAATTCAAGGCGACGGCGCACGATCCTCCCTGCGACCCGCATTCCGGCTACGCCGCGACGACAGGCACGATCACAGCGTCGGCACGAAACCGCGCAGACCGACAGTAACGCGAATCAGACACGGCCGGCGTCGATCTGTTCCCTGGATGTCCGGCGCGCTTCGTCCCGTCCCGCGCGCGTCGTCTACTATGCGTGCTCCAGCCTCTGCCCATGCTCGCGGGTCGTGTGGAACCCGACTTTCGCCCAGCGCTCCATCGTCACTTGCAGGTTGTACTTGTTGGTGGCGAGGTAGACCGGATTGCCGTCGACGTCGGTGGCCAGCGACGCCGCGTGCTCCCTTTCGAAGTTCCGCCGCATCGCTTCGTCGGGATAGGTCAGCCAGCGCGCCGTCGAGATACTGGCCGCGTCGTAGATCGCATCGACCTTGTACTCGCGCGCGAGACGGTCGGCGACCACCTCGAATTGCAATTGCCCGACCGCGCCGAGCAGCAAGGTATTGCCATGCACGCGCTCGAATACCTGGATCGCGCCTTCCTCCCCGAGCTCCTGCAGGCCTTTTTGCAGCTGCTTCGCCTTGAACGGATCGCGCGGCCGCGCGATGCGGAAAAGCTCCGGGGCGAAGTAGGGAATGCCCTTGAAGCCCAGGGCCTCGCCCTCGGTCAGCGTGTCGCCGATCTGCAGCAACCCGTGATTGTGGATGCCGATGATGTCGCCCGCGACCGCATCCTGGCTCGCCACGCGCTCGTTCGCCATGAAGGTCATCACGTTGCCGAGCTTCATCTCGCGTCCGATGCGCTGATGCTGCACTTTCATCGCCGGCCGATAGCGCCCCGAGCAAACGCGAAAAAACGCGATGCGGTCGCGATGCTTCGGATCCATATTGGCCTGGATCTTGAACACGAAACCGGAAAACGGCGCCTCCGCCGGCTGCACGACGCGCGATCCGGCGTCGCGCGGCTGCGGCGGCGGCGCCCACTCGATCAGCGCCTGCAGGATTTCCTGCACGCCGAAATTGTTGATCCCCGAGCCGAAGAAGACCGGCGATTGACGCCCGGCCAGGAATTCGGAGAGGTCGAACGGCGTGCTGGCATGCCGGATCAGATCGACGTCATGCCGCAGCGCGGCGATTTCGTCCGGAAAAAGCTCGTCGAGCCGCGGATTCGAGAGGCCCTCGATCCGCTCGCTGTCTTGCGGATCGGCGACGCGCTCTTCGCCCGGGGTGAAACGCAGCAGGCGCTCGTGCCGCAGATCGAACACGCCGCGGAAGCGCTTGCCCATGCCGATCGGCCAGAGCAATACGTACTGGAACCAAGCGCGGCGGCAAGAACATGTACGTATTGCTGCCTAAGCCGAGAGGAATTTATTCGCTCGCAACCTCGCGTCGTTACCGGCCGGTTGCTCAGTCCCGCGGAACAACAAAGCCAAAAAGAAACGCACGTGGCAGAAGGTAGCCCTCATTACGGCGGGGGCAGCGGCGCAGGCGCGGCGATTGGAGCTCTGGCTGGGGGCGGTAAGGGAGCGGCCGTGGGAGCCGTATCGGGCGGAGTCGCCGGGCTGATCTACGATCTGGCTACGCGAAATAAATAATAGGAGGAACGGAAATGAAGATCTCCACCATTTCCTTGCTGACAGCCTTTCTAGCCATTGCCGGGTGCGGACCGCGAACCAAGAGAGCAAGCGCGGCCGGCGAATCTTGGCGGAGGACCAGCGTGATCAATACCAGGACTATGTCCAGGGTCGGCTCAAGGAATTCGATTACCGCTTCGATGGCCTGGAAGCGCGCATGAAAGGATTGAACAAAGCCGATCAGGAACGGCTGAAGACAGATATCGCGGAGCTTCGAGATCGAAAAGAGGGGCTTGAACGAAAGTTCACGGACCTGAAACGCGTCAGCGATGAATCGTGGCTGGATGTGCGTTCATCGCTGGAACGCGAACTCAACGAACTCGACACCGCGTACAACCTCGTCGCTGCAAACAATCACGGATATTATCGTCCCCCAGTCGATCCCGGCCCACCTCTGGTCCGATAAACTACCCACCAATTGAAGGGACCGACGCGCTCGCATCGTTCCCAATTCCCTCGGCAATCCTACGCTGAGCGAGCTGGAGTCACGACGAGCGACCGGCCAATCGCTGCACTCCGTTGAACTCCCTAATCGCGCGCTCCGCAGCAGCGCGATGGCTTACTTCCACAAATCCGAAACCTTTCGACGGGCCGGAATCCGGGTCAGCAACGACGCGGCCGGTGACCACTCTTCCACCTGACCGAAAAACTCCCGTAGAATCCACAGACGTTATTTCATACGAAAGATTCCCAACGAACAGTTTCATGCACTAAACCTCGACATATATTGAATTTCCGCACGCCGGCGCACACGCCAGCTGCGGCTTGAAAAATTCTTTTGAATGGATGGTGCAAAGAAGGCGCCAATGCAATATCGGTACAATCACTAGTGAAGTTGCGGTCCGCCGCGGCCTGAACAGTCTCACTCACAGCGAACGTCATGAGCCGTGCTGGACTCGAACCAGCGACCCTCTCATTAAAAGTGAGATGCTCTGCCAACTGAGCTAACGGCCCGGCAAAACTAAAGAATAACACGCGAAAAATTGCGAGGGCAGTCAGTTTCTTTTGGAACAAAAGAATTAATAGAGTGAAATTTACCCCACGAAGGGCTTGCGCTTGAAGCGTTCGGCTTCCGCCTTGAGGTCGGGGTCGCAGTTCAATCCTGCAAGTGCATTGTAGTGTTCAAGTGCGTGGGCTCGATCCTTCTTCGAATCAAAAATTTTCCCCATCCATAGGTGAGCGTTGGCCTTTTGTCGGGAGTGGCCTGTGGTCCGGCGACAACTTTGCCAAAGTCGTTCAACGCCTCTTCAAATTTGTAGTGTTCGATGTTACTTCGCCCCATCTCGAAGTAGACGCGTTCGCTGCGCATGCGATCGTATCCGTCTTTCCTCGAAGTGATCTTGTCGAGAATCTCCGTAAGTTGACACGGCATCGTCCCATTTCTTCATCTTGCCGTAGATGGACGCCTTCGACATTTCAAAGAAGAAATTACTTGAATATCGCGTATGAAGGTCTTTGACAAGAGCAATGCCTGATCGTATCGTTTTTCTCGGCTATAGACGACGATCAACAGCATCTTGGCGTCCGTTGAAGCGCGCGTTCCCTTTTTCGCCGCCGTTTCCAGATGGTGGATGCCGGAATCTTTGCCGTCGCCCCGCACTCCGAACACTCCGAGAAGCCACCGGAAATATCCCGGGATCACTCCGACAACGTAGTCATAGATCCCGATGGATAATCGAGCGTCGTTATAGTTGGGATCGAGTTTTAGTACCTGCTGATGCAAACTACTGGCAGCCTTTGCCTTTGAGTGAGCGGATAGTACGATCGCTTCGCCGTGCCTTCAAAACTCGCGAGCGTGGCGTTGGAAATTCCGAGAGCATAGAGCGCGGCAATATCGTTAGGACTCGTCTTTAAAATGTTTTCCGCCTTGGCTATCGCGACGCTTAATCGTTTCACGAACGTTGTTCGGCTTCTGGATCGACAGCTTCTCGCGACTCTCGCGTTCCAAACGACGAGTTGCCGGAAAAGCTTTCAATGTTGAGCTTTTGCTGGTCGTAAATGATCTTGAGCCAGATGGAAGAAGCCAGCGCGTTCCAATAGTCGGGATTTTCGGGATTCGCGAGTCAAACCTTCAAAACCACTTTGTGCGGTGTTAAAGTCGAGGTTGTATAGCGCGTCAGTGGATTCACGGTAGATCTGCTGAGCATCCGCGGCAAAGCACCGGACGCGAGCAGAAGCAGCAATACGGGGAACATGATTCCTTTCCGCGACAATATTCCCTCCCGTACTACCCTATCATTACGGTTTCTTTGATTGTTATCAACATCTCGCTTTTTCTTCGAATTGTCGCTCGGACCGACCCTCGAAGGGTTCATCGACCAATTTGGCGTCATTCCCTTGATGCATCGTGGCCCAATGTTCCGCTGCTGGGAATCCTTCTTCCCGTATTTCACTTCGATTTTTCTTCATGGCGGATGGTGGCATCTCATTGGAAATATGTGGTACCTGTGGATATTCGGAGACAATGTCGAGGATCGGCTTGGCCATTTTAATTTCCTGGTCTTCTACCTATTATGCGGTCTGGCGCGCGGAATCGCTCATACGCTTGCCAATGCCTCCAGCTCCCTCCCGAGCATGGGCGCGAGCGGCGCCATTGCAGGCGTGCTTGGAGCTTATTTTATTCGTATCCCTTCGCCCGGGTCCTGACGCTGATTCCATTGTTCTTTTTTGTTCAGGTGATTGAAATCCCGCACTTGTTGTGCTTGGCTTTTGGTTTGTGCTGCAGTTTCTCTCCGGCGCCGCGACGTTTTCCAGACGCCGCCAACGCCGGCGGAGTGGCGTGGTGGGCGCATATCGGCGGTTTCTCGTCGGCATTCTGCTGTTGGGTGTTTTCCCTAAGAACAACGCCAATCCTATGTGGCCTACTCCCGGTCTTGACGCGCTTTTCGCGCAACCGTGGTCAACCCCGTCAGCGCCGACCGGGCGGAGATCTACAAACCGGGTTATCTCACCGTCGTGGACGGTAAGGTTGAAAGCATTTCGACAGTTCTGATGAAGAAAACGTCGTTG
>CAWKAQ010000006.1:0-5592 GCA_963847585.1 uncultured beta proteobacterium | reverse complement strand
TGGATACGAAGAACCGCGACGAGGCCATCACGGTGATGGTCGAGGCCAGCAAGCAGAAGCGCGAGGACATCGCCAACGCCTACGACTTCCTGCTGCAGCACAAGTTCTTCGAGGCGACCGGCAAGGTCTCGAAGACCAAGATGAATGCGCTGCTGGCGGCGCTGAAGCGAGCTTGGCGACGTTTCGGCCGGGCTCACGGTCGAGAAGCTGCTGATGCCGGGCGTGACGCAGGTGACGGACTAGGACCTGCACGCGGAGACTTCTCGATGACTTCTGATGCGGTGTGCTGCCACGGTTCGCCTGGCCGCTGCGGTGTTTCGGCTTGCGCTCGCTCGCGGCGCCTTCGGCGCGCGCCGCCGACACCATCCTGATCGGCTCGGTCGACGCCACGTCGGCCAATCTCTGGCCGCTCTACGTCGCGCAGAAAAAGGGCTATTTCGACGCCGCCGATCTCAAGCTCGACGTCGTGTTCTCGCAGTCGAACGCGTCGGTGATCCAGCAGCTCGCCGCCGGCTCTTACAACATCGCGCCCAGCGCCGGCATCGTCGATCCGATCCGCGCCATCGAGAAGGGCGCGCCGGTCTCGCATCATCCGCATCCTGATCCAGTCGCCGCCCTATGCGCTGCTGGCCAAGCCCGCGATCAAGAGCCTCAAGGACCTCAAGGGCAAGACCATCATCATCGGCGGCGCCAAGGACGTCACCCGCATCTTCACCGAGCGCATGCTGGAGCCGAACGGGCTCAAGAGCGGCGACTACGATTACATCTTCGCCGGCGCGACCAGCGCGCGCTTCTCCGCGCTGCAATCGGGCGCGGTCGATGCCGCGATCCTCACCGTGCCGTTCAATTTCTATGCGGAGTCGGCGGGCTACACCAATCTCGGCTTCACCTTCGACTACATTCCCGACATGCCGTTCGCCGCGCATGGCGGTCAACCGCAACTGGGCGACGGCCAATCCCAAGGTCGTCGAGCGCTTCCTCGGCGTCATCCAGCAAGGGCGTCGCCTGGTTCGAGGATCCCGAAGAACCACGACGAGGCCGTCAAGCTGATGGTGGAGCACAGCAAGCTCAAGCAGGAGGACGTGGAGAGGTCCTACGATTTCCTGCACGGCAAGCATCTGTTCGAGCCGACCGGCAAGGTCTCGCGGCGCACGCTCGGCGTCGTGACCGACGCGCTCAAGGAGCTCGGCGATGTCCCGAAGGATTTCCCGGTGGAGCGGCTGGTCCTGCCGGGCGTGACCCAGTTGGTGGATTGAGGCGGTCGCAGCGACCATAGCCACGTCCATGAGCGACGTCGACAGACAGGAGCTGCAACGCTCGCGGACCGCACGCTGCAGCGTGCGGCGGGAGCGCAAGCGAATGCCGCGGTCGAGCCGGCGCTGCCGCCGGTCGTTGCGCGTGCGCGCTTTCGCTATTTTGCCGGCGTCCTATCGGTCGCTCGGCGGTCTTGCCCTCTGGGAATTCCTGAGCCGCGTCGTCGTCGCCAATCCGCTGTTCCTGGCCGCGCCCACGCAGATCGTCGGCGCGATCTACAACCTCGCGCGCACCGGCCAGCTCTGGCAGCACCTGAGCGTGAGCGCAGTCGAGTTCGCGATCGGCTATGTCATCGCCAGCCTGCTCGGCATCGTCGCCGGGCTCGGCATGGCCAGCAGCGCCACCGTCAAGCAGGCGATGCAGCCCTGGATGGTCGGCCTCTATGCGACGCCGACGATCGCGCTGGCGCCGCTGTTCATCCTCTGGTTCGGCATCGGCATCTGGTCGAAGGTGCTGGTGGTGATCCTGCTGGTGTTCTTCCCGGTCGCGATCAATACCGAAGCCGGGCTGCGCACGACCAGCGAGCGCCTGATCGAGATGCTGCGTTCGTTCGGCGCGAGCGAGCAGCAGATATTCTTCAAGGTCTCGCTGCCGTCGGCGGTGCCGTTCATCCTGGCGGGTCTCAAGATCGGCATCGGACGCGGGCTGATCGCCGTCGTGGTCGCCGAACTGTTCGGCTCGCGCGCTGGCCTTGGCCGGCTGATCAGCGCGTCGGCCGACGCCTTCAACATGCCGGAGCTGTTCGCCGGCGTGGTGGTGCTGGCGTTCGCCGGCATCATCCTCACCTCAGGCTTCAGCTGGCTGGAAAGCCGGCTCGTGCCCTGGACCAAGGATTGACGATGCGCCAAAGCTCGCGGTACGCGGCCTCAGCAAATGGTTCGGCGCGCTCGAAGCGCTGCGCAACATCAATCTCGAAGTCGAGCGCGGCGGTTTCGTCTCGGTGGTGGGACCCTCGGGCTGCGGCAAGACCACGTTCCTGCGCATCGTCGGCGGGACTGGAACCGGCCACGTGCGGGCGAGGTGCTGCTCGACGGCCGCGCAGTGCGACGGCCGGGCGGCGACCGTGGCTTCGTGTTCCAGAACGACAGCCTGCTGCCGTGGCGCACCGTGCTCGCCAATGCCCGGATCGGGCCTGAGGTCGCCGGCCGCAGCAGCCCGCAGGAGCGGCAGCGCACGCTCGACGCTGCTCAAGCTCGTCGGGCTCGAGGGTTTCGAGAACTACTCACCCGCGCCAGCTTTCGGGCGGCATGCGCCAGCGCGTCAACCTTGCGCGCGCGCTCGCGATCGATCCGGAAATCCTGCTGATGGACGAGCCGTTCTCCTCGCTCGACGCGCAGACGCGCGAGATCATGCAGACCGAGCTGTTGCGCATCTGGGAGCAGGGCCGCAAGACCGTGCTGTTCGTCACCCACCAGATCGACGAGGCGGTGTTTCTCTCCGACCGCGTGCTGGTATTCGCGCGCCGGCCCGGGCGGCTGCAGGAGAGCGTCGAGATCAAGCTGCCGCGACCCGCGCGAGCTTACGATCAAGCGCACGCCCGAATTCGTCGCCTATGTCGACCACATCTGGCGGCTGATCGAGGACGACGTGCGCGCCAGCGTGATCGAGGAGAAGGTGTGACACCGCGGCCGCTGCTGCGATACCCTAAAAGGCGGTAATGAGCGGCTTAAACGCCATCCTGGCAGCACCAGGGTCGGCTTGCTTCGAAGGTTGAGAAGACGGCATGCTTCGTTCGGCGGAGCACAACAAAAGCGGAGTCGGGAGATGATCAAGGATCGCATCACACGCAGGGCATTTTCGAAGAATGCCATCGCGGCGGCAGCGGCGCTGGCAGTTCCACGGATCGCGCGGGCGCAGAATTATCCGAGCCGGCCGATCCGCTTCATCCTGCCCTTTGCGGCCGGCGGCGTTGCCGACATCACCTCGCGGCTTGCGGCCGAGAAGCTCGGCGAAAAGCTCGGGCAGCGCTTCGTCGATCGAGAACCAGCCAGGGCCGGGCGGCATCGCCGCTGCGCGCACGGTGCTGACGGCGGCGCCCGACGGCTACACGCTCGGACTCGTCACCAACGGCACCTCGATCAGCGTCGCCATCTACAACGCGCTGCCGTTCGATCCGGTGAAGGATTTTTCGCACCATCTCGACGCTCGGCTATTTCGATCTCATCTTCGCCAGCAGCTCGGAGTCGCAATTCAAGACCTTGGACGATTTCATCAAGGCGGCACGCGCGCAGCCCGGCAAGCTCAACGTCGGCACCATCAATGTCGGCGGCACCCAGAATCTTGGCGCCGAGCTGTTCAAATCGTCGGCCGGACTGAACTTCCAGATCATTCCCTATCGCGGCACGCCGGAAATCCTCGTCGCGCTCCTGCGCAACGACGTGCAGCTCATGGTCGATTTCTACGCTCCGATGAAAGGCATGCTGGTTGAAAAGAAAATCCGCGCGGTCGCCACGTCCGGGGTCGAGCGCGCTGAGCTATCTGGCCGATGTGCCGACGGTCGCGCAGGCGGGCGTGCCGGGTTACGAGGTGACCTCGTGGAACGGCATCTTCGCGCCGCATGGGGCGCCGCCGGACATCATCAGCACCTTGAACAAGGCGATGCACGAAATCCTCGTCATCCCGGAAGTGAAATCGACGCTATCTCGATCTCGGCGTCGAGGCCAAGGCAAGCTCGCCGGAGGAACTGATGGCGCGCCTGAAGGGCGACATCACGAAATGGGCCGCCGTGATCGAGAAGGCCGGCATCCCGAAGCAATAGCATGTCTGCCATCCTGCGGCTGTACGAAGACATCCTCGCCAACGACGCCGGTGCCGTGAAGCTCGCCGGCGACTGCCGCGCATGATCTTTGTCGTGCATGGGTCCGTCGCCGTGGAGGCCGATTCGTTCAGCGACGGCGAAGCCTGGCATGGCGAGGGGGCGGTCGCGCTCGCGCCGGGCAAGGACGGCGCGACCTGCTGGCGCTTCGAATTCGTCGCTGCGGGCGCGCGGCGACGGCGCGGCGGCCGGACGCGGCGTCGCGTCGCGCCTGCTGCTGTCCGCCATGCTCGACACGCTGCCGCAGGGCGAGCTGCTGTTGCGCGGTGACAGCGTCGCATTTCCGCCCGGTGGCTGCGCCTATCTGCATCGTCACCAAGGGCCGGGCATCCGCTGCCTGATCGAGGGCGGCATCCGCATCGACACCCATGGCCGCTCGACCAGCTATGGTCCGGGCGGCGCGTGGTTCGAAAACGGGCCGGATCCGGTCTTCGCGCAGAGTGCCCACGACCGTGCAACGCGATTTATCCGCGTGATGCTTCTGCCGCGCGCCTTGCTCGGAAAGAGCTCGATCCAATATGTCAACGAAGACGACAAGAGCCGAGCCGAAGTCGCAGTCGTACCAAATTTTTGTCGACGCGCCGATCGCGCGGCCTGCCGGGACTTGAAACATGGACAAAAGGCTGAAAACCGCCCCCGAACTGGAGCGCATGATCATGGTGGAGATGCGCCGGCACGCCATCTGCGCCGGCGTACAGGCTCTGACGGTGCGGCCAACGGCGGATCGCGCAAGCTGGGAAGTGGCCGACATCCGCGTGCCGGGTAACATCGTGCCGGCTGCATGCAAGGAGATTTGCGAAACCGCCGCCGCCGAGCTGCGCGAGCGCTACGATCTGCTGTCGGAAGACCAGCTCACGCCGGATTACGATCTGTCGATGACCTGACTGTCTGGAAGGCGGGAAACGGGGCAAGTCGCAAACAGGTTTACGGGACTTTGTCGTAAAGTCTGTATCCGATCACGCCACCTTTTAATACCTATGCCACTTATACGTGCTTGCCTTTCAAACCAATAAAGCTGCAAATCGCTTTTTTTAGGAGGCCACGATGGCAAAACAAAACCTCGCAACATTATCTGTCGACGCGCTGCTCGCGCTGCGGGATGAAATAGGTTCGATCCTTTTCAAAAAGGCCGATGAGCTGAAAAAGGAGCTTGCAGCCCTGGGCGCGGATTACGCCGAGGTCGGGCGCGTTGCCCTTTACGGAAAAAAGAAGAAGTCATTGGCCGGCCGCAAGGTGGCCGCCAAATATCGCGACCCGAAGTCAAAAGTGACCTGGGCCGGGCGTGGCGCGCAGCCGGTATGGATGCGGGAAGCGATCAAGGCCGGAAAGAAGCCTGAAGACTTCCTGATCCGCAAGCCGGCCAAAAAGAGTAGCCGCAAGAAGAAATAATCGTGCGGTGGGTGGTGCCGGATGAGAGATTTGAACTCCCGACCAACGGTTTACAAAACCGCTGCTCTACCACT
>CAWKAQ010000005.1:0-66268 GCA_963847585.1 uncultured beta proteobacterium | reverse complement strand
AGGAGCGTCGTATGAAGCCCAGTATCCCGTTGGGCATCTCCGGTTGGGAATGTTTGCGGCCGCTTCGCAACCGCCACCAGTGCACAATCTACCGCCGGCGCCGCCCTCGGTCATCGTGAATTCTGCTGGTTTCGCACTCGGCGTCGTTCAAGGCTGAGATCTTTGTGCGCAACCTCCAACGCAAAATTTGCTACCCTTAATGTATGTAATGTTTCCTACCGACGCCCTGTTTCCACCGGCACCCGGATTGCGTCCGTGCGCTCAGTTCGTCGTGCCGGCGGGACAAACGCGTTCGTTCACGCTCGACGCACAGTGCACCTTCAACCCGGCCAATTCGCACTTTGGGATGGTGATATTGGAGGACGCGGCAACGCTGAAGATCAATCTCTTCACGGCGTTTGCGCGGATACAGAACCCCAGCCGGTATCGGCTTTAGCGCCGGAGCGCTTTCCAAGGGCAACTTCTCCGGCCAGTTCGCCAACGTCCTTGGACTCAAACGCCAAGCCGCGGCGCCCGGGTATGGGTCCACCTGTTCCGTCGGCGCGTTGGGCCGAAGCCTCGCTGACTACACGGTTACCCTGTTTGACGGGACAACGAACGGGGGTCGTGGGCCAGAATATCGGGGTCCTTGGTTCCGTTCCAAAGCGTCCGGTTCCTGCTAACGTTTTCGCGGCGGCAGGCGCCCCTGCGGGGGACCACGTGAACATTCGCGCCGGCTTCACGGTAACTACGGCCGATGCGGCCCCGGCATTGGTTGGCTTCTCTGACCGTGCAGGAGAACAATACCTTCGGCGCCGACTTCAGAATCGCGAAGTTGCGCGATGCCGACGACAATCGGCAGCAGCGGGCTGTTTGTTACGGCAGCGATCGCGTCACAGTCACCCCGGTCAATCCGACGCAGATCCCCCATGCCACAACCAAGAACATACACGCAATGTTCGTCGAGCAGCCGGATTACGTGCAATGCCAGCTCGCCAGCCCGCATCCGGAAGATCTTCAGATTCGCATTCGCGGCCCTGGCGATGTGTTTTCGTCACCCGTATGGCCGTCCGCTCTGCCGTTCTCCAGCGGCGGCGCGGGTACGACCAGCTTTTATATCTTTACCGTTATCGCAGCGCTCTCCAGTTCGGCGTGGCGACCCGCTGGTTTATCGACGTCGGCTTCAATACCACGAGTACAGCGGCGTCGCTGCAGATAGACACTCGCCTGTTCCTTATGGGATCACCTGCATCTCAGGCAACTCAGTCAGCGTCCCCTATTTCATAGCATCAGCAGCGTTGGATTCCCAGCCAAATGGTTTTCCATTGGCTGATGTAGTGTCCTTTTCTGGCGCCTCACTCTGGGAGGAGCGTCGTATGAAGCCTGGCACACCGGCTTTGTTTTATTCGTCGCAGTCTTCGCCGCGGTCGTCGGCACCGCAGCGCAAGGGCAAACGACCGCTGGCGCCTCCTCGGTCATCGGTCATCCCGCCGGTTTCGCACTCGTTCTCCATCAGGTGAAGTTTTCGTGCGCAACCCGTCGCATCTCGACGTTGACGTTAGACGCGGCGCTTCATCCATGCGCCGTTTCGCCCGGCACCGCGATCGCGTTCCTGCAGTCAATTCGTCGGACCGGCGGGACAGACCCTTTCGTTTACGCTCGATAGCCAGTGCACCTTCATCTGGCTCACTCTGCACTTCGGCAGGTCCAGATCTCGCAGGACTGCGGCGACCCCGAAGATCAATATATTCCAGGCCTTCACCCGCGTGCAGAGCCCGGGCGGCATCGGCTTCAGCGATGAGGGCTTTCCGATAGGCAACTTCTCCGGCGGTCCGCGCAGTCAGCGTACTGTAACTCAAGCGCCAGACGGCGGGCTCCGCCGCGGTCCTGGTAATCGGATCGAATCGTTCGCGGCGGCGGGCGAGCAGTTCATCAGATCGTCCGCGAGCTGAGCCATGCAAGCCCTTCCGCCGCCCCGATAACGGTGTCGCCGGCTTCCTTATCAAAGTGTCCTATTCCTCGCAGCCTCCGCCGCGGCGTAGCGTCCCCCAGGTGACCAGTGGACGCCAGCGCCAATTTCGGCGAGACTACCCCCGTCTCTGCTCTCGTTGTTTCAGCGCGGTTCAGGAAAACAATACCTTCGGCGCCGACTTCAGAATCGCGAATTCCATAGATCAGTTGGATAACCGGCAGTCGGTTGATCTGTTTCGGGCAAGACGCGTGGCACGGTGCTCGCTGTCAACCCGACGGACATCCTTGACCTTACGACGAAGACATTCACACTGTGTCCATCGAGGCGAAGAGACGACGTCGAAGTGCGAAGTCGGCGAAGCCGATCTCGAAGACCTCGGCAAGTCGCACACCCGCGGGCCCCGGCGATGCTCTCGCGTCACCGGTATGGCCGTGGCCGCCTCGCCCTTCTCCAGTGGGGGCGCCGGGCTGAGCAGTTTCTATAGATTCACCGGCCATCGCAGGACCACTTGAACGGCTCGACGGCCCGGTGGTTTGCTCGATCTGGTCTTCAACGCCGCCAGTGGCGATGAAGCCGACTTGCCGGTCGCTTATGGCATCACCTGCAGGTCCAGGAAACGGGCCCACCGCCTCCACCTCCGTGCGTCAGCGGCGCTGGATCTCGAGCCGAACGGGTTTCTCGAATGGACGACGGAGGCGGCCCTTTTTGCCGCCCACCCGGGAGGAGCGTCGTATGAAGCCTAGGGGACCCGGCTTGGGCATTTCGTCGTACGCTCCGCGGCCATCGTCGGCACCGCGCCGGGAGCGCAATCGACCGCCGTCGCTGGCACGGGTTATCGTGGTCCCTTTGGTTTCGCACTCGGCCTCGTTCAAGGCCGAAATTTTTGTGTTCAACCCGGGCCCGACCCGCTGACGCTCAATGTAAGTTTCTACGATAGCCTTTTTCCTCCAGCGCCGGGATTGCGCCCCTGCAACCAGTTTGTCGTGCCGGTGGGACAAACGCTTTCGTTTGCGCTCGATACGCAGTGCACCTTCAATCCGGCCAACTCGCACTTCGGCATGTTGATTCTGGAGGATGCGGCGACCCCGAAAATGCATCTATTTGGGGCAGGGCGCGCGTGCAGACCCCGACCGGAATCGGTTTCAGCGATGAGGGTTTCCCGATAGGCAATTTCTCCGGTGCGCCTTCCGCGGTGGCGGGACTAAAGCGACAGGCGGCTGCCCCGGGATACTCGACCAACTGTTTTGTTGGAGCCCTTGGTGAGGCGGTGGACTACCAGGTGACTCTGTTCGACGGGGTGACGACCGCAGTCCTCGGAGCTCCGATAACCGGGCACCTGGTTCCGTTTCAAAGCATCCGATTCCTGGACATCTTTGCGGCGGTGGGAGCTCCTGCTGGCGATCATGTAAACAGTCGCGCTTCCTTCCTAGTGACCACCCCCAATGCCCCGGCGATGGTCAGCTACTGCACCGTGCAGGAAAACAACACCTTCGGTGCCGACTTCAGAGTCGCGAAGTCGGCCGATCAGTTCGACGAGCGACAGAAGCGCGTTGTTTGTTTCGGACAGGACACCTGCGGCACGGTCACCGCGGACAACCCGGTGCAGATCGTCGATGCCGCAACCAAGAACATACATGCCATGTTCATCGAGCAGCCGGATTATGTGCTATGCGGACTGCAGAGCCCACATCTGACGGACCTCCAGGTGCGCATTCGGGGTCCCGGCGATGAATTTTCGTCGCCAGTATGGCCGTCCGCTCTGCCCTTTTTCAGCGGCGGCCCAGGAGCAACCGGTTTCTACATCTTCACCGGCAATCGCAGCACGATTGCGAACGGCAACGCGACCCGATGGTTTATCGACGTCGGGTTCAGAACAGTCGGTGGCGTTGCCGCCGATCTGCCGGTCTCCTACGGCATCACCTGCGTCGCCGGCAACGGGGTCAGCGTCCCTTACCCGATAGCGTCGGACCCGCTGGATTTCTAGCAAAGCGATTCTCGCCGCAAAACAAAACGGGAGCTAACAAGCTCCCTGCTCGAGTCCGCCAAGACTTAACGGCAGATCAGACGACTCTGGAACGGCGGCGCGCCAGCCCCAATGCTGCGAGTCCTGCCTGCAGCTGTGCTGATTGCCCGTGCGAAAGTAGGTCATCGTCAGGGACTGTTTAAGCAAAAGCCCAGCCTTCGTGGTTGGGCTTTTTGCTTTTACTGGACGCGCATTCACGGCTTGCCATAGCGGCTGAACTTCTCCAGCACGACCTCCATCTCCGCATCGGACAGCAGGTTCGGCGTTCCCGTTTGCAAAGTGCGCCAGTACTGTTCGGCCAACGCTTCGACTTCGACCGCGAGCGCAAGCGCGTCCGCCAGCGAGGCACCGACGGCGATCATGCCGTGGTTGGCGAGCAGGCAGGCCTTGCGCGCCTCCAGCGCGACCAGTGCGTGATCCGACAAGGCCTGCGTGCCGAACGTCGCGTAGCCGGCGCAGCGGATGTCCTTGCCGCCGGCCACCGCGACCATATAGTGAAAGGCGGGGATGTCGCGGCCGAGGCAGGCGAGTGTCGTTGCGAAGGTCGAGTGCGCGTGCACGATCGCGCCGACATCGCGCCTCGCGGCGTAGATGTCGCGGTGAAAGCGCCATTCGCTCGAAGGTTGCCGCGGCCCGCTGGCATCGCCGGCGAGCGTGACCGATGCAATGTCCTCGGGCCTCGTTTCCTCGTAGGGCAAACCGCTCGGCGTCACCAGAAAGCCGTCGTCCGCACGCGCGCTGACGTTGCCCGACCTGCCGCGGTTGATGCGCAGCTCGTTCATGCGCAGCGCCGTCGCGATGATCTGCTGGCGCAGGCCGAGCTCGCTCATCGCCTGGCCCCGGGTGCGAACAGCGCCGCGAGTCCGCCGGCGGTGGCGCTGCAAATGCCGCGCTCGGTGACGATGCCGGTCAGCAACCGTCCCGGCGTAACGTCGAACGCCGGGTTGAGAACGCGCGTGCCGGCAGGCGCGATCGCATCGTCTTCCAGTCCGATGACTTCGTCGGCGCTGCGCTCCTCGATCGGAATGGCGTCGCCGTCCGCCAGCGTCCAGTCGATGGTGCTCGACGGCACGGCCGCATACATCGGAATCCGGTTGTCGTTCGCCGCCAGTGCTTTCTCGTAGGTTCCGATCTTGTTGCAGACGTCGCCGTTGGCGGCGACCCGATCGGCACCGACCAGCACCAGATCGACTCGGTGTTGCCGCATCAGTGCCGCGCCCGCCGCGTCGACGATAAGCGTGTGCGGCACGCCGTTCGCCCGCATTTCCCACGCGGTCAGCTTCGCACCTTGCAGGCGCGGCCGCGTCTCGCTCACCCAGACGTGAACCGGAATGCCGGCGAGCTGGGCGAGATAAATCGGCGCGGTCGCAGTACCCCAGCCCAACGTCGCCAGCGCGCCGGCATTGCAATGCGTGAGCACATGGACCGGCGAGCGCCTGGCAGCGAGCTCCTCGATGATGGTGAGACCGTGCTCGCCGATCGCGCGATTGGTCGCCACGTCCTCGGCGGCGATTGCGTCCGCTTCGTCCCAGGCCGCTTCGGCGCGGGCAAACGCCGCCAGCGGCGCGACGGTCGCGCGAACCCGTTCGAGCGCCCAGCGCAGGTTGACCGCGGTCGGTCGCGACGCCAACAGCATCGTGTATGCATCGTGCATGCCGGCATCGGACGGATCGGTCCCGAGCGACAGCGCGAGTCCATAGGCGGCGGTGACGCCGATCAGCGGCGCGCCGCGGACCTGCATCGTGGCGATCGCACGCGCCGCATCCGCGGCTGAGGTCAGGCTGACGGGAACCTCGTCCCGCGGAAGGCGAGTCTGGTCGAGGACCTCGACCAGACGGCGTTGACGAAACGCGCGCAGCGGCAGGATTGCAGGCGCCAGCGCATCGGGAGACAACGAACGCAACATGAGGGAATTCTAGCAGTCGCGTCGAATTGCGCGCCGCAACGCCGGAGCCGCCGATCGCGCCGCTCGAAACGATTCGACGATGCCGGCCAAGCCTATTTCAGGACCTGCACGATGTTGTTGAAGTCGTCGGTCCACGGCGGCCAGTCGCGACGCGGCTCGATCGGCTTGGCTGCTGCGGCGATCAGCGGGACGGCCAGCGAGCCGGCGCTCTCCGACACCAGCACCCAGTCGCTGCGGCTGCTCAAGCCCTGCTCGCCGTCGTCGGTGATCAGCACCGCGTGCAAACCCTGCGCGTCGGCCAAGCGCTCGACGACCGGAATCAGATCGAGATAACGATTGGTGACGTGAAAGGCGATGATGCCGCCGGGCTTCATGTGCCTGCGATAAATCGCCAGCGCCTCGTAGGTGATAAGGTGGACGGGGATCGAATCGCTGGAGAAGGCGTCGATCGCCAGCAGATCGAAGCCCTGCGCCGGCTCACGCTCGAGATTGAGCCGGGCATCGCCGAGCGGCGTCTCGACCGTCGCCTCGCTGTCACTGAGATAGCTGAATTCGCGGTTGGCGATGCGAATCACCGCCGGATTGATGTCGTAGAAGCGATAGATGTCGCCCCGGCTGCCGTAGGCTGCGATCGTGCCCGTTCCCAACCCGATGACTCCGACCTTCAGCAGTCGCGTCGTCGGATGCATCGAATCGAGCGCTCGGCCCACGCCTGAGTTCTTCGTGTAATAAGTCGTCGGAATACGCGCCAGCTCCGGGGCGAGATACTGGTTGCCGTGCAGAATCGTGCCGTGGATCAGCGAGCGATGACGACCCGTGCTGACGCCGCCTTCCTGCACGCGCAGCACGCCATAGAAGTTGCGCGTCGCCAGAATCGTGCCGTCGTAGAACTCGCGAATGCCCCAGCCGGCCGTGCCGAGGGTGAAAAGCACAGCCGCGACGGCGAGCATGACGAACACCGGATGCTGGCGGCGCATCTGCAGTGCGAGCAGCAGGGCGCAGGCGACGAGGCCCGCCGAAAGCTCGAAGTACGCAGGCAGGACCAGTGGCGCGACGATGCCGACCAGCGTCGATCCGAGCGCGCCGCCGGCCGAAACCATCAGATAGAAGCGGGTCAGATAACGCGGCGGCGGCTTGAGCCGGGCAAGCTCGCCGTGGCAGAACATGCAGGCGATGAAGAGTCCGATGCAGAAGACGGCGATCTGCAGCTCGAGCCTGTGCGTCAACCCGCGACTGGCGAGCGTCCAGCCCATGACACCCAGGCCGGCCGCAAGCGTCGCGGCGATCAGTTCGCGGCGGTACCAGCGCGAGCTGTCGAAGCAGAGAATGAACGTCAGCAGGTAGATCGACAGCGGCACGATCCACAAGAGCGGGATCGACGAAGATGTTCTCGCAGATGTGGTTGGTCACGGCGAGCAGCAGGAACGATCCGGTCGCGGCGAGCACTACCCACAGAACTTGCCGCGCGACCGTCGGCGGCTGCCGTCGGACGCGAGTGCCGCGCCGTCCGGCGCCTTCACATCGGCTGGCGGTAGAGTCCGCAAGCTGTACCACGCGCATGCGGCGCACAGCAGCACGAACAGCCAGGTAGGCGGCGGACCATCCGTAGGACTGCATTCGGGTCGTCGACCCATGGCTCGAGCGCGAACGGATAGCCGGCCAGCGCCAGCATCGACGCGAGATTCGACAATGCGAAAAGCCGATAGGGGCTGCGGCCGGGAAATCGTCGCGCGAACCACGACTGAACCAGCGGACTGGTCGTCGACAGCAGGAAATACGGCAAGCCGACCGTCAGAGCGAGCAGACCGAGGATCAACGGCGCCGGACTCTCGCCGCCCAGCGGCTTCCAATGCGCGCCGGGAACGATCGGCAGCATCAGGCAACTCAGCGCGAGCAGCGCCAGGTGCAGCCGCAACTGGGCGCGGGCGCGAAGCCGGCGCACCACCAGATCGGAGTAGGCGTAGCCCAGCAGCAGCGCAGCTGGAAGAAGACGAGGCAGGTGGTCCATACATCGGCCGATCCGCCGAACCACGGCAGGATCTGCTTGGCCATGATCGGCTGCACGAGAAACAGCAGGAACGCGCTGCAGAAAATCGTGATCGCGTAGAGCGGCATCGGAGGAGGAGGGAGGCGCGCCTAAAGCCTTGCGCGGGCAGCGCGCATTGTACGTGCGCGCCAGGGACGTGCGTCGCCTTTAACGTGCTGCGAGCCCGGCGGCGGAGGACTCAGTAGCTGGTCTTCTGGCGGAAGTAATCGATCCGGTCGATCGAATGCACGTTGATTTCGCGCACGTCGATACCTTGCAGCAGCCTCAGCGGAATGTCGCTGCCCGCAGCGCCGCGCCCCCATATCTTGCGATAGAACTCGGCTTGCGAGCGCACGGCTTCATTGCCGACCGCCAGGATGATGTCGCCCGCCTTGACGCCGGCCTGCTCGGCAGGGCTGTCGGGCGAGACGCGCGTGACGATCAGCCGGCCTTGCACCTCGTCCGCCACCACGCCGAGCCACGGCCGAGCGGGACCGGAACGGTGTCCGGTTTGGACCATCTCGGAAAGGATCGGCTTCAACAGATCGATCGGCACGAACATGTTGCCCGGCAGATGCGGATCGGCCTCGGTCGCGTCGCGCAGGATCAGTGAGCCGACGCCGAGCAGCTTGCCATCCTTGCCGATCAGCGCAGCGCCGCTCCAATTGAGCGTCGGCGGCGAGGTGTAAATCGCCTGGTCGAGCAGGTATTCCCAGCTGCCGATGAATGGCCGCCGCGAAACCACATAGGCCAATGTCGCCTGTTCGCGTCCGCCGTGATTGACGATCAGAACCGGATCCGTTTCGGCAAGCTTGCCCGAGTCCCCGAGCGCCAACGGCGATGCCTTCAGCGGCACCAGCGGCCGCACGAGTCCGAGCCCGCTGGAATGATCGTAGCCGACGACCCGCGCCGGCAGCGTATGGCCTTGATCATCGACGATCTCGACCTGGTCCGCTTCGACGATCAGATAGCCGATCGTCAGGATCAGCCCCTTGTCGTCGATGACGATACCGGTTCCCTCGCGATCGGTGCCCAGCGTAGCGGCGCTGCGCGCGTCGGGCAGCGCGTGGGTCCGCACCTTGACCAGGGCGGAGAAGAATTTCTCGGCGTCGATGCTTGGCGGGGGTGCCGCTGTGGTGGCGCCGTCGGCAGCGCCCGCGACGGGGACGAACAGGCAACAGGCGGCAACGACAGCGCCGCCGATCAGCCGGCGGCATCGATCATCGACCAACCGTCCGAGCATCGGCGGCCTCCTTGAGATATGCGGCCCGTGGCGGCGCCCTTGCGATCGCCGCGTCGCGGTGGCACCGGGTTCGCTTCGCAGCCCTCGCACGATTACGGCGATTTGACCGCGACCACAGTAGCAGGGTTCCGGTCGCTATAATGCGGGCACTTTGCCGTTCTGTCTGGAGAAAATGCGTTGAAAGGCACAAAGTGAGCGCAACGCGCAAGAAACCCGACGAGCTCCGCTCGCACCGCTGGTTCGGCTCCGATGACATGCGCCAGTTCGGACACCATTCGCGCATCGCGCAAATGGGCTATTCGCGCGCCGACTACATCGGCAAGCCGATCATCGCCGTCATCAACACCTGGAGCGATATCAACGCCTGCCATTCGCATTTCAGGCAGCGCGCCGAGGAGGTCAAGCGCGGCGTGCTGCAGGCCGGCGGATTCCCGCTGGAGATGCCGGCGATCGCGCTGGCCGAGGTGTTCCAGAAGCCGACGACGATGCTGTACCGCAATCTGCTCGCGCTGGAGACCGAGGAGCTGCTTCGCTCGTATCCGGTCGACGGCGCCGTGCTGATGGGCGGTTGCGACAAGACAACCCCGGCGTTGCTGATGGGCGCCATCAGCATGAACCTGCCGGCGATCTTCATGCCGGCCGGCCCGATGCTTTCCGGCCACTGGCGCGACCAGGAGTTGGGCAGCGGTTCGGATGTGTGGAAATACTGGGCGGAAAAACGCGCCGGCAACATCAGCGACCGGCAATGGCTCGAGCTCCAGGACGGCATCGCCCGTTCGCCCGGACACTGCATGACGATGGGCACGGCGTCGACGATGACGTCGGCCGCCGAGGCGCTGGGCTTCACGCTGCCCGGTGCGGCATCGATTCCCGCCGCGGATTCGCGGCACGGCAGGATGGCCACGGATACCGGACGGCGCATCGTCGACATGGTGTGGTCGGATTTGAAGCCGCGCGACTTCATCACCGCCGGCAGCGTCGACAACGCGATCACGACGGCGCTGGCGCTCGGGGGGTCGACCAATTCGGTCGTGCACCTGATCGCAATCGCCCGCCGCGCCGGCGTGCCGTTGACCCTCGACCGATTCGATGCGCTGGCGCGCAAGACGCCGCTGGTGGCCAACATCCGGCCGGCAGGCGCGCACCTGATGGAGGATTTCTTCTACGCCGGCGGCTTGCGCGCGCTGCTGGCGGGCATCGCCGATCTGCTGTCGGTCGACGAGCGCACGGTCAACGGCAAAACGCTGGGGGAAAATATCGCCGGCGCCGAGGTGTTCAATGCCGATGTGATCCTGCCGCGTGACAAGGCGCTGGTGTCGGGAAGCAGTCTGGCGGTGCTGCGCGGCAACCTCGCTCCGGATGGCGCGGTGATCAAGCCCGCGGCGGCCGAGGCGAGACTGCTCAAGCACACCGGACCCGCGGTCGTCTTCGCCGACTACAACGACATGGCGGCGAGGATAGACGATCCGGCGCTCCCCGTGACCGCCGATTCGGTGCTGGTGCTGCAGAACGCCGGCCCGCTGGGCGCGCCGGGCATGCCCGAGTGGGGCCAGTTGCCGATCCCGAAAAAACTGCTGGCGCAAGGCATCCGCGACATGGTCCGGATCTCGGACGCACGCATGAGCGGAACCAGCTACGGTGCATGCGTGCTGCATGTCGCGCCGGAATCGTTCGCCGGCGGCCCGCTTGCGCTGGTGCATGACGGGGACCTGATCGAGCTCGACGTCGAAGCGCGCAAGATCGAGCTCAAGGTGAGCGACGCCGAGCTCGCAACGCGCCGCGCCGCGTGGAAAAAGCCGGCGCCGCGGTTCGTGCGCGGCTACGGCGTGCTCTATCAGCAGCACATCACCCAGGCCGACCAGGGCTGCGACTTCGATTTCCTCGAAGGAACCGCGCCGACCGCCGAGCCGGAGATCCACTGACAGTACGACCATCCTACTTGCTCCCTTGCCTCGTCGGCGAGGACGCCCACAGGCGACCATGAAAATCGTTCCGGCGGCAAAGCTCGTCACGCTCGTGACTGCCATCATGCAAGGCGGCGGCAGCAACGCGACCGAAGCCGCGCACGGTGGCGCGGCGGCTGGTCGATTCCAACCTGGTCGGCCACGACTCGCACGGCGTGATCCGCGTCGGCAAGTACCTCGAGTGGGTGCGCGCCGGCTGGCTCGTCCCCAATGCGAGCCCGACGGTCGCGTTCGAAAACGACGCCATGGCTATCGTCGACGGCAACCGCGGCTTCGGCCAGGTCGTCGGCGAGTATCGCAGGCGCACTCGGCACGCGCAAGGCGGCGACAACGGGCATCGCGATGGTGGGCTTGCGCAATTGCGGTCATCTCGGCCGCGTCGGCGACTGGGCCGAGCTCGCGGCCGCGCAAGGCCAGGTCTCGCTGCATTTCCTCAATACGTCCGGCGCCCAGCGCGTCGCGCCGTTCGGCGGCAGCGACCGGCGCCTTTCGACGAACCCGATCACCATAGGCGTGCCGGTCGCCGGCGGCGATCCGGTCATCCTGGATGTGACGACGTCGACGGTGGCCGAAGGCAAGTTGTTCGTCGCGATCAACAAGGGCGAGCAGGTGCCGCCGGGTTGGATCATCGACAAGCACGGCCAGCCGACGACCGATCCGAAGGATTTCTACGACGGCGGCGCACTGCTCACCGTCGGCGCCCACAAGGGCTCGGGATTGTCGATCGTCGTCGACCTGCTGGCCGGCGCACTGTCGACTGGCAAGAGCTCGGATCCGGACGATACGGTGCTCCGCAACAACATGCTGTCGATCTATATTGCGCCCGCGGTCTACGATGAGGACGGCGCGATCGCGCGCGAGATCGCGCGCTTCGTGGCGTGGGTCAAGGCGTCGCCGCCGGCCGTGCCGGGGCAGCCGGTGCTGATGCCCGGCGAAGTCGAGCGCAGCACGCGGGGGCGGCGGACGCTCGAGGGCATTGCCGTCGACGACAAGACCTGGATGGACATTCTCGACGCGGCGAAATCAGTCGGCATCGCGGCCACTCGCGTCGAAGCAATCGTCGCCTGATCGAGGCATTGGCCCTATCGCGCCTCGTGGCGGCAGAGGCAACTCTGGTAAAATCGAATGCTTGGCCAAGTAGCTCAGTTGGTAGAGCAGCGGACTGAAAATCCGTGTGTCGGTGGTTCAATTCCGCCCTTGGCCACCAGATTTTGCGTGGCGCAAGCGCAGTAAAATTGGCCAAGGTCAGTCGACAAAGGCCAATCTCGTGGTGCAGCGACTGAAAATTGGTCGGTGGTTCAATTCCGCCCTTGGCACCAATTTCGCGTGGCGCGAGCGCCGCGCAAAATTAGCCGGAGGTGGATATTCGCCCTTGGCCACCTATTTCGATCGAGTCCAGTCCTTCCATGCCGGTATCCGCGATGACCATGGCAGCGCCGTACCAGCGGCTGGGAGAGGATGGCTACGCGTTCCGCACGCTTTGCGTGCTGATGACGATTCTGGTCGCCATCCTGCCGCTCGCGCATGTGACCGGCATGCGCAATGCCCTCGTCGGGATGGCCGCGGCTCGCCGCGCTGTTCCACTACCGGGCTCAACTGTGGAAGGACAATCCAGTCCTGTTGCCTAGCCTCGTCTGGCTGGCGTTCGCCGCGCTCTCGATCGCCTGGTCCGAATACCCGATGGTCTCGTTTCGCGCTTTTCGCAGCGACCTTTGGTATCCGCTCATCCTGTTCCTGATCAGCTTCATGCTGGTCCGATCGCGTAACGGCAGGCTCGCGCTGACTCTCGGCGCCGCCATAGGCACCGTCATATCGTTGACGACGACCTTCGCAGCGGCGGTAACGCCGGTCGAGCCGGGAATGGAATCAGCCGCGCCCGGCGTGCTCGGCTGGCTCGCATGGAAAGCGGGCGAAGCGGTCGATTCGAGCACCTACATCGCTTTTCTCGCGGTGCCGCTGTTCGTCGTCGCGCTGACGTCGACCCGCGCCATCGGTACGCTGGGCCTCGGCCGCCTGGCTCGTCGCCTTTGCCGGCCTCGGGCTGATGAGCGAAAGCCGGACGCTGTTCGTTTCTCTATGCATTTCGCTGCCATGCCTGCTGATCGTGTTCGGATTGCTGCGCGGAAGGCTGCATCTGCGCCCGGTGCTCGTGGCGATCTGCGTCGGCCTGGTCGTCTCGGCGATCAGCCTCGAACTGATTTCGCGCTTGCGCCTGCCCGAGCAGCAGCCGTACGACAAGAGCGCGGCGCTGGAAATGATCGCCAGCGACTCGCGCCCGGCGATCTGGGCCGTCTACTATGATCTCGCCAAGCGGCACCCCTGGCTGGGCGTCGGATTCGGACGATTGGTGCCGTCGAGGACCTACGACCTCGCGCAAAACGAAGACCTCAAGCGCATCGACCGCCAGGCCTTTGCGCACGCGCACAACGTGCTGCTGAGCCTGACCTTGCAGGTTGGCCTGGTGGGGCTCGCGATCTGGACCTGGCTGCATGTTCGCCTGCTGAGCCTTGCGGTCATGTGTGCCCGAGCGCGGGGCGAGCGCGAGAAGGCCTGGGCCGCGGCCGCGATCGCGCTGGTGCTGGCGATGCTGGTGAAGAATTCGACCAATGACCTGATGGTCTTCGGCAATGCGATCCTGTATTGGACGCTGATGGGGGCGATCCTCGGCCGCATCTGGTGGGGCGGGGGCGCCGAAAGCCTGACCCTCTCGCGGCTGGACCCGGCGGCCCGCTGAGGCTGGCCGCGTTGCCTCGCAGCGAAAAAAAGGCCGGGCGATGCCCGGCCTTTCTCTGGTGCACTAAAGCCTAACGTCAGACTGCTTGGATATTCGACGCCTGCTTGCCCTTCGGGCCCGTCGTCACTTCGAACGACACTTTCTGGCCTTCCTTGAGCGACTTGAAGCCCGGCATGTTGATCGCCGAGAAGTGCGCAAACAGGTCTTCTCCGCCGCCATCCGGCGTAATAAAGCCGAAACCCTTGGCGTCGTTAAACCACTTCACTGTTCCAGTTGCCATTTTTACCAATCCTTCAAAACAAAAATAATCGGGTCGAACCCGGCCTATGTTTCGATCTCAAGGACAGGGAAGTACGGCGATTCGGCGACAGCGAGCAGCCGGACAGGTCGTGCTTTAGTACTTGAAACAAAACACGAAGCGGACTATACGCAGTATCCCTTGCAGGGTCAAACCCTTATCGGTCCGGACCCCTCCCCGTTTGTTGCACAAATACGTCACTTTCCAAGCTCCGCCCTGACCCGGGCGGCGCCTTCGGCCAGCGCCGCCAGCTTTCCGCGGGCAACATCCCGGGCCAACGGGACCATCCCGCAATTGGTGCAGGGCAGCAACCGGTCCGGCCTGACATATTCGAGCGCGGCGCGGATGGTCGCGGCGACCTGGTCGGCCGTCTCGATCCGGTCGCTGGCGACATCGATGGCTCCGACCAGGACGTCCTTGCCGTCCAGCAGGCCGATCAATTCCAGCGGCACATGCGAATTGGCGCATTCGAGCGAAACCTGTCCGAGCCGGGATCGAGCCAGCAGGGGGAACGTCTTTTCGTACTGGCGCCATTCGTCGCCCAGACTCTTTTTCCAGTCGTTGTTCGCCTTGATGCCATAGCCGTAGCAGATATGCACCGCCGTACGGCAGGCAAGGCCCTGCGCCGCCCGCTCGAGAGCGGCGATGCCCCAATCGCGGACCTCGTCGAAGTAGACGTTGAAAGCGGGCTCGTCGAACTGGATGACATCGACGCCGGCGGCCTCGATCGCCAGCGCCTCCTCGTTGAGGATTTCGGCAAACGCCCAGGCCAGTTTTTCCCGGCTGCCATAGTGAGCGTCGTAGAGCGTGTCGACGGCGGTCATCGGTCCGGGAAGGGTGTACTTGATCGGCCGCCGGGTGAGGCTCCTGCAGGAAGCCGGCGTCCTCGGCGAAGACCGGGCGCCGGCGCGCTACCGGACCGGTGACGACCGGCACGTCGGCATCGTAGCGATCGCGGATCCTGACGGTCTTGCGATGCTGGAAGTCGACGCCGTCGAGGCTTTCAATGAACGTCGTGACGAAGTGCCGCCTCGTCTGCTCTCCGTCGGTCACGATGTCGATGCCCGCGCGCTCCTGATCGGCGACCGCCAGGCGCACGGCATCGCGCTTGCCTTCCTCCAATAGCGATCCCTCGAGCAGCCATGGCGCCCAAAGCTGTTTCGGCGGCGCAAGCCACGCGGGCTTGGGCAGGCTGCCGGCGATCGTCGTGGGTAACAGCATCGGCGGATTCCAGGTGAGCGCCCCGGAGAGCCCCGACGACGCAGAACGATTATAGGGGTGGATGAAGCGGTAAGGCCACTTGACCAATGGTCGATACCGACGTACCGTTTGCGGCCCGGAGCGCCTCCCAGCGCTCGTCAGCATCTGCCGGATCCCGATGGCGCGCGCCCTGATCACCGACCAGAATTACGAAGACCTGGCGCTCGAACGCGAGCTGTTCGGCAACGCCGGTATCGAGCTTGCCGTCGCCCAGTGCACGCACCGAAGACGACGTGCTCGCGGCGGGCCGCAACTTCGATGCCTTTTTGGTCCAGTATGCACCGGTCGGCGCACGCGCGCTTGCGCAGCTGCCGCGGCTGGGCATCATCAGCCGCATCGGCGCGGGCTACGACACGATCGATACCGACGCCTGCGCGAAATACGGTGTGTGGCTTGCGAACTCGCCCGATTACGGCGTCGGCGAAGTGGCCACGCATGCCTTGGCGCTGGCGCTCGCGCTGATCCGCAACGTCGTCGCCTATAACCGCGATATCGCCGGCGGGCGCTGGCATTATCTGTCGTCGGGCAGGCTGCGCCGCGCCAGCGAGCTCACGCTCGGCATCGTCGGCCTGGGCCGCATCGGCAAGCGCATGGCGCATGTGTCTCGCAACGTCTTCCGGCGCGTCGTCGCCTGCGATCCCTACCTGATCGACGGCGATTTCCCGGCGTATGTCGAGCGCGCGACGCTGGCCGACCTGTTCGAGCAGTCGCGATCTCGTCAGCCTGCACGTGCCGCTCAACGACGAAACCCGGAGCATCGTCGACGCGGCGATGCTGTCGCGCATGCGGCCGGGATCCTACCTGGTCAATACCGCGCGCGGCGCGCTGGTCGACGTCGACGATTTGCTTGCCGCTGTCGATAGTGGAATACTTGCCGGCGCTGCTCTGGATGTCCTGCCGGTCGAACCCGTTCCCGCCGATAGCCGGCTGCTCGGCCACCCGAAGGTGATCCTGACGCCGCATGCCGCGTTCTACAGCGTGCAGGCGGAGATCGAATTGCGGCGCAAGGCAGCACAGAATATCGTCACGTGGCTCAAGACCGGGCGTCCCGAATACGTCGTCGTTGCAGGGACCCGGCGCTACGCCCCGTAGGCGGATCATCCGAGCGCAGCAGGCGCGACGGAAAGGAGAGCATTGGCAGCAGTCAGCATACGTTCAGTGCAAAAGCGCTTCGGATCGACGCCGGTGATTCGCGGCGTGGACATCGAGATTGCCGACGGCGAGTTCTGCGTGCTGGTCGGACCGTCCGGCTGCGGCAAGTCGACGCTGCTGCGCATGCTCGCCGGCCTCGAGGAAATCACCGGCGGCGAAATCTGGATCGGGTCGCGGATCGTCAACAAGGTCGCTCCGAAGGAGCGCGACGTCGCGATGGTCTTCCAGAACTACGCCCTCTATCCGCATATGACGGTGCGCGACAACATGTCGTTTGCGCTGATGCTCGCCAAGCAGTCGAAAAGCGAGATCGAGGCGCGGGTCGCCAAGGCGGCCGGAATCCTCGGCCTTGCGCAACTGCTCGACCGCTATCCCCGGCAGCTTTCCGGCGGACAGCGCCAGCGCGTGGCGATGGGGCGCGCGATCGTGCGCGACCCGCAGGTGTTCCTGTTCGACGAGCCGCTGTCGAATCTCGACGCCAAGCTCCGCGTGCAGATGCGCACCGAGATCAAGGAGCTGCATCAGCGGCTGAAAACGACGTCGATCTACGTCACCCACGACCAGATCGAGGCGATGACCATGGCCGACCGGATCGTCGTCATGCGCGACGGGATCGTCGAGCAGACCGGCACGCCGCTCGATCTGTACGACACGCCGGTAAATATCTTCGTTGCCGGTTTCATCGGATCGCCGGCGATGAATCTCGTGCCGGGCGTTGCGCGCATCAACGGTGCGGCACCCGCGGTGGAATTCGATGGCGGCGTCCGCCTGCCGCTCCCCTCCTCGGCGCGCGCGAGCGACGGCCAGCCCGTGCTGTACGGCATGCGCCCCGAGCACTGCGTCCTCTCGCCCGGCGGCGGCTTGCCGGCGGAAGTCGTCGTCGTCGAGCCGACGGGCGCCGACACGCAGCTCTTCTGCCGTTTCAACGGACAGGAGTTGACGTCGCTGGTGCGCGATCGGGTAACTTGCAAGGCAGGAGACCACGTGGCACTCGCACCGGATGTCGATCGTGCGCATTTATTCGATGCGAAGAGCGGTGTACGGCTCGTCGCAGAAAGCAGATGACTTCCGATCATCACCGCAACAATCAACCGCAAGACGCGCTGGAACAAACCGCGCGCAATTTTCTAGGAGGAGCTGATGAGTAATTTCAAACGCCGTAAATTCCTGAAGACTTCGGCCGGCGTAGCGGCCGCCGCCGCAGTGGGCCCGATGATCTGGGTCAAGGATGCCAACGCGCAGTGGAAGAATGTGCCGGAGAAAGGCGCGAAGCTGCGCGTATTGCGCTGGAGCCGCTTCGTCCAGGGCGACATCGACCAGTACATGAAAAACGTCGCCAAGTTCACCGAGAAAACCGGCATCGAGGTGCGCATCGACAACGAAGGCTGGGAGGACGTGCGTCCGAAGGCTGCCGTCGCGGCGAACACCGGCGCCGGTCCGGACATCATTCTTTCGACCAACGACGACGCCAACCTGTATCCGGAAAAGCTGGTCGACGTGACCGACGTCTGCACTTATCTGGGCGCCAAGTACGGCGGCTGGTATCCGGTGTGCGATCAGTATCTGAAGCCGGACGGCAAGAAGTGGATCGGCGTTCCGCTGGGGTGCGCGGGCAATGCGCTGGTCTATCGCGCCAGCATGCTGAAAGCGGCGGGCTTCGATGCGGTGCCCAAGGATACCGACGGCTTCCTGAAGCTTTGCAAGGCGCTGAAGGAAAAGAATACGCCGGTCGGCTTCGCGCTCGGCAACGCCACCGGCGACGGCAACACGTGGACCAACTGGGTCGTCTGGGCGCATGGCGGCAAGATGGTCGACGCCAATAACAAGGTGGTCATCGACAGCCCCGAGACGATCAAGGCGCTCGAGTACGCGAAGGAGCTGTACGCGACATTCGTGCCCGGAACGCTGTCGTGGCTCGACCCGAACAACAACAAGGCGTTCCTCGACAGTCAGATCTCGCTGACCAGCAACGGGATCTCGATCTACTTCGCGGCGAAGAACGCGACGGACCCGAAGGTGAAGGAGCTCGAGGCGGACATATTCCACTCGAACTTCCCGATCGGTCCGGTCGGCCGGCCGACCGAGTTCAACCTGTTCTTCAACCAGATGATCTTCAAGTATTCGAAATACCCGAAGGCGGCGAAGGAGTTCCTGCGCTTCATGATGGAAGACGAGCAGGTCAATCCCTGGGTCACCGCGGCGCTTGGGTTACGTTACGCCGGCGCTGACCGCGTACGAAAAGCATCCGGTCTGGAAGGACCCGAAGGCGACGCCGTACCGCGACTCGATGAAGATCATGCTGCCGAGCGGGTATGCGGGAAAAATGGGCTACGCCTCGGCCGGCGCGCTGGCGGATTTCATCATGGTCAACATGGTCGCCGAAGCCGCGTCCGGATCGAAGTCGCCCAAGGAGGCGGCAGAGCGGGCGCAAAAGCGGGCGGAGCGCTATTACAAGGTTTGATATTGCGTCACGCCGGTTCGTCATCTACGCATCGATGATGCGGTACGTCGGCGCGACGCAATATCTGCGCGCGTTCAACGCGGCGCCTTGCGGCGCCGGTTAACGCGCGCGGGGGCGCCGACTATTTGGCTTCGAGCCAGCGGCACATTCGCCGATTCAGATCCATTCCGATGCATAACGATTTCCGGAAATTCTTCCATTGAGTTCAGCGCTATCCCGGCTGCAGGACAACCGCAACGCCCTGGGCATTCTGTTCATGCTGCCGGCGGCGCTGGTGCTGCTGGTTTTCCTAACCTATCCGCTCGGCCTCGGCACCTGGCTTGGCTTCACCGATGCCAAGATCGGCCGTCCCGGCGAGTGGATCGGCCTGGAGAATTTCGAGTTCCTGTGGGGCGACGCGGTCACGCGGCTCGCGCTGTTCAATACGCTTTTCTACACGACGGTCGCCAGCGTCATCAAGTTCGCGCTCGGCCTCTGGCTCGCGCTGCTGCTCAACAAGCACCTGCCGTTCAAGGCGGTAATGCGAGCGATGGTGCTTTTGCCATTCATCGTCCCGACCGCCCTGTCAGCGATTGCGTTCTGGTGGATCTACGATTCGCAGTTCTCGATCATCAGCTGGGCGCTGATGCGAATGGGGCTGATTCACGGATACATCGACTTCCTCGGCGATCCGTGGAATGCCCGGTTTTCGACGATCGCCGCGAACATCTGGCGCGGCGTGCCGTTCGTCGCGATCACCCTGCTCGCGGGATTGCAGACGATCTCGCCCTCGTATTACGAAGCAGCCAGCCTCGACGGCGCCTCGCCCTGGCAACAATTCCGTCACGTGACGCTGCCGCTGCTGACGCCGATCATCGCGGTAGTCATGACCTTCTCGGTGCTGTTCACGTTCACCGACTTCCAGCTGATTTACGTGCTGACGCGCGGCGGCCCGCTCAATGCCACCCACCTGATGGCGACGCTGTCCTACCAGCGGGCGATCCCCGGCGGCAGCCTCGGCGAGGGCGCGGCGATCGCGACGGCGATGGTGCCGTTCCTGCTGGCAGCGATTCTGATCAGCTATTTCGGTCTGCAGCGCCGGGCGTGGCAACAGGGGGCGGCGGACGAATGAGCGGCACAGAAGCAACCGAGGCGGCCAAATGAGCAGCGCTGTCGCAACGCCGGAGGCGGTCGATTCCCAGGGCATGAACTACCTGGTGTCGCTGCCACGGCGCGTCGTGACCATCTATCTGCCGCTGGCCGCGTTCGTCATCGTGCTGCTGTTCCCGTTCTACTGGATGACGATCACCGCGCTCAAGCCGAACGAGGAATTGCTCTCGCGTCGAAGGCAATCCGTTCTGGGTCATCCATCCGACGCTGGACCACATCAAGAAGCTGCTGTTCGACACGTCGTATCCGGAGTGGCTTTGGAACACGGTGGTGATTTCGGTCGTGTCGACCTGCCTCTCGATCTTCTGCAGCGTGCTCGCGGCGTATGCGATCGAGCGGTTGCGCTTCCGCGGCTCGCGCTATGTCGGCATGAGCATTTTTCTGGCCTACCTGGTCCCGCCGTCGATACTGTTCATTCCGCTGGCGGCGATGGTGTACAAGCTCGACCTGTTCGACACGCGACTGGCGCTGATCCTCACCTATCCGACGTTCCTGATCCCGTTCTGCACATGGCTGCTGATGGGGTATTTCAAGACGATACCGATCGAGCTCGAGGAATGCGCGCTGATCGACGGCGCAAGCCGCCTGCAGATACTGGTCCGCATCATCCTGCCGCTGGCGGTGCCCGGACTGATTTCCGCCGGGATTTTCGCGTTCACGCTGTCGTGGAACGAATTCATCTATGCGCTGACGTTCATTTCCTCGTCGGAAGTGAAGACGGTGCCGGTGGGCGTCGTCACCGAGCTGGTCGAGGGAGACGTCTATCACTGGGGGTCGCTGATGGCCGGCGCGCTGTTCGGCTCGCTGCCGGTGGCGATCCTGTATTCGTTTTTCGTCGAGTACTATGTCTCGGGGCTGACCGGCGCGGTCAAGGAGTAGCGGCGCGAGCAGCGAGAGGGGCCCCGCGGCGGGGGAGCGGCCGCGAGTCGCCGCTGCGGCCGACACGTAACAGCCCGAATACCGGCTGACGCAAGGAGGCGGCCGGTTTGGCCGCGCCGCATGCGGTAAAATGAGAGCATAGGAATCCACGGAGCAGGCGATGAGCATCCAGGACACGATACGCGAGCAGGTGACCGGACATCCGGTCGTGCTTTACATGAAGGGCACGCCGCAGTTTCCCCAGTGCGGCTTTTCGGACGCCGCGGTGCGGATGTTGCAGTCGTGCGGAGTCGACAAGTTCTTTTCGGTCAACGTGCTGGCCGATGCGGCGGTCCGCCAGGGCATCAAGGAATATTCGAACTGGCCGACGATACCGCAGCTCTACGTCAACGGCGAATTCGTCGGCGGCTGCGACATCATGCGGGAGATGCACGCCTCGGGCGAGCTGCAGCGCTTGCTGGCTCCGCAGACGGCATAGCTCGGTCGTACCCGCTAAATAAACGGCCGGGTGACCCCGGCCGTTTCAGTTTCGGGCCGCAGGACGCGAGTCGCTATGTCCGGGCGCGCGTCACGCGCTTGACCTCCGGGATACGGCGCAGCGCGCGCATGACGTTGGCCAGATGCCTGCGGTCTCGCACCTGGACGCTGAAGAACATCGCGACGACGTGGCCGCCGTCGGGTCGCTCCATCGACAGATATTCGATGTTCGCGCCGGCGTCGGCGATGGCCGTCGCCAGGTGCGCGAGCAGGCCGCGCTCGTCGGCCACCACCAGCCGGATGCCGGCTTCGAATACGCCTTGGATCTCCGGCGCCCATTCGACGTCGACGACCTGATCGCTGTCGATGCGCCCTTTCCTGAGCGTCACGCAATCGCGCGTGTGCACCAGCAGTCCCTGGCCGCGCCGAAAATGGCCGATGATCGCGTCGCCGGGGATCGGCCGGCAGCATTTGCCGTACTGGATCGCGACGCCTTCGACGCCGCGCAGCTGCAGCGCGCCATGCTTGGCCTGCATTGGCGCCGGCTCGTCGCTCGTCTTCGACCGGCGCCGCGCGTCAGCGCCTGAGCGACGACGAACGAAAGCCGCTTGCCCAGGCCGATGTCGGCAAGAATCTCGGTCTGGCCCTTGGCGCCGTATTCGCGCGCCAGTGCTTCCCAGCGCTCCCAGGTTACCGACGCGGGGGGAACCTTCAGCGAGATCAGCGCCTGCTCCAGCATGCGCTCGCCGAGCAGCGCCGACTCGCGCTGCTGCAGGGACTTCAGAAAGTGCCGGATGCGGGAGCGCGCCTTGCCGGTCGCGACGAAGCCGAGCCACGACGGATTCGGGCGCGCGCTGGGCGAGGTGATGATCTCGACCTGGTCGCCGTTCTTGAGCTCGGTGCGCAGCGGCATCAGCTCGTAATTGATCCGGGCTGCCGTGCAGTGGTGCCCGATATCGGTGTGCACCGCGTAGGCGAAGTCGACCGCGGTCGCGCCGTGGGGCAGGGCCATGATCTTGCCCTTCGGCGTGAACACGTAGATCGCGTCGGGAAACAGGTCGCCCTTGATGTGCTCGAGAAACTCCTTCGAGTCGCGCGACTCGGACTGTATCTCGAGCAGACTTTGCAGCCAGCGATGCGTCTGCTCCTGGGCCTCGGCGATGTCGAGCTCGCCGCCCGCCTTGTACAGCCAGTGCGCAGCGACGCCGGACTCGGCGATGCGATGCATGTCCTGCGTTCGGATCTGCGCCTCCAGCGGCGTGCCGAACGGGCCGAACAGCGTCGTATGCAGCGACTGGTAGGCGTTCGCCTTCGGAATGGCGATGTAATCCTTGAATTTGCCGGGGATGGGCTTGTAAAGATTGTGCAGCACGCCCAGCGCCGCGTAGCAGGCGGTCGTGTCCCTGACCAGGACGCGCACGCCGTAAATGTCGAACACCTGCGAGAACGTATAGCGCTTCTCGCGCATTTTCTTGTAGACGCTGTAGATCGTCTTTTCTCGTCCGGTCACCGTCGCCGCGATGTCTGCCTCCTTGAGGCCGTCGCGGATCGACTGCAGGATCCGGTTCATCACTTCGCGCCGGTTGCCGCGCGCAGCCTTGATCGCCTTGGCCAGCACCCGGTAGCGCGCCGGATGCAGATGCTTGAACGAGAGCTCCTGCAGCTCCAGATACAGAGCGTTGAGGCCGAGGCGATTGGCGATCGGCGCGTAGATGTCCAGTGTCTCGCGGGCGATCCGCTCGCGATGGGTGGGTGCCATCGCGTCGAGCGTCCGCATGTTGTGCAGCCGGTCGGCGAGCTTGATCAGGATGACGCGAACGTCCTGCGCCATCGCCAGCAGCATCTTGCGGAAATTCTCGGCCTGCGCGTCCTCGCGCGACTGGAACTCGATCTGGTCGAGCTTGGATACGCCGTCGACCATCTCGGCGACGGGCTTGCCGAACGAGGTCTCGATCTCGTTCTTGGTGATGCCGCTATCCTCCATCACGTCGTGGAGGAGCGCGGCGGCGAGCCCCTGGGCGTCGAGCCGCCACTGCGACAGTATGCTGGCTACCGCCAGCGGGTGGGTGATGTAAGGCTCGCCCGACTTGCGGAACTGTCCCTGGTGGGCCTGTTCGGAAAAGGCGAACGCCCGCTCTACGAGCGCGACGTCAGGCGGTTGCAGGTAGTGACCAAGGTGTCGGGTAAATTCGGCGATTTCCGACATGCTTGATCACGTTGGGGTTAAGCCGCCCGATGCAAGTCAACTTTGCGGCTTGAGCAGCATTTCGATGCCGACCTTGCCGGCAGCGATTTCGCGCAGCGCAATCACCGTCGTCTTGTCGCGGTCGCTCTCGACCAGCGGCTGCGATCCGGCGCTGATCTGCCGTGCGCGATTGGTCGCGGCGAGGGTGAGCTCGAAGCGGTTGGGTATCCTGACGAGGCAGTCTTCGATCGTGATCCGGGCCATGGCGCCTTCCTTGCATGCCGAGTCGGGAATTCGCTCGCATGCTAAATAAGTTGTGCAATCAGTGCCTCGTGGCGAACGCATTGTTGCGCCGCGCGCAGGCGCGACGCCCGCACGATGGCGCTCAAGTCGTCGACCGCAGTGGCAAAGTCCTGATTAATAATAACATAATTGAACTCGGCGCAATGACGGATCTCGTCCCTCGCCGCCTCGAGGCGCCGCGCTATCGTCGCCTTGTCGTCCTGGCCGCGCCGGTGCAGGCGCTCTTCCAGCAATGCGAGCGATGGCGGGAGGATGAAGATCTGGATCGAAGACGGGATCAGACGACGCACCTGCGCCGCGCCCTGCCAGTCGATTTCCAGCAGCACGTCCTGGCCCGCTTCGATCTGTTGGGTGAGCCAGCTCGCCGACGTCGCGTACCAATTGCCATGGACGTGGGCGTGCTCGAGAAACTCGCCGGCCTCGCGAAGCGCCATGAACTGCCCGGTCGAGACGAAGTGGTAGTCGACGCCTTCCTGCTCGCCAGGACGCGGCGGGCGCGTCGTGTACGAGACCGACAGGCGGATCCCGCGCTCCCTCTCCAGCAGCGCGCGCGTCAGGCTGGTCTTGCCGCCGCCTGACGGCGCCGCGACGACGAACAAGCTGCCGGTCGCGGTAGTCATCGTCACGCGGCCTCCTTGTCCGTCTTCAGCAGCGCGCATCCCGTGGTCGGCCGCGGCCGCACTCGCAATTCCCCGTCGATCCCCGTGCGCGCACGGGGCCCCTCGCCGGGCTCTCGGCGATCGCGGCCTCCTTGTCCGTCTTCGGCATGCGCGCATCCCGTGTCGGCCGCGGCCGCACTCGCAATTCCCCGTCGATCCCCGTGCATGCACGGGGCCCCTCGCCGGGCTCTCGGCGGGGACCTACTCAATGTTCTGCACCTGCTCGCGCATCTGCTCGATCAGCACCTTGAGCTCGAGCGCCGCGTGCGAAAGCTCCGCATCGACCGATTTGGAGCCCAGCGTGTTGGCTTCGCGATTGAGCTCCTGCATCAGAAAATCGAGGCGCTTGCCGCTGCTGCCTCCGGCGGAGAGCACGCGCCGCACTTCGACGACGTGCGTCTGCAGGCGCGAAATTTCCTCCGCGACGTCGACCTTGGCCGCAAACAGCGCCAGTTCCTGCTTCAGCCTGTCGTTATCTGGATCGAGGCCGGCATCGCGCAGGCGGGAGCCGAGCTTTTCCAGGTAGGCAACGTGGATGGCCGGCACCCTGGGTGCAACGCGCTCCAGCTGGAGCTCGATGCCGCGGCAGTTCTCCTCGAGCATCTCGCGCAGCTTCGCGCCTTCGCGCGCCCGCGATCCGCCCAGATCGCGAAGCGCCTGCTGCACCAGCAACAGCGTTTGCTCGACCAGCGTGCCGGCGTCCACCGAGGGCTCGGTCAGCACGCCGGGCCAGCGCAGTATCTCGACGGTCGACAGCGGCGCGCTGCCGGGCGCGTGACGCTGCACTTCGCTGGCCGCATCGCGAAGCTGCGCGACGCGCTCGCCGTTGATCGCCAGCGCTGCCGCTCCAGGCGTGGTTCGATTCAACGAAATCCGGCAGTCGATCTTGCCGCGTTTGAGATCTCGCGCCAGCGCTTCGCGTATCGCAGTTTCCAGCGCGCGAAGCTCGTCGGGCACGCGAAGCTGCAAGTCCAGATAGCGGTGATTGACCGACCGCAACTCGACCGCCAGCGAGCAGCCGGGCAATTCGGCAGCGACCGCCGCGAAGCCGGTCATGCTCAGAATCATCGCGAGTCCGTGGCGTACAAGTCGTGCAGGCTGGAAAATGGGCGGAAGCGCAACGATGCGCGACCAAGACCAAGAACGACGAACGAATTCTTTACTTTATCGCCGCGGTTGTCGAGAATGTAGAGCTTATCCCTTTTACGTGCAAGTCTTAAGCCCCGACGACAAAGCCCAATGGGCGTCACCAACCAGGCACTCCCCTCCGGATACCAGCTGCTCAATTACCGGATTGATCGCCAGATCAGCCGCGGCGGCTTTTCGATCGTCTATCGCGCTTTCGACGATGCGGGCGCACCGGTCGCCATCAAGGAATACCTGCCTTCGTCGCTGGTGCTTCGCACCGACGGCGACATCGTGCGCGCAAGCTCCGCCGAGAACCTGACTTCGTTCCGCTATGGAATGAAGTGCTTTTTCGAGGAAGGGCGCGCACTGGCCAAGATCAATCACCCGAACGTCGTGCGCGTGCTCAATTTCTTCCGCGCCAACGAGACGGTGTACATGGTGATGCGTTACGAGCGCGGGCGCACGCTGCAGCAGCAGATCCAGCTGCGTCAGGACCAGATGTCCGAACGGCTGGTGCGTCATGTGTTCATGCACCTGCTGAATGGTTTGCGCGAAGTACATACGCACAAGCTTCTGCATCTCGACATCAAGCCGGCCAACGTGTATCTGCGGACCGACGGCAGCCCGGTTCTGCTCGATTTCGGCGCTGCGCGGCAGACACTGACGACGTCGCGGCCGAAGCTCGCGCCGATGTACACGCCGGGCTTTGCCGCGCCCGAGCAATATCGCGAGCCGGACCGCCTGGGACCGTGGACCGACGTCTACGGCATCGGCGCGAGCATGTTCGCCTGTCTGGCAGCGTTTGCCCCGCAGGCCGCCGACGCGCGGCTCAACGAAGACCACCTGGTGTCGGCAAAGAAGATCTGGGCCGGCGCCTATTCGGACAATGTGCTCGAGGTCATCGACTGGTGCTTGCGGCTCGATCCGCTCGAGCGGCCGCAAAGCGTCTTCGCGCTGCAAAAGGCGATCCGTGAAATCGCGCCGCGCAAGCGCAAGCTTACTTTCCTCGACAACCTGAAAAAGCGCCTGTTCACCGAAGTGATGTAGGCCCGTCATGCGCTTCACGATATTCCAGGAGAGCCTCAAGGGTCAGCGCAAGATCAATCAGGACCGGCTCGCATACACCTACAGCCGCGACACGCTGCTGCTGGTGGTCGCCGACGGGATGGGCGGTCACGCCGGCGGCGAGATCGCCGCACAGATTTGCGTTCGACTGTTCATCGAGCGCTTCCAGCAGGAAGCCAAGCCGACGCTGAAGAATCCGCTGAAGTTCCTGCAGGATTCGATGCTCCGCGCCCATCAGGCGCTGGGCTCGTACGCCGAACAGTTCTCGATGCTCGAGACGCCGCGGACCACCTGCGTCGCCTGCATCGTGCAGTCGAATTACGCCTACTGGGCGCACGTCGGCGACTCGCGGCTGTACCTGTTCCGGCAGGGAGGATTGATTGGCCAGACCAAGGACCATTCGAAGGTCCAGTACCTGGTCGATCAGGGCCTGATCGGCGCGCACGAAGTCGTCAATCATCCCGACCGCAACAAGATCTTCAGCTGCCTCGGCGGACTGGTCGAGCCGGTGATCGATCTGTCGCGAAGGACGCCGCTGCGCAATGGCGATCTGATCGTGATGTGCACCGACGGCCTGTGGAGCGTCTATCCCCAGGAAGAGATTGCGCGCGCGCTCACCGGCGCGCCGATACTGAAGTCGCTGCCGGTGCTGATGCGGGAAGCCGAGGTGCGCGGCGGGGCCGAGGGCGACAACCTGTCGCTGATCGTCGTGCGCTGGGGCCCGGAAACGCTGACCGACGAGCCGACGACGACGATCACCGAGACGATGAGCCTCGGCGAATTCCAGACCGAAATCGACCGTACGCTGACGCTGACCGATCGCAAGGGCATGCAGCGCGACCTGACCGACGACGAGATCGAGCGCGCGATCGCCGAGATCCAGGCGACGATCAAGCGGTACAAGACCTAGGTGCTGTCCCGATGCGGCAACTGATCCTCGACACCGAAACTACCGGCCTCGACCCGAAGGATCATCGCATCATCGAGATCGCCGCGGTCGAGCTGATCGATCGCCGGCCGACCGGCCGCAGCGTCCACTTCTACATCAACCCCGACCAGGAGATCGACGCAGGCGCGACCGAAGTGCATGGCTTGTCATGGGAAATGCTGCGCGACAAGCCGAAGTTCGGCGACATAGCCGACGAATTCATCACCTTCGCACGCGGCGCGCAGTGGGTCATCCACAATGCCCCGTTCGACGTCGCATTCCTGGACGAGGAGTTCACTCGCCTGGGCATGTCGTCCAGCGCCGCCATTGCCGCCGAAGTCGTCGACACGCTCGCGCTGGCGCGCGACCAGTTTCCCGGGAAGCGCAACAACCTCGACGCGCTGTGCGAGCGCTTCGGCGTCGCCAACGCCCACCGAACCCTGCACGGCGCCCTGCTCGACGCGCAACTGCTCGCCGAAGTCTATCTCGCGATGACGCGTGGCCAGGAATCGCTGACGATCGACATCGTTACGCCGCGCGCGGAAGTCGGCGAAGGCTTCTCCGCCGCGGGTCCGGTACAGCTGATCCTCGTCTTGCCTTCGCCGGACGAGCTCGCCTCGCATCGCGCCTATCTGGTCGAGCTCGATCGCGAGGCCAAGGGAGCGTGCCTGTGGCTGGCGGTCGCCGGCGCCTGAGCCGCCGTAACATTCCGGTAACCTGAGCCGGCGAAACTAGCCGGGTTCGCCGCGATGACCGTCGCCCGGCGCCTTTGATACTCCGATGCCGCCCGAGTCGCCCGTCAAGACGGCTGCGCCGCCCCTGATCAATCGCGAGCTTTCGCTGCTCGCGTTCAACCGGCGAGTCCTCGCGTTGGCGCAGGACGCCAACGTCCCCCTGCTCGAACGCCTGCGCTTCCTTTGCATCGTCAGCAGCAATCTGGATGAATTCTTCGAGATCCGCGTGGCCGGCTTGCGCGAGCAGCTCCGCGTCAAGGCGCCCCCGCCCGGCGCGACGCTGCACGAACTGCGCGCGCTGTCGTTGCGCCTGTGCGAACAGACGCATGCGCTGGTTGCCGACATCTATCGCACGCTGAACAACGAGGTGCTGCCGGCGATGATCGGGGCCGGCATACGCCTGCTGCGGCATGCGGAGCGCAACGCCGCCCAGCGCGCATGGGTCGCCGATTACTTCCGGCGCGAGGTCAAGCCGCTGCTGAGCCCGATCGGGCTCGATCCGGCGCACCCTTTTCCCCAAGTCGTCAACAAGAGCCTCAACTTCATCGTCGAGCTTTCCGGCAGCGACGCCTTCGGGCGCGAAACGGCCATTGCGATCGTCAAGGCGCCGCACCAGCTGCCGCGTGTGATCGAGCTGCCCGCGGAGGTCGCGCCGGCCAACAGCTTTGTGCTGCTGGCCTCGATCATCCACGCGCATCTGGGCGAACTGTTCGCCGGACGGCGCGTCGTCGGCTATTCGCAATTTCGCGTCACGCGCGACGCCGATCTGTGGTTCGACGACGAGGAGGTAAAGAACCTGAGGCAGGCGCTCGAGGGCGAGCTGCCGCAGCGGCAATTCGGTCTTGCCGTGCGCCTGGAGGTTGCTGCCGATTGCGCGCCACCGCTCGCTCAACTGCTGCTGCAGCAATTCGAGCTCGAGGAGGCCGATCTGTATCGATGCGACGGTCCGGTCAACCTCGCCAGGTTGACGACGCTGGTCGACGAGTCGGAACGCACCGAGCTCAAGTATCCGCCGTTCGTGCCCGGCACGCCGGTCCGGCTTCGCGACCAGCCCGACATACTGGCCGCGATCCGGCAGCACGACATCCTGCTGCATCATCCGTATCAGTCGTTCGACCCGGTAGTCGAGTTCATCCGCAAGGCCAGCGACGACCCCGACGTGGTGGCAATCAAGCAGACCGTCTATCGAACCGGCGTCAATTCGACACTGATGGACGCGCTGGTCGAGGCCGCGCGCCGGCGGAAGGAAGTCACCGTCGTCGTCGAGCTCCTGGCGCGATTCGACGAGGAGGCGAACATCAACTGGGCCGAGCGTCTGGAGGAGGCCGGCGCGCAGGTCGTCTACGGGGTGTTCGGCCTGAAGACCCACGCCAAGCTCGCGCTGCTGCTGCGCCGCGAGCTCGATGCTGCGGGCCGCTCTCAGCTGCGGCCGTATGCCCACCTGGGCACCGGAAACTATCACCCGCGCACCGCGCGGCAATACACCGACTTCGGCTTGCTCACCGTGAATCCGGAATTGTGCGCCGATGTCGCCGAGGTCTTCCTGCACATCACCAGCCTGGCCCGGTCGAACCGGCTGAAACGCCTCTGGCTGGCGCCATTCACCATGCATCGTCAATTGCTTGCGGCAATACATCGCGAGACGCGGCATGCCAAGGAAGGCGTCCCGGCGCATATCATGGCCAAGATGAACGGCCTGGTCGAGGAAGCGGTGATCAGGGCGCTCTATGCCGCTTCCCAGGCCGGCGTGAAGATCGACCTGGTCGTGCGGGGCGCGTGCGCGCTGCGTCCCGGGGTCAAAGGGTGGTCCGACAACATACGGATCCGCTCGATCGTCGGACGCTTTCTCGAGCATCCGCGCATCTGGTATTTCGCGAACGGCGGCCGCGAGGACGTCTATCTGTCGAGCGCCGACTGGATGGGACGAAACCTGTTTCGCCGCATCGAGGTGGCATTTCCGGTGCTCGACAAGGAGCTCAAGGCGCGCGTCATCGCCGAAGGGCTGGCAGTGTGCTTCGAGGACAATTGCAGCGCCTGGGATCTGGGCGCCGACGGCAAATATGCGCGTGCGAAGCCCGCGCGGCGCGCGCGCGCCTGCGCTGCTCAGGAACTCCTGCTCGATCGGCTGGCCGAACGTCCGAGCACCGCTAGCTGAACGCAGCCACCGCCACTTCCATGGACCTGATCCTTTGGCGCCACGCCGATGCCGAGCCGGGCGAGCCCGATCTCGAACGGTCGCTCACGGCCAAAGGCGTCCGGCAGGCGGAGCGCGTGGGCAACTGGCTCGACCGCCACCTGCCCGACCGCTGCCGGATCCTGGTGAGTCCGGCCGAGCGTGCGCAGCAGACTGCACAGGCGCTCGGGCGTAAGTTCAAGACCGTGCCGGAACTGGCTCCCGGCGCCACCGCCGCCGGCGTTCTTGCGGTCGCCGGATGGCCGGACGCGCGCGAGCCCGCGCTGATCGTCGGCCATCAGCCGACGCTGGGCGAAACGGCCGCGCTGCTGCTTTCGGGGACCGACGCTCCGTGGGGGATGCGCAAAGCCGCCGCCTGGTGGCTGTCGAACCGGGGGCGCGACGAGGGCGCCGAGGTCATCCTCAAGGTGGTCATCGGCCCGGATCACATCTAGGGGGCTTGCTCGCGAGACGGTCAAGCCGCTGCGGCGGCGGCCGGCCGCGGCGCATTCGCCACGCGGCGGCTATCGCTCGGCTGCGCGCCACTGCGCGCGCTCGCGCTCCAGCATCAACGCCGTCAGCGGGTGGGCGGTGAGCCAGCGCTGACCGATGCGAATGCCCATGCCGCGGCGCGTGCTGAGCTGGACCTGAGGCAGCGAGACCTCGGTGCGTGCGTGAAACAGCAGCACAGCCAGCCGCAGCGACGCGATCTGCGCGCGCAGCACCGGGTCGGCGAGTGCGCCGTGCACTTTGGCAAGCCCGCCGCGGCAGCCGTAGACCAGCGTGGCAAGCCGCATCTGCTCTCCGGCCGAAAAGCCCGGCATGTCGGCATGCTGGAGAATGTACGCGCCGTGCTTGTGGAACCCGAGTGTGAGAGACCGACATGCCGATCTCGTGCAGCAGCGCGGCCCAGCGCAGCAGCTGCACCTGCCCGGCAGGCGCCGTGGGCATCCGCGCCCCGGAACAGGGTGTCGGCCAGTCCGGCGATGCGCGCCGCGTGCTGGCGGTCGACATGGTAGCGCTCCAGGAAGTGCTCGACGGTGAGCTGCCGCGCATCCCGGTCTATCGTCCTGCCAAGCAGATCGTAGAGCACCCCCAGCCGCAGCGCGCCGCCGACCGGGTCGATTCGCTCGATGTCGAGCTCGGCCACCGCGGCGCTCATGATGGCCAGTCCCCCGGCGAGCACCGGCACACGCTCGGGCTTGAGCGCGTTGAGCTTGAGCCGGGCCGGGTTGCGCGCGCCTATCAGCCGCTTGCGCAGGCGGGCGAGGCCCGTCTGGCGTGATGCCGCCGGCCGAAAAACCGTTCTGCTCGAGGATTTCGGCCAGCGCCGCAGCGGTTCCCGACGAGGCATAGGCGTCTTTCCAGTGTGCCGCGCCGAAATCGCCGGCGATGGCTTCTATCTCGACGCGGGCCGCCGTTTCGGCAGCGGCGAACGCGGCGGCGCTGACGAGGCCGTCGGGAAAGAATCTTTGCGTCGCGCTGACGCAGCCCAGGGTCAGCGATTCGAGTCGATCCGGCTGGAGCCCGCGCCCGATGATGAATTCGGTCGAACCGCCTCCGATGTCGACTACCAGCCGCGGCGCGTCCGACGGGGGCAACTCGTGCGCGACGCCCAGGTAGATCAGCCGCGCCTCTTCGTGGCCGCTGATCACGTCGATCGGAGAGCCGAGTGCTCGCTCCGCCTTCGGCAGGAACTCGCGCGCATTGCTTGCCACCCGGAAGGCGCTGGTTGCGACGGCGCGCACCGCCGACGGATGGACACCGGACAGGCGCTCGCGAAATCGCGCGAGACAGGCAAGCGCCAGCCGCATCGCGGCCGGCTTGATGCTTCCGTGGCGATCGAGGCCGGCGCCGAAGCGCAGCGTCTCGCGCCACGTGTCCTGTCGGTAGATCTGGTCGCCCTCGATGCGCCCGATTTCCAGCCGGAAACTGTTCGATCCGAGGTCGACGACGGCGAGCGTCTTCACGGTCAGCCCTAGCGCGCCGGGTTGCACGCGACGAAAAGCGGTGCGCGCAAGCCTAACAGAATTGGCGCATCCGAACGCGATGCCCGCTTTGGAGCCCCAGGTGTTTCTGCTACGCTCGCTGCCTCGTCCCCGCCCTCGTTTCGTCCCGTGCCGATCGACTACCTGCAAAGAATTCTGAACGCGAAGGTGTACGACGTCGCGATCGAATCGCCGCTCGAGCCGGCGCCGATGCTGTCGCGCCGTATCGGCAACCGCGTGCTGCTCAAGCGGGAGGACAAGCAGCAGGTATTTTCGTTCAAGCTGCGCGGCGCCTACAACCGGATGGCGCATCTTTCGAGCGCCGAGCGCGCGCGGGGAGTCGTCGCGGCATCGGCCGGCAACCACGCCCAGGGGGTCGCGCTGGCCGCGCAGCGGCTAGGCTGCAAGGCGACCATCGTCATGCCGGTGACGTCCCCATCGATCAAGATCCAGGCCGTCGAGGAGCGCGGCGCCGCCGTCGTGCTGCACGGCGATTCGTACAGCGACGCGTATGCGCACGCGGTCAAGCTGCAAAAGGCGCGGGGGGCGACCTTCATCCATCCCTACGACGATCCCGATGTGATCGCCGGCCAGGGCACGATAGCCGTCGAAATCCTGCGCCAGTGCCAGGGACCGCTGGATGCGATCTTCGTCGCCGTCGGCGGAGGGGGCTTGATCGCCGGCATCGCCTCCTACGTGAAGCGGGTGCGCCCGGAAGTCAGAGTCATCGGCGTGCAGCCGGTCGACTCCGACGCCATGACCCGGTCGCTCGCCGCCGGGCGCCGCATCCGCCTGGGACATGTCGGCCTTTTCGCCGACGGCGTCGCGGTCAAGCAAGTCGGCAAGGAAACGTTTCGCATCTGCAGGGAGCTCGTCGATGACATGATCACCGTCGACACCGATGCGATCTGCGCGGCGCTCAAGGACGTGTTCGAGGATACGCGAACGGTGCTCGAGCCGGCCGGCGCGCTGTCGGTCGCCGGCGTGAAAGCCTGGTGCGAGCGGCATCGGCCGAAGCGCCGGACTTTCGTCGCCATCGCCTGCGGCGCCAACATGAATTTCGATCGCCTGCGCTTTGTCGCCGAACGGGCCGAGCTGGGCGAAGCGCGCGAAGCGATCTTCGCGGTGACGATACCGGAGCGGCCGGGCAGCTTTCGCGAGTTCTGTGCGCTGCTGGGCAAGCGCAGCGTCACCGAATTCAACTATCGCTATGCCGATCCGCGCATCGCTCACATTTTTGTCGGCGTCGAAGTCGCCAATCGTCACGAGACCGCGGCGCTGCTGCGCGCGATGCATGCGCGGCGGATCGAGGCGTACGACCTGTCCGACAACGAAATGGCCAAGCTGCATGTGCGCCATCTGGTCGGAGGGCATGCGCCGGCGGCGGAGAACGAAATCCTCTACCGCTTCGAGTTCCCCGAGCGGCCGGGCGCGCTGATGCGGTTCCTTGAACAGCATGAGCCGCGGCTGGAACATCAGCCTTTTTCATTACCGCAACCATGGCGCCGACCACGGGCGGGTGCTGGTCGGAATGCAGGTGCCCCCGGCGGATCACGCCAACTTCCGCGGCTTCCTCAAGCGTCTCGGCTACTACGGCGTCGACGAGACGGCCAATCCGGCCTACCGGATGTTTCTCGGGCGCTAGCCCTGCCGGCGTAGCCGGCGGCGGCCGGCTGGGCCGGCCCGTAGGCCGCCATCGGGCGCGGTCACCCCATCGCCGACCGTGTTTTTCCGGCCTCCGAACGGCGCTTTTACGGCGCCGGGAAGGCATGAAATCGCGCTGCCGGCCCAGACTCCCGGCATCGGCCCGCGGCCCGCTGCGCCCGTGCGGCGGTGACCCGGTACGGCAGTTTTTTGCCCAAATTCGCTGTGGTGATGTTGCAAACCGCTCAAAAACCTAAGGTTTGTCAGTTCTGGCAAGGATTATGCTCTAGGCATTTGGTCCTATACGTGGCAAACTTTCGAGGGCTTCAAATGGAAACGATTGCGGTGGATGCGGGTCTGGGCCACAATCGCGGGAGGAACTGAATTGCGGGATCCAGTCGCCTTGACGGGCGCGAAGGTCATGGTGATCGACGACAGCAATACGATCCGTCGCAGCGCGGAGATTTTCCTGCTGCAGGCCGGGTGCACGGTGATCCTGGCCGAAGACGGCTTTGACGCGCTGGCCAAGATCGCCGACCACCAGCCGGACCTGATCTTCGTCGACATCATGATGCCGCGGCTGGACGGCTACCAGACCTGCGCGCTGATCAAGAAGAATTCGCGCTTTCACCAGACGCCGGTGGTCATGCTCTCGTCGAAGGACGGGCTGTTCGACCGGGCGCGCGGGCAGGATGGTCGGGTCCGACCAGTATCTGACCAAGCCATTCACCAAGGAAAGCCTGCTGAAGGCGGTCGGCACGCACGTCAAGTCGGCGGCGCATTGAGCGACGCGCCCTCGGGCGTGAAGAAGGGAAGCAGAGGGTGCGGAAACAATGACCATAAAACGTGTACTGATTGTCGACGACTCGCCGACCGAACGGCACGTCCTCAACGACATGCTGACCAAGGCAGGCTACGAAGTCGTTGCCAGCGACAACGGCGAGGACGCGATCCTCAAGGCGAAGACGGTCAAGCCCGACCTGATACTGATGGACGTCGTGATGCCGGGTCTCAACGGATTCCAGGCGACGCGCGCGATCAGTCGCGACCCGGCGACGCGCAGCGTCCCGATCATCCTTTGCACGTCCAAGACGCAGGAAACCGACAAGATCTGGGGCATGCGCCAAGGCGCGCGCGATTACATCGTCAAGCCGGTCAACCGCGACGAGTTGATCGCCAAGATCACGGCGCTCGGCTGATCCAAGACCTGCGACAATGGCCCGCGCAGCCAAGCTCGACCTTAGCGCGTTCCAGCAGGAACTGGCGGCGCGCCTCGCGGCGAAAACGACGCAGCAGGTCGAACAATCCCGCCTGGGTCTGGCCTGCGCGGGCAAGCAATGGCTGATCCGGTTGGCCGATGCCGGCGAAGTCATCGCGGTGCCGACGATGGCGACGGTGCCGCTGACCCGCTCGTGGTATCTGGGCATTTCGAATATTCGCGGCAACCTGTACAGCGTCATCGATTTCGCCGGATTCCTCGGCGAGGCGATCGAGCCATTGACTCCGGCGCGGCGCAGGCGCGGCTGGTGCTGTTCGGGCCGCGCGTCGGCGAATTGCGCGCCGGACTGGTGGTCACGCGGGTGCTGGGTCTTTAGCAATCTGGCCGAATTGGTGCGCAGGCGACGCTGCCGCCGATGCGCCGGCATGGTACGGCGCGCGCTGGACCGACAAGGCCGGCGGCGTTGGCAGGAAATCGACCTGGCCCTGCTGGCGCAGGACCCGGGCTTTCTTCAAGTGGGACTGTAGCCTCGGCACAGTCTGACGGATTCACGCAGGCGTAACGACCCTATCTGGGGGAGGAATCATGGCATTCACATTCAAAGGCCTCTTGGGAGCAGGTGCGGGCAGAGGACAGATCCTGCCCGACAGCCGACCTCGAAGAGCCGACGACGCAGGTCAAGATGAGCGGCGCTCAGCGCGGCTACGACCCGCTGGCTGCACCTTCGATCATGGATCAGATGCGGAGCGCGAGCCCGGACATCGAAGCAGCCCGGCCGGCTCTGGTTCATCGGGCATATGCCGATCGCCAGGCAGTACCAGATCCTGGGCGTCGTTGCTGCTGCGTTCGGCATTCTCGCCGGCGCTGATGCTGTGGCTTAACTACCGGGTCGAACTCGCAGGCGGGCGCGAGCTCACGACGGCGACCGAAATGCAGATGCTGTCGCAGCGCCTGGCGCGCGGAACCGCGCTTGGCGGTGCAGGGCAATGCCGGCGGCGTTCGAGAGCGTCAAGGATTCTCGCGACCGCTTTCGCGCCGACCTCGATGCGCTGACCAAGGGCGGCGTCGTGCACGGCACCAATGTCGACGTCGCCACCAACGAAGCGCTGCAGAAGGCGCTGGGCGCGCTCGACGCGCGCTGGGAGCGGGTCGAAAAGAACGCCACCACGGTGGTCGACAACCAGGCCGCGCTGCTGTCGCTGTCGAAGGGACTGGACGGGATCAACCAGGGCAACAACGCGCTGCTCGAGCTTGCCCAGCAAGCGTCGGCGCAGATCGCCTCCGCCGGCGGCTCGTCTGCGCGAAGTCGATTTCACCAACCAGCTGGCCGTGCTGTCGCAGCGGATCGCAAAGAATGCGAATTCCCTCGTTTCGTCGGACGAAATCGATCCGGAAGTCGCGTTCCTGCTGGGCAAGGACACCGGGACCTTCCGCGACATCCTGAACGGGCTGCTCAAGGGAAGCGAGCGCTTGCGGCTTCCGGGCGCGGTGCGTGCCGAGGATGCGCGTGCGACGCTGACCGAGCTGCAAAAGCGGTTCGCCGGCTACGAGGCCGGCGTCAACGCCATCCTGCAGAACATGCAACGCCTCGTGCTCGCCAAGCAGGCCGCGCGCGGCATCAATCAGGAATCGGAGCCGCTGCTTGCGATGCGACGACCAACTTGACCGAGCGAATACGACGGCCAGACGCACGGCGCGCAGCTTCACGCTTGTGGGCCGCGATGGCCTTCGCCGTGCTCGCCCTTGTCAGTCCTGATCGCCTATGGCTGGGTGTCTCGCGAAGACGGTCGCGTTCGCGCTTTCGAAAGCGAGAAGGAAAACAAGCGCAACCAGGAAGCGATTCTGCGGCTGCTGAACGAGATGGGCAATCTCGCGGACGGCGACCTGACCGTGCAAGCGTCGGTGACCGAGGACGTGACCGGTGCGATCGCGGACTCGATCAACTTCACGATCGAGGAGTTGCGGACGCTGGTGAGCGGCATCAACTCGGCGACCGACCAGGTGGCCAAGGCGACGACCGATGCGCAGTCGATCTCGAACCGGCTGTACGAGGCCTCGCAGCGGCAGAACCAGGAGATCCAGCAGGCATCGGCCTCGGTCCTGCAGATGGCGCAGTCGATCAATGAGGTGTCGCAGACCGCGGCGCAGTCGGCCCGCGTCGCGCAACAGTCGCTGGCCGCCGCGGAAAAAGGCGGCGAGGCGGTGCACAACCAGATATCGGGCATGAACGAAATCCGCACGCAGATCCAGGACACCGCCAAGCGGATCAAGCGCCTCGGCGAATCGTCGCTGGAGATCGGCGAGATCGTCGAGCTGATTTCGGACATTACCGAGCAGACCAACGTGCTGGCGCTGAACGCCGCGATCCAGGCGGCCTCGGCGGGCGAAGCCGGCCGCGGCTTCACCGTCGTCGCGGAAGAAGTGCAGCGGCTGGCCGAGCGCTCGGGCGAGGCGACCAAGCAGATCGAGGCGATCGTCAAGACCATTCAGGCCGACACGCAGGACGCGGTCGCGGCCATGGAAAAGAGCACCGTAGGCGTGGTCGAGGGAACCAAGCTCTCTGACGCGGCCGGTCAGGCGCTGGACGAAATCCGGCGGGTGTCGCGCGAGCTCGCCGAATTGATCGGCGGCATCTCGGCGCAGACGCAGAAGCAGTCGGCTTCGGTGTCGGACGTGACCCGCGGCATGCAGGGCATCCTGAAGATCACCGAGGAGACGACCGAGGGCACCAAGCAGACCAATGTCTCGATCGGCCAGCTGACCAAGCTTGCGGCCGAGCTGCGGAGCTCGGTGGCCGGTTTCAAGGTATGACGCGCGCAGGACGAGGCGCGAAGCGGCGTTTCCGCGGGCAGTCGCCGGGCGTCGAGTCATCTTTGCAGCGCAGTTCATGCAGTGCGGAGTCCTGCCGATCGGCATCGCATTCACTAGAAGAGCCCGATCATCATGGCCAGCGACACCGCACAGGATTTCGATCTCGGACCGCTCTCCTGGGTCCACGGCGAAATAGACCACGCGTTAAGACGCGGGCTGGAGTCGCTCGCCGCATACAAGGCCGCGCCGCGACGACGTCACCCCGCTCAAGCAGTCGCGCACCCATGTGCACCAGGCGGCGGGCGCGTTGCAGATGGTAGGCCTCGACGCGGTCGCCGCCTACACCGAGGAAATCGAACGCCATCTGGTCACGGCTCGAGGACTTGCCGGAAGCCGAGGCACCAGCGGCTTGCGATCTGGTCGACCGCGCTGGCCGCAAGCTCCGCATTTTCCTGGACGAGCTGGTCGGCGGCGCGAATCCGGTGCCGCTGAAGCTTTTCCCCGAGTACGAGCAGATGCAGCAGGCGCGCGGCGTCAAGGGCGCGCGCCGACCGATCTTGTTCTTCCCCGACCTGTCGCCGCGCGCGCCGAAGATCGCGAGCCTCAAGTCGGTCACGCCGCACAAGCTTCCCTCCTTCCTCATCAAGCAGCGGCGGATGTATCAGCGCGGCCTGCTTGCGTGGCTGCGCGGCGACGAGGAAGGCGTCGAAGATCATGCGCGATGCGATTCAGGGCATCGAAGACGTGCAGACGCATTCGGCGCAGCGTTCGTTCTGGTGGACCGTCGGCGCGCTGCTCGAAAGCATCGTCGAAAAAGGCGTCGAAAGCGGATTCGGCGTCAAACAGCTGTGCGGACGGATCGACTTGCAGATCCGGCGCTTCGTCGAAGGTTCGGCGAAGGTCTCGGATCGGATGCGCCGCGAGGTGCTCTACTACGTCGCGATAAGCGCGCCGGTCGGCGCCCAGACGCAGGCCGTCCAGCGCGCCTATCACCTCAATGGCCTGATCCCGACTGCCGAAGTGCTTTCGGCCGACGTCCTGCGCACGCAGCCGCTGCTGCGCGAGGCCCGCGAACAGCTGGCCAGCGCCAAGGACCTGTGGCTGAAGATCACCGGCGGCCGTCCGGAAAACATCGCGCAAGCTCAAGCAGACGATGGCAGGTCTTGTCGACCGCGTGCGCGCCATCGGCGAGCCCTCGCTGTCCCGCCTGATCGGCGCGCTCGCCAGCCGCGTCGACAAGTTCGGCACGGGTGCCGTTTCCGAGGCGGTGGCGATGGAATTCGCGACGGCCTTGCTGCTCGCCGAATCGACGATCGAGCATTTCGGCTCGATCTCGCCGGAGCTGCCGCATCAGATCGACGCGATGCTGGCGCGTATCGACGCCGCGCAGCAGAACAAGCCGACGCCGGACATGATCGGGGCGCGCCGCTGCTCGACGAAATGGCGCGTCGCGCGCAGGAGAGATTGCTGCTGGCGCAAGTCGCGCGCGAAATCCAGGCCAACCTCCGCCACATGGAACAGGTGCTCGACGCGTTTTTCCGCGACAACAGCAAGCGCGCCGATCTCGCCACCCTCGCCAACGACAGCAGACAGATCGCCGGCGCGCTGAAGATGCTGGGGCTCGACACGCGCCGAGCAGCTGCTCGAGCTTTGCCAGAAGCAGATCGACGAGTATGCGAACCCGGATGTCGAGGTTCACAGACGACGATCTGGAGATGCTGGCCGAATCGCTTGTCGGGTCTGGGCTTCTATATCGAGGCCGTCGAGCAGCAGCGGCCCGACCGCGACCGCCTGATCGCCCCGCTGCTCGATCGCCGCCTTGGCGTCGCGCCCAGCGCGCCCGCCGCCGAGCCCGAGACCGTCGAGTCGGCTGTCGTCGATCTGCGATGCGGCGCTGCCGGAAATCTTTGCCGCCTATCAGAGCGCGCCCGGCGACCTGGCGGCGCGGGACAGGCTATCGGCCGATCTGACGACGCTGAAGCAAGACGCCGAACTGATCGGCGATGCGCGCCTGCAGCAGGACGCCGATGCGGCGCTGACCGAGCTCGCGCATGCCGGGACGGCAGACACCGCGGCGCTGCAGGATGCGGTCGCAGCGGTCGCGGCGCAGAGCGAGGCCGCGCCCGCTCCTTCCGCGGAAACGATGCGCCTGCTGGAAACCGACGCGACGCAGTTCGATACCGAGTTGCTCGACATCTATCTGACCGAAGCAGACGAAGTGCTGGATACGATCGCGGCCAGCGCGACGGAGCTCGCCGCGAATTCCGACGATCGCACAGCATTGTCAGTCGTGCGGCGCGGATTCCACACGCTTGAAGGGCAGCGGCCGCATGGTCGGGCTCACCGATCTGGGCGAGCTCGCGTACGCGGTGGAAAAAGTTCACAACCGCGTGATCGAGGAAGATCGTCCGACGACGCCGGCGCTGATCGCATTGATAGGCGTGGCCGAGTCGAGCTTTCGCCGCTGGGTCGATGCACTGCGCAGCACCGGCCGGGTGACTCCCGATGCCGACGCCTTGCGCGCAGCGCTGGCCAAGGTCGAAAGCGAGTTTCCCGATGGCGGAGGCGACTCGGGAGGGCAGCCGCCATCGCCGCCCCCATCGCCATCGCGGCCGACGCCGGGGCCGCTTGCCGCTGTTTCGGCGATCGACCGCGGCGCCGATATGGCCGCACCGGGCTCCTCGCATGCGGCGATCGAAGTGCTCGAGCTCGACGAGACGCCGTACGGCGAAGGCGATATGGCGGATTCTCCGCCCGAGTCGTGCGGCGCCGACGCTGGCCTTTGCCGCTGTCGCGGCGCAGGACGCACCCGACGCCGATGCCGTCGCAACGCTTGCCGATGCCGAAGAGGAAATTACCGTCGGCGGAGTCACGCTGTCGGCCGCCTTGTACCGCATCTCTGTGCGAAGAGGCAAAGCAGCATCTGGCCACGTTGGACGACGAGCTGCAGACTTTGCAGTTCGACCCCGCGGCGACGCCGTCGCAGCTGATGGTGCGCGCGAGCCACACGCTGTGCGGCATTCATCGCACCGGCGGATTTCCGCTGGTCGCCACCGACTGCCAAGGCGCTGGAGGTTTGCCTGCTCGGCTTGCAGGAGCGTGGCGCACCGCTGCCCGGCGCCGCGCAGCCGGTCCTTGCCCGCGCGGTCGCGGGCTTGAGCGCCCTGAGCGCACGCGTTCGCGCGCGCGAATCGTTCCGTGCCGGCGACGAGGCCGAAGCGGCCGAGATCATCAACGAGCTGGAAACGCTGCGCCAGGACACGGTGCCGCAGCGTGGAATCGACGACAGTGAGGCGGTGGCGGCGCGGATCGCCGACGCCGATGAGCATGGCATGACGATCAACCTCGAGCTGGCCGCGGTCGGAGAGCCGACCGCTTCGAGCCCGGGCGAGCGCAAAGCCGAGCCGATGCTGCATGCGGTATCCGCGCCGAGCAGGCCGACGCCAGCGCCGACGCCAACCCGTCGCCCGCAGTCCGCTGCCCCGACGCCCACGCCGGCGGACGCGACGCTGCTCGAAGTTCACGACGACGTCGACCGCCAGGTGCTGCCGATATTCCTCGACGAAGCGGCCGAACTCTTTCCGCAGGCCGGCGAGCAGTTGCGCGGCTGGCGCGCCAAGCCTGGAACAAGCGACGCCGATGCAGGCCTTGCAGCGCACACTGCATACGTTCAAGGGCAGCGCGCGGATGGCCGGGGCGATGCGACTGGGCGAGGTCGCGCACATGATGGAAAGCCGCCTCACCGGCGTCGAGGCGACGGCGCCGACGCCCGAGTTTTTCGACGCGCTGGACAACGATCTGGACCACATCGCTTTCCTGCTCGATCGCCTGCAGAAAGGCGAAACCGATACGGCTCCGCCGTGGCTGGCCGCGGCGCCCGAAGCCCCGCCGCGAGCAGGCGCCGCCGGCAACTCACGGCGCCGTCGTCACGCCGCTGCCGGTCGCGCCGCGCACGACGCAGCCTCTGCCGCCCACGCGGCCGAACCGGCGACGGCCGCCGAGGCGACGCCATCGCGAGCCATGCTTCGCGTGCGTGCCGAGCTGATCGACCGGCTGGTGAACGAGGCCGGCGAGGTCGCGATAACGCGCGCCCGCGCCGAGGGCGAGCTCCGCTCACTCAAGGGCAATCTGCTCGAGCTGACCAACAGCGTCATCCGGCTGCGCGCGCAGGTGCGCGAAATCGAAATCCAGGCCGAGTCGCAGATTCAGTCCCGCATGTCGATGGTCAACGAGGCGGCCGAAGGCTTCGATCCGCTGGAATTCGACCGCTATACGCGATTCCAGGAATTGACCCGCGGCCTGGCCGAAGGCGTCAACGACGTCTCGACGGTCCAGCAATCGCTGCTCAAGAATCTCGACGAAGCCGACGCCGCGCTGCTCGCGCAATCGCGCCTGTCGCGCGACGTGCAGCAGCAGCTGTTCTCGATCCGGACCGTGCCTTTCGGCAGCCTGTCGGAGCGCCTCTATCGCATTCTGCGGCAGACCGCGAAGGAGCTCGACAAGCGGGCCAATCTCGAAATCCGCGGCACGCAGGTCGAGCTCGACCGTTCGGTCCTTGAAAAGCTGGTCGGCCCGCTCGAGCATCTTCTGCGCAATGCGCTCGACCATGGCATCGAAAGCCGCCAGGTGCGCGCTGCCGCCGGGAAGCCCGAGACCGGGGAAATCACCCTCAACGTGCGGCAGCAAGGCAATGAAATCGCGATCGAGCTGGCCGACGACGGTGCGGGTCTCGAGCTCGACCGCATCCGGGAGAAGGCGCGTGCCCAGGGCCTGCTCGGTGCCGACGCCGAGCCGACCGAAGCGCAGCTTGTCGAGTTCGTGTTCGCACCAGGCTTCAGCACGGCGGCCAAGGTCACTCAGATTTCGGGACGCGGCGTCGGGCTGGACGTCGTGCGGTCCGATATCGCGGCGCTCGGCGGCCGGGTCGAGGTGGCGAGCTCAGCCAAGCAAGGCACCACGTTCACCCTTTACCTGCCGCTGACGCTGGCGGTTGCGCAAGTCGTGCTGGTCAAGGCCGGCGGCAGACTGTGGGCGCTGCCGTCGCCGATGGTCGAGCAGGTGCAACAGATCAAGGACAAGGACCTGATCAACCTGTATCTGACGCGGGAAGTCGTCTGGCAGAACCGCAAGTACCCGTTCTTCTACCTGCCTCGGCTGCTCGGAAGCAGTGGAAACAATCCCGAGACGATGCGCTACAACTCGGTGCTGCTGCTCAAAAGCGGCCAGAATCTCGCCGCCGTGCACATCGACGAGATGATCGGGAACCAGGAAGTCGTGGTCAAGAACATCGGGCCGCAACTGGCACGCGTCTCGGGCATTTCGGGCGCGACGGTGCTGGGCACCGGCGAGGTCGTGCTGATCATCAATCCGGTGCAGCTGGCGCAGCGACTGGACACCGCCGCCGAAGCGCCGATGGTCGTCAAGACGCCGCAGGCGGCCGCCGCTGCGGCCGCCGCGGCCGCCGCCGCGGGTCCGCCGCTGATCATGATCGTCGACGACTCGCTGACGGTGCGCAAGATAACCAGCCGCCTGCTCACCCGCGAAGGCTACATGGTGATCGCGGCCAAGGACGGTCTCGACGCCTTGCAGCTGCTGGGCGAGCGCACACCTGATGCCATCCTGCTCGATATCGAGATGCCGCGCATGGACGGCTTCGAATTCGCCAAGACGATCAAGGCCGACCAGCAACCTGGTGGACATTCCGATCATCATGATCACCTCGCGTACGGCGGAAAAGCATCGCAACCGGGCCGCCGAGCTCGGCATCGAGCTGTATCTCGGCAAGCCCTACCAGGAAGAAGAGTTGCTGCGCAATCTGCGCGAGCTGCTCGCCGTGCACGCGAACTGATCCGGCATCGGGCCGGAATCAAGCGAGGGCGCGTCGACGATGCGCCCTCGCTGCTTCCGGGCGGCAAATGGCGCTTTGACCGCGGCCGGCAGCGGGCGTAAATTGGAATGGTGCCGCGGCAAGGCCGCCAGCGCCGCCCCGGCGCTGCAAGGTAGAATTGCCGTCGCGGCAACTAGGGCACGAACAGTCCCTAGCACGGCCATCCCGCAGGTTCCCAGGAGGAGATGACATTCATGGCGAAATTCGCCACCACCAACATTCGCACGCTGGCGCTGGTCGGGCACGGCGCATCGGGCAAGACCACGCTGGTCGAAGCGCTGCTGCACAAGGCGGGAGCGATCCAGTCGGTCGGCAGCGTCGAGCGCGGCACGACCGTCAGTGACTTCGAGCCGCTCGAAAGGAGCTGGCAGCACTCGCTGCGGTCCTCGGTGCTTCACCTCGAGACGCAGGACACGCGCGTGCACATCATCGACACGCCCGGATTTCCCGACTTCATCGGCCAATCGATCGGCGCCCTCGATGCTGTCGAGACCGCGGCGGTCGTCATCAACGCGGCGGCGGGCATCGAAATGATCGCGTCGCGAATGATGGAGTGGGCGGCGGCGCGCAGACTTTGCCGCCTGCTGATCGTCAACAAGATCGATGCCGAGAACGTCGACTTGCCGGCGGTCCTCGCCGCGATCCGCGCGACATTCGGCAAGGAGTGCCTGCCGATCAACCTTCCGGCCGGCAACGGCAAGCGCGTCGTCGATTGTTTTTTCAATCCTGCCGGCGAAGCGGATTTTTCGTCGGTCGCCGATGCGCACCGCGCGCTGGTCGACCAGGTCGTGGAGGTCGACGAGGAGCTGATGTCGCTCTACCTGGACCAGGGCGAGATCGCGCCCGAGCAGCTGCATGCGCCATTCGAGAAAGCGCTGCGCGAGGGCCATCTCGTTCCGGTGTGCTTCGTGTCGGCCAAGAATGGCGCAGGCGTCGCCGAGCTGCTCGATATCTTCGCCAAGCTGCTGCCGAATCCGACCGAGGGCAATCCCCCGCTGTTCACGAAGGGCGAGGGCGAATCCGCCGTGGAATTTCATTCGGAGCCCGATCCGAAAAAGCACGTGCTGGCGCACGTCTTCAAGGTCGTGATGGACCCGTTCGTCGGCAAGCTCGGCGTTTTCCGCGTGCTACCAGGGAACGGTGACACGAGACACGTCGCTTTTCGTCGGCGACGGACGCAAGCCGTTCAAGGTCGGCCATCTGTTCATGCTTCAGGGCGGGAAGAATGTCGAGGTCGACGCCGCGGTACCGGGCGACATCGCGGCTGTCGCCAAGGTCGACGAGATCGAATTCGATCGCGTGCTGCACGATTCGCACGACGAGGATCACATTCACATGCAGCCGCTCGCCTTTCCGACCCCGATGCAGGGCGTAGCACTCCGCCCGAAAAAGCGCGGCGACGAGCAGCGGATCTGGGAAGTGCTGCACCGGATGACCGCCGAGGATCCGACGCTGGTCGTCGAGCACGATCCGCACAGCAACGAGACGGTGCTCCGGGCGCTGGGCGAGCTGCATCTGCGCTCGGTGCTCGAACGCATGTCGAGCCAGTTCAAGCTCGAGATCGAGACGCGGCCGCCGCGCATTCCCTATCGCGAGACGATCACCGCGCCGGCCGATGGCTTCCATCGGCACAAGAAGCAGACCGGCGGGGCCGGGCAGTTCGGCGAGGTGTCGCTGCGCGTCGAGCCGATGGCGCGAGGCACCGGATTCGAATTCGTCGATTCGACCAAGGGCGGCGTGATTCCACACCAGTTCATGCCCGCCGTGCGCAAGGGCGTCGAGCAGGTGCTCGGCAGCGGCGCGATTGCCGGATTTCCGATGCACGACGTGCGCGTCGTCGTCTACGACGGCAAGCACCACCCGGTCGATTCGAAGGAAGTCGCGTTCGTCGCGGCCGGCCGCAAGGCTTTTCTCGACGCCATCGACAAGGCGCGGCCGATCGTGCTTGAGCCGATCGTCAGCGTCGAAGTGATCTGTCCCGACGTGAAGACCGGCGATATCGCGGGCGATCTGTCGTCGCGGCGCGGCCAGGTTACCGGGACCAAGGGGCTGCAGCCGGGCATCCTCGCCGTCAGCGGGCTGGCGCCGCTGGCCGAGCTCGAAGGCTATTCGGCGCGTCTGAAATCGGTGACCGGGGGGCAGGGAAGCTGGACGATGCAGTTGTCGCACTACGAGCCGGCACCGCCCAATCTGCAGCAGCAACTGGCGACCGAATACAAGAAGTCGCGCAAGCAGGAAGAAGACTGACCGACGGCCTGCCCGGGCATTTGTGCCAGCGGGCGGCGGCGACTACAATTGCGGTCATGGGCTATCCCGCACTGGCAGCCGCATGGGTGAATCGCGGGTCAATCTGACCCACCATTTCCTGATCGCCATGCCCAGCATGGCCGATCCCCATTTCGCGCATACATTGATCTATGTCTGCGAGCACAACGAAAAAGGCGCGCTCGGCATCGTGATCAACAAGCCGATCGACATGACGCTTTCCTCGCTGTTCGAGCAAATCCAGGTGCCGCTCGGCGATTCCGATCTTCGGGCCGCGCCAGTGCATTACGGCGGTCCGGTCCAGATCGACCGCGGTTTCGTCCTGCACCGGCCGCTCGGCAGCTGGCAGTCGACGCTGGCGATCAGCGACGACCTGGGCCTTACGACGTCGAAGGACATCCTCGAAGCCGTCGGTCACGGCGAAGGGCCCGCACGATGTACTGGTCTCGCTCGGCTATGCTGGCTGGTCGGCCGACCAGCTCGAGCAGGAAATCGCGCAGAATGCCTGGCTTACCGTCGAGGCGGATCCCGACGTGATGTTCGCCCTGCCGGCCGAAACGCGGCTGTCGGCGGCGATGAAGCTGCTCGGAATCGATTTTTCCAGGCTGTCCGACGCCGTCGGGCACGCGTGAGCTTGGCGGCGACCTTGCTGCGGCCCGCTGCGCGCGCCGGCACCATACTCGCATTCGATTTCGGCACCCGGCGCATTGGCGTCGCAGTCGGCGAGACGACGCTCGGGCTCGCGCATCCGCTGGCCACGATCGCTGCGGACCGCGACGATGACCGGCTTGCCGCGATCGCATCGCTGGTTCGCGAATGGCAACCGGCGCTGCTGGTCGTCGGCTTGCCGACGCACGCCGACGGAACGCCCCACGCGATGACGGCGCGCGCTCAGGAATTCGCGCGACGACTGGAGGCTCGCTTTCGGCTGCACGGTCGAGCTCGTCGACGAGCGCTACACGACGGAAGCCGCGTCGGCCGCACTCTCCGATGCGGGCGTCGGCGAGCGCGGGCACAAGCCGCTGCGCGACCAGGTCGCGGCGCAAATCATCCTGCAGGCATACTCTTGATCAGCTCACCCGCACCTGACCAGACGCGGCGACGGCCTGCCGGAGGCCGAAGCGACGATCGCCGCCCTGGCGGAGAAAATGGGCGCGGCTATCGCCTACGACGCCAAGCTGGTCGGCATCTATTCCGGCGGCGCATGGCTTGCGGAGCGACTTGCCGAAATACTGCCAGGCGAGCACCCGGTCGGCTTCATCGACGTCTCGTTCTACCGCGACGACTTCGGCAAGAAGGGGCTGCGCGCCAAGGTCGCCACCACGACCTTGCCGTTCGAAGTCGGCAACAGCCGCATCGTGCTGGTCGACGACGTGCTCTATACCGGCCGCTCGGTCCGCGCGGCGATCAACGAGCTGTTCGACTATGGGCGGCCGGAGTCGATCGAGCTCGCGGTCCTGATCGACCGCGGCGGGCGCGAGTTGCCGATCGAAGCCGCCTACGTCGGCGCGCGGGTGGCCGTCGCGCGCGATTCATCGATCGTGCTGCAGCGGCATCTGGACGGCCGCTTCGAATTGTCGGTGGAGCCGATCGAAAGCGCGCCTGGTGCGTAACCCGCAGCTCAACGGCGACGGCGAGTTGCAGCACCTGCTGACGCTGGAAGGACTGCCCGCTCCCGTCATCGATCGCATACTCGATACCGCGCTGCCGTTCGTGTCGATCGCGGAGCGCGACGTCAAGAAGGTGCCGCTGCTGCGCGGCAAGACGGTGTTCAACCTGTTCTTCGAGAACAGCACGCGCACCCGCACGACCTTCGAGATCGCCGCCAAGCGATTGTCGGCCGACGTGATCAACCTGAACATCGGCGTGTCGTCGACCAGCAAGGGCGAGACCCTGCTCGACACGATCGACAATCTGGTCGCGATGAACGCCGACATGTTCGTCGTGCGCCATGCGCAAAGCGGCGCCGCGCACCTGATCGCCCAGCATCTTTCGGCGGCGGACCGGCCGCACATCCACGTGATCAACGCCGGCGACGGCCGCCACGCGCATCCGACCCAGGGCCTGCTCGACCTGTTCACGATCCGTCACTACAAGAAGGATTTCCACGGGCTGACGGTCGCGATCGTCGGCGACCTGCTGCATTCGCGCGTCGCGCGCTCGCTGATCCACGGCCTGACGACGCTGGGCACGACCGAAGTTCGGGTGATCGGGCCGCAGACGCTGCTGCCGGCTGCGGTCGAGAGCATGGGTGTGCGCGTGTTCCACGACATGCGCGCCGGCCTGGCCGGCGCCGACGTGGTCGTCATGCTGCGCCTGCAGAGCGAGCGCATGAAGGGCGCGCTGCTGCCGTCAGCGGGCGAATACTTCAAGCACTACGGCTTGACGACGGAAAAGCTGGCGCTGGCCAAGCCTGACGCGATCGTCATGCACCCGGGCCCGATGAATCGCGGCGTCGAGATCGACTCGGCGGTCGCCGACGGCGCGCATTCGGTGATCCTGCCGCAGGTGACGTTCGGCATTGCGGTGCGGATGGCGGTGATGAGCATGCTGGCGGGCAATTGAGCAGCGCCGCGACGATGACCGCGACGAACGTCGAGATCAGGAACGGGCGTCTGATCGACCCGCGGCATGGCGTCGATGGCAAGACCTCGCTGTTCGTCGCCGCCGGAAAGGTCGCCGGCGTCGGCAGCCCGCCCGCCGGCTGGCGCGCCGGCAGAATCATCGATGCGACAGGATGCGTCGTCTGCCCGGGCCTGATCGACCTCGCGGCGCGCCTGCGCGAGCCGGGATTCGAATACATGGCCACGCTCGAATCGGAAATGAACGCCGCGATCGCCGGAGGTGTCACCAGTCTCGCCTGCCCGCCGGACACCGACCCGTCGCTGGACGAGCCCGGGCTGGTCGAAATGCTCAAGCACCGCGCGCGATCGCTCAACCAGGCACACGTCTATCCGGTCGGCGCGCTGACCGTCGGACTCAAGGGAGAGAACATCACCGAAATGGGCGAGCTGACCGAAGCCGGCTGCGTCGCCTTCTCGCATGCCGACGCGCCGCTCGCCGATACGCAGGTGCTGCGCCGCGCGCTTCAGTACGCGGCGACGTTCGGCTATCCGGTCTGGCTTCGCCCGCAGGACGCCTATCTCGCGCGCGGCGGCGTCGCGCATGACGGCGAGGTCGCGACCCGGCTGGGCCTGGCCGCGATCCCGGCCTCGGCGGAGATCATTGCACTGGACATGATCCTCGCGCTGGCGCAGGAAACCGGCGCCCGCGTGCACATCGCGCGACTGTCGACGCGCGAAGGCGTGGCGCGGGTGCGCGAGGCGAAGCGCGCCGGCCTCAAGCTGACTTGCGACGTCGCCGTTCACCACGTCCATCTGTGCGACATCGACATCGGGTGGTTCGATGCGCAATGCCACCTGGTCCCGCCGCTGCGCAGCGCGCGCGACCGCGATGCACTGCGCGCCGGCCTTGCCGACGGCACGATCGACGCGATTTGCTCCGACCACGCGCCGGTCGACGACGACAGCAAGCAGCTGCCGTTCGCCGAGGCCGAGCCGGGCGCGACGGGCCTGGAGCTGCTGCTGCCGCTGACGCTCAAATGGGCGCACGAGGCGAAGATTCCGCTGGCCGCAGCGCTTGCCCGCATCACGGCAGAGCCGGCCCGGGTACTCGGCGTCGATGCCGGCCATCTCGCCGCGGGCGCTGCCGCCGATGTCTGCATCGTCGCCATCGACGAAGCCTGGACGGTTACGCGCGACGCGCTGAAAAGCCAGGGTAAGAACACGCCGTTCCTGGGCCTCGAGCTCGCCGGCCGGGTGCGCTATACGCTGGTCGACGGGAAGATCGTCTATCAATCGGATGCCGCGCCGCCGGGTAACGTGACGGTCACCGCCGGCTGTTATCATTGCGCCCGCCATCCATCTCCCGCATAGCCGATGCGGTCCGCGCCAAGCCGATGCCAGACTACCTGCACGCTCTCGAACAACAGTCGATCCACGTCATCCGCGAGGCTTATGCGCGGCTGAAGCCGCTCGCGATGCTCTGGTCGCTGGGCAAGGATTCGAACACGATGGTCTGGCTCGTGCGCAAGGCGTTTCTGGGCCGCGTTCCGTTCCCGGTGATGCTGCTCGATACCGGCAACGAATTTCCCGAGGTCTACGCATTCCGCGACCGCCTGCTCGCCGAATGGGGCCTCGATTACGTCAACGCGGCCTGTCCCCCGGTCGAGGCGACCGATGCGACGCTGCCGCCGGCCGCGCGCGCTGCGGCGCGCAAGACGCTGGGATTGAAAGCGATCATCGCCGAGCGGGGTTTCCGCGGAATCCTGCTCGGCATCCGCCGCGACGAGCAATTGATCCGCGGCAAGGAGCGCGTCTTCAGTCCGCGCCGGCCCGATGGAAGCTGGGACTTTCGCGACCAGCCGGCCGAATTCTGGGATCACTATCAAACCGATTTTCCGGCCGACGTGCATGTGCGAGTGCATCCGCTGCTGGCTTGGACCGAGCTCGATATCTGGCGGTATGTCGAGCGCGAGCGCATCCCGGTTTGCGAGCTCTATTTCGCCCGCGGCGGCAAGCGCTATCGCTCGCTCGGCGAGTCCGACATCACGTTCCCGATCGATTCGGACGCCGCGACGATTCCGGAGATCATTGCCGAGCTGGAGCAGACCCGACAGAGCGAGCGCGCCGGGCGTGCGATGGATCACGAGAGGGAAGACACGTTCGAACGGCTGCGCGCGGCCGGCTACATGTGATGGAGCGCGCGGCTCCGCTGGTGCTCGTCCTTGCCGGCCATGTCGATCACGGCAAGTCGTCGCTGCTGGGCCGGTTGCTGCACGAGCTCGATCTGTTGCCCGCCGGCAAGGCCGAGGAGCTCGCGGCGATGTCGACCCGGCGCGGCGTTCCGCTCGAATGGTCGTTTGTGCTCGACGGCTTTCAGGCCGAGCGCGACCAGGCGATCACGCTGGATACGACCCGCGTGCGGCTCAAGACGCCGCACCGCGAGTTCGTCGTCATCGATGCGCCCGGGCCACAAGGAGCTGCTGAAGAACATGATCGGCGGGGCGTCGTCCGCGGCCGCGGCGCTGCTGGTGCTCGACGTCCAGGCAGGCAGCGAGGAGCAGACGCTGCGGCACGCCTATCTGCTGAAGCTGCTGGGCGTGCATGCGCTGCTGGTCGCGATCAACAAAATGGACCTGGTCGGTTACGCCGAAGCCGCATTTGCCGCGCGCTCACACGAAGTCACCGTCGCGCTGCATAAAATCGGCATCGAGCCGCGCGCGATCGTTCCGGTGTCGGCAAGAGACGGCGCCAACCTGCGCGAACGCGGCGCGATGCCCGGCTGGTATCGCGGCCCGTCGCTGGTCGATGCGCTCGAAGCGCTGCCGGCGGCGACGCCCGAACATGCGCTGCCGCTGCGCATGCCGATACAGGACGTCTATCGTCACGGTGAGCGGCGCGTGCTCGCGGGCCGCCTCGATTCGGGGCGCCTGGCCGTAGGCGACGAGCTGGTGTTTTCGCCCTCGGGACGCGCCGCCAAGGTCGCCGAATTGCTGGCGTGGCCCGGCGCCGCGCCCGATGAGGTCGAGGCCGGCGACAATGCTTCGATCGTTCTCGACCGGCCGCTGGTCGTCGAGCGCGGCGACATGGCGAGTCATCGCGAGCACGCGCCAAAGCTGACGGCGGTATTCGACGCCGAAATCTTCTGGCTTTCGGCAACGCCGCTGGTTCCGGGCCGCGAGCTGACGATGCAGCTGGGAACACGAAGCGCCGCGGTGCGCGTTCAGGCGATTCGCCACCGCATCGATGTAGCAACGCTGGCGCCGGAACTGGCGAGCACGATCGCGGCCGGAGAAATCGCCAGCGTGACCTTGCGTGCGCATGAGCTGATCGCGGTCGACGATTTTGCGGCGATGCCGGCGACCGGGCGGTTCGTCCTGCGCGACGCTTATGTCACCGTCGGCGGGGGCATCATCGACGCCAGCGGCTATCCCGATCATCGCGCAATGCCGGAACGCGCGCGGAATCTTACGCCGATGCGCCATCAGGTGACCGAGACCGAGCGCGCTTCACGGTTCGGGCACGCTGGGGCGGTCGTCTGGCTGACCGGCTTGTCGGCCGCGGGGAAATCGACGCTGGCGATGGCGCTGGAGCGGCGCCTGTTCGACGGCGGGCTACGCGACTTACGTGCTCGACGGAGACAACGTGCGGCGAGGCTTGAACGCCAACCTGGGCTTCTCGCCCGAGGACAGACAGGAAAATATCCGCCGCGTCGGCGAGGCCGCCGCCTTGTTCGCCGAAGCCGGGTTCGTGTGCATCACCGCGTTCATCTCACCCTACCGCGACGACAGGCGCCGGGCGCGGGCCGCGGTGGCCAAAGGGCATTTCCTCGAGATCTACGTCAAGGCCGACCTGGCGGCATGCGAGGCGCGCGACCCGAAAGGCCTCTACCGGCGGGCGCGCGAAGGCGAGCTCAAGGATTTCACCGGCATCGACAGCCCCTACGAAGAGCCGCAGGCGGCCGACCTCATCCTCGATACGACGCAAGAGGACATCGCTGCCTGCGTCGACAGGCTCACCGAATTCGTCGCAGCCCGCTGCCGGGTCTAGCCGTCGGCAGCGTATTCGCCTGCGCCTCTAGTTCGTCGGTGCCTTTGGGCGGAATGTAGGTCTGGCTGGCGCGATTCATCATGTCGTCGATGGCATTCTTGTTGGCGATGCCCTTGACGTTTGCGCTCGTGCTGTTGTCGCGCACCGGCAAACGGCTGCCGGTGACGTACGCCTTGTCGTCCGGTTCGGACTCGGCAGCCGGCTGATGTCGGTGTCGTCGCGCAGCCAGCAAGAGCGGCGAAGGCGACGGCGGCAACGACCACGTTGTAACGATTCATTTGAACATTCCTCGAGGACCGCAGCGTGCGGCGAAAGCGGAGTTTATCCGAGGCCGGACGGCCGCGCGAGTCCCTAGCCTAGTTTTCTGGGCAGTCGTCCGAGAAGGTGGAACTCGTCGTTCGGCCGCATGGCGATCAGGTTGGCCATCCGGTTGGACAGCGCAAAAAAAGCCGCGATCGCGCCGATGTCCCAGATGTCCTCGTCGGTGAAGCCGTGGGCCCGCAGCGCTTCGTAGTCGGCATCGACCAGCTCGACCGACCGCAACGCGACTTTGAGCGCGAACGCCGAGCATCGCCTTCTGCCGGGCGCTGATGTCCGCCTTGCGATAGTTGACCGCGACCTGGTCGGCGAGCAGCGGATTCTTGGCATAGATGCGAAGGATCGCGCCGTGCGCGACGATGCAATACAGGCAATCGTTGGCGCCGGATGTGGCAACGACGATCATCTCGCGCTCGGCCTTGCTCAAGCCGGAATCGCGCAGCATCAGCGCATCGTGGTAGGCGAAAAACGCGCGGAACTCGTCGGGGCGATGGGCGAGCGTCAGGAAAACGTTGGGAATGAAGCCGGCTTTCTCCTGCACCTCGAGCATCCGCGCGCGGATGTCTTCGGGCAGTTCCTCGAGCTTCGGTACCGGGTATCGGCTGATTGGAGGCGCGCTCACGCAATGAGTCTACCAGCCAAGAACGCGACCGACCCAAACGTCCGAAAGAGCCGCTCCACTCGGTCAGCAACTCCTGCGCATCGACTCCACCGACGTCCAGTTCGGTCCCGGCAGCGGACATCCGCCATCTTGGGAACATACATATCCTTGCACGGTCCCAGACATGGGTTGCAACCGACTGCGCGACCCAACTCCGGGCCGCAACAACTGGCTATTTCCAGTCCGAGAGTGGCGTTGGAGCGATACCATGAAAGGAAATGCTCTCCTGTTGGTAGCTTTGTGGTTGCCGGATTGTTCTGGGTTCGCGTCACCGGCATTTTCTCAGTCATCTCCGCCGCCGTCCGAGAAGGTGCGAGAAGTCGAAGCGTTGGTAAACAAGGCCGCGGCACTCATCGACAGCAAAGGCAAGGCGGCCTTTGCGGACTTCAGGGTGAAGAACAGCGAGTGGTTCCACGGAGACACATATTTGTTTGTCTACGATCTCAAATCCAATGTCCTGTTGAATCCGGCTTTTCCAGCCCGGGAGGGAACCAGCGTTACCGGCCAAAAGGATGCCAACGGCAAATTGTTTCACGATGCAATTATTCAAACCGCGGAAACCAAGGGATCCGGATGGGTCGATTACATGTTCCCGAAACCCGGGCAGACCACGCCATCCCAGAAATGGGCTTATGTAAAGGCAGTGAAGATCGACGGAGTTCCGGGCCTGGTTGCGTCGGGCTTCTATCCCGAATAGCGCCTAAGCATCCTCTGCCGGCATTGCTTGGATGGCCTTCCGCAATCGTCAAATCGAAGGAGGAACAGCGATGAAACGTCTTCCTATGGGTATTGCCACGGTATTGGTGTCGGCGCTGCTTGCGGTGCAACCGACAGCCGCAGCCGATGGAGTCTATGTCGTCAAGCCCGTGGCCGAGAAGAGGGTCAAGCAACTGCCCGATGGTCCCCTGTATTGGCGGATCGAGAATTTCCCCACCTTGGCGCAGGCGCAGGCCGCCATCGGTCCCGGTCGTTGGAACCCAGACACGGTAAGTTATGACAGCGCGACCTCGCTGGCTGTTGAGGTAGCGGGCAAGGACTGGCTCCTTACGCTCGGCCCCAAGGGCGGCTCGACACCTGGTGGAACTAAAGTCGCCGAGATCGGGCCCGTGCCGCGGATCACCGCACCCGAGTATCTGCTGCGGATCAACTACGGTTCTGGGCCACCCGGAGCGACGACACCGCCGCATAGTCATCCGGGCTCCGAATCCTTCTACGTGATCTCCGGTGAGCTGGGTCAAAGAACTCCGCAGGGAGTTGATCATGTCGAGGCCGGCCACACGATGAATGGACATTCTGCCGGCATGCCGATGGAAGTCTTCAACAGTGGCACGACCGAGCTGAGCGCGCTCATCCTGTTCGTGGTGGACGCGACCAAGCCATTTTCGTCTCCGGCCCAGCTCCACGGGGCGATGTAATAGCCCGTTCCGCAAAACTGCGGGACAGCACGCAACGCGGCCTGCGCCCCAACGACCGCTTCCTGCACCTCGAGCATCCGCGCGCGGATGCCTTCGAACAAGTCTTTCGAGCTTCAGAACCGGATAGCGGCTGATCGCTGTTGCGTCGGTCGTTGTCATAAGTCTCCCCCGTTCGCCGTCCATCCCAACTGCGCTTGTTCGATCTTATTGCGTTCGACGCCTGCAGTCGACCCAACCTGGGCATGCCAATTTCCCGGGCTACTCACCGGTTCACGTTGGCTCCCGTCGGCAGGTCGAGCGGTGTTAGACTCTGCGCTGGTTGTCCATCGACGCCCTAGTCCCGTTCCCCGAGTGACGCCATCTAACCGACGTGCGCGTGCGCTGCCGCGGCAACTTGGGCCGCGTCCGTGCTTGCTGTGTGTTGCCTCCACGCTTCGGCCGGCTTGGCGCAGAACGAAGCGGTGCCGGCGTTCAAGACCCTGGACTCGATGGAGGCCCGGGTGCAAGGATGCGTGACCTGCCACGGGCAGAGCGGGCAAGGCACGCTGAGCTGGCGCCTTTCCCCGGATCGCCGGCAAGCCCGCGGGCTATCTCTACAACCAGCTGATCGCGTTTCGGGACGGGGCGAGACAGTACCCTCCGATGAACTACCTGGTCGCGTATCTGCCCGACGCGTATCTGCGCGAAATGGCGGAGTACTACGCAAAACAGCGCCCGCCGTTCGAGGGCAAGGATGAGACGGCGGCCGATCCGAAGTTGGTGGCTCGCGGCCACGACATCGCGACAGCCGGCGATGCCGAGCAAGGGCATTCCACCCTGCGTGGCCTGCCACGGCACGCGATTGACGGGCATGGAGCCCGGTATCCCGGGGCTCGCCGGGCTGCGTTCCAACTATATCGCCGCCCAGCTCACGCGCTGGCGTGTCGGCAGCCGTCACGCGGCGGAACCCGACTGCATGAAGCGCATTGCATCGCGGCTGTCCGAGTCCGACGTCGCCGCAGTCTCGGTGTGGCTGGCGCGGCAGGAAGCACCGAAGGACGCGTCGCCCGAGTCGCAGAATCTCGTTCGCATGCCGCTCGCGTGCGGGAGCCAGCGCTGATGCGCATCGGCCTTCGCATCGCCATTGGCGCGGTCGTGCTCGTGATTCTCGGCGCAATCGGCTTGGCGCTGCTTCGACCGGGCATGCTGCCGCAGACCAGCCCGACCGCGACGGCGACCAGCGCGACCACGCAATTCCTCGCTCGCGGCGAATATCTCGCACGCGCCGGCGACTGCGTGGCGTGCCACACGGCGGCGGAAGGCCGCGAGTTCGCCGGCGGGCGTGCGATGGCGACGCCATTCGGCAACCTTTACGTGCCGAACATCACGCCCGACGACGAGACCGGCATCGGCAAATGGAGCGGCGACGATTTCTATCGCATGATGCACACCGGGATCTCGCGCGACGGATCGCTGATGTATCCCGCCATGCCGTTCGCGTCATATAGCAGGGTCACCCGCGAAGACTCGGACGCGATCTACGCGTACCTGATGTCGGTGCCGCCGGTCCAGCAGAAAAACCGGCCGCACGAGCTGCGTTTTCCGTTCAACCAGCGCGATCTTCTCGTCGGCTGGCGCGCCCTGTACTTCAAGGAAGGCGAATACGTCCCGGATCCGAAGCAATCGGCGCAATGGAACCGCGGCGCTTATCTCGTGGAGGGCCTCGGCCACTGTGCGATGTGCCATACCGCCATCAACCGGCTCGGCGGATCGCGCGAGTCGCAAGCCTTCGAAGGCGGAATGATTCCGAACCAGAACTGGTACGCGCCATCGCTCACCAGCGGCCGCGAAGCGGGCCTCGGACACTGGAGCATCAAGGACATCACCGACCTTTTGCAGGTGGGAGTCTCGAATCGCGCCACGGTGTACGGCCCGATGGCCGAGGTCGTCTACAATAGCCTTCAGTACCTCTCCGACGAGGACGTGGAAGCCATGGCGGTGTATCTCAAAGCGCTGCCCCAGCGCGACTCCGAGGCGCCGCCGACGAGCCAGGCGCGTCTGGTCAGTCCGGACGTCATGGAAACCGGCCGCAAGGTCTACGCGACGCAGTGCGCGATGTGCCACGGTGCGGAGGGCAAAGGACAGCCGCCGCAGTTTCCACCGCTCGCCGGCAATCAATCGATCACGATGGCCTCGCCCGTGAACTCCATCCGCATGGTCCTGAACGGCGGCTATCCGCCGGGCACGCGCAAGAATCCGCGACCGCACGGGATGCCGCCATTCGCGCACATCCTGGATGACGCGGAGGCCGCCGCCGTGGTGACCTACATCCGCACGGCCTGGGAGAACAGCGGTACGCCGGTCACGCCCGCGCAGACGAACGAGCTGCGCACGCTTCTGCCGGAATGAGGAGGAGACCGTGACGCCAACACAGAGCGATGACGCCCGCAGCGACGCCGAAGTCGACGAAATCGTCCGCCGCGGCCCTTCCGGTGCCTTTGCGCTGGCGGGCATCGCCGCGGCGATCGTCGTAGCGCTCTATTTCGGATTCTATTTCCTGGTCTACCTCCCGCGAGGGGCCGTGCAATGAACGCCGCTGCGGCGCCTCCCGCAGTGCCGCCCGACTCGCATGGGGTCGCCGTCGCTGCCGAACGCCGCTGGGCGCTCGTCGTCGGCATCATCATTCTGCTGCTGGTGGCGATGATGATTTTCACCGGGCTGCAATGGGCGGCGATGCCCCCCTCGCGTGTCGAGACGGTCGACCCGCGCACCCTTCACGTCACCGGAGAGTTCGTCGAAAGCAATCTGGGAACGAGTGTTGCTCCTGACGGCAGGGTGATCGCGCGCCTCGTCGCCCAGCAATATTCGTTCGAGCCGTCATGCATCGTCGTTCCCGCGGAAACGCCCGTCACGTTCCGCGGCACGAGCACCGACGTCGTGCACGGCTTCATCGTCGGCACGACCAACGCGAACGTCATGCTGGTGCCGGGCTTCGTGGCCACGTTCACCACGACGTTTCCCAAGACCGGCGAGCACCTGATGCCTTGCCACGAGTACTGCGGCACCGGCCACGAGGCGATGTGGGCGAGGGTGCAGGTCATCGCGCCCGACGAGTTCGTCGCGCGGACGCGCCGCAGCGAAAGGGTGAGCTGTGTTTCTCGCTAGGAAGCTCGTGCTGGCGCATTTCTGGGTCGCCTTCGCGGGCTTCCTGCTCGCCATCGTGCTGGGCGAATGGCAGATGTACGTGCGAAGCCCGCTGCATGAATGGATCAGCAACCCCGAGCATTACTACCGCTCGGTGACCGCGCACGGGACGGTCATGGCCTACGTGCTTCCGACGCTCGTTGCGATGGGGTTCGGCTACGCCATCACCGAGCTCGCGCTGAAGCGACCGCTGATCGGCTTGCGCTGGGCCTGGGCGGGATTCTGGCTGGTCGTCGCGGGGACCGTGATGGCCGCCGCCACCGTGGCGAGCGGAAAGGCGTCCGTCCTTTACACGTTCTACCCGCCGATGATCGCGAGTCCGTTCTACTACATCGGGGTCGTGCTGGTCGTGGTCGGTTCGTGGATCTGGGTCGCGTTGATGTCGATCAACCTGCGCGCCTGGAAAAAAGACAATCCGGGCCGCGCGATACCGCTTGCCATGTTCGGCAACGTGACCGGTGCTTATCTGTGGGCCTGGACATCGGTCGGCGCAGCCATCGAAGTGCTCTTTCTCATATTGCCGGTTGCGCTCGGCTTCAAGAGCACGATCGATGCGGGCCTGTCGCGCGTGTTCTTTTCATGGACCCTGCACGCGATCGTGTATTTCTGGCTGATGCCGGCGTACATCGCTTTCTACACCATCGTCCCGCGGGCGATCGGCGGCAGGCTGTACAGCGACACGATGGGCCGCGTGGCCTTCGTGCTGTTCCTCGTGTTCTCGATGCCGATCGGCATCCATCACCTGTTCGCCGATCCGCAGATCGGCGCGGGCTTCAAGTTCGTGCACGCAGCGATGACGGCGGTGGTGTCGGTGCCGACGCTCCTGACCGTGTTCACGATCGTGGCCTCGGTCGAGATCGCGGGCCGGCTGCGCGGCGGCACGGGCCTGCTGGGCTGGGTGAAAGCGCTGCCGTGGGACAACCCGATGATGCTGGCGGTGGCCTTCTCGTTCGTCATGCTGGGCTTCGGCGGGGCGGGCGGCATCATCAACATGAGCTACCAGCTCAACGAGTCGGTGCACAACACGCAGTGGGTGACCGGGCACTTCCACCTCATCTTCGGCGGCGCCATCGTGATCATGTATTTCATGGTCGCCTACGACCTTTGGCCGCAGCTGACGCAATGCGGGCCGCTTCCGCAAGGGCTCGTCAGGACACAGCTGTGGCTGTGGTTCGTCGGCATGCTGGTGCTCTCGCTGCCGTGGCATCTCGTGGGATTGCTGGGCATGCCTCGCCGCATGGCCTACTACGACTATTCCAACGCTGTCTTGCACCCGCAGGCGTGGACGGTCACGGCGTCGACAATCGGTGGGCTGCTGCTCGTTATTTCGGCGTTCCTGTTCGTGTACGTGCTCGCTCGCGCGGGCCGTGCCGGTGCCGCGCCGGCGCCGTACACGTTCAGTCGCACCGCTCACGTTAACGAGCGCACGCCTGCGGCACTGAACAGCTTCGGCCTGTGGGTGGCGATGATGATCGGTCTTACCGTCGTGAACTACGGCTATCCGATCGCGCAGCTCGCGCTTCTCAAGAATACGTCCGTGCCCGCGATCACCATCGGGGGGCCGTGATGGACGACGAGCGCCTCTATACGTGGGGCAACCCGTGGTTCCGATGGAGCGTCGTGTCGCTCGTCGTTCTCACCGTGCTGTCGTTCCTGGTGGGATTCGTCGTGCTGCCCTCGGTGCAGGGCGATTACCGTGCCGGCGGCTTCTGGGCCAGCATCTGCCGGGCAGCGGGATTGCCCGGCAACTGGGGCGCCGGCGCGGCAGCCGACAAGGCGGGCCCGGCGTCCACCAGCGTCGTTCTCGCGTCTGCGATGGCGCGTCCGGGCTCGAGCGACGCCGTCGGGCGGGGGGCGACGATCGCGCTCCAGCAGTGCAGCATGTGCCATGGCGTGCAGGGCATGAGCGAAGCCGACGCGCCCAATCTCGCGGGGCAATACCCGGAGGTGGTGATCAAGCAGCTGGAAGACTACAAGCGCGGCAACCGGATCCATGCCTTCATGATAGCGTTGGCGCGCAATCTCTCGGACCGCGACATTGCCGACATCGCGGCCTACTACGACTCGCTGCCCAAGGCGCGCACGGCGCCCGCGCGATACAGCGAGGGCTCGGCGCCCGCGCTGGTAAGGGTTGGCGACCCGTTGCGCAACATCGCGCCTTGCATCGCATGTCATGGCGGCACCGACCACAAGCTCGGCGCGCCGTGGCTCGAAGGCATGCCCAGGGAGTACCTTGTCGTTCAGCTCAACGAATTCCAGAAGGAAACGCGGCGCAACGACAGCCATGCGCAGATGCGCAACATGGTCCGTTCGATGTCGGCCAAAGAGATCGGCGAGCTCGCCGATTTCTACGCGCGGCGGCCGAAAGGCGAAGGCGGCTAGGCTTGCACTAGCCGTCGCCTCGGCCGAGCGCCAGGGCGCGATTCAGGTTCGCGCTGGCGCCGCGGGCAATGGACGGATTGTCCGCATCAGGATCATCCGCTCCTTCTGAATTTGGCCAGCCAATACTCCATCTGCTTGCCTGCGGCTTCTCGGCCGCCTAGTCCGAACGACAGCGCCACCGCGATGGCGACCGCCCCGAATGTCAGAAGGAACGCCAGTTCCACGATTTCGTCGGCGATGCCCATCGCGCGCAGCCCCATGGCGATGACCAGGCCCAGTATGGCAACCCGTGCAATCCCGGCAAGGCCCTCCGAATGCGTGACGTCGGCACGGCGAATGGCGCCGTGCGCGACGTTGGCCAGCCAGGAGCCGATGACCAGAATCACGGCGCCGAGGACTATGTTGCCGCCGAACCGGATGAACAATGTCATGACGTCGCGGACCTGGGTGAATTCGAGACGGTTCGCTGCCTCGACGGCGGCGAACAGCATGGCGAAGAACAGGACCAGCATCGATACCAGTCGCGACGGCTGCGCACCGCCCGCGAAGATGCCCGTGAGGCCGAGCCTCTGCGGCAGCGTGTCGAAGCCCATGGCGCTCAGCAGACGTCCGAGGAGCTGCGCGACAAACCTGGCGACGTAGTAGGTCACCGCGAGGATCAGCGCCGCGGCAACGAGGTTCGGAACAGCCGCGAGAAACCTGGCCAGCATGTCGGTTGCGGGTCTCGAGATCGCCTCGATCCTGAGGGCATCCAGCGCGGCGATCAGCGCCGGTACGAACACGAGGATCATCACGATCGTGCCGGCGATCTGCGAGATGCGCAGCGTCGGATCGAGGCCCAGGCGACGTGCGCCCTCATCGGCACCGGCCGTGGCGAGGATATTCGTCACCAGCCCCGCGAGCACCTTTCCAAGCAGCCAGCCGACGAATCCGATGAGGAACGCGGCGAAGATGTTCGGCAGTGTGTCGAGGATCTTCGCCACCATCGCCTTGACCGGGTCGAGCAGCCCGCTCAGATCGAAGGCATTGAGGATCGCAGGCACGAACAGCAGGATCACCAGCCAGAAAAGCATGTTGCCTACGCTTTTGCGCATCGGCTGCATGCCGGCATTGGCCGAGAGCTTTTCGTCCAGGCCGCTGGTATCGAGCACGCGGTTGACGACGGCGCGCACTGCCACGGCCGCAAGCCAGGCAACGAGGATGAGCAGCCCGCCCGCGACCACCCGCGGCAGGTAGGCGGCGACCTGCTTGACCAGGACCTCGAACGGGCCGGAAGCGAGAATCAGATTGAGGGTGTTGAAGACGCCGATCAGCGTGATCAGGATGATCAGCCAGAAGGCCGTGGCAGAAAGCCCGTATTCCAGATCGACCTTCTGCTCGGTGGTCTCGGCGATCCGTCTATTCAGTCGCGCCGCGGCGAGCAGCCGCCGGACTCCGCCTCGCACGACGACTGCCAGGGTCCAGCCGATGATGAGTATGAGAAGTGCGCCGAGGATGCGGGGAAGTTCTGCGCCCAATGCGTTTTGGAACGAACCGCCTATTGCCGAGAAGTCCATGTTGCCCCCCTGCAGGAATGTCGGTAAGGCAAAACCCCCAAGCTGGTGACGCAGCCCCTGATCGGGGCCACCGGGACGCGGCGCTATCCAAACAACCGGACCTGTGGGTGGCGGTACCGGAGTGCCGCGCTCCGGTTCGACCGGACGGGCCGGTCGCCGAGCGCACTTCTTTTCTCAGTTCAGATCGGTGTCCTTGTAATACTTGGTGCCCTTGGCGGTGAGTTCCAGCGCCAGGCCTTTGTCGGTGACCTGGTAAATCCAGACCCCCGGCGATACTGCGACCGCGCCCTGATACGCGGACCCTTTGTCGCCAGCCTTCGCCGCCGCGGTCGCTTGTCCGCCAAACTCCCAGCCGGAGTTGACGAAGTTGTTCAGGGCTGCCTCGTTCTCGAACACCCAGACCACCTGAAACTTCTTGGCCCCGAACCCGATGCCGGCCTGTACCTCGGCCATCTTCATGTAGGTTGTTGCCTTGGTCTTGTTATTGACCGCGATGCCCTCGCCCGAACCACCGCCTGCAACAAGGATTTTCATGCCGAAGTTGCTGAAGGCGGCGTAGCCGGCCGCGGACTCGATTGTTTTGCGCGCCGACGGCTGCACCTTGTAGACGGCGGCAAGCGCGCCCTGCGCGGCCTTGCGCACCTCGGCCTGCTTTTCCGCCTTGCTCGCGCCGAGCGCGATGCCGGGCGCGGCGGCCAGTGCAAAAGCCATTGCGAAGACTATCTTGCGGCGATTCATGGGCCCTCCTCTTCCGTGGTCGTGTCGATCGACTTGCCGGGATGCGCGACGAGGTCCGTCGCGGAGTCGGACACTATGCCACCTGAAGGTGTAGGTTACAAGCTCCCGTGTGCGATAGCGCACACCCCCAGAATGCGGGCGGCTCCTCCCTTGACGACGCGCTTGTGCCGCCGGTGCCCTGGACGATCACGCCGCGGGTGCTTGTCATCGAACGGTCATCGTTCGCAGATTCGCTTGCCGGCGCGGCGGCCCGCCGGGTCCCGGAACCTTCTACACATCGGGCATCTGCCGCAGCGAGGTCGAGGCATTGCAGACGGCACCGCCCGCCCTCTCCTCGAGGGCCCCGTTATTCCTTCGGCGGAACGTAACCGGAGGCAACGTCGGCGCCCCCGCCGAAGAAATGACGCTCCATCTGCTCAGCGAGATACTTGCGCGCGCGCGGGTCGGCGAGGCTCAGGCGATTCTCGTTGACCAGCATCGTCTGGTGCTTGAGCCATTGCGCCCATGCTTGCTTCGATACGTTCTCGTAGATGCGCTTGCCGAGCTCGCCCGGATAAGGAGGAAAGTCGAGCCCTTCAGCCTCGTGCCCCAGTTTGATGCATTGAACCATGCGTGCCATTGCAACGTCCTCTCGCGATTGATCCCGGGTCGCCAATTATCGCACCCCGCCCCGGGTGCGACCGGCCCGGACGCGACGCCTCGCCGGGCGCGCACGGCCGGATCTAGACCGGGCTTTTTTCGTAGACCAGCGAGCGCCGCTGCCAGTTGTAGAGGTCGCGCTTCTGCTGCGGGAGGCGAGACGGCTCGCTCTCGACGAAACCGCGCTCGATGAACCAGCCGGATGTTCGCGTGGTCAGGACGAACAGGCGCGACAGGCGTAGCTTGCGCGCGCGCTGTTCGATTTCGTGGAGCAGTGCCTCGCCGTAGCCTTCGCGCCGGAAGTCGGGATGCACGGCCAGTGCGGCAAGCTCTCCGGCCTTCTCGCCGGGAAAGGCATACAGCGCGGCGCAGCCGACGATCATGCCGTCGTGCTCCGCGACGACGAAGCGCTCGATCTCCATTTCCAGCCGCTCGCGCGAGCGGCGGACCAGCACGCCCTGATCCTCCAGCGGCTCGATGATGGCCAGAATGCCGCCGACGTCGTCGATCGTCGCGCTGCGCAGGTGGGCCAGCGGCGCGGCCGCGACCATCGTGCCCACGCCGTCGCGCGTGAAGAGCTCGAGCAGCAGCGCGCCGTCATGATGGCGGGAAATCAGATGCGCGCGCTTGACCCCGTTCTCGCAGGCGCGGATCGCACCGGGCAGGTAGTGCTTGACGTCGGCCGGCAGCTTGCGCTCGCTGGCGAGCAGCGCCTCGGCGTCGTGCGTCGAAAGCTCGCTCACCAGCTGGCGGCGCCCGTTGCGAACGCCGTCGGTTTCCATCAGGAAGATCAGCTTGTGGGCCGAAAGGTGGACCGCGACCTGGGTCGCGACCTCTTCCAGCGCGAGGTTGAATATCTCCCCGGTGGGCGAGTATCCGAGCGGCGAAACCAGCACGACGTCGCCGTCGTCGAGCCGCTGTCGAATCGCCGACACGTCGACGCGACGGACTTCGCCGGTCCATTGCATATCGACGCCGTCGAGCACGCCGATCGGCTTCGCCGTCAGGAAGTTGCCGCCGACGACGCGAATGCGCGCGCCGGCCATCGGCGAGTTGGCGACACCGAGGGAGAGCAGCGCCTCGATGCGGCTGCGTGCATGGCCGGTTCCCTCCAGCACGCAGTCCAGCGTCTCGGCGTCGGTCACGCGCAGTCCGCGGTTGTACTTGCTGGGGATGTTCTGCTGCTTGAGGATGGCTTCGATCTGCGGCCTCGATCCGTGCACGACGACCAGCCGGATGCCCAGGCTCTGCAGCAGGTTGAGATCGTGGACGATGCCCAGGAAGGTTTCGTCGGCGACGACCTCTCCGCCGAAAGCAATGACGAAGGTCTTGCCCCGAAACGCGTGGATGTAAGGCGCCGCCGAGCGGATCCATTGCACGAACGCCCGTGTCGTCGCCGAGTTCGCTGCGGGGCTTATACGCGGAATGCGTGGCATCGGATCGAAGGTCGCATGGCGGCGGGCGCGGCCGATTATAACGCCCGGTGGCTTGGGGCGAGCGAGGCGTGGCGACGCGGTATCGCCTATAATTGCGCTTTACGCGGCACCGGCGCGCATTGATCGCCCACGGTCCGCCGACCGCCGCCTGCTTGACGGCGCGCCCCTCCCGATGGCTTCGCCTTTACTCGAGAATCTCAACCCCGAACAGCTCGCCGCGGTCACGCTGCCCCATGCGTCGGCGCTGATCCTTGCCGGTGCCGGCAGCGGCAAGACGCGCGTGCTGACGACGCGCATCGCGTGGCTGCTCGCCACCGGCCAGGCGAGCCCGCTGTCGATCCTTGCGGTGACTTTCACCAACAAGGCCGCCAAGGAGATGATGTCCCGGCTTTCGGCGCTGACGCCGGTGAATACGCGCGGCATGTGGGTCGGCACCTTCCATGGCCTGTGCAACCGGATGCTGCGGGCGCATTACCGGGACGCACAGCTGCCGCAGGCATTCCAGATCATGGACATGCAGGATCAGCTCGCGATGATCAAGCGGGTGTACAAGGCGCACAACATCGACGACGAGCGCTTTCCGGCGCGGCAGCTCCAGAGCCTGATCAATGCATCGAAGGAAGAGGGCCTGCGCCCGAACCAGGTCGAGGCGCACGACGAATTCACGCGCCGCCAGGTCGAGCACTTCGCGCTGTACGAGCAGGCGTGCCAGCGCGACGGTGTCGTCGATTTTCCGGAGCTGTTGCTGCGCACCTACGAGCTGCTGACGCAGCACGAGGGGCTGCGCGAGCATTACCGGCGCCGCTTTTCGCACATT
>CAWKAQ010000004.1:0-98772 GCA_963847585.1 uncultured beta proteobacterium | reverse complement strand
GACCGAGGACGCGACGATGTCGCGGATGACCATCGTCACCGTCGGGTCCGACGACGTCATCGAGCAGATCACCAAGCAGCTGAACAAGCTGATCGAGGTGGTCAAGGTCATCGATCTGTCCGACGGCAACCATATCGAGCGCGAGCTGATGCTGGTCAAGGTGCGCGCTGCCGGCAAGGATCGCGACGAGATGAAGCGGCTCGCTGAAATCTTTCGCGGAAGCATCCTCGACGTGACCGATAAGAGCTACACGATCGAGTTGACCGGAACCGGCTCGAAGCTCGACGCGTTCCTGCAGGCGATCGAGCCGGGCGTCATTCTGGAGACGGTGCGCACCGGCGCATCGGGGATCGGCCGCGGCGAGCGGATCTTGCGGATTTAGAAAGGGGTCGCAATGATGAAGGTCTATTACGACAAGGACGCGGACCTGTCGCTGATCAAGGGAAAGAAGGTCGCGATCGTCGGCTACGGCTCGCAGGGTCACGCCCACGCGCAGAACCTCAACGACTCGGGAATCCGGGTTACCGTCGGCTTGCGCAAGGGCGGGGCGTCGTGGGACAAGGTGAAAAAAGCCGGGCTCAAGGTCGCCCCGGTCGCCGACGCCGTCAAGGGCGCCGACTTCGTCATCATGCTGATGCCCGACGAGCACATCGCCGCCGTCTATCGCGACGAGGTCGAGCCGAACATCAAGCAGGGCGGCACGCTCGCGTTCGCGCACGGCTTCAACATCCACTACGGGCAGGTGCAGCCGCGCGCCGACCTCGACGTCGTCATGATCGCGCCGAAGGCGCCCGGGCACACGGTGCGCTCGACCTATGTGCAGGGCGGCGGGACCCCGATGCTGATCGCCGTGCATCGCGACGTCAGCCGCAAGGCGCGCGACCTGGCGCTTTCGTATGCCGCGGCGATCGGCGGCGCGCGCGCCGGCGTCATCGAGACCTCGTTCAAGGAAGAGACCGAGACCGACCTGTTCGGCGAGCAGGCGGTGCTGTGCGGCGGCTGCGTCGAGCTGGTCAAGGCGGGTTTCGAGACGCTGGTCGACGCTGGCTACGCGCCGGAAATGGCGTACTTCGAATGCCTGCACGAGCTCAAGCTGATCGTCGACCTGATGTACGAAGGCGGCATCGGCACGATGAATTACTCGATCTCGAACAACGCCGAATACGGCGAATACGTGACCGGTCCGAAGATCATCACCGCCGAAACCCGCCAGGCGATGCGCGATGCGCTGGCGCGGCATCCAGACCGGCGAATACGCGAAGGACTTCATCCTCGAGAGCCGGGCCGGCGCGCCGACCCTGCTGTCGCGGCGGCGGATGACCAGCGAGCACCCGATCGAGCAGGTCGGCGGCAAGCTGCGCGAAATGATGCCGTGGATACGCAAGAACAAGCTGGTCGACCAGTCCCGCAACTGACCCGGCGCCAGCGTGGTTGGGTCGGGCTGGTCGTGCTGCTGCTGGCGCTGGTGATCGTTGCCGTGCTGGCGCAGACGGCGCTCAAGCACTACGGCCTGCTGGCGCCGGCCGACGCGCCGGCGGTGAACACGTCGGCTCGCGGACAGGCACCCGATGGCTCCGGCCAGCTCGATTCCGCCACTACGACGCCGCGCAACGCGATCGAACGCGCGCGCGGCGTGGAAAACACGGTGCGCAAGCAAGCCGACGACATGGGCAAGCAGATCGACGACACGGCGAAGTAGCAGCCAGGATGAACAGCGACTATCCGCACCCGATCATCGCCCGCGAGGGCTGGCCGTTCATCGCGATCGCCGCGGCCGTGGCGATCGCGTTGTCGTACTTCGGCTGGTGGATTTTCGCGATCCTCGCGTGGCTCGCGGTCGTGTTCATCGTTCAGTTCTTCCGCGATCCGCCGCGCGCCGTGCCCGGACAGCCGAATGCCGTGCTCTCGCCCGCCGACGGCAAGGTGATGTCGGTCGAGCGCGCGCGCGACCCTTATCTCGAGCGCGACGCGCTCAAGATCAGCGTGTTCATGAACGTGTTCAATGTGCACTCGAATCGCAGCCCGGTCGACGGCGTCGTCAGGAAACGGTGGTATCACGCGGGCAGCTTCGTCAACGCGGCGCTGGACAAGGCGTCGCTCGAAAACGAGCGCAATGCGCTGCACATCGCCACGGCGCAGCGGCGTCGATGTGACCTGCGTGCAGATCGCCGGCCTGATCGCGCGGCGCATCCTGTGCTATGTGGAACCGGGCGATACGCTCGGCGCGGACAGCGCTACGGCTTCATCCGCTTCGGCTCGCGGGTCGACGTCTATCTTCCTGCCACCGCCACGCCCCGGGTTGCCGTCGGCGACGTGGTCCACGCGACGACGACGGTGCTCGCCGAGCTCGCCTGACGCGCACGGCCGCGCGCCGCCGCCGCGACCGCAGCTGATTTGCGGGGCTGGACGCCAACTGCTAGTCTGTCCGCATGGGGGATTTTCAGCAGGAACGTGCACTGATCAAGAACCGCGTGCGCCGGCGCGGGATTTATCTGCTGCCGAACCTGTTCACGACGGCATCGCTGTTCGCCGGCTTCTACGCGATCGTGCAGGCGATGAACGGCCGTTTCGATCAGGCGGCGATCGCCATTTTCGTTGCGATGGTGCTGGACAGCCTCGATGGCCGCGTCGCCCGCCTGACCAAGACGCAAAGCGCGTTCGGTGCCGAATACGACAGCCTGTCCGACATGGTTTCCTTCGGCGCCGCGCCGGCGCTGATCGTCTACGAATGGTCGCTGCGCGGCATGGGCAAGCTGGGATGGATCGCGGCCTTCGTTTATGTCGCGGGCGCGGCGCTGCGGCTCGCGCGCTTCAACACGATGCTCGAGGTCGCCGACAAGCGCTACTTCCAGGGCTTGCCCAGCCCGGCCGCGGCGGCGCTGGTCGCCGGCTTCGTCTGGATCGCCGACGACAATGCGATCGATCCGGAAAGCATCCGCTGGGTCGCCTGGGCGGTAACCGTCTTTGCCGGCCTGACCATGGTCAGCAACCTCAAGTACTACAGCTTCAAGACGATCAACCTCCGGCGCAGCGTGCCGTTTCTGGCCATATTTTCGATCGTCCTGTTCTTCGTGCTGGTCAGCTATCAGCCGGCGATCGTTCTGTTCGCCGGCTTTGTCATCTATGCCTTGGCCGGTTACGTCTGGTCGGGCTGGCTGGCGCTCAAGCGCCGCCGCGGCTGATCGCCTGCTTCAGCGCCGGCTGGCCGGAGGGCGTTCTCGCCCGCGCGCGCTGCCGTTGCGCAGTGCCGCAAATCCGGCTATAGTCGTTTCATGAGCAGCTTGGCCCGTGCCTTCGCACCCCTTGCCCCGATCGCCCTTCTCGGCGGTCTGCTGCTGCTGCGCCCCGCGCGCAGATAAACTTTCCCCCTTCTGTAGAGCAGTGCCCGCGCCACCCGAAACCGGGTGAGTGTTTGTTGCACGTCAGACGCATTACGCGACGAGGACCATGATGGAAGCTGATCCGTCGAAAAAGTACCGCCCGTTTCCTCCGATCGATCTCGCCCGATCGACGCTGGCCATCGCAAACGATCACCCGGCCGCCGATCTGGCTGTCGACCGATTTGCGCGACGGCAACCAGGCGCTGATCGAGCCGATGGACGCCGAGCGGAAGCTGCGCATGTTCCGTCAGCTCGTGAGGATCGGGTTCAAGGAAATCGAGGTCGGATTTCCATCGGCGTCGCAGACCGATTTCGACTTCGTGCGCAAGCTCGATCGACGACGATCTTGATTCCCGACGACGTCACGATCCAGGTCCTCACGCAGTCGCGCGACGAGCTGATCCGGCGGACGTTCGACTCGGTCCGCGGCGCGAAGCGCGTGATCATGCACCTGTACAACCCGACGGCGCCGCTGTTCCGGCGCGTCGTCTACGGCAAGGACAAGGCCGGGATCGTCGAGATCGCGGTCAACGGCACCGAGCTTTGCCGCCAGTGCGCGGCCGAGCAGCCCGACGTCGACTGGCGCTACGAGTATTCGCCGGAAACGTTCACGATGACCGAGCTCGACTTCGCCAAGGAGATCTGCGAGGCGGTGATGGACGTCTGGGAGCCGACGCCGGCGAAGCCGATCATCCTCAACCTGCCGGCGACGGTCGAGGTCGTCGACGCCGAATGTCTACGCCGATCAGATCGAATGGATGCATCGCAATCTGTCGCGCCGCGACAGCGTCGCTGTTGAGCCTGCATCCGCACAACGACCGCGGCACCGGTGTCGCCGCGGCCGAGTTGGCGGTCATGGCCGGCGCCGACCGGATCGAAGGCTGCCTGTTCGGCAACGGCGAGCGCACCGGCAACGTCTGCCTGGTCACGCTGGCGATGAACCTCTACTCGCAGGGAATCGATCCGGGTCTCGATTTTTCCGACATGGGCGTGATCATCCGCACCGCCGAGTACTGCACCGACCTGCCGGTTCATCCGCGCCATCCGTATGCGGGCGAGCTGGTGTTCACCGCGTTTTCCGGCTCGCACCAGGACGCGATCAAGAAAGGGCTCGCCGCGCAGACGCGAGGCCGAGGCGGCCGGCAGAGCGCTGTGGGAAGTTCCGTATCTTCCGATCGACCCCGCCGACGTCGGCCGCACGTACGAGGCCGTCATCCGAGTCAACAGCCAGTCCGGCAAGGGCGGCATCGCCTACCTGCTCGAGCGCGACTACGGGCTGGCGCTGCCGCGCCTGCTGCAGATCGAATTCAGCCAGGTCATCCAGCAGATCACCGACTCGACCGGCAAGGAGCTCTCCGCATCCGAAATTCATGCCGCGTTCGAGCGCGAATATCTGCGGACGACTGCCCCGATCGCGTATGTCGACCATCGGGCGCAGCACAGCGCCGCCGACGGCGCGATCGAGCATCTGACCGCGCGGCTCAAGATCGACGGCGTCGAGGCGGTGCTGACAGGTGACGGCAACGGGCCGGTCGATGCGTTCATCCACGCGCTGCGCACCGCGACGGGGCTGGACGTTCATGTGCTCAATTACCACGAGCACGGCGTCGGCAGCGGCGAGGATGCGACGGCCGTTGCCTACGTGCAGCTGCGGGTCGGCGCCGACCGGACCTGCTATGGCGTCGGTCTCGATCCAAACATCGTTACCGCGACGCTGCGCGCGGTGATCAGCGCGACCAATCGCGCGGTCGAGCGCGGATGGGCGAGCTTGGCGCACGCAAGACAGGTCGCGAATGCCTGACCGCGGCGACCGCGCCGCGGTCGCCGTCTAGCCAACGCATGCAGGCGTCGAGCACCGGATCGCCGCCGTCCGCCGGTGAGCAGGCGGCATTGCCCGCATCGGTGCGCGTCGGCGCCGTCGAGCTCAGTCCCTGGCCGCACGGACAGAGTGTCGCGCCGCTGTCGGCGCCGCTGATGGCGATCACGACCTTCAACGATCACGCCGACTATCATCCGGCGCTGATCAGTGCGGCGCTCGCGGCCGAAAACGATCCGCGCTTTCGCGGCGAAATGTTTCGTGGGCGCCTGCGGCACCAAGGTCCGCAATATCCCGGGGTGGGATGCCGCGCGCTGCCGCGCTGATCCATGGCCGCGCATTGATGCTGGCCCACCACACGCTGTCGCGTAAGCCGGTCTACGCGGATGACAGTTGGGGCAGCATCTACCACACCGGCGACTATTGCATGCCGCACAGCCATTTGCGCGCCAATGCGAGCATTGTCTACATGCTCGATCCCGGCGACGAAGACCCGGGCGAGCCGATGGCCGGCAAGCTCTGCTTCGCCGATGCGCGCATCCCCGTCTGCTGCCCGCACGAGCCGGGCCGGGTGACCCAGCACCTGATCCCGACGATGGACCCCGGAACGATGATCATTTTCGCCAGCGACTACCTGCACAGCGTCAATCCCTACCGCGGGCGGCGCCCGCGGATAACGCTGTCGTGGAATATCACCATCGAGCGGCTGCCCGGCCGACCGGGGGAGGGCTGGGAGAAATAGCGGCGATCCAACCGGGCGCCCTCAAAGTGCGGTTCTGGTATGATTTCCGCACTGCAACATGGCCGGTCGGCTGCGCGTCCGGACTTCGGGCCGGGCCGGCGTGCGCCGCAAAAAAGGATCGTCGATGAGCGTTCGCCAGTACGGCCCCGGCATAGTGGTTTCCGGCCCGGTCACCGCAGCCTACGCTGAGGTCCTGACGCCGGAGGCCCTGGCCTTTGCGGCTCGCCTGCAGCGAGCCTTCGGCGGCCGCCGCGCCGAGCTGCTGGCTCACCGTGCCGACCGCCAGGCGCAGCTCGACGCCGGCCGGCTGCCCGATTTTCTGCCTGAAACGCGCGCGATACGCGACGCGAACTGGACGTGCGCGCCGGTCCCCGCGGACATCGAGGATCGCCGGGTCGAAATCACGGGTCCGGTCGACCGCAAGATGATCATCAACGCGCTCAATTGCGGCGCAAACGTCTTTATGGCGGACTTCGAGGACGCCAACACGCCGACCTGGGACAACAACATCCAGGGCCAGATCAACCTGCGGGACGCCGTGCGGCGGCAAATAGACTACGTCAGCGCGGACGGCAAGGCGTACCGGCTGGACGAGAAGACCGCCACGTTGTTCGTTCGGCCGCGCGGCTGGCATCTGCCCGAAAAGCACGTCCTGATCGACGGCGCCGCGATTTCGGGCGCGATATTCGACTTCGCGCTGTATTTTTTCCACAACGCGAAGGAGCTGATCGTCCGCGGCACCGGACCTTATTTCTATCTGCCCAAGATGGAGAGTCACCTCGAAGCGCGGCTGTGGAACGACATCTTCGTGTTGGCGCAGGACGAGCTTGGCGTGCCGCGCGCGACGATCAAGGCCACGGTGCTGATCGAAACGATCCTCGCGGCGTTCGAGATGGACGAGATCCTGTATGAGCTGCGCGAGCATTCGGCGGGCCTCAACTGCGGGCGCTGGGATTACATCTTTTCCAGCATCAAGAAGTTCCGCAACAATCGCGATTTCTGCCTTGCCGACCGCGCGCTGGTGACGATGACGACGCACTTCATGCGCTCGTACGCCGAGCTTTGCATCAAGACCTGCCACCGCCGAAACATCCACGCGATGGGCGGCATGGCGGCACAGATCCCGGTAAAGAACGACGAGAAGGCCAACGCCGAGGCGTTCGCGCGAGTGAAGGCCGACAAGGAGCGCGAGGCGACCTACGGGCACGACGGCACCTGGGTCGCGCATCCGGGGATGGTGGAGCTGGCCAAGGAAGCGTTCGATCGGCTGATGCCGACGCCCAACCAGATCGCGCTGAAAAAACGCGATGATGTGAACGTCAGCGCCGCCGACCTGCTGCGCTTCGAGCCTGAAGCGCCGATCACCGAAACCGGCCTGCGCCTGAACATCAACGTCGCCATCCAGTACATCGGCGCCTGGCTCGCCGGCCAGGGCGCGGTGCCGATCTACAACCTGATGGAAGACGCGGCGACCGCGGAGATCTCGCGCTCGCAGGTCTGGCAATGGATTCGTTCGTCGAAGGGCAAGCTCGACGACGGACGCAAGGTCAGCAAGGCGATGGTCGCCGCGATGATCCCCGAGGAAATGAGCAAGATCCGGCAGCTGCTCGGCGGCGCTTTCGGCGAGGGTCGCTACGAGGAGGCGAGCGTGATCTTCGCCGACCTCGTCAACAACGATAACTTCGTCGAATTTCTGACCCTGCCTGCGTACGAGCGCATCGACTAGGGCAGCTGCGGCTCGGGCGCTGCGCCCACGACGCTCAGTCGATCCGGCAGGCGCTGTCGAATGCGAGCCGAGGCGCACGCGGACGAAGCTTTGCCGGGTCGCCGTAGCCAAGGTTGCACAGAAAATTCGACTTGATCGTTCCGCCCGGGAAGAATTCGGCGTCGACCTTGGCATTGTCGAAGCCCGACATCGGGCCACAATCGAGGCCGAGCGCGCGCGCCGCGACGATCAGGTAGGCGCCCTGCAGCGAGCCGTTGCGAAACGCGGTGCTCCGGATCAGTTCGGGCTTGCCGACGAATCCACTGCGCACATCGGCGTGGGGCGCCAGCAGCGGCAACTTTTCGTAGAATTCGAGATCGTACCCAATGATCGCCGTCGCCGGGGCAGCCATCGTCTGCCGGACATTGCCGGCATCGAGCGCGGGCTCGAGACGCGCCTTGGCTTCAGGCGTCTTGACGAAAACGATGCGTGCCGGACAGCAATTGGACGATGTCGGACCCCATTTCATCAACTCGTAGATCGCGTGCAGGGTTTCGTCGCTGACCGCCTGATCCCGCCATGCGCGGTAGGTCCTCGCCGTGCGGAACAACTGGTCGAGTGCGGCGTCGTCTAGCGTCATTGCATACCTCGTTATCGGCGGTTCGGCGTGGTTCGACAGGCTTGCCGGCGCAGTGTGCGGGATGAGCGAGCCGGCGCAAGTCGATTGACAGGAACTATCGAAAACATTGATTCAATCAATTGGACGTATGACAGCGGGCCGCGTAGATTGACTCCCATGGCGGCTTGCCACCGCGCTTTCGATGTTGGCCGGCGTGTCCACATAAGGAGAATGCGATGAATCTCAAAGGCAGCAAGACTCACGATAACCTCAAGGCCGCGTTTGCCGGCGAGTCGCAGGCGAATCGGCGCTATCTGTATTTCGCGAGCAAGGCCGACGTCGAAGGGCAGAACGACATCGCCGCGGTCTTTCGCTCGACGGCGGAAGGCGAGACCGGCCACGCGCACGGTCACCTCGATTACCTGTCCGGAGTCGGCGATCCGGCGACCGACCTCCCGATCGGCTCGAGCCGTCTGAATCTGAAGGCGGCGATCGCCGGCGAGACGCACGAATACACCGACATGTATCCGGGCATGGCCAAGGCCGCGCGCACCGAAGGCTTCGAGGAAATCGCCGACTGGTTCGAGACGCTCGCCAAGGCGGAGCGCTCGCATGCCAACCGGTTTCCAAAGGCTTTGGACGCCCTCGCCGACTAGTCTGTCTCACGTTGGAGCGGCGCGAGGCGCCGCTCAACGTTCGGTTATTGCGTCACGGCGATCGACGGATGCGCTTCGCTCGGCAGCGACGCGCCGCGACGCAATAACTTTTCTGGCTTGCGACGGCGCGTATGTTTTGCTCGATCGCGCGGTCGACCAGGCTGTATGCCGTGCGAACCTGAAAGCCTGCGATGACCCAGCGCGAAGGCAGCCTCGAAGCTCCGATCCGGCACCCGATCGACTGGAAGAATCCGGAGTATTTCGACCGCGCCTCGGCCGACAAGGAGCTCGAGCGCGATCTTCAACATCTGCCATGGCTGCCGCCGCTGCGTCAGCCTCTGCAATGCGTTCCCCACGCTGTTCGACCTGATCGACGAGAGCAAGACCGGCGAAATCGACGGCGTCGACAAGGCCGACTTCGGCAAGGTCGTCGATCAGTGCTATCTGTGCGACCTGTGCTACATGACCAAGTGTCCGTATGTGCCGCCGCATCCGTGGAACGTCGATTTTCCGCACCTGATGCTGCGCGCGAAGGCGCAGAAGTTCAGGCGCGGCGAAACGAATTTTCGTGATCGGCTGCTGACCGGCACCGACCGGCTCGGCAAGCTCGCGACGATACCGGTAGTCGTCCAGGCGGTGAACAAGGCGAACCGCACGCCGCTCGCGCGCAAGGCGATGGACAAGATGCTGGGCGTCCACCGCGACCGCCGGCTGCCGCCGTATGCGACGCGGCGCTTCAACCGCCTGGCGCCCGATTCGAAAGACTGGCCGGTCAGGAACGGCGAGCGCACACCGGGGAAGGTGGCGATCTTTTCGACCTGCTACGTCAACTACAACGAGCCGGGCATCGGGCTCGACCTGATCGCGATACTCGAGCATAACGAGATTCCGTACGCGCTCGTGGAGAAGGAAGTTTGCTGCGGCATGCCCAAGCTGGAGCTGGGCGACTTCGATGCGGTCGAGAAGCTCAAGACGGCCAACATGCCGAAGCTGGCCGCCTACGCGCGTGACGGCTACGCGATTCTGACTGCAGTGCCGTCGTGCACACTGATGTTCAAGAGTGAGCTGCCGCTGTTGTTTCCCGGGGACGCCGACACCGAAGCGGTCGCCGCGGCGATGTTCGACCCGTTCGAGTATCTGGTGCTGCGCGACAAGGACGGGCTGCTCAAAAGGGAGTTCAAGACCGGGCTCGGCAAGGTCAGCTATCACATCCCCTGCCACTCGCGAGTGCAGAACGTCGGCCAGAAGACGCGCGAAGTGCTGGAATGGGTGCCACAGACGACGGTGACCACCGTCGAGCGCTGCAGCGGCCACGACGGAACCTGGGGGGTAAAGACCGAGTTCTACCAGACATCGATGAAGATCGGCAGGCCGGTGTTCCGGCAGATGGGGGAGGGCGATCCCGACTACGTCAGCTCCGATTGTCCGATCGCCGGCCGGACGATACTGCAGGGCATCGAGCAGGCGCAGCAGGCGACGCACGCGCAGAAACTGCATCCGCTGACCCTGATGCGAATCGCCTACGGTCTGCCGGGAACGATCGAGGACGCGCGATGAAAAAGCTCGAAGCCGTGCGCACGCCGCGCATCACCCGCGACAGCCTGCTGACGCTGGAGGCTTACGCCAAGACCCGAAGCGAGTACCGGGCGAAGGTCATCGCCCACAAGAAGCATCGCACCGTGCATCTGGGCGAGCACCTGACCCTGCTGTTCGAGGACGAGCTGACGATACGCTACCAGATCCAGGAAATGCTGCGCATCGAAAAGACGTTCGACGAGGCCGGCATTCAGGACGAGCTCGACGCCTACAACCCGCTGGTGCCGGATGGGCACAACTGGAAGGCGACGCTGCTGGTCGAGTACGAGGACGTCGACGAGCGCAAAACGGCACTGGCCAGGCTCAAGGGGATCGAGGACAGGGTCTGGGTGCAGGTCGAGGGCGCGGCGCGTGTCTATGCGATTGCCGACGAAGACCTGGAACGCGAGAACGAGACCAAGACCTCGTCGGTCCATTTCGCGCGCTTCGAGCTGACGCCGGAAATGATCGCTGCGGTCAAATACGGCGTCGGCATCTCGATCGGCGTCGACCACCCGGCCTACACGTTCACGCTGCCGGCGATTTCCGACGCGACGCGCCGCGCGCTGGTCGCCGACCTCGCCTAGCCTCGCGCGCCTAGCGGCGGCGGGCTTCGCTTCCGCCGGTTACGACCGTTCCGGCGTCGGGTCCTCCGCCGGCATCTCGACGCCCGGCGAGCCGCCGATACGCAATTCCCAGGCGTCGCGAGTGATGCCGTGCACGCGAAACGGTTCGATCCGTCCGCGATGCTCGCGTCTGACCGTGCGTAGCGGAGCGAAACCGCATTTTTCCAGGACGCGTCCCGACGCCGGATTGCGCTCGAGGTGCGAAGCGGCGAGCGCCTCGCAGTCCAGATAACCGAACGCCAGCGCGGTGATCGCCATCGTCGCGGCGGTCGCATAGCCGCGTCCCCAGTACGGGCGGCCGATCCAGTAGCCGATGTTCTCGTGAATGTCGGCCAGCGGCCGCAGTGCGATGGCGCCGATCAGGGTCGCGCCGTCGGCGCTGGCAATCGCGTAGGTATACTGCGCGCCGCGCTCGCGGTCGGCGTCATGGCTTGCGATCCATGCTGCGGCTGCGCCGGGAGGATACGGCTGCGGTATCGACGCCGTCGGCTCCGCGACTTCGGCCTCGCTCAGCAGTGCCTGCACGCGCAGCGCATCGGCGGGCGTGAACGGGCGCAAGAGGACGGGGTGCGAAGTGACGCGTTCCGGCAGCACACGAGCCTGTATCAGTCGCGGAAATTGCCGAACTGCAGCGGAAAATCGGTGATCGACTTCTTGACCGCCGCGATCGCGCTCTGCAATTCGTCGCGCTTGGCGCTCGGATACGCGGACGGCATCGCCCTGGATGCTCGCCTGCACCTTGAGCTTGCTGTCCTTGAGCATCTTGACGATCTTTTTCGCCAGCTCCTGCTCGACCCCGACGCGGATCGTCACGACCTGCTTGACCTTGTCGCCGCTCATTTTTTCGCTCTTGCCGAATTTCAGCGAGCGCACGTCGACGCCGCGCTTGGTGAGCTTGCCGAGGATCACATCGGTCACCTGCTTGAGCTTGAAGTCGTCGTCGGCGAACAGCGTCAGCTCTTTCTCCTTGTGCTCGACCCGGGCATCCGAGCCCTTGAAGTCGAAGCGCGTCGAAATCTCCTTGTTGGCCTGGTCGACGGCATTTCTGACTTCGACCTGATTGACTTCGGAAACGATGTCGAACGACGGCATGACCTACCTCCTGCGCGCGAGCTTCGCCTCGATGCGCAGGCGCAAGGCGTTGAGCTTGATGAATCCGGCGGCGTCCTTCTGATCGTAGGCGCCGCGGTCGTCCTCGAACGTGGCGATCGTCGTGTCGAACAGCGAGTCGGTCCTCGACTCGCGGCCGACGACGTCGACGTTGCCCTTGTACAGCTTGACGCGCACCGACCCGTTGACCGTCGCCTGCGAGGCGTCGATCATCGTCTGCATCATTTTCCGCTCGGGCGACCACCAGTAGCCGTTGTAGATGAGGCTCGCGTAGCGCGGCATCAGATCGTCCTTCAGGTGCGCGACTTCGCGGTCGAGGCAGATCGATTCGATCGCGCGATGGGCGCGCAGCATGATCGTGCCGCCCGGCGTTTCGTAGCAGCCGCGCGACTTCATGCCGACGTAGCGATTCTCGACCAGGTCGAGTCTGCCGATGCCGTGTCCTCCTCCGATGCGATTGAGTTCGGAGAGCACGTTCGCCGCAGTCATCCTTTTCCTGTCGATCGCGACGATGTCGCCGCGCTCGTATTGGAGCTCCAGGTATTGCGGCGTGTCGGGCGCCTTTTCCGGCGACACCGTCCAGCGCCACATGTCGGGCTCGGGTTCGCGCGCCGGGTCCTCGAGCGCCCGGCCCTCGTAGCTGATATGCAGCAGGTTGGCGTCCATCGAGTACGGGCTGCCGCCGGCTTTGTGCTTCATCTCGATCGGAATGCCGTGCGCCTCGGCATACGCAAGCAGCTTTTCACGCGAGCTCAGGTCCCATTCGCGCCACGGGGCGATGACGCGTATGTCCGGCTCCAGCGCGTAGTAGCCGAGCTCGAAGCGCACCTGGTCGTTGCCCTTGCCGGTGGCTCCGTGCGACACGGCGTCGGCGCCCGTCTCGCGCGCGATCTCGATCTGGCGCTTGGCGATCAGCGGACGCGCGATCGACGTCCCGAGCAGGTATTCGCCTTCGTAGATCGCGTTGGCGCGGAACATCGGAAAGACGAAGTCGCGTACGAACTCCTCGCGCAGGTCGTCGATGTATATTTGCTTGACGCCGGCGGCCGCGGCCTTGGCGCGCGCCGGCGCAAGCTCCTCGCCCTGGCCGATGTCGGCGGTGAAGGTGACGACTTCGCAACCGTAGGTGTCCTGCAGCCATTTCAGGATTACCGAGGTGTCGAGGCCGCCGGAATAGGCGAGCACCACTTTCTTGACGTCATGCATCGGTCACGGCCTCGAAAAGCAATCGCAGGTTGAAAAACTCAGGTTCCGGGATCGCGACTTGCCTTACTAGTCGATCCTGGCACCGGTCTTGGCGATCACCGGCGCCCATTTGTCCGAGTCGCTCTTGATCAGCCGGGCGAAGTCCTCGGGTGTTCCGCCGATCAGCTCGAAGCCCTGCGCAGTTGAGCTTCGACTTGACCTCCGGATCCTTGAGGATCGCGTTGATCTCGGTGTTCAGGCGCTGCACGATCGCCGCCGGCGTCGCCGCGGCGACCAGGACTCCGTTCCACGCCAGCGCCTCGAAACCGGGGTAGCCGGCTTCGGCAATCGTCGGAATCTCGGGACTGCAGCGCAAACCGCTTGGCCGTCGTCACCGCGAGCGCGCGCAACTTGCCTGCCTGGATCTGCGCCTGCAGCGGCGGCATGACGGCGAACATCATCTGGGTCTCACCCTGGATTGTGGCGGTGACGGCGGGTGGCGACCCGTTGAACGGAACGTGGACGATGTCGATGCCGGCTTCGGACTTCAAGAGCTCCATCGTCAGGTGCGACGAGCTGCCGTTGCCCACCGACGCGTAATTGAGCTTGCCGGGATTGGCCTTGGCGTACGCGACCAGCTCCTTGACCGAGTGGATCGGCAGCGCTGCGTTGATCGCCAGCACATTGGGCTGGCTGGACGTGATGATCACCGGAGCCAGGTCCTTTTGCGGATCGTACGGCAGCTTCGAATACAGATGCGGACCGAACGACAGCGGGCCGTTGAACGAGATCACCATCGTGTAGCCGTCGGGCGCCGACTTGGCGACCAGATCGGTTGCCAGCGTGCCGCCGGCGCCGGGCCGGTCGTCGACGACGATCGGCTGTCCGAGCCGGTCCTTGAGCTTGTCGCCGATGACCCGCGCCAGCACGTCGAGCGAGCTTCCTGCCGGCGCAGGAACGATGAACTTGATCGGCTTCTCCGGCCACGCTTGCGCACCGGCGCCGGGTGCGGTGAGCGTTGCGCCGGCGACGATCGCGGCGAACAGCAAACGCGAAAACGACATCATGATTGCTCCTTGATGGGACGCGCGACCCGAAAGAGGCCGATCACGACTGATCCGGGGCGTCGACGCGCCCGCAGACCAGATATTCCAGCAGCGCTTTTTGCGCGTGCAGCCTGTTCTCAGCTTCGTCCCAGACGACGCTTTGCGGCCCGTCGAGCACTTCGGCTGCAACTTCTTCGCCGCGATGTGCGGGAAGGCAGTGCATGAACAGGGCGTCGGGCTGCGCGCGCGACATCATCGCGGCGTCGACCTTCCATCGTGCGAAATCCTCGCGCCGCCGGTCGTTCTCCGCCTCGAAGCCCATGCTGGTCCAGACGTCGGTCGTCACCAGATGCGCGCCGACGCACGCCTCGACCGGGTCGGAGAACGACTGGTAGTGGCGATTGCCGCGAGCATCCGGCCCGTCGGGATCGACTTCGTAGCCGGGCGGCGTCGACACGCGAACGGCGAAGTCGAACACAGCCGCCGCCTGCAGCCAGGTATTGCAGACGTTGTTGGAATCGCCGATCCAGGCGACGGTCTTCCCCTGTATCGAGCCGCGGTGCTCGATGTAGGTGTAGAGGTCGGCCAGGATCTGGCATGGGTGATATTCGTTGGTCAGACCGTTGATCACCGGCACCCGCGAATGCGCGGCGAAGCGCTCGATGATCGGCTGCTCGAACGTGCGGATCATCACGACGTCGACCATGCGCGAAATGACGCGGGCCACGTCCTCGATCGGCTCGCCGCGCGATAGCTGCGTATCGCCGCGATTCAGGTTGATCGCGATGCCGCCCAGCTGGTTCATTCCCGCCTCGAACGACACACGCGTGCGGGTCGACGCCTTTTCGAACACCATCGCCAGCGTCCGGTCCCGCAGCGGCTGGTAGACTTCGTAGCGCTTGAATCGATCCTTGATCCAGCGCGTGCGTGCGAACAGGTAATCGAGCTCGTCGCGGCTGAAGTCCTTGAGCTGCAGGAAATGCTTCGGAACCATGCGGTCTGGAGCGACACCGGCACCGCTAGCGGTCGGGTTGCCGGAGTCGAAGTGCCATTAAAACAAGATTTTAGCACAAGGTCGTCGATCCTCCGGCGCAAAAAAGAGCGCCTGGCGCGGCGCTCCTGGTCGGCCTCAATCCGAAAGACGGCTAGGGCAGGGCCTTGATCGCCTGAGCGAGGCGCGCCTTGCTTCGCGACGCCGTGTTCTTGTGCACGACCTTCTTGTCGGCGATGCGATCGATCACCGATTGCTGGGCCTGCAGTTCCTTGGTCGCCGCGGCCTTGTCGCCGGCGCCGATCGCCTTCCTGACTTTCTTGATCGCGGTGCGCAGCGACGACTTGAGGCTCGCGTTGCGTTGCCGCGTTGCCTCGGCTTGCCGGGCGCGCTTGCGCGCTTGGGCGGTATTGGCCATGGGGACGAAATCCTTGCTTTGTTGAGGCTTAGTTGGGACTTGGTTGAGTCTTAGTTGGGTACTTGCCGGCGGCCTTCAGAGCTTGCTGGAGCCGTCGAAAAAGACCGGGCATAATAGCGATTTTCCGCGATTCGCGCAAGCCGAATCGCGCTCTCGTGGCAGGTCCATACGCTGGATCCGAGGGTCAAAGCGCTCGCAGGCCTCGCTGTCATGGATGCGGCCATCTCTCCGGCAACGACTTTTTGCTAAAAATGACTTCGCATCCGCGCACCGTGTCCGCAGATCGCCGGCCTTGCTGACGCTTCCCCGGCAAGTGTCACCGGCCCTCGCATGAATCTGCTGAGGACGCTCTCCGCCGTCAGCGCGCTGACCTTGCTCTCGCGCATCACCGGGCTGATGCGCGAGAGCATCAAGGCGGTCGTTTCGGCGCCGGATTGCAGATGGATGCCTTCGAAGCGGCGTTTCGCCTGCCGAACATCCTCCGCCGCATGTTTGCCGAAGGCGCGTTCTCGCAGGCATTCGTACCGATCCTTGCCGAGTACAAACGCTCGCGCGGCGAGGCCGCGACCCGCGATCTGGTCGGAAAAGTCGGATCGGTCCTGGCGGTGACCCTGATTGTCATATCGGTATTCGGCATCGTCGCCGCACCCTGGCTGGTCTACCTGCTGGCCGGCAGCTTCGTGCGAACGCCGGGCAAAGTCGAGCTGACCACGATGCTGATACGGATCATGTTCCCGTATGTGCTGTTCGTGTCGCTGGTATCGCTCGCCGGCGGCGTGATGAATGTCTATCGCCGGTTCGCGATCCCCGCGTTCACTCCGGTGCTGCTGAACGTCGCGATTATCGCAGCCGCCGTTTTTGTCGCGCCGCATGTCGACCCGCCGATCCTGGCGCTGGCCATCGGCGTGTTTGTCGGCGGCGTCGCGCAACTGGTCTTTCAGCTGCGCCCGCTGGCCAAGCTAGGCATGCTGCCCAGCTTCAGGCTCGACTGGCGCGACGAAGGCGTGCGCCGCGTTCTGCGCGCGATGGGCCCGGCGGTCCTCGGCGTTTCGGCGTCGCAGATTTCGACCCTGATCAACACGCAGTTCGCCGCCTATCTGGGTGACGGGCGGATATCGTGGATCACCTACGCCGACCGCCTGATGGAATTCCCCAGCGCGCTGCTCGGCGTCGCGCTGGCGACCATCCTTCTGCCCAGCCTTTCCAAGCATCACCACGACGCGAACGACGCGCAGTATCGCGAACTGCTGGACTGGGGTCTGCGACTGACGTTCCTGCTCGCTCTTGCCGGCTGCGCTCGCGCTGGCCCTGCTGGCCGTGCCGCTGATCGCGACGCTCTACCAGTATGGCCGTTTCACCGCCGTCGACGTCTGGCAGACGCGCGCCGCGCTGCTCGGATACAGCGTCGGCCTGCTCGGACTGATCGCGGTGAAAATACTGGCGCCGGGATTCTATGCGCGGCAGGACATGCGGACCCCGGTTCGCATCGCTTTCTTCACGCTGCTGGTGTCGCAAACGATGGCGGTGATCCTGATGTTCCAGATCGGCCACGCCGGGCTGACGCTGTCGATTTCGCTCGGCGCATGTCTGAACGCGGCGCTGCTCTACCGCGCGATGCGGCGGCGCGACGTCTACCGGCCGCTGCCCGGCTGGGGACGCTTCCTCTGGCGCGTCGCCGTCGCGCTGTGCGTGTTGGGCGCCGTGCTGTGGTGGACGGCCGGGCGCGACGCTTTCTGGCTGGCGGCGGGCCTGTGGGCGAAGGTCGGCCGGCTGGGAATGATCATTGCCGCGGGCGCGGTCGCCTACTTCGGCAGCCTGTGGCTGGTCGGATTCCGATTGGCCGACTTCAACCGGCGCGAAGGCGCCTGAAACAATCGGCCGCCCAGTCGTCGAAGCCGCCGTTAGCGGCAGCGGGGGAAGCTATCGGTGCCTTTCTGTTTTCCCAGCCGCTGATCATGCGGTGCCCCAGTTCTCGCCGACGCTGCCGGTCGACATTGCCGAGCTGTCCCGGGACGAGCTCGGCGACTATCTCGCCTTTCGGCCCGACACCGGGCGCGCGGACGCGCTCGCTCGCCTGGCGGCGGGTCAAGTCTGCTTTGTCGCGCGCTGCGACGGGCGAATCGTCGCTGCAGACTGGATCGCGACGCAACCTATCCGGCTGTCCTACCTCGACTGCGTGCTCGACATGGCGTCAGGCGAGGTGTGCATCTACGACAAGTTCATTCTTCCTGCTTATCGCGGCCACGGCATCTCCAACGCGCTGCGCACGCATCACCTGCGTCAACTCCAGCGCGCCGGCCACCAGCGCGTCATCGTTGCGGTTCTCCCCGAGAACGCATCATCGCTGCGCGATATCCTCAAGGGGGGTTACCGGCCGTGCGGCATCATCGGAAGGATCAAGGTCGGACGATGGCAACGGCACTTCCGGAAAGCGCCGCCGAAAGGCTAGTTGCTGCCGCCAGTCTTGCGGTGCGGGCACTTCGGCCGCGTGCATTCGGCGTACAGATAGAGCGCGTGCTCGCTGATCTCGAATCCGCGCTCGCGGGCAATCTTGGTCTGCCGCTTCTCGATCTCGGCGTCGAAGAATTCCTCGACCCGCCCGCATTGCAGGCAGACCAGATGATCGTGGTGCCCGCCCTGGTTCAGCTCGAACACCGCCTTGCCGCTTTCGAAATGATGGCGCACCAGCAGTCCGGCCTGCTCGAACTGCGTCAGCACGCGATAGACGGTCGCAAGGCCGACGTCGAGGCCTTCGGCCAGCAGTTTCCGATAGACGTCTTCGGCGGTCAGATGACGCACGGCGCTCTGCTCGAACAGATTGATGATCTTCAGGCGCGGCAATGTCGCCTTGAGGCCGGCGTTCTTGAGATCGTGCGGCGTGGACATGGAGGCGCTGGCCCGGCGAGGCAGGGAGTGCGCTTATGATATAGTCTTCGATCGTTTTTTGGCAGTGAAAGACCCTCCCGCATGCGCGCCATTCTATTCGCCGCCGGCCTCGCGCTGCTGATGGCCGGCTGCACCTGGTTTCCCAGCCTCGGCGTCTACAAGCTCGACATCAACCAGGGCAATTACATTACGCAGGACCAGGTCGACAGGCTGAAAGTCGGGCCAGACGCGGCAGCAGGCTCGCGCTGGCGCTCGGCACGCCGCTGGTGACCGATGCCGTTCCACGCCAACCGCTGGGATTATGTCTACGAATTCAATCGCCAGGGACGCACGCTCGAGCACCGGCGCTTCACCGTTTACTTCGTCGACGACAAGCTCGCGCGCTGGGAAGGCGACGAGATGCCGCCGTCGCCGGCGCAGGTCGCCCGCGCCGGCGGCGGCGACGCCGCGCTCGACAAGTCGCTGACCAGCGCGCCCAAGACCAGCGAGGAGAACTGGCTGTCGGCGTTTCTGAAGAAGATGGGCTGGTGGCAGTAGCCGCGCGGCCGGTCCGCGTCGCGATCGCGGGCTGCGGTGGACGCATGGGCCAGACGCTGATCGCGGCGGTCCTCGGTCAGCCGGACATGAAGCTTGCCGCCGCGCTGGAGATCGCCGGCAGCCCGTTGCTCGGACGCGACGCCGGCGAGCGCTCTCGGACAAGTCACCGGCGTTGTGACCGGTTCAGACCTTGCCGCTGCGCTTCGCGATGCCGACGTACTGATCGACTTCACGCGGCCGGCGGCGACGGTTGCTCATGTCAACGCCTGTGCCGGCGCCGGCGTCGGCGCGGTCGTCGGCACGACGGGCCTGAGCGAAGCCGACAAGAAAGCGCTGGCCGAGGCCGGCCGAACGATCCCGCTGGTCTATGCGCCGAATATGAGCGTCGGAGTCAACGTGCTGCTCAAGCTGGTCGAGCTTGCCGCGCAGCGTCTCGGCGACGACTATGACGTCGAGATCGTCGAAATGCACCATCGGCACAAAGTCGACGCGCCCTCAGGCACGGCGCTGCAGCTCGGCGAAGCGGCAGCCGCGGCGATCGGCCGCGACCTGAAGACGCGATGGCGTGTTCGCGCGCGACGGTGTGATCGGCGAGCGCAAGCCGGGCGCGATCGGGTTCGCCGCGCTTGCGCGGCGGCGACGTCATCGGCGATCACACGGTGATATTCGCCGGGCGACGGCGAGCGCATCGAGCTCGACGCACAAGGCGTCGTCGCGCATGACCTTCGCGCATGGCGCGTTGCGCGCGGCGCGATTTGTCGCGGCGCAGCGCGCAGCGAAGGCGCCGGGTCTGTACGACATGCAGGACGTGCTCGGTCTCGACTGACGGCGCCATGCCCACGGCGCATCCTTTCGACCTGACCGGACGGCTGGCGCTCGTCACCGGCGGCGGCAGCGGGCTCGGCCTCGCGATCGCACGCGGGCTCGCCGCCGCCGGCGCGCGCATCATTATCAACGGCCGCAATCGCGACAAGCTCGAGGCGGCCGCCGCTGGCGCTCGACCGCGACGGCAGCGGGACCGGCGGCGCCGAGATCGCGCCATTCGATGTTGCCGACGCCGATGCGGTCGCCGCCGGCATCGCCGCGATCGAGCGCGACTTCGGTCCACTGGACATCGTCGTCAACAATGCCGCGCTGAACAGGCGAGCGCCGCTGGACGAATTCACGCCCGACGACTGGCACACACTGCTGGCCGCGAATCTCGACGGCCCGTTTTACGTCGCCCGCAGCGTGATGGCCGGAATGAAAGCGCGCCGGCGCGGCAAGATCATCAATATCTGCTCGCTGGCGAGCGAAATCGGCCGCCCCAATATCGTTCCGTACGCGACCAGCAAGGGCGGACTCCAGATGTTGACCCGCGCGCTCGCGGTCGAGCTGGCGCCGTACAATGTGCAGGTCAACGGCATCGCTCCAGGCTTCTTCAAGACCGAGATGAATACAGCGCTGATCGCCGACGCAAAATTTTCCGCCTGGGTCGCGTCGCGCACGCCGGCCGGGCGCTGGGGCGAGCCGCCCGAAATCGCCGGTGCCGCGGTATTCCTCGCATCCGGCGCCGCAGATTACGTCACCGGGCACGTGCTGTTCGTCGACGGCGGATTCAGCGTCGCGTACTAGAGCGGCGCGAGCGATCGCGGTCATGACCTCAGTGACCGCCAGCCTGGCGATTGAACGACTCGCGCTGCTAGGGTATAATTTCCAGCCTTCGGAGCGGGGAAGGCTGCAGGCCTTTCCCGCTTCGCACGTCTGGACCCGTTTTCGAGAAAATGTGCCGTGACTTCCGCCTCCGTCCCCGCGATCCTGGCGCTTGCCGACGGCAGCCTGTTTCGCGGCCGCGCGATCGGCGCGACCGACTCGACCGGGGCAGCGTCGGCGAAGTCGTTTTCAACACCGCGATGACCGGGTACCAGGAAATCCTGACCGACCCTTCGTATGCCGGCCAGATCGTTACCCTGACTTATCCGCACGTCGGCAATACCGGCGTCAATCCGGAAGACGTCGAATCCCGGCGCATTTTTGCCGCCGGACTGGTGATCCGCGACCTGCCGCGTCTGGCCAGCAACTGGCGCAGCACCCAGGACCTGTCGTCCTATTTGCGCGACGCGGGCGTCCTCGGCATCTGCGACATCGACACGCGAAAGCTCACCCGCATGCTGCGCGAAAACGGCGCGCAGAACGGCTGCGTGATCGCGGCGGCGGGCGCCGGCCGGGACGACGCGGCGGCGGCAGCGATCGCGCGCGCGCGCGCCGCGCCGTCGATGTCGGGACTCGATCTGGCCAAGGTCGTCAGCTGCGACGCGCCGTACGACTGGAACGGCGGCAGCTGGGCGCTCGGCAGCGGATATCGCACGCGTCAGGGCAGTCGGTTCCACGTCGTCGCCTACGACTACGGCATCAAGCACAACATCCTGCGCCTGCTGGCCGATCGCGGATGCCGGCTCACCGTCGTCCCTGCGCAGACCCCCGCGACGGATGCATTGGCACTGCAACCCGACGGCATTTTCCTGTCGAACGGCCCCGGCGATCCCGAGCCGTGCACCTACGCGATCGAGGCGATACGCGAATTCCTCGCCGCGGGCATGCCGACGTTCGGCATCTGCCTCGGCCATCAACTGCTCGGGCTCGCCTGCGGCGCGAGAACGGTCAAGATGAAGTTCGGCCATCACGGCGCCAACCATCCGGTGCTCGACAAGGACACCGGGCAGGTGCTGATCACCAGCCAGAACCACGGCTTCGCCGTCGACGCGTCGACCTTGCCGCGCAACGTGCGAATCACGCATGTGTCGCTGTTCGACGGCAGCCTTCAGGGCATCGAATTCACCGACAAGCCGGCGTTCGGCTTCCAGGGCCATCCGGAAGGAAGCCCGGGCCCGCACGACCTGGGGTTTCTGTTCGACCGCTTCACGCGGATGATGGAGCGGCACGCGGTCAAGGCAGTCAGCGCATGAGCGAGGCGAGAGCTTGAAGACCCGAAGGGCCGTCGCCGAGCGAGTGCGCGTAGGCCGATACGCAGATGCGGCCCGTTCGCGAAGCGGCACGGAGGCCGGGGCATGAGAGCCCTCACGGAAGACGAAAGCGCGCGCGTGGTGAATGCGGCGCTGTCGGAAAGCGCCGACGCGCTGCAGGCGTTGCGCGCCGACGCTACGGCGCTCGCCGCGATAGCGCGCGCCGCGGCGTTGATCGTCGACGCATTCGGCCGCGGCGGCCGCGTGTTCAGTTGCGGCAACGGCGGCTCGATGTGCGATGCGATGCATCTGGCCGAAGAGCTGTCGGGCCGTTTTCGCGGAAACCGCAAGGGTTTGCCCGCGCAGGCGATCAGCGACGCCGGCTACCTTTCCTGCGTGGCCAACGACTTCGGCTACGACGCGGTGTTCGCCCGCTATCTCGAAAGCCACGCCCGCGCCGGCGACGTTCTGGTCGCGATCAGCACCAGCGGAACCAGCAAGAATGTGCTGGCGGCGGCGAGCGCCGCGGCAACGATAGGCATGCAGACGATCGTGCTGACCGGGCGCAGCGGATCGCCGCTCGCGGCAGCCGCCGACTGCGCTATATGCACGCCGGGCGGTCGCTACGCCGATCGCGTGCAGGAGCTGCACATCAAGGTGATACACATCCTGATCGAGCTGATCGAGCGCGATCTCTTCCCCGAGAATTACGCCGCCGCGCGCTGACGCTCAAGCCACGATGCCCAAGCGCACTGACATCGAGTCGATCCTGATCATCGGCGCCGGTCCGATCATCATCGGCCAGGCGTGCGAGTTCGACTATTCGGGGGCCCAGGCGTGCAAGGCGCTGCGCGAGGAAGGCTACCGCGTGATCCTGGTCAACTCGAATCCGGCGACGATCATGACCGACCCGGACATGGCCGATGCGACCTACATCGAGCCGATCACCTGGACGATGGTCGCGAAGATCATCGAAAAGGAGCGACCGGACGCGCTGCTGCCGACGATGGGCGGCCAGACGGCGCTCAATTGCGCGCTCGACCTTGCGCGCGAAGGCATCCTGACCCGGTTCGACGTCGAGCTGATCGGCGCGACCAAGAAGGCGATCGACAAGGCCGAGGACCGCGAAAAATTCAAGGCGGCGATGACGCGCATCGGCCTCGGCTCGGCGCGATCAGGCATCGCGCACGATCTCGAGCAGGCGCTGGAGGTGCAGGCCGACATCGGCTTCCCGGCGGTGATCCGGCCGTCGTTCACGCTGGGCGGTACCGGCGGCGGCATCGCCTACAACAAGGACGAATTCGTCGAAATGTGCAAGCGCGGGCTCGCCAGCTCGCCGACGCACGAGCTGCTGATCGAGGAATCGCTGCTCGGCTGGAAAGAGTTCGAGATGGAGGTCGTGCGCGACCGCAAGGACAACTGCATCATCGTCTGCTCGATCGAAAACGTCGACCCGATGGGCGTGCACACCGGCGACTCGATCACCGTTGCGCCGGCGCAGACCTTGACCGACAAGGAATACCAGATCATGCGCAACGCGTCGATCGCGGTGCTGCGCGAGATCGGCGTCGACACCGGCGGATCGAACGTGCAGTTCGCGATCAACCCCGACGACGGACGCATGATCGTCATCGAGATGAATCCGCGCGTGTCGCGCAGCTCGGCGCTGGCGTCGAAGGCGACCGGCTTTCCGATCGCCAAGATCGCGGCCAAGCTCGCCGTCGGCTACACGCTCGACGAATTGAAGAACGATATCACCGGTGGACAGACCCCGGCGTCGTTCGAGCCGACGATCGATTACGTGGTCACCAAGGTGCCGCGCTTCGCATTCGAGAAATTCAAGCAGGCCGACGACCGGCTGACGACGCAGATGAAATCGGTCGGCGAGGTGATGGCAATCGGCCGCACGTTCCAGGAATCGCTGCAGAAGGCGCTGCGCGGGCTGGAAAGCGGCGTCGACGGCTTCAACCTCAAGACCGTCGATCCCGACACGATCGCCGACGAGCTGGCCTACCCACGCGCCGAGCGCCTGTGGTACGTGGCCGATGCGCTGGCGATCGGCATGCCGCTGGAAGAAGTCTACGCGCACACCAGAATCGACCGCTGGTTCCTGTCGCAGATCAAGGAAATCGTCGACACCGAACTGGCGATCGAAAAGCGCGCTCTCGACGATTTCGATGCTGACGAGTTCAGATCGCTGAAGCGCATGGGATTTTCCGATCGCAGGCTGGCGCATCTGTGGAAGAAAAGCGAAGCCGAGGTGCGTGCGCGCCGGCACGGCTTCGGCATACGGCCGGTGTACAAGCGCGTCGACACCTGCGCCGCGGAGTTCTCGACGCGGACCGCCTACATGTACTCGACCTACGAAGACGAGTGCGAGGCGCATCCGACCGACCGCCGCAAGGTGATCGTGCTGGGCGGCGGACCGAACCGGATCGGGCAGGGAATCGAGTTCGACTATTGCTGCGTCCACGCGGCGCTGGCGCTGCGCGAAGACGGCTACGAGACGATCATGGTCAACTGCAATCCGGAGACCGTGTCCACCGACTACGACACGTCCGACCGGCTCTATTTCGAGCCGCTGACCCTGGAGGATGTGCTGGAGATCGTGCACGTCGAAAAGCCGCTCGGCGTGATCGTGCAATACGGCGGCCAGACGCCGCTCAAGCTCGCGCGCGATCTCGAGGCGAACGGCGTACCCATTATCGGCACGACGCCCGACATGATCGACATGGCCGAGGACCGCGAGCGGTTCCAGCAGATGCTGCATCGTCTGGGCTTGCGCCAGCCGCCGAACCGCACGGCGCGCACCGAGGCCGACGCGCTCAAGGCGGCCGAGGAGATCGGCTATCCGCTGGTCGTCACGGCCCTCGTACGTGCTCGGCGGCAGGGCGATGGAAATCGTGCACGAGCAGCGCGATCTCGAGCGTTACATGCGCGAGGCGGTCAAGGTGTCGAACGATTCACCGGTGCTGCTCGACCGATTCCTGAACGATGCGATCGAAATCGACGTCGACGCGCTGGTCGACGACAGCGGCAGCAAGGCGGTCGTCATCGGAGGCATCATGGAGCACGTCGAGCAGGCCGGCGTGCACTCGGGCGATTCGGCATGCACGTTGCCGCCGTTCTCGCTCTCGCCTCAACTGCAGGACGAGCTGCGTCGGCAGACGGTCGCCATGGCGCATGGTCTCGAAGTCGTCGGGCTGATGAACATCCAGTTCGCGATCCAGTTTCCGCATGGCAGCGACGGCGAAGGCGTCGTCTACGTGCTCGAAGTCAACCCGCGTGCGTCGCGCACCGTCCCCTATGTGTCGAAGGCGACCGGACGGCCGCTGGCCAAGATCGCCGCCCGCTGCATGGTCGGCCAGTCGCTGGCGAGCCAGGGCATAACGCACGAAATCGTGCCGCCGTATTTTTCGGTCAAGGAAGCGGTGTTTCCGTTCATCAAATTTCCCGGCGTCGACACGATCCTCGGGCCGGAAATGAAATCGACCGGCGAAGTGATGGGCGTCGGCGAATCGTTCGCCGAGGCATTCGTCAAGTCGCAGCTCGCCGCCGGTGTGCGCCTGCCCCGGAGCGGCAAGGTGTTCGTCAGCGTCAGGAACCCGGACAAACCGCGCGCGATCGAAGTTGCGCGCATCCTGGCCGGCCTGGGCTTCACCCTGGTGGCCACGCGGGGCACGGCGGCGGCGCTCGCGGCCGCGGGCGTACCGGTGTCCGCGGTCAACAAGGTCGCCGAAGGCAGGCCGCACATCGTCGACATGCTGCTCAACGACGAAATCGCGCTGGTGATCAATACGGTCGAGGAAAAGCGCAGCGCGATCCAGGACAGCTACGCGATACGGCGGGCGGCGCTCAACGATCAGATTCCGACCTATACGACGATGGCGGGCGCGCGCGCGGCGGCGCTGGGCATCCAGGAGATGCGGGAGCTGGTGCCCTACTCGATGCAGGCGCTGCAGCAGCGGCTGCACTAGAAACGAGAATGTCATCATGAGCAGGACTCCACTGACGAGAACCGGCGCGGAAAAGCTCAAGGAGGAGCTCCGCCGGCTGAAGACTGTCGACCGCCCGGCGGCGATCGTTGCGATCGCCGAGGCGCGGTCGCATGGCGACCTGTCGGAAAATGCCGAGTACGACGCGGCCAAGGACCGGCAGGGCTTCCTCGAGGTGCGGATCAGGGATATCGAGACGATGCTGGCGCAGGCACAGATCGTCGACCCGGCCCAGATCGATGCCGACGGCCAAGTCGTGTTCGGCGCGACCGTCGACCTCGAGGATCACGCGTCCGGGGATCGCGTCTGCTATCAGATCGTCGGCGACGACGAGGCCGACATCAAGGCCGGCAAGATATCGGTCAATTCTCCGATCGCGCGCGCGCTGATCGGCAAGCACGCCGGCGATACCGCCGAGGTGAAGGCGCCCGCGGGCCTGCGCGAATACGAGGTGCTTGCCGTCCGCTACGTCTGACGGCGGGCGCAGGCGTACTGCTGCTGCCCTTACTTGTTGCGGCCGGCTACCAGCAGCACGACGCCGATGGCGATCGCGCCGACGCTGGCCCAGAGCGGGACGTTCACGGTTTCCTTGTCCTTGACCGAGAGCGTCAGCGGCCCGACGTTGGCCGTGTGCTCTTCCTTGGTATAGGTGAAGGTTCCGTACGCCAGGCCGACTACGCCGGCAACGATCAGGATGATGGCGAGGATCTTGACGGGGCCCATGCGTACCTCCGGAGGTTGAAAGCGTCGGCCTCGACCGCGGTCGAGGCCGCCATTCTAGCAGTGAGCTCGCGGCGAGGCCCCGCACGCGAAGGCGGCAGCGGCCGTCCCGGCCGCGACGCCGTCACGCACTGTGCCGCTTCAGCTGCTGCCGCGGCGGCGCCGTGCGCGCTCGCCTGGAGGCTTCGCGGCAGGCGGCCGGACGGCGCCGGCGGCAGGCGGCCGCGCGGTCGTGCGCGCAGTCGGCGTCCGCGGGCGGCGCGCTTGCGGAGTGGATTTGGCCATCGTTTTGTGGGCTGGACGTGCGGCGGGCCGCCGCTTGCCGCGCGGCTCACCCGGAGCCGGCTCGCGAGCGCGCCGGGCGCCGGCAGCGCGCGGCGCTTCCTTGGGCCGCGGCACCGTCGCTACCGGCTTCTCCGGCCCCTGCCGCCACAGGACCAGCAGCTTGCCGATGTGCTGGACCGGCGTCGCGTCCAGAGCTGCGCAGATGCGTTGCAGCATCGCATCGCGCTCATCGCGCAGGTCGCTGAACACCCGAACCTTGATCAGTTCGTGCGCGAGGAGATTGACGTCGAGCTCGTGCAGCACCGCCGGAGTCAGCCCATGTTGCCCGATGCTCACCACCGGGTGCAGGTGGTGCGCCTTGGCGCGAAGCGCCCGGCGTCGGGCAGGAGCCAGCGTTTCCATCGGCGCATTCTATCCGATCGCCGTTGGAGTCGCGGCGCCGGCCGCGAGGCGACCTGCGACCGGGCGGCGCACTGCGCTTCTGCTCTAGCGGGCGCGCAGCAGCCGGGCGGCTTTGGCGACCGACTTCGGCTTCACCCAGAAGATCGCGCCGTATCGGCCCGCTCCCGCAGTAACCGCATCCATCGCAGTGACGTTGATCTTCGCCGCCGCCAACGTGTCCAGCAACTTGGTCATCGCGCCGACGCGGTCGGCGCCTTGCACCAGGAAGCCGGTCTTCCTGGCGCTCAAGTCAAGACCGAGCTTCCGCGCGGCGCGGCGCAGCGCTGCGCTGCTTTCCGGAATCAGATCGAGCTGCCCTTTGCTGCCGTTGGGAAATCCGGAAAACGCGAGCAGGTTGACGCGCTCGGCGGCGAGACCCGCCAGCACTTGCGCGCCGCGCCCCGGCTTGTTGGGCACCATCACGTGAAAGTAATCGACTTTGCGCACACCTTGGCTCATGTTGACTCCTTTGCCTGCACGGCAGGCGATGAAACTCTGAATCTTCCGGCGCGCCGCGTCAACGAGACCGCACCGAGCATTGCCAGCCCCTCCGAACCCTCATCGCGCCGGCGCGGCGTCATTCGCAAGCAGGCGAACCCCGAGATATTTCGCCAGCCCGCGCCCTCCTTCGGCCATCACCTGGTGGTGATTCCAGCGAAAAGCCGGCTCCAGCAGCGGAGCCAGCGCGTTCATCCATCGCTTGGTCGTGAAGACGGTCCAATCGTAGCGGACGCGGGTCGTGCTGCCTTCGGCCGCGAGCCGCCAGCGGCCGTTGCCGGTGAGGTCGCCGACGGCCATGCCTTCCAGGTAGGTCGGCCGCCTTACCGCCGTCACGCGCATCGCGAAAGTGAGCCGGTACGGCAGCTTGCTCGACCAGGTGTAGGTGCGCAGCGCGCCCAGACCTTCGGCGTCGCCCTTCTCGAGCTCCTCGACCGCATGCACGAAACGCCACCAGTGCGGCCACTTTTCAACGGTGACGATCGCATCCCAGACGCGATCTATCGCGGATTCGAGTTGCCACTGCGTCGTCAGGTCGAATTGCCGCATCGATCAGATGCCGGGCTTGCGGGCGGTGATCGTCCACGAACTCGATTGCATGACAACCTCGCCGTTGGGCTGGCGATAGCGACCCAGCTCGGACGATAGCGCCGCTTCGATCTCTCGCTGCCGTCTTGTCGCTTGATCGCCGGCCTCGCGAAATATCTCCCCGGCGGGACCGAGCGCGAGCTGAAACTGCAGCGCCTGCTCGACCGTGCTGCCGATCATGACCGGTCCGTCGGTCGCCTGAAAGGCAATGTCCTCGAATCCTGCCGCCTTGAGCTGGGCTCCGACGGTGTCGGTGTTCGCCATCGAGAAGGGCCCGGGGCCGCAAGTCTGCGCGTCCTCGCCCGGAGGCGGCAGGAACTTGAGCACAACGGCCTTCGGCAGGCCTGCCCAGGGGTTGTGCTCGACGGACCGCCATGTCACGAACATCAGCCGCCCGCCGGGCTTCAGCGCCCGCGAGATATTGCGCATTGCCGCCACCGGATTGCTGAAGAACATCATGCCGAAACGCGAAAAGCAGAAGTCGAATTCCGCCTTGAACGGGTAAGTCTGCACATCGGCCGCGACGAAGCGCACGTTGCGCAATCCAGCCTCGACGGCATCGCGGCGGCCTTTCTCGAGGAAAGCCTCGCAGCAGTCCAGCCCGAGGACCGAGCCTTGCGGGCCGACGATGCGCGCCAGTTGCAGCGCCGTGTCGCCCCAGCCGCAGCCGACGTCGAGCGCAGCCGCGCCCGGGCGAAGGTCCAGCGTGCGCAGCGGGACGGCGCTGTGGTAGCTCAAGCCGTCGAGCAGGATATTGCGAAAGCGCTCGAACTTCGCGGCGAGGACATCGTTCCAGAAGGCAGTGAATTGGTCATTGCCGGTCGCGGTTTCGGTCATGGCGCTCCTTGCCTCGGCTGTCGGTGCCGATCCGGTCTTCGTTCAGCGTGGTACGCCTCTGCGCATGTCGTCGATGATCCAGACGAGAAATCCGACGGCGACCGCGCCCCACAGCATCGCCATCAGCGCGGACTCGGTATAGAACAGCCACATCGCCGCGTTGATGAGGCAAAGCAGAATGACCATCAACTTCAGCGCGCGGGTGCCCACGGGGAGATTCTAGCTTGCAAGCCCGCGAGCGCCTATCCGGCGGCGTCACAGCGGCTCTGCCGGGAGCGAAAGCGTGCCGTGCTTGCGTTGCTACCGCGCGCTTCCGTCCAGCGCCCAGGCGGTGAACAGGAAGATCGTCGCCATGCATGGCGCGATCAGCACGACGCCGATGAATACCGGCACGAAGATGCGTCGCGGCGTGGCGGCCGGATGCAGCACCAGCAACAGCGGCCACACCAGCCACAGCCAGGCCAGCGCCAGCCAGACCTGTCCCGGAAGCAGCGACATTTTCGCGAACGAGTGCACGATCCACAGCAGAAGAACGATCAGCGCGTGCGCGATGCAAAGCAGCGCCATCACCTCGAAGCTTTGCAGCGAAAAGCGCGAGCGGGACGTCAATGGCGCGGTCATTCCGGACGCGGGCCTCGCTGACGGCGGACGCCGGCGGCTATCGCTTCCTGGCCGGGCGGTACTTCTCTGCGCACGCGATCACCTGGAGCTCGGTTGGAAACTCCAGGCATACGCGCGCATCCGCTGTGCGGCATCACGCCGGCGGTCGCTCGGTGGCAGGCGGCGCGGATACCGCCGGCGGCGTAGCAGCCGCCACCGGGGCCGCGGTGTTCGGCGCCTGAGCTTCGGCAATCGCCGACGAGCACGCGAGAAACAACCCTGCCAGCACCAACGACGGCGCACCAAGTTTCATGGAGCCTCCCCTTGCGGCGCGCGGTCGGGACGACGTCCCGGCATCGCTGCCCGTTGCCCTGTGTCGATGTGATTGTGGCACCAGAGCCCCCCGCTGGCCAGCGCCGGCCTGCGATCGGCGACCGGCGCCCGGGGCCGAACGGGAATATCATTCATGCTGCCAGTGTTTGCTGCGGTCCGTGCTGCCGCATTCGCTGGCCTAGCAGGCAACAAACACATTTCGGAGGAACGGATGAAAAATAACGATCGCTTCCCGGCGGCCCCGATCGCCGCGCTTGCATTCGGTCTGGCCCTCGCTGCATCGGCCGGCGCGGCGGATATGAGCTTTTTCATCACCAGCACCGGCGGCGGCAAAGGGGCCGACTTGGGCGGACTGGCGGGTGCGGACCGGCATTGCCAGGCGCTGGCCAGCGCGGCAGGAGCCGGCGGCCAAACCTGGCACGCTTACCTCAGCACCACCGCCGCGCCGGGGCAGCCCGCGATCAACGCGCGCGACCGCATCGGCGCAGGGCCCTGGCAGAACGTCAAGGGCGTGGTCGTCGCCAAGAACGTCGCCGAACTCCATGGCGACAATAACGTCAACAAGGAAACGGCGCTGACGGAAAAAGGCGACATCGTCAATGCCAGCGGCGACACGCCGAACAAGCATGACATCCTCACTGGATCGCAGGCCGACGGCACCGCGTATCCGCCGGGCGATGACAAGACCTGCCACAACTGGACCAGCAGCAGCGACGGCGCGGTTCAGGTCGGACATCACAACCGGCTTCGGACGAACGACCCGGTGCTCGGCAACGTATTCGTGGAACTCGGCGCACGCGACGCCCGGCTGCAGCGACGAGGCCTTGCGCAAGACCGGCGGCGCGGGCCTGCTCTACTGCTTTGCGGTGAAGTAAGGCGCTGCCGGACCGGGATCGCGTGCGGCCTACTCGCCGTACGCGAGCCGATCCATCATCTGGGCGAACTGCGACCAGTCGATGCGCTTGCTCTTTTGCTTGCGCCGCCCGTACCAGTAGAGCGAGCCGCGGCCGATCTCGAGCTCGCCGATCTTTTCGCGGTCGGCATAGATCTGCAGATTCAGCGATGAGCGCGCCTTGGCCAACTCGAAGTTGGCAAGGTCCGCCTTGACCTCGTGCTTGCGCGGCTTGCGCGTGCTACGTCTGGGTCGAGCGCCGGCCATAGCGTGCTCCTCTGGCGCGCACCTTCACAGGATGCGGTTGAACCACAGCAGCGACAACAGGCCCGACAGCAGCGCCAGCACGGCGGCTGCCGCGGCGAAGAGCGCGGTGATCTCCGTCGCCCTTTTTTCGAATACGAGGCGCGCGGTCAACGCCTGGTAGATGCCGGAAAGGTCGGTTGCCGTGCCGGCATGAAAATATTCGGCCTTGGTCGTATCGGCGATGGTCTTGAGCGCGTCTTCGTCGAGGCGCACGCGCATCGACCAGCCTTCCGCGGCCAGGACCTCGCCGCCGGGCGTGCCGACGCCGACGGTGAAGACGCGCACGCCACGCTCGGACGCCATCTTCGCCGATTCGAAAGGGTCCGGGCCGGCGGTCGTCTGGCCGTCGGTCAGCAGGACAATGGCAGCGGACTTGAACGAGCCCGGTGGCGGCTTGTCCGCGGGCGCCTTCGTGTTCGGCGCCGGGTCGAGCGACGCGCCGCGCTGGGCTTCCCGCGCGCCGCCGGGCCGCGGATTGGCCGAGCGCAGGTCGAATTCCACGTCGGGAAAGATAAGCTTCAAGGAAACGAGGATCGCGCTGCCGATCGCGGTGCCTTTCTGCAGCTGGATGCGGTCGAGCGCAGCGACGATGTCGTCTCGATTCAACGTCGGAGTCTGCACGACAGATGCCGTCGCTGCGAACGCCACGACGCCGATCCGCGTATCGCGAGGCTGGGCGGCGATGAAATTCCTCGCCGCGGCCCTTGCCGCGGCGATCCGCGTCGGGGCAACGTCGGCAGCGCGCATGCTGCCCGACGCGTCGATCGCGAGGATCACCGTTTCGTACTGGTACGGGAGGCTGATCACCGACGCCGGACGCGCGATCGCGACGATCATCAGTGCCAGCGCGAGCAGCATCAGAACCGGCGGCAAATGGCGCCGCAGCCGCGGCGCCGCACCCTGTGCATTCCTGACCAGCGCGAGGCGGGCATAGCGCAGCGCCTGTTTTTTTCGGCGCCGCTGCATCAGCACATACGCGGCCACGACGACGGGAATCAACACCCCGAGCCAAAGCATCGCCGGCCAGAGGAAAGTCATCGGTACTCGAGGTGCTGTGGCAGGGCCCCGCCGGCAGCGAGCCTGCTGCGCCGCTTGCGCATATCGGCGAAGCGAAGGATCGCGTCCATCAGATCATCGTCGGTCGCGAGCTCCAGCGCGTCGATGCCGGCGTGGCGAAAAGCCGTGCGCAGCTCGGTCTCGCGCTTCGCCGCGGCGGCCGCGAAGCGCCGGCGAAACGCCCGATCGCCGGTATCGACGTGCAGCTGCTCGCCGGTCTCGGCGTCCTGGATGACGACCAGGCCGAAGTCGGGCAGGTCCATCTCCAGATTGTCGTACAGGCGCACGGCGATGACCTCGTGCCGCTGCGCGAGCTGCGCCAGCGGTTTCGCCCACCCGGGCTTGCTGATGAAGTCCGATACCACAAAGACCAGCGAGCGCCGGGCAATCACCTGGTAGGCGGTCCGGAACAGCTCGTCGAGCCGGGTCGCGTCCGATTGCGCGACCTCGGGGCGGCCGAGCATCTTGTGCAGGATGTGCAGCACCTGCCGCCGGCCCGATCGCGCCGGGATCACGGTGTCGACGCTGTCGCCGTAGAACAGCGCGCCGACCCGGTTGCCGTGCCGGGTCAGCATGCGCGCCAGAACGGTGACCAGCTCGGTCGCCACGGCGCGCTTGTTGACCGATTGCGAGCCGAAATCGATCGACGGGCTCAGGTCCAGCACGAACCAGGCGGTGATGTCGCGTTCCTCGTTGTAGACGCGGACGTAAGGCGTCTGCAGGCGAGCGGTCACGTTCCAGTCGATATGGCGCACATCGTCGTGATATTCGTACTCCCGCAGATCGGCCAGGTCGACGCCGAAGCCGCGGAACAGCGTGCGATAGTCGCCGTGAAGCAGGCCGTCGAGCCGGCGGATCACCGTCCACTCGAGGCGGCGCAGGATCGCGTCAGGCGTTCGCGTCCACTCTGACATGAGTCTCGAGCGGCTTCTCGGGGGCGGGGATGTGCTTCATGATCCGCAAAATGATCTGGTCGGGCGTCAGCGCGTCGGAAAGCGCCTCGTACGACAGCGACAGCCGGTGCCGCAGAACGTCGGGCGCGATATCGATCACGTCCTGCGGCAGCACGTAATTGCGGTTGCGCAGGTAAGCGAGCGCCCGCGCGCCTTCGACCAGGTGTATGGTCGCGCGGGGGCTCGCGCCATAAGTGATGTATTTCGACGTATTGGCAATCCCGTAGCGGTCCGGATTGCGCGTCGCCGACACCAGGCGCACCGCGTACTGCACCAGCGCCGGGTCGACGTAGCCTTTGCGGCATTCGCGCTGCAGCTCCGACAGCTGCTCGGTCGTCGCCACCGCGGTCACCGTGGCCGGCGCTCCGGTGACGCGGTTCACGATGACGGTCTCCTCCGCCTCGCTCGGGTAGCCGACCAGGACCTTCATCATGAACCGGTCGACCTGGGCCTCGGGCAGCGGGTAGGTGCCTTCGGTCTCGATCGGGTTCTGGGTAGCCATGACCAGGAATGGCTGCGGCACCGGATGGCTTTCGCCGGCGATCGTCACCTGGTATTCCTGCATCACTTCGAGCAGCGCGCTTTGCACCTTCGCCGGCGCGCGGTTGATTTCGTCGGCCAGCAGCAGGTTGGTGAACACCGGGCCGAACGAGGTCGCGAACTCGCTCGTCTTCTGATTGTAGACACGGGTGCCCACCAGATCGGCGGGAACCAGGTCGGGCGTGAACTGGATGCGGCGAAACGTGCCCCGGATGGTTCGGGCCAGCGTCTTGACCGTCAGCGTCTTGGCCAGCCCCGGCACACCCTCGACCAGCAGGTGGCCCTGCGCCAGCATCGCCACCAGCACGCGCTCGAGAAAGTGGTCCTGGCCGACGACGACCTTTTTGACTTCGTAAAGAATGCGCTCCATGCCGGGCATGGCATCGCTCCGTCCTTGATCGCGGTCGTTCATCGTTGGCGCCTCGTAGGATGGCAGGGCAGACTGGCTTCGGAACGGCTTCAGAAGGGCGATATGCCAGCCGCCGCAGCGGCGTTCTCGATCGGCACGGCGAACCCGATGCCGATGAATACGCCCTGTTCGCCCGGATTCAGGATCGCGGTGACAATGCCGACGACCTCGCCGTCCATCGTCGCCAGCGGTCCACCCGAATTCCCGGGATTGGCCGCCGCATCGAACTGGATCAGGTTGGTCAACAAGCGCTTGCCCTCGCGCGATCGATGCTCGCGCTTGAGTCCGGAAACGACGCCGGCCGAGGCCGACGGACCGATGCCGAAGGGGAAGCCGACGACAAGCACGTCGTCGCCAACGGCCAGATCGCGCGTCGAGCGCAACGTCGCCGGCGCGAGATCGTCGGGTATCGTCTTGGCCTGCAGGACCGCGAGATCGTTCTCGGGTTGCAGGCCGATCACGTCGGCGTCCGATTCGGTGCCGTCGAAAAACACGACCTGCACCCGGTCGGCGCCGGCGACGACGTGCAGGTTGGTCAGGATGATGCCCCGGTCGACGATGACGACCCCGGTGCCGACGCCGCGCACATGATCGGCATCGGCCTCCTCGCTGTGCTGGATCTGGCGCACGCGTACGACCGAGCGCTGCACGATCTCGTAGGCCTTGGCGGCGCGTGAGGGCAGGACGTTGGTGTCGAGCGTATGCAGCACGGCGGCATCGACGTCTTTCTGGGTCAGCTGCCGGGGTGGCGGCTTCATCGAGGTATAGGCCAGGAAGGCCCCGACGCTCAGCAGCACGGCGACTGCCACCAGCAGAATGCGCTCGTGGCGCGACAGGAATCCTCGCAGGCGAGCCGCCGGCGGGGTCCGGACCGGCGCCGCGGCCTCAGCCGGTTCGGCGACAGGCATCCGGCGCGATTTGCTGTAGAGCGTGACTTTGTTCATTGCGATTGGAGCGGCGCGTGCGCGCGTCGTTCCCAACGCAACGTTACCACGGCCCGCCGCCGGTCGCGAAATCGGGGCCGGCCGCGTCCTACGGCCGGGTCAGCGCCACTCGACGGCGCCGAAACGGTCCTGGCCGAGCCAGGTATAGAAGACGCCCAGCGTTGACCGGCTTTGACTGCTGTCGCCAAAATCGGGATAGAAAGCATCCCGGCGGTTCAGCAGATACTTGAGCGAAATCGCATGCTGCCGATAGACGCGAAACGTCAACGATGCGTCGGTACGGACGATGTTGTCGTGGCCGCCGCGGTTCGCTGCGGCAACGTTGCTGACGAAATATTCGCGCCCGGTCAGATCGAGCGACACGCGGTCGGAGAAGATCACGCGCAGCGCCAGCAACGCCTGGGGCGCGACGCCGTAGTGATAGTCATTGTCGGCGACGCTGTGCGTCGTGCCGACCGCGGCATAGCCCACTCCGAGCAGCGCCGTGCCTTGCAGCGCTATGTCTTTCGACGTCCACCATTGGCCGGTCGTGCCGAGCGACAACGCCGTGCTCGAGACGCGAAAGGTTTGCGGTGCGATGTAGTCGTAGCTGCCATACAGGCCGTAGATGCCTCGATAGTCGGGGCCGAGCTCGTAATCCTTCCCGATCAGGAGTCCCCGCGTCATCAAATTTTCCGCGCCATTGGCGCTGGAGGCGGTCGCCTGGAAGTTGAAGTAGTCGAACGGCCTGTCGTAGCGATAACCGGGCTTGCCCGGGATGCCGTAGTCCATCGCGAAGTCGACCAGCAGTTCATTGCGCTTCAGATCGGTTGCCGACTGGCCCGCGTTGTTCTCAGCCGTGCCGGAAAAACCGACCTGCAATTTGCTGTAATGCACCGGGTCGTGGCTGTCGAACAGGCCGTCGAAGCGATTCCCGAAGGCCAGCCGATTGAATCCCGTCGCCGGCGAGATCAGCGCCGCGCCGAGCTCGCGCCAGAACGGCGGAATCTCGTCATGCCCAAGCACCACGTGCGCCATGCGGAACAGCGCCTCGCCGAGAAACGTGCCGCCGACGCCGGTATTGATCTGGTCGTTGCGCGAGGGCGGCGTCCTTTCGCCGGCGATCTCCCACAGGGCGCTGCCGGCGAACGTATAGGCCAGGGCTTCCCAGTAGTTGAGGCCCGCCGACCGCGCGAAGCCGTGGTACATCGATCCCAGGTACGGGTGTCCGAGCTGGTTGGTGCGAAAGGGGTCGCTGTCGACGACCCAGCTGCTGTGCAGATTGTGGCGGATCGTCGAAATGGTGCTCTTGTAGTCGTCGGCGTCGTCGGCAAGATGCCTGTTGTACAGGTTGAGCAAAAAGCTGAAACCGACGATCTCGACCGCGGGCAGCACGTAGTTCTTCGTCGGCGTGGCCGGGGGCACCGGCTCGGTGGCGAGCTGCGCTGCCGCCAGGTCCGGCCGCCTGCGGCAGCGCAGCCGCGGCCGCCGCCCAGATGGTCGGCAGGTCGTCGCCCGCGGTTTCGGCAGTTGCTCCCGCAGCGGCGGTCGCGCCGATGACCCACCACGCGGCGGCGAATGCGCACGCTGCGCACCATGGTCGGCGAGACGGGACGGGCTGCGGTCGATCCATGCGGGCTCCACGGCCAAAGCCCTCCCGGCATCGATGTTAAACGCGACGCAGTCGATAGCGGTCGTGGGCGCGCATTTTCAGACAACTGCCGACAGCGCGCCTACGCCGTCTCCTACAAGCTTGTCATCGCGTGCGGCGGCTGCTTCAGTGAATGACCAGTTGCCAGGCCAGGATCATCTGGGCGATGAAGCCGCCGGTGAAGGCCAAAGTCCGCGCCCACGGCAGCGCGGCGGTGTAGGCGAACCAGTGAACGATCCGCGCCCAGAAATACAGCGCGCAGGCGAACACGGTCGCGGCATTGCTGACGTTGGCGGCATGAGCTGCCAGCACCAGCGCGGCAAAGATCACCAGGTTCTCGACCGCGTTGGCGTGCGCCGCTTTCATGCGGCGGGCCCATGCCGACTGCGGTTTCGGATTGTCCGGGTAGCCGACGGTATCGGTGATTCCCCACACAGCCGCGCGGTCGAGGATGTACGGTATCCACATGATCGCGGTAAAGGCCGTGATCCAGGCCAGGTACATCAGTTCCGTGTTCATCGAGTCCCCTCCGTTTCGATTGTCACTGCCCGACCGGCGCCAGCATGTTGGCGTCGCGGGCGATCTTCCACGCGCCCGCCCGTCTGTTCAGGATCGACAGCGTGTTGCCGGCACGCTCGACCGGCGGCCCGCCGTTTTTCGGCGTCATGGTGACGGTGAGGCGCGTCCACATCCAGGCCCAGTCACCGAGGATCTCGATCTCCTCGATTTCGCTCCTGGCCTGGATGTCGAACGATTTGAGCGACGCTTGACTCGCCGCGAACGCCGCCTTGCCCCGCATCGGCGGGTGTCCGGGCGTCAGGAATACGACGTCGTCGGTCATCAGGCTCAACACCTTGTCGGTATCGCCCGGCGCGCGAGGCGTCGAGCCAGGTGGCAACCAGCTGCCTGATTGCGTCTTCGTCGGTGGGCATGCGAACCTCCGATCAGCCGGCGCGCCCGTCGATCAGATCGGCGAGTATCGCTGCGGCGCGCTCGCATTGCTCGCGCGAAACGTCCAGATGCGTGACCGCGCGGACCGTTCGCGGCGTGAAAGCGAAAACCAGCACGCCGCGGTCTCGGGCCTGCGCGACGATCGTCGGCGCGTCCGGACCGTCGGGCGCGAGACCGAAGACGATGATATTCGTCTGTACGGTGGCGAGGTCGAGGATCACGCGCGGGCTTCGCGCCAGCCGCTCGGCAATCCGCCGGGCATTGGCGTGGTCGTCCGCCAGACGGTCAAGATGATGGTCGAGCGCGTAGATGCCGGCCGCGCCCAGAATGCCCGCCTGGCGCATCGCACCGCCCGCCATGCGCCTGTAGCGCACCGCCCGGTCGATCAGCGCGCGCGAACCGGCGAGCAGCGAGCCGCCGGGTGCGCCCAGTCCCTTGGACAGCGCGACCGCGACCAGATCGAAGGGCGCGGCGAGCGTCGCGCAGGAGCGCCCGCTCGCCACCGCAGCGTTCCAAAGCCGGGCGCCGTCGAGAAAACTCGCCATGTCGCGTTCGCGCGCGGCTGCACACAGGCGCTCGATTTCGCCCTGGTCGAAGATGATGCCGCCGGCGCGATTGTGGGTGTTCTCGATTTCGACCAGCGTCGTCGGCGGATAGATCGGATGACCGCGCGGTTTCACCGCCGCGACGAATTCATCGACGCTGAAGACGCCGCGGGCGCCGATTTCGGTGAACTGCACGCCGGCGTTGGCCGCCGACGCGCCGGTTTCGTGCCAGACGGCGTGGCTCTCGCGGCTGACGACGACGTCGTCGCCCGGCCGGGTCAGCACGCGCAGCGCAACCTGGTTAGCCATCGTGCCGCTAGGCAGCCAGAGCGCCGCCTCTTTGCCGAGCAGGCCCGCAACGCGCTGCTGCAGCGCATTGATCGTCGGGTCCTCGCCGTACTGGTCGTCGCCGACGGGCGCGGCGGCGATGGCGGCACGCATCTCCGGCGTCGGCCGGGTCACGGTGTCCGAGCGAAGGTCGATCGGCGGCGCGCCGGTGGCGATGCCGCCGCCGGCGCTGGTCTGCGGGTCAACCCGGCTCATAGGTGGAAATCTCGACAAGATTGAAGTCGGGGTCACGGAAATACACCGACCTGATCGGCCCGCGCGCGCCGGTTTTCTGCACCGGCCCCTCGACGATAGCGACGCCGCAGCTTTCGAGATGGACGATGGCCTGGGGCAGGGGAATCGCCGATATCAGGCAGAAATCGGCCGAGCCCGGCGTCGGCGCATCGGCCTTGGGCTCGAATTCCCGTCCGGCCTGGTGCAGGTTGATTTTCTGGCCGCCGAACACCAGCGCCTTTCGTCCGCCACCGAAGGTCGTCACGTCCATGCCGAGGACGCGCGAATAGAACGCGCAGGTAGCTTCGATGTCGCGCACCGTCAGCACGATGTGATCGATGCGATCGATGTTCATCGACGCGCTAAGAAAGGCGCTTGCTGGCCAGCAGCGTGCGACGACGTTCGAGGCTCTCGGCCGGCCAGTATTGGTCGCGATCGTAATACTCGGCGACCGCGGGCGTGCCCGGCGGCAACACCACCCATGGCTGCTTCGAAGCGGTGAAGATGTGGATATCGGGGGGGAGGCGATCGGGTTCGTCGAGCGTCCCGACGCGCACGAAGCGCACCGCGTCGCCCGCTCCGGCGTAGTTGCTCCACAGCGCGATCCGGCAGCTCGGGCAGCGGATGATCTTCTGGCCCTTGCCGCTGTTCGAAGGCGTTGCCACCGCTTCCGGCTCGCCCTGGAGCACGACCACGCGGTCGGCTTCGATCATCGCGTTGAGCGCGAACGACGCGCCTGTTTCGCGCTGGCACCAGCGGCAATGGCAACAATGCACGAACAGCGGCGCGCTGGTCATCCGGTAGCGGATCGTGCGGCAGGTGCAGCCTCCTTCGAGCGGAAATGGTCCGGTTCCCGTCATCGGCGTCGCGCCAGTTCGTCGCCGATGCGATCGCGCACGCTGCGCTCCTCGATCGAGTCGCCCTGCGGCGGCAGATCCGGCAGCTGCGCCAGGACGGCACGCAATGCAGCACCGCCCTCGCGGCGATCGAGCGCGGCCTCGAGGTCGGTCAGCAGCCGCGACAGACGGCCACGCTGCTCGACCAGGTGATTGAACTGCGCGTCGCAGCGCGGAATCGGCGTCGGATAGCTGCGAATCTCGTCGGCAAGCGTCGCCCGGGCGCCGGTGAGCCAGCGCTGAAGCTCGCGCGACAGTCCTTCGAGGCGGTCTGTCTCGATCGTGCTGGACGACGTCTGATGCGGCATGGCCATATTCGGCTGGAAGCAGTCGCGTCGAAAAAACAGCGCTGCTGGCGCAAGGCGACATGATGCACGGATTCGGGGAAAGATTGAAGACGCCCGCGGCATAGCGGTGTCTTGCGAAGGTGTCAGGTCATCGGCCGATCAGCCGGCCGAGGAATGCGGCAAGCGGCGAGCGTCTTTTGGGCAAGCGCCCCGGCATCGGATCGAAATAGCGGCGATCGATGTAGCACCAGCCCCAGGTTTCGCCCCGCTCGAACGAGGCGATCATCGGGTGCCCGGTTGCGTTGAAATGCTTGAGGGCATGCATGTGCTCCGAATCCTCGCAGCATCCTACGTGACCGCAGGTGAGGCAAATCCGCAGCTCATTCCACGTCGCGCCGATCGCCATGCAATCGACGCAGCCGTTGCTGCCCGGCCTGATTTCGCGGACCTCGCTGAAATGCTCGCAGCGCTCGGCCATCGTCAATCGTGTGCCATCGAAAGGATCTGCAGTATAGCGGCGGCGGAACAGAACGGCCGCTGGCGAGGCCCGCCCTGAACGCTAGTCAGCGCTTGTAATCGACGCGTCCGACATTCGCCCGTTCGAGATCGGCCTTGACTTGCGCCCGTCCGCGCTCGTAGACGATTTCGCGTCCCATCGCGCTGCCGGCATAGGCCAGGCCATTGCGCGTCGGATGGAGTTGGCACCGTACATTGTGGACGCCTTCGCCGAGGACGACTTCGATGACTTCGGCGCGCTTGCTCAGCACGACGACATCCAGCGTTTGTCCGGTCGACGTGACGCGCACCGTGATTTTTTCGTCGTTCATGCGAAGCTCACCTGGCTATCGTCGATCTTTCTATTGCGCCCCGGGATCGGTAACGGCCTCGATCGCGTAGCCATCGGGGTCGAACACAAAGGCGGCGTAATAGTTCTCGCCGTACTGCGGACGCAGGCCGGGCGGACCGTTGTCCTTGCCGCCATGTTCGAGCGCCGCTTTGTAAAACCGCGCGACCGCATCGCGATCCGGCGCGGCAAAGGCGACGTGAAATCCGGGGCCGGGCACCGCGATGGGGCCCGAGCGCAGCTTGATCGCCAGCTTGTCGCCCCCGCCAGGATAGCCGTAGCCGACGGCAGTGTCGTCCGCCCAGACGCGGGCGTAACCCAGAGCGGCGAGCACGGCGTCGTAAAATGCGGTCGAACGGGCAAGGTCGGCAGTGCCAAAGGACAGGTGATGCAACATTTCAGCGCATTGTCCTCAACGCCGACCTCGAGCGCAATACCGCGACGCACCAACGCCGTAATCACGCGGACCTTTGACGGTACACGAGCAGGGGCATCCAGTGAAGGAGGACTGCGATAACCGGAAAAGCGAGAAACACCACGCTCAGCCATCGCAGCGGCGCCGGCAGCGGAAACGGATTGAGCCAGGTATAGGCACCATGTATCACCCAGAACAGCCCGACGGTGAAGACGGTAAGCTTGGCGAATCTTCCCGCCGCCGGCGTCAGTGTCGCTGCGTAGATGACCAGGCAGCCGGCAAGAAAGACGATGACGCTCCAGGAAAAGTTGAGCGCGAAAAGCGCCCAGCTGAGGCTGTCCGGCATTCCGACAGCCGCTTGCCTCCAACTCATATGATAGGGAAGGATCGAGTGATACAGCGCCAGCGAACAATCGACGAAGCCCGCAGCCCCTAGCGACACCAGCCACAAGACCTGAGGGCGAGTCGTTTCAGATTCCATGGCGCCGTAGTTGACGGATGACCGGGACATCTCAGGCGGCGCCGCTGACCGCCACCTCGCTCATCAGCGCGAGCTGGTTGTCGTCGGGGTCGGTGAATTCCGCCAACCACAATTCCGCCGTCGGTGTTCGATGGACCACGTGAGGGTCTGCCTGGAAGCGCACGCCTTGCCCCGTCAGCGTGGCGTGCACTTGCTTGATGTCGCTTACGCGGAAATAGATCGTGGCGCTTCGCTGCGCCGTCTGGCCCGGCGGTGGAACCCCGATCAGGAGCCGGACCGCGCCGCACATGAAAAAAGCCATCTGCGGTGGCGCCGAAAACAGGAATGGAAGGCCCAGAACGTCACGATAGAACGCGACGCCGCGCTCGAAATCCTTGACCGGGACCAGGAGCTGGCCGACGGTCGCGGTCGAAAGATTCATTTTGGCCACAGCCAGCCGAATGTGCCGGCAGTCAGCAGCGCGTAGATCAATCCGTCGACCGAGCTCTTGATCGTCGTACTCCACGCGCGGTGATACCAGATCGACATCTGCCAGAGCGCGAGCGCATAGCCGACGAAAGCTGCGGCGCCGACCAGTTGAAATACGCGCGGATATGGCGCGCCCGGAGGCAATGCGCGTCCGGCGATGTAGGCGGCGAAGAGCCCGACGACGACGCAATAGAGGAACCAGAGGATCAGATTCCTGCGCATCGAAAAAGGCCCATTGGGTCTCACCGTGAATATCAGGACCGGACCTTGTTTCATCTTTTCGGCGAACTCGGGCGAACGCATGTCCTCGGTGCTCGAAGGACGCGGCACCATGTAGTCGCCCGGCGGTATTGCAAGCGGCCGCAGTGCGTCCCGTACACCGTCTTCGTTCGCCAGCTTCGGATAGTCGCTGTGGTGCCACGGCAACAACATGTGGATGATCGAGCTCGCGACGAAAACGATCACCGACGAAAGCAGGATCGGCACTACCAGTGCGGACAGGCCTGTCATGACACCTCCCTGTGGTTGACCTGCGCCGCGATTCTGGAATGGTCCCGGGCATGCGTCAACGTGCCCCGGCCGGCCTCGCGATCACGTGGGAAAACACGCGGTCGCCGGGCTCGACTTCGCCGTGGGGATAGTCTTCCGCGAGCGCCTCCTCGAATCCAAGTCGCTGCACCAGGCTGATCGAGCGCAGATTTCTCGGGTCGACGGTTGCGAAAAGCGCGCGAACCCCGAAATCGCCGGCGAGACTCGGAATCGCGGCCCGGCAGGCTTCGAACGCGACTCCGCGCCCCCAGTGCTCGGGCGCGAAGACAAAGGCAAAGTCCGCGGTGGACGCTGGATGAATGGTTGCCTGAACGTATCCGGCGCACTGGCCGGAGCCGAGCCGGACGATCCAGTTCAGCCAACGTTCACGCCCGCTTGCCGAATGCCCTCGCTCGAGTTGCTGATAGCGTTGACGCAAGGCAGAGACCGATACGGGCGGTTGCTCGGGGATGTAGGCGTATATCGCGGCTGCGGACATCGGTGCGAACATCTCGTCGGCGTGCGCGGCGACAAGCGGCTCGAGCCGCAGTGTCGCGGACTCGATGAAGCTCATTGCGCCGGATCGATGGACGGCGTTTCGGGCGAAGAGCGCTTGAACATGTCGTTCAGTGCCGCATAGGGCGCCGCGCGCGCCGCGAACGTGAATGTTCCCTTGTCGCGGATCTCGCCCGCCGCCTCGAGAAAGGCGCCGTAAGCGGCCCGGGCCAGCGACGAGCCGAGGCTCACGCGCTTGACACCGAGCGATGCGAGCTCATCGAGCGAAAATCGCGGCCCCGACAAACCCATGACGACGTTCACCGGCTTGGGCGCTACGGCTTTGACCACGGCGGCGATATCGTCGCGGCTGGTCAAGCCCGGAGCGTAGAGCACGTCGGCCCCGGCAGCGGCAAAGGCCTCCAGTCTGCGGATCGTGTCCTTCAAATCGGGGCGCCGGTTGATCAGGTTCTCGGCCCGCGCGGTCAGCACGAATGGAAAGGGCAGGGCGCGCGCCGCCTGCACGGCGGCCGCGACGCGCTCGACCGACAACGCAAACGGATAAATCGGATCGTCCGCGCGTCCGGTGGCGTCTTCGATCGACCCGCCGACGAGTCCCGTCTCGGCCGCCAACCGAATCGTCTCGGCGCATGTTTCGGGATCGTCGCCAAAGCCGTTCTCGAGATCGGCGGAAACCGGGAGACTCGTCGCATCGACGATCGTCCGTGCGTTAGCCAAAGTGTCCGCCCGGTTGAGCGCGCCCTCGGCGTCGGGCTTGCCGACCGAAAAGGCGAATCCCGCGCTGGTCGTCGCCAGTGCTTCGAAACCAAGCAGCGCGAGGATCTTCGCCGATCCGGCATCCCAGGGATTGGGAATGGCGAATATGCCCGGACGGGCGTGCAGCACTCGAAATCGTTCGCCTCGACTCGCTTGCGCGTTCATCGCGACACCGCCTGATCGTGTGAAGGGCTTTTCAGTCATCGGGCAGCTTGCCGCGGCCTTCCGGATATTGCTTTTCCCATTCCAGCCCGTTGAACGGCTTGATCTCGATGCGTTCGATCGTCGAAGGGTCCAGACAGCGTACGTTGACGCTGTAGCCATCGGGATGCGAGCGGGGTACATAGAAGGATTTGACGCCGCACACCGAACAGAAAAGATGCTTCGCGGTGCCGGTGTTGAACGTGTAGGCCGTCAGTGACTCGCTGCCCTGAAGCAGTCGAAATCTCGACCGTGGCACGATCAGATGCAGGTAACCGGACTTGACGCATATCGAGCAATTGCATTCCGACGCGGTCAGCTCGGCTGGAGCGTCCACCTCGAATCGTACGCGGCCGCAGTGACAGCCGCCGGTATGAAGAGTCATATCCATACGATAGGCGAAAACAGTCTACTCTCGAATGAGTGCAGCGAGATTGTCGAGCTAGACGTTCGGCTTGGGCACGAGCTGCGCGGGATCATAAAAAAATGTTTCCTCGGCGATTCGTTCGCCCTCCCAGCGCTGGTAAGCGAGCTCGTCCATCCGTGTCACCGTCTGATCAGGCCATTCAAACCGGAAGATCCAGCGAATCACTACCCGGTCGCCATTGACGAATACCGGGCGGACACACTTCGATGAGACCGTCTTGGCCTTCGCCAGAACCCGCCGCTCGTTCGCTATGTTGGCTTCACGGCCGACACGGGGCGGCGATTGGTTCTCCTGCATCGTGGAATCCGCCGTATAGAACTCTTCGAGCGCCTCCGCATGGGCATTTTGTTCGACTCGCGCGATGAATCTCTCGAGGGTCTCGGCTTTGGGCATCAGGTTTCCCGTTGCGTCGTCTTCTCCGCTCGGCGCGGGCCCGTTATCTCGAATGCGTGGCGATGTGCCAAGTATTGACCCATCCGTCCTCCACCATGCAATGGCGGTCGCAGTACGGCATCTCGGAAGGCTCTTCGAGAGTGCGCGCAATCGGCAGCCGTCAAGCCGGCTGCGGCCCGTCGTACCCCTCGATAATGATCAGGTCGGCCGTGGACACCGGCTGCCGCAATTTCATTGCCTGCTGGTATTCGGGCGACTTCCAGCAATCGACTGCCGCCTGGTAGCTTGGAAATTCGATCACCGCGTTTCGGGTTCGGCTCGCCCCTTCCGGATTCTCGAAGCGACCCGCTCGCACCAGGAAACGGGCGCCATACTTCTTCAAGGGCTCGGCGTTGGCCGCCACGTAGGACTTGTATTGCTCCATGTCGGTGATATCCACCCGTACGATCCAGTACCCCTTGGGCATATTTGCTCTCCCGATGTAGTCATCAGATGTCTATGACGAAAGGCACGGCCAGCAATAGTGCGCCGACGACACAAAGCCAAACCAGGCTGTCGATGAAGTATGGATATGCGCAAAGAAAAACGCCAGCGATCAGCGGTGCAAATTTTGTCTGCCGCCGGCCATAGGCGATGTAGGCGATCCCAAGCGCGCCCGTGACGATGCCGACGACCAGCGTGCTCAAGGGACCCGCATTCATGCCATCGCAGCGCCGACGGTTTGACGCGTCGGGATGCCGTCCGGCTCGAAGTCGTGCAGGCAGAAGACGTTGATTCCGAAATGGTCGGGAGTGACGCGCTTGCGATGAAATGGATAGATGCCGCACGTTTTGCAGAAGAAATGGCGAGCTGTCATCGTATGGAAACGATACTCGGTGAGAGAGTCTTCCCCCGAGAGCAGCTTGAACCGGGACTCGTGGACCTTCACCATCAGCGCATTCTTGCGGCGACAGATCGAGCAGTCGCATCGGGTGAGCTCCGGGAAATCGGTTTCGATTTCGAAACGAATAGCGCCGCAGTGGCAACTGCCGTCATATTTGCGCATCGGCCGACTCCCCATCGGCGTGTCGCTCTTGGTTGTCGTTCACGATTGTCGTTCCTCGGGTCTGGTCAAGGTTGACAACGGACAACTCAGCGCTCGGGCTGGGCGTTCGATTCCGGCTCATTCTTGTAAGCGCCGCGAATATTCAGGGCTGCCAGCGCGATCTGCAGGACGATCAGCGCATAAGCACGGTCATGCCAGCCCCAGACTATCCAGAGCGCATTGCTTAGCAGGAAGCACCAAAAGCCGACTTCACGTTTGTGCTTGGATTGGGAGGCGATCAGCCATGCGGCCACGATCGTGACAATCATCGCCGGCCATTGAATTTGATGCAGGTAGTCCATGGTGTCAACCGATAATCCCGTGAGACGAAGCAACGAGCGTCGAGTCGCGCCCAGACGTATTCAACCCGGCTTCCGTGAATGTGCGCGCGCTTTCCGCAGATAGCCGTTCCCGGTCGAGGCGAGAAACAAAGCACCGCCCAGCACGGCGAGATGGGCCAGCACCACGCCGATCAGCAAGACAGCGACAGCTGCTCCACCCGCGCGGTGCGCCATGTGTCGAAATGCGGATGTCTGTGGAGAAAGTCACCGATCCGTTGGTCGTGTTCGGGCGCGCCAGCGCGCGAGCGGTAAAAAGCCCCTGTGCACTCAGCCCGAGTCCGAAGGCGGACGCTACGATCATTCCACCCGCAAGAAACACGAACGCGGCCCTGCCAAGCATCAACGCGAGCAGAAATACGATGCCTACGACAAGAACTTGGGCGACAACGTACTTGGGTTCAAGGCTGCGACGAAGAGCGCTCCAATCCTCGACGTGACCGCGTGTTGCGCATCGTTGGCCACGCGCAGCGATTGTGCAACCCAGCGGCTCGCGATAAACAGCGCGACCCATATCAGCGCGGCAACCCATGGCTCGAAGGGCAGCTCGCTCGCTAGCAGCTCATTGACGTATGTCTCCAACGCGCAAGCTCCCTAGGCTCGAGGCGATTGGCGTGATCCGCCTCGCCGGACCAAAGTCCGTTTGAAGGTACGATCGCGCGCATCCGCGACCGGCGGTGCTCAGCGTTCGATCGCGACAACGTGTGCCTGAATCTTGCTATCGACGGCGCCGGATCCGAATCGCCGGGCGACCGCCGCCGCCGCAAAGTCGGTCGCTTCGGCGAGCCGTGTCCTGTCGCGCGCCTCGATTTCGCTGCGTAGCGGCGTCCCTTGGCAGTACGCGAGTGCGGGAATCCGCGGCGACGCTGCCTTGCTTCGCGCCGCGACCGTATCGACCTGCGGTCGCGAAACGAAACCACCGTCCTGAAGGTCTCGCTCGACGACGGGCGACGTCATGGTAGCCATGGGGCGTACGAGCCAGAAAGCGAGGGGGATCCTTCGGAAACAGCGATTCGAGCGCAGTCGTCACCGTGTCGGCAAATTCGTTCTCCTCGATTCGATCCCACACGTTGAACAGCAGCACGCCTGTTGGCCTCAGAACCCGACGCGCCTCGGCGAACGCTTTGGCTTTGTCGGGAAAAAACATTACCCCGAACTGGCAGACGACGGCGTCAAACTCTCCGTCTTCGAAAGGCAGTTGCATGGCGTCTGCCGCACGCCACTCGACGGGCCGGCTGATGCCCATTTCGGCAGCCATGTCCAGCATCGGCTGATTCAGGTCCGTGGCGACAATCGATACATCTTTCGGCAGCGCCGACGCCAGGTGGCGGGTTACGACGCCGGTCCCGGCGGCGACTTCGAGGACACGAGTCAGCTTGCGAGTCAGCTTTCGCGATGCCAGGCGGCTCGCGAGCTCTCCGGCATAAGGCTCGAAGATCAGCGGGACGAGATGCTCTTCGTAGAACTTCGGAATCGACCCGGCAAAGGTCTTGTCAGTTTCGGGCTTGTTCATCGGTGTACGGGTGAATGCTGCCTATTCGGCAGCCGCCTTCTTCAGCTCGGCATAGTGATCGGCACGCTCTCGATCGCCCTTGGCGCGATAGAGCAGCTCCAGCTCCTCGAACACGTACCGGCTCGGCGCTCCGGCGGCTTCGCGCTCACGCTCCAGCCGCAATTGTATTTCCAGCGCCTCATCGGTGCGATTCAGCGCGCGCAGCGTCCAACCGACCATCCAGTGCGCGATGCGCCTGGCCTGCACGTCTTCGCCCTTCTCGCGCAACACGACCGCTTGCTTGAACTGGTCCAGGGCTTCGTCGTACCGGCCAAGCTGGTATAGCGCATAGCCGATGTTGTTGCGAAGCGAGGCTTCCCACTTTTTCGCGGCAGGCTGCGACGAAGCCTGCGCGATGGCCAGTGCCTGCTGCCCCCACTTGAGCTGATCGGCCGGTTCGGTGTCGACAAACGCAAGCATGTGCAGGGCATCTACGGCCAAACCGTCCAGCTCCCCGCGCTTGGCGACTTCATAGGCTCGCTTGTATGCCTCGCGCGCCTGTTCCTTCGCGTCGGAGGTCTGTGTCTCTGGCGGATGAGCAGCGGACGCATAGGTTCGACCGAGTTCGAGCGAGTGTCGGGCGCGAGCCTCGGCGCCGGCGGACGGAAGCTGCGGCTCGAGACCCTTCAGTATTTCTCGAGCTTTTGCGAAATCGCCTCGAAGACCATACGACCGGGCGATCTGCGTCTGCAGAATGATCGCATCGTCACCGGTTGCCGTGGCCAGCGCGGCCCGAAAACGCTGCTCGCTTTGACCCGGATCGTCGAAGTTCCAGAGAGGATTGAGGTCGATGGCCATCGCAGCGCATGCGGTCGTGGCGAGGGAAACGGCAAGAAGCAGTCGGCGAAACATCGGGCGATGGTCGCTACCTCGCGAACCGCTGCGCAAAACGTTCGCGCGCCTTGGCAGCCTCCACCTCTCGATATCTCGGTGGTGCACTCGTTTCCAGGGAGGCAAGAAGATTGCTGGAGATTGCCGTGATCCCCTCGACCGCAGCAAGGAATGCAGCCTCGTTTGCCTTCGACGGCTTGTTGAAGCCGCTGACCTTTCGCACGAACTGCAGTGAAGCCGCGCGAATCTCTTCTTCCGTCACCGGAGGAGAGAAATTGAACAGGATCTTTATGTTTCGACACATATCCGTCGCTCTCGATGTTTTTTCAGGTATTCACTTGCCGCTTGATTCGAACAATTCGACTGGATTGCCCGAGGGATCATCGACCAGAACTTGCTTGCCACCCGGACCCGAGACGATGTCGCTGCGGAGCTGTGCGCCCGATCGCTTCAGCTTCTCCACCAACGATGCGAGATCGTCGGTCTCGAGCACCAGCCGGTTCCAGCCGCCCGGCGCGGGCTTGGAGCCGTCGGTAAGCGGACGCGAGGCGGAGCTACCCGGACCGCTAAGCCATAGCGCGAGATCGCCGCGCTTTACCATCGCGAATGGCGGGCCCCACTTTTCCACGAGCTCGAAACCTAGAATGTTCGATGTAGAACTCTAGCGCGACATCGACATCGTTGACCAGGTAGCGGATAACGGCCACGTCAATTGTCCAGATGGCCGGCGGGTAGCCCGGAGCCGAGCGTGCCAGCTTTGCACCAGTGGTGTATCGCTTCGATGGCATCCATTGCTTGTCCCGGGCGCATCGGCATCAGCGCGTTCACGTGCGCGCCGGCCGCCGATAGATAAATGCGGTGATCACGCCAAGGATCAGCATCAGAATTCCGTCGAACACGATCTGCTTGACGACGACGGGGCCCGGCATCGGCTGTACGACATAGTAGATCATGTAGGTTGGCACGACCGTAAGCAAGGCGACGGCCACGCCAAAACGTAGCCCCTGTGGCAGCCACGGCGCGGCCTCGACGCCTCGCGAGTAAATCCAGACAAATGCACCAGCCAGGATGATGTGAGCCAGCACCATCAGCGGAAAATACGGCTGCGCTTCGGCCGCCGGTCGGAACAGCCCGGACAATTTCATATAGTCGTCGTGCAACAGCGTGCCATGAACGACAAAGCTGCCAGCGAACCATGCGACGAAGATCACAACCCAGGCGATGAAGAACGTCTTGTTCATAACTCCCCCTCTTGGTTACGAAAGTGCCCGGCTGCGGCGCCGACGGAGCAACGATCGGGCGTCACATGCCGAGCAAAACCGTCAAGGCGTCGGCCGCGCATAGCTTACCGTGAGCATCTCCCCGATGCCCGTCGGGCTCATTCCAGTAGACGCCAACACTTTCATCGCGCGCTCTCCTCTTGTCCTCGGTTGGACTGTTTGACGCGTTCAAGAATCGCGTCCAGTTTGTGCGCTCGTTGACGCAATTCGACGGAGGAACAGTAGGGAAGCCCAGCCGTCGAGCAAACGGCCAACGCGTCGGCAGTCAGCCGAGTTGACTCGGCCGACGAGCCGCGTTGCTCCGCCAAATCTGCCAGGCGCATCAGCAATAGGGCTTTGTCTTCGGCGTAAACCTTCCGCGTGACCTCGGATGCGTCGCCGGCCTGCAGCGCATCCAGGAGCGCCAGATAGTCTCGAAGTGAGCTCTCGTGCGTCGTATCGCTGCGCGGATAGCTGAGACCGACAAGCTTCTGTGCCCAGTATCTGTTGCCCAAGGCAAACCCTATAGCCGCTGCCGCCACAAGCACAAGGATCACGACCAATGCCAAGACAGACTTATCTTTCACGTGACGATGCGATGCCAGTCGATAGGTTGGATGCCACGGAGCCGGGTGACTATCGCTTCGGAGACGGTATCCAGGCACCCAATGCGGCAAGCGCCTGCTGCTCGTCGACTGCATCGGCCTGGGCGGAAACTTCAGCAGGAACCCAATGCGGAAACGGCACGACACGACTTACGTGACGCCCCGATGGCGTGTGCTCCTCTCGAACCTGTGCAAGCTGCTCGGGCGCGAAGCATTTGGCGAGCCGAACAAGGGATGGCCAAAGCCGCCGATGAACCAACGTGATTTTTCCGCCGACCAGCCGGCATACGAGGACCTGGTCCGAATCGGTCACCGCGCCAAGGATCGAAAAGATGTGGTGGCTCTTCGGATGGGCCCACCAGCTTCCCGCGATGGCTTCGCCGGCGATAGCTTCGGTAAGGCGCGGCGCGGTCCCTTTGGCCGAAACGAGGACGACGCCATGCCGTCGGACAAAAGCCAATGCCTCCTCAGCAGTGGCGCAGGTCCCTCCAGGCGTCAACGAGACATTTGGCATCACGCTTTTGCCAGTTCAACGATGTCTTTCACTTCGAGGATTGGCTTGGGATAACCGTTGCTGACAGCGTTGATCATCGCGCGGCCCACTTCCTGCAACGTACAAAAACCCGCCGGGTAGATGGCGCGACCGATCGGATAGAGCCAGGTGAAAAACTTGTAATAGCTCTTTACATTTTTCTGACCGGGAGTAGCTTTCATGAAGGCGGGTCGGAACATGTACGAGTTCTTGAACAACCGCATCAAGGCATTTTCAGTAGCGCCTTTTACGCGTGCCCATGCAATTCGTCCCTGTTCGCTACTGTCGGTACCCGCACCTGTGACATAGCAGAAGGTCATCTGCGCATTCAATTTCGCCAAGAGCTCCGCTACGTTCAGTGTAAGGTCATAGGTAATGTGCTTGTATTCCTCGTCGCTGATGCCGACGGACGATACGCCGAGACAAAAAAAGCAGGCGTTGTAGCCGATCAATTTCGGCTCAATCGGCGACAGATTGAAGAAATCGGCATGAATAATTTCACGCAGTTTCTCGTGCGCCACCCCTCCAGGTTTTCGATTGACGACCAACACCCGTTCGACGTCGGGATGGTTCAGGCACTCCAGCAGGACGCCTTCCCCGACCATGCCCGTTGCTCCGGTAATGATGGCCCTGATTTTCATCGCATTCATTGACTAGGTTAGGCGTGCCAGGACTCGAGTGCAATACCTATCGCCAGCGGCAGAAACATTCCGATGCAGATGGACACAAGCACATCGGTCGGCCAATGGACCCCGAGCACCAGACGAGAAGCGGCGACGGCAAAGATCCAAATGAACGCAAGCAACATCGAGAATTTGCGTGACCCAGGCCAGATTCGGTTCAGGCAGATAACCATCGCGGTAGCGAACGCCGCAACGACCAGCGTATGTCCGCTGGGAAAGCTGGAACCCCAATACCAATCTGTGTCCCATAGGTCCGGGCGAGCGCGGCCGACCGCGGCTTTAAGGACGTAGACGATCAGGGCGCCGCTGACGACCGAAACAGTCAGCAAGAGCGCCTCGAAGCGCCGCTTCGCCCAAAGAAACGCTACTCCGATGATCAGCAGAAGGGGCAGCAGAACCTTTGCCGAGCCGGTGATCGTGGCCGTCTCGAAAATTCCGTTAAGCGCGGGCGGAACACTTGCGTGGATGAACTGCAGTACAAGAAGGTCAACGGGGCCCGATTCCTGGTTGACCGCGTCCTCGCCTATCTTGATGCCGACAACGGCCAGGACCAGCGCGAGCAGAATCGCAAATCGACGTTTCTCGGCGAACGCGGACCACGCCGGTTGCTTCCAACCTAGATAGACGCTCAGTGAAAAATGGAAAAAGGCGACGATAAGCGCCAGCTTTGCAATGTCCTTGATCAGCTCGAGCGCCACCGGAGCTTCTCCAGCGACAGATCAGGCATCGCTTCGCACGAGCGGGACCAGAAAGGTCTGGATGAAGGCCATCGCCAGGACACCTCCGGCGATCGCCGTGCCCCCGATCAGCACCGACCCGGACTTCAACGCCGCTAGGCCGCCAAGAAACGCGGGGATTGCTGCGAAGACGGCCATCGAATGGGTCGTCACGGGCTTGCCGCACGACTGGCAATTGATCGTGCGCCCGGGACCCAGGCCAGCCTTGCGCGCGAGGCTCATCGCAGGACGATTGCAGTAGGGGCATTTGACCATTGTCCAGCCCTTCGCAAATGGAAACTCGAACTGCTAGGTCATAACGTTGGATTGATGCGGAGTGCTTCGAGACGGAGCGCTATCTTTTGCTCGAGTTGAATCAGCTGGACCTGCAAAGCGCGACGCTCGGTGGGGTCTACGGCAGCCTCGATCGAGACCTTCAAGCGCGCTCTTTCGTGAAACCACTCGATTTCAGGCGGGTGACTCCCGCATCCTTGAGTATCTTCATCGGCATGCGAAGGGCCTCAGGCGTTGATTCCCAGCCCGGATCTTCAGGCAAAGGCTTGCCATATCCCTTCGCCTTGCCAAGCTCACCCGATTCGGCGGCTTCTTTGAGATGACGGGCAATTTCTTCGTCGAGCGTGCGCATTCGTCAGGCCCGGGAGGTTACGAAGGTTGTGAAGGAGGGCGCTTGCGCCAGGACCTATACAGAACAAAGACACCAACGACGAACGCAATCCCCCCGTAGACTGCCCATTGCGTCTGGCCCGTCATGAAGCTTCCAGGCAAAACGTTGATGCCTTGAAAGAACCAGACTGCGCCGAAAAACATCAACAGGACACCAAGGACGATTAACGTAATCCGCATGGTCATGACCTCGTTTTTCAGGTAAACGCCTGGCTTATCCCGCTGCGCGACAAACCGGGCCGAGCGAAAGCTCAGGCATCGCCAGTCGGAATGATTGCAGCCGTTTCAACCATCAGAATTATCGCGCGCTCCGGAGCGCGTGTGCGATGGACGACGCCCTTCGGGACCACAAAGCCCTGTCGTTGGGCAAGCTCGACGCTTCTCTCCTCGAGGTCGATAATGAAACGGCCTTCAAGAACAAAGAAGAACTCGTCGTCGTTGTCGTGCTTGTGCCAATGGTACTCGCCCTGCATGACGCCGAGACGGACGACCGAATCGTTCACCTGGCACAGCGTCTGGTTGTACCAGCGGTCGGAACACGCATCCACCAGCGAGGGCACGTCAACCAGCTGTAGCGGAGGAAAAAGGACATTGAGAAATGTTGCATAGGGATATTCTTGGGCGTGCTCATAGGGATTCTCCATGTCAATCAATGCCCGAACGACTCAGCTCACATGCAAGGCTTTCCTGTCGTCACCTCTCGGAGAGTGCGAGTTGGCTTCCCAGACCGGCAAATGTCGCCGCGAAGCCACGACGCAGCCAGGCCTGAACACGCGGTGATTCGATGACAGCTCGACGGAATGCGTGGGCCAATAGCCCGTATACAACGAAGACTACAAAAGTCATTGCCATGAACACAGCACTGAGCAGGAGCAGCTGGACGAGCGGTGACGATGTCCGCTGTTCGATGAACTGCGGCAGGAAGGCCAGGAAGAATATAGTCAGCTTCGGATTCAGGATGTTCAGGAGGAATCCCTTGACGATGAGTCTTTTTGCGGTGCTTTTTGAAGGCGCTTCTTCAATGGCGAACGTTGATCTGTCGTTCCATGTGGCATAGGCGAGGTAGAGCAAGTAAGCCACGCCAGCGTATTTGAGCATCTGGAACGCGACGGCGCTGGTGTGCATCAGCGCCGCCAAACCAAGTACTGTTGCCAGCAGGTGCGGCACGATGCCTGCCGTGCAACCTACTGCGGCAAAGACCTTGCTCTGCGGCCCCGGGCCAGCCCCGTGGAAACGGTGAACACGACACCTGTTCCCGGTATCAGGATGACGATCAGCGAAGTGATCAGGAACTCAACTGTGATCATGTAGCGTCTCTCGCGAAGTGACGGTGTCAGTGCGGAGGAATTTCCTGGTTACGGACCGGAGCCGCAGCAGTTATGCGCCTGTTGGATCGGCGGGCATTTCACCGAGCCGTAAGAACAGAATACGCAGCAATCGCCTGCCTTCGGCCGGAGCAACGCGTGACAGGCAGGGCATTCGTAGAAGTAGAGGCATGCGTCCGTCGGCATCGTTTCCCTCGCTGCGAAGGCGCAAAGGGGACAGGTGAGCACAGACTCGAGAATTGGCAGAGGATGCATTAACGCCCGGTTCGAAGGCCTTGCCGCAGCAGCCTTCCTTTTCTCCAATATGCGCGAAATGCCGTTGTCTGGCCTTGCTCAATGAGGCTAACGCCCTGCGGTACGACCATTCAACCAGCTCCGTAAGGTAGGAGGCAGGAAAACTGGACACATTGACGATCGTGATCCAATGAAAACGTCCCCGGTATCTGGCGGGCTTCACTCCCGGAACATCCGTCAGCTCGATAAAACGGTCAGGCGCTACTCGGGTACTGAAGCGCCACCGTTCCGGATGACTGGTCTTGAAATAGGCGAATTTCCTGCCACCGACAGCGTAGACAAGAAAATTATAGGGCTCCTCATACAGCGTTTCGGTAGCGCCGCTAAATCCTCGGCAGAACTGTTTCAGTTGACGGACATTCATGAGCGAACCTAGTCCACGCCTAACGAATGGCACCCGCGACCAGGATCATCGAACGCTCCCTGACAAGCCGATCAGGGAGCCATTATGGCCGCTTCTGAAGCGACGGCCAACGAACCAGGCTAACCAGCCGACAACCCTGTCTTGCACCTTGCGACCATTGAGTCTCGCGCCGAGCACGGTCATTGCTGCGAGCGATGCGAAAAATACGACGTGGTACCAAAGTGGAAACTTTTCCCACAAGGCGTAGTGCACGGGAGCGAAGGCAATAAGCAGCATGCCGGCGAGAGCATAGATTGCGCCGGAATTCTGGTTGGTGATCCGCGCTGCCAGCCAACCGCCACCGAGAGACGACAAGGCCCCCACAAGCAGGCGGCACGTCATCATTTCCGGTGTGAACTTCATCGCTGCTTCGACCTCGGCGTAGCCCGGCCACACGGCGCGCACCGCGAGGTTGCCTATCGTGGCAATGAATATCCACACAACGACTCCCGCGACCACGCCTATGATTGCTCTCGCCATTATTCGGGCTCCTTATGATGTAGAGCCACCTTTCTGTACGCGCAGAAATATCTCTTCTCGATCTCCGCGAAGAAGGCCTTGTTACTCCTGTCTGTTATCCGGCCCCATAGAGACCTCACGCACGGCCCGACGAAAATAGACGACCCGCTCCGTTTCCTCGAACCCGAGCGCCCGGTGCGCCGCATGAGCCGTGACGTTGTCGATTGGCGAATCGGAAGCGAGCTCGCTGCAACCCTGCGCCGCCGCCCAGCGCTCGACTTCAGTGACGAGCGCGCGCGCCACACCTTTGCGCCGTGCGGACGGCTCGACGTACAACCCCTCCAGAAAGGCGACCGGCGAAGTATTCGTGCCGTTGACATAATCGACTCGCTGCGACGCTTCGATGAAACCTGCCGCAGAACCGTCGGGCGTATAAGCAAGGCGCACGCAATGTCCCCGCGCCAGCGCGTCAGCCATGTAGCGAAGATGCTCGGCCTCGGGTCCGTCGGGCCACAGGCTCGATCGCAGCGATAGCCAGTCCGGATCGGTGGCGCTTGCCGGATGGATGATTTTCATGAGGCGATGGGTTCAATTGCGCGACAAGTCAGTCCGCTCGGCGGAGTTCGAAGGAACGGTCAGGACTGCAAGACAAAGTCGACGATCGCGTCGAGAACCTCGCGCGGGCGCTCGAGATACGCAAAGTGTCCGCAGCCGCTTAGCACCACAAGGCGCGATCCGGACAGTGCTTCTGCCACATGGGCCGCGCACTGTAATGGGACGAGGTCTTGATCACCATGAATGATCAATGCCGGGACCTGGGTCTTCCGGAGTCTGACGAGCACGTCGTACTCGGGCGATAGCCACGTCTCCGCGCAAAGCCTGTCCTCGATCGCACGCGCCTTTACGATATCGCTCGGGGTGAAATGCGAGCGCAATCTGCGAACGACGCTCTCCAGCTGGTCCGGCAGGCTGAGGGCCTTGCTGAAGTGTGCCCGGTAATATTCGGCATCCGTCTCCACATCGCCAGCAGCGTAATCGGGTTTGCTGGCGATCGCATGCATCTTCGCCAGCGCCGGCCCCTCGGCCGCCTCGCGTTGCCGCCGAAAGTGCTGCAGATCGGCATGCGAAGCCGGGGCCGTATTGAGGAGTACCAGATGAGAGACGCGTTCGGCGTGGCGTGTCACGTACTCCATTGCCAGCAGGCCGCCCCAGGAGTGCCCCAATACCGCGATCGTGTCGAGACCGAAATGACGCCTTACTTCCTCGAGGTCGTCGATCTCGGACTCGAGGTTGACGCCGTCCGGAGCAACGTCGCGGGAGGACCTGCCACGGCCTCGCTGATCATAATAGATCAGGCGAAATGCGCTCGACAGCCGATCCAGCTCGGGCAACAGGTAGTTGTGATTGAAATCCGGTCCGCCGTGCAGGATGACAAGCGTGGATCCGTTGCCGACTTCCCGAAAATAGAGTTCTGCGTCTGGAACGGGGATGTACCCCTGACGCACGCCCGTTCGGCTGTCAGGTCGATCGGTCGGCATTGTTACCATGGCGATGTTCGTCACCCAGGGGCGCAGGCCCGGCGGCGCGCGGCGGTGCTTACCGCGGCTCAGGCCTCTGCCCTGTGACACACGGCTTCGACATTGTGACCATCCGGACCAATGACAAAGGCGCCGTAGTAGTCAGGGTGGTACTGGGGCCGCAGACCAGGAGGCCCGTTGTCGCTGCCGCCGGCGGCGATGGCGCGGCGATAGAAGTCGTCGACTTGACGCCGGGTCTCTGCGGTAAACGCGAGGTGCAGAGGTCCGCATTGCACGGAGCTGGCGCCGAGCCAGAAAGAAGGTTTGTGGTCTCGTCCCAACCCTACGGCGTCAGGAACCTCCATTACAACAGTGACGCCGAGCGGGGCGAGCGCTTTGACGAAGAATGTCTTGCTCGCTTCGAGATTACTGGCGCCGATTCCAATGTGATCGAACATGGTTTTCTCCTTTACTCCGACGCTTGATCAAGGTGCGCCTTTGAGTCGACCGACAAAGCGCTGTCAGGCCGCATCACGTTTTCGCAGAAAGACGTGGGTGGCACGCTCGCCCGCCACATATTTCGCGCATTCGTATCCCAAGGCGCTCATATCGATGCCATTCCACAGATGCTCGCCCGAACCGAGCAACACAGGCCGGATAGCGAGATGCAATTCGTCGATCAGGCGGGCGCGCAGATACTGCCGGACAGTGGAGACGCCGCCGCCGATGCGGACGTCACGGCCGCCCGCTGCGGCGGTCGCCTGCTCCAAAGCTGCGTGGATGCCTTCGGTGACAAAGCGAAACTCGGTCCCTCCCGCCATCGTGAGCGGCGCTCGTGGATGGTGCGTCAACACAAAGACGGGGGTGTGATACGGCGGCTCGTCGCCCCACCAGCCCTTCCAGCTGTCGTCCGGCCACGGGCCCCGGACGGGACCGAACATGTTCCGCCCAAGAATCCAGGCGCCGATTCCGGCAAAGCCTTGCTCCGCAATTCCGTTGTCGACTCCCGTTTCACCATCGACGTTGCCTTGCATCTTCTGCCACAGGCGCGTCGGGAAAAACCACTCCATCAACTCGGGGCCCCGGACGCCGAGCGGATTCTGGAGATCCTGGTTCGGGCCGGCACCGTAACCATCGAGCGATACGGCGAAGCTTTGGACGCGGACTTTCGACATCACGTTCCTCCTTGCTCGGTCACAAGCGCAATGACATGAAGAGGCTATTCGGGTCTTCGACATACTCGCCGAATGGTCCGCAGTACGTGAAACCGAAGCTCTCGTACAGCTGCTGTGCGGGCCTGAAGGCCTCCATCGAGCCGGTTTCGAGGCTCAGGCGCTCGTAGGCGCGAGACCTCGCCACCTGGATGATGTGCGTCAGGATTGCGCGGCCGGCGCCTCGGCGACGAAGCGCATCGGGCGTGCGCATCGATTTGACCTCGCCATGCTTTGGATCGAGCTCCTTGAGTGCGCCGCATCCGAGCAGAAGCGCACCATCCCAGGCAGACCAGAAAGTGATCTCCGGCTTCCGGAGTTTCTCGAGATCGAGTGCGTGAACGCTTTCGGGCGGAGACAGCGCGTACATGCTCTGCAGATGCTCATTGAGCAGCGCATGTATTTCCGGCCGCGAAAGATCATCGATCTCGATTTTCATGGCCGCGGCCGGCTCGTCAGCGCATCCTGCGGGTCCTCGCGCCGTTCTGCATACCAAAGGTCCATGCCCTGCCGCTGCTTGACGGCCCCGGGTCCGCGCAGCGCCAGTCGCGCGAGGACCGCCAGCATTTCGCCGACAGAATGCGTGCGCAGCTTCCGCCCGGACGTCGTCACCGCCTGCCGCAAGACGACGAATTTGCCATGGCGCTTTAATGCCTGGCTTATCACCAGTTCCTCGGCGCCGTAGAACGCTTCGTCGAACCCGCCCACCGCCGCAAAAGCGTTGCGAGTACAGAACAGGAAACAACCGGCGGCCAGGCCAGCTGCCCGGAACGACCAGACCAGGACCGGCATCAGCAGCCTCGCATACAGCGGGACAGTCCCGTCGAATTCGACGGCGGCGCCACCGCCGGCCGCGCCGCCGCGCAAAGCCTCGACAGCAGAGCGAACCACCGCCACGTTCACGACGGTGTCCGCGTCCACAAAGATGAACGAATCGCCCTTCGCATTTCGAGCGCCGGAATTGCGGGTGGCCGCGATCTGGCGGTGAGCGACGCTGACAAGTACAGCGCCGTGGCGAACAGCGATGATCGCGGTCCGATCCGTCGACGCGTCGTCGACGACCACCAGTTCGTACGGTTCGCCGACAGCCTGGCCTGCCGCGTGCAGGGCGTCAAGCGTAGCTCCGAGCAAGCGCTCCTCGTTGTAGGCCGGGACAATGAACGAGATCACCTGGTTTTCACCAGCAACTGAGGGCTGCCGAGCAGACCTTGGCATCGAAGATCGGCTCGAGGTCGGGACAGCATTCGCGCGTGAGCGGCAAGATAGAGTGCTTCATGATCGCTGGAAAGGCGGCTGACCGCGCATTTGGCGCTTCGGGCCGATCCTCGCGTCAGAGGTCAGGCAGTCCGCGGTTGCGCCTGGCCGTCTGGCGACTCCTCGGTTTGCTTGAATGTGGCTGGCGAAATGAACATGTGTACATGGCCACACCGCTCGCACACCGCACATTGGGCGCTGCGATTCCATGCCCCGGGATCGAGAAGCTCGGTGAGAGGTGTGGCGAATTGAACTTCCTGTTCCCAAAATATACCGTGACTGCATACAGTGCAGCGAAGGTCGCGGCCTTGAATCACGATCGGTCCAGGGCCCTCGGCATTGGGCGGCATGTTCAGGTTCCTCTGCGAAATATCTGGTGACGCAAGCTTGCCATTTATTTGAACACGAGGTGAGCCACTTGAGATTCAATGTCCCAATAAATAATCGCCAGCGCGGTCAAGTCAAACGCGGCGTGCGCACACATCAGCATCCAGATGCGTCCCGTGACTGTGAAGATCGTCCCGAACACAAGACCCACGATCGTGGCCTGTTCCACGCCGGCCAGGCCCTGGTCATGGAAATGCGCCAGTCCGAACAATCCGGCGGTGAGCGTCACGATCAATATTTTCGCACCGGTCCCGGTTCCAAAGAGCTTGCCGAAGCGTTCGAACAGATATCCCCGGAACAAGGTCTCTTCTCCGAATCCCGCGCCGACAGTCACGGAGAACAGCATTCCCGGGAGCGCAGCCGAGTTCCCTGCCAGGTAATGGTAGGCCTGATTGATCGGATCGGCACCGAGAGCCGGCATCACGACCGCTTTCATCAGAAGCTTGAACGCGATGCCGAAAGCAATCCCGAGAATCAGGCTTCGGATCCAGCTCTTGGGACGGACGTAGCCGATTTCCCGCCACGGCGTGTGCGACCGCCAGGCCCACACGAGCACAAGCACCGCGCTGAGAGGAACGATCACCAGATTGCCCGCGCCAATCACCGCAATTGCGAGGATTCCGAGCGGCCCGAACCCGCGCAGGGCGGCGGCGAAACGATCGTCCGGACGCACTGCTCCCGCGATCGGGATTCGCAAGTCCCGTTCCGGCGGTTTTGATGCCTCTCTCATCATGTTCGGTCCACGGAAGTGAGCTCGGTTCAACTTTCGTTGTGTTCCAAGGTTACGCGCCGGCGCATGCCTGACGAGAGGTCGCAGGTATTGAAGCTGTTCATCGTACGGCCGTAGAGATGCAGGCTGACTGCACGGGATCGCCCCGGCGGCACGCTCGGTGACGCGAATGTGGGCGGGATTTGGCACAAAGCTGGTGACAGCGCCCCGGCCCAGGAGAATGACGCCGCCGCGCACGAGATCGATGCCTTCATCTGCCCCGCGGTCGGGTGACAGGCGAACGTAGTTGCGTTCCTCGAGCACGCCCTCCAGGATTCCCACGACACCCCAGCTGCCATGGTCGTGTACCGGCGTCCATTGTCCTGGCAGCCAAACGAGCGTGTAGAGCGACAGACTTCCATCCGGTGCGTCGTAAACGAGATTGCGCGCATAATGACTCGCGTCACTCCGGTAATGCTGCGGTTCGAGAAACGTCGTTGCTCGCTCGATCAGCTCCAACATCAGTGGGGCGAGCGCCAACACGCAATCGGCAGGATCGGAGCGATCACGCGTGCGCGCCGTAGCTTGCGCAACGAAGGCTTGAAGAGAAGGCAGGATCCTGACGTTCACCGGTTCCGCTGCTTCATGCCGTGGCGGGGCCTAACGAACCATGCCAAAGCACGTCCGCATCCCACTAAAAACGCTGGTTCTGCGGAAGACCGTCGGCAATCTCATAGTAATCCCCTTTCTCGGCCACAAAGATGTGCCGGTCCAGGTGCGTCGAGGTCGGCGTGTCGAATGCGCCCATTGCGATGGCGATCCAGTCTCTCGCGGGCGGGTCCCAGAACAAAGACGATCCGCACGTGGCGCAGAAGCCACGCCGTACCTTCGCCGACGATTGGTACCAGGATATGTTCTCATGACCGGTGATGACCAGCGCTGCCCGCGGCACGTTCGTCGAAGCAAAGTAGTGTCCAGAGTGCTTTCGACACTGAACACAGTGACACGCGTCAGGAGCGCCAAGGTCTCCGGTCACAACAAAGCTGACGCTACCGCAGAGGCATGATCCCTTCTTCATGGCTACCTCCTTGCGTGGCAGTGCGCGAACCAGGCTGAGGCGTCATCAAGAGAACGGCGCCAGTCGCAATTTACTGCGCCCCTGCCGCCGCCCGGTTAGCGGCTTCGCGCCAGCCGATGAAGCGCTCGGGCGGAATCGCCCGGCGACCGGCGACACGCTCGAGGGCGAGGCGGATATCCGCGGTGCTGCCGGCCTTGAGGGCGGCGTCCACGAAAAGCTGCTCGAGCACGTCCTGCTGGGCGTGGCTGCCGCCGAGCCGGTACATGCCGCCGATGGCCGGGCGCATCAGGGCGACGGCCTCGGCGTGGCGTCCGGCGGCGTGGGCGAGCTGGGCCTCGGCGATCGGCAGCACGTAGTCGCGCACGATGGGGGGGACGGTGCCGCGGCCATTGGCGAAGGCGCGCATCGCCTCGATCATGCGCTCCGCAGCGGCGGTGCGGCCGGTGGCGGTCAGCGCCATCAGCCAGTGCGGCAGAGTGAAGGCGGAGAGGCAGTCGCCGATCCGCGCCTCGGCCTTGTCGGCCAGTTCCTCCCAGCGGTTGCCGACATCGACGCCGAGGCGCTGGAGGCGGAAGAGCATCGACGCCGCGTTCTGCACGTCGATGTAGACATCCGGCGAGGCGACCGTGAGCGGCGCGGCGAGGTTGCGGAAGCGCGTGTCGTAGAGTTCGAGCACGGCGGCATGGTCGCCGTGCTCGAGCATGAACAGGGCGCAGTGCCACCAGAGATGGTGCTGCAGGTTGTGGCTGCCCTCCCAGTTGGGCGCGAGCGTGGTGAGCCACTGCGATGCCTTCGCTGCGGCGGCCCTGCATCTCCATCACATGGGCGACGGCGTGCGCGGCCCAGAGATCGCCGGGGTCGAGCTCGATGGCGCGGCGCCCGGATGGCTCGGCGCCGAGATAGTTTCCGGCCTCCTCCAGGGCGAAGCAGCGGCAGGCGAGGATCGATTGCATAGCCCGGGATGTCCTCCGACCAGGCCGGGAGCACGCGCTCGACGGAGGCGACCATGTCCTGCGGGCGGCCGAGCCAGAAATTGACGAAATGGGCGAGACGGAAGGCGACCACATCATGCGGATGGGCGCGCAGGATCGACTCCCACATGGCGATGGCACGATCGAGCTCGCCCTCGGCCCAGGCGGTCAGGGCGGCGATGTGGCTGCGCTCGCGCGGCGTGGCGCCGGCGGCAAGCGACTGCGCGGTGCGCGCCGCCTCGACGGCGACCGGAACGACGGCCTGCTTGAACGCGAGCATGGCGAAATAGCCCTGCATGCAATGAGCGAGCGCGAAGTCCGGATCGGCTTCCAGCACGGCGTTGAGACGGGCGGGCGTATCGGCCCGGTAGGTGAGGTAGCCGGTGACGAGATGGTCGAAGGCAGCGGCAGCCTTGGCGCTGGCGGTCGAGATGGGAAGGCCGCGGGCATCGAGATGCATGGCAGGGTTCATGGCCGACGTTTCCGCGCCAGCGCCGCCGGCGAAGCTTCCGGGTTAGGCGAGACGGTAGGCGGCATGATCGTGTACCGACTCCTCGATTGCAACCACAATCAATACGGCGAGTCATCCTTGTGCACGAACTTCCATTTTCCGTCCGACCATCCGTGCCTTGAGGTCGTCATCCGGATAGCTTCCTTCATCCCCAGGAGTTCTGTCTCCCACCTCGAGGTACAGCACGGGTTCCCCGGTCTCGTTGATCAGATGGTGGCCATTTCCGGATCCCGCCTTGAATCCAGCACACATTCCTGGCGACAGCCTCATTCGGCCTTCGTCGGTGCGCAGCGTTGGATGTCCCTGCAAGATATAGACGAACTCGTCTTGCTTCGTGTGAGCGTGGCGCAACGCCGACACTGCCCCCGGAGCAAGCCGAGTCAAATTGACCCCGAAGTTGGCGAGGCCGAACAAGTCGCCCAAAGGCCGCTTGCGCCTGCCCGCCATCTGCGACGCAAAGGGCTCAGGATAGTTGGACGGCTTCGCCCGGAGCGGCGCTTCAGCGGCGACGATCGCAACGGGATATGTTGGACTTGGCATGCGAATTCGCTTTCGGATTACGCGCACGACCGCTACGACGAACAATACCACCAGCAACCACAACGCCGCATTTGCAGCCGCAGCGAACGCGATGCCCGTGGGAGAAGACGGCGCGGAACGGAACGGTCCACCGAGTACAAGCCACCAAACGCTTACGCCAGGCTCTACGAAGTCGGAGATGGGATTACGGATAACGGATGGAATGGTTTCCGCAGAGTCGAGCGCCGTCAGGATTGCGGCGCTAACGATCGCCAGGACTGCCGCGGCGACGAACCAGGACCTACGCTTGACGGGGTCCATGCATGCTGCACCTAATTCTTCGGTACCGTCTTCGCCGCTGGATCCAGCGTAATCGCCGTGGAAAACGTAACGTCGTAGCTCCAATGCTGGCGAAACTCGTCCTGCGTGCCATCGGTCCAGAAACGCCCGGCGACTCGCTTCTCGTCATATGCGGTTGGCTTCCACCGAACGAAGGCGGCTGACGATACAAAGGTCGTGAACGCCGGGTGCAGCGGCTCGGCGCTCATGATCTTTGCGTCAGGATTGAGTCGTACCACCAGGGCGACCAGACCTTCATTGCGCGTCATCGCTTCGAGTCGCTCGGTGTTTCGAGCATCGGCGGCGCCGATTTTACGGTCCGAAAGAACGACGATGACGTCCATGTAGCCCTTCTCGAGCGCGCTGTCGACCTCCTGTGCGACGGCGTACTTGAGCACCGCCGATTTGCCATTCGCCACAAGAGAGCCCTTCACTTCCTGAGCGGTTGCAAAACAACAAAAAAGCAGTGTTGCGCACGTAACAGTTGCGAAGACTGCTTTCATCGCCGCTCCCCGGTTATGCTGACAGCTCGCAAATTTCAACAGAACGATCGCGGATTTTCACAGAACGAACGGTATCAGTGCTGCGACACGCTGGGAGTAGACCTGATAGGCATCTCCGAACTGCTGCCGCATCCAGCGCTCTTCGACCCGCAGCTTGCGCCAGAGAGCACCGGCCGCCAGCGCGAAGGCGAGGATAGCGCGCCAGTCGCCGAGCGCCAGAGTCGAGCCGAGAAGTGCGAGCAGCAAGCCTGTGTATATCGGGTGGCGGACGAGGGCGTACGGCCCGCTCATGACGAGTTCGTGTCCTTCCTTGATCGTGACGCTGCCGCTCCAGTTCCCGCCTAGATGCAAGCGTGCCCAGACGGTAAAGAGCAACCCGCCGGCGGTCAGCAATGCCCCGATCCAGAACGACCATTCCGTCAACGGCAGAAAGCGCTCGGCGAGCAAGGGAATCCGCACTCTTTGCCAGGAGTAGAGAAGCACCGCAAACGAGAGAGGAACAATGTGCGAGAGCCGGGATGACAAGGACTCGCGCTGGATGGTGCTCTTGACGTCGCGCGATGCGACCCACCAGTAGACCACCCAGCTCAACCACATGACGGGAAAGGCATAGCGGTAGGCGATTGGCATCACGATCGCCTCACGATGCCAGGTCGTGAAACCCGGCGCCGTTGCCGGGCTTGAGCTTGTATGACCGGATCTCGACGACGCGTTGCATTTCGTGGGGCCGTTGGTGGTCTCATTGAGGCTGCAACTCCTGCTCGCTTGCCATGAATCGCTGTCCGTCGGACGCCTCGATTTCGTATTGAACGATCTTCCCCGAAGCGTAGCCTTCGACGACTTTACCGATCTGGCTCTTGAACATGACACGCGCGCCTCGGGCGAACCGGAATACCGACTTCGCATCTGGATCGTCCAGCGTATGCAGACCACCGTGCCAGTGAATCCGGAACGGCCCGACACCGTGCACCTGCACGATGGCGCCCGTCGCCGAATAGCCAAACATCGTACTGCCCTTGGGAGCGAACGCATAGCTGCCTGCTTTGAGCTCCTGAAGCGCCTCAGCCTTGTATTCCTCGCCCAACCCGAAGTACCAGGTGCCCTCGACGACGGTGATATTTTCATCGACGGGATGAGAGTGCGGCGGAACGATCGTTCCGGGCAGCTCGCGAATGCGCATGACAAACGGTTCGCCGGCAACCTCAGGATCCCCATAGAGAATTTCGACGTCGCCCGCCATCGATTTCAGTGGAATGATGCGGGACTCGCGGAGACCTTTTCCGGCATCCGCTCGCGCGACGCCAGAGGCTGCCGCCATTGGAGCACTGGAAATGCCCGGACTCGTGCAGCCTACCATGCCGACGATCGATAGCACAGGAACCGCGCGGACGATGACTGCGAGCTTAGTGCGCGATCGCATATAGCTTGAGCTCTTCGTCGTCCGGTTGCAGCTTGACCGTGCCCTCAAAACAAAATCCCAGTTTTTCCAGCAGCTTGCTCGACCGATGATTGTCTTGTGAAAGGATAGCGACGATTCGACGTAGACCCAGCACCTTTCTTCCGTAGCACATTACGGCCGAGGCAGACTCAAAGGCGTACCCGTTGCGCCAAAACCTTGGGAGAAATGCAAACCCGAGATCCACGTCTTTCAACCCCTCACGTTTGATGAGACCGCATATGCCGATGGGTTCACCAATTTCCCTTAGCTCAACCATATAGAGCCCGAACCCCGTTCGCTTGTACATCGCGACCGGCCCGTTTTCGATATAGCGAAGTGCATCTTGTGGCGTCTTAACGCCTTTGTCACCGATGAATTGGATCCACGACGGCTCATTCACCAGCTCGAGAATAAACGCGGAATCGCCGGCATTGAGCCAGCGAACACGCAACCGCTCAGTCTCCGCAACGTTCAACCGTGTATGCCTCGGGTAGTTAGGGCACAGCTCGAATGTCAGCAGTGCGCGACCGCTCGCTGACCCTCAGTTGTGAGACGCCGCAGGCATTGCGTGCAGATAGCTGTAAAGGGCGGCAATTTCTGAATCGGTGAAGTGCGACAAATGTTGCCGCGCCCATGGGCTCATCGTGCCAAGGCTTCTTCCCCCAAGTGCTACGCCAGTGCGCATCAACTGCGCGAATAATTCCGGGGAATAGGCGGCTACTATCTGCAGACTCGGACTGGTGAAATCGGGATTCGAATCGCCGCGCAGGCCTGTCCCGTGACACGATGCGCAAGTAGTCCGCGCCAGATACCGCCCATAGGCAGCCTCGTCGCTCGTCGCATCGGGTGGCGGGATAGTCTCTGCGATGAGCTGAGCCACTGGCTTGAACTGGCCGACGGCAACGCCGATGCGCCCGAGCGGCCCCAGCGACAGACTTGGGCCCGGGCCTTCGACGGCCGGCAGTGACTTCAGAAACCCGATGATGCGGCTCAGGTCCTGGTCAGTCAGCAGCACGAATTCCTCCGCCGGCATCACCATCATGCTGCGCCCACCCGGCCGCACGCCATTTCTGATGATCCCAACCAGCTCGGAATCGGTGTACTTACGGACGGCGGCCGTGAGATTTGGCGCCACGACACGCCCGATCATCGGCTCGTCAAACATGACAGCTCCCTCGACTTCCTTTCCATGGCAACCGCCGACACACCCCCGAAGGGTTGCCAGCCGCCGTCCCTCGATGATCGATGGGGGATCGGTCGGAATCGAGATTGCGACTGCGGGGACATCGTAGGTGCGTCGCAGAATCCCCTCGGAGAGAATGTACACGACCGTGTACGAGATGATGCCCAATGCGATCAAGCTTCCCAGGGCTATTCCAATCCAGCGCAGCAGACGCTTCATCGATTGGAAGAGCGAAGGAACGCTCTGGCAATTGTCAATGGATGGCTTAGGGCCGTGACGAGGCGCCCTAGCGCTCCGTCCGGCTCATGAAACAGCCCGAGCTGACGCATCACGGTTCCCCGGTCATAGTAGATGCGCTCGCCGGCGAGTCTGTCATGGGCATCGAAGGTGAAGATACCGCAGAGGGGGAATTCCACGCGTCTGCCGGTTGCCCGCAATCCTCCTCGCCAGACTCCCAGATGGGTGCCCCGAATCGTGACCTCCAGAACGATCGCATCGCTTGCTATGTGCCGATGTCGTACATCGATGGAAAGATCGGGCAGCGACGTGAGCAGTCCGGTGTAGTACGAGCGCACGGCGTCGAGACCAAGGCGGTGATCCTGCCATGGCTCGTCGTCATAGCGCGCCTCGGCGCCGAAGGTCGCCATCAGCCCGGCCAGGTCGTGGCGGTTCTCGCATCGGACATGTTCCTCGACAATGGCCAGTCGCGCCTTCAGGCGCGCGGGATCGACCTCCGGCATTGAGGCACCTCCAATCTATGAAGCTTCGCGCTGCAGCCTGACGAACAAAGCCGGCGGGCGCCGAGGGACAACGCAAACGCCACCGAAGAGGCATCCCGGTTGAGCGACGTGTCAGGGTCCGGCCGCGCAATGCATGCGCGCACATTGATCGGCCCACAAACGATCGACGGTCGTTCGAACTTCCGAGAGCAAGTAACGGAGAGCCTCATTGATCCCCAGTTGGTTCAGTCGCCTTACCTCGGGGATGTTCTGTTGGAGATCATCGATGGCATCGCCGAGTTCCCAGCGTACGAACTGGGCTTGGTCTCGAAGCGTTGTTCTGATTGACTCTTCCTCCGAGAGCGACTGAGCCGCCATCGCGAGTTCCACCTGTCTTTGCAAGTACTCAACCTGGACCCGGGAGTCCGTCAAATGATTGTACGTCCAGTAGAGATAAAAGCGTTCTTCGCCGGAAGCGGCGTCAATCAAAGACAGAAACTCCGTCTCAAGGCCGGCGACGGCGTTTGCGTATCGTTCGACTTCGGTCAAATAGGCAGAATCCCCGATACGCTCCGCGCCGTGGACCACTGGCACGAAGGGCGCGCAAACGGACAGCAGTAATAGCAAGCTAAGACGTATGGTCATGGACCGCTCGCCAGCCGGCTGCTGTGTGTACCCAGACCAGTGTGAACCAGCCTGATTGTTCGGGCTCTGTTCCGCCGGATAGGACGAATCGACCCGTCACGAGTGCCGATTGTTCGGAAAGCGCCCGAACCCTTACGCTCTCCATGCGCAGGCTCTGCTTGGGCTTGCCATCGACGAAATATGTTTGACCGAATGACTACTCGATGGCCTCAATCGTTGGACGCGGACCGTTCTTGGTCATGACCGTGACGGATGGATCGTAGATTGCGACATGGCCTTTCAGATCGCCTCGATTCCACGCCTCGACTGAAGCTTGCATCGCAGCGAGAATTTGTGACTCGTCTTGCTTGCTCATGATGCCCGTTGGGCTTTGGCTGAGCACAGCGCAGGCACCCAGCATCAGGCAGCAGCCGGCGACGAGTGATGCGGCCCATCCGCTCATGGCTCTTCTGTTTGCCTGCGTCGCGCTACTGTTCATCGTAATCGATGGCGTCGACGGCCCTACATTAGCAACGCGACGCAAACGGCGCAAACGGCGGCGTTGCTGATCGCGGCGAGCGCAAGGCGCCGATCGCGCACGGCCCAAGCAAAGGCGACGATCGTAAGTACAAGGCCAAGACAGCCGATGCCAAGACTGAGGGCCTCGGCAAACAGACGCGTAAGGCCCTTGTCGGAAAACGTGATAACCACATTGGGCGGCGGGTCGGTGACAAAAAACTTTGCGTAGACGAGGCCGAGCAGAAGCAACAGCCACGCCAGGATGGCGACGGCGATAGCGACGGATGCGATCTTTGAGCTTGCCTTAACCACTGGGGGCGCCCGATTGCCGATCCTCGAGTTTTCGAATCACGCGGCATGGATTTCCCGCTGCAAAGACACCTGATGGGATGGCACTGGTGACGACACTGCCCGCCCCGATCACGCAGCCGCTTCCGATAGTGACTCCAGGACAGATGATCGCTCCTCCGCCGACCCAGACGTCGTCTGCAATGGTCACCGGCACACCGGATTCAAGACCAATTCTTCGCTGTACGTGGGACATTGAATGCGTTGCCGTATAGATGTGGACGCCGGGCCCGAAAAGGGTATTGCTGCCGATGTCCACTCGGACGACGTCGAGGAGGACACAATTGACATTGAAGTAGACATTCTCGCCCAGCTCGATGTTGTATCCGTAGTCACAGAAAAAGGGCGGAGTAATGTTGGCTGTAACGGGCTTCCCGAAAAGCATGTTCAACACTTGCGCTCTTCTCGCCGCTTCATTCGGACTTAGCGCATTCAGCTCATGACATAGCGCCTGCGCTCTTAGACGCTCTGCGCTCAGAGTTGGGTCCTTTGGGTCGTAAGGCAACCCAGCCAACATTTTCGCCTTTTCACTGCTGCACGGTGCAGATGCTGCGCTCATGACGATGACGCCGGAGTTAAGGGGCGGCCCGGGGCCGCAAGCGGAGGGCCGTCCGCTTGGACGGCAGCACTAGGACTTCGCTTTCTTCGAAGGTTTCGACTTGCCGGAGCTGTTGAGAGCGACCGCTTGGCGGACGAGCGCCTTGAAGGCGGACTCGTCGACTTCTTCTCCTTCGTGGATGTCGATCGCGCGGCGTACGTTTCCGTCGAGACTCGAGTTGAAGAGGCGGGCCGGATCTTTCAGAGACGCACCCTTGGCGAAGGTCAGCTTCACGACACTCTTGTAGGATTCGCCAGTGCAGATGATGCCGTCGTGCGACCAAATCGGAGTGCCCATCCACTTCCACTCCTCGACGACGTCCGGGTCTGCTTCCTTGATGAGCTTGCGCATTCTGGCGAGGGTTTCCCCGCGCCAGTCACCGAGGTCGGCGATTCTTTTCGAGATCAGCTCCGATGCCGGCTGGCCTTCGCTCGCGCCCGACTTCTTCATGGCCTCATCCTGGAATCCGATACATTTCACTTGCAAGACAGCAGAGGATAGTCATGACCGCATGACAAAAGCTAGCCGGCGACGCCTCTGGGTTGAGGCGAGAGCTTAGGCCGCATTGTTGCCGCTCGCCTGCCAATCGGCAGCGTAGGCACCGCGGAAGTTGACAGGCGGAGACGTTACCGAAAGGTAGGCGAATTCGGCGGACCCCGTGTTCTCGAAGCCGTGAACGTCGCCCTCCGCAAAACGCACCACATCACCTTCCGCGAATGGCGCGGTTGCGGCACCTCCCAACAACAGGACGCCGCTCCCGCGCAGCGCGACCCAGACTTGTTCAGAAGTCGCATGAGCATGTGGCGGATTCCTGGCGCCAGGCGCGATGGTGACTCGCGTAATGGTCACACGTTGGGACTGTGAATTCTCCGGGAAGAGCAGTTGCTCGGACGTTACGCCACCATTCACAAACGACGCGACTTCGGTTCGGCGAATGATTTCCATGGGAGACTCCGAATGCGCCCTGAAGTGAACGCTAACCGGCACGCCGCGTGGACAACAGCTGCTGGAACCGCGGATCTTCGCATAGCGCGTGGGCGACGCGCTCGCCGATAATCCTGTTTGCCATAGGCGTGCAATGGCTGCTGTCTTCAAAATACGCTTTCGTCGGCGGAAGTGCCCCTACGATGTCGACGAGCAATGCGCCGGTGGAAGCCGCCACCTCCCGGTAAACGCGGTTGAATTCGTCCTTCGTATCCAGGAGAGCGGAAATCGACATATACGGTTGGTAGAACAGCCGCGAACCGGACGACCATATTTGCGCCAACCTGCCCTGGCTTCGCTGTATCTTCGACTCCCGCGTCAACAGCACGACGAGGGCGCCGCTTTCTGGCACATGGTAACGAGGTCGCGCAGCCTGTTCTCAAAGTCGCGCGAAAGCTCTCTGAGTTCGTGCGGCTCGAACTTCAATTTGCCGCGATCGCTGACCGCCCTCAGCTGGCGCAGCACCACGACGAGATTCTTTTCGATCCACGCGAACAGGCCCGACCGCCGTGCGAATCGGCTGGGAACATAGTGAATGCCCGAATATCCGACCTTCACGCGCGCCTTGTCGGCGGCGCTGCCGCTCGCACCAGGAACAAGGGCCACGACGTCCGGCCGGAATTTCGAGATCGACTCCCGGAACTGGATTGTCACCTGGCCAATCCCGTTTCCCGGTATTCCCGCGTTGACGTAATCATAGGACGGTCCGTCATGCGCGGCGCGCAGCGTTTCGAGGACGTGAAGCGGCCAGGTCGTCTCGTTGCCTCCCTTCCACGAGCCGAACGCAAACGAATCGCCGAGGAATGCGAGCCGGATTGTTCCCGCCGCCTTCTCGAGGGGAATCTCGGGGCTTCGATAACCTTGCGAGTTGGCCTGTACGGACGCAAATCTGGCGCCGGGTCGCATCCGACGCAGGCCCGTCGACTTCTCAAGGACAAACAAGTCAAACACGTCCGCGTCGCGCGCTCTGTTCAATAAGCGTCCGCGCGAAGTGTCGCCGCGGCCCCGATGGGCGGGCGAGCGATGCGCTCGTCGATCAAGTGCACGGGCAAGTCGGGATTACGACCCGTTTTTGGCCAGTGTTTCCGTTCGTCGATCATGGCGGCCATCGTTCTGATCGTGCTCGCATCGCTGAATATGAGGTCGAGGGTCAATTCAACGTCGAACAGTTCGTTGGCTGCCAGGACGAGCTGCGTTGCCGCCAGCGAGTCGCCGCCGACCAGGAAGAAATCGTCGTTCGGGCCCAGCCCATCCTTTTGCAGCAGCCATTGCCACAGCTCCGCCAGTTTGGCCTCGGTCGGGGTCGCCATCTCATCGATGCGTGAGCCCCGAGCTGACTTCGAGATCGGGCCAAACGTCTCGAACAGCTTGACCAGCTCGGATCGGCGCGCCTTGCCGGAGGGCCCTCTTGGGATTTGCTCGACGAACACGAAGGTCCGAGGCAACTTCACAGGCTCGATGCGCTGGCGAAGAAAAGCGGTGATGTCACGGTCGCTCAGCTGTGAATTCGGCACAAGGACCACCGCCGCTGCGACCACTTCGCCCAGCATCGGATGCGGCACCGCGAACGCCGCCGCGTCGGCGATTTCGGGATGGGCGACAAGCGCTGCGTCGACGTCGATCGGCGAAATCTTTTGTCCGCCGCGATTGATCATCTCCTTGATTCGGCCGACGAGGCGCAGGTAGCCATCCTCATCGAAAACGCCCACGTCCCCCGTTCTGTACCAGTCGCCGAAAAACGCTTCCTGGTTCGCCGCCGGATTGCGCTCGTATCCGTCGAAGACATTGGAGCCGCGAACGATCACCTCGCCTTGCTCGCCCTGTTTTACCGGGTGACCGAGATCGTTGACGAGCGATACCTCGCTGTGAGCCGTCGGATGGCCGACCGACCCGAGCTTGCGGCGCTGCGGAGGCAATGGGTTACCGCAAATCCGTCCCGATTCCGTCGACGAATAGGCTTCGATGACAGGCACGCCGAAGATCCGCTCCAGGCCGGTTACGATCTCGGGGTTGAGAGGGCCGGACGTCGCCCGGATGAAGCGCAGGGCGTGACCGGCAACAGCCGATGCGTCGCGTCTGAGCGCCTGATAGACGCCGATATTGAAGTTGTAGCTCGCAACGTACCAGGTCGGCCGAAGCGTTGTCAGGTCGTCGATGAACGCCCGCAGGTCGAATGGACCTCTCTCGTCCGGATGGACCACGCAACCGCCCGCAAAGAGGGCGGTGCAGGAATTGGCAATGCCGCTGCACAGGAATAGCCGGTTCTGATTGAAGCAGCGATCGTCCTTCGTCAGCTCGTGCAGGAGGGCCGTCGATTCGGATCGTGACACCATATGACGATGGCGCAAGGGGACCAGCTTGGCTGCGCGAGTAGTGCCGGAAGTGCCGAACACGAAAGCGATGTCGTCGGCGCGTGCGGGACGGGCCGGCGCGTGATCGCGCGGAGACGGAAGGTCGAGCGCGACGTGGCCCGCGGCATCTGCGTCCCGTCCCTGTTCGACCTCGATCACGCGAATCCCCCGCGCGCGTGCAAGCTCGCGAACGTGGGCGTCGATCCGCGCATCGATGATGACGGCCTCGACGCCACAGGCATCGACATGGGCCCCGAACTCGTCTGCCGAGTACTCGTAGCTGATCGGAACGGCGATCGAGCGCTTCACGACGCCGAGAACGGTCGTCAACGCCTCCGCGCCTCCGCGATGAACGACCGCGAGACGACTGTCCCGACCGAAACCAGCATGCTGCAGCTGGGCGGCTATGCCATCCGTCAGAACGTGCGAGCTCGCCATAGCTCATGTCCTTCCTGTTCCTGGATGCGATCGCCGGGGCGGCTGCGCGGTGCGGCCCCGATAGTCGACGACCTCGCCGATCGTGGATCCGACGGCGACAACCTCGATGTGGCACACAACTCTATATCGCCCATATCGCAACCATGACGGGCCCCGTCCTATTCCGATTGGCTTGCATGCAGACGACCCGGAATTATATTAGTCTCGACCCGTGCGTGATACCCGTCGCACTCCGCTGATCCGCGTCCCTGTCCAGAAACCTTCCTCTCCCGGCTTTCGGCGTGAACGCCAAGCATTCGAACCTCGGCAAGCGGATGGCGAAGGGTGCCGTGTGGACGGTCCTGATGCGCCTCACGCTGCGCTCGATCGGCGTGGTAAGCACGATCGTGCTGGCCCGACTGCTGGTTCCAGCGGACTTCGGATTGGTGGTCCTTGCGAGCATGCTGATCGGGTCTTGTGGAATTGGCGAGTGAGTTCGAGTTCGCAACGTACCTGATCCGTGAGCAAGACATCGATCGCAGCTACTACGACACGGCATGGACGCTGTCGGCATTGCGGGGCGGTCTGATCGCAATCGTGCTCGTGGTCTTGCTCGTCCGCCGCCGCGAACTTCTTCGCAGAACCGAGGCTGCAGAACGTCCTCTACGCGCTGTCGCTCGCCAGCCTGATCAGCGGTCTGGCCAACATCGGAACCGTCGACTTTCAGAAATCCCTGAATTTCGATCGGGACTTTCGCCTGACGGTGCAGACGAAGCTGGTCTCTTTCGCGGTCACTGTTCTGCTGGCCGTTTTGCTGCGCAACTATTGGGCTCTCGTCATCGGAATGTTGAGCGGCCGCTTTGCGGCCTTGCTGTTCGGCTACACCATGCATCCTTTTCGTCCCAGGATAAGTCTCGTCCGGACCGGAGCGATCCTGCGGTTCTCGAAATGGGTGATCGCGAACAATCTGCTCTATTACGCGCAGCGTCAGGGCTACGCATTCGTGATCGGCAAGATCCTCAATTCGGCGTCGGTCGGCCTGTATTCGGTCGGGCGGGAAATCTCGGCGATGGCGACATCGGAACTCGTCGTTCCGATCGGTCGCGCGATGTTACCGGGCCTCTCCGCGCTCGAGAAGGACCCGGCCGCGATGCGGCGTACGTTCCTCGACGGGCTCGCGGTGATCGTCCTGCTTGCATTGCCGTTCGGCCTCGGTATAGCGCTGACCGCTGATCCGCTGGTGCGGGTTGCGATGGGCCCGAATTGGGTGGGCGCGGTCCCCGTGGTGCAGATCCTGGCCATTGTGGGAGTCGCCCGCGTGTTCACTGCCAACAGCGACCCGCACCTTCTGGCCCTCAACCTGCCGCATCTGACGACCGTATTGGCGTGCTTCGGCGCCGTCGTCGGCATCCTTTCGATGCTGTGGGCGGCATCGATCTGGGGTCTCATCGGCGCGGCGTGGGCAACCAGCGCGACCGCGTTACTTCAGATGCTCCTGAACTACGCCATCATTTGGCGGGTGACCGGAATCTCGCCTGCCGCCGTGGGGGCGGTCATCTGGCGCACCGTTGCCGCGTGTCTCATGATGTCCGGCGCGGTCTTGACGCTGCTTGATTTCTGGCCTCGCACCGATGCCACCTTTTCGCTCTTCCTGGAGGTGTGCTGCGCGTGCGTCCTGGGCGCGTTTGTCTACGTCGTCGCCCTGCTGATGCTGTGGCGTATCTGTGGCATGCCGCCCGGTGCGGAAAAACATGCACTTGAGCTCATGTCCAGCCTTGCGACGCGCATTGGCTTGTGGCGTGCAGCGGATCGTACTTGACGTTCCTTCGGGCATATGGCGGAACCAGCGTCCAACCAAACAATAGTTGGTCAACGGAGTGCCGAAGGCACGGTTCAGCAACAGCGACCAAAGATCCATGAACAGGGTTGCGCCAAGCCCAACGGTAACTGCGCTCAGGAAGAAGGTCGCCGTTGCATCGGGACTCATTTGTCTACAGCGCTTTGGAAAGAGCGGCCAACAGCAGCCAGGGTTCGATTGCAGTGCTCAGGACGATCCTCAGTGCCTCGTCGCGTGTGATGGCCTCGGGCAACTGGAACGTGGTGATGGCCGTGATCATTCGGACTCTCCCAGCGCACTGATCGTGACGTAATACCCGTCCGGGTCGCGGAGAGAGAACTCCATGGTTCGGGTGTTCGGGTTCATGTGGGGCTCCTCCTCGAGCCGAGCGACGAGCGCGCGTGCCCTCGGCAGCGCCATGTCGAAATCATCGACACGAAAAAACAAAAGGAGGCCGTTGCCGGGCTGCGCGTGATCGGGGCTCATCAGCGAGGGATGCTCGTGGGCACCCCACTCGTGAAGGCAGAGCAAGACGGTTCGATCCGAATCGAGGATTTGACCGAAGTCTTCGTGGGCGGGAGCACTCTCCGGCATGCCAAGTAGCGACTGATACCACTTGAAGCTACCAGGCACATCTCGAACACCGATGATCGTCCATGTGCGCCTCATTGGGTTTCCTTCGGTCTGAGAGGCGCGTTAGCTAGCGCCGAACGGAGGCCGCGTGAGCGCCGCTGGCGAGGCCTCCGGGTTGAGCGAAAGATTAGGCATCGCGGCTGCTAGCCCGGAATATCCGGTTCGACAAGTGTTGCGAGTTGCGCCAGCGATTCCTGCCAGCCCAGGTAGCACATTTCCAGAGGAATCGCTTCGGGGATGCCCGCCTGGGTGATGCGCAGTTCCGTTCCACCAAGGACTGACGTCAGGGATACCGTTACTTCAAGCACACCTGGCAAGTTTGGGTCTTCAAACTTGTCCGTATATCGGATGCGCTCGTTTGGAACGAGTTCGATGTACTCCCCACCGAAAGAGTGACCGTTACCGCTTGAGAAATTGTGGAACGACATTCGGAATGTGCCTCCGACACGGGCGTCCATGTGGTGCACGTTGCAGGTGAAGCCATACGGGGGCAGCCACTTGGCCAAAGCGCTCGCATCGAGGAATGCGCGATAGACTTTCTCCGGTTTGGTGCGGAGGACTCGGTGAAGGCGGACGGTGCGATCCGACATGGATTTGCTCCTGGAGAAGTGGCGAGTGCCGTTTACGATCCCTAACGAACCAGGCTAACCGGCCGCGAACCGACGGGTGCGTTAGCGCCACTGGCGAGCGGCCCGGTTGAGCGAGAGGCTAGGCGTCATATGGGTGTCCGGATTCGGTAAGAACCGGCCATACGCATTTTATGCCGGCGCGCCTTAAACTCGGGAGTCTTCCGGAGAGCCGAAGGGCGAATCAGTCCCTCGTACGGCCGATCGCCGCCGGCTTCGGAAGCCAATCTGCGGCGCAGTCGGTTGCTGACGCGACGCTGTGGTTTCGAAGCGGAACGGCGGCGGGCGCGACGGGTCCAACCAACTTAACGCCAACGGAGGTTCCATGTCGAAATACATCGATGCCATCGTCATCCCCGTTCCCCGTGCCAAGCTCGACACCTACAAGCGCATGTCCACGGAATGGGGCAAAGCGCACCTGCGCCACGGTGCGTTGTATTACTCCGACTCGATCAGCGACGATGCTCAGCCGGGCAAGGTCACGTCGTTTCCCCAGGCCGTGCAGCTCAAGGACGGCGAGGTGATCGCGTTGGCATGGGTTGTGTATAAGGACAAGGCGGACCGCGACCGCATCAGCAAGGCGGTCATGGAGGATCCGCAGCTGAAGGACTCGATGGACCCCTCTAAGATGCCCTTCGACGGCAAGCGCATGTTCTGGGGTGGCTTCGAGACCGTCATCGGGCTCGCCGCGGGCCAGTAAGCCGGGCCAGGGAGGACCGGCGCGTCCGCTTTAGATCGCCAGAGAAAGGGATTTCATTATGAAGCTGAACGCGTTAATGGTTCGCTACATCGTGAACGAGCGCCAAACGGCGTTAGATTGGACTGGCAATGCTCAAGAGCCACTCGAGTGCGTCTGTCTCTGACGTATAGACGTCTGCCATCAAGCCAAAGTCCGCGGCAACCTTCACTCCAAACTTCTCGGGATGAATGTACTCGGCCTGGATGACCAGGACGACGACAACCATGCCTTTCGCCTTCTGTGCCCACTCTTCTACCATCAGAAAGCGATCAATAAGCGACGGGACGGGCACTCCGACAAGGCCTGTCCCATTGACGAGCAGCTTCGGTACGCGCTGATCACGGCAGTACGCGATCGCAGAATTGATAAGGTCCACGGCCTCGACAAGAGAACATTCGCCGCGGGGACGAAACTGGCAGATACCTTCTATGACTGCCAGATGCTCCGGCATTGGTGGCCTCTTCAAATGCCTAAGGCAACGAGCTCACCGGCGACCGACGCGCGGGCGCAGCCCTGCCGGCGGGAGTCCGGTTGAGCGACGGGTCAGGCCGCGGTAGTCGACTGGGCTCTGCACGGTCGCCTAACTGGCTTCCGTAATGACAAGGTTCGATGACGCGGAAGCCTTTCGCAGACTAAGGAGTGGCGCGTATTCGGGAGATTTATACCACTCCTTCAGCCTGGCCATCGTCGGAAACTCGAGAATGACCAATCGCTTCGGAGTCCAATTTCCTTCCAGCACCTCCGTAGCGCCCCCGCGCGCGAGATAGCGACCGCCAAAAGCCGCGATGTTTGCGCCGATCTCCTTCTTGTAACCTTCAAATGAAACAGGATCCGTAACCTCGATATCCACAATAGCGTAGGCAGGCATTCATTTACCTTTCTCGTTGCCCCTGCGTAACCGGCAAGGAATGTGGCCGCGGCTGGTCTTCACTGCAGCAGGCCGCGGGCGGCCTGCCTCACATCGGGTGAGGAGAAGCGGAACGCCGCGCGATCGAGCACATAGTGAATAAAGCTGGTTGCGAAGCCCAGTGCCAGCAGCGCCGGCACGTAGGGCGACGAGCGAAGCCACAGCGCCGCCTCGCCGAAAATGCGGTCCGCATAGGTGTATTCGTCGCCTACCGCCTCTACCTCCAATAACGGCAGCAGGAACATGGACAGGACGGCAAGCACGAGCAGAACTGCCCAGCCGCGCCGGTTGATGGGCGCGAGCAGCCGGTGCCACCGCGCGCCAGCTGTCTGGGCCCCGCGGGAAGCCGCGAGCGAGGTGAGTCCCATCGCCGCGCTCCAATGCTGCACGCTCCAAAGCACGATGAACAGGAAGGGATCGCGGGCGAGAAAGCCGAAAAGCACGATCGCCGAGACGCCAAGGACGTAGGCAACGCGCGGCAGCGATGGGCGCTGCGAGCGTAGTTCGAAGTGCAGCACCAGAGCGGTCATGGTGACGACAACGACGACGCTGCCGTCGCGCAGCGTGCGCGCGAATGCGTCGGACACGCCGTCTCCCAGCAGCGGGTCGATCCAGCGATCCTGGAAGGCGATCGATCCGGCGAGGGCGTTCGCCAGCACGACGAAGCCGCCGCCAACGACGAGCGCGAACCAGCGATCGAGCCGGCGCGTGATCATGTCCGACGATCGTCCCGCTCGCGCGCGATACAAGCTGAGCAGCCCGAAGTGCTGCGCGGCGAAATGGTAACTCACCAGCAGATAGTCGAGGACGGCGAGCCAGACCACGCGCTCGACCACGGGTATCGGCAGCATGCCCTCGGGCGCCAGCAGCACGGCGAAGCAGGCGACGGCGATGACCAGCGGCGCCACCACGAAGCGCAGCCGCTGCGTCGCGAGCAGGGCGCGGTAGGCAGGGGTTGCGTAAGCCAGCCAGGCGGACGATACGCGATGGCCGAACCACAGAGGCACCGCGAGAACGAAGAACAGTCCATCCACCGGGCTCGCGCGAACGTTGTCGTGGCCCCATCCCAGCAGAAGGATCAGCGGGGCCAACCACAGCGTATTCAGGACCCAGACGAGGTCCCAGGCCGGGCTCTTGATCCACCGCTTCGGGGCGACACAAGCCAGCGCACCGGCCCGGCTTGATGTGTCGGCGACTTGCGCAGGGGCCTGGAGCGACCCCAAAGAACCATCGTGCCTGTGTCGCATCGCCAGCGGCTATGGAATGAACCGACGGGTATTTTCGCTGCTAACCCAGTCGCGCGCCAGTTACCGTTCTATGCCGGATCCGATCGGTTTCCCCACGTTACTCACCGCCGTCGGTTGCGGCCGTCAACGCCTTGACGGCAATCGCCGCTACGAGCGCGGTAACCAGTACGCCACACACGCCGATGGCGATCGCGAGCACGCGCGCAAGCAGTGCCTTGGGCGCAAGGTCGCCATAGCCGATGGTCAGTCCCGATACGAACGCAAAGTAGATCGACTCCGATAACGACCAGCCTTCGATCACGCCGATAACTACATCCGAGCGCGGCGATCAGGCCAATCAGTACTGACAGGATCGGCCAAACGACGGACAACCCGGTGAACAGTCCTGCGGCGAATTCCCTTCTCATCCTGCGCGAAACCATAACTGCCTCCGAGGTCAGGAGGATGGTACGGCGACGTCGCTCATTCTCGAAAGCGGCCGTAGAGCGATCGCCGTACGCTCCCTAACGCCGGGATCACGTCGGTTTGTCTTGCTTCTGCCCGGGCGCCTCCGCCTCACCCCGGGCCGCCACCCAGCCCATGAAGATCCGGTAGCCCAACGCCAGCAGCGTCGCACCGACGAACATCCCGAGAATCCCCGCGGCCGCCATGCCGCCGAGTGCGCCGATAAGGATGACCGGCATCGGCGCGTCGACGCCGCGGCCGAGCATCAATGGCTTGAGCACGTTGTCGGCCATTCCCGAGACGAAGATCAGCACAGTGTAGATGACCGCCTCGACGGTCCCGTAGTCGCCCGTCCACCAGATATAGCCGATGGCCGGCAGGGTGATGATCAGCGCAGGCACTTGGGCGATGCCGAGTACCAGGACGATCATCGCCAGCACGCCCGCCCACGGCACACCGGCTAGCAACAGACAAAGGCCGACCAGGATTGCCTGAATGAACGCCACCCCGATGACGCCTTGTGCAACGGCGCGGATGGTCGCCGTCGCCAGCTTAGTGAACTCGGCGCCGCGCGCGCCGGCGACGCGCTCGAAGATGGCAAGGCTTGCGCGGCTGCCCGACTTACCAAAGGCCATGACGATGCCGGCGATGATGAAGGCCGCGACGAATTGGAGCAGCCCCGCGCCGATGCCGGCGACGAAGGCGAGCGCCGCCTTTGCGATTTCGCCGATCTTCGGCTGCATGCTATGGACCAGAGCAGGCAAGTCGGTGTGCGCCGCCGACCAGATCGCATATAGCTTCTCGCCGACGACGGGCCACGTCGCGACAGCTTCGCGCGGGGCCGGAATCTCGAGCGTGTTCTCCTGCACGTCGATGATCAATTGACGCACCGAGTCGCCCAGCGAGCTCATCAACACGGCGGTTGGCACGATGATCAGGGTGACGCCGAGTAGAACGACGATCGTCGCTGCAAGCCCTTGCTTGCCTCCGATTTTGGCCGCGAGGTACTGGTGCATCGGATAGAGCGCGACGGCCAGAATCAGCGCCCAGACCATCAGGGTCAGGAACGGCGCGAAGACCTGATAGCAGAGCATCGCCAGAGCGAGGATGAGTCCGGCACGGATGAGTACGTCCAGCAGCCCGGACGTGTCGCGTTGCCCCAAGTCGGTACCAATCCTGTTGTGCACACTCATATGCGCCTCCCACGGCAGATTTCCGGCGCCGAGACGAAAAAAACGCCACGGGCGAAGGACTGTAGACTGTCGAGTATAAACTGTATACTACTGGCGCAGGGTCTCCGATGCCGGGTTATGGTTCCTTGTAGCGGTACAGCTTTCGGGCGAAGTTCAGCAATGTTTCAGGGCTAGCCGTGGACGGGTCAAGTTCGGAGAAGAGCGAAGTGATAAGGCTTTCTGTCGCCGTTTCACTTCGGGCATTGTCGGTTTAACGCATGGGAGATAACCGATGAACAGATTGACGTTCCTGTCCGCTGTTTCGAATTCCGCAGTTGCTTCTGGAAGATCGTTATCCGCCTTCATCATGGCGGTTGTATTGGGGCTCGCCTTCGCGGGCGCCGCCATGGCACAGACGACGAGCAAGGTCGACGTACGTAATTTCGAAGTGATCTCGGTCGATGGAAACAATCTCGTCGTTCGCGATGAGAGGGGCACCAACGAGCTCACGGTGCCGCCCGACTTCCGCTTTACGGTCGACGGCAAGAAGATGTCCGTGTCGGAGCTGAAACCTGGAATGAAGGGCACCGCGACGGTGACGACCAAGACTACCGTCACGCCGGTCTTCGTCACCCAGGTCAAGGACGGCGTCGTGTTGAAGGCGGGGCCCAGCACAGTGGAAATTCGGGACGATCAGGGCGTGCGCAAGCGCTTTACGCAGGACCAGTTGGACCAGCGGGGTATGCAGATCATCAAGGACGGTAAGGTGATCCGCGTCGGTCAATTGCGGGAAGGCGACACGTTTACGGCGGTGCTCGTCACGAAAGCTGAGCCGGTCGTGTTGACCGAGAAGGATGTGCAGGCGACGACCGCCCCTGGCAAGGCGGAACCCATGACGGCGTCCAAGGCCGGCCAAAGCCGGAACCAAAGGCGGAACCCAAAGCGGAACCCAAAGCGGAACCCGCCCCGACGCAAGTGGCGAAGGCAGATGCGCCGCCGCCCGCCCCCCGCCCCAAGCGCCGCCCCTCAGCCAGCCGCCGTCCCGCCCGCATCGCCGCCTGGCCGAATCGACTGGCCTGGGGACGATGTGGTACGTGCTGATCTTCGTGCTTCTCGCGATAGTGATATTCGTCATGATGCGTCGGAGAAAACAGACGTAAGTGCGCAGCAAAGACTGGTGCGGCCGTCGCGAGGCTCGGCCTCGACGACGGCCGGCGGCTGCGCGCGTTTCCGGGGGTTGCATCCGGCCGATAGGCAGGGGCCGGTGGATCAGGACGCAAGCTGACCCTGAATCCGTTTAAGTCCCAATCACGTGTGTGACTCGCGCCAGACCATCAGCGCCAGCCCGCCGGCGATGACAAGGCCCAATGCGCTCCACCATACTGGAATGACGAACCCGACGACTGTTACTTCCCAGGCAGCGAAGAGACGAAGCAAGTGAACGACTGCAATCAGCGCCAGGAAAACGACCGCGACTGTGGTGAAAGGCTTCAAGGCAACGCTCCCATTCAGCAATGAAGATCATGGCGGCTCCGGTCTAGGCGGCTCGCTCCGCGGTGCGCGCGCCGCCGCTACTTCTGGTCGACGTAGGTGCCTCGTGGCGGATAGACGCCGGCGAGCCGCGCGATCAGGATCGCGACGAACAGAGCACCGGTGATCTGCTCGACCATGCATACACCCCGTGCCTGGCGCGTGAGCGGCACGATGTCGCCGAATCCGGTACTGGTGAGCACCGTCATGCTGAGGTACAGCGCGTCGGCGTAAACGAGGCGCCCCGGCTGGCCGACGACCAGGTACGACTGCGGATAGAAAAACCCGATGATCGCGTAGTTGTAGGCCCAGAGGACGCCGATCAGCAGGTACGCCGCTGCCGCGCCGAACAGCTTGTCCGGTGTCATCACCGTGGGCTGAAACACATAACGCAGCAGATACGCGGTCGTGACGAAATAGAGCCCGGCGCTGAACATCCACGACTCGGCGAGCTGCCAATCGTCGTCGTGCCAAAGTCCGGCGTACTGGAACCAGACCGCGGGAATCGCGAGAAGCAACGCGATGACAAACGACAGTGTCGTCCGGCCTACCGCCGCGATGGTCGCCAGCAGCAGGAACATGTTGACGGCATTCACCACGAGGCGGCCATGGTCGGTCGGAGGGACGAAGGACACCGCGCCGATCAGCACGATCAGCACGGCAAACAGCCAGAAACAGCGCTGGTAGAAGATGCGCGACAATGCATCGCGCGTTTGAGCGATCGCCATGGTGACCCTCCCGAGGTTGCCGTGTCAGGCTGCGGCTGGTCATCGTCGCCATGACCGATCGCGCATGAATCTGTGACGCCTGACGGATCAAGCCAGCGAGCGTCGGGCCCCGCATCAACCTTCTCGATCGAGATTGAGCGACTGCCCGCTGATTCCTTGACGTGAAGCAGGTCGCCGACCCTGGCGGTCTGATCAATTCCCGACGATCGGCGGCTGGTTCTTCCCGTGAAACACGACGCGCGATAACCAACCCGCGACCAAGGCACCGGCGATCGGCGCCACCCAGAAGAGCCACAGCTGCTCGAGCGCCCAGCCGCCGACGAAGAGTGCCGGTCCGGTGCTCCGCGCCGGATTCACCGATGTGTTCGTCACCGGGATGCTGACGAGGTGAATGAGCGTCAGACACAAGCCGATGGCGATCCCCGCGAAGCCGGTCGGCGCGCGCCTGTGTGTAGCACCGAGGATGACAGCGAGAAACATGAAGGTCATCACGACCTCGCAGACCAGCGCGGAATCGAGGCTGTACTTTCCTGGCGAGTGTTCGCCGTAGCCATTCGAGGCGAAGCCGGCTTGCAGATCGAAGCCAGCCTTTCCGCTCGCGATGAGATAGAGCACGCCGGAAGCGAGAACTGCACCCAGCACCTGGCAGATGACATAGGGCAGCAGCTTCGACCCAGGGAAGCGTCCGCCGGCCCAGAGCCCGAGCGATACCGCCGGATTGAAGTGGCCGCCGGAGACCGGTCCGAGCGCGTAGGCCCCGGTGAGCACCGTGAGGCCGAACGCGAGCGAGACGCCGGTGAAACCGATGCCCAGCTCGGGAACCCCCTGCGGCTATTACCGCACTTCCGCAACCGCCGAGAACAAGCCAGAAAGTACCGAGAAGTTCCGCTGCTAGTGGCGCCATAGCTCACTCTCCTTAAGTCAGGAGGCAGGATGTTGCTCGCGCGGCACGCCGGGACCGCGGCGTCTTGGGCGCCGAACCCCAGACACTGCCACGCGGCCACCCATTAATAGCACTGTTGGTGCGGGCTGACAAACGCGGCACTGCGCAGCTTGCCGGGATGCCGCTGCTCGTGTACGTCGCACCGTGGGACGAACGGCGGGCGCCAGCCCCGCGACAATCGCGGGCGAGCAAGCCGATCTAATGGAGCACGAAGTACGCTGAACTACCGCGAAGGCGTCGAGGTCCATACTCTCCGGCCGCTGAACGGCCGCGTCCCACGCGCGGCGAACCTCCGCCAGCACGCGCTCGACCGGCAGCCCGTGCAGGCACGCGTGCTTCGGCGCGTCGTACGTCTGTCCCGGCGGTGTGATGCACGGCCCGCGCGGCATCCGCGACAGCTTCGGATCCTCGCGGAAGCACGGCTGGCATGGCAAGCCGATGCTGATGTTGACGTTGTGCGGATAGCCGGCGGCGCTCGCCTGCGTCGATCCCCAGACGATCACGCCGCGCGTGCGCGACAGCGCGCCGTCGTCGCCGCGCCAGCGATAGTGCGTGAGGTGGTTGGCGAACGAATCGACGCCGATGTGCAGCGTGGCATTGGCCACGAGCGCCACGGCCGTCGACAGCGGGGTGCCGAGAAAATCGTGGCGAGCGCCGGCGATCGGCGGCTCGTCCGCCGTGCCGAGCTGGAACACCGGGATGTCGGCGCACGCGCCGAGCAGCGCTTCCCAGCGTGCGCGCGGCCAGTTCTTGTAGACCGACCAGCCCGCCTGCGCTTGCAGCGTCGCATAGTGTGCGGGCAAGCCCGCGGGACGCGCCGGGCGCGGCAGCGTGAGCTCGGACAATGCGTCCGACGGCAGACCCATTTCCGCGGCGAAGTACTGCAACAGGTGCCGGCGCATCGGGCGTTCCGGATAGCCTTCATGCAGCGGATAGCCGATCAGGTTGATCGCCCGCGCGTAGCGTATCGCGCCCGCCGCATAGTCGGCCGCATCGGCGACGACGTCGACGCCCGCCGCGTGCATGACGTCCGCCAGCGCGGCCCCGAGCGCCGGCGCGCAGAAATAATGGATCGCGTGGCCCGGGGTGCGCGGCGCGCAGCGCGGGAACGCAGTTGAGCGTCATCAATGATGTCGCCGATCGCGCCGGGCCGGTGCAGCGCGATGCGCGGCTCCGCGGGAGCATGCCTTCACGGCCCGTTGACCGCTGCCTCGAGCCGGCGCACGCGCGCGTCCCACTCGGCGTCGGCCGCGCCGATCCGCTCGCCGGCCCGCCGCGCCCAGGCCAGCGCCTGCGCGAGATCGCCCAGCGTGTTCGTGGCACCACGAGATGAGCCGCGGCGGCTGGTCGGTGTACTTGTTGATCTCGCGCCACAGCTGCGTCGGCGGCACCGGCGCGTCGGCCGCCTGCAGCGCGTAGCCGATCGCATGCGCGTATCGGCGCTGGTCGTACGCGAGGTACGCGAGCTCCATCCAGAACTCCGCCCAGCCCGGCTCGCGGCTCGCGGCCTCGAGCAGCGTCTTCTCGGCCGCCGTCGACGTCGCCCGCGCGCGCGCTCGCAGCGCGCGCGGTACAGGTACGCGAACAGCCATTCGTCGCGAAACCCTCGCCCATCGCGATCCTGCGCGCGAACATGTCGGCGGCTTCGCGCCAGCGCGCCGCCGTCGCGATGCGTGGTGGCGAGGTAGAACGCCGTGCGCGGCGTCGGCTGCTCGGCGAACTCCTCGGCCAGGATGCGCAGGTTGCGCTGGTTCGACGACTCGCCGACGCCGGGCGCCGCGTCGTGCCGGATCACGCTGTCCATCAGCTCCAGCGACCGATGGCCGCCGATCGTCGGGTACTCGTGGCAGCGGCCCTCGAACCGGATGCCGCGACCGGCGCGCCACAGCCGGTGATGGGTCCAGCGCTGGCCGGCGCTTTCGATCTGCACGCCGAACACGTCGTACTCGCCCCAGTACAGCGCGCGGCGCAGATTGGCCGGCGTCAGCAGCTCGTCGTCGGCGTCCATCCACAGCACGAAGTCCGCGCCGCGCCGCTCGATTTCGTCGACGAACACGTTGCGCGCCTTGCCGAAGTCCCACAGCTTCCAGTCGCCGGTCGCGTCCTGCCGCGATGCGCCGGTGTAGACCTGCGTGAACACCGGAAGCCCGCTGGTCGGCGGCCACCGCGAGCGTCGCGATCGGTCGAGCCGGTGTCGACGATCACGGCGGCGTCGACGACGCCGACCAGCGACGCGAGGCAGCGCGGCAGGTCGCGCTCCTCGTTCTTGACGATCAGCCCGGCGCAGACGAACGGCTTGCGCGTCAGCGGGCGCAGCACGACGTCGCGCTGTCCCGCGCCCTCCATCGGCACGGCCGACTCGATGTCGAACAGGTCGCCGCCCTGCACGCACAACTCGAGCAGGCTCGGCAGCGCGTGGAAATACGGATGGATCGTGAAATGGCCGGGCGTGAGGTCGCGCTCGAAGCCGGCGACGCCGTGATCGGGCAGGCGGATGAACACGCGCCCGTCGTCGGCGACGAGCCGCCGCAGCTTCGCGAGCGCCGCCAGCGGGTCGTACATGTGCTCGAACACGTGGACCATCGTGATCAGCGCGAAGCGCTCGGTCGCGGTCCACTCGCGGATCTGCGCATCGGTGATGGCCTCGAAATCGGCCATCAGCATCGGCACGCCGAGCGCCCGCGAGTAGTCGGGCACGACCTCGATGTTGTCCATGCCGAACGCTTCGCAGCCGAGCTCGCGCAGGCAATGCGCGAGGTACGGATACTTGGAGCCGACGTCGAGCGTGCGCGCCGGTGCGCCGCGCAGCACCGTCGCGAACAGGTGTTCCGCGAGCGCGCGGTTGACCGCCTGGTCGTGCGCGGACATCAGGTGCCCGGCGAATCCGCCGGCGGCGTCCTTCTCGTGCGCCGCCTCGTACACCTTCGGCGGCAGCGGCGACTGGAACCACGCGTCGCAGTTCGGACACGTCCAGTACGGCGTGTCGCGCGAAACGCTGATGCGCGGGCGTCGCGCAGATCGGGCAGTCCGGCATCGCGCGTCGCTACGTCTGCCGCGCGTGCCGGGGCCGGTAGCGCCGGGATCGCCCACGACGGGAAACGACTCTCACTCCACTCCCTCCGCCACTCTGCGCCTCCCTGCTGATCGCCAACGGCCCCAACGTCGTCTTCATCAGCCGGCAACTCGGACACGCGAACCCGACCATCACCCTCAGCACCTACGCCCACCTCTACGCCCGCGCAGACCATCGCACGCGCCGCGCTCGACGCGAGCTACGTAGCGCTCACGCAGTCCGCCAGGTCACGCGCCTCGCGGTGGTAACGGCTAGTTCGGGATCACGATGATTTGTCTCGCATTGAACCTCGCGGCGCCGCAGTGACCGCAACCGATGTTCTTGTACACGGCCTCGAAGTTGATGGTGACGCCAGGGGTCAGGCCGGTGATCAGCACCGTGATACTCGCCCGGACTGGAACGTCGCCTGTCACTCGAAGCGAATTCGCATCCAAAGCAACGCTGCTGTTCAAGCTGACTGACATGAAAGCGGTGGAGCACGGGTCGCCGTTTGACGGCACTGCGAGCCGCTTGCCTCGGCCGTCAGAATCACGATCAGCTGTCCCGAGGCCGGGACGACCGCTGTAACGCCCGGCCCGTCCGGGCAGCCGTGATGTAGACACGCCTGAGTCGACGTCAATGACTATTGGTGGCGACGCCCTGGACAGGCGGTTGGCGGGATCGTGCCCGTAATAGTTCCGACGACCCACCACTGTGTGCCATCCGACTGGATGGTCACGCCCGTCAGGTCTGTGGTCAGCGAGCAAGGACTCGGCCCATTGAGTACCACGTTCGCCCCTACTCCATCGACGTTCGCCACCTCGCAACCTGTCGTTAGTTCCGCTGACGTTCGGATTGACGCGCTTGATGATGTAGACGCGTCCCTTGTTCGATGCCGCCGCCGCCGGCGGCGTGATGGTGACCGGCGCCCACGTCGGCGGTGTTGTTGCACAGCACCGTGTAGTCGTCGTTGGCGAGCGTGTAGTTGCCAGTGACGACGCGGATCGGAGAGGAGACCGATCCGCCGAACTGCGCGTTCGCCGTCTGCGTAGCGCTGATGCCCGCGGTGTTGCCCAGTTTCACGTTTGCAGACGGTCCCGGCCCCACGTTGTCGCCGAACGACAGCGCGAAGTTGCTGGCGCCGCCGAATGTCACGCTGGTGTTCTGGTTCAACACACCGCCGAGTTGAACCGTCGGTCCCGCGGGTCAACGTCAGGCCGTTGTTCGGCTGCTGACGTGCCCCGGTCGCGCCGGGCCTGTAGCACCCGTGGCGCCGGTCGGCGCCCGGTGACACCCGCGCCCGTTGCGCCGGTAGCGCCCGACGCCCGTTGCACCCGTCGCACCCGTCGCGCCGGTGGCGCCCGTGACACCCGCGCCTGTCGCACCTGTGCTGCCGGCCGCACCGGCAGTTCCGGTCGCACCGGTCGTGCCAGCGGCGCCCGTGACACCTGCGCCCGTCGCACCCGCGCTGCCGGTCGCACCGGCAGTTCCGGTCGCACCTGTCGTGCCGGCGGCGCCCGTGACACCCGCGCCCGTCGCACCGGCAGTTCCGGTCGCGCCCGTCGCGCCAGCGGCGCCCGTGACGCCCGCGCCCGTCGCACCGGCAGTTCCGGCCGCGCCCGTCGCGCCAGCGGCGCCCGTGACACCCGTCGCCCGTCGCACCTGTGTTGCCGGCCGCACCGGCAGTTCCGGTCGCACCGGTGGCACCCGCGCCCGTCACGCCGGCAGATCCGGTCGCACCAGTCGTGCCGATACCGGTTGCACCCGTTCCCCCTGTCCGCGCCCGTCACGCCTGCGACACCGGCCGTTCCCGTCGCGCCGGTGTCGCCCACCGCGCCCGTGGCACCTGTCGCGCCGACGCCGGTGACGCCAGTCGCACCCGTCGAACCTGCCGTGCCCGTCGAACCCGCCGCGCCGGTAACGCCGGCCAGTCCGGTTGTACCGGTTCCGCCCGCGACACCCGTCGAACCTGTGACGCCGGTCGAACCCACCGCGCCGGTCGCACCGGCCAGTCCGGTCGCGCCTGTTCCACCAGCGACACCGGTTGACCCCGTCGCACCTGCGACGCCGGTTGAGCCTGTCGCACCTGCGACGCCCGTCGAACCGGCCGCGCCAGTCGCGCCCGCCAGTCCGGTAACACCTGTTGCGCCGGCGACACCCGTCGTTCCCGCGATACCCGTGGCACCTGTCGATCCGGTCGTGCCCGCAACGCCAGTGCCACCCGTCGATCCGGTGCTACCCGCGACACCTGTCGCGCCGGTAACGCCAGTAGTGCCCGCGATACCGGTGCCGCCGGTCGTACCCGCGGCACCCGTGGCCCCCGTCGCCCCCGTCGTTCCGATGCCTGTCGCCCCGGCAACGCCGGTGGCCCCGGTGACGCCCGCGCTGCCGGTCGCACCCGCCTCGCCGACGATCGACACCGGCGTGCCCCACACACCACCGGTCTTCGGTCCGTACAGATTGCTGGTGGCCGTGTCGAGGTAGAAGTCCCCGTCGTCGCCGAGCGTGTTGCTCGGAGGCACGACGCCGTTCAGTACGGTATTGCCGTCGAGACCGGTTGCGCCGGTCGCGCCGGTCGCGCCCGTCGTGCCGGCCGCACCCGCGGTTCCGCCCGCTCCCGTCGCACCGGTAGTCCCAGCGATGCCGGTCGCACCCGTTGTTCCAGCGATGCCGGTCGCGCCAACTGTGCCGGCGACACCCGTTACACCCGTTGTTCCAGCGATACCGGTGGATCCCGTCGATGCCGGTGGTGCCCTCGATACCGGTCGCACCCGTCGTCCCCGCGATACCGGTGACACCGGTCGTTCCGGCGATACCGGTCCCGCCCGTCGTGCCCGCGGCACCCGTTGCACCTGTCGTCCCGGCGATACCGGTGGCGCCCGTCGATCCGGTGGTACCCGCGACACCTGTCGCGCCGGTAACGCCAGTAGTGCCCGCGATACCGGTGCCGCCGGTCGTCCCGCGGCGCCCGTTGCACCCGTCGCCCCCGTCGTTCCGATGCCTGTCGCCCCGGCAACGCCGGTGGCCCCGGTGACGCCCGCGCTGCCGGTCGCACCCGCCTCGCCGACGATCGACACCGGCGTGCCCCACACACCACCGGTCTTCGGTCCGTAGAGATTGCCGGTGGCCGTGTCGAGGTAGAAGTCTCCGTCGTCGCCGAGCGTGTTGCTCGGCGGTCCGACACCGTTCAGTACGGTATTGCCGTCGAGTCCGGTTGCACCGGTCGCGCCCGTCGTGCCGGCCGCACCCGCGGTTCCGCCCGCTCCCGTCGCACCGGTAGTCCCAGCGATGCCGGTCGCACCCGTTGTTCCAGCGATGCCGGTCGCGCCAACTGTGCCGGCGACACCCGTTACACCCGTTGTTCCAGCGATACCGGTGGATCCCGTCGATCCGGTGGTGCCCGCAAAACCGGTCGCACCAGTGGCACCCGTCGACCCGACGAGACCTATGGCACCCGTCGATCCAGTGGATCCGATTGCGCCCGTGGCGCCGGTGAAGCCCGCGCCGGTTACGCCCGTTGCGCCGAACGCTCCAGTCGCACCCGTCGCACCGGTAGCTCCCGTGGCGCCCGACGGACCACTCGGGAACGTAGCGCACTGCCCCAGCAAACCGGTGCTGGGGCTGAAGCACAGTGGCGATGTCTGCGAGGTCGTCAACGGCAGGTGCGGAATCTGCACATCACCCGTCGTGCCGTTGACCAGCATCCGCAGAAGCGCGCCGGTGCTGTCCTTGATGACGACATTGCCGCCGGGCGGTGCCCAGAGCTCCACATCGGCCGCCGGCGCTTCCGTGGCGAAGCCAACAGTCAATTGCAGTGCGGCTGCCAGCGCCACGGCAAGCGGTCGTCGCGCGAACCGCACTTTGTCGGTCATTGCACTCCCAACCACACCGGGACGTTCTCGCTTCGTGGTCGGTCCGCTCACTTGGATTCCCTGCGGCTAGACGACATCTCTCGCACACGCATTGCCCAACTGGCCAGCCAAAGCAGCAACGCGAGGGCAACGATCATTGATTTCCCCAGCGTTGGAATCACTTCCGCCACTTCCGCCCGAGGTGACCCAGGACAGGCCAGATTGGACGGCGGATTCACGATTAGGGTTACGCTTGGCTGTACCGTCCCGCCGATGGTCAGCGTGCCCGAATAGAAGATCGCTCCGGCGCCCTGAACGACCCCCGAGGGCGCGACGGTCACATTGCGCACGTTCACGTACGTACCCGAGCCGGTATCCAGCACCCCGGCTACGGACAGGTCGGTGCAAGCCAGGTCGAACAATCCGTTAACGACGATCGTTCTGCCATCCGCGGGGATGAGCTGGTCGGCCATTGTCGCCGGCGCGACAAGGTAGAGCGCAAGCAGAAGGGGCAACGCCGATTCGTTGACGCATCGGTCGACGGCCGCTCGCAACCCGTTGGGACTCCGCAAAACCTCTCTCCTACCCCCTGGTCACACAGCAAGCGGCTTCGACGCTCAATTCGGGCGCCATCGACTATTTCGTCTGGGCGCCGATCGCATTCTATGGGCAGTCCGATACTCCGACAAGACCAACGCTCGGGCTGTTAGTAACATGAGGAATGTCCGGTCTAGGTAACACATGGAATTTCCGGTTTAAGGTTCGCCTCGGAAAAGGAGGTGACCGTGAGCCGGGCGAGCGTGTTACAGGAGATCAGGAGCATGCGTTTTGAAGAGGTATACGACCGGTGGACGGAGAGACGGTTGAGCCAGCAGGAGGCGGCGGCGTTGTTGGGGGTCTGCGAGCGGCAGTTTCGACGCCAGTGCCGGCGCTACGAGAGTGACGGCCTGGAGGGGTTGATCGACCAGCGCCTGGGGCAGGTGTCGGCGCGGCGGGCCCCGGTCAATGAGGTCATGCGGCTGGTGGGGCAGTATCGGCGCCGCTACGAGGGCTGGACAGTGACTCAAGCGTAGTCGACGTGCACTACCAATCCCTGCTCAAGAAGAAAATACCGTTCGCTGCGTTGGACGACCACCAACTACATCTTGCCCAGCGGGCCCGCCTCCTGGAATAGGTCACAGCGCTCGGGAGATGCCAGCGCGACCAATACACGATAAGAATTGTCGAGTACGCCCTCCCTGTTGTTAATCGAGGCGGGTCACGGAAATGGATAGTCCGCCTGGCCCCCGTCGTTACGAGCCCGACGGCGCCATATTACATATTCATGATAATTGCTCAAAATCACATAGGGGCTATATCTTGACAATATCATCCTTGAGTGATATTGTGTTCACCCATGGACTACCCCATTCATTTCGCCGACCAGCTAAAACAGCACCTGCGCTCCCTACGCAAAGCACGGGGCATGACCCAGGCGCGGCTTGCGCAAGCTCTGGGGGCAACGCAGTCTCGCGTTGCCCAAATCGAGGCCGACCCAACCGCCGTAAGTTTCGACCAATTGTTCCAGGTCCTATCGTCTTTGGGCGTGGATGTCGTGCTTCGAGACCGGCCGTCCAGCAAAGCCGATAGGACCGGAACGTCTTCAGGTCACGCCCCAACCACGCCCAAATCCACTGGGGACGACTGGTGACCCGCGCGCTCTCGGCGTGGATGAATGGCGAGTTGGTCGGGGTGTGGTCGCAAGGACGCACCGGGCAACACCGGTTCGTCTACGACCGGGATTGGGTCAACTCGCCGCGCGCGCGCGCACTTTCGCTATCCCTCCCTATCACCGCCTCACGCCAGATTGAAGGTCCGAGCGTCGAGAATTATTTTGACAACCTGTTACCCGACAGCGAAGCGATTCGAAGGCGCCTGCGCGACCGATTCAAAACCGGTTCGGTCACTGCTTTCAAACTCCTCGAGGCCATTGGTCGCGACTGCGTTGGCGCAGTACAGCTACTGCCCGACGGGGACACGCCCGTCGGTCTGGACCGCCTCGAATACACCACATTGCAAGAATCCGATGTGGCGCGGATTCTGCGCGATGTAACGGCGAAACAGGGTCCAAGTGCCAACGACCACGAGGAAGATGACTTTCGGCTATCCATCGCTGGCGCGCAGGAAAAGACCGCGTTGTTGCGTTTAGATGGACAGTGGCATCGCCCCATTGGTGCAACTCCCACGACCCATATTCTGAAGCTGCCGCTTGGCCTAGTAGGGGGCCGACGACTCGACCTCACCCACTCCGTGGAGAACGAATGGGTATGCGCACAACTCTTGGATGCATTGGGAATGCCCGTTGCCCCGGCGGAAATTTGTTACTTCGAGGATGAGAAGGCACTGGCGGTCGAGCGATTCGACCGCCGATTCAGCGCAGATGGCACCTGGATTGTGCGATTACCCCAGGAAGACTTTTGCCAGGTGATGGGGAAACCTTCCAGCGAGAAATACGAATCCGATGGGGGCCCGGGCATGGCCGATTGCCTCACGGTGCTGGCCGGAAGCGAGAACCAAGAGATGGACCGCCGCACGTTTGTCTGCGCGCAACTGTTGTTCTGGATACTCGCGGCGACCGACGGCCACGCCAAGAACTTTTCTATCTTTTTGCGGGCGCAGGACCAATATCGTCTGACACCGCTCTATGACGTAGTGTCAGCTTGGCCAGTCATTGGTGACGGACGAAACCGATTGCCATGGAAGAAAGCACGACTGGCGATGGCGATGCGTTCGAAGAATGCGCATTACAAGCTGGCCGAGATTCAAACCCGACATTGGCACGAGCTTGCCCTAAGAACCGCGGGCGACGAACTTTGGCGGGCACTTACCAGGTTGGTTGACAGCATTGACGCCGCAGTGCAGACCGTCGAACGTCAGTTGCCGGCAAACTTCCCGGCCGAAACCGCTAACGCCATCTTCGCCGGCGCGCGCGCCCAGGCGGCGGTTTTCAAAGCCGGGTTGCCTGTTTGACTCGCCGGACCGGGGCCATCGAACATTGTCAGGTGGTCTGGCGTGGCCTGGCGCTGAAGGCCATTGGAGCGGGTGAAGGGAATCGAACCCTCGTCGTAAGCTTGGGAAGCTTCTGCTCTACCATTGAGCTACACCCGCGCGGTGCGCATTCTACGCGAGGGGGCAGCACCGCGCCAATTCGCTGCCGCGGGGCAATTCGCGCCATCGCGACGGTTGCCGCCGCACGCCCGCTTTGGCGTAACGTTGGCGGCAACGCTAGGGGTCCTGGTCACGAACGTCGGCCGGGTGAGATCAAACCCTTGGAACCTGATCCGGATAATGCCGGCGCAGGGAAGCGTGAAGGTCCTCTTCCGCTCCCCGTGCCTTCTGCCTGCCGAGGAGCCCCCATGAACGCCAACGACCAGTTCTTCGCCCGCGACGCGCACGTCGACGAGGCCGCGGTCGAGCCGCTGCCCAATTCGCGCAAGATCTACGTCGAAGGCTCGCGCCCCGACATCCGCGTGCCGATGCGCGAGATCTCGCAGACCGACACGCCGGCCTCGTTCGGCGCCGAGAAGAATCCGCCGCTCGTCGTCTACGACACCTCCGGCCCCTACACCGACCCGGCGGCGCAGATCGACATCCGCAGCGGGCTTGCCGCCGCTGCGCGCGCGCTGGATCGCGGAGCGCGGCGACACGCGAGCTCGCCGGGCCCGACCTCGCGTACGGCCGCGCGCGGCTCGCCGACGCCGAGCTCGCGGGCTGCGCTTCGACCTGCACCGCAAGCCGCGGCGCGCGAAGCGCCGGCGCCAACGTCACGCAGATGCACTACGCGCGGCGCGGCATCGTCACGCCGGAGATGGAGTTCATCGCGATCCGCGAGAACCTGCAGCGCGAGGAGATGCTGAAGGCGCATGCCGGAAATCGTCACGCGCCAGCATCCGGGGCAGAGCTTCGGCGCCGCGATCCCGCGAGTGATCACGCCCGAATTCGTGCGCGACGAAGTCGCGCGCGGCCGCGCGATCATCCCCGCCAACATCAACCACCCGGAAACCGAGCCGATGATCATCGGCCGCAACTTCCTGGTGAAGATCAACGCCAACATCGGCAACTCCGCGGTGTCGTCGTCGATCGACGAGGAAGTCGAGAAGATGACGTGGGCGATCCGCTGGGGCGGCGACACGGTGATGGACCTGTCCACCGGCAAGAACATCCACGAGACGCGCGAGTGGATCATCCGCAACTCGCCGGTGCCGATCGGCACGGTGCCGATCTACCAGGCGCTGGAGAAGGTCGACGGCAAGGCCGAGGACCTCACCTGGGAGATCTTCCGCGACACGCTGATCGAGCAGGCCGAGCAGGGCGTCGACTACTTCACCATCCACGCCGGCGTGCGGCTGCCCTACATCCCGATGACCGCGAAGCGCATGACCGGCATCGTGTCGCGCGGCGGCTCGATCATGGCCAAGTGGTGCCTCGCGCATCACAAGGAATCTTCCTCTACACGCACTTCGAGGAGATCTGCGAGATCATGAAGGCGTACGACGTCTCGTTCTCGCTCGGCGACGGCCTGCGGCCCGGCTCGATCTACGACGCCAACGACGAGGCGCAGATCGCGCGAGCTCGAGACGCTCGGCGAGCTGACGCAGATCGCGTGGAAGCACGACGTGCAGGTGATGATCGAAGGCCCGGGCCACGTGCCGATGCACCTGATCAAGGAGAACATGGACGAGCAGCTGCGGCTGTGCCACGAGGCGCCGTTCTACACGCTGGGCCCGCTCACCACCGACATCGCGCCCGGCTACGACCACATCACCAGCGCGATCGGCGCGGCGATGATCGGCTGGTACGGCACGGCGATGCTCTGCTACGTGACGCCGAAGGAGCACCTCGGGCTGCCGAACAAGGACGACGTCAAGGACGGCATCATCGCCTACAAGATCGCCGCGCACGCCGCCGACCTCGCCAAGGGCCATCCCGGCGCGCAGATCCGCGACAACGCGCTGTCGAAGGCGCGCTTCGAGTTCCGCTGGGAGGACCAGTTCAACCTCGGCCTCGATCCCGGACAAGGCGCGCGAGTTCCACGACGAGACGCTGCCGCAGGACGGCGCCAAGCTCGCGCACTTCTGCTCGATGTGCGGCCCGCACTTCTGCTCGATGAAGATCACGCAGGACGTGCGCGAGTACGCGGCGAAGCACGGCGTCTCCGACGAGGAGGCGCTGGCGAAGGGCATGGAGGAGAAGGCGGTGGAGTTCGTGAAGAAGGGCGCGGAGATCTACTCGAAGGCGTGAGCCGCCGTTCACCGTCGCTGCACGTGCGCACGAATCCACCGTGCGAAACCAGATTCGTCGAGGTCGCCCGCGGCAACGGCGAGCATGGTCAATGTCGCGTCCGCCTGCGCCGCCGCGAGCCGGTAACCGTTCAGCGCGAGGAACACGCCGACGGCGAGGAATGCGGCGCGCTTGTTGCCATCGACGAACGGATGATTCTTCGCAATTCCGACGCCGTACGCCGCCGCGAGATCCGCAATATCGGGCTTTCCGTATACTGCGAGATTTCTGGCACGCGCAAGCGCCGACTCGAGCAAGCCTTCGTCGCGCAAACCCGAGACTGCCGCCGTGCTCGGCAAGGCTCTCATCGTGCAGCAGCGTCAGCGCTTTGCGATCGATCCAGCGCCAGTTCACTTGGCGAGCTGGTGAAGGTATCGCGATAGTCGCGCATGAATTCGCGGCCCGCCTCGATCTCCTCTGCCAGCGCCGGATCGTAAGGCGTCAACGCGTATCCGTTGGGGTTTCAGTGACGAAAACCGATTGCCCTTTCTCCAGCTTCAGCCGGGAAAGCATTTCTCGCGGCAGAATGACACCGACCGAATTACCGATCTGGGTTAGCTTGAGCGAGAACATGGGCCACCTCATGCGTTATAACGTGTGTTATACTACGCGCCGGCGGCGCTATTAGTCAATCCTCGAGGGTCCCCTCCGATGCCCCGCCCCACGATCAAACTTCCCCCGAAGCCCAGGCCCGCGCAGCCGCGCGCAACCGACGTCGTCGCGAGCACGACGGGCACGCACGACCGCCGGTCGGCGGGCGCGCAGCTGGCGGCGCCTCCCCGCGCCTCGTCGCGATGCCTGCCCCGAAGCCCCGTCAGAGCCCGCACCAAGCCCGCCACGACTCGCGCCGAGCAACGCCGGGCGTCAACCGCGCCGCACTAACGACAGCGCGCGTCCGCCACCCCGCTCGTACCCGAGAATCCACGCCTGTCGAAACGGATGAGCGAGCTCGGCCTGTGTTCGCGCCGCGAAGCCGACGAATGGATCGAAAACGGCTGGGTGAAGGTCGATGGCGAGGTGCCTCGCCGCTCGGCACGCGTGTGCCGCCCGACGCGCGCATCGAAGTCGACGCGGCGGCGCACCGCCATCAGAGCGAGAAGCGTGACGATATTGCTGCACAAGCCGATCGGCTACGTCTTCGGGCCAGGCCGAGGACGGTTACCAGCCGGACATGCTCCTGCGCCCGGAGAACCGCTGGAGCGAGGACCGCGCGCCGCAGCAATGGAAGCCGGCGCACCTGCGTGGCCTCGCGCCTGCGGGCCGTCTCGA
>CAWKAQ010000003.1:0-136633 GCA_963847585.1 uncultured beta proteobacterium | reverse complement strand
AGGCGGACGCCGTGCCTTGCCAGCAGAGGCGCCAGCAGCGCCTGCCGGGCCAGCAGATTGCGCCGGGTGCTTCGATACGCCGCCTCGCACAGCCGTTCGCGATGGGCATAGCTGAAGATATTGGCGAAAAACATGTCGGCGTCCTCGCGGTCGGGCTCGAACAGCAGCACGTCGGCATCCGGATACTGCTGCCGGTACTTTTGCATGCCGACCTTCATCCGAGAATGAATGATCGCGCGAAACGTCTGGGCAAGCACCAATGGCAGCCCGCCCTGATCGAGTTTTTCGACCGACGGACGGCCGTTGCGGGATGCCGCGCTTGCGTCGAACGGAACCAGCGGGTTGATGCACAGCAGCAGTCGGACTCCGCGATCGAGCGCAACCGAGGCGTGCAGCGTCTTGTTCAACGCGCCATCGACGTAATGCCGCCCGTCGATGCGGATCGGCGGGAATAATCCGGGCAATGCCGCCGACGCCTGGAGCGCCTTGCTGATCGGCACATGATCAGCGGCAGGGCCGCCGAAAGTCACCGCGCTGCCGGTATCCAGGTCCGTTGCCACCAGAAACAGCTGGCGGCGGAGCTGCCGGAAATCGTCAGTGCGGTTCGCCGGTCGTGAACAGCCGCCTCAGGAAAGCGTCGATCGCCCGCTGATCGAACACGCCGGTAGGGATCGCGCGGCCGAGCGTCGGCGTACGCCCCCAGCGCGCTGCCGCGCCATGGATGGCGCAGGTAGACAGCGGTGGCTTTGGCCAGCAGCCGCGGAACCGACAGCGCCCGGCGCACGAATTCGCGCAGCGCGGGACGCAGGAAAAGCGACGGCGAAAGTCGGGCGCCGGCGCCGTCTTCGATGAACAGCCTGTACATCTGAGGCGGTGAAATGCCGTTCGCGAGCGCCGCTGCAACAAAGCCGCCCGACGAAACGCCGACATAGACGTCGAGATCGTCGAAATCCAGGCCGTCGAGCGATTCCGACAGCGCGAGCAGTGCGCCGATTTCGTAGATGCCGCCGAGCGGGCCGCCGCCGGCCAGCGCGAGGCCGATGCGCGGGCGTCGAGCCCGATCTTTTCCGCCGCGGCGCCGCCGCTGCGGCGCCGCCGCTCCGGACATCGATCTGTCTCCGTTGGGCTCTTTCGCGCCAACCGTCGCGCGGTCCCGCCGGATTCTACTACGCTACTTCGACTTTCTGCCGGTGCGCTTGACGCTGCGGACGGTCCGAGGGGCGCGTGCTTTGATCGTGCGGCTCTTCGCGTGTTTGCGCGGCTTCGGCGCGGCGGCGCTTACTGCGAACGCGGGGATCCTGACGCGGGGCAGCGCCGAGGCGGCGGTTTCAGCCAGGCGGTTGGCCGTGGCGAGCGCGGTTGCGCGTGCGACGCGCCAAAGCGAAGTCGCGGTCGCAACCGAGGATTCGACGCGGCCGCCGATGACTTGAATCGCGTTTTTCTCGACGGCCGAGCCCTTGCGAACCAGCGCGCGGAACGTGTTGCCGGCTTCGTGACGTGCCCATTCGCGCGAGATCGATGCCGCGCCGAGGCCGGCGAGCCACGCCTGACGTGATGCGAACAGGGCCGATTCGGCCAGCGCGTTGGCGCTGACTACGCTGCGATTGAACGAGGCTTGCTTGGACATGGTGTGCTCCTTGGTCTTAGGTTGAGTGCTCGAACGATATTGCCGAACAGCCTCGACTCTAGCCGTTGGCGTTAGAGCAATCACCCTAATCGTGGAGTGCCGTCCGGGTCGGGGCGAGACGCTGTGCCAGCGCCGATGCGAGCTTGGTCACAATCCCGTAGATCGAAAGCTGTGGATTGGCGCCGACGCTGGTCGGGAACAGCGAACCGTCGAATACGTAGAGGTTGTCCAGATGATGATGACGGCCATCGTGGTCTGTAACGGCACGATTGGGATCGGGGCCGAGCGGGCAGCCACCCATCACGTGCGCGCTGACTACCGCCGTGGCGAGCGGTTTGAGGGGCAAGGCAGCGACACCTGACTGCGCCTGGCTCCAATTCGCGTAACTCGCACCCGCCGCATGAACCGGCATGACCGTCGTCGCACCCGCGGCGAACTGGATCTCGGCCATCGTCGCGAGCGCGCGTCGTGCGCCATCCCAGAAATAATCGTTGAGCGGATAGTCGAGCGACGGCGTACCGTCGCCCTGCAGCGAAACCGTGCCGCCCTCGCTTTGCGCATGAAAGCCGTCGCGCATCAATGCGATCAGGACCTGCATCCGCGGGAGCTCGCGCATCCAGCGCGCGTGCGCCGCGCCGTCGCCGGACAGCGTGGTCGCGACCAGCACCGGATGCAGCGGCGGCGCTTCGAGCTTGTAGCCGATCGGGCCGTCGACGGGCAGCGAGTCCAGGAAATGGTCCGAGTAGACGGTCTGCGGTGCGCCCGCATAGCCATCGACTCGATGCGGCATCAGCGCGGCGGAGACGACGGTCGGGTGCAGGAACGTGCGCTTGCCGACGATGGCCGCCGGGTCCGGCGCGCGGCTTCGCAGCAGCAGCGCCGGCGTGCCGATCGCGCCGCCGGCGGCGATGAAGGTCCGGGCGCGCACGACAATGCGGCGAGGGCCCGGATCGGTTCCGCGCGGGTCGAGGCCGACGCAGTTGAGGGCCCTGACGTTTCCGCCCGAATGATCGAATGTCCAAGCACGCGTGCGCGTCAGCAGCGTCGCGCCGTTCGACAATGCCGCGGGAATCGCCGTGACCAGCATCGACTGCTTGGCGTTGGTCGGGCAGCCGACGCCGCAATAGCCGATGTTCCAGCACCCTTTGACGTTGCGCCGGATCGTTGCCACCGGGATGCCGAGCGCTTCCGCGCCTCGACGCAGAACATCGTTGTTCTCGTTCGGTGCGACTTCCCACGGCGTGATATTCAGATGGCGTTCGACGCGCTCGAACCACGGCGCCAGGTCGGCCTCGGTGAAACCGGCGATGCCGAACGTGCGCGACCAGTGCGTCAATGTCGTCGGAGGCGTGCGAAAGCTCGATGTCCAGTTGACCGTCGTGCCGCCGCCGACGCAGCGTCCCTGCAATATGTTGATCGCTTTGTCGCGGGTCTTGCGCGCGGCGGACTCCTGATAGAGCTGCGGATAGGCCTCGCGCTCGAGCATGTGAAAGTCGGAGGAGGTCGCAAGCGGCCCTTCCTCGATCATGACCACGGAAAGGCCCGCCGCGCTCAGAATTTCGGCGGCCGTGGCGCCGCCGGCTCCGGTGCCGACAATGGCGACATCTGCCTCCAGCGCGAGATCGGCACGCAATGCCGATGCATCGATCACCTTCCAGCCGCTGGCAATGCCGGCACGGAACGGATCGGGCAACGGCGTCTGACGCAGGACCGCCGCAGTCATCAGCCGACCTCGAGCGACGGAGGGCCGGCGTAGCCGATCGCCGGCCAGGCGTTCGAATTGCCGTACCAGGCGGCGAACACGAGCTGATGCAGCGCGCCGTATGCCGATCGCAGCAGAGCCAGTCGGCTGTCGCGCCACCGATCGAGAAAGGCGCCGATCGATGCCGGCGATGCCTCGTCCCACGGCGACCATATGCCGGCGATCAGAGCGCGGGTTGGCGCGAACGACAGCAGCGCGAAGAGCTGGTCGACCTCCTTGCGCACCGCCGGCGGCAAGCCGGCGATCGCCTGCTCGACGCCCGCGACAGTCTCTTGCAGCAACACCGGGTCGTTGGCCGGCAGCGCGCCCGCCAGCATGACCGGGGCAATCGCCGCGAGGATCGCGCGCGCACCGGCATCGAGCGCGCCGTATGGCGTTGACGTCGACTGCGGTGTCGTCGTCGACGTGTACAGCCACCGGGCGAGCAGCAGCGCCGCACCCCCGGCGATGCCGGCCTTGAGCAAGGTGCGGCGACTGATACGGGGCGACGTGGCGGAATCAGGCATGCGGAGGAATCGAGGTGGAGGGACAACAACGCAATCTAGCGGTCGAGTCTAGACAAGACAACCTAATTTTTCGGGTCAGGTTCGAGGGGCGCGGCGGGATGAGTTCTCGGCTACGTTAGCTATCGTGCCGCCGCGCCCCTCAACCTGACCTGTACGCTGCGCATGCCATTCAATCGACCTGTGCATTCCGGCCGCGCCCCTCAACCCGACCTGTGCGTGACGGTTATGATGACGGCGGAAATTTCGCAACCCCAACGCGTCGATGCCATCCACCGCCGAAACCGACCTGATCCGCGAGCTCGAGCATGCGCAGCGCCTGCACCAAGCGCGCCAGGCTTCGCCTCGGCTCGCCGCGGCGCTCGATCGCGTCGCGGGGTGGCAGTCGCGGCGGCTCAACGCGACCTACGCCGACCTTGTGCGAGATCCGCGCTATGCCGAGGCGATTCGATTCTTCCAATCGGATCTGTACGGGCCGGGAGACTACAGCCGGCGCGATGCCGATCTCGCGCGCGTTGTTCCGCTCATGGTGCGCGTGCTGCCGGAGGGCGTCATTGCCGTCATTGCGAAGGCGATCGAGCTCTCGGCGCTGTCGCACGAGCTCGATCGCGCGCTGGTCGGCAGGCTCGGCGAGGACGCTCCGCTGTCGGTGGCTTCGTATTGCGCAGCGTACCGTGCGTGCGACAACCGCAGTGAACGCGAGCGGCAGATCGCGCTGATCGTCGAGGTCGGCGCCGCGCTCGATCGCTACGTGCACATGCCGCTGCTGCGCTCGGCGCTTGCCGCGATGCGGCGGCCGGCGCGGATCGCCGGTGTCGGCGCCCTGCAGGAATTCCTCGAGCGCGGCCTGCTGTCATTCCGTGGCATGAATGGCGCGGGCGAATTCCTGGCCGTGATCAAGACGCGCGAGACCGCAGTGATGCAGGCGATCCTCGCCGGCGACGAAGCGCCGTTCGCGGAGCCGGCCTGACGCGGCCTTCAGGCCGTATCGCCGAACAGGCGGTCGAGCTCCTCGTTGATCGCCCGCTCGATCGGGCCCTTGAGCGGCGTCATCAGGAACGAGAGCTGCACGTCGAGGAGGACCTCGTTCTTGCGCAGATGCATGTGGCCCGACACGCCCGGGCGCTCGAACTCAACCTGATCGCCGTCCCACGAGCAGGCGAGCTGGTAGCGCGCACTCAAGTCCTTGATGACTTTTTGCGCGGCAGCCTTCGCCTTCTTCGGCTCGAGCTTATGGCGGCGTTTGATGGCGATCGTGGGCATCGAAAAGACCCGGTACTTGAACCGCGAGTATAGCCAAACGCCGCACCGACGGCCCGGGCCGCGAGCTGCCATTGACAGCATCCCCGGCAGGCCGGTAGCATTCAAACAAACGTTTAACTGAATTGGCCGCGGGCGCTGTTGCCGCCCGGCAGACGCCCGGAGATCCAGTGAAGCAAACGCAGACCGAATCGCGCGCGATCGGCGCGGCGCAGCCACGCGGGCCGGCGCCGACCAAGAACAGAATCCTCGACGCTGCCGAAGCCTTGTTCATGGAACACGGTTTCGAGGCGACGTCGCTGCGCCAGATCACGGCGCTGGCCGAGGTCAACCTCGCCGCCGTCAGCTATCACTTCGGCAGCAAGGAAGAGCTGTTCGAATCGGTGCTGACGCGACGCCTCGATCCGATGAACCGCGAGCGCATCGCACTTTTGACGCGCTTCGAGCGCGAGGCGGCGCCGGACGTGCTGTCGTGCGAGCGCATCCTGACGGCGATGTTCATCCCCGCGCTCGAGCTCGCGCGCGATCGACAGCGCGGCGGACAGAATTTCCTGCGCTTGCTCGGTCGCGCCTACGCCGATCCGGCGCCCTTCATCCGGCGATTCCTGTCCGAGCAGTACGCGGTGATGATCGCCCGCTTCAAGGCGGCGTTCGGGCGTGCGTTGCCAGAGCTTCCGAAAAAGGAGCTGTCCTGGCGCCTGCACTTCGTCATGGGCGCCCTGTCGTACACGCTCGCAGGAACCGACGCGCTGAAACTGATCGCGGCGCTCAGTCCGCGCGAGGCGGGCAACGACGAAATGCTGCTGCATCGCCTGGCGCCGTTCCTGGTCGCGGGGCTGAAGGCGCCGCTGCCCGACCTGTCCGAGTTCGACGGTGGCAGTGTCCCGGTGCGGCAAGCGGGAGGCCGGTAATGTTGACTCTTCTGTGGCTGGTCGCGCGTCGTCATCGGCTTTGTCGCGCTCGCCTACGTCAACGCTGCCGGCTGGCTGTGGATTCTGGGCATCGGCGCGTCACTGATCGCGGCGCTGGCGCTGCATGCGCTGCCGGCGCTGCTGATCGGCGTCCTGGCGGTGCTGCTGTTCCTGCTGGCGATTCCGTTGAACTGGCCGTGGCTGCGCCGAATGCTCGTCAGCGACGGCGTGCTGATAGCGTTTCGCAAGGCATTGCCGCCGATGTCGCCCACCGAGCGCGATGCGATCGAGGCCGGCACCGTCTGGTGGGATGGCGAGCTGTTCTCCGGTCGCCCGGCGTGGGAAAAGCTGCTGGCGCTGCCGCCGCCGCGCCTCAGCGACCAGGAGCAGCATTTTCTCGACCACGACTGCGAACAGCTGTGCGCGATGATCAGCGACTGGGAGACGACGCATGTCTACCGCGACCTGTCGCCGGCAGGCCTGGGCGTTCGTCAAGGAGCGCGGCTTTCTCGGGATGATCATTCCGAAGGCCTACGGCGGGCTCGGCTTTTCGGCGTACGCGCACTCGCAGGTGATCACCAAGCTTTCGACGCACGCCAGCGCCGTGGCGGTGACGGTGATGGTCCCCAATTCGCTCGGCCCGGGCGAGCTGTTGCTGCACTACGGCACCGACGAGCAGAAGAACCACTATTTGCCGAGGCTCGCCAAGGGAATCGAGATCCCGTGCTTTGCGCTGACCAATCCGCATGCGGGCTCCGATGCGGCAGCGATTCCCGATCGCGGCATCGTCTGCATCGGACAGCACGAGGGCAAAGCGACTCTCGGCCTGCGCGTTACCTGGGACAAGCGTTACATCACGCTGGGGCCGGTCGCAACCTTGCTGGGCCTCGCGTTCCGCGCCTACGACCCTGAACATCTGCTGGGCGGCGCCGAGGATCTCGGCATCACTTGCGCGCTGATTCCGACCCGGCATCCGGGCGTCAACATCGGCCGGCGCCACATGCCACTGAACGCGGTTTTCCAGAACGGACCGAACTGGGGCAAGGACGTTTTCATTCCGATCGACTGGGTGATCGGCGGCCGGGCCCAGGTCGGCAACGGCTGGCGCATGCTGATGGAGTCGCTGGCCGCGGGTCGCGGCATCTCGCTGCCTTCGTCGTCGACCGGCATGGCCAAGCTGGCCGTGCGTGCGACCGGCGCGTATGCGCGTGTCCGCACTCAGTTCAAGACGCCGATAGGCAAGTTCGAAGGCGTCGAGGAAGCGCTGACCCGCATGGGCGGCAATCTGTACATGATGGACGCAACACGGATGCTCACCGCGCTGGCGGTCGACCTGGGCGAGAAGCCTGCCGTGCTGTCGGCCATTGCCAAATACCATCTGACCGAGCGCGCGCGCGACGTGGTCATCGACGGCATGGATGTCGCCGGGGGCAAGGGCGTGTGCATGGGCCCGTCGAACTTTCTCGGCTCCGCATACATGCAGCTGCCGGTGTCGATCACCGTCGAGGGCGCGAACATCCTGACGCGAAGTCTGATCATCTTCGGCCAGGGCGCGATCCGCTGCCACCCGTTCGTGCTGCGTGAAATTTCCGCCGCCAACGACGCCGATCGCGCGCGCGCATCGAGCGCGTTCGATCTGGCGCTGTTCGGCCACATCGGCTTCGTCCTGTCGAACATGGCGCGAACGTTCGTCATGGGCCTGTGCGGCTCGCATTGCGCACGCGTGCCTTCCGACGTCGCGCCCGAAACGCGACGCTATTATCAGCAGCTGACGCGGTTCTCGGCCGCGCTTGCCTTTCTCGCCGACATCTCGATGGGCGTGCTGGGCGGCGCGCTGAAGCGCAAGGAAAAATTGTCGGCGCGGCTGGGCGACGTGCTGTCGATGCTTTATCTGTGCTCGGCCACGCTCAAGCGGTACGAGGACGAAGGCCGCCAGGCCGACGACGCGCCGCTGATGCACTGGGCGATCTGGGATGCGATGTTCCGCGCGCAGAACGCCATCGAGGGGGTGATCTCGAATTTCCCCAGCCGGATGATTTCGGGGCTGCTGCGGACGATGGTGTTCCCGCTCGGACGTCCGTATGTCGTGCCCTCGGACAAGCTCGGCCACGACGTGGCGCGGCTTTTGATCGAGCCGTCGGCCACGCGCGACCGGCTGACCGCCGGCATGTATTTGCCGGCGGACGAAGGCGATGCGCTCGGCGCGATCGAGCTTGCGCTGGCGGCCACACTCGCCGCCGAGCCGGTCGAGGACCGCATGCGCGAGGCGTTCAAGGCCGGGCGTTTCAGCGCCGCGCCGGGCGACGACCGTGGCGCCGCCGCGGTCGCGGCCGGCGTCATCAGCGCCGACGAGCTCACGCTGCTGCGGCGGGCAGCCGAGCTCGCCGACCGGGTGATTCGCGTCGACGACTTTGCGCAGGACCTGGGCGCGTCCGAGCTCAAGCCAGGCGGCTGCGTCGGCGCCCGGCAGCGCAACGAGTCGCAAGATCGCCGCCGCATGAACCGCCTCGCGCCCGAAACCGGCGATCCGGCCACGAGGCAGCGATGACCGAGCCGGTCTATGTCGTCGACGGCACGCGCACGCCGTTCCTGAAAGCGCGCAACCGTCCCGGCCCGTTCGCCGCTTCCGATCTCGCTGTCCAGGCGGGCAGAGCCCTGCTGTCGCGCATGCCCTTCGCGCCGGAAGCAGCTGGACGAAGTGATACTCGGCTGCGCGAGCCCGTCGCCCGACGAAGTCAACATCGGCCGCGTCGTCGCGCTGCGCATCGGCTGCGGCCTCAAGGTCCCCGGCTGGACGGTGATGCGCAACTGCGCATCGGGCATGCAGGCGCTCGATTCCGCGCTGACCAACATACGCGCCGGCCGATCGAGCCTGGTGCTCGCCGGCGGCGTCGATGCGCTGTCGCGTGCGCCGCTGTTGTACTCGGAGAAAATGGTGCTGTGGTTTGCCGCGTTCAGCGCGGCGCGGACGTTCGGACAGAAAGCCGGCGCGTTTCTGAAGCTCAGTCCGGCGGCGATGCTGACTCCGGTCATCGGAATCATGAAGGGCCTGACCGATCCGGTCGTCGGGCTGATGATGGGCCAGACCGCGGAAAATCTCGCCTTCCGCTTCGGCATCACGCGCCGCGAGATGGATGCGTTTGCAGCGGAGAGCCACCGCCGCGTCCTCGCCGCGCAAAAGGCCGGGCACTTCGACCGCGAGATCGTCCCGCTGTACGACCGCAATGGCAAGCTCTACCCGGCGGACGACGGCGTGCGCGAAGACTCGACGCCGGAAAACCTGGCGAAGCTCAAGCCCTTCTTCGATCGCAAGTACGGCAACGTCACCGCGGGCAACAGCTCGCAGATCACCGACGGCGCGGCCTGGATGGTGCTCGCGTCGGAAGCGGCGGTGGCCAGGCACAAGCTGCCGGTGCTGGGCACGATCGTCGACAGCGAATGGGCAGGACTCGACCCGGCGGAAATGGGTCTGGGGCCGGTGCATGCCGCGACGCCGTTGCTGCAGCGACACCGTCTTGCGCCTCGGCGACGTCGACGCGTGGGAAATCAACGAGGCGTTCGCCGCGCAGGTGATCGCCTGCCTGGAAGCGTGGGAAAGCGACGACTACTGCCGCAACGCGCTCGGCTTGCCCGGCGCGCTCGGCAGCATCGATCCGGCGCGAGCTCAACGTCGACGGCGGCGCGATTGCGCTGGGCCACCCGGTCGGCGCCTCGGGCGCCCGGATCGTGCTCCACTTGCTGAACGTGCTCGAGCGGACGAAGGGCAAGCGAGGGATTGCGGCGATCTGCATCGGCGGCGGACAGGGCGGTGCGATGCTGGTCGAGCGCGCGAACGCATGAGCGCCGCGGCCACCGGCGAGTTCCAGCACTGGCGGCTCGCGCGCGACAGCGATGGACTGGAATGGCTGACGCTGGACCGCGCCGGCGCATCGACCAACACCCTGTCGCGCGGCGGTCATGGAGGAGCTTCGCGCGGTGTTGGCGCGGCTCGCCGCCGATCCGCCGCGAGGCCTGGTGATCCGCTCGGGCAAGGCCAACGGATTCATCGCCGGCGCCGACGTCGACGAGTTCGGCGAGCTCAAGAGCGTCGAAGACGCGACCGCGCTGGTCCGCCGCGGCTGGGATATTTTCGGACAGCTGGCGGCCACGCCTTATCCGACCCTGGCGCTGGTGCGCGGCTTTTGCCTGGGCGGCGGGATGGAGCTGGCACTCGCCTGCCGTTATCGCGTCGCCGTCGACGAGCCGTCGACGCGGCTCGGCCTGCCCGAGGTGATGCTGGGTATCGTGCCCGGCTGGGGCGGCATCAAGCGCCTGCCGCGATTGACCGGCGCGCCGGCGGCGCTCGACCTGCTGCTGACCGGGCGCACCGTCGATGCGCGGCGCGCGCGCAAGCTGGGCATCGCCGACGAATGCGTTCCGCCGCGCATCATGGACAACACCGCGCGCGGCGTGTTGTTGCAGCAGCCGCCGCCACGGCGCGTGCCGTTTCCCCTGTCGCTGACGCTCCATCCTCTGGTGCGGCCGCTCATCGCGGCGCAGGCGCGCAAGCAGGTCGCATCGCGCGCACGCCGCGAGCATTATCCGGCGCCGTACGCGATCCTCGACATCTGGGTCAAGCACGATGGCGATCCGCTCGCGGCCGCGCCGTCGGACCCCGCGTCGATCGCGCACCTGCTGCAATCGCCGACCGCGCGGAACCTGATCCGCGTGTTCAAGCTGCAGGAGCGGCTGAAGGCGTTCGGCAAGGACAGCGAGTCGGCGATTCGCCATGTGCATGTCGTCGGCGCGGGAACGATGGGCGGCGATATCGCGGCCTGGTGCGCGCTGCGCGGCCTGACGGTGACCTTGCAGGATCAGAACGCGGAGCGGCTCGCGCCGGCGATTGGCCGGGCGGCCAAGCTCTTCGCCGACAGGCTGCGCGATCCGCTGCGCGCGCGCGATGCGCTTCGACCGGCTCGTGCCCGACGTCGCCGGCGACGGCGTCGCGCGCGCCGACGTGATCATCGAGGCGATTTTCGAAAACCTCGAAGCGAAGCAAAAGCTCTTCGTCGCGCTGGAATCGAAGGCCAAGCCGACGGCGCTGCTCGCAACGAATACCTCGAGCATTCCGCTGGAAGACATCAGTGCGCCGCTGGCCGATCCAAGCACGGCTGATCGGCCTGCACTTCTTCAATCCGGTCGCCCGCATGATGCTGGTCGAGATCGTCGTCGGCCGGCGCACGCGCGCCGATCTGGTGCCGGTGGCCGCCGCGTTTGCGCGCAAGATCGACAAGCTGCCGCTGCCGGTCAAGAGTGCGCCCGGATTCCTGGTCAACCGCATTCTGGCGCCGTACCTGATGGAGGCGATGCGCTGCGTCGACGAAGGCATCGCTCCGGAAACCGTCGATGAGGCAGCGCTCGCCTTCGGCATGCCGGTCGGACCGATCGAGCTCGCCGACAGCGTCGGACTCGATATTTGCCTGGCGGTGGGCAAGATGCTGGGCGGCGGCGCCGAGCCGCCGAAAAAACTGACCGAGCTGATCGCCGCCGGTGCGCTGGGGCGCAAGACCGGACGCGGTTTCTACGACTGGACGGGCGGCAAGGCGGCCAAGGGCGCGCCGGGCGCCGCGCCGCAGGGCCTCGCCGATCGGCTGATCGATCCGATGCTTGCCGAGGCCAGGGCGGCGCTCGCCGAGGGCATCGTCGCGGACGCCGACCTGGTCGATGCCGGAGCGATCTTCGGCACCGGCTTCGCGCCGTTCACCGGCGGGCCGCTGCATTATGTTGCTGCGCGGTGGTTCGAGCTCAGTACACGCTAGCGGCGATCGGACGATAACGCGGTCTTGGGGAGGAGCGCATGGACAAGGTCTGGCTGAAGTCTTATCCGGCAGGAGTTCCCGCCGAGATCGACGTGAACCAGTACGCGTCGGTGCGCGAGGTGCTCGAGGAGAGCTGCGCCAAATACGGATCGCGGCGCGCCTATTCCTGCATGGGCAAAGCGATCACCTTCACGGAGCTCGACGACCTGTCGGCGACATTCGGCGCCTTCCTGCAGGCGCGCGGCCTCGCCAAGGGAGCGCGCGTCGCGCTGATGATGCCCAACGTCCTGCAATATCCGATTTGCCTGTTCGGCACGCTGCGTGCCGGCTGCACGGTCGTCAATACCAATCCCCTCTACACCGCGCGCGAGCTCGAGCATCAGCTGACCGACAGCGGCGCCGAAGTGATCGTCGTCGTCGAGAATTTCGCCCATACGCTGGCCGACGTGCTCGGCAAGACGAAGCTCAAGCATGTGGTCGTAACCAGTATCGGCGAAATGCTCGGGCTCAAAGGCCTGCTGATCGACTTCGTGCTGCGCCGCGTGAAAAAGCTGGTGCCCCCGTGGCGAATAGACGGCGCGATCTCGCTGCGCAGCGCGCTGGCCGAAGGTCGGCGACGCAAGCTCGACACCGTCGCCATCGGGCACGACGACATCGCGTTCCTGCAATACACGGGCGGCACCACCGGCGTGGCCAAGGGGGCGATGCTGCAGCACCGCAATATCATCGCCAACCTGCTGCAGGCGGGCGCCTGGGTCCGGCCGTTCCTCGGCGAGCAGGCCCATGTCGTCATCACGCCGCTGCCGCTCTATCACATCTTTTCGCTGACGGCGAACTGCCTGACGTTCATGACTCTGGGCGGCGAGAACGTTCTGATCACCAACCCGCGCGACATCCCGGGCTTCGTCAAGGAACTGGGCCGGCACCGCTTCACCGCGTTCACCGGCGTCAATACGCTGTTCAACGCGCTGCTCAACAACGCCGATTTTCACAAGCTCGATTTCTCGCCGCTGCAAATGACCCTGGGCGGCGGCATGGCGGTGCAGAAGGCGGTGGCGGAGCGCTGGCAGGAGATGACCGGCAAGCCGCTGATCGAGGCGTACGGCCTGACCGAAACCTCGCCAGCGGTGACGATCAATCCGCTCGACCTGCAGCAATACAACGGCTCGATCGGGCTGCCGGTGCCGTCGACCGACATCGAGCTGCGCGACGACGGTGGCCACGCGGTACCGCTGGGCAAGCCCGGGGAAATCTGGGTCAAGGGCCCGCAGGTGATGGCCGGATACTGGCACCGTCCCGACGAGACGGCCAAGGTCATCGACGACCGCGGCTGGCTCGCCACCGGCGACATCGGCGTGATGGACGAGCGCGGCTTCGTGCGCATCGTCGACCGCAAGAAGGACATGATTCTGGTCTCGGGATTCAATGTCTATCCGAACGAGATCGAGGCGGTCGTCGCGATGCATCCTGGCGTGCTGGAGTGCGCGGCAATCGGCGCGCCGGACGAAAAGTCGGGCGAGGCGGTCCACCTGTTCGTGGTCAAGAAGGACAGCTCGCTGACCGCGGCGGCGCTGCTCGAGCATTGCCGGGCGCACCTGACCGGATACAAGTGCCCGCGCGAGGTCGAGTTTCGCGACGAGCTGCCGAAGTCCAACGTCGGAAAGATATTGCGACGCGAGCTCCGCGAGGAGATGAAGAGGAAGGTGGCATGACCACCGGATCTGCGGCGGTGACGCTGCCCGACACGGAGCCGTCGCTGCGGGTCGTGCCGATGCCCGCCGACGCCAACCAGCATGGCGACATCTTCGGCGGCTGGGTGATGTCGCAGGTGGACATCGCCGGGAGCATTCCCGCGTCGCGGCGCGCGCGCGGGCGCGTCGCCACCGTCGCGGTGAATTCGTTCGTGTTCCGGGAGCCGGTGCTGATCGGCGACGTCGTGAGCTTCTACGCGCAGATCACGCGCGAAGGACGGACGTCGATCACCGTCTCGGTCGAAGTCTATGCGCAGCGCAATCCCACCGAAGTGATCTGCGTCAAGGTGACCGAGGCGAGTCTGACCTATGTCGCGGTCGCCCCGGATCGCCGGCCGCGCGTGCTTCCGCCGGAGTGACCACGGTGACCTTGCAGTGTATAGTTTAGCGCGACTTCCGCGCGTGATCTTTCGTTTCCGGCGGACCGGTGAATCGAAAAGCAGCGATGGTGCAGCAGAACATCCACCAAGGAGGAAGACCAACATGAAACGCGATCGATTCAGCCGCACGCGCGTAGCCGCAGCAGTTGCAGGGATCGGGTGCGCGATGGCCGGGAGTCCAGGCGCTCGGTGCCGGATTCGCTCTGCAGGAACAGAATGCCAGCGGCCTCGGACACGCGTACGCCGGCGGCGCCGCCGCCGCGGAGGACGTCAGCACGATATTTTTCAACCCGGCGGGCCTGGTTCGCCTGCAGACCACCCAGGTCGTCGTTGCAGCCAATGCGATCTGCCCGTCGGTGAAGTTTCACGACAGCGGCTCGCAGCCGGCGGCGTTCCAGCCGCTCGGCGGCAACGGCGGCGAAGCCGGCGGCTGCGCCGGGGTGCCGAACTTGTATGTCGGCATCCCGTTCACCGATAAATGGTCGTTCGGCCTCGGCGTGAACGTGCCGTTCGGACTGGCGACCGAATACGATTCCGATTGGCTCGGCCGTTTCCAGGCGATCAAGTCGAAGCTGGAGACGATCAACGTCAATCCGGCGCTGTCCTGGGAGCCGACGCCGCACCTGACGGTCGGCGCCGGCGTCAGCTGGCAGCATCTGAAGGCCGAGCTCAGCAATCACGTCAATTACGCGGCGGCCTTTGCGCAAGGCGTCGGCGCCGGCGTGGCGGCCGGGCAGATACCCGCCGCCGCTGCGCCGACACTGATCGGCTCGGCCGCTGCACTGGAATCGGCCGCGAGGGTCAACGGCAACGACAGCGGATGGGGCTGGAACGTCGGCGTGCTGTGGCAGGCGACCGACCAGACCCGGTACGGCTTCGCCTACCGATCGAAGATCAAATACGACGTCCGCGGCTCGGTCAATATCGAAAATCCGGCGGCGCTCGGTCCGCTGCCGCCGACGCTCGCCCCGGTAGGCTCGGCCGTGATGGCCGGCGTGAACGCCGTGCTGGCGAGCGGCGACGTCAAGCTCGACATCGAGATGCCCGACACCGCCAACGTGTCGGTATTCCATCAGTTCAACAACAAGTGGGACCTGATGGCGGACCTCCAGTACACCGGCTGGAGCACCATCCAGCAGCTGCAGATCGTGCGCAGCACCGGCTCAATCCTGTCGACGACACCCGAGAATTTCCGCGACACATGGCGGTTTTCGGTCGGCGCGAACTATCGCTACTCCGATGCCTGGACATGGCGCGGCGGGGTTGCTTTTGACCAGTCTCCGGTGCGAGACGCCGAGCGGACACCGCGCCTTCCGGACAACGACCGCACGTGGATCGCGCTTGGCGCTCAGTACAAGTACTCGCCCTCCATCGCGCTGGATTTCGCGTGGGCGTATATTTTCGTCAAAGATTCCAACATCAATCAGAATGCGGGAAGCACGGCGGCCAACGGCCTGATCAGCGGCTCGTACAAGAACGACGTCAACATCGTCGGCCTGCAGCTGACGTACACGTTCAAGTAGCGGGCGACAGGGACGCCACGCCGCGGGACGCGTGCGGCGTGGCCTCGCTTCAGCCAGGCGAAGGCCGCGCGGAATGCGCTCGATTTCGCTGCCGCATCGCGTTGCATATCGGGAGTCCTGCCATGCGCAAGAGGGTTGTTCTGGTCGCCGCCGCGCTGCTGTCCAGCGCGTTGTCCGCTGCCGACATCGGCGGCGTCCGTGTCGATGACAAGGCGTCGGTCGGAGGGCAGGAACTGGTGCTCAACGGCGCCGGCGTACGCAAGAAAGTCGTATTCCACGTCTATGTCGCCAGCCTCTATCTGCCGCAGAAGGCCACCGACCCGGCCGGCGTGCTCGCGAAGGGTCCGCGCCGGATCCGGCTCGACATGCTGCGGACTCTGTCCGCCGATGCGTTGATCGAAGCCCTGAACGAGGGCCTCGAGGCCAACAACAGCGCGACCGAGATGGCGGCGATCAAGCCGGGCAACGCGCAGCTCGCTTCGATCATGAAGACCTTCGGGCAGGTGAAAGAAAAAGATGTCGTCACGCTGGACTTTTACGATGGAGCCACGCACGTCGGCCTGAACGGTGAGGTCAAGGGCGCGGTCGCGGGCGAAGCGTTCAATCAGGCGCTTACCCGGATCTGGCTCGGCGACAAGCCGGTTCAGGCCGATCTGAAAAAGGCGCTGCTCGGGGGCTGAACAAGCCGCGCCCGGCCGCCGGCGCGGCCGCATGCTATCGTCCGCCCGTGCCCGATTTCTGGCCCTCCTGCGGGTACCGTCTGCTCGCCGTCGACGACGATCGGCGCTTGCGCGTTCGCGACGACTTCCTGCGCGGCTATCTGTTGCGGCCGGAGCTCGCGCCGGTGCGCGAGTCGTGCCGCGCCGAGATCGCCATGCACGAGATGCTGCTGTCCGATCCGCGGGCGCGGGTGACGGAAAGCGATGTCGCCGCCATCGTCGATCCCGACGCGCGCGACAATCTGCGGATATGGCTCAAGTTTCGCGATCGCCTGCTGGACGCGCCGACCGTCGAGGCTGCCTATGTCGGTCTATTCGAAGGCGAAGGCGTCGACGTGCCGCCGTTATTCGTCCATCAGCTGACGCAAATCCTGCTGCGGCATATCCTCGGCGCGGACGCCGATCCGATCGAGGCGCGTGCGGCGGAAATGCTGTTTCGTGTCCAGAAGATAAGTGTGCAGGAAGACGCGGTGATGGCGGCCGACGCGCAGGCGGTCGAGTTGCTGGCGACGACCGGAAGCCTGGGGAGCCTCGGCGAATTGCTGGCACAGAACCGCACGCCGGCAAGAACTGTCGATCTCGACGTGCTGTCGGAAGACAATGCCGACACCTACTGGACGCGCGACGAGCGCTTCGACCTGGCGATCAGCCTCAATCGCGGCCAGCCCGCGCTCGCCGCGCTGTGCCGCGTGCTGCAGCGCTGGATAGCGCATTTCCTGGCGGTCGACGTCGCAATCGTGCCGGAGCGCGAGATCGTCGATGCGCGCTGGGTCTGGCATGTCGGACTCGACGCCGAGGCGAGCGCGCTGCTCAACGATCTGTACAACGGCGTGGACGTCGCCGACGATCGGCGGGAACGGCTGCTGTGCCTGTTCGCTTTGCGATTCTCCGATCCGGCGGCGATGCGTCCGGCGATCGCCGGGCGGCCGGTATACTTGGCGATGGCGATGGATCGCGAAAACCGCCTGCGATTGAAGCCACAGAACCTGTTGTTGAACCTGCCGCTGGCGCGGCCGCAATGAGGGAAAAAGCACGATGATTTCAAAATATCTGCAGTCGGTGCTGACCGCGGCATTGCTCGCCGGCGCGCTCGTCGGGCCCGCTTCCGCACAGGCTCCGGCGACGCCGCCCGCCGTCCCGCCCGGCGGCGCAGCGACAAGCGACAAGCCGGCAGACAAGCCGACAGGACCGCTCGCGCCGCTGGCGTGGATGCGCGGCTGTTGGGAGGGCAAGGTTAACCAGCGCGATTTTCGCGAGGAATGGCTGCCGCCGGCCAGCGACATGATGGTAGGCGTCAGCCAGACCACGCTGCGCGACAAGACGATCGATTTCGAATACCTGCGACTGGAATCGCGTCCGGAAGGCGTGTTTTACGTCGCGGCGCCATCCGGCAAGAACGAGGCGGCGTTCCGCCTCGCGGGACAGACCACCTCCGGCGGCGACGAGGTGTTCACTTTCGTCAATGCAACGCCGGGCGCGGAATATCCGCAGCGCATCATCTATCGCCATGCCACCGAAGGCTGGTTGTACGCGACCGTGGAGGGCAAGATCAAGGGAGTGGACAAGCAGGTCATCTTCCCGATGCGCCGCGTCGATTGCCAGACCGGCGCTGTCGTCGGCAACTGATTCCGCGACCGGCGGGTCGCCGATGACAGACGCGGCGACCGCCGGCAATCGCGCGGTTCGAGCAATTGCTCGCTGCGGGCAAGGATGGCGCGCTGCTGCGTTTTGCCTTGGGGCAGGAATACCTGAAGCTCGGCGATGCGGCGCGCGCGAGCATCCATCTGCGTCAGGCGCTCGCCTTCGATGCCGGTTACTCAGCCGCGTGGAAGCTGCTCGGCCAATCGCTTGCGGCGGAAGGGCGCACCGACGAAGCGCTCGCCGCGTATCGTGACGGCATCGTCGCCGCCGAGCGCAAAGGCGACAAGCAGGCGATGAAGGAAATGCAGGTTTTCGCGCGGCGGATTGCCAAGCAACATCCGCCGGCGTAGAGTGCGCCGATGCTGCATTGCAGCAATCGCTCTTGTCCGGCTTCCCGCGCGTCTGCCGTTGATACCGATGCCTGCCGGCTCTCGGCAATGACGGCACGCCGTGCTTCGCGGCCGCCTGAGCCCGCGATGATCAAATACGACAAGCTCCGCCGCGTCGTCATCGGCGCGCCGCTCGATCCGCTGAGCCAGACGACGCGCCAGCACATCGCGCTGGCAGCATTCATCGCCTGGGTCGGGCTCGGCGCCGACGGGCTGTCGTCGTCGGCCTACGGGCCCGAGGAAGCGTTCAAGGCGCTCGGCGCGCATACGCATCTGGGCCTGTTCATGGCGCTGGCCACCGCGGCGACGGTGTTCGTCATCGCGCTCGCGTACAACCAGGTCATCGAGCTGTTTCCAACCGGCGGCGGCGGCTATCGCGTCGCCACCAGCCTGATCGGCCCGCGCGCCGGCCTCGTTTCCGGCGCGGCGCTGATCGTCGACTACGTGCTGACGATCGCGATATCGGTCGCCAGCGGCGTCGACGCGCTGTTCAGCCTGCTGCCCGCGGCGATCGGCCACTTCAAGCTCGCAACGGAGCTGCTGCTGGTCGCGGTGCTGCTGGTGCTCAACATGCGCGGGATGAAGGAGTCGATTCGCCTGCTGCTGCCGATCTTCGTCGGCTTCTGCATCACACACCTGCTGCTGATCGTCTACGGCGTGCTCGGGCACTCGCAAGGGCTGACGCTGGTCGTGCCTGACGCGCTGGCGAGAATCGAAAAAGCTCGTGCACGACATCGGATGGGTCGCCGCGCTTTCGCTGTTCCTGCGCGCCTATTCGCTCGGGGGCGGAACCTACACCGGCATCGAGGCGGTCTCGAACAACGTCCAGACCTTGCGCGAGCCGGTGGTGCGCACCGGCAAGCTGACGATGTTCTACATGGCGCTCTCCCTTGCGTTCACGGCGGGCGGCATCATCCTGCTGTATCTGCTGTGGCAGGCGAAGCCGGTCGAAGGCCAGACGCTGAACGCCGTGGTATTCGGCAGCATCATCGACAGCCTCGGAATGTCGCCGGGGATCAACCAGGTGGCGCTGCTGCTGGTCCTCGTCTTCGAGGCGGGGCTGCTGTTCGTCGCGGCGAATACCGGCTTTCTCGGCGGCCCGGCGGTCCTGTCCAACATGGCGGCCGACTCGTGGCTTCCCCACCAGTTCCGCCATCTGTCGACGCGTCTGGTCACCCAGAACGGCATCGTCATCATGGGGTTGGCCGCGCTTGGGATACTGCTGTGGAGCGGCGGCAAGGTCGATCTGCTGGTCGTGCTCTACTCGATCAACGTTTTCCTGACGTTCTCGCTGTCGCTGCTCGGCCTTTGCATCTACTGGTGGCGCAAGCGCAAGACCGACTCGCGCTGGAGCTATCGATTTGTGCTCTCCGGACTCGGTCTGGCGGTGACGTCGGGCATCCTGGTCGTGACGACGGTAGAGAAATTCGGCGAGGGCGGCTGGGTCACCGTCGTCATCACGTCGCTGGTGATCGCGCTCTGCCTGGCTATCCATCGTCACTACGACGAGGTCAAGGCGCGGCTGAAGGAAGTCGATGAGATCTTCAGCGCCGCGCGCTGCGCGACCTGCGAGAATCCCCCGCCGCTCGTCCCGAGGCCCCTACTGCGGTGTTCATGGTCGGGTCCAGCCGCGGCGGCGGCCTGCACACGGTGCTATGGGTGCAACGGCTGTTTCCGGATCACTTCAAGAACTTCGTGTTCATCAGCGCCAAGGCCGTCGATGCGCAAAGCTATGGCGGCGCGGAGCAGATCAAAAAGCTCGAGGCCGCGCTGAAGCGCTCGCTTTCGTTCTACGTCGATTACTGCCACGCCAACGGACTGGCCGCCACCGCGCGCTTCGCGCTCGGCACCGACCGGGTCGAGCAGCTGGTGAAGCTTGCCGAGGAAGTGCAGCGGGAGTTTCCGAACAGCGTCTTTTTCACCAGCAAGCTGGTCTTCCGCAACGAGAGCTGGTTTACCAGGCTGCTGCACAACCAGACCGCGCTTGCGCTGCAGCAGAGGCTGCATCTGAACGGAATGCAGATGGTGATCCTGCCGATGCAGCTGTAAGTCCCGCTACAGCGAGAGCGAGTCGACGCCGAGATTCGCCAGTTCGTCGGCGCGAACATTGCCCGGCGTCTCCGCGTGCCCCTTGACCCAGTGCCACTCGATGTCGTGCTGCGCGACGGCAAGATCGAGCTGCTGCCAGAGGTCCGCATTCTTGACCGGCTTGCGGTCGGCGGTCTTCCAGCCGTTTCGCTTCCACGACATGGATCCAGGTCTGGATGCCGTTCTTGACGTACTGGGAATCGGTGTACACCGCAACGGCACAACGACGCTTCAGCGTCTCCAGCGCCTGGATGACGGCGGTCAGCTCCATCCGGTTGTTGGTGGTGTGCGTCTCGCCGCCGAATATTTCGCGGACCCGGCCGTTGTATTGCAGCACCGCTCCCCAGCCGCCCGGGCCGGGATTACCCTTGCACGCACCGTCGGTGTAGATGACGACTGCGGCGCTTGAATGATCCCCCCTCGCTTGCGGCTCAGTTGGCAACTGCGGCCGCTGCGCTGCCCCCTTGCGGGTGGAATTCGCGCCTTGGGGCGGCCCTTCGGCGCTCATGCCGCGTCGCCGGCGCGCGCATCCTCAATCGATGGCATCTACATACTCTTTCGCATGCCGCGCGACCGATGCGAGCGCCTTCTTGCGCACGCGGCGTGTCCACGCCGGCGTGATCACGCGCATGCCCGCCACCCGCTTGGTTGCACGCAGGTAATACACGCCTCCGGCAATCGGCCACCAGCGATCGCCGGCCCGTTCGAAGAACTCGAAGCGCCGAAGCCATTTTTCCTGGGCGACCGGCGGCACGTAGGCATCGAGCCTGCCCCCGCTGACCTCGAATCCGAGCAGTGCGAGCCAGTCCTTCACCCGATACAGCGATATGAAGTTGCCGGTCCAGGGCATCGTCTGCTCGCGGCCGAAATAACGCTTGGCGCCGAACAGGCTGAACGGATTGAATCCGCTGACGACCAGTTGACCCTCGGGACGGATGACGCGATACACTTCGCGCAGCAGCTGATGCGGCTCGTCGGTGAATTCCAGCGCGTGCGGAAGCACGACCAGATCGAAGCTGTTTTCGCGCAACGGAAGCCAATGCGGGTCGGCGAGAACCTGCGCCGGCTCCTCGAGGTCGACGGTGCAGCGGGTCGCGATGCGCGAGGCCCGCAGCAGCGGAGTTTCCGGCAGTCCGATCTGCAATGCGTGATAGCCGAAGATATCGGCCAGCGTCGTGTCGAAATACGCCTGCTCGCGAGCCAGCAGGTGTCGGCCGAGCGGAGTGGCGAACCACGCCGCCATCGTGCCGGTTGACACGCTGGCCGGCGCTGTCGAAGATGCTTCCATGCCGACGATTATCCCCATCCCCGCGTTCGCCGACAACTACATATGGTTGCTGCGCGAAGGCAGAGCCGCAGCCGTCGTCGATGCCGGCGACGCTGCGCCGGTGATCGATTATCTCGACCGCGAGCAGGTCGAGCTCACCGCGATCATTTGCACGCATCATCACGGCGATCATGTCGGTGGCAACCGCGCGCTGCTCGAGCGTTGGCAGGTTCCCGTCTACGGACCGGCGCGCGAGACGATACCCGGGCGCACGCATGCGATGCGCGAGAACGACGAGGTCGTCGTTGCGGGTATCGGGCTCGCGCTGTCGGTTCTCGATATTCCCGGCCACACCGCCGGGCCATATCGCCTACGTCGCGGAGTCCGATGCCGCACCGCTGGTCTTTTGCGGCGACACGTTGTTTGCTGTCGGCTGTGGTCGACTGTTCGAGGGGACGCCGACCGACATGGTGGCTTCTCTCGACAAGCTCGCCGCGCTGCCGGCCAATACGCTCGTCTACTGCGGACACGAATACACCCTTTCCAACCTTCGCTTCGCCCTGGCGGTCGAACCGGGGAATGCTGCACTGCGCGAACGCGAAGTCGCGGCCAAAGGACAGCGCGCGCGGGGCGAGCCGACGCTGCCGTCGACGATCGGCGACGAACGCGCGACCAACCCGTTTTTGCGCACTGGAGAAACGACGATCCGGGCCGCTGCCTCGGCGCATGCCGACCGCGAGCTCGCCGACCGCATCGGCGTATTTGCCGAGATACGCGCGTGGAAGAATGCGTTCCGGTAGCGGGCCCCTGGGGCGCGCGCGCTTGACGGTAGCTGCGCCTGCCCCCTACCATCGCGGCACATTGCGCGCTATCGAACTGCCTACGCCAGCCTTCGCCAGAGCAGCCGCCATCGCCGCGGTGGCATTCGCATTGGCGTCCTGTGCCACGATGCCAGGGTCGGCGCCCAAGCGGTGCGACGGCGTCCGCTGCATCCGCTGCTGCACCGGAGCCAGCCGAATCCCGCGGTCGACCTGGGTGCCGAACCGGCCGCAACGTGGCGACCAACGCCGGAGATGGAGGACGCGACGATGCTTGCGCACGCGGTAGTGGCGCCGAGCGTCGACGAGCCGGCGGTCAGCCTCGAGGATCCGACCGCGATCACCGTACCGCTGCCCGCCGGCGAACGGCAACCTGTGGGAGCGCATCCGCGCCGGGTTTGCGATGCCCGATCTGGATACGCCGCAAGTGAAGAAGGCGGCCGACTGGTATGCGGCGCAATCCGGAGTACGTCGCGCGGATGGTCGAGCGCAGCCGGCGCTACCTGTACTACATCGTCGGGCAGGTGGAAAAGCGCGGGATGCCGATGGAGATCGCGCTGTTGCCGATGATCGAAAGCGCATTCAATCCGATGGCGTATTCGAGAAGCCGCGCCTCGGGCATCTGGCAGTTCATGCCGTCGACCGGCAAGATCTACGGCATGGAACAGAACTGGTGGTTCGACGAGCGGCGCGACATCGTTGCCGCGACCGATGGCGCGCTCGATTATCTGGAAAAGCTCTACCAGGAATTCGGGGATTGGCACCTCGCCCTCGCGGCGTACAACTGGGGCGAGGGATCGGTGCGGCGGGCGATCGCCGCCAACGCGAAGCGCAAGCTGCCGACCGATTATTTGAGCCTCAAGATGCCGGCGGAGACGCGCGGCTATGTGCCCAAGCTGCAGGCGGTAGAAAACATCGTCCGGGACCCGAAGGCCTATGGGCTCAAGTTCGCCGACATTCCCGACGCGCCGTACTTCAGCGTCGTGCGCACCAGTCGCAAGATGGACGTCAAGATCGCGGCCGAGCTTGCGGACATGCCGCTGGAGGAATTCCTTTCGCTCAATCCGCAGCATAATCGTCCGGTGATCGCGGGCGCCGACGAGGCGTCGATCCTGCTGCCGTACGACAAGGCCGGGTTGTTCGCCGCGAAGCTGGAGCTGTCGGACCAGCCGATGGTCACCTGGCAGGCGTACCGGCTCAAGACGGGGGAAACGCTGCAGCAGGTGGCCACACGGTTCGGACTGCCGCTGGAGACGCTGCGCGCCGTCAATGGCATCGGCCCGCGCGCGCAGGTGCCGGTCAATCACACGCTGCTCGTGCCCTCGCAGCTGCCCTCCAGCGCGACCGCAGCGACCTTGCAGAGCGCCAGTCTTCACGACGGTCCCGGAAGGGCGGACTTTCTATCATCGCGTCCGCAACGGCGAGACGCTCTACGGCATCGCCGCGCGCTATCACGTCAGTGCGCAGGAGCTGAAAGCCTGGAATCCCGACGTCAAGGGCAAGGTGATGCGCGGGCAGCGACTGCGCGTGATCGGCGATGCCGCGCCCGCCGGAGGCAAGTCCAAGCACGGCGGCAAGAGCCGCAAGGGCGCGACTGCCACCGCGCTCGGCGCCGGAAAGCCGGCAGGCAGCGCCAGCGGCAAGGCATTGGCGGCGGCTCCCCGCTAACGCCGCTGCCGGGCGATTCGCCGCCCCCAAACAAAACAGGCGACACTTGCGCGTCGCCTGTTTTGGGGTCCATCGCAGCTGCGACGGACGGATTGCCGCGTAAGCCTATTTCTTCTTGGCGGCCTTTCTCTTGGCCGGTTTGCGCTTGGCGGCCTTCTTCTTCGGGGCAGCCTTCTTTTTCGCAACCTTGCGCTTCGCTGCCTTCTTCTTGGCGGGCTTGCGCTTGGCGGCCTTCCGCTTCGGGGCGGCCTTCTTCTTCGCTACCTTGCGCTTCGCTGCCTTCTTCTTGGCGGGCTTGCGCTTGGCGGCCTTCTTCTTCGGGGCAGCCTTCTTCTTCTTTGCAGCCTTCTTCTTCGGGGCAGCCTTCTTCGCCGCCTTCTTCCTCGGCGCCGCTTTTCGCTTCGCCTTCTTCTTCGGCGCCGCGGCCGGAGCCGACGGTGTCGACATCGTCATCATGTCAGCCATCATTTGCATTTCTCCTGTCTGAGTTGCTAAAACTGTTATGAGTGCTTCTCTTCGTCGCAGGTTTCGCCGGAATCGGTCGTCGAGATTTACTGCGCCTCTTGACAAACCCATTGACACCTGCTGCCTGAATTCTAGCCAATTTTTTTCGAAATACAAGATTTAATTGCTGTTTTAGGTGACGCTGTACGTCAGTGTTGCGCTTTTGCACAGGCGATTTGCGGGCTCGCGCAAGTGATCAAGGAAGCAAAATTTCGCGCGCGAATAGTTCCTCCGCGACCTCGCGCGGACGGACGAGATGCGCCGTTTTTCCGTCGACAACCAGCTCGGCGGCGCGCGGCCGCGAGTTGTAATTCGAGCTCATCGCCATCGCGTAGGCGCCCGCGGAAAGGATGGCGAGCAGGTCGCCTTCCGCAAGGTCGAGCACACGGTCGTGCGCCAGGAAATCCGCGCTCTCGCATACCGGTCCGACGATCTGCCAGACCGTCGGCGGGCCGGAGCGCGGCGCGACCGCGCGCACCTCGTGCCAGGCGTCGTACAGCGCGGGCCGCAGCAGGTCGTTCATCGCGGCGTCGACGATCGCGAAATTGCGATCCGCGCCCGGCTTCAGGTAGAGCACGCGGGTAAGCAGCGCGCCGGCATTGCCGACCAGCATCCGGCCGGGCTCGAACAGCAGCTTGAGCGGGCGCGTTCCCAGTAGAGCGCGGATGGCTGCGGCGTAATCGGCCGGCGCTATCGTCTCCTCGTCGCGGTAGCGGATGCCGATTCCGCCACCCAGGTCGATGTGCTCGAGCGCGATGCCCTCGGCGCCCAGACGGTCGACCAGATCGAACGCCTTGGCCGCCGCCTCGCAATGCGGCTCCAGCGTCGTGATCTGCGAGCCGATGTGCATGTCGATGCCGCGCACGGCGACGTGCGGCAGCCCCGCGGCGCGCCGGTACAGTGGCAGCGCGTCGTGAAATGCAATGCCGAACTTGTCCCCCTTGAGGCCGGTCGAGATGTACCGATGCGTCTTCGGATCGACGTCCGGATTGACCCGGAAGCTTATCGGCGCCCGCCTGCCCAAGGGAGCCGGCGACCCGGTTCAAATGCTCGAGCTCGCTCGCCGATTCGAGGTTGAAGCAGAGTATCCCGAGCTTCAGCGCGCTTGCCATTTCGGCGTCGGTTTTGCCCACGCCGGAGAACACGATCCGCGCCGGATCCGCGCCGGCAGCGATCGCGCGCGCAAGCTCGCCGCCCGACACGATGTCGAAGCCGCTGCCCAGGCGCGCGAGCAGGTTGACGATCGCCAGATTCGAGTTGGCTTTCATCGCGTAGCAGACCAGGTGGGACAGGCCGGCGAATGCGCGATCGAACGTCGCAAAGGCGTCTTCGATCGCGGCGCGGGAATAGACGAAGCACGGAGTGCCGTGCTTCGCGGCGATTTCAGCGAGCGCAACGCCCTCGGCGGCGAGCTCGCCGTCGCGATAGTCGAACGCGGTCACTGCTTGCCGGCGCCGGATGATCCGGGCGCGGTCGGAGGCTCGGCCGGCGGCGGGGAAGACGGAGTGGACGACGGCGGCGGGGTGGTCAGCGGAGCGCCCGGTCCCGTCGTCGGCGGCGCGGCGGGGCTTGCGGCGGGCTTGGCCGGGGGCAGTTTCAGCGGGCCCTTGATGCCGCACGATGTCAGCGCGAGCGCCGCGATGCATGCGATGGCGACGGCGTAACGGCGTAACATTCCCGGCTCCAGGTGCAAGAAAGTCATCGCTATGCGGCCTTCATTGGCGGAAAGTCTAGCACGCAGCCGCGGGTCGATCCGATGAGCAGCGAGAGCATATTCAGCGCGCGCGCCGACGCCGTTCTCGCAGCAGTCGGCGCGGCGCTCGATGCCGCCGGCGACGCCAGCGACGCCGATCTCGACTGGTCGCTGAACGACGGGGTGCTGACGATCGATTGCGGGCGCGACGGCAAGCTGATCGTCAATCGGCATGTGCCGAATCGCGAGATATGGGTGGCGGCGAAATCCGGCGGCTTTCACTTTCGTGCGGCCGGCGGCGCCTGGCGTGATTCGCGTGGCGGCGAGGAGCTTGGCGCCGCACTCACGCGGCTGCTGCGGGACCAGGCCGGCACGACCATCGACCTGGCTGCGCTGCCGCCACCGCCGGCAGCTTAGCCCAGCAGCGGAGTCAGCGCGTCGAGCTCGCGCCGGGCATCGTCATGGCCCGGCAGCAAGGTCTCGAGCAGCGCCCAGAATCGCGGCGAATGATTGAGCTCGACCAGATGCGCGACTTCGTGCGCGACCACGTAGTCGGCGATGCGCGGCGGCAGCTGCACCAGCCGCCAATGCAGCCGGATCTCGCCTTTCTGATTGCAGCTGCCCCACTGCGTGCGCGCGCTGGACAGCCGTACCGTCGGCGAGCTCGTGGCCACCAGGCTGGCGAAATGCGCGACCCGCGGTGCGAGCAGCGCCAGTGCCTGGTCCTTGAGCCAGCGTCCGACGAATGCAGCGATCTCGGTTTCGTCGCCCGGGTCCGGATGCAGCACCGTCAGGTGCAAGAGATCGGCGGCGATCGCCTTGCGGCGCGCCGGGAACAGCGCCAGCGTCAGCGGGCGGCCCTGGTAGAGCAGCGCTGCGCCCGCGCGCCATTCGGTAGGCAGCGAGTCCCGGTTCTTGCCCCGCCATTCGGCGAGCGTCTTGATCACCCAGTCGGCGCGCTCGATCAAGCGCCAGCTCGATCTCGCGCAACGCGACCCAGCGCGGCGCGCGCACGACGAGGCCGTTGTGGTCGATCACCATGCCGATCGAACTGCGGCGAGCACGGAAAAGGCGATAGTCGACGTCCTGGCCGGCGACCATGACGCGGCGCAGGCTGCCTTCGCCCGCGTCGGAACGGCCACCGGTCAACGGCGCGCGTTTTCGCGCTCGTTCAGCGGATTGCCCAGTCGCGCGACTTCGTTCTCTATCCAGGACTCGACCTCCCCGATCAGCCGCTGCATGTCGTCGCCTACCGGACGGATCGGCGGACCGATCGACACGGTCACCGTGCCCGCCCGCTTGCCAAGCACGCCCTTAGGCCACAAATAGCCGGCATTATGCGCCACAGGAACGATCGGGATGCCAAGCGCCATCGCCAGGCGGGCGCCGCCGCTCTTGTAGTGCGCGCGCGTCCCGGCCCTGATCCGCGTGCCTTCGGGATAGACGACGATCCAGAATCCCTGCCGCAAGCGCTCGCGCCCCTGCGTGACAAGCTGCGTCATCGCATCGTGCCCCGCCTGCCGATCGATCGTTATCGGGGACGCCAGGGTGAACGCCCAGCCGAAGAATGGAATCGACAACAGCTCCTTCTTGGCGACGAAGGCCAGCGGAGGGAACAGGAAGTTCAGCGACAGCGTTTCCCACGTCGACGAGTGCTTCGACATCACCAGGTGCGGATCGGCCCGCGGCGGGATGTTCTCGGCGCCGATGACGCGGTGCCGTATGCCGCAGATCAGCCTGGCGCCGACCAGATTGAGCAGGCACCAGCCGGTGATGAACCGGAAGCGGGGCAGCGGCGGCAGCCAGAACAAAAGCAGGACCAGCGATCGCATAGATCGGCGTCAAGATCATCTGATACAGCGCGAACAGCAGCGAGCGCAGCGCCGACATCGTGGACTCCTCGAGCCGGCTTCAGTCGCCCGCGAGGAGCGCGGTCACGAAAAAAGCGAGGTCGGGAAAAATCGCCGTGTTCTGCGGGAAATTGCCGCTGCGCAGTGTTTTCTCGCCCTTCCCGGTAAGGACCAGGATCGGCTGCGCGCCAACGGCTGCCGCGGCCTGCAGATCGCGCTCCCCGTCGCCGACGCAAGGCACGCCGGTCAGATCGACCGCGAAGCGTTGTCCGATCTCGATCAGCATGCCCGGCTTGGGCTTGCGGCAATCGCAATTCGAGTCCGCCGTATGCGGACAATAGAACAGCGCGTCGACTCTGCCGCCGAGCTGGGCGAGCGCCTTGTACATCTTGTCGTGGATCGAGATCAGCGTGGCCATGTCGAACAGGCGTCGGCCCAGCCCGGACTGGTTGGTCGCGACGATCACCCGGAATCCGGCGTGGTTGAGCCGCGAGATCGCTTCCAGACTGCCCGGGATCGGCCGCCATTCTTCGGGCGACTTGATGAACTGGTCGCTGTCGTAGTTGATGACGCCGTCGCGATCCAGGACGATCAGCTTGGCCTGGCGGGTCGGAGCGATGCGGTCATTCGAGAACTGGGCCATGCGCGTTCAGACCACGAGCTTGGAGATGTCGGCGACATGGTTCATCGTCGCAGCCACTTCGCGCAGCAGGGCCAGGCGATTGCCGCGAATCTTCGGGTCATCGGCCATGACCATCACGTCGTCGAAGAAGCGGTCGACCGTCGGCTTGGTCGAGGCCAGCGCCTGCAGCGCGGCTGAGAAGTCGCCGTCGGCAACGCGGCTTGCGACGATCGGGCGCAGCTGGTCGAATGCCGCGTGCAGCGCTCGCTCGGCACCGTCGACAAGCACGGAAAGGTCGACGGCGCCGCTGCCTTCACCCTGCGCCTTGCGCAGTATGTTGACGATGCGCTTGTTGGCGGCAGAAAGCGACAGCGCTTCGGGCAGCGCCTCGAACGCGCGCACCGCTTCCAGCCGCTCGGGCAGATCGTCGATGCAATCGGGCCGGGAATCGACGACGGCCGCGACCTGGTTCGCCGTGTAGCCGCGGTCGCGCAGATAGCCGCGCAGCCGCTCGTAGAGGAAGTCGAGCACCGCCTCGCGCGGACGCGACACCGTCCGTTGCTGCGCCGAAGGCGTCGAACGCGACGTCGACGAGGCCGGAGAGCGAAAGCCTGCGCTTCCTTTCGATCAGGATGCGAATGACGCCCAGCGCCGCCCGGCGCAGCCCGAACGGGTCGCGGTCGCCGGTCGGCAGCTGGCCGATCTCGAACATTCCCGCGAGCGCCTCGAGCTTGTCGGCGAGAGCGACCGACTGTGCTACGCCGGCGGCGGGCAGCGCGTCGCCCGCGTAGCGCGGCAGGTAATGCTCGGCGATCGCGTCGGCCACCTCGGCCGCTTCGCCGTCGTGCTGCGCATAGTAGCGCCCCATCGTGCCCTGCAGCTCCGGAAATTCCCCGACCATGTCGGTGACCAGATCTGCCTTCGCCAGCAGCGCCGCGCGGTCGGCGAGCGCCGGGTCCGCGCCCAGCATAGGCGCGATGCGCGATGCGACCAGGCGCAGCCGCGCGGTGCGGTCGGCCTGCGTCCCCAGCTTGTTGTGATAGACGATGCCGCGCAGCTTGTCGACGCGCGCAGCCAGCGGCGTCTTGCGGTCCTGGTCGTAGAAGAACTTGGCGTCGGCGAGCCGCGCCCGGAGCACGCGCTCGTTGCCCTGGATGATCGCGGCGGGGTCCTTCGTCTCGATATTGCTGACCAGCAAGAAACGATGCTTGAGCTTCCCCGCGTCGTCGGCCAGCGCGAAGTACTTCTGGTTCTGCTGCATCGTCAGGATCAGGCATTCCTGCGGCACATCGAGGAACGCGCGGTCGAACGTGCCGGCATAGACGGCCGGCCACTCGACCAGTGCGGTGACTTCGTCGAGCAGCGCATCGGGCATGATGATCTGCGCGTGCTCGGCCGCGTGCTTCAGTCCGGTAACGATCTTCGCGCGGCGGTCGGCGAATTCGGCGACTACCCGGCCTTCGGCCGCCAGCGTCGGCTCCCAGGCGGCTGCATTGGCTATCGACAAAGGATGCAGGCAGAGAAAACGATGGCCGTCGGTAACGCGTCCCGCGTCAAGGCCGAGCGCCGAAACGGGCACGACATCCGCGCCGTGCAGCGCCAGCAGGCGATGCACGGGCCGGGCGAATTTCACCGTCGCGCCGTCGGGACGCTGATAGCTCATCAGCTTGGGAATCGGCATTTTCTCGATCGCGTCGGCCAGCGATTCATCGAGCCCCCGCTGCAGAGGCTGGCCTTTGGCCGAGCTTCGCAAGTAAACGTAATCGGCCTTGCCGTCGGAAGCGACGTAGATGCGATCCGGACCGTCTGCGGCATCGAGCGAGCCGGTCGCCAGGTGCGCACGTCCCAGACCGGCCAGCTTTTTCTTGAACGCTTCGGACGGCTGTCCGAGCGCGTCACGAGCGACCTTGGCGGGCATCAGCTTGTCGGTCAGCTCGGAATCCGGCGCGATCGCTCGAACACGGGTAATCGACACCGCCAGCCGGCGCGGCGTCGCATAACTTTTGGCGCGACTCGTTTCATCGAGGAAGCCGCGCGCGCGCAAGCCCGCTTCGATGCCGCCGGCGAACGCCTCGCCCAGCCGCGGCAGCGCTTTGGGCGGCAACTCTTCGGTCAAGCAGCTCGACGATCAAGGTGTCCGACACTAGGCGACCTTCTCGCCGGCCAGCATCGGAAAGCCCAGCGCCTCGCGCGAGTCGAAATACGCCTGCGCGACCAGCCGCGACAGCGTGCGGATGCGGCCGATGTAGGCGGCGCGCTCGGTTACCGAGATCGCGCCGCGCGCGTCGAGCAGATTGAACGTGTGCGCCGCCTTGAGGATCATCTCGTAGCCCGGCAGCGGCAGCTTCGCTTCCAGCAGCCGCTTTGCCTCCGACTCGAACAGCCCGAACAGCTTGAACAGCTCGGCCGCGTTCGACTGCTCGAAGTTGTAAGTCGACTGCTCGATCTCGTTCTGAAGGTACACGTCGCCGTAGGTCAGCTCGTGCTCGACGCCGTCCCGCTTCGACGAAGTCCAGACCAGGTCGAAGACGTTCTCCTTGCCCTGCAGGTACATCGCCAGCCGCTCGAGACCATAGGTGATTTCGCCGGTGATCGGATTGCAGTCGAGGCCGCCGACCTGCTGGAAATAGGTGAACTGCGTGATCTCCATGCCGTTCAGCCAGACTTCCCAGCCCAGGCCCCATGCGCCCAAGGTTGGGTTCTCCCAGTCGTCCTCGACAAAGCGAACGTCGTTTCTGGTCAGATCGAGGCCGAGCTCTTTCAGCGAGCCGAGATACAAGTCGAGTATGTCGATCGGCGAAGGCTTCAGCACCACCTGGTACTGGTAGTAGTGCTGCATGCGGTTCGGGTTCTTTCCGTAGCGGCCGTCCTTCGGCCGGCGCGAAGGCTGGACGTACGCGGCGCGCCATGGCTCCGGGCCCAGCGCGCGGAGGAAGGTCGCCGTGTGCGAGGTTCCTGCCCCGACTTCCATGTCGTACGGCTGCAGCAGTGCGCAGCCCTGTCCGTCCCAGTAGGCCTGGAGCTTCATGATCAGGTGCTGGAACGTCAGCATGGAGACCGCGGTCGGCGCAAAGGGCTGATTTTACTGGATGCGCGGCGCCGCGACCAAACGGAGCCGCGAATAAAGCGAGCCGTGCTGCATGCGCGCTTGCGTCCACGCGCGCCGCGTTCGGCGGCTTGATCAGCCTGCCGGCGAGCGTCGCTGCAGGCGCAGCGCCGCCAGTGCGATGGCGATCACGACCAGCGAGGCGCCCAGCGCGATGGCGTCGCCAAAACGGACATAAGGTGTCGCCCCGGTGCGCCCGGCAATACTGCCTTCGAGCACGCCGCGCGTGAACCATGGCAGGCGAGCGCGCTCGACGCCGTGATGATCGATGATAGCCGTGATGCCGGTGTTGGTCGCGCGCAGCATCGGCCGCCCGGCTTCGATCGCTCGCATCGCGCTCATCTGCTCGTGCTGCTCGGCGGCGAGCGAGCGGCCGTACCAGGCGTCGTTGGTGAAGTTGACCAGCAAGGTGGCGGACGGCAATTGCCGGATCAGCTCGCCGCCGAACGCGTCTTCGTAGCAGATATTGACCGCCAGGCGCTGGCCCGCGACTTCGATCGGCTGCGGATAGGCGGGCCCCGGCGTCTGATCGGCAAGCGGAATCGCCAGCACGCGGCGGATCAGCCAGCCGACGACAGGCTTTGCCGGAATCGATTCGCCGAACGGCACCAGATGGTGCTTGCGATAGATCTGAATCGGCGCAGTGCCGATGCTGACCACGCTGTTGTAGTAGCGATCCTCGTCCGTCTTCGCCCTCGCGCGGCTCGAAGAAGAACAAGCCTGTCAGCAGGTCGCCGCCGTTGCGCACCGCGATCGCACGAAGCTGGGCGATAAGAGCGTCCGGGACTTCGTCGGCGAACATCGGCAGCGCGCTTTCGGGCAGGACGATCAGCCGGCCCTTGGCGCGTTCGGCGAGGTCGGCGTAAATCGCCAGCGATTTTTCGCGATACGCCGGATCGAATTTGACGTCCTGATCGATGTTGCCCTGCACGAGGCTGACGGCGATCGGCTCGCCACTGGCTTGCGTCCACTCGATTGCGGCCAGCGCTATTCCGCCGACCGCAATCGACGCGATCGCGGCAGCAGCCGATGACCGCGGCAAGATACCGGCGGCGCTCCAGCGACGTTGTCGCGTACACCAGCAGCGCAGCGGCTGCCGCGACGGCGAGACCGACCAGGAATGCGCCGCCGATCGGCGCGAATCCTGCGAGCGGACCACCGACCTGCGCATAGCCGGTCGCGAGCCAGGGAAAGCCCGGATACCCGGTGCTGTGCAGCCACTCGGCGACCGTCCAGGCGCCCGCGGCGATCGCCAGACGCGCCGGCGAGCCTGGCGGCGCGAGCCGTGCGGCAGTCCAGCCCGCCAGCGCCGGAAACAGCGCGAGGTATACGCAGAAGCCTGCGGTGCCTATCGCGGCCAGAATGGGGATCATGCCGCCGAACGTGCTCAAGGCGACGTAGGTCCACGAGGTCCCGGCGCCGAACAGGCCGATGCCGTACGCGTAACCGAGCCACGCCGCGGCGTGCGGCGTTGCGGCTCGCTGCCAGAGCGCGAACAGTCCGGCGAGCGCCAGCAGCGAGACGGCCCACGCGCCGAACGGCGCAAAGCCGAAGACGCTGGCGATGCCGAGCAGCAGGGCGGCGCCCGTTGCTGGCCGCAGCATCAGGCGCCGCCCGGCTCGGGTTCCTCTTCAGGCGGCGGCGAGAGCTTTTCCACCTGCAGCGTGTAAATCCGGCGGCTGTCGGCGCGGACGACGCGAAAGCGGAATTTGTCGATCGTCGTCGTTTCGCCTCGCTTCGGCAGGCGGCCGAACGCCCTCAGCACCAGTCCGCCGATGGTGTCGAACTCCTCGTCGCTGAACTCGCTGCCGAACTTCTCGTTGAAGGCGGCGATCTCGGTCTGCGCCTTGACCCGGTAGCGGCCGTTCGCCTCGGCAATGATGTTGTCCTCGGCCTCGTCGAAGTCGTACTCGTCCTCGATATCGCCGACGATCTGCTCGAGCACGTCCTCGATCGTCACCAGGCCCGAGACGCCGCCGTATTCGTCGACGACGATCGCGATGTGGTTGCGATTGGCGCGAAAGTCGCGCAGCAGCACATTGAGCCGCTTCGATTCGGGCACGAACACGACCGGCCGCAGCGTGTCGTGCAGCTCGAAGCTTTCCGGATTCGCGTAGTAGTTGAGCAGTTCCTTCGCCAGCAGGATGCCGACGACATCGTCCTTGTTCTCGCCGATCACCGGAAAGCGCGAGTGCCGCTTTTCCAGCACGAACGGTATGAACTGGGGCGGCTCGTCCTCGATCGAAACGACGTCCATCTGGGCGCGGGGGATCATGATGTCGCGCACGGTCATCTCGGACACCTGCAGCGCGCCCTCGATGATCGACAGCGCATCGGCGTCGAGCAGCTTGTGCTCGAATGCGCCATGCAGCAGCCTGAGCAGCTCCTCCCTGTCGTCGGGTTCGCGTGAGAGGAAAGCCGACAGACGCTCGAGCAGCGTCGGCTTCGTCGACCGGCCGTTGGAGTCGTCGCTCATCGGGCGCTGCGGGACGGCAATTCGGCGGCGTAAGGGTCGGCGTAGCCCAGCCGCGCGAGGATGGCGGCCTCGTGCGCCTCCATTCGTGCCGCATCGGCGTCGTCGACGTGGTCGTAGCCTTGCAGATGCAGCGTGCCATGGACGACCAGATGCGCGCAGTGCGCAGCCAGTGCCTTGCCCTGCTGTTGCGCCTCGCGCCTTAACACCGGAGTGCAGAGCACGATATCGCCGCGCAATACGTCACGCTCGTCATCGTACACGAACGAGAGGACGTTCGTCGGGTGGTCCTGGCGCCGGTAACGGCGGTTCAGCCGTCGTGCTTCGTCGCGGTCGACGAAACGCAGCGTGATGTCGGCGTCGCGCTCGAGTGCGGCCGCGACGCAGCGCCGAAGCAATCCTCGTGCCGGCAGATCGGCATCGTCGGAAGCGCGCTGCACGGTGAGGGTCAGGCGCGGCGCGGTCATTGCGCCGCCGCCGTCGCGCCTGCGCGCGCCAGGCTCCAGCATCCTGGCGTACAGCGGCGCGAGCAGACGGCGGTCCTCGCCGCGCGGAACCGCCAGCAAGCTGTCGCCGACGTAGATTTCGGCGCTGGCAAGACCGGGGCCGCGGTCCGCGGAGAAGCGCGGCGCGAGCCACGCGCTGTCCTCAGCCGGCGATACGATCGCGCGCCGCGGTCAGCGCTTCCGCCGGCGCCTGGAAATGCAGATGAAACAGATTGCACTGCGGCGGCGCCGGCTCGACCGACAAGCCGTCGATGCCGGCAAGCGATTCGGCAAAAGTGGTCGGCCCGCGCGCGATACGCCGCCATCTTGGCGAGTTGCCCGTCGAAGCGCATCGCAGCCGACGCGACGAACGGGTGCAGCTGGACCAGCGTGCCCCCATGCCGGCGCCGCCACACCCGCGCCTCGGCGATGAAGTCTTCCGGCCCCAGCAGCATCGCGCCCGCCAGCGCGCCGATGCCCTTGTAGAACGAGACGTAGACCGAATCGAACTGCGCGCAGATGTCGGCGTAGGAGCGCGGGTGCATAGTATTCGCGCGCTTCCCAGAGCCTCGCACCGTCCATGTGGCGCCAGATGCCGCGCTCGCCAGCGAGCGTCGTCAGCGCGACCAGCTCCGGCCAGTCCGGCAGCCGGCCGCCGATCTCGCGCGCCGGCAGTTCGACCAGCAGCGCGGCCGGAGTTTCGGCCAGCTCGTCGAGATCGCGCGCCGAAGTCGGCCGCTCACGCTCACCCAGGAGAATCGCCCGCAGCGAATGCAGGCGCACGTAGGCATGCTCCTCGTGCAGCTCGAGATGCGAGGTCGGATGCATTGCGATGACCGCGTTTCTTGCGCGGTCGCAGGCGATGCGCAGCGCGACCTGCTGAGCCATCGTGCCGCTGGGCATGAATACGGCGGCGGGCTTGGCCAGGAGCGCGGCCACCCGGGCCTCGAAGGCGCCGATCAGCGCACCTTCGCCGTAGCGATCGGCCTGCCATCCGTTCTGGCTGCACCATTCGGCGACACGCGCGAGCTCGGCGCCCGGCGCGTCATCGCCGTGGCCCGAAACGACGATCGCGCAGCGGCGGCGCAGCGCATCCTGCTCGTCGGCGCGCAACGGCAGCGATGCAAGCGGGCGAGTCAGAGTTTCGCCGGGGAAATGCGCGGCACGCTAGCGCTCGCCGCCGGAGCCGGCGCCCGGGGCATCGATCCGTTCGCTGCGCGTGTGCTTTTCATAGGCGCTGATGATTTTCTGGACCAGCGGATGGCGCACGACGTCGGCGGCGGTGAATTCGGTGAAGGCTATGCCGCGCACGTCGGCCAGCACACGGCGCGCCTCGATCAGGCCGCTTTTCTGGCCGCGCGCAAGATCGATCTGCGTGACGTCGCCGGTGATCACAGCCTTGGTCCCGAATCCGATGCGCGTCAGAAACATCTTCATCTGTTCCGGTGTCGTGTTCTGCGCTTCGTCGAGAATGATGAACGAGTGATTGAGCGTGCGGCCGCGCATGTAGGCGAGCGGCGCGATCTCGATCGTGTTGCGCTCGAACAGCCGCGCCGTCTTGTCGAAGCCCATCAGGTCGTAGAGCGCGTCGTAGAGCGGCCGCAGGTACGGATCGACTTTCTGCGCCAGATCGCCGGGCAGGAAGCCCAGGCGCTCGCCTGCCTCGACCGCAGGCCGCACCAGCACGATGCGCTTGACCAGGTCGCGCTCGAGCGCGTCGACCGCGCACGCAACCGCCAGGTAGGTCTTTCCCGTGCCGGCCGGCCCGGTGCCGAACGTGATGTCGTGCTCCTGGATGTGCTTCAGGTACAGGATCTGGTTGGTCGTGCGGCCGTGCAGGTCGGCGCGGCGCGTGCGCAGCGTCAGCGCGTCGGCCGAAGCGTCTGCTGTGTGCGGCGTGGCTTCGCGCGCCGCGACGCTGCGCAATTCGACCAGGCCGAGCTGGATGTCGTCGATGGAGAGCGGGGCGTGCGCCTCGGCGTAGAAGCGCTCGAGCGCCGTAGCCGCCTGCTGCGTCTGTGCCGGCTGTCCGCGCACGGTGAACGCAGCGCCGCGGCGCGCGATCGAGACATCCAGCGCCGACTCGATCTGGCGCAGGTTGGCGTCGAGCGCGCCGCAAAGATTGGCGAGCGCGCGGTTATCGACCGGCGAAAGCTCGACGTCGAGAGTCTGCGTCTTCAAGGCTAGGCGTCGGGCCGCAGGATCGGCGCCTTCAGGGCTTCGTCGAGCGTGTTCTCGCACTCGGCAAGGTGCGCGCGCGCCTCCTTCGAGAACGAAGCGCGGGACTTGGCAGCCCTGAGCTGCGCCAGCAGCTCTTTCGCGTTGGCGCGCTGCAGCGCCCGGCCATCGGCATGATCGGACGGCGACGGATGCACGATCGTCGTCGCGACCCGCCGCAGATATTCGCGCTGCAGGTTGCGCCGGAACGGCGTGATGTCGCGGCCGGTTTTCAGCTCGCTCCAGACGGCGCTTTGCAGCGTGTCGTAGAGCTCGGACAGGCGGAACGCTTCGCTGCTCTTCGTCTGACGATAAGCGCTCTCCTCGATGCGTGTCGCCACCGTGTCGGAGAGAAGCTGGTCGAGCAGCGCGCGCTGTACGCGCAACATCCGGTCGGAAAGCGAAATGTCTGGCGAGATCGCGCTGATCCCCGCGTCTTCGCGCCCGCGGTCGAACTGGTCGACGGTGAGCCTGCGTACGAATTCAGGGCGCAGCCGGAAGCTGTCGACCGACAGCAAGCCATCGGCGATCAGCTTCAGCGCGGCGCGCTGCTTGTCGGGCGCCACCGGAGTGAACGGCTCGCGACCGCTGCCGGCGTGGTCGCGCACGTAGACGACGCCGCCGACATATTTGGCCGCGACCGCGCCCGCGTTGCCCAGCTGCGTCAGGCCGGCGACGAAATTGCGCCGCAACACTTCGTAGCTTTGCCCCGGCGCAAGCTTGCGGTCCTGCAGCCGGGCCCAGAGCTCGCGGGAGAGCTTGAGCCGGCGAGTCGCGAACTCGAGCGGATCGCTGCCCAGGTCGCGTCGGTTCACCTGCGGATCCATGCCTTCGGCCGCGCCGCCGAATCCGGCGTCGATGTCATTGGCGAAGGCGAGCGGCGGCTCGCCGCTGCGCGCGGCGATTTTGGCGAGCTCCGACTTCTCCTTGTCAGGCTCGATTGGCTTGTACGCATACTCGATCGCCCAGTAGTCGTAAGGGCCGATCGTCGGCATCACATAGTCGCCCTGCTGCTCGCTCTCGAGCGCCAGGTTGATCGCGTTGTAATCCATCACCGATCCGCCGATGCCGTTCGCTTGCGTGAACACCGGGTCTTCGAGCTGCTTTTGCGTGTAGATCGTCGAAGCGCGGAAGTTGTGCTGCAGCCCCAGCGTGTGGCCGACCTCGTGCGTCACCACGTCCTTGAGCGTCGCCAGGACGTACTTCTGCGCTTCCGGCCCGTTCGGATCGATGTCGCCGCGCGCGACCAGCACGTCGAGCGCGAACGCGAGCTCGTCCATCGCGATGTCGCCGTATTCGCACAGCGTATCTTCGCCGGCGGGCATCGATCGGGTCCGCGGATGGAATTGCTCGGAAGCCTGACGCCGCGGCAGGCGGGTCCAGCCGTCCTCGATCTCGATATCGGCGTCCAGAATCTCGCCGGTGCGCGGATCGGCGCGGCTGGGACCGATCGCCAGCGCGCCGGGTTCGTCGCGCACGACCCAGCGCACCGAGGCATGGCGCGCATCGGCGGTGTCGAAATCGGCGTTTTCGGGCTGAAGCTCGACCCGAAGCGCATCCTTGAATCCGATCTTTTCGAACGCCTTGTTCCATTCGAGGATGCCGGCCTTGACCGTGTCACGGTATTTTTCCGGGATGTCGCGGTCGAGCCAGTACGACGATAGGCTGTTTCGGCTCGGACAACGCGGCCTCCGGATCCTTTTTCTCCAGACGCCAGCGCTTGACGTAATAGACTTCCGGGAAGGTCTTGATGTCGTCGGAAAAATCCCAGCGGCGCGCAACGAAATGCCCGATCCGATCGTCGGCCGCGCGAGCGTGCATCGGCTCGGGCAGCCTGGCCAAGCTGTAGTAGTAGCCGAGGAAGAGACTGCGCGCGTCCTCGAGGTGCGCCGGCGGCGGTACGCGCGAAGCCGCGGCCGAGGGAGTCGTCGGCCGCGAAGGCAGCTTCGATACCGCGTAATGCGCGGTCACGCCGAATCCGGTGAGGTCGGCGCCGTTGTGGATGCCGGTGAAGCTCGAATTGCGAGCATCGAAAGAGTAGGGAATGCGGTACGCTGACTCGAGCGCGCTCGACCCGGCCGGAAGATCGCTCAGCAGCAACGGATTGAGCTCGATCAGCACCGACTTCCGCTCCGGGTGCGGCTGGCTGGCGACGGGCACCGAGCCGAGCAGGCTGTCGCTGGTCGATTCGCGCACTGCGCGCGCAAGCGGCGTGCCGGCAAGCGCGATGAACTGGGTGTTCTTGGCGATCAGTTGCACCAGATTGCCCACCCGGTGGAATTCGACGATGTACGAACGCAGCATCGGGCTGGGAAACGGGTCGCGCTCGCCGATACCCTGCGTGCGGTTCGCCTGGAGGAAGAACGGCCGATCGATCTGCTCCGGCTGGATTTCCAGCCAGACCTTTTCGTCCTTGCTGTAGACGTTGAAAAAGCCCGGCTGCTCCTTGGCGTCCTTGACGACTTCGGCGAACGGTTTCTGTTGCGCTGCGACGGCAGCTGCGGCCGCAGCCGCGGCGACGGCGGCAACTGCCGGCACGCCCGCTTTCGCGCTTCCGGGCTCGGTCGGAGCGTGGCCGGCGCCGGTGGCGATCGGCGAGGTATTTTCGGTCGCGGCGCGCGCCGCGCCGGTCGCGGCGACTGCGGCGGCGGCCAGCGTCGCCGAATCGGTTGCAGGGACAGTGGCGCAGCCGCCGGCCAGCAGCGATGCGGCGGCGAGTGCGATCGTAAGTTTCGAAACCGGGGAGAATTGTGCGGTCATGATGCCTTGGCGTGATCTTTAAGGATTGAAGGGTAAGCAGGCCGGTTGTTCCGGGCGTAGCGCGCCTTGAACGACGGCAAGCTCGCCGCGCAGCGAATGTGCGCGCGCCGCGGTAATGCGGATGTCGGCATAGCGTCCGATCAGATCGGCGCTGCCGGCGAAATTGACGACACGATTGCACTCGGTCCGCGCCGAGAGCTCCGCTGAATCCCTGCTGGCGCGGCCGGTGACCAGCGCGCGCTCGACGGTCCCCACCATCGCCGCGCTGCAAGCCGCGTATTGCGTATCGATCCGTTGCTGCAGCCGCGCGAGCCTCGCCTGTCCGATCTCTCGCGGCACGGCGTCGCCGAAATTGGCCGCCGGCGTGCCGGGTCTCGGGCTGTACAGGAAGCTGTAGCTGCCATCGAACCCGACCTCGTCGATCAGCCGCATCGTCTGCTCGAAGTCGGCATCGGTCTCGCCGGGAAATCCGACGATGAAATCGGACGACAGCGACAGCGCCGGACGCGCCTTGCGCAAGCGGCGGACGATCGACTTGTACTCGAGCGCACTGTAGCCGCGCTTCATCGCCGCGAGCACGCGATCGGATCCGGATTGCACCGGCAGATGAAGCTGCGAGACGAGCTTCGGCACTGTGCGATAAGCATCGATCAGCCGCTGCGACATTTCCTTCGGATGCGAGGTCGTGAAGCGGATGCGCTCCAGGCCGTCGATCTCGGCCAGGTGCTCGACAAGTGCGGTCAGATCGGCGATCTCGCCCTCGCCTGCGCTGCCGCGGTACGCATTGACGTTCTGTCCGAGCAGGGTGACCTCCCTGACACCCTGGTCGACCAGGTCGGCGACCTCGGTCAGCACGTCGTCGAACGGCCGCGACACTTCCTCGCCGCGGGTATAGGGAACGACGCAGAACGAGCAGTACTTGCTGCAGCCCTCCATGATCGACACGAATGCCGCGACGCCGTCGACCCGGGGCGGCGGCAAGTGGTCGAACTTCTCGATCTCGGGAAAGCTGATGTCGACCTGCGGCTGGCCGGTCGCACGCCGGCGCGCGATCAGCTCGGGCAGGCGATGCAGGGTCTGCGGGCCGAAGACCACGTCGACATACGGTGCGCGCGCGACGATCGCCGCACCTTCCTGGCTGGCGACGCAGCCGCCGACGCCGATGATCAGGTCCGGATTCGCAGTCTTCAGCGCGCGTACGCGACCCAAGTCATGGAACACGCGCTCCTGCGCTTTCTCGCGCACCGAGCAGGTGTTGAACAGGATGACGTCGGCGTCGTCCGGTCGGGCGGTCGGCTCGAGGCCCTCGGCCGCGTGGAGCACGTCGGCCATCTTGGCCGAGTCGTACTCATTCATCTGACAGCCAAACGTGCGGATGTACAGCTTGCGGCTCACGGATAGCGGTCGGGCGTCTTGGGCTGGATACGAAGGGCCGAAGAGTATAGCAGCCCCGGGAAGCGCAAGCCGTCTGTCACCGCGGAGCGGTATACTCGGCCGCAGCAGGTGTCCGCCGCGCCAGTTTGGCGCCGCGGGTGAAACGGGAAGCCGGTGCGCCGCATGCTCATGCGGCAAAGCCGGCGCTGCCCCCGCAACGGTAAGTCGGTGCGGGCGGTCCTCGAATGCCACTGTGCGCGTCGCGCATGGGAAGGCGGACCGTCCGGCGCTAGGCGAGACTGCCTTTCGCATACCGACCAGCCCGGAGACCGGCCTGCCCCGGAATGCCTGACGTTCGCGCATGGCTTTCGGACCGAGACGCATCGCGGGGAAGCGATGTCCGGCCGGATGCCGCTTGTCGCCGGGGCTTTCGCCCGAACGTTTTCTCCGCGTTGCCTGCCACCAACCGCCGTGCGGGGACGCACGGCATTGCGGAGGAAATGATGTCGCGTCTGCCGTTCCCGACCGGATATCTGCTGCCCACGATTGTCCTCGCGTGCTTCGCCAGTATTGCCCCAGCGCAGCAAAACCCCGGCGCGCTGACGCTGGATTCGCTGGTGGTCACCGCGGCGCGCTGGCCGCAGACGCCGTCGGAGCTCGCCGCCGACGTCACGGTGATCGGCGCCGAAGAGATCGCCCGCGCCGGCGCGCAAAGCCTCGCCGAGCTTTTGCGGCGCGTCACCCGGCGTCGAGATCGTCATGAATGGCGGCCCGGCGTCGACCAGCGGCGTGTTCTTGCGCGGCGCCAACACCAACCAGACGCTGGTCCTGATCGACGGCCAGCGCGTGGGCTCCTCCACTTCGCGGCACCGCGGCGCTGGAAGCCATCCCGATAGACGCGATCGACCACATCGAAATCCTGCGCGGGCCTGCATCGAACCTGTATGGCGCCGACGCGATCGGCGGCGTCATCCAGGTTTTCACGCGCAACGGCGGCGACGCCTTTGCCGCGCACGCCAGCGCCGGTTACGGGACTTATCGCACCAGCACCGCATCGGGCGGACGTCTCCGGCGCCGCCGGCGCCTGGCGATACGCGCTCGACGTCGGGCACAGGCAAAGCGCCGGCTTCAACGCGATCGCCAACCCGGCCAATTTCAGCTTCAACGATGACCGCGACGGCTATCGCGGCGACGATGCCTCGGGCAGCGTCTCGTTGCGTCTCGCGCCGGAGCAGGAGCTGTCGGCACGATTCCTCAAGAGCCGGCTCGACGCGCAGTTCGACGCCGAACCGGGCTTCGACGATCGCACGATCACGAAGGTCGAAAGTTACGCGCTCGCCAGCCGCAATCGGCTCACCGGCTGGTGGACCAGCCGGCTCGAGGCCGGCCAGACCGACGACATCAGCGACTCGCGCACCGGATTCGGGCCGGGACGATTCACCACCCGCCAGCGCCTGTACCTGTGGCAGAACGACTTCGTATTGCCGTGTCGGCTCGCTCGGCGCAGCGCTCGAGCGCCGCGAGGAGCGCGTCGGCGGCGATGCCTCCTTCGCCGTCACCTCGCGAGACACCAACGCGCTGCTCGGCGTCTACCGCCTCGCTGACGGACCGCACGCGCGTGCAACTGAACCTGCGGCGCGACGACAGCACGCAGTTCGGCGCCCGCACGACGGGCGCGCTGGCTTACGGCTACCGGCTTCGCTCCCGGCATGGCGCGCGAGCGCGAGTTACGGTACGCGCGTTCAAGGCGCCGACCTTCAACGACCTCTACTATCCGGGCTTTTCCAATCCCGATCTCACGCCCGAGACGGCGCGCAACGCCGAGCTTGTCGCTGCGCTACGCGTCGGACTCATTTGCCGCCGGCATCGTCGCCTATCGCAACCGGGTGCAGGACCTGATCGTCTTCGAATGCGACGCCGACTTCAACTGCGCGCCGCAGAACGTTGCCGCCGCGACCTTGCAAGGCGTCACGTTGGACATGCGCTGGCGCCGCGACGCGACGGCGGTGACCGCCAGCGTCGACCTGCAGCGTCCGCAAGACGATGCCAGCGGGCTTTTGTTGCCGCGACGCGCGCGCCGCCACGGCGCGCTGGCCGTCGATCACTCGCTGGGACCGGTGCGGTTGCGTGCCGAGCTGAGCGCATCGTCGGCGCGCTTCGACGACGCCGCCAACACGCGCCGGATGGGCGGCTATGCGCTGCTCAATCTGCTGGCGGAATGGCCGTTCGGCGCACGCTGGACAGCGTTCGCGCGCCTCGACAATCGCGCTGGACAAGCACTATGAGCTCGCCGCCGATTACGCCACCGCCGGCGCGAACGTGTTCGCCGGCGTACGCTGGCGCTACTAGAGCGTGAACAAGCCAATGAGTGTGCGCTTACGACCCTGGGTCGCCGTTGCGCTGATGTCGGCTCTGGCCGGGGCGAGCCGCGCCGATCCGGTGACGGTGATCGACGGGACGGGCGCGACGGTTGCGCTGGCCGCGCCGGCGCGGCGCATCGTCAGCCTGGCTCCCAGTGCGACCGAGCTCCTCTACGCCGCCGGCGCGGGGAGTCGCGTTGTCGCGGTCACCGACCCCGCCGATTGGCCGCCCGAAGCGGCGCAACGCCCTCGCGTCGGCGACGCGCGCGCGCTCGATCTCGAGCGCATCGTCAGTCTCAGTCCCGATCTCGCCGTCGCCTGGCCGTACGTGGCCCCGGCACAGATCGAGCGGCTGCAGGCGCTGGGCATTCCGATCTATCGCACCGATCCGCACACGCCGGAGGCAATCGCGCTCGACATCGAGCGGCTCGGCGCGCTTGCGGGCACCGCCGAGGTCGCGCGCCCGGCCGCGGCGCGCTTCCGTTCGCGGCTGGCGGCGCTGCGTCAGCGTGGGCACGCTGCGAGCGCGGTTCGCGTGTTCTACGAGATCTGGCACCAGCCCTTGTATACGATCGGAGGCGCGCACCTGATCAGCGCGGCGATCGAGCTTTGCGGCGGCGAAAACGTCTTCCGGGAGCTTTCGCTGCCGGCGCCGTCGGTCAGCGTCGAAGCGGTCCTGGCGGCGCGGCCGTCGGCGATCATCGCCGGAACCGACGGCGCGATTCGTCCGGCGTGGCTCGACGACTGGCGGCAGTGGGCCGATCTGCCGGCCGTGCGCGCGGGGAATCTCTTCGTCGTCGACGCCAATCTGCTGCACCGCGCCGGTCCTCGCTTTGTTGACGGCGCCGAAGCGCTGTGCGCGGTCATCGACCGAGCGCGAGCCAACGTCGCTCGCTGAGCGACGGGTAAGGCCTCAGACCGGAGCGAACACCGGCCCGTGCTCGGTCTCGACCGCGCGCAACGGCACGCCGTAAAGCTGCGACAGCCGCGTCGCGGTCAAGAGCTCCGCCGCCGGGCCCGCCTGCGCCACGCCGCCATCGAGCAACAGCGCGTGGTCGCAGCAGCGCACCGCGAGGTTGACGTCGTGCAGGACCATCAGCACCGCCTTGCTTCCGCTTCGCGCCAGCCCGGCCAGGCGGTCGAGCAGCGCGAGCTGATGCGCGAGGTCGAGATGGCTCGACGGCTCGTCGAGAAACAACAGATCCGGCTGCTGGGTGAGCAGCGCGGCGAGTGCGACGCGGCGGCGCTCGCCGCCGGAGAGCGTGCGCACGTCGCGCGCTTCGGCGCCGCCGATGTCCATTGCCGCCAGCGCGGCGCGGGCGATGGCGAGATCCGCGGCACTTTCCCATTGCCAGCGCGACAGATGCGGATGCCTGCCGACCAGCGCCGTTTCCAGCACCGTCGCGGCGAACGCGTCGCTGTCGTCCTGCGGCAGCACTGCGCGGCGTCGCGCGACGTCGCGCGGCGACCATTGCGCGAGCGGCCGCCCGGCGAGCTCGATCGTGCCGGCGGCCGCCGGACGCAATCCTGCCAGCGTGTGCAATAGCGTCGTCTTGCCCGCGCCGTTGCGCCCGAGAATCGCCCAGCACTGCCCCGGTGCCACCGAAAATTCCAGGTTGCGGCATACGGTCAGCGCGGCAATGCGCACCGTCAGTCCGCGCACGGAGAGCAGCGCCGTCTCGCTCATCGCTCGCGCCGCAGCAGGATCAGGAACACCGGCACGCCGATCAGCGCGGTGACCACGCCGACCGGCAGCTGTGCCGGCGCGGCGAGTTGGCGCGCCAGCGTGTCGGCGAAAAGCAGCATCGCGCCGCCGGCAAGGGCCGAGGCGGGCAGCAGCGCGCGCTGGTCGTTGCCGATGACCAGCCGCACCGCGTGCGGCACGATCAGCCCGACGAAGCCGATTGCGCCGGCGGTGGTTACCGCGACGGCGGTCAGCAGCGCCGCGAGCGCGAAAATCAACCAGGGGAGCCGCGCGATCGATACACCGAGCGCCGCCGCGACCGCATCACCGCGCGAGAGCGCATTCAAGTCGCGCGCAAAGGGCAGCGCGATGGCCATCGCCAGTCCGAGCACGATCAGCGGCGTCCATGCCGCGGGCGGCGCCGACAGGTCGCCGATCAGCCAGAACAGCATGCCCCGCAGCTGTGCCTCGGGCGCCAGCGACAGCAACAGCGCGACCACCGCCCCCCAGCCTGCCGCGACGATGACACCGGTCAGCAATAGCCGCGTCGGCGACCAGGCGCCGGAGCCGCGGGCCAGCGCGAAGACCAGCACCGTCGAGACGAATGCGCCGGCAAAGGCCCCGGCCGGGATCAGCCACGCGACCGCGCCCAGCAGCATTGCCGCCAGCGCGCCGACCGCCGCGCCGCCGGAGACGCCGAGCACGTACGGATCGGCCAAGGGATTTCGCAGCAATACCTGCAACAGCGCGCCGGCCATCGCCAGCGAGCCGCCGGTCGCAAACGCGGCGAGCGCGCGCGGCAGACGAAGCTCGCTGCACGATCGTGCGCGGCATTGCATCCCCGCCGCCGGCCAGCGCACGCAGCACGGTCATCGGATCGAGGGCGACGCTGCCGACGCCGAGCGCCAGCGCAAATGCCGCAAGCGCGACGACGGCGAGGGTGGCTAGAGCCAGCGTGGCGGGAATCCGGGTCATCGCGGCGAGCTTCTCGACTGCTTGGCGCCGCGACCGGCGGCAGTCGGAAGGGCAACGATTATAGCCTCCGGCAGGTGGACTATAATTTCCTTTCGGCCGGCGTTGCGGCCACGCGCTTTTGCCTCGCAACGGCGGCTCTTGAGCGGCGAGGCGGCCAGGAAATTCGATTTCATCGATGAGCAAGGCATTCACCCGCGAAGACGACGACGACATCGAAGACGATGTCGAGGAAGCGTCGCCGCTGCCCGAAGGCGCCCGGAACTACATGACGCCGGGCGGATTTGCGCGCCTCAAGGCCGAGCTGAACGCGCTGGTCGACAAGGACCGGCCCGAGGTCGTCGCGACCGTATCGTGGGCGGCGAGCAACGGCGACCGCTCCGAGAACGGCGACTATATTTACGGCAAGAAGCGCCTGCGCGAAATCGACCGGCGCATCCGTTTCCTGATCCGCCGTCTCGACATCGCCGAGATCGTCGATCCGATGGCTCGCCGCGACGCCGACGACATCGACCAGATATTCTTCGGCGCCACGGTGACCGTGCGCGATTCACACGGCGAAACGCGCACCGTGAGCATCGTCGGCGTCGACGAGATCGACACGAATCGCGGCTATATCAGCTGGGTGTCGCCGATGGCGCGTGCCTTGATCAAGGCGCGCGAAGGCGATCTCGTGACCTTGAAAACGCCGGGCGGCGTCGAAGAGCTGGAAATTCTCGAAGTGCGCTACAAGTCACTGGACACGGCATGACGGAAAGCGGCCCCGTTGACTCGGTCCGAAGCTTGACCCTATAGTGCACTGACGATGGAATCCGAATTCACCGAATTCGCCGGGCTCGAGCAGAAGCTCGCGCTGCTGCTCGCCGACTACAACAGGCTTCGCGCCGAGAACGAGTCGCTGAAGCGCGAGCTCGGGCGGGCGCTCGAGCAGAACCGGGCGCTGACCGCGCGCATCGGCGCGGCGACGTCGCGCCTCGACGCGCTGCTGCAGCAGCTGCCCGAATCGCTGAGCTGATTCGATGGACGACCAGGCGACCACGCTCGACGTCTCGATCCTGGGCCGCGAATATCGCGTCGGTTGCAAGCAGTCCGAGCGTGATGAGCTCTTGCTCGCGGTGCAGTTGCTCGACCGGCGCATGCGGGAGATCCGCGATTCAGGCAAGATCGCCGGCACCGAGCGCATCGCGGTGATGGCGGCGCTCAATATCGCGCACGAGCTGCTGCAGGCCAGGGCAGGCCACGTCGGCGCGGCGACCACCGCCAGTTTTGACAGCGCTGGCGTTCGGCGTAGAATTTCCGCGATGCAGTCTGCCATCGATCGTGCGATGGCGGATCAGGACAAGCTGTTCTAAAGCCCGTCACGGGCGCGTGCGGCAATCCCGATCCTTTTACGTTCTCATTTGCGTTCACAGTCCCCTGCGGTGTTCGAGCTGGCCATACACTCTTTGAACCAATGCTAACTTAGCGAGGTTGCCGAGCCTCAAACGGACCGGTGTGCGTTCCCTACGCGGAAGCGCCTGATGGTCCTGGCAGGCGACCCTCTTGAACTCAGGTTCAAGATGACGGTTGGCACGGCACAGGTGGGGGGCACCTATCGAGGCCCTCGCCCCGATGCAGGGCGAGGCTCCGATTGCGCACCAGTCGCAATGCTTTCGCGCTGCCGTGACGCCGCTTCTACCGAAGCGCCGGTCAGAACCGGAGAGCTCCGCCGGCCGCCATCGCTTCGAAGGTCAGCTTTCGGATCATAATTCGCATTTTTCCACTTCGTCGCCAGCAGCAGGCTGAATGGATCCGACGATGCGTTACTGGCTGATGAAATCCGAGCCCGACGAGGTGTCGATCGACGACCTCGCCGCGATGCCCAAGCGGACGGTCGCCTGGTATGGCGTGCGCAATTACCAGGCGCGCAATTTCATGCGCGACCAGATGCAAGTCGGCGACCTCGCGTTTTTCTACCATTCGAGCTGCCCCGAGCCCGGCATCGCCGGCATCGTCAAGGTGACCAAGGCTGCCTATCCCGACGCGTCGCAGTTCGACAAGAAGAGTCCGTACTACGATGCCAAGGCGACGCGCGCCGCGCCGCGCTGGATGAATGTCGAGGTCACGCTGGTGAAAAAGACGCGGCTGGTCTCGCTCGCCGAGCTTCGCACCCGCCCCGACCTCGCCACGATGCGCACACTGCAGCCGGGCAACCGCCTGTCGATCACGCCGGTCGATCCCCGGGAATGGACGATCATCACCGACAAGCTGATGAAAGCGTAGCGTGGACTGGACGCTGGTCCCGATCTTTCTCGCGATCGGCGGCGTCGTCGGATTCATCGCCGGTTTGCTGGGCATCGGCGGCGGAATGACGATGATCCCGCTGCTTACGCTGATTTTCAGCTACCAACGCTTCCCGCCCGAGCACATCCTGCACATTGCGGTGGCGACTTCGCTGGCCACGATCGTATTCACCTCGATCTCGAGCGTGCGTGCGCACCATGCGCACGATGCCGTGGTGTGGCCGATATTCTGGAAACTCGGACCGGGTATCCTGGTGGGATCGTTGCTAGGCCCCCAGCTTGTCAGCGGTCTCTCGACGGCAGCCCTGTCGGGCGTATTTGCGGCGTTCACGGCGTTCACCGCGACGCGCCTCCTGATCAACCTCAAGCCCAAGCGCATGCGAAGCCTCCCGGGACCGCTGGGCATGTTCGCGGTCGGCAGTGGGCTGGGCGCGCTGTCGAGCATGGTCGGCGCCGGCGGCGCGTTCATCTCGGTGCCGTTCATGACCGCGTGCAACGTGCGTATCCATAACGCGGTGGCGACGTCGGCTGCGCTCGGCTTGCCGATCGCCGCAGCCGGAACCGTCGGCTATCTGATCGCAGGGTTGAGGCAGACCGATCTGCCGCCCTACACGATCGGCTACCTCAACTTGCCGGCGCTCTTCGCCATCGCCACAGCGAGCATGCTAGCCGCGCCGGCCGGCGCTCGCATGGCGCACCGTTGGCCCGTTGCTCGACTGCGGCGTGCGTTTGCCGCGCTTCTCTACGCGGTTGCGGCGTTTTTCCTCTGGAAGACCTTTGCCTCCTGATCCGCTCGCTGCCGCAACGGAAACGTTCGGCCCGTGGCATCCGGGAATCGAATCGGAGGTCCCCGGGCATCTGCTGCATCTGTGCACGATCTTTCGTCCGGAAAATGTCTTTACCAGCGTTGCGCAAGCCGCGGAGCTGCACGATCTCACCGGCCTCGACTCGAGCGAGCTGGTGGCATTCCGGCCCGGGCGCCTGGCGCTGCACGAAGTCCTGATTCGGGTCACCGCCGATCTGTCGGTGCCGGACGGCACGAAGATCGAGGATCTCGGCATCAATTTCCGCAAGATCACGCGCACGATCCTGGCCGGGTACGTAGAGCCTCGAAGCGCGGTGATCGAGGCCGCCTACGATGCGCTGCGCCATCGGCTCCGCGAGCTTATCGATTCACAGCTGTCATCGTTGTATCCGTCGCCCGCGGAGGAGCGGACGGTGCCACCCAGGCGCGCGCCCAGCCTGCTCGCGATCTTCAAATCGCGCAGGACGCGAGCAGAGTCGCCGCCATCCGCTGAAGCCGGGATACGGCAGGCGTTGCTCGACTGGGAAAGCCGTGCTCACACTGCCGCCGACGCATTGCACAAGGCAGCGTACCGCGCGCTGATCAAGGTCGTGTCGGCTCTGCTGATCCGGCACGGCGAGCTATGGGGGAGCCGCGAGCTGGTCGCTGCGATCGCCACCGACATCGCCTGCAACGACTTCGGCGCGCGACGAGATCGGCGGGCTGATCGCCCCGTGGCTGATCGATGCTGCCGGCAGCGAAGGCTACACGCTGCTGCCGCGCCAGGAGCAGCCGTTCGTGATGAACACCAAGGGTGCCTCGGCATCGGGCAAGAGCACGCTGCGGCCGCTGCAGAAGAAGCTCGCCGGCGATATCGGCGTCAACTGGAGCGACTTCGCGCTGATCAGCCCCGACATCTGGCGAAAGCAATTGCTCGACTACGGCACGCTGGGGACGGCCTACCGGTACGGCGGTTCGTTCACGGCGGAAGAATTGCAGATCGTCGACCAGAAGCTCGATCGCTACATGGCGCACAAGGCCGAGCAGGGTGGCATGTCGCACCTGCTGATCGACCGGTTCCGCTTCGACAGTTTCGCTCCCGATTCCGACGAGGCGGGCAGCAACCTGCTGACCCGATTCGGCCGGGTCGTTTATCTCTTCTTCATGGTCACCCCGCCCGAATCGCTGGTCGAACGCGCGTGGAAGCGCGGGCTCGACGTCGGCAGGTACAAGGCGGTCGACGATACGCTGGCCCACGCGGTCGAGGCCTACTCGGGCATGCCGCAGCTGTTTTTTACCTGGATCCAGCGCACCGACAAGCAGCGTGCACTTCGAATTTCTCGACAACAGCGTGCAGCTCGGGGAACGGCCGCGGACGATCGCCTTTGGCTGGAACGACACGTTGAACGTGCTCGACGTCAAATGCCTGCTCGATGTCGAGCGCTATCGCAGGGTCGATATCAACGCGACCGCTCCGGAATTTCTGTATGGCGATCGAAGCCTGCTTCTGCCGGAGCACAACACCGGTTTTCTGCGGCAGTGCGTCGACCGGTTCCGGGAAATCAATGTTGCCGCGCAGGCCACCGGGCGCATCTATGTTCGGCTGGTCGATGGCAAGGCCGTTTGGGTCGATCGCGGAATGCTGGCGCAGGCGGGCGCGGACCCGGACACGCGCGCAGGATTGCGCGCCATTGCACCGTCGATATTCGACGCCGGGTTACCGCAGCCCGATCGACCGATGCATCTGCAACAGATGATCGGTGACGGGCGTATCCCTACGCTCGGCCGCTGGGGGAGCGCGGACTCAAGCTGACGGGTCGCCAGAATGAATCGGGCGCGCGCCCCGGAGGAGAGCGCGCGCCCGCGCCGAGCTGGGGCTCGGCGGTGAACGCTAGAACCTGTAGGCGACGCCGACCGAGACGCCTTCCAGCTTGCCGCCGGAGAAGCAGTGCGGCCCGGTATTGGTCACGCCGCCGGTGGTCGGATCGAACGCCGCGAGCGGCGTCGAGTCGTGGCAGTCGGTCGTCACGCCATGCCCCCCGGCACCGAGGTCGTAGTGCGCATCCGGGCCATTGACGGTCATTGCCCAGTCGGCATAGATAGTCGTGTTCTTGTCGATCGCGTGCCGCCAGGCCAGCGAATAAAGGTTGGCGGAATTGTCGAACGTCGTCTGGTCGTCGGGCGTGTTGTGCACGCCCAGGAAGCCTTTCGACTTGCCCGCGTAGCCCCAGCCGAAGCTGACGCTGTCTTTCGTCGGTCAGCACTTGCGTCAACGCCAGCCAGGTCGCGTTGTCGCGCGTGCGCTCATTCTGGGACTCCAGGTCCGACGGCAGCTTTCGCTTGGTTTTCTCCCAAAGCGCGCTCACCGTGGTCTTGGTCACGAACGTGTATTGCCCGCCGACCTTGAAAGCGCTCTCGTCGCCGACGTCCCTGCGGGTCGAGATTGGCGAGGTCGCTGGTGCGGTTGACGTTCTTGTGCATTTCGTAAGCCGCGGTCAGGTACAGCGGACCTGCCGTATACGCGGCGCTGAGGCTATAGAGGTCGCCGAACGAGCCGTCGTTGCAGGTCGGCGGCAGCGCGCCGCTGCCGGGGATATTGCCTCCCGCGCAGTCCGGTTCGGACGGAAGGCACGATGCTGCTGGTGTCGTCGCGGTTCTGGCCCGGCGAGTACATCGCCTTGAACGAGGCGCCGCCCCAGTTCGCCGACTCGTACCAGATCGCGTGCGAAGCGCGCAGACCGAATTCGACGCGGTTGTCGCCGCCGGTATTGCCGATCATGACGCGGTAGTCGCCGAGCATTCCGGAGAACGGATTCAGGCGATCGGTCGACGTCTTGTACGGCGTCTCGTCTTGCCGATCATGACGGCGCCCCAATCCTTGCCGGAGAAACCGACAAAGCTGTTTCGCGAAAACAATGCGCCGTTGACGGTGTAGCTGGTGTTCGACGTCGTTTCCTTGATGCCGGGCGTCGCGGAAATGTCGATGCCGGCTTCGAGTTGCCAGATGAAATCGAAGTCGGGCTGCAGCGGGTGCGTGCCGCGTACGCCCAGATAGGACAGGTTGGTGGCGATCGCAGGCTGCCAGCCCATCTTGCCCACCGGCATGCCGCCGTTGTCTCCGTAGTCGCTCTTCAGGCCCTTGGTCGTCCAGTCGAACGAGACATCGAGGTTCCCGTAGAATTGGACCTCGCCGCCGCCCGGGACGAGAAATGTCGCGCCGGCATTGGGCTTCAGGCGCACCAACGGCCCGCCCGCGGCCTTAGCGCCTCTTCCCTTTTCCTTTTTCTTGTCTCCTGTTGCATGTTGTAGAGCTGGGTCTTCACCTGGTCCAGCTGCTTCTGCAGCACTTCCATCTGCGCCTGAAGGTCGCTGACGACGTCGGCGCGCGCGGTTGGCCGCGCCGAAAAGCGCCAGCGAGCATGCGATAGCCAGAGTTCTTCTTGGTGTTCATGTGAGTTCTCCTCCGAACGTTTGCGCGCACACGCGGGGCTCGCCGACGGCCTGTCGTCGCCCTCCGCAGCAGGTGGTTCTTCCAAGTCGAGATGATCGGCGGCCCCCTCTCATCGGCGCCGCGATCGACTTTTGATCAGCGTCGTTCGATCTTGGAAAAACGATCGTACGCGTGCAAACTGTCGCAAGCCTGAACGCCTGCTGACGGTATGCTGACAGATGGGCCGCCACCTTTTTTGCCGGTAAGATTGGACTGCACGACGTTGCCGAATTCGCTGAGTGGAGAAACGATGCGCATACTTGTCGCTGAGGACGATGCCTTGCTCGCCGAAGGACTGACGCGGTTATTGACCAAGCCGGGCATGGCGTCGATCGCGTGAAAAGACGGCAACGGTGCCGACAGCGCGCTGCGGGCACGCCGTACGAGCTTCTGGTTCTCGACATTGGCTTGCCCGACATCGACGGTTTCGAGGTGCTGCGACGGTTGCGGCAGCGCCGTTCGCAAACGAACGTTCTGGTCTTGACCGCGCGCGACGCGGTCGAGGACCGCGTGCGCGGACTCGATCTCGGCGCTGACGACTATCTGACCAAGCCTTTTTCGCTGACTGAATTCGAAGCTCGCGTCAGAGCGTTGCTGCGGCGAACGTCGCTGCCTGCCGGGCCCGATCGTGATCGGCGCATTGTCGATCGATATCGAGGCCAAGCGCGTCACCGCTAACGGCATTGCGGTCGATCTCACCGTTCGGGAGTGGGCGCTGCTCGAGCTGTTCCTGACGCGCCCCGGCAGGGTGCTCAGCAAAGACTTCATCGGTCAGCAGCTGTTCAACTACGACGACCACCTGTCGATCAACACGATCGAGGTCTATATTTCGCGCCTGCGCGCCAAGATCGAGACAGCGGGAATGCACATACGCACGGTTCGCGGTTTTGGCTATCTGTGGGAGCAAGCTCGATGCCTGACGCCAGGCCCGGCGCGCGCAGCATTCGCCGCCGCCTGCTGTTTTTCCTGATCCCGTCGCTGCTGTTCCTGGTGCTCTGCGGCGGCGTCCTGACCTATAGCGTCGCACTGAGCGTAGCCACCTCGGCCTACGATCGCTCGCTGCTGGACCCCGCGCTGGACATGGCCGAGAACATCCGGATCGGCGCCGACGGCCCGCATCTCGATCTGCTGATGCAGGCGCAGCAAGCGCTGATGTACGACCATGTCGATTCGATGGTCTTCCAGATTCGCGACGCCGACGGAAGAGTCATTGCCGGCAGCGAGGAGCTCGCGGCTGCCCCGGCACTGCGGGGCGGGGAGAGCAGGTTTTTCGACGGCGTCTATCTCAGCGAGCCGGTACGAATTGCCGCGCTGCGCACCGACAGCGGATTCAGCGTCCAGGTCGGTGAAACGCTTTCCAAGCGGAAGCGCCTGATCTGGGAAATTCTCGCCGTCGAGCTGGTCCCGACTCTGCTCATCGCCTTTGCCGCCGTGGCCCTCGCCTGGACGGGCGTCAAGCACGGCGTCGCTCCGCTGGCGCGAATCCGAGGCGAGCTCCTCGGGCGCGGCCCGAACGATCTCCGGCCGCTTACGGAGACCGGCGCCCCGGCGGAGATCGCTCCCGCCGTCAAGGCTTTCAACAAGCTGCTTGGACGGATGCGCGAGGCCAGCGCCGTTCAGCAGCGCTTCCTTGCCAACGCCGCGCACCAGCTGCGCACGCCGCTGGCCGGTCTGCAGATGCACCTGGAGCTATTGCTGCGACGCGAACTGGCTCCGGACGTCAGGAGCGAGATCGAGGGCATGCACGTGGCAACGACGCGGGCGAGCCATCTTGCCACGCAGCTGCTGGCGCTCGCGCGGGCCGAGGCGGGCGGCGCCAGTGGACGCGATGTCCAGTATTTCGACTTGCGCCAGATCGCCGACGCGGCGGCGCAGGAATGGGTCCCGCGCGCGATTGCGCGCAATATCGACCTCGGCTTTGTCCTCGAAAACGCGATTGTTTCGGGCAATCCTCTGTTGCTGTCCGAGTTGCTGAACAACCTGGTCGACAACGCCTTGCGCTATACGCCGTCCGGCGGCACGGTGACGGTTCGCTCGGGGACCGATGATGGCGGCCGTCCGTACCTGAGCGTCGAGGACAACGGTGTCGGCATCCCCGAAGATGCGCGCAGCAAGGTGTTCGAGCGCTTTTATCGGATCGAAGGAACGCCGGGAGACGGCTCCGGGCTCGGACTCGCGATCGTCAAGGAAGTGGCCGATCGCCACAACGGCTTCCTGACCGTCCAGTCCGGCGCCGACGTCGGGGACGAGGATCGCCGTGACATTCGCGGCCCCGGCGGCCCCGCCCGGACGGGACGCCGCGCCGAAGCGCCATTCAGCGGTGACCGATGTCGGCTCTGACGCCGCGCCGCTGCACCCGTAAGCCGCCGATCACGATCGCGTCCCCGCGTAGCGCTGGCGCAACACGTTTTTCTCGACCTTGCCCATGGCGTTGCGCGGCAGCTCGTCGACCACGTATACGCGCTTGGGGACCTTGAAGCCGGCCATTTCCTGCTTCAGCACGGCGACGATGTCCGCTTCGCGCAGGACATAGCCCGGCTTTGCGACGACGACCGCAGTCACCGCCTCGCCGAAATCCGCGATCGGCGACGCCGATAACCGCAGACTCCGCAACGCCCGGCAGTGCGTCGATCCTTTCCTCGATCTCCTTCGGGTAGACATTGAGGCCGCCGGTGATGATCAGGTCCTTGGCGCGGCCGACGATTCGCAAGTAGCGGTCGGCGGCCATCTCGCCGACATCGCCGGTCCGAAAGTAGCCGTCGTCGGTGAATTCCTCCCGGGTGCGGTCCGGCATCCGCCAGTAGCCGGAGAACACGTTCGGTCCCTTGACCTCGATATCGCCGACCTCGCCGGGCGCGCAAGTCGCGCCGTCGGCGCCGACGACGCGCACGCTGACGCCGGGCAAGGCCGCGCCGACGCTGCCGCAGCGGCGCTCGCCATCGAGCGGATTGGATGTATTCATCCCGGTTTCGGTCATGCCATACCGCTCGACGATGGCCTGTCCGGTGCGCGCGGCAAAGTCGTTGAACGTTTCCGGCAGCAGCGGCGCCGAACCGGAGATGAATACGCGAATCGTGCGGCAGCCCTCGGTGCCGAAAGAGCTGTCGGCAAGCAGACGCGAGTAATAGGTTGGGACGCCCATCATCACCGTCGCGTGCGGCAAGAGCCTTGCCACTTCCGCGGCGTCGAATCTCGGCAGCCACAGCATCCGGCTGGCCGACAGCAGCGCGCAGTGGCAGGCGACGAACAGGCCGTGCACATGAAACAGCGGGAGAGCATGCAGCAACACATCGCCGCGCGTGAAGCCCCAGTGTTCGACCAGCGCCAGCGCGTTGGTGGCCAGGTTGCGATGCGTCAACATCGCTCCCTTCGAGCGGCCGGTCGTCCCCGAGGTGTAGAGGAGCGCCGCGAGATCGCCCGGGGCCGAGGTCACGGTCTCGAACTCCGCCGGGTGGTCGCGAGCGCGATCGAGCAGGCTGCCTTCGTCGCCCGCAAGGGTCAGCACCGTCGCGCCGGTGCGCAGCGCAGCGATCTCGGCGGCGTCGGCGGGAGCGCACACGATGACGCGGGGTTCCGCATCGCCAAAGAAATAGGCGAGCTCGCCTTTGCGATACCCGGTGTTGAGGGGCAGGTACACCAGCCCGGCGCGCAGACAAGCCAGGTAGACCGCCAGCACCTGCCAGCATTTGTCGGTCTGCACTGCGACGCGATCCCCGATGGCGCAACCGGCGGCGACCAACGCGTGGGCGATGCGCGCTGCGGCGGCGTCGAGATCGTCGTAGTGAATGACCGGACCGCCCGGAATCAGCACGCATGGCTGCTCGAGATGCTCGGCAAAATGGCTGCGCAGCAGCGCGTAAAGGTTGGCGTTCATGACCAAGGGTGTTCGCGATGCCGTTCGCCGCGGGAAGTTTGCGGCGCGACGGCGAAGCGGGCCGTTCCGACGTCGGCTATTCGACCGGTCGCTGCTCGGACAGCTTGTCCGGCTTGGCCGGAACGATGGCCTTGAGGACCCTGGAAATCAGCGGCCAGAAGAGCATGATCACCGCAAGCGTGGTGATGCTGCCCACCAGCCAGTTCGACCACATGATAGTCATGTTGCCCTGCGACATCAGCATCGCCTGGCGAAACGCGTTTTCGGCATTGTTGCCGAGCACCAGCGCCAGCACCATCGGCGCGAGCGGATAGTTGAGCTTCTTGAACAGGTAGCCGATGACGCCGAAGCCGAGCATGAACCAGATGTCCTGCATCGCGTTATTGACCGTGTAGGCGCCGATCGCGCAGATCGCGACGATCACCGGGGCGATGATCGAGAACGGAATGCGCAGGATGCCCGCGAACAGCGGAACAAGGCTCAGCACGACGATCAATCCGGCGACGTTGCCCAGGTACATGCTGGCGATCAGCCCCCAGACGAAGTCGGGCTTTTCGGCGAACAGCAGCGGTCCCGGCTGCAGGCCCCAGATCAACAGGCCGCCAAGCAGCACCGCGGCGGTCGGCGAGCCCGGAATCCCGAGTGTGATCATCGGCAGGAGCGCGCTGGTTCCGGCGGCATGCGCGGCGGTTTCCGGCGCCACGACGCCCTCAAGCACGCCGGTGCCGAACTTGTCGCCGTCCTTCGACATTTTCTTGGCCACGCCATAGCTCATGAACGACGCCGGCGTCGCGCCGCCCGGCGTGATCCCCATCCAGCAGCCGATCGCGGTGCTGCGTATGAAGGTCATCCAGTATCTGGGCAGTTTCTTCCACGTCTCGAGGACGACCTTCGGATTGATCTTGGCGGGTACGCCGTGAAACGCCAGCCCCTCCTCCATCGACAGCAGGATTTCGCCGATGCCGAAGAGCCCGATCACGGCAATCAGGAAGTCGAAGCCCTTCATCAGGCTCGGGAAGCCGAACGTCAGGCGCAGTTGACCCGTCACGATGTCGATGCCGACGGCGGAGAGCGCAAATCCCAGCATCATCGAAACGATGATCTTCCAGGCCGAGCCCTTGCCCATGCCGACGAAGCTGCAGAACGTCAGCAGATAAACCGAAAAGAACTCCGGCGGACCGAATTGAAGCGCGAAGCGCGCGATCAGCGGCGCAAGAAAGGTGATCAGAAGCACGGCAACGAATGCACCGATGAACGACGAGGTGAACGACGCCGTCAGTGCCTCGCCGGCGCGCCCCTTCTGCGCCAGCGGATAACCGTCGAAGGTGGTCGCGACCGACCAGGGCTCGCCGGGAATATTGAACAGGATCGAGGCGATCGCGCCGCCGAACAGCGCGCCCCAGTAAATGCACGACAACATGATGATCGCCGAGGTCGGCGGCATCGTGAACGTAAGCGGCAGCAGGATCGCGATGCCGTTGGCGGCGCCCAGGCCCGGCAGCACGCCGATTATCACGCCCAGAACGATGCCGACGAACATCAGCCCGATATTGAACGGCGTGAGCACCACCGCGAACCCGTGAAACAGCAGATTCAGATCAGACACCCAGTGCTCCCGAGTTGATCAAACGTGCCTGTCGCCGGGTTAATCGCATCGTTGGAATCGGCTCAGAAACCGGTCCAGCCGGTCAGATTCCAGTATCCCTTGAACAACGGAACCTGGAACCACACTTCGAACATGAAGAAGAAAAGAACGCTGATGGCCACCGCCAGGGGCACGCTTTTTTTCCACGGATAGTCGCCGAGCAGGTTCATGAACAGCGCGATGTAGATCGCCGACGCAACGTAAATGCCTATCAGCTGGATGCCGAGGACGAACAGGCACGCGGGAATCAGCACCTTCAGAACCTGCTTCAGCTGTCCTCGTTCGACGAAGCTCGCGCGCCCGGCGGCACTCTTGCTCAGGATCGCCTGCAGCAGCGTGGCCCCGCTCGCGACGCAGATGAACAGGCTCACGTAGAACGGGAAAAAGCCCGACTGCGGCCCGTCATCGGCCCAGCGGAAACCGAGCTTGTAGCTGCTGTACAGGAACGTCGCGCCGAAAGCCAGCAGGATCGCTGCGATCGCGATTTCCATCGTCCGCATGGAGACGATCGAGCGACCGTCGTCCTGGCCGGTAGAGTCGTGCTTTGCCATCGTCAGTGCCTCGCGGCGTTGGACGTCAAACGCGATAGGGGTACGGGCGCTCCGATGCGATCGGAAACGGCATTTTACAACGCCGGGTCCGGTCCATCGTTCGCATCAGAGCGACCCGCCCCTTCGTGCGCCGGTTTATTGCTTGGCCAGGAAGCCGGCCTTGTTCATCAGGCCTTTGTGCATGGTTTCGGCCTGTTCCACCCATTTGGCGTATTCGGGACCGCTCATGAACGACTGGTTGAACGCGGCCTGCTCGGTGAACGCCTTCCAGTCGGGGGTCGCCCGAACCTTCTTGAACAAGTCGACGTAAAAGTCGACCTGCTCCTTGCTGACGCCGGCCGGCATGAAGATGCCGCGCAGCATCGTGTACTCGACCGGGAGGCCGGATTCCTTGCAAGTCGGGATGTCATTCCACGACATGTCGGCGGTGACTTTTTCCTTGTACGGCATCCGCTGCGCATCGAATACGCACAGCGGACGCAGCTTGCCCGCACGCCACTGCGCGACCGCCTCGATCGGATTGTTGACCGACGAATCGATATGCCCGCCGACCAGCTGCACGGCGACGTCGCCGCCGCCCTTCAGAGGAATGTAGATGAACTTGACGCCGGGGTTGGCCTGCTCGATCTGCGCAGTGATGATCTGGTCTTCCTGCTTCGATCCGGTGCCGCCCATCTTGAACTTGTTTGGCGTGGCCTTGACTGCGTCGATGTACTGCTTGGCGGTCTTGTACGGCGTATCGGCATTGACCCACAGGACGAACTCGTCGAGCGCCAACATCGCCACCGGCGTCAAATCGCGCCAGCTGAACGGCACGCCGGTCGCCAGCGGCGTCGTGAACAGATTGGACAGCGTAATGACGATCTTTTCCGGATCGCCTTTGCTCTCCTTCACATCCAGAAAGCCTTGCGCCCCGGCGCCGCCGGACTCGTTGACGACGATGAACGGCTGCTTCATCAGCTGGTGCTTGCTTGCCACCCCCTGGATGAAGCGCGCCATCTGGTCTGCGCCGCCCCCGGTGCCGGCAGGTACGATGAACTGGACAGGTTTTGCAGGCTCCCACGCGGCTGCCGAAAACGGAACGGCTGCCGCGACGGCACCAGCGACCAGCGCGCATAGCGCTGTTCGCAACTTCGACGGTTGATGAGTCTTCATGTCACCTCCTAGAGTGGCTGTGGTTCCCTGACAACCTGCCCGCTATCGGCGGGTTTCTTGTGTGGTCGTGCCAAACACCGCTGAAAATCGATTGCACGAAAAACGAGTGCCTCTATTTCACCAGAACGATCGGAACGTTGACCGCTTGCACGACCTTGGCCGTCACCGACCCGAGCAGCATGCCCGCAACAGGGCCCAGTCCACGGGTTCCCATCGCGATCTGCTGCGCCGAAAGTTCCTTGACGTACCTTGCCACGGTTTCGCCGATCTCGCCTACACCGATGTGAAACGCGTGCCGAATGCCCGCATCGTCGAGGAGTTTGCGCGCCGGCGCCAGCGCCCGCATGCCTTCGTCATGATAATAGTCATCGAGATCGCCGTGGCTGACGTGGCGACCGATGTTACCCGGAGTTACCGGCATCTGTACGTTCAGCAAGTGAATTTCCGGAGCTTCCTTGCATAGCGCTGACGTCGCAATGACATAGCGAACAGCGCGGCTCGAGCTTTCCGAACCGTCGACGAGTGCGAGTATTTTCAGCATCGGGCCCTGTCGCTCGCCGGCGCTCAGTGCGAGCGGCTCTGCCGCGGGCCCGCGGCCAGGTCGATCGGCTTGCTCTCGGCCCGTGCCGCGCGCGCCGCCAGCAGCTTTCCGATTGCGACGACCAGCGCCGCGCCGAGAATCTGGGTCCAGCTTATCTCGCCGACCAGCGGCAGCGTGAACTGTAGCCAGGGGATGTGCGCAGCGATCCAGCCGACCAGGACCGGGTCGCTGTCCAGCATATCGCCGGCCACCCAGCCCAGCAGCGCTGCGCCCAAGGTAATGATGATCGGAAACCGGCCGATCAGCTTCATGACGATCGTGCTGCCGAAGACGACCACGGGAACGCTGATCCCCAGACCGAGCATCAGCAGTACGAGATCGCCCTTGGCCGTCGCTGCGACGCCGATGACATTGTCGGTGCTCATGATCAGGTCGGCGATCAGGATCGTGCGCATCGCCGACCACGCGGTCTTGCCGCTATTGATACCGCCTTCGCCCTCGTCCCCGGGAACCAGCAATTGCACCGCGATCCAGAACAGCAACAGACTGCCGACGAGTCTCAGGTAGGGCAGCTCGAAAATTTCAGCCGCGATGATGGTCAGCACCACCAGGATGACGGTAGCCGCGACGCTCCCCCAGATGATCGCCTGCTTCTGCTGCCGCGGCGGAAGCGAGCGCGCGGCCAGCGCGATCACGACCGCGTTGTCCCCGGACAGCACGATATTGACCAGGATGATTTCGCCGAGCGCGACCCAGAATGCCGGGCTGGCCAGATGATGGATCATGCGGGCATCGGCGGCGAAGGGTGAGTGGGCAAGCCGGTGCTCAGATCAGGCCGGCGCCGCGCGCCCATTGGTACTTGGCGCCGAGCACCAATACCGGCGTCTCGGTCGTGTACGGGTATGCGGGGATGCCGTGATCGAACAGGAACTCAGCGGCCTCCTCGACCTGGACATCGCCGGCGAGCGAAGCGACCACCGGCTTTTCTATGCCCTTGGCGCGCATTTCGTCGACGACTTCAACCATCTTGTTGGCGAATACCATCGGCGGTGTCACGATCGTGTGCCAGTAGCCGAGGATGAGCGCATGGATGCGCGGATCCTCGAGACCGAGACGAACCGTGTTCTGGTAGGTCTTCGGCGGCTCGCCGCCGGTGATGTCGACCGGGTTGCCGGCAGCGCCGAAAGGCGGGATGAACTTGCGGAACGCGGCATCCAGGTCTGGTGGCATGGCCATCAGGTTGAGTCCGTTGAGCACGCAGGCGTCGGACAGCAGTACGCCCGAGCCGCCCGCGCCGGTGATGATCAGCACGTTCTCGCCCTTGGGGGTCGGCAGCTTCGGGAATGCGCGCGCCATCTCCAGCATGTCGCGCAGCGCCTTGGCGCGGATCACGCCCGACTGCTTCAATACGTCCTCGTAGATCTTGTCGTTGCCGGCAAGGGCGCCGGTATGCGAGCTTGCGGCGCGCGCGCCCATGCTGGTGCGTCCCGCCTTGAGCACGACGACCGGCTTCTTTTTCGATACCCGCTTGGCGACCTCGGCGAATGCGCGGCCGTCCTTCAGATCTTCGCAATGCTGGACGATGATGTGGGTATTCTCGTCTTGCTCGAAAAACGTCAGCAGGTCGTCCTCGTCGATGTCGGATTTGTTGCCCAGACCGACGATTGCCGACACGCCCATCTTGGCCGAGCGCGAAAAGCCGATGATCGCCATGCCGATGCCGCCCGATTGCGATGACAGGGCGGCGTGGCCCTTGACGTCGTACGCGGTGCAGAATGTCGCGCAGAGGTTCTTCCACGTGTAGTAGAAGCCGTAGATGTTCGGCCCCATCAGCCGTACGCCGTACTTCCGGCCGATGTCCTGGATCTCCTTCTGCCCTTCGACGTTGCCGGTCTCGGCGAACCCTGACGGAATCAGCACGGCGCCGGGAATCTTCTTCTCGCCGCACTTCGATCAGCGCCTGCGCGACGAACTTGGCGGGTATCGCGAACACCGCGACGTCGATCTTGCCCGGAACGTCCTTGACGCTCTTGTAGGCCTTCCGCCCCATGATCTCGGCGGCGGACGGATTGATCGGGTAGATCTCACCCTTGTAGCCGCCGTTGATCAGATTCTTCATCACCGAGTTGCCGATCTTGCCTTCCTCGGAGGACGCGCCGATAACGGCGACCGCGTCCGGCTTCATGATGCGGTTCATGTCGCGCACGATGTCGTCGTGGCTGGGCCGGAAGCGCGGCGGCGGCGGGCTGAAATCGACGACGATGCGCACGTCAGCGGCGACCGCGCCGCTCTTGCTCGCGAACACCGGGTTCAGATCCATCTCGGCGATCTCGGGGAAATCGGCGACCAGCTGGGAGACGTTCTGGATCAGCGTCGCAAGCGCATCGCGGTGCACGGGTTCCGCGCCGCGCACGCCTTTGAGTATTTCGGCCGCGGCGATGCCGTCGAGCATCGACAGCGCGTCTTCGCGCGTCGCAGGCGCCAAGCGGAACGTGATGTCCTTGAGCACTTCGACCAGGATGCCGCCGAGACCGAATGCGACCAGCTTGCCGAACGACGGATCGGTCACTGCGCCGATGATCACTTCCTGCCCGCCATGCAGCATCTGCTGGACCTGCACGCCGAGCAGCTTGGCGTTCGGGTCGTACTTTTTCGCGTTGGCCATGATCGTCGCGAAGCCCTTGTCCACCTCGTCGGCGCTCTTCACTCCGACCAGGACGCCGCCGGCCTCGGTCTTGTGCAGGATCTCGGGCGAGACGATCTTCATCACCACCGGGAAGCCGATGCCGGACGCCAGCTTCGCCGCATCGGCGGCCGATGTCGCCACGCCTTCCTTCGGCACCGCGATGCCGTAGGCGTCGCAGACGAGCTTGCCCTCGGGCGCCGTCAGCGAGGTGCGGCCCTCCGCCTTCACCTTGTCCAGGATCTGCCGGACTGCCGTCTTGTTGTTCGCCATCGCTTGCTCCTCCGTCGTGCGTGGTTATCGTATCGGCGCCTTGAGCGCCGCCGCGCGCCTTAGATCACTTTCGCGGCGCGCAGCGCGGCGACCCGGCCCTTGTCGTAGCCGAGCTCGGCCAGTACCTCGTCGGTATGCTCGCCCAGCAAGGGAGAACGCTTCACCTCGGTCGGGCTGTCGGACATCTTGATCGGGTTGCCGACGCTCAAATATTTACCGCGCGTCGGATGGTCGACCTCGACCACGGTCCCGGTCTTGCGCAGCGAAGGCTCTTCGGCGATTTCTTTCATCGACAGGATCGGGCCGCAGGGAATGTCGTGCTTGTTCAGGATGTCCATCGCCTCGAACTTGGTCTTGGTCTTGGTCCACTCCTCGATCTGGCCGAAAATCTCCATCAGGTGCGGCAGCCGCGCCTTGGGGGTCGCGTAGCGCGGATCGGTCAGCCATTCCTCGCGGCCGATGACCTCGCAGATGTCTTTCCACACCGGCGCCTGTGTGATGAAGTAGATGTACGCGTTCGGATCCGTTTCCCAGCCCTTGCATTTCAGAATCCAGCCGGGCTGGCCGCCGCCCGAAGCGTTGCCCGCGCGGGGAACCGCGTCGCCGAACTTGCCGTTCGGATACTGCGGGTATTCCTCCATCACGTGCGTGCGGTCGAGGCGCTGCTGGTCGCGCAACTTCACCCGGCACAGGTTGAGCACGCCGTCCTGCATCGCCGCAAGGACGCGCTGGCCTCGTCCGGTGGTCTTGCGTTGATAAAGTGCGGCGACGATGCCGAGCGCCAGATGCAAGCCGGTGCCCGAGTCGCCGATCTGCGCGCCGGTCACCAGCGGCGGACCGTCGTCGAAGCCGGTAGTAGAAGCCGATCCTCCCGCGCATTGCGCGACATTTTCATACACCTTGCAATCTTCGTACGGTCCGGGCCCGAAACCCTTGACCGAGGCGACGATCATCGCCGGATTGAGCTCCTGGATTCGCTCCCAGGTGAAGCCCATGCGGTCGAGCGCGCCCGGCGCGAAATTCTCCACCAGCACGTCGCATTTGCGCACCAGCGCCTCGAGCACTTCCTTGCCCTGCGGATGCTTGGCGTCGATCGTGATCGAGCGCTTGTTGTGGTTCAGCATCGTGAAGTACAGGCTGTCGACGCCGGGGATGTCGCGCAGCTGCCCGCGAGTGATGTCACCTTCGCCCGCCCGCTCGACCTTGATGACATCGGCGCCCATCCACGCCAGAAGCTGCGTGCAGGTCGGGCCCGATTGCACGTGGGTGAAATCGAGGATGCGAACTCCGTCGAGCGCCTTGCCCATGATCGTTGCCTGCTCCGATACGATTATTAGTCAGCCGCGTTGAGCGTCGGCGCGTCACATACGCCTGAAGCCAAAATGCAATTCCGACGACGCTCCAACGCGGCCCGCTCGTTGAACGTCAGCGCGGCGCGTGGCAATTTGGACTCCAACGCTCATCGCTGACGATCGAACGCGACCCGCCGTCATTGTTTCTTTTTCGCGCTCGGATTGAGACTGGTGATGCGGCCGCTCTCCGTGCCCGCCTTTTCGTCGATGACCGCGTTGATCAGCGTAGGCTTGCGCGAGCGGATCGCTTGTTCCATCGCGGTGCGAAGCTCGGCCGGCGTCGTGGCCAGCACGCCCACGCCACCGAAGGCCTCCATCAGTTTCTCGTAGCGCGCGCCCTTGACGAACACCAGCGGCGACGGATCGCGTCCTCCGGTAGGATTCACTTCGTCGCCGCGATAGACGCCGTTGTTGTTCAGGATCACTACGCAGACCGGCAGGTCGTAGCGGCAGATCGTCTCGCATTCCATGCCGGAAAAACCGAAGGCGCTGTCGCCCTCGACCGCGATCACCTGCTCGCCGCTGACCACGGCCGCCGCGACCGAAAAGCCCATGCCGACGCCCATCACGCCCCAGGTGCCGACGTCCAGCCGCTTGCGCGGCTTGTACATGTCGACGATGCTGCGCGTGAAGTCGAGCGCGTTCGCGCCCTCGTTGACGAGAATGGCGTCGGGATTCGCCTTGACGATGTCGCGCACGACGTTGAGCGCGCTGTGGAAGTTCATCGGCGATCGGATTCTTCGCCAGCGCTTCTGCCATCTTCGCTACGTTCTTGGTCTTGCGCTCCGTGATGGCGTTGAGCCACTCGGCGGGCGGCTTCAGGCCAGAGCCCGCAGTCGTCTTGATCGCGGCGAGCATCGCCGACACGCACGAACCGATATCGCCGACAACCGGCGCGTCGACACGGACGTTGCTGTCCGCCTCCTGCGGCGAGATGTCGATCTGGATGAATTTCTGGCCGCCCCATTCCTTGGCGTTGTTGCCACCCCACGTCTTGCCCTTGCCGTGCGAAAGCAGCCAGTTCAAGCGCGCGCCGATCACCATCACGACATCGGCTTCCGGCAGCACGTACGAGCGGGCCGCGGATGCGGATTGCTCGTGGGTATCGGGGAGCAGGCCCTTGGCCATCGCCATCGGCAGATAGGGGATGCCGGTCTTTTCCACCAGCGCGCGAATGTCCGCATCGGCCTGCGCGTACGCCGCGCCCTTGCCGAGAATGATCAGCGGACGCTTGGCGCTCTTGAGCAGATCGAGTGCGCGCTGCAACAGCGTCGGGCGCCGGGATCTGGCGCGGCGCCGGATCGACCACGCTGATCAACGACTTTCTTCCTGCCTCCGCGTCTATCGTCTGCGGGAACAGCTTGGCCGGCAGGTCGAGATAGACGCCGCCCGGACGGCCGGAGACAGCAGCACGGATCGCCCGCGCCACGCCCACGCCGATGTCCTCGGCGTGCAGGACCCGGAACGCGGCCTTGGCGTGCGGCCTGGCGATGGCGAGCTGGTCCATCTCCTCGTAGTCGCCCTGCTGCAGGTCGACGATCTCGCGCTCGCTCGAGCCGCTGATCAGGATCATCGGGAAGCAATTGGTCGTGGCGTTGGCGAGCGCCGTCAATCCGTTGAGAAAGCCGGGGGCGGATACCGTCAGGCAGATGCCCGGCTTCTGCGTCATGAAGCCGGCGATGGAAGCGGCGTACCCGGCGTTCTGCTCGTGACGGAACGAGATGACGCGCAGCCCCGCGCGCCTGCAGCTTGCGCGTGAGGTCGGTGATCGGGATGCCGGGCAGACCGAAGATCGTCTCGATGCCGTTCAGCTTGAGGGCATCGATGACGAGCTGAAAGCCGTCGGTCTCCTGGCCGCCGGGAACGACGCCGGCGTCGCCGCCCATGGCCTTCGACGTTTCCTCGGCGGACGTGGCCGCCGGCTTTGCTGCAGGCTTCGCGGTTGTCTCTAACATGGCGGGCTCCGGGGGCGGACAGGCTGGCTTTTTTTAGGTATTCGGCATAACGTATGCAGTATATCAGCGAAAGTCAATCGGGATTCAGCGAGTCGGCCGAACGCGTTCGGAATCCGGCGGACGACGCAAGTGACGGATTTTATTGGCTTGATGACCAGAAGCGATTCCCGCGATCGGCAACCAAATCGGCCAGGCTGGCTTGCGATGCAATCGGAAGATGACCATGGCAGCAGACATCGACGCACCCACCAAGCCAAGACAGCCCCGAACGCGATCGCCCGCGCATCCGCAGCCGGCAGCGCGCACCCTGGCACTGCAGCCGATCACGACCAACGTCAGCTTCCGCGATCAGGCGTACTCGGCGATCAAGCAGGCGATCATGGACGCCGACATCTATGCGCATCGCGAAGAGCTGCGGCTGGACGAGCGGCAGCTGTCGCAAGCGCTGGGTGTCAGCCGCACGCCGATCCGCGAAGCGATGACGCTGCTCGAGCAGGAAGGATTTCTGCGCACGGTGCCCCGGCGCGGCGTATTCATCGTGCGCAAGACCAAGAAGCAGATCATCGAAATGATCGAGATGTGGGCGGCGCTGGAAAGCATGGCGGCGCGACTGGCGACGCTGAATGCCTCGGACCAGGACATCGGCGCGCTGCGGCACATGTTCGACGAATTCCGGAACTCGACGCCGGCCGAGCACATCAACGAATACTCGGACGCCAACATCGCGTTCCACCAGGCGATCATCCGCCTGTCGGGATCGCATCTGATGGGAAAGACGATCGACGACCTCTTCCTGCACGTGCGGGCGATACGCCGCATGACGATATCGCAGAGCGACCGGGCCTCGCGCTCGATCATCGACCACATGCGCATCATCGAGGCGCTGGAAAAGCGCGACACCGAGCTCGCCGAGCGCCTGGTGCGCCAACACTCGCTCGACCTCGCGGCGCACGTCGAAAAGCATTGCGATTTTCTCGATTGACGCCATGACGATCGCTCCAACCCGCACCGGCGGGGGCGACGGCCGATGAACGAGCAGTCGGTCGTCGACATTTCCGGGCTCGATCGCAAGCGCCGTGCGCGCGCGCATCCGAAGGGCCGGCCGGTCGAGCCGCAGGCGCTGGCCGAAATTCGCATGCTGCTGGGCGAGGCGCCGCGCAGGCGCGACCTCCTGATCGAGTTCCTGCACCGGATCCAGGACCGCTACGGCCATATTTCCGGTGGGCACATCGTCGCGCTGGCCGAGGAGATGAAGCTGGCGCGGACCGAGGTGTACGAGGTGGCGACCTTCTACCACCACTTCGACGTCGTCGCCGACGGCGAGGCGCCGCCGCCGCCGCTGACCGTTCGCGTCTGCGAGACGCTGTCCTGTCAGATGGCGGGCGGCGATGCGCTGCTCGAAGCCCTTCAGCGGGCAGGCGCTTCCGGCATACGCGTCGTCGGCGCACCCTGCATCGGACGCTGCGAGCACGCGCCGGCCGCGGTCGTCGGCCGCCATCCGGTCGATGAAGCGACGCCGGAAAAAATCGCGGCAGCGATCGCCGGCAAGCGGATCGAAGCGGAGCCGCCGCCGTATATCGACCTTGCCGCATACCGCGCCGACGGCGGCTACCGGACGGTTGCCGCCTGTATCGGCGGCGAACGCACGGTCGACGCGGTGACCGCGGCGCTTGACGAGTCCGGCTTGCGCGGCTTAGGCGGCGCCGGCTTTCCGGCCGGCAGGAAATGGAAAATCGTTCGCGCAGAGCCAGCGCCGCGGCTGATGGCGGTCAATATCGACGAAGGCGAGCCGGGCACGTTCAAGGATCGCTACTACCTCGAGCGCGATCCACATCGGTTCCTCGAAGGCGTGCTGATCGCGGCGTGGGCGGTCGGCATCGCCGATGTCTATATCTATTTGCGCGACGAATACGCCGGATGCCGCGCGGTGCTCGAGCGCGAGATCGCGGCGCTCGAAGCCGACCCTCCGTATCCGCTGCCGAGCCTGCACCTCCGGCGCGGCGCCGGCGCCTACATCTGCGGCGAAGAGTCGGCGATGATCGAATCGATCGAGGGCAAGCGCGGCATGCCGCGGCTGCGCCCGCCGTATGTCGCGCAGGTGGGACTTTTCGGCCGGCCGACGCTCGAACACAATATGGAAACGCTGTACTGGATACGCGACATCCTCGAAAAGGGCGGCGCGTGGTTCGCCGGTCAGGGGCGCAACGGCCGCAAAGGCCTGCGCTCGTTTTCGGTTTCGGGCCGGGTGGCCAAGCCGGGCGTGCATCTCGCACCGGCCGGCATCACGGTGCGCGAACTGATCGCCGAATACTGCGGGGGCATGCTGCCGGGCCACGAATTCTACGGCTACCTGCCGGGCGGGGCGTCGGGCGGTATCCTGCCGGCATCGCTGGCCGACGTTCCGCTGGATTTCGACACCTTGCAGCCGCACGGCTGCTTCATCGGCTCGGCCGCGGTGATCGTTCTGTCGCAGCACGACCGCGCGCGCGACGCGGCGCTCAACCTGATGCGCTTTTTCGCCGACGAATCCTGCGGACAGTGCACGCCCTGCCGCGTCGGCACCGAAAAAGCCGTCGGGCTGCTGTCGAAGCCGAAATGGGATACTGCGCTGCTGGCCGAGCTTTCACAGGCGATGGCCGACGCATCGATCTGCGGGCTCGGCCAGGCGGCGCCGAATCCGATCGCCTGCGTGGTCAAATATTTTCCGGAGGAGCTGGCATGAACGCTCCGGTCGAAGCCGCCCTCGCGGCCGAGCTGATCGAGTTTCGCCTGAACGGCGAAGCCGCGTCGGCGCGCCCGGACGAAACCATCATCGAGGCGGCAAAGCGGCATGGGATCGAGATCCCGCACCTCTGCTACAAGCCGGGCATGCGCCCCGATGGCAACTGCCGCGCCTGCATGGTGGAGATCAAGGGCGAGCGAGTGCTGGCACCTTCGTGCTGCCGCAAGCCGACCGCCGGCATGGAAGTGAGCAGTGACAGCCCGCGCGCGGTTCACTCGCAGAAAATCATCGTCGAAATGCTGGCCGCCGACGTTCCCGCGCGGGTCTACAAACTGGATTCCGAGCTCGAGCAATGGAAGCGCTGGCTCGGTATAGCTACGCCCCGCTTCTCGCCGCGCGAGCAACCCAGGGCGGACTTGTCGCACCCGGCGATCGCGGTCAATCTCGATGCCTGCATCCAGTGCACGCGCTGCGTGCGCGCGTGCCGTGAAGAGCAGGTCAACGACGTCATCGGCTATGCGTTCCGCGGCGCGCACTCGGCGATCGTGTTCGATCTTGGCGACCCGATGGGTGCGTCGACCTGTGTGGCCTGCGGCGAGTGCGTGCAGGCCTGTCCGACCGGGGCGCTGGCGCCGGCGAACGACGCCTATCTGGTCGTCGCCGACAAAGTCGTCCCGTCGGTCTGCCCGTACTGCGGCGTCGGCTGCCAGCTCGACTATCACGTCAAGGACAACGAGATCGTCAGGGTCGAAGGCCGCGACGGCCCCGCCAACCACGAGCGCTTGTGCGTCAAGGGGCGCTATGGCTACGACTATGTGCATCATCCCCAGCGGCTGACCAGGCCGCTGATCCGCCGCCAGGGTATCGCCAAGACAGCCGATTTCGTCATGGACCCGGCCGATCCGCTCGCGGTATTTCGCGAGGCGAGCTGGGAGGAGGCACTGCAGGTGGCGGGTGGCGCGCTCAAGCGCATCCGCGACGAGCACGGGGGCAAGGCGCTCGCCGGATTCGGGTCGGCCAAGGGCTCGAACGAGGAAGCGTATCTGTTCCAGAAGCTGGTGCGCACCGGCTTCGGCTCGAACAACGTCGACCATTGCACGCGTCTTTGCCACGCATCCAGCGTCGCGGCGCTGCTCGAAGGCATCGGGTCCGGCGCGGTGTCGAATCCGGTGATGGACGTGATGAAGGCCGACGTCGTGCTGCTGATCGGCGCCAATCCGGTGGTCAATCATCCGGTCGCGGCCACCTGGATCAAGAACGCCGTCAGGAATGGCACCAGGCTGATCCTCGCCGATCCGCGTCGCTCCGAGCTCGCGCGCCACGCGACCCACTATCTGCAATTCAAGCCGGACACCGACGTCGCGCTGCTGAACGCGATGATGCACACGATCGTCGAGGAAGGCCTGGTCGCGCAGAGCTTCGTTGCCGACCGCACCAGCGGCTTCGAGGAAATCCGCAAGAACGTCGCCGGCTTCAGTCCCGAGGCGATGGCGCCAGTGTGCGGCGTCCCTGCAGCGACGATCCGCGAGGTTGCGAGGATGTACGCGAAATCGCGCGGCTCGATGATCCTCTGGGGCATGGGCATATCGCAGCACGTGCACGGCACCGACAATGCCCGCTGCCTGATCGCGCTGTCGATGATGACCGGACAGGTCGGCCGTCCCGGGACCGGGCTGCATCCGCTGCGCGGACAGAACAACGTGCAGGGCGCGAGCGACGTCGGATTGATTCCGATGATGTATCCCGACTACCAGCGCGTCGACAACGCCGGAACGCGCAGCAGGTTCGAACAGGTATGGGGAACGACGCTCGATCCGCAGCCCGGCCTCACCGTCGTCGAAATCATGGACGCCGTGCATGCCGGGCAGATTCGCGGCATGTACATCATGGGCGAGAACCCGGCGATGTCCGATCCCGACGTCAGCCACGCCCGGCAGGCGCTGGCCGAGCTCGAGATGCTGGTCGTGCAGGACATCTTCCTGACCGAGACCGGGTATCTGGCCGACGTGATCCTGCCGGCATCGGCGTTTCCCGAGAAGACCGGAACGTTCACCAACACCGATCGCAGCGTGCAGCTCGGGCGGCAGGCGCTGCAGCTGCCCGGCGAGGCGCGACAGGATCTGGCGATCATCGTCGCGATGGCCAGGATGCTCGGGCTCGACTGGCATTACGAGCATCCGAGCCAGGTGTTCGAGGAGATGCGACGGACGATGCCGTCGATCGCCGGCATCACCTGGGACCGCCTCGAGCGGGAGCACGCAGTCACCTATCCGTGCGAGCACGAGGGCGATCCGGGGCAGCGCGTTGTATTTACCGAGGATTTCCCGACGGCGAACGGCAAGGGCCGCTTCGTGCCGGCCTCGATCATCCCCGCAGCCGAGCGGCCGGACGGCGAGTATCCATTCGTGCTGATCACCGGGCGCCAGCTCGAGCACTGGCACACCGGCAGCATGACGCGGCGGGCGAGGGTGCTCGACACGATCGAGCCTTCGCCGGTCGCGTCGATCAACCCCGACGACCTGGCGAAGCTCGGCGTCGATCCCGGCGGCGCGATCACCGTCGCTTCGCGACGAGGCAGCATCACCCTGTCCGCGCGCGCGGATGAAGGCACGCCACGCGGCGCGGTGTTCATCCCGTTCTGTTATTACGAGGCCGCGGCGAATCTGTTGACCAATCCGGTGCTGGATCCATTTGGCAAGATTCCAGAGTTCAAGTACTGTGCGGTTCGTGTAAGTGCGGGCGGCGCGACCGCCGAGCTTGTCGGTTACGACGGCTGAACTGCGACAGCGCACGCGATGTTGCCGGCGCCATGCCGGCGGCAGCGCGAATGGAAGTGCGAACGGCCACAGAGCCGTCGCCGGCTTGGCCCGTATTTCGAAAGATGCATTTAGGAGGAATCAGCATGAGCAAGTTCACGCATTTGGGCGTGCTGACCGCGCTGGCGGCGGTCGTCGTGGCAGGCTCGGTGGCGGCGGCGCCGGTCACACTGCGCGCTTCGCATCAATTCCCCGGCGGCAAAGGCGATGTGCGCGACGAAATGGTGCAGATCATCGCGCGCGATGCCAAGGCGGCCGGCGTCGACCTCGACGTGCAGGTCTATCCCGGCGCATCGCTGTTCAAGCCGAACGAGCAATGGAACGCGATGGTCAATGGCCAGCTCGACATCTCGTCGTTTCCGCTCGACTACGCCAGCGGCAAGGTGCGCGAATTCGGCGCCACGCTGATGCCGGGGCTGGTGCGCAACCACGAGCGGGCTGCGCGGCTGGGCAACTCCAAGTTCATGAAGGACATCCGGGCCAAGATCGAGAGCGCCGGCGTCATCGTGCTGTCGGATGCATGGCTGGCCGGTGCCGTCGCTTCCAAAAAAGCGTGCATACGCACTCCGGATGACATCAAGGGACAGAAGATCCGCTCGGCGGGGCCGACGTTCGCCGCGATGTGGCAGGCGGCCGGCGCGTCGATCGTCTCGATCCCGAGCAACGAGGTCTACAACGCGCTGCAGACCGGCGTCGCCGAAGCCACCGACACCAGCACCGGCAGCTTCGTTTCGTTCCGGATCTACGAGCAGGTCAAGTGCATCACCGCCCCGGGAGAGAACGCGCTGTGGTTCATGTACGAGCCGGTGCTGATGTCGAAGAAGAGCTTCGATCGCCTGGACAAGAAGCAGCAGGACGTGCTGCTCAAGGCGGGCAAAAAGGCGCAGGACTACTTCGCCAAGGAGGCCAAGGGCCTCGACGATGAGATGGTCAAGGCTTTCAAGGAACACAAGGTTGAAGTCGTCACGCTGACGCCGGCCGAATACGACGCCTGGATCAATATCGCGAAGCAGAGCTCGTACGCCGAATTCGCCAAGGAAGTTCCGGACGGCAAGCAGTTGATCGACGAAGCACTGAGCGTCAAATAGCGACCTGACGCTCGAGGCGCGGCGGGACCCGCATGCATCCTGCGCGACCCGCTTCGTGCACGCAGCATCGTCGCTCGCAGCAACGCGATCGATCGTTTCGTCCGGCGGGTCAGGCATATCTCGACGATTTGCGGCTTCGTCGCCGCGGCGCTGATCGCCGCCGGCGTCGTCGTCGTCTGCGAGATGGTGTTCGTGCGCTACGTGCTCAACCTGAACACCATCTGGCAGACCGATTTCGTCACCTACTGCCTGATCGCCGCAACCTTCGTCGGCAGTCCGTTCGTGCTGATGACGCGCGGCCACGTCAACGTCGACGTGCTGCCGCATTACGCGGGCCCGGGCGCCCGCCGGTGGCTGGCAATTTTCGCTTCCGCGCTGACGATCGCCTTTTGCGTCGTGATCGCAGTGCTGACGTTCACGTTCTGGAAGGAAGCCTGGGACAACAAGTGGGTCTCCGATACGATGTGGCGCGCGCGGCTGTGGATTCCGTACGCAGCTATGCCGATCGGGCTGGGCCTGCTTACCTTGCAAAGCGTCGCGGACCTGCTGGCACTGCTGACCGGACGCGAGCCTCCGTTCGGGATCACCAAAGAGCGCACCGCATGAGCCCCGGCACGCAGGGCGCTCTGGTGCTTCTCGTCACGCTGGTCGTGCTGCTCTCCGGGGCGCCCGTTGCGTTCGGGCTCGGCGCGATATCGATCGCGTTCGTTCTCTTCTTCCAGGGGTTCGACGCGCTGCATGTCGTCGCCGAAACCTTCTATGCCGGTCTGAACGACTTCACGCTGGTGTCGATCCCGATGTTCGTGATGATGGGCGCTGCGATCGGCTCGTCGCCGGCCGGCAAGGACTTGTACGAGGCGCTCGACCGCTGGCTCTATCGATTGCCGGGAGGACTGGTCATTTCGAATCTCGGCGCCTGCGCGCTGTTCGCGGCGCTGACCGGCTCGTCGCCGGCCTGCTGCGCGGCGATCGGCAAGATGGGCATCCCGGAAATGCGCAGCCGCGGCTATCCGGACGATATCGCGACCGGATCGATCTGCGCCGGCGGCACGCTGGGCATCCTGATTCCGCCGTCGATCACGTTCATCCTGTACGGCATTGCGACCGAGACATCGATCGGCCGGCTGTTCCTGGCCGGCGTCCTGCCCGGGGTCATGCTCACCGGGCTTTTCATGCTGTGGACGCTGTTCATCATCTGGAAGCGCGGCTTCCGCGCCCACGCGGTCGATTTCCGCTACACCTGGAAGCAGAAATTCGGATCGATTCCGAAGGTCGCGCCGTTTCTCGCGATCGTTCTCGGCGTGATGTACGTGCTCTACGGAGGCGTCGCGACACCTTCGGAAGCGGCCGGCGTCGGCGCGGCGCTGTGCGTCGTGATGGCCGTGGTCATCTACCGGATGTGGCGGCCCCGGCAATGGTGGAAGATCCTGCGCGACACGACGCGCGAGTCGGTCATGATCCTGATGATCATTGCCGCCGCCGTGCTTTTCGGCTACATGCTTACGTCGCTGTACCTGACGCAGACGCTGGCGCAAGGCATCGCCGACATGCACGTCAACCGCTGGGTGCTGATGGGCATGATCAACGTTTTCCTGCTGGTCTGCGGATTTTTCATTCCGCCCGCGGCGATCATCCTGATGACCGCTCCGATTCTCTACCCGATCATCAAGGCGGCCGGCTTCGACCCGGTCTGGTTCGGCGTCATCCTGACGATCAATATGGAGATCGGACTGATCCATCCGCCGGTCGGGCTCAACATCTATATCGTCAGCGCGATCGCGCCGGACGTGCCGGTGACGCGCATCATGTGGGGCACGATCCCGTATGTGCTCTGCATGATGCTGCAGATCGTATTGCTGTGCATTTTCCCGGAAATCGCCACCTGGCTGCCCGACCACCTGATGGGCGCCGTGCACTGATCCCGCGCTGTGCATTAATCCTTCCGCTAGCCGCAGTGCGGCATCGAACAGCAGCGCTAGCTGTTCGGCGCGATCGGCAAGCAGCGCAGCGGCGCCATCCAGGCATTGCTCGAGGCTTGCCGGGCCGGACGGCAGCGAAAAACAGCCGGCGAAATGGCGACCCAGCTCGGGCAAAGCCGACCGGTCGATGCTTCCCGAGATCAAGGTCGCCGGAATCTGGCGCGCAGCCGCGCGCCTGGCCACGATCAGCGGCGTCTTGCCCAGCGCGGTCTGCGCGTCGCTCTTGCCTTCGCCGGTGATAGCCCAGTCGGCGCCGTCGAGCGCGGCGTCGAGTCCGATCAGGTCGGCGACGACCTCCGCACCCGAGCGCATCTCGCCGCCGATCAACTGCAGCGCGAAGCCCAGGCCGCCGGCGGCGCCGGCGCCGGGCTTGTCCTGCGCACGCCGGTCGAGCGCACGCTCGGTCAGCGAAGCGAAGTTCGCGATGCGGCCGTCGATCTCGGCGATGCGCTCGCGCCGCACGCCTTTCTGCGGGCCGAAGATCGCAGTCGCGCCCCGCTCGCCGGTCAGCGGATTATTGACGTCCGACATCACGATGATCCGGGCGTCGGCAAGCCGCGGGTCGAGGCCACTCGCGTCGACGGCCGCGAGCGCGGCGAGGCCGGCGGGCGTCGGCTCGATCGCACGGCCGCGCGCGTCGGTGAGCGAGAGCCCGAGCGCCGCGAGCAGCCCGGCGCCGCCGTCATTGGTGCTGCTGCCACCCAGGCCTATCATGAAGCTGCGAACGCCGGCATCGAGACGATTGCGTATCATTTCGCCGACGCCCAGGGTCGTGCGATGTTCGACGTCGATGGCGGCCACGGCAGGATCGGTCAGGCCCACGACTTGCGCGACTTCGAGCACCGCGGTAACGGGCTCGCCTATCAATCCATAAGCGACGGCCACCGGCTTGCCCGAGACATCGCTGATGCGAGCGGTCAATCGCTGTCCGCCGCACGAGAGTACGGCGTCGAGCGTGCCTTCGCCGCCATCGGCCATCGGACAAAGACGAAGGTCGGCGTCTGGCCAGACGCGGCGCAAGCCTTCGGCGATTGCCGCCGCGGCGTCCGATGCCGACAACGATCCTTTGAACGAATCCGGGGCGAGCACAACGGCGGGCGAACGTCGCGGCATGGGTTGCGGGTATGATCGATCGATGCGGTTGCGATGCAATGGTAGCAGGCGATCGGGAACATGATCACAGCGATCCGCGCGACATCGCGCTTCGGCATCGCGCTATTCGCCTGCGGGGTGCTGTTCGACGCGTGCGCGGCCGGCGCCGACTACGCGCGCGAGGACCGTCTCGTCGCGGAGATCGTGCCGGCGATCGTCGTCGGTGACCCCGTCTACCTGGCGACGTCGCGACGGCCGAGCGTGCTGGCGATATTGACGATGCCGGAAGCCAGGCCTGTCGGCGGCGTGGTGATCGTCCACGGGCTGGGCGTGCACGCCGATTGGGGATTGATCAATGGGCTGCGCACCGATCTTTCCGAAGCCGGCATCGCCACGCTGTCGGTGCAGATGCCGGTGCTCGCGGCCGACGCTTCGCGCGCCGACTACGCGGCACTCTATCCGGAGGCCGGCGAGCGCATCGCGGCGGGAATCGCCTTTCTCCGCAGTCGCGGCATCGGGAAAATCGCCATCGTCGCGCACAGCCTGGGCGCGGTGATGGCCGACAGGTATCTCGCCTCTTCAGGCGGCAGCGGCGTCGCCGCGTGGGTGCCGATCGGCATGCAGGGTGACTTCGCAGCGGCGCCGCGGCAACCGGTGCTCGATGTCATCGCGCAGAACGACGTGCCGGAGGTTCTCGATGTCGCGCCTATCCGCGCGAATGGCCTGCCGCGGGACGCCTGCTCGCGCCAGATCACGATTCCCGGGACCGATCACTTCATGGCGAATCGGCGCAAGGAGCTGGCGCAGGACATCGGGCCATTCCTCGCGCGCGTGTTCGACGCGCGCTGCTGACGCCGACCACGCTCTAATCGCGATGCGTGGCCCGCCTCAGACGGTCGCCGATCGCGACCCAGTCGGGCCCGTCGGGCGGCGCTTCGATCCAGATCTCGTCGGCCTCGCGCGCGTCCAGTGCGCGCAGGTTGGCGTAGAGCTGCTGCGCGTAGCGCGCGCTTTCGCCCGGGGCATCGAACCATGCGCCCTCGAACTCCGGCGGTTGCGCGACCGAATGGGCGAGCACCGAAATATGCGCGTTCGATCCGCCCAGCCCGGCGAGCGCCGCCAGCAGCTCGTTGCGCGGCAGCAGCTTTGCAGGCGTGCGCGGCGCGTAGTGCGATGCGAGCGTCCCCGGGGCGCGAGTCGCGCCGGCCACGGCTGAGCGCGGCGCGATGCCGAGGACGCGCGCGAGCTCGCCGCTGGTGATCGATCCGGGACGCAGCACGACGGGATTGCCGCTGCTGAAATCGACGATCGTCGATTCGATGCCGTGACGCGATGGGCCGCCGTCGAGGATCAGCGCGATCGTGTCGCCGAATTCCTCGGCGACATGCCTGGCGGTCGTTGCGCTGATCCGTCCGAAGCGGTTCGCCGAGGGCGCGGCGATGCCGTCGCAGCCGAGCACGGCGAGTTCTGCAAGCAGCGCATGCGCGATCGGCTGCGCCGGCACGCGCAAGCCCACGCTCGCCTGTCCGCCGGTCACCGCATCGAGGACGCCGTCGGCGCGCGGCAGGATCATCGTCAGCGGTCCGGGCCAGAACGCCTTGGCCAGCGCTTTGGCGCCGGCCGGGACCGTCTTCGCCCAGCGCGGCAGCGCGTCGGCGTCGGCGAGATGAACGATCACCGGATGCTCGGCGGGCCTGCCTTTCGTAGTGAACAGTCGTGCGATCGCCGCCGCGTCACGCGCGTTCGCGCCCAGCCCGTAGACGGTCTCGGTCGGAAACGCGACGAGCTCGCCCGCCGCGAGCGCGCTTGCGGCGCGCGCGATGTTTTCGGCGGTGGCGGGCACGATCATCGAAGACCTTTCTGAACGTGGACCTGCGGTCGACCCGGCAAATTTGCTAGAATTCGACTCTTTGCGTCGCGCGCACAAGCCGCCGCGCATCCGCGGGTCCATCCAGCAGGGAGCGGTAATGAACGAGTTTCTGTTTACGTCGGAGTCGGTGTCCGAGGGCCACCCGGACAAGGTGGCCGACCAGATTTCCGACGCGGTCCTCGATGCGATTCTAACGCTGGACCCGCATGGACGGGTAGCCGCGGAAACGCTGGTTTCGACCGGCTTGGTGGTGATGACCGGCGAGATCACGACCGACCATAAGCACGACTACGCGCGCATCGCTCGCGACACGATCCATCGCATCGGCTACACCGACCCCGAGCTGCGCTTCGATGCCCAAGGCTGCGCGGTGATGGTGTGCTACGGCCGCCAGTCGCCCGATATCGCGCGCGGCGTCGACCGCACGTCCGACGAATACATGAACCAGGGCGCGGGCGACCAGGGCCTGATGTTCGGCTATGCATGCGACGAGACGCCGGCGCTGATGCCGTTCCCGATCTATTACGCGCACCGCCTGGTGCAGAGGCAGAGCGAAGTCCGCCGCGACGGACGGTTGCCGTGGCTTCGGCCCGACGCGAAATCGCAGGTGACGGTGCGCTACACCGGCGGCAAGCCGACGCAGCATCGACACCGTCGTGCTGTCGACGCAGCATCATCCCGAGATGAATCACAAGCAGGAGCAACTCGCCGAAGCCGTCATCGAGGAGATCATCAAGCCGGTCCTGCCGGCGGAGATGCTGGTCAACACGCGCTATCTGGTCAATCCGACCGGTCGCTTCGAAATCGGCGGCCCGCACGGCGATGCCGGCCTGACCGGACGCAAGATCATCGTCGATACCTACGGCGGCGCGGCACCGCACGGCGGCGGCGCGTTTTCCGGCAAGGATCCGTCGAAGGTCGACCGCTCGGCCGCGTACGCCGCGCGCTATGTGGCCAAGAATATCGTCGCGGCCGGCATCGCGCGGCAATGCCAGGTGCAGCTCTCGTACGCGATCGGCGTGGCAAAGCCGATCAACGTAACGGTGTACACCGAGGGAACCGGCAAGATTTCGGATGAGAAGATCGCAGCGCTGGTGACCGACAATTTCGACTTGCGGCCGAAGGGCATCATCCAGATGCTCGACCTGCTGCGGCCGATTTATCTGAAGACCGCCGCCTACGGCCACTTCGGGCGCGACGAGCCCGAGTTCACCTGGGAGAATGTCGATCGCGCGGATGCATTACGCGCGGCGGCGGGCTTGTAACAGCGTCAGGGTAGCGGGATGAATTCCGTTTCGTCGGGCACCGGCGGGTAAGCCTGCTCACGCCAGCGCGCGCTCGCGCTGTCGATCAGTTCCTTGGAGCTGGCGACGAAGTTCCACCAGATGAGCCGCGCGCCGTCCATCTTCGCGCCGCCGAGCACGACCAGCCGCGACGCCGACTTCGCTTCGATGCGCGCAGTCAGCTCGGGCGCCGAGCACCGCAAGGTGTCCGACCGGCGCCGGCACGCTTCCGACCTGCACGTTGCCATCGATCACATACACGCCGCGCTCTTCGTGCTCGGGCGGCAGATCGACGCCCGCACCGGCCGCAAGGTCGATCGCCAGATAGATCATCGGGGAAAACGTCGGTGTCGGCGCACGCCGGCCGAATGCCGTGCCGGCGAGCAGTCGCATCGTCACGCCCGGCTCTTCGATCTCCGGAAGCGACGCCTTGGGATGATGACTGAATGAAGGCTCGACCTGCTCGTGCGATTTCGGCAGCGCGACCCAGGTCTGCAGTCCGTGCAGCCGGTGTCCCGCGGCGCGGTCCCTGGGGCCCGTGCGCTCCGAGTGCACGATGCCTTGCCCGGCGGTCATCCAGTTGACGTCGCCCGGAACGATCGCCTGGACGTTGCCCAGGCTGTCGCGGTGGACCTGTCCGCCTTCGAAAAGGTAAGTGACGGTGGCGAGCCCGATGTGCGGATGCGGCCGCACGTCGATGCCTCGCCCCGGCGGGAATTGCACCGGGCCGAAATGATCGAAAAAAATGAACGGTCCGACCATCTGGGTCGGAAAGGCCGGCAGCAGTCGCTGCACCAGAAGGCCGCCGATGTCGCGCGTATTCGGCTTGAGCAGAGCGGCTATCGGGGCGGGCATGATGCGTCGTCGGATCCTGCGGGCGTATTGTATCGCTTCGCAGGCTCGCGCTAAAGCGCGCCGCGCCGCAGCGCCTTGACGATGAAGCGGCCCGGATCGATCGCATCGAGCAGCGCGTGCGAAAGCGGCGCGGGCTCGGCATCGAGCTCGCTCGCCAGCGCCTCCGCCGCCAGCGCCGACCACGACAGGCCGCGCGAGGCGAAGGCGAACGCGCCGTACAGGCCGCGGACGCGCGGCAGATCGGCAAGATGGGCGCCGGCGAGCGCGGCCTGATCGGCGCGGGCGCGATCGATGGCGACGATCGCGCCGACCATCGGCAGGCGGTCGGTCGCGACGCAGCGAAAACCAACGCCGCCGTCGAGCGTTGCCGCATCGATGCCGGCGGCGCTGCCGGGCAGCATGTGTTCGGCGCGGGCGAGGTTGACGGCGTGGCTCACGGCGTTCGGGCACCGATCGTCGTCGTCGAGATCGTAAGTCGCGCCGGCGACGGCGATCCCATCGACCGCCGGCAGCACATAGCCATCGCCGCCGACGACGACGCGCGGCGCCGCGAACGGCGGCGCGCGCAAATAGCTTTGCTGGCCGCGTATTCGTCGCAGCGGAGCGCCGCCCAGGTCGACCAGCCGGGCGGCGTCGCAGGCATTGGCCAGGACGACGACCGGCGCGGCGGCGATCTTCGCACCGGAGGCGTCGCGCGCTGCCCAGCCATCACCCTCGCGCTGCAGGCTTGCGACCTTGCGGTCGAGGTGGAGCGCCGGCGCCGGTCCGCCGCCGGCAGACCGCGCAGCACGGCCGAGCTGCGCGTCGACGATCGCCGCCGGGCGCACGAATCCCGCCATCGGAAACCACCAGCCGCCGATCGCGGCGCGACGGCCGGCCAGCGCGGTGGCATCGGCGCGCGTCGCATGCAATGCATAGTCGACCGGATACGCCAGGGCAACGGCAGTGTCGGCGACACGCGCCTCGTTCTCCGCGCCGTCGGCCAGTTGCAGCACGCCGCAACGCTGCCACGGCGGCATCGCGGCGGCGTCGAGCGCACCGGCCCATGCCCGCAGTGCATAGAGGAACCCGGCGCGGGTGAAGCGCGAAAGCAGATTGTCGTCGCGCGAAACGTGCGGCTGGAAGACGCCGGCGCGCAACGCGGACGCGGCGCCGGAAGACGCGCTGCCGCGTTCGATGAGATCGATGCGCCAGCCGCGCACGGCGAGGCGAGCGGCGACTGCGGCGCCCGACAGCCCGGCGCCGACGACGATCGCGTGGCGCTCCGGCCACGACGGCGGGACTCTTGGTCGCCGCACCGGCCAGCGCGGCGCGTAACGCCCGGCGAGCATGTCGCGCTTGCGCCCGAAGCCGGCGCGTTTTTCGACGGCGAATCCGGCTGCGATCAAGCCGTCGCGCACCACGCCCGCGGCACTGTAGGTCGCCACCGTCGCGCCGGGCGCGGCGAGCCGCGCCAGCGCTTTCAACAGCGGCGCCGACCACATCGCCGGATTGCGGTCCGGCGCGAACCCATCCAGATAAAAAGCGTCGGCGGCGAGGCTCAAGGCCCGCGCCGCTTCGATCGCCTCGTCGAAGACGAGCGTCAGCGTGACCTGGTCATCGTCGAAATGCAGCCGGTGCATGCCGGGCACCAGCGGAGGCCATGCGGCGCGCAGTTGTGACGACAGCACCGCCCATTCCGGATGACGCGCGTGCAAGGTCGCGAGATCGGCCCGGGCAAACGGCCAGCGCTCGATCGACACGAAATGCAGGCGCGAGCAGCGGTGCGGATCGTCGCGCCAGGCCTGCCAGGTCGCCAGGAAATTCACGCCCACGCCGAAGCCGGTCTCGACTATGGTGAACGCGCGCGCGCCGGCCCAGCGCGCCGGCAGATCGTTGCCGCGCAGGAACACATGGCGCGCCTGTCCCGCCGCCGAGTCGGCGCTATGGTAGACGTCGGAGAACTGCGGCGAGAATGGATTACCCGTCTCATCGAAGGCGAGGGTCGCCGGCACGATGCGCCGCACCGGCCGCTCGGCCCTCATCGCCGCGCCGCAGCCGACATTTGCGGTGCTTGCGACTCGCGACGAGTTCGGTAGACTAAAGCACCGATGCGCTTTGCCTATTTCGACAAGCTCTCCCGCGCGCAACAGCGAATCTATCTGCGCAGCGATGCGATCGAATCCCTGGGTTTGCCGCCGGCCCTCGAACTCGGCAGTGTGGTGGCGCGGATCGCGGCAGGTCTTCGCGCCGATCAGCGCAGCGCGGTCCAAGCCGGCTGCCAGGCGCTGATCAGCGCGCTGGCGCGTGGCTATCACGTGCCGCCGGTTCGTGTCCGCGTGCTGGCGCGGCGCCCGGCCGACGGCTACGGCGAGCTCCATGGGCTGTACGAGCCCGAGGACGAGGGCCAGACCGCGCGCATCACCGTGTGGATGCGCACCGCGCAGAAAAAGCAGGTCGTGGCGTTCAAGACATTCCTGCGCACGCTGATCCACGAGCTCTGCCATCATCTCGACTATGAACTGTTTGCGCTCGAAGAGACCTTCCACACCGAGGGATTCTACAAGCGCGAGTCGAGCCTCGCCGGCGCGCTGCTGGAGCAGTTTGCCGCGCAGGCGAGTCCGCCGGGCCCATAGCCCTGCTGCGCACTAGCTCGGCGGCAATTGTGCCGCGTCCCAGCCTCCACCCAGCGCCTTGATCAGCGTGACGCTCGCCGTCAACCGGCGACCGAGGATCGTCAGCGCCGTGCGCTCGTTCGACAGCGCCACTGCCTGCGCGACGACGACCGCGAGATAGTTCGCCGTGCCGGCGCGATACTGGTTGAGCGTGATCGTCAGCGATTCGCGCGCCGATTTCACCGCCTCGTCCTGGACCGCGGCCTCCTGTTCGAGAATCCGCAATGCCGCCAGATTGTCCTCGACCTCCTGAAACCCGGCGAGGACCGTCTGCCGATAATTGGCGACATTCTCGTCGTAGGTCGCCATCGCCTGCGCCGTCTGCGCGCGGCGCAATCCCGCATCGAATATCGTCGCCGCGAGCGCCGGGCCGAGCGACCAGTAGCGGCTGGGCAAGGTAAAGAGCTGCGACAGCACCGAGCTCTGGAAACCGCCGGTCGCCGACAAGGTCAGCGACGGGAAGAACGCGGCTTCGGCGACGCCGACCTGCGCGTTCGCGGCGGCCGTGCGGCGCTCGGCCGCCGCGATATCCGGCCGTCGCTCGAGGAGCTCCGAAGGCAGGCCGAGGGGAATCGGCGGAAAAGTCGTGGCGACGGGCTCCGGAGCGATCGAGAAATTCGCCGGCGCCTTGCCGAGCAGCACGGCGATCGCATGTTCGAGCTGCGCGCGCTGCACGCCGGCATCGAGGGCCTGCGCCTGCGTCGACTTGAGCTGCGTCTCGGCCTGCGCGACGTCGGCGCGCGCAGCGACGCCGACCGCATACTGGTTGCGCGTCAGCTGCAGCGATTTCTGGTAGGCGTCGACCGTTTCGGTGAGCAGACGAATCTGGGCGTCCTGCGCGCGCAGCAGGAAATAATCTTCGGCGAGCTGTGCCTGCGCCGACAGCTTGGCCGCCTCCAGGTCGGCCACGCTTGCCTGCGCCGTCGCTTCGCCGGCCTCGACGGTCCTGCGCACGCGGCCCCACAGGTCGATCTCCCAGTTGACGTCGAGCGAGACGTTGTAGCTGTTGCGCACCGCTCCGCCCACGCCGCCGCCGCTGACGTCGGTGCTGCCGCCGATGGTGGCGCGGCCGCCGCCGCGCGTCGCGCTGGCGTTGGCGGTCACGATCGGAAAATAGGCGGCCTGCGCTTGCTGCGTCAGCGCTCGCGCCTCGCGAACGCGCGCTTCCGCCGCCTTGATCGTCTGATTGCTGACTTCGACCTGCCCGAGCAGCGCATCGAGTTGCGGATCGTTGAAGACCGTCCACCAGGGACCGCGAGGCTCGGTCTCGCGCGGTTGCGCCGTCTTCCACCCCTGCGCTTCCTTGTACGCCGCGGGCGCCTCGGTCTCGGGCCGCGCGTAGTTCGGGCCGAGCGTGCAGCCGGAAAGCAGCGTCGCCGCGCCGGCGATGATCGCGGCGGCGAGGCTCAGGCGGCATTCGGGTAGCTTGTGCATCGTTGCCATCGTCCTCATCACTCGGCGGCCGCCGCGGCGGGACTTGCCGTCGGATGTCGACGCTGCCGCAGCCGGCGCGTCCACAGGCTGAAACGGTCGAGATAGAGATACACGACCGGCGTCGTGTACAAGGTCAGCATCTGGCTGACGATCAGTCCGCCGACGATCGAGATGCCCAGCGGCCGGCGCAGCTCCGCGCCATCGCCATTGCCCAGCGCGAGCGGTATCGCGGCAAGCAGCGCGGCCATCGTCGTCATCATGATCGGACGGAAGCGCAGCAGGCAGGCCTCGAATATCGCGTCGCGCGAGTTCTTGCCCCGGTGGCGCTCGGCATCGAGCGCGAAGTCGATCATCATGATCGCGTTCTTCTTGACGATGCCGATCAGCAATATGACGCCGATCAGCGCGATGACGCTGAACTCGGTCTTGAACAGCAGCAGCGCGAGCAGCGCCCCGACGCCGGCAGACGGCAGCGTGGACAGAATCGTGATCGGGTGCACGTAGCTTTCATACAGGATGCCCAGCACGATATAGACGGTCAGCAAGGCCGCCAGGATCAGCCAGGGCTGGCTGTTGAGAGAAGCCTGGAACGCCTGCGCGGTTCCCTGGAAGCTGCCGCGTATCGTCGCCGGGAACCCCGAGCTCGGCGAGCGCCCTGTCGATGGCGACCGTCGCCTGGCCGAGCGACGTTCCTTCGGGGAGATTGAACGAGATCGTCGAAGCGACGAACTGCGACTGGTGATTGACGCCCAGCGCGGTGTTGGTCGGGGCGTAACGAGCGATCGCCGACAGCGGCACCTGCGCGCCGCTTGGCGTGCTGACGTAGACGTCGTCGAGCGCGTCGGGCGACTGCCAGTATTCGGGCGCCGCCTCCATCACGACGTGGTACTGGTTGAGCGCCGAATAGATCGTCGATACCTGTCGCTGGCCGAACGCGTCGTTCAGGGTGGTGTCGATCAAGCCGCGGCGATACCCCGAGCCGCGCCGCGGCGTCGCGATCGATCACCAGCGAAGTCTGCAGCCCCTTGTCCTGCTGGTCGGTGTTGACGTCGACCAGTTGCGGCAGGCGCGACAGCGCCGCGCGGATGCGCGGCTCCCAGGTGCGCAGCTCATCCAGGTCGTCCGCCTGCAGCGTGTACTGGTAGGTCGCATTCGCCTGCCTGCCGCCGACGCGGATGTCCTGCACCGGGTTGAGAAACAGGTTCGCGCCGGGCTCGTTGGCGAGCTTGATGCGCAAGCGCGCGATGATCTTGTCGGCCGACTCCTTGCGCTCGGCCAGCGGCTTCAGCTGGACGAACATCCTGCCGGTATTGCGCTGCGCGCCGCCGGTGAATGCGACGACGTTCTCGACCGCCGGATCGGCGCGCACGATGTCGATGAAGCTGGCGAGCTTCGGCTGCATCGCCTGGAACGAGATGCTCTGGTCGGCCTGGATGAAACCGATCAGGCGGCCGGTGTCCTGGGTCGGAAAGAAGCCCTTCGGAATGATCACGTACAGGTAGACGTTCAGGCAGACGACCGCCAGCAGGATCAGCATCATCAGGATCCCGTGCGTCAGCACCCAGGCGAGGCTCTTCTCGTAGCCGCGGCGCAGCCGCTCGAAACCGCGCTCGCTCCACGCGTACAGCCGCCCGTGCCGCCGCTCGCTTGCCGGAAGCAGCAGCCGCGAGCACATCATCGGCGTCATCGTCAGCGACAGCATCAGCGAAATCAGGATCGCGACCGACAGCGTCACGGCGAACTCGCGGAAATAGCGGCCGACGATGCCGCCCATCAGCAAAATGGGTATGAACACCGCGATCAGCGACAGGCTCATCGACAGGACGGTGAAGCCGACTTCGCGCGCGCCTTGCAGCGCGGCCTGGAACGGCGCGATGCCCGCGCTCGATGTGCCGCGAGACGTTTTCCAGGACGACGATCGCATCGTCGACGACGAAGCCGGTGGCGATGGTAAGCGCCATCAGCGAAAGGTTGTTCAGGCTGAAACCGAACAGGTACATCGCCGCCGAAAGTCGCGACCAGCGACACCGGCACGGCAACGCTCGGGATCAGCGTCGCCCGCCAATGGCGCAGAAAGACGAACACGACGAGCACCACCAGGCACACCGCGACGATCAGCGTGCGCTCGACGTCGCGCAGCGACGCGCGTATCGTCGTCGTACGCTCCATCACGACGTCGAGCTTGATCGCGCTCGGGATCGAGGCGCGGATCTGCGGCAGCATTTCGGTCACGCTGTCGACCGTCTCGATGATGTTCGCGTTCGGCTGCCGGCTGATGATGATCAGCACCGAAGGCTTGCCGTTCGACGATCCGGCGTTACGCAGGTCCTGCACCGAGTCGACGACCTGGCCGAGGTCGGTGAGCCGGACCGCGGCGCCGTTGCGGTAGGCGACGATCAGCGGCAGATAGTCGGCGGCTTTTTTCGCCTGGTCGTTCGCCTGGATCTGCCAATGGCGATCGCCGTCCTCGAGCGATCCCTTCGGCCGGTTGGCATTGGTCGCGGCGAGCACCGTGCGCACGTCCTCGAAGCCGATGCCGTACTTGTTGAGCTTCGGCGGATCGAGCTCGACCCGCACCGCCGGCAGCGAGCTGCCGCCGACCTGCACGTCGCCGACGCCGGACAATTGCGAGAGCTTCTGCGCGATGATCGTCGAGCCGGCGTCGTACATCTGCCCCTGCGTCATCGTGTCGGACGTCAGCGCCAGGATCATGATCGGCGCGTCGGCCGGATTGACCTTGCGATAGGTCGGATTGCCCGGGAGCCCGGTCGGCAAGAGGCTTCGCGCCGCGTTGAGCGCGGCCTGGACGTCGCGCGCTGCGCCATCGATGTCGCGTGAAAGCTCGAATTGCAGGGTGACGCGCGACGAACCCAGCGAGCTGCTCGACGTCATCTCGGTCACGCCGGCGATGCGGCCGAGCGAGCGCTCGAGCGGCGTGGCGACGGTCGCGGCCATCGTTTCCGGGCTCGCGCCGGGCAGCGACGCCGACACCGAGATCGTCGGAAAGTCGACTTGCGGAAGCGGCGAAACCGGCAGCAGGCGAAACGCCGCGGCGCCGGCGAGCGCGAGGCCGATGGTCAGCAGCGTCGTCGCGACCGGCCGCGCGATGAATGGCGCCGACAGGTTGACCTGTCCGGGCAGCGCGTCGGATTCTTCGTCGGCCATGTCAATCGCCGGCCCGAGGCGCGGGCTCGGATCCGGCCTTCCGGCCGCGGCGCCCTTCGACCCGGCGAGCGAGGCGGTCGAACGCGAGGTAGATGACCGGCGTGGTGAACAAGGTCAGCATCTGGCTGACGATCAGGCCGCCGACCATCGTGATGCCCAGCGGATGGCGCAATTCGGAGCCCACGCCCCAGCCCAGCATCAGCGGCAGCGCGGCGAGCAGCGCCGCCATCGTGGTCATCATGATCGGGCGAAAGCGCAGCAGGCACGCCTGGTAGATCGCCTCGCGCGGCGGCTTGCCTTCCTTGCGCTCGGCGTCGAGCGCGAAGTCGATCATCATGATCGCGTTTTTCTTGACGATGCCGATCAGAAGCACGATGCCGATGATGGCGATGACGTCGAGATCCTTGCCGAAGATCATCAGGCCCAGCAGCGCGCCGACGCCGGCGGAAGGCAGCGTCGACAGGATCGTGATCGGATGGATGTAGCTTTCGTACAGCACGCCGAGCACGATGTACATCGTGACTATCGCGGCGAGGATCAGCCAGAGCTCGTTGGCGAGCGAGCCGCGAAATGCCGCGGCGGCGCCCTGAAAACGCAATTGCGCGCTGGCCGGCAGTCCGAGCTCCTGCTGCGCTTTCTGGATTTCCTCGACCGCATTGCCGAGCGACGCTCCGGGCGCCAGGTTGAACGAGATTGTCGCCGCCGGAAACTGGCCGATGTGAGTGACGACCAGCGCCGTCGCGTGCTCGCTGATCCGCGCGATCGACGTCAGCGGCACCTGTTGCGGGGATTGCTGGCTCGCCGCCGGCCGGACTGGCGCCCGCGCCCGGCGCGGCCAGCGCCGCCGAGGCGTTGGCCCCGACCGACGCCGGCGCCGACGAGACGTTGCCGACCGGCACATAGATCTGCGACAGCGCTTCCGGCCCGAGCTGGAACTCGGGCTTTACTTCCAGCACGACGCGATACTGATTCGTCTGCGTGAATATCGTCGACACCAGTCGCTGGCCGAACGCGTTGTACAACGCGTTGTCGATCGCGGCCGGAGTAATCCCGTAGCGGCTCGCCGTCGCGCGGTCGATGTCCACGTAAGCCTGCAGGCCGCCGTCCTGCAGGTCGCTGGCGACGTCGGCCAGCTGCGGAATCTGCCGCAGACGCTCGACGATGCGCGGAACCCAGACGCTCAATTCGTCCGGGTTCGTGTCCTCGATCGTGAACTGGTATTGCGTCCGGCTGACCCGGTCCTCGATCGTCAGGTCCTGCACCGGCTGCATGTACAGCGTGATGCCTTCGACGCTGGCGAGCACGCGCTTGCAGATCGCGGATCACGTCGGTGGCGCGCCCGTGCCGCTGCGAGAGCGGCTTCAGGTTGATCAGCATCCGGCCGCTGTTCAAGCGTCACGTTGGTGCCGTCGACGCCGATGAACGACGACAGGCTCTCGACCGCGGGGTCCTGCAGGATGACGGCGGCGAGTGCCTGCTGCCGCTCCGCCATCGCGGCGAACGAGATCGTTTGCGGCGCCTCGGTGATGCCCTGGATCGCGCCGGTGTCCTGGATCGGAAAGAAGCCTTTCGGAATGAATATGTACAGGACGACGGTCAGCAGCAGCGTGATGATGCGCGACGATCAGAGTCGCGCCCTGCCGGTCGAGCACCCAGTTGAGCATCTGGCCGTAGCGCTCGATCACGCGATCGAAGATCTCGCCGCTTCGCCGGTAAAGCTTGCCCTGCTTTTCCTTTTCGGTGTGGCGCAGGAAGCGCGCCGACATCATCGGCGTCAGGGTCAGCGACACGACCGCCGAAATCAGGATCGATATCGCCAGCGTGATGGCGAATTCGCGGAACAGGCGGCCGACGACATCGCCCATGAACAGCAGCGGGATCAGCACCGCGATCAGCGAGATCGTCAGCGAGATGATCGTGAACCCGATCTGCTCGGCACCTTTGAGCGCAGCCGCCAGCGGCTTTTCGCCGGCCTCGATGTAGCGGGCGATGTTCTCGATCATCACGATCGCGTCGTCGACGACGAAGCCGGTTGCGATCGTCAGCGCCATCAGGGTCAGGTTGTTGATCGAGAAGCCGGCCAGGTACATCACGCCGAACGTGCCGATCAGCGACAGCGGCACCGCGACGCTCGGAATCACCGTTGCCGAGAGGCTGCGCAGGAACAGGAAAATGACCATCACGACCAGCGCGACCGCGAGGAAGAGCTCGAACTGCACGTCGTGCACCGACGCTCGTATCGTGATCGTGCGGTCGGTAAGCATCGTGACATCGACGGCGGCGGGCAGCGACGCCTGCAGCTGCGGCAGCAGCTGCTTGATCCGGTCGACGACCTCGATCACGTTGGCGCCGGGCTGGCGCTGGATGTTGACGATGATCGCCGGCTGTTGATTGGCCCAGGCAGCAAGTCGCGTGTTCTCGGCGCCGTCGACGATGTCGGCAACGTCGGTGAGTCGCACCGGCGAGCCGTTGCGGTAGGCGACGATCATGCTCTTGTATTCGTCGGCGCTCTTCAGCTGATCGTTGGCGTCGATCGTCGACGCCCGCGTCGGCCCGTCGAAGCTCCCCTTGGCCTGGTTGGTGTTGGCATTGCTGATCGCGGTGCGCACGTCGTCGAGCGAGAGGCCGTACGCCGCCAGCGCGGTCGGATTGGCCTGGATCCGCACCGCCGGCCGCTGTCCGCCGCTCAACGAAACCAGCCCCACGCCCGGCAGCTGCGACAGCTTGGTCGCGAGCCGCGTGTCGGCGAGGTCCTCGATCTTCGGCAGCGGCAGCGTCTTGGACGTCAGCGCCAAGGTCATGATCGGCGTGTCGGCCGGATTGACCTTGTTGTAGATCGGCGGCGTCGGAAGGTCGGCCGGGAGGAAGCTGCCGGACGCGTTGATCGCCGCCTGCACTTCCTGCTCGGCGATGTCGAGCGACAGATTCAGGTCGAACTGCAGCGTGATGACCGACGCGCCGCCCGAGCTGGTCGACGACATCTGCTTCAATCCCGGCATCTGTCCGAACTGCCGCTCGAGCGGCGCGGTGATCGACGAGGTCGTGACGTCGGGACTGGCACCCGGATACAGCGTCACCACCTGTATCGTCGGATAGTCGACCTGCGGCAGCGCCGAAATCGGCAGCACGCGGTACGCGATGACGCCGGCGAGCAGGATCGCGAGCATCAACAGCGAGGTCGCGACCGGGCGCAGGATGAACGGACGAGACGGGTTCATCGCAACGCTTTCATCGGGTGTCGCGGCCTTGCGCCGGCGGCGCGTCAGCCGCCGCCCTTGCTGCGCCGGCCCTGGCCGTTTGCCCCCTTGCCGGCGCCCGGCGCATTCTGGCGCGGCGGCGCCGCCTGTTGCGTCGCCCGTGCGGCGGCGTCGATCAATTCGACGCTCGAGCCGTCACGAAGCTTGTCGGCGCCGTCGACGACGACCAGATTCCCCGGCTGCGAGCCCTTTGCTCACCTCGGTCGTCTCGCCCGAGACCGCGCCGAGCTGCACCGGGGTCACCGCGACGGTCTTGTCCTCCTTTACCAGGAAGACGAACGTGCCCGGCGCGCCGCGCTGGATGGCGGCGCGTCGGGACCAGCGTCGCGTCCTCATGCGTTTCGACCACCATGCGGACGTTGACGAACTGGTTCGGAAACAGCGCGCTGTCGGTGTTGGGAAATTCGGCCTTGACCTTGACCGTCCCGGTGGTCGTGTCGATCTGATTGTCGATCGTCAGCAGGCGGCCCGTCGCGAGCTTGGTCTTGCCGCTGCGGTCGAATGCATCGACTGCGACGGACTGTGTGCTTTGCATGCGCTTGACGATGCGCGGCACGTTGTCCTCCGGCACCGGATAGATGACGGTGACCGGCTGCACCTGAGTGATCGTCACCAGTCCGTTGCTGTCGCGAGGCGTGCACGATATTGCCCGGATCGACCTGCCGCAATCCGACGCGGCCGCTGATCGGCGCGGTGATGCGGGCATAGGTGATCTGCAGCCTGGCATTGTCGATCGCGCCCTTGTCGGACTCGACGGCGCCCTGAAACTGGCGAACCAGCGCCGCCTGCGTGTCGACCTGCTGCCTGGAGATCGAGTCCTGGGCGAGCAGCGTCCGATAGCGCTCGAGATCGACCTGCGCATTTTTGAGTTGCGCCTGGTCGCGCGCCATCTGTCCGTTCGCCTGCGTCAGCATGCACTTCGAACGGCCGCGGATCGATCTGCGCGAGCAGGTCGCCCGCCTTGACGTTCTGGCCCTCGCGGAAGGCGACGCTCATCAGCTGTCCGTCGACGCGAGTGCGGACGACGACGTTGTTGCAGCGGCGTCACCGTGCCCAGCGCGTCGATGGTAGACGTCGATATTGCCCTTGCGCGCCGGCGCGGCCACGACCGGCATCGGGCGCGAGGCGGCATCGCCCTTGCCGCCCGCCTTGGCCTGGTCGCCGCTGCCATGCCCGAACCAGTACCAGGCGGCCAGCGCGGCCGCGGCAAGCGCGATCGCGGCCAGCAGCCAGGGCCAGCGGCGCGAGCGCGGACCGGGCCGGGTCAGCGCGGGCTGTTCGACGGTTTCTGCCGGCGACCGCCGCTCGGCAGCTGCCGGATGCTCGGGCCTTCCCGGGTCGCGCGTTTGATCGTTCATCGCTTATGGGGCACCACGCCCGAAGGGCACAATCGTTGGATTGTCCGGCTTTTGCCCGGTTCGTTGCACTGGAGTTGTAACCAGGTATTTGGGCCCGGGCCTTAAGTTGTAAGCAGTTATTGGGCCCGCCGGACCCGCGGACGGCCGGCAGCGCCGCCCGGACGGCGCGGACGCGGGGTCCACAGGAGGCCATGCTTAGGCTAAAATCACCATCCCCGAGGAGCGTTGCAACAGCCGCTGCAGGTCCGGCCGGCTGCCAGGCTCGGGGCATTCCCATGGCAACGGCGCTCGTTGAACCGCGACTCGCGCGCGGGGGAACGAGCAGGAATCCCTCCTTTCCCCTCGGCTGTCGCTCTATGGAGTGACGCATGAACGCACCAACCGATATCCAGCAATTCACCGACTTCCGGGTGGCCGACCTGGAGCTCGCCGCCTGGGGCCGCAAGGAAATCGCCATCGCCGAGACCGAAATGCCCGGGTTGATGGCGATCCGCGAGGAGTTCGCGCCCGAGCAGCCGCTTCGCGGCGCACGTATCGCCGGCAGCCTGCACATGACGATCCAGACGGCGGTGCTGATCGAAACCTTGAAGGCGCTCGGCGCCGAAGTGCGCTGGGCATCTTGTAATATTTACTCGACGCAGGACCACGCGGCGGCAGCGGTCGCCGCCAGCGGAGTCCCCGTATTCGCCTACAAGGGCGAGACGCTCGACGAGTACTGGGAGTTCACCCATCGCATTTTCGAATGGGGCGGCCCGGGCTCGGCCGACGGCGCGCCGAACATGATCCTGGACGACGGCGGCGACGCGACCCTGCTGGTGCACCTGGGCGCGCAGGCCGAGTCGGACCGGTCGCTGATCGGCCATCCGTCGAACGAGGAGGAGTTCGCGCTGTTCGCCGCGATCGCGCGGCGGCTGGCGCAGGATCCGCATTTCTATTCGCGCATCAAATCCAGCATCAAGGGAGTCACCGAGGAAACGACGACCGGCGTCAAGCGCCTGTACACGATGCACAAGGAGGGCCGGCTGGCCTTTCCGGCGATCAACGTCAACGATTCGGTGACCAAGAGCAAGTTCGACAATCTTTACGGCTGCCGCGAATCGCTCGTCGACGGCATCAAGCGCGCGACCGACGTGATGATCGCCGGCAAGATCGCGCTCGTCGCCGGGTACGGCGACGTCGGCAAGGGTTCGGCGCAGGCGCTGCGCGCATTGTCGGCGCAGGTCTGGGTCACCGAAGTCGATCCGATTTGCGCGCTGCAGGCGGCGATGGAAGGCTACCGCGTCGTGACGATGGATTACGCCGCCGACAAGGCGGATATCTTCGTCAGCGCGACCGGCAACATCGACGTCATCACGCTCGCGCACATGAAGCGCATGAAGCACAACGCGATCGTGTGCAACATCGGCCATTTCGACAACGAAATCGACGTCGCGGGGCTCAAGCAATACACGTGGGACAACATCAAGCCCCAGGTCGACCACGTCATCTTTCCCGACGGCAAGCGCATCATCCTGCTGGCCGAGGGAAGGCTGGTGAACCTGGGCTGCGGAACCGGGCATCCGAGCTATGTGATGTCGAGCTCGTTCGCCAATCAGGTGATGGCGCAGATCGAGCTGTGGACCGACGCCAGGAGCAGGAGCGGCAGATATCCGATCGGCGTTTATGTCTTGCCCAAGCATCTGGACGAAAAGGTGGCGCGGCTGCAGCTCAAAAAGCTGGGCGCGATGCTGACCGAGCTGTCCGACAAGCAGGCGCGCTACATTGGGGTCGATGTCCAAGGACCCTACAAACCGGAGACATATCGCTATTAGGCACGTTGTCGCGGGCGGCATCGACCGTCGCGCTCTCGCGCAACGGTCATGCCGTGCCGGCGGATTCGACCGTCACTTGCAGTGACGTTCAATCCGCCGGGCATCGCGGCGAGTTTGCTTTTGCCGCGTCGTAACGCTTCGAACTGGGAGAACCAAGCATGCGCCTTCTGATCGTATGGCTGATCAATGCCGCGGCGCTGTTCGCGCTGCCTTACCTGATGTCGTCGATCAAGGTCGATTCGCTCGTCACGGCGCTGATTGCGGCGCTGGTGCTGGGGCTGATCAATACCTTCATCCGTCCGGTGCTGGTGCTGCTGACCTTGCCGGCGACCTTGCTGACCCTGGGACTGTTCATCTTCGTGATCAACGGCCTGTTGTTCTGGTTCGTCGCCTCGTTCATCGAAGGCTTCCACGTCGCCGGCTTCTGGTCGGCAGTGCTCGGCGCGATCCTGTACAGCATCATCTCCTGGGCGCTGTCGGCGCTGCTGCTGCCGAAAAAAGCGTAGCGGGCGCCCGGCGATGAGCGGAGGCAGCGATCGGATTTTCAGCTTCGAGTTCTTCCCGCCGGCGACGCCGGAGGGTGCGACGAAGCTTTCCGCGACGCGAGCTCAGCTCGCGCAGCTCGGTCCGAAGTTCTTTTCGGTGACCTACGGAGCCGGCGGCTCGACGCGCGACCGCACGCTCGCGGCGGTGCTCGACATCCAGGCGAGCGGCCAGCGCGCGGCGCCGCACATCTCATGCATCGGTTCGACCCGGGACACCGTGCGCGCGACGCTGGCCACCTATCGCGAGCACGGCATCGGCCATCTGGTGGCGCTGCGCGGCGACCTGCCGTCCGGCAGCGCCGACGTCGGTGAATTCCGCTATGCGAACGAGCTGGTCGCGTTCATCCGCGAGACCACCGGCGACTGGTTCCACATCGACGTCGCCTGTTATCCGGAATACCACCCGCAGGCCCGGAGTCCCAGGCGAGGACATGGCGAACTTCAAGCGCAAGCTCGATGCCGGCGCCGACTCAGCGATCACCCAGTATTTCTTCAACGCCGACAGCTACTATCACTTCGTCGACGAGGCCGCCGCGCGTGGCATCGACGTGCCGATCGTGCCCGGCGTGATGCCGATCGCGAGCTTCACCAAGCTGGCGCGCTTTTCCGATGCGTGCGGCGCGGAGATCCCGCGCTGGATCCGAAGCAAGCTCGAGAGCCTCGGCGACGACAGCGCGGCCATCCGCGCCTTCGGCCTCGACGTCGTCACCGACCTTTGCGACGGTCTGCTCTCGCACGGCGCGCCGGGCCTCCATTTCTACACCTTGAACCAGGCAAGCCTGACGACGATCATCTGGCAGCGTCTGGGCCTTTAGAAACTCGGCGGACGCCGGGCAGCTAGCCGCGACCAGGCCGGAACGAGACGAGCTCGGTGACCGTGCGTTCGGTATAAACCTGCGTCGCGCCGCTGTCCCCGGGCTCGGCGTAGGTGGCCTCGCGCGTCTCGCGCACCACCCCCTTGACCTCGGGCGCATACCAGACCTGATCGCGGCGAGTCGTCCGGGTGCGCCATGGCTGTCGGTCGTCGAGATCCAGCACCCTGTAGAGGCGTACGGTGTCGAAGTTGCCTGCCGGCACCGCCACGGCGGCGCGCCCTTGCACGTCGCCGTAAATCAGGATCTGGTCGGGCAGCTCGATATCGCGGCGAAACGTCGGGACGACCTGGCGCCAGGTCTTGCCCTGCTCGAGCGGGAACGCGAGCAGCGCAGCGGCCGGCGCGAAGCGGCGCGTCGAGCCATCCAGCATTCCTGCGCGCAGGCCTCCGCCGCCTTCGATTTCGTCGGTCCATTCGGAACGCACTTCGCCATTGACCTTCACGACGCGCAGCGTCGCGACATCTCCGGCCAGCGCTACGACTTCGGCGTCGATCTGCGACACGGCGCCGCGCCGCATGTTGTCGATCACCCGGTATTGCCAGTGGTCGCCGACGACGAATCGCGGCGATGCGACCGGAGGGCCGACCGGCGCCGTCGCGCAGGCGGCGAGCAGCGCCAGCGGAGCGATCCGCACCAAGACGCAGGAGAACAGGCGCATCGACGCCTCCTCTCGCGCCGTCGCGGGCCTTGAGCGGGCGGCTGACCGCCGACGCGATTCAGTCAGCGCGCACGCCGGCGTTCAGGCCGAATACGCCCGCGACGATGAGCACGATGCTTACGATCTTCAGCGTCGTCATTGGTTCCTTGTTCCTTGAACCAGCCGAAGCCGACCGGAGCGACAAGGGCCGTCCCTTACGCCCGACCAGACCGCATGAGAAACGCTCATGTCGATTTTCTTGCGAAATGCCAGCCCTAACCTAGCCGGCGTCGGTCAGCGCTCCGCGGCTCGCGGTCGATACCAGCTTCATGTACTTGGCCAGCACGCCTCGCGTGTAGCGCGGCGGTGGCGGCGACCATTTCGCGCGACGCGCGGCGATCGTGGCGTCGTCGACGTTGAGCTGGATCAGCCGCTGGTGCGCATCGATCGTGATCGAGTCGCCCTCCTCGACCAGCGCGATCATGCCGCCGACGTACGCCTCGGGCGCGACATGGCCGACGACCATGCCCCAGGTGCCGCCCGAAAAGCGGCCGTCGGTGATCAACCCGACGCTTTCGCCCAAGCCCTGGCCGATCAGTGCCGACGTCGGCGCCAGCATTTCCTGCATGCCGGGGCCGCCTTTCGGGCCTTCGTAGCGGATCACCATCACGTCGCCCGGCTTGATTTTCTTGCCGATGATCGCGTCCAGCGCTGCAGGCTCGGAATCGAACACCCGCGCCGGGCCGGTGATCGACAGACTCTTCAGACCGGTGATCTTGGCCACGCAGCCCTCCGGCGCGAGATTGCCCTTGAGGATCGCCAGATGGCCCTGCGCGTACATCGGCTTGTCCCAGGGCCGGATCACCTCCTGATCGCGACGCGGCGTGTCGGAGACGTCGGACAAGTTCCTCGCCGATCGTCTTGCCGGTAATCGTCATGCAATCGCCGTGAGCAGATCGTGGGCGAGCAGCATCTTGAGCACCTGCGGCACGCCGCCCGCGCGCATGGAAATCGACGGCGACGAAGCGTCCGGAGGGCTTGAGGTCGCAGAGCACCGGCACGCGCTGGCGCACGCGCTCGAAATCGTCGATCGACCACTCGACCCCGGCCGCGGCGGCGATCGCGAGGTAATGCAGCACCGCGTTGGTCGAGCCGCCGGTCGCCATCACCAGCGCTATCGCGTTTTCGATCGAGCTGGCGCGTGATGATGTCGCGCGGCTTCAAATCCAGTTCGATCGCATGAACCAGCGCGCTTGCCGACGCCGCCGCGCTATCGGCCTTTTCCGGATCGGGCGACGCCGATCTGCGAGCTGCCGAGCAGACTCATCCCCAGTGCCTCGAACGACGAGGACATCGTGTTGGCCGTGTATTGCCCGCCGCAAGCGCCGACGGTCGGACAGGCGTTTTTTTCGATGCCGTCCAGATCCTCCTTCGACATCTTGCCGGCGGTGAACGCGCCGACCGCCTCGAACGGGCTGACGATGGTCAGCTTCTGGCCCTTCCAGAAACCGGGCTTGATCGTGCCGGCGTAGACGAAGATCGCCGGCACGTTCATCCGCGCCATCGCCATCATCGAGCCCGGCATGTTCTTGTCGCAGCCGCCGACGCAGACGACGCCGTCCATGCACTGCCCCATCACGGCGACCTCGATCGAGTCGGCGATGACCTCGCGCGACACCAGCGAATATTTCATGCCTTCGGTGCCCATGCCGATGCCGTCGGTCACCGTCGGGAACCCGAAGACCTGCGGCTTCGCACCGGCTGCGGCCAGCGCCGCCATCGCGCGGTCGACCAGCGGCTGGATCCCGGCATTGCAGGGATTCATCGTGCTGTGGCCGTTGGCCACGCCGACGATAGGCTTGTCGAAATCGCCGTCGCCGAAACCTACGGCGCGAAGCATCGCGCGGTTAGGCGAGCGGGCGACTCCCTGGGTGATGATGCGAGCTGCGTCGGTTGTTGGCCATGGCGTGTCGAGGATCCTGATAGGGTGTCGATGTACGGCGCCGCAGTCGCTCCGCGCGAGTGCGGCGCGGATGCGTCAGCGCCTTGGTGCGGCGACCGCGCCGCGTCGGGCCTGCAGTATCCCGAACAAAATGAGCGCCATGCCGATCAGATGCTGCCAACCCGGCCGCTCGTCGAGAAAGGCGATAGCGAGCAGGCTTCCGAACAGCGGCACCAGGTGGATGAACAGGCTCGCGTGGACGGGGCCGACCCGATCGATCGCGTTGTTGTAGCAAAGCGTCGCGGCAAGGCTGGAGAACAGCGCGAAATACCCGATCGCCGCCAGTGCCTGCCACGACAGGTCGGGCGTTGCCGACACGGCGCGATCGATCAGGAAGAACGGCGTCGCGATCAGCGTGCCGATTACGCCGGTGACGAACACATAACCAAGCGGCGAGAGATCGGCTGGGCGATAGCGGAGCAGCACCGCGTAGAAGCCCCAGATGAACAGCGCGATCAGCATGATCAGGTCGCCGACATTCGGCGCCAGCGTGAACAGCGCGCCCGGATGGCCGTGCGCGACGATGAACAGCACGCCGACCAGCGAAGTCAGGAATCCCAGCAGGGCACGCGTCGGCGGCAAGTGCCTGAGCAGGATCCACGACGCGACCATCACCCAGATCGGGATCGTCGAGTTCAGCAGCGTCGTGTTGGTCGCCGTCGTGTAGTGAAGTGACCAGTAGGTCAGCGCGTTGTAAAGCCCGGTGCTCATTACGCTCAGCAGCAGCACAATCCGCCACGAACGAAACAGCTGCGTCCGCTTGGCGAGCACTTCACGCCAGCAGAACGGCGCCAGCACGGCGATCACGATCACCCATCGCCAGTACGACAGGCCTATCGGCGACATCGCGTCGGCGACGGCGCGGCCGATGACCATGTTGCCGGCCCAGAACAGCGAGGTCAGCGAAAGCAGCGTCGCCGGGTGATAGCGGTCGAGGATCGAGGTGCGCATCGGCAAGGCCATTGCCGGCTTTTATAGCGCGCGGGCTCTAATACTGTCCAATACACTTTTTCGCTATAATTGATGCGTTAAAGGTATCAATGCCGGACCTCCGCCGCCTGCGCTATTTCGTGGCCGTCGCCGAGTCGCTGCACTTCGGGCGCGCTGCGGCGCGCCTGCACATGTCGCAGCCGCCGCTGTCGCGTCAGATCCAGCAGCTCGAGCGTGAGATCGGCGTGCTGCTGTTTCGCCGCAGCAAGCGTCGGGTCGAATTGACCGACGCCGGGGCCTATCTGCTGGATCAGGCGCGCGGAATGCTGGCCGATGCCGAGACGCTCGCCGTCCGGACGCGGCGGGTCGAGTCCGGCGAGGCCGGACGATTGACGCTCGGTTTCATCAGCACCGTCGATTACAGCATCCTGCCGGGACTGCTCAGCGCCTATCGCGCAGCGCACCCGGGCGTGACGCTCGAGTTGCGCGAGCTGACCAGCGACGTCCAGTTGCGCGAGCTGCACGAGGGGCGCATCGACGCGGGCATGCTGCTGGCGCCGGTCGACGATACTGCGCTTGCGATGCTGCCGCTGCTGCGCGAGCCGCTGGTTGCCGCCTTGCCGGCAGACGATCCTCTGGCGCGATCGCGCGCGGCGCTTTCGCTGGACTCGCTGGCGGGGAGGCCGTTCGTCATCTTTCCCCGTTCCGCCGCAGCGGGTCTGTACGACGCGATCATCGAATTCTGCCGGCGGTGCGGCTTCACGCCGCGCATCGCGCAGGAAGCGATCCAGATGCAGACGATCGTCAGTCTCGTCTCCGCCGGCCTCGGCGTCGCCCTGGTGCCGGCGTCGCTGCGCCAAATGCGTCGCCGCGGCGTCGTCTACCGCCGGCTGCGAGAGGACTCGCCGCTGCTGACGGTGCTGCTCGCGTGGCGGGCGGCCCACCGCAGCGCATGCCTATCGCAATTCGTAGCCACGGCGCGCGCGTCGGTCCGCGGAGCGGCGAGGCGCCGGGACGCGGCGGCGGCAATGTCATAATCGCTTGATGCTGGTCCACCCGCAATTCGATCCGGTCGCCATCCATCTGGGCCCCCTTGCGGTGCGCTGGTACGGGCTCATGTACCTGGTCGGATTCGTGCTGTTCGTGGTCTTGGGCAAGATACGGGCACGGCAAAATCTCCTCACCGGCTGGCACCCGCGCGACGTCGACGACATGCTGTTCTACGGCGTCTTCGGCGTGATCCTGGGCGGCCGTCTCGGCTACATCCTGTTCTACAAGCCGATGTACTACCTGGCGCATCCGATGGAAACGCTCGCCCTCTGGCAGGGAGGCATGAGCTTTCACGGCGGCTTCCTCGGCGTTCTGATCGCCCTGCTGGTGTATGCCCGGATCCGGCACAAGCGCTGGCTGGACGTGACCGACTTCGTCGCGCCGCTGATTCCTCTGGGACTCGCGTTCGGACGGCTGGGCAACTTCATCAACGGCGAGCTCTGGGGACGGGTCACCGATCCCGGAGCGCCGTGGGCGGTCCTGTTTCCGCAGGCTGCGGACGAGGACAAAGCCTGGATGGCCTCACATGCGCAGCAAGCGCTCGCTCGCAGTCTTGCCGAGGTGTACGAGCGCACCGGAATGCTGCCTCGCCATCCGTCGCAGCTCTACGAAGTCGGGCTGGAGGGACTCGCGCTGTTCGCGCTGCTCTGGCTGTACGCTCGCCACCGGCGGCCGCTGGGGGCCGTATCGGGCCTGTTCCTCGTCGGCTACGGAACCTTCCGTTTTATCGTCGAGTTCGCGCGCGAGCCCGACAACTTCCTGGGACTCCTGGCGCTCGGATGGTCGATGGGGCAGTGGCTGTCGGTGCCGATGATCGTCGCCGGCGTAGCGTTGATGGTCTGGGCGTACGCCCGGGCCCGGCGGACGGAGCAGACGATTATCGGTTAGGGCGGAACACGCCCGCGACCGGGACAGCTACTCGATGCGCCGGTAGTCGCCGTCGAGCGGATCGCCGAATCCGGCGCCCGCGCTCTGCGTCGCAAGGCGGCGGCCCAGATTGATCGGCAACATCAAGAGCGCGATCGCGAGCAGATCGGACAGGATCCCCGGAAGGATGAACAGCATCGCGGCGAGCACCTTGCGTCCGCTGTCGACCAGCCCGCGCATAAGCGGTTGATCGCCGCGAAGCGCGCCCAGCGTCCGGGCGCGGAAGCCGCCGCGTTCGTGGCGCAGCAGCAGCGTGCCGACGGCGGCGGACGCCAGAAGCCATACCAGGGTCGGGATGCCGGTCCAGCGCGCGAAGCGCATCGTGACCATCAGGTCGATGACCGGGAAAGACAGTAAAATGAACAGCACGATAAAGCGCATGGAGGCTCCTTGTCGCCGGCCGCGGCTCCGGAGAGGCCCGCACAGGGGCCCGGGGCATTGATCCTGGTTCTGACCACGCTGCCGGAACGATTCGCGGCGGAAGCACTGGCACGCGAACTGCTTGAAGCCCGGTTGGCGGCGTGCATTCACGTCGGCGCGACGTTGCGCTCACTGTACCACTGGCGCGGAGAAATCGAAACGGCCGAGGAAACGCAACTGGTGATCAAGACGCGCGACGCGCTTTACGCGCCGCTGGAGGCCGCGATCCTGGCGCGCCATCCCTACGAACTTCCGGAGATTGTTGTTGTCCCCATCAGCCATGGACTTCCAGCCTATTTGCAGTGGATCGCGGCCGAAACCTCGCCTCAGCGTGATTGAGCGCGCAGCGAGGGCGCTGGCGTTCGGCGCGGCGCTGGCGCTCGCCCTGCCGGCTCTGGGCCAGGTCCATCCGCTGTCGCCGGACAAGGCTTTCCTTTTCTCGGCCAAGGCGCTGGATGCGCAGACGGTCGAAGCGCGCTTTACTATCGCCGACGGCTATTACCTGTATCGCGACAAGATCCATTTCGCGATCGACCCGGCGAGCGGCGCGCTGCTGACGCCGGCGCTGCCCGCCGGCAAGATCAAGCAGGACGAGTTTTTCGGTCGGGTTGAGACCTACCGCGGCAGCGTGACCGTCAATCTGGCCGTCCGGAATTTCACCCCCGGCAAGCCGCTGATCATTCACGCCGAGTCGCAAGGCTGCGCCGACATCGGCATCTGCTATCCGCCGACGACGCAAACGGCGACCGTGGCGCTCCCGGCGGGCAGCGTCGTTCCGGGCGCTACCGAGCCGCCGAAAAAGACCTGGTTCAATTGAGTAAACTGCAAGTCGGTAAGCAAGCGCTCGCTATCACCTCACATGGCGCTGCGGCTTCGTAGTCGCGTCGCTTTCGGCACAGCCGCGGTTCTCGCCCTCGCGGCCGGCATCGGTTTGGCCCTGTTCGATCGGACGCCGACCGACACCACTGCTCTAATGGCGCTGTCGTTGCCGGACTCCGCCGGGCAACCCCAGCCGCTCGCGCAGTGGCAAGGGAAGGTGCTGGTCGTCAACTTCTGGGCGACATGGTGTGCGCCGTGCCGCGAGGAGATGCCGGAATTCGTCCGGGCCCAGAATGAATATGGTGCTAAAGGTCTGCAAATCGTCGGCATCGCCGTCGATAATGCTGACAAAGTGCAGCAATTTGCCAAAGAGATGGGATTGAATTACCCGGCGCTGATCGGAGGGTTTGGGGCCATGGACCTTTCCAAGGACCTGGGCAACAGCCTGGTCGCGTTGCCGTTCACCTTGGTGCTCGACCGGCAGGGGAAGGTCGCCTATACGCACCTGGGCCCCGTCAAACCCGACAAGTTTCGGAGCGTGATCACCAAGCTGCTTTGATGGCTGGCTCTGGGCGAGACCGCGCGCTCCGGCTTGACGCTGGTCGCGGAACCCCGCGCGCCGGCAGCAGGTGACCGATCGATCGTCCAAGGTAAAACCGGCGAAACACTGGACAACGTGAGGCTATCTCCTGCAAACTCGTCGTCTACGAGGGCAAGGGGGCCGCCGATTCATGGCTGGACAAAAGCGCACAAGCGCTAAGCCGGCAAACAAGGTCCGCCGGGTGGGCAGCGACACTGCAGTGCTGGTGCTGCATGGTCCGAATCTGAATCTTCTCGGCACGCGGGAGCCGGCAGTCTACGGGCACGACACGCTCCGGGACATCGATGCCCGCCTCGAGGCGCACGCTCGAGCGGCCGGTATTCGTTTGCTGACCTTCCAGAGCAACCACGAAGGCGCGCTGGTCGACCGGGTTCAGGCCGCCCGCAACGAGTCTGTGCGCTACGTATTGATCAATCCGGCAGCGTTTACCCATACCAGCGTCGCGCTGCGCGACGCACTGGCGGCAGTGGCGATTCCCTATATCGAAATCCACCTGTCCAACGTCCATGCCCGCGAGCCCTTCCGGCATCACTCGTATTTCTCGGACAAGGCGGTGGGCACGATCGTCGGCCTGGGATCGCTGGGATACGAGCTGGCGCTCCAATTTGCGCTGCGCCAGCTCAAGGCGAGCCACCCCTGAGCCCGAGGGACACGCGATGGATCTGCGCAAACTCAAGACATTGATCGAGCTGGTCGAAAGCTCGGGCATCGCGGAACTCGAAATCGCCGAGGGCGAGGAGCGGGTCCGTATCACGCGCGCGCTGGCGCCTGCCGCGCATCACCACCCGCTGCCGGCGCAGCATGCGAGCCCGATGCCGATGGCCCACGTGCCTGCTCCGGTGGTGGTGCAGGAACCCGAAGGCCACACGATCAAATCCCCGATGGTCGGGACTTTCTATCGCTCCGCCTCCCCCGGCGCCAAAGCCTTTGTCGACATCGGCGACAGCGTGCAGGTCGGCGATCCGCTTTGCATTATCGAGGCGATGAAGCTGATGAACGAGATCGAGGCCGACCGGGCCGGCGTGGTCAAGGCGATCCTGGCCGAGAACGGGCAGGCCGTGGAATACGGCCAGCCTCTGGTGATCATCGGCTGACGTCGACGCTGCCGGCGCCCGATTCGCTTGACGGCGAATCGCGCGGACCGCGTCGTGCCTGCCTATTCCCCGCCCGTGGCAACCAAATCCGCCGGACAGCTGTTCGACAAGGTGCTGATCGCCAATCGCGGTGAAATCGCGTTGCGCATCCAGCGCGCGTGCCGCGAAATGGCCATCAAGACCGTCGTCGTCCATTCGGAAGCCGACGCGGACGCCAAATACGTGCGCCTGGCCGACGAGTCGGTATGCATCGGCCCGCCGCCGTCGGCGCAGAGCTATTTGAACATTCCTGCGATCATCAGCGCGGCCGAAGTCACCGACGCGCAGGCGATTCATCCCGGCTACGGCTTCCTGTCGGAAAACGCCGACTTTGCCGAGAAAGTGGAAAAGAGCGGCTTCGTCTTTATCGGGCCGCGGCCCGACACCATCCGGCTGATGGGCGACAAGGTCAACGCCAAGATCGCGATGGCCAAGGCCGGCATCCCGTGCGTCCCGGGCTCCGAAGGTGCGCTGCCCGACGACCCGAAGGAAATCGTCAAGATCGCCCGGGCCGTCAAGTACCCGGTGATCGTCAAGGCCGCCGGCGGCGGCGGCGGGCGCGGCATGCGGGTCGTGCATACCGAGGCCGCGCTGCTTCCCGCGGTCAGCCTGACCCGGTCGGAAGCGGGCGCGGCGTTCGGCAATCCCGACCGTGTATCTGGAAAAGTATCTGGACAAGCCGCGCCACATCGAAATCCAGGTGCTGGCCGACGAGCACAAGAACACCGTCTATCTGTTCGAGCGCGACTGCTCGATGCAGCGCCGCCATCAGAAGATCATCGAGGAGGCGCCCGCGCCGGGGATCGCGCTGCGTTTGCTGACGCGCATCGGCGAGCGCTGCGCGGAAGCGTGTCGCAAAATCAACTACCGCGGCGCGGGCACGTTCGAGTTCCTGTACCAGGACGACGAATTCTTCTTCATCGAAATGAACACGCGCATCCAGGTCGAGCATCCGGTGACCGAGATGATCACCGGCATCGACATCGTCCAGCAGCAGATCCGCGTCGCCGCCGGCCAGCGGCTGACAATCCGGCAGCGCGACGTCGTCCGGCGCGGGCACGCGATCGAATGCCGGATCAACGCCGAGGATCCGGACACGTTCGCGCCTTCGCCGGGGCGGATCACGTCGTATCACGCGCCGGGCGGGCCGGGCATACGAGTCGATTCGCACGTCTATCACAATTATTTCGTGCCGCCGAACTACGACTCGATGATAGGCAAGGTGATCGCATACGGCGATACGCGCGAGCAGGCGATCGCCCGCATGCGCGTCGCGCTGTCGGAAATGGTCGTCGAGGGCATCAAGACCAATATTCCGCTGCATCAGGAGCTGCTGCTCGACGATTCGTTCCTGCGCGGCGGGACCACGATTCACTATCTCGAGCAGCGGATGGCCAAGCGCAAGCAGACGGCGTAGGTCCGCGCCCGCCGATGCCGTTTGTCGCATTGCGCTTCGATGCGCCGGCCGCAACCGCCGAGGCATGGTCCGACGCGATGCTCGCCGCCGGCGCGGCATCGGTCGATGCCGCCGATGCGCACGCCGGCACCGGCGACGAGACGCCGCGCTACGGCGAGCCGGGAGATAGCGGCGGGCTGTGGGCGCTTTGCAGGTTGACCGCGCTGTTCGCCGCGGACGCCGATGTCGAAGCCAGCGTTCGCCGGGCCGCGGCGGCGCTCGGCCTCGCGACGCCGGCGTTCACGCTGGAAACCTTGTCCGAGCAGGATTGGGTGCGACGCACGCAGGCGCAGTTCGGGCCGCTGCAGATTGCCGATCGACTGTGGGTCATACCCTCGTGGTGCGAGCCGGTCGATCCGCAGGCCATCAATCTCGAGCTCGACCCCGGCCTGGCGTTCGGCACCGGCAGCCACCCGACGACGCGGCTTTGCCTGCGCTGGCTCGCCGCGCACCTCGAGCCGGGACAGTCGGTGCTCGATTACGGTTGCGGCTCGGGCATTCTCGCCATCGCCGCCGCCAAGCTCGGAGCGGCCACGGTTACCGGAACCGACATCGACCCGCAGGCGAGTCGAAGCCAGCCGCGCCAACGCCGCGCGCAATGGCGTCAGCGCGCAGTTCATGCTTCCCGATGCGCTTGCGCCGGACAAGGTCGACGTCGTCGTCGCCAATATCCTGGCAAACCCGCTGCGGCTGCTCGCGCCCGCGCTCGCGGCGCGTGTCCGGGACGGCGGCGCGATCGTGCTTTCCGGCATACTCGAAGACCAGGTTGCCGTCGTGAGCGGGGCGTACCGCCGATGGTTTAAACTCGGCGCATGGGGGACCGACGACGGATGGGTGGCACTGACCGGTCGGCGGGACATGAGGGCGATGAGGTCGAGGCGTGATCGTGGCTGAGGAAAAATACACGCGCTGCCCCGGCTGCAAGACGATTTTCCGCGTGAGCTCGCAGCAGCTCGCGATGCGCGAAGGCCAAGTCCGCTGCGGGCATTGCCGCACGGTGTTCGACGGCGAGCTCGCACTGGTTTCGCTGGCGCCCCGCCTGCGCGGGCCCGACGACGAGGCGCAACTCTCCGAAGCGGAGCTCGGGCCGCCGACGGTGACCTTGCGCAACGCCCAGGCGCTCTCACCGGTCGACGAGGAAACCGACGATCGCCGGGAGCCGGCGGTGGGCGAGGGCGCGAACCCCGCGGCCTCGATCGATCCCGAGCTTGCTTACGCATCGCGCTTCTCGGCGTCCGAGACGAGGCAGCGCCTGCGGCTCCCGGCCTGGGCGTATGGACTGCTGATTCCGGTGCTGGTGATCGTCCTCGGCGCGCAGGCCTTGTTCCATTTCCGCGACGCCATCGCCGCTCACTGGCCGCAGGCCAAGCCCGCGCTGATCCGGCTTTGCGCCCTCGCCGATTGCCAGTTGAAGCCGCTTCAGGACATCTCCGGGCTGTCGATCGAGGCCTCCGACCTGCAGGCGGACCCGGCGCACAAGGGCTTGCTGATTTTGTCGGCAACGATACGCAATCGTGCCGCGCATGCGCTGGGCTACCCGTATCTGGAGCTGACCCTGTCCAATGCGCAGGACCAGATCGTCGTTCGCCGGGCGTTTGCACCCGGCGAATACTTGAGCGGCGCCGCGAACCTCGACGGCGGCATCGCCGGCAACGCCGAGTTGACCGTCAAGCTGTTCATCGACGCCAGCACGACCTCGCAAGCCGGCTACCAGGTCTATCTGTTCTATCCCTGAACCCAGGGCAGGCCGGCCTTGCGCCAGCCGCCCAGGTTTCCGCGGTGTCCGTCGGCGTCCTTGTTGCCCTCGAATCCTTCCAATACATTGAACGCGCGCGTGTATCCGGCCGCTGTCGCCGCGCGCGCGGCGCTGTCCGAGCGATGGCCGCTGCGGCACAGAAACAGGACCGGTGCGCCGGTTTCGCCGACCGCCCGGCGCAGCTCATCGACGAACTGCGGATTGGGCGCGCCGTCCGGATAGGTAGTCCATTCGATCAGCACGCTGCCCGGGACACGACCGACGTAATCCCATTCCGCGCGCGTACGCACGTCGATCAGCCGCGCTGCGGGGTCCGACTCGAGCAATGCCCTTGCTTCGGCCGGCGTTACGGCACCGAAATAGGGCAACGAGGCGTCGGCCGCACGACGATGCCCGGCCGCCAGCACCGATTCGGCGGAGTCGCTCATCGCGAGCGCTCGCCCGATGCGATCAGCGACGTTCGCGGGTCGCCGCATTGCCCCGAGCCGCGGTGTGGGAAAATGATCTCGCTCATAGGAAAATTATAGCGCGGTCGGACGCTCCGGACCCGGCGCCCGGTCGCGAGCCGCTCGCTTCGCACCATACGGTGGCGAGCCGGCCGCGGCGCGAAGCAATTTGGTGCGGCTATTCCGACGCGCGGGCGCGTGGGGAGCCGCAAGCCCTTGTTCCACCCGGTGCCAATGACGGCTGCTTATGGCATAGTTTCTGCTTTTTGATGCGCTGCGAAACACGCCGCTTCGGCGCAGCAAATTCCATCGCTTCGCCCATTCCAAGGAGAACCCATGGCTGCATCCGCCGACGTACTGAAAATGATCAAGGACAAGGACGTCAAGTTCGTTGATCTTCGCTTCACCGACACGCGCGGCAAGGAGCAGCATGTGCAGGTCCCGGCGAAGCAATTCACGCAGGACAAGTTCGACAGCGGCCACGCGTTCGACGGCTCCTCGATCGCCGGCTGGAAAGGGATCGAAGCCTCGGACATGCTGTTGATGCCCGATGCCGACAGCGTGCGCATCGATCCGTTCACCGAAGAGATCACGCTCAACGTCACCTGCGACGTCGTCGAGCCCACCGATGGCAAGGGCTACGATCGCGATCCGCGCTCGCTGGCCAAGCGCGCCGAGGCGTATCTGAAGTCGACCGGCCTCGGTGACACCGCATATTTCGGTCCCGAGCCGGAATTCTTCATTTTCGACTCGGTGACATGGCACGTGGATATGTCGGGTTGCGCCGTCAAGATCGAGTCGGAGGAAGCGCCGTGGTCCACGGGAAGGACCGATTTCGAAGGCGGCAACTCGGCGCATCGCGCGCCGGTCAAGGGCGGCTATTTTCCGGTGCCGCCGGTCGACTCGCTGCAGGACATCCGCAACGCGATCTCGCTCTCGCTCGAGGAGCAGGGCGTCGAGGTCGAGGTGTTCCACCACGAAGTCGCCGCCGCGGGCCAGTGCGAAATCGGCACCAAGTTCAACAGCCTCGTCAAGCGCGCCGACTGGATGCAGATTCTCAAGTACACGGTTCACATGGTTGCCCACACCTACGGCAAGACGGCGACGTTCATGCCGAAGCCCATCGTCGGCGACAACGGCTCGGGCATGCATGTGCATCAGTCGGTGTGGAAAGGCGGCCAGAATCTGTTTGCCGGCAACGGCTACGCCGGATTGTCCGAGTTCGCGCTGTTCTACATCGGCGGCGTGATCAAGCATGCGAAGTCGCTCAATGCGATCACCAACCCGGGCACGAATTCGTACAAGCGGCTGGTGCCGGGGTTCGAGGCGCCGATCAATCTCGCCTACTCGGCGCGCAACCGATCGGCCGCGTGCCGGATTCCGTACGTCAGCAATCCGAAGGGGCGGCGGGTCGAAGTGCGCTTTCCGGACCCGACGGCGAACCCGTACCTCTGCTTCGCCTCGCTGTTGATGGCCGGCCTCGACGGCGTGCAGAACAAGATCCATCCGGGCGACCCGATCGACAAGAACCTCTACGATCTGCCGCCCGAAGTCGCCGCCAAGGTCCCGCATCCTTGCGCGTCGCTCGACGAAGCACTCGACAACCTCGATCGCGACCGCGAGTACCTGACGCGCGGCGGTGTGTTTTCCAACGACATGATCGACGCTTACATCGCGCTCAAGATGGAGGAGGTCACGCGTTTCCGCATGACCACCCATCCGATCGAATTCGACATGTATTACAGCTCCTGACGGAGGACTGGACCGGCTGGACGGGCGGCGGCCGGCTGCCGGGTTTGCTACACTGCGCCGATGACCCGGTGCTCGCTCCCCGCTGCGCTCGCACGCGTCGCCGCTATCGGCTGCTGCTCCGCGTTGGCGTGCATGGGCTCGACCGCGCAAGCCGCGCTTTCCGATCGCGCGAGCGATGCCGGCTGCTCGTCCAAGCCGACGCTGGTCGAAGGCAGCATGTACAAGTGCACGACGCACACGGGCAACATTGCTTACTTCAACGTCCCGGGCGCGGTCGCCTCGACGACCAGGTCGCCGACGCCTGCAGGCTTCCCGAAGGTCGACGCCGGAACGCAAAAGGGCCGCGACATTCTGCGCAACAAGGTCCTGACCGACGAGCTTGCTACCGAGGAAAAGCTGCTGGCCGAAGCGCGAGCGGCGTACGGCGACGGCACGCCGCCGCCGCTGCCCGATGAAAAGGCCAATGCGCAGAAGTACGCCGATCGGCTCGCGCGCCTTCGTCAGACCGTGGCGCTGCACGAGAAGAACATCGAGGCTTTGAAAAGAGAGCTGGCTGCATCGCGGTGACCGGGTGTCGCCGAATCCGAGCCCGCTCGGCCGGCTCGGGCGCGGAACTTGCTACTATCGCGTACCTGTTGCACGGGTTTGCGATGTCCGGGCCGCCGCCATTTCCCACTGCTGACGAAACGCCGCCTTCCTGCGTCGGGCTGGAGTTGCTGGCCACCGCGGTCGTGCTGCTCGATGGCGAGCTCGACATACGCTACGTCAATCCTGCGGCGGAGAATCTTTTCGAGCTGTCGAAGCGCCAGCTGATCGGCCATCCGGCGAAGTCGGTGTTCGGCGATGCGCAGGCACTGTTCCAGGCGATCGACAAGGCGCTGGCCAACGGCGCCTCGTACACCGAGCAGGAACTCGAGATCGGCATCGGCGGCAAGGCACGCCTGCACCTCTCATGCACCGTTTCGATCGTCGATGTTCCCGGCGCGATCCTGCTGCTGGAATTCCGCCACATCGACCAGCAGCTGAAGATCGCGCGCGAAGAGCGCCTGCTCGAGCAGCAGCAGGCGAATCGCGACCTGATTCGCAGCCTTGCGCACGAGATCAAGAATCCGCTGGGCGGCATCCGCGGCGCGGCGCAATTGCTGGAGCGCGAGCTCGATCGCCGTCCGCTGCGCGAATACACGCAGGTGATCATCGGCGAGGCCGACCGCCTTCAGGCGCTGGTCGACCGGCTGCTGACGCCGCACCGGATGCCGAAGTACCAAAGCGTCAACATCCACGAGATTCTGGCGCGCGTAGGCACGGTGGTGCAGGCGGAATTTCCGCGGATCGCGATTCTTTCCGATTTCGACATCAGCCTGCCCGAGTTCGAAGGCGATCCCGAGCAGCTGACGCAGGCGATATTCAATGTCGTGCGCAACGCAGCGCAGGCGCTCGAGGGCGTGCTAGGCGTTCCGCAGATCCGCCTGACGACCCGCGTCGCGCGCGGCGTAACGCTGGCCAAGCGGCGGTACCGCCTGGCGCTGGCGCTGCTGGTCGAGGACAACGGGCCGGGCGTTCCCGACTCGATCCGTGACCGCATCTTCTTTCCGCTCGTATCCGGCCGCGAGGGCGGCAGCGGATTGGGGCTCACGATCGCGCAAACTTTCGTCACCCAGCATAACGGCGCGATCGAGTGCGAAAGCGTCCCCGGACATACGACGTTCACCATTTTGCTGCCGCTGGAGTTCAGCCGCGGTAGCGCGTAGATTGTGAGAGATGCGATGCTCGCTAATGAACCGATGTCGATGACCCGCGGCGAACCGGCGGCAGCCGTATGGATCGTCGACGACGATCGCTCGATTCGCTGGGTGCTGGAGAAGGCGCTGTCGCGCGAGGGTATTCCGTTCCGGTCGTTCGCCTCGGCGCAGGAAGCCGCGCAGGCGCTGCAGCACGAGCAGCCGCAGGTGCTGGTCTCCGACATCCGGATGCCCGGCGAAACGGGCCTCGAGCTGCTGGCCAGCATCAAGGCGCGGCACCCGCGGCTGCCGGTGATAATCATGACCGCCTATTCGGATCTCGACAGCGCGGTATCGGCATTTCGCAGCGGCGCGTTCGAATACCTGCCCAAACCCTTCGATGTCGATCACGCGGTCGCGCTGATCCGCCGCGCCAGCGCCGATGTCCCGGCGACGACGGCCCCGGCGAGCGTTGTCGCCGATGACGCCGGGATGCTGGGGCAGGCGCCGGCAATGCAGGAGGTTTTTCGTGCGATCGGACGCTTGTCGCATTCGCATGCGACGGTGCTGGTCACCGGAGAATCGGGCACCGGCAAGGAACTGGTCGCGCGCGCCCTGCACCAACACAGCCCGCGCGCTTCAGCGCCGTTTGTCGCGATAAACACCGCGGCCATCCCGAAGGACCTGCTGGAATCCGAATTGTTCGGGCACGAGCGCGGCGCATTCACCGGAGCGCAAAGCGCCCGCCGCGGCCGCTTCGAGCAAGCCGAAGGCGGCACGCTCTTCCTCGACGAGATCGGCGACATGCCTCCGGACCTGCAGGTCCGCCTGCTGCGCGTGCTATCCGACAGCGAATACTACCGGGTCGGCGGCCACGCTCCGCTGAAGGCCAATGTGCGCATCATCGCGGCGACGCACCAGAATCTGGACGAGCGCGTGCGGCAGGGCCTGTTTCGCGAAGACCTGATGCACCGGCTAAACGTCGTGCGCCTGCGCTTGCCGCCGTTGCGCGAGCGCGGCGAGGATATCGCGCCGCTGGCGCGGCATTTCCTGCGCAATAGCGCGCGCGAGCTCGCCGTCGAGCCGAAGCAGCTGACCGATGCGGCATTGAAACTGCTGGCGTCCTTCGAATTCCCCGGCAATGTTCGCCAGCTCGAAAATATCTGCCACTGGCTGACGGTCATGGCGCCCGGGCAGCGCATCGATGCGGCCGATCTGCCACCGGACGTCCTCAGCGCATCGGGCGCGAGTGCGCCTGACAGCGAAGGCAATTGGCAGCAGGCACTCGATCGAGAGCTCGCACAGGCGCTCGCGCGTGGCGAGCGCTCGGTGGCGGACAGGCTGGAAAAGGAATTCGAGCGCACGCTGATCGTGCGCGCGCTCGCCCACACCGGTGGACACCGGATGGAAGCGGCGCAATGGCTGGGCTGGGGACGAAACACGCTGACGCGCAAGATCCAGGAGCTGAAGCTGGATCCGGACAAGGAATGAATCGAATCGGCGATCAGGCCGACGCCAGCGGGACTACAAGCGCCGCAACCAGAAACTGCCCCCGCCGTAAGCCGCTCCATCGGGGTTGGCCAGCGCCGCGGTGACCAGCGCCGGAAAGCGCCAAAAAGCGTACGAGCAGCCGAACAGCACTTCGAATCCGCTGCTGTGCATCAGCAGCGCGCGCAGCAGGTATTGCTCATTCCAGCTTCGATTCTCGCCGAGCACCCACTCAGGTGGATAGTCGTGCGGCAGAAAAATATCGTGCACGTGAACCAGCACGCCTGGGGCGAGACGCGGGAACACTTCGAAGAACAGGAAATTGACGTCGCTGTCGGTCTTGGCAACGTGGGACGAATCGACGAACAGCAGGTCTCCCGCTCGGAGGTCGGCGAACGTCTGCAGCGGAAGCTCCTGGACACGTCGCTCGACCACGCGGGCGATACCGTCGACCGGGCGACGCAGGAACGAGCGCGGAAACGGCTCGATGCACTGGATATCGATGCTGCCGCCCAGAAAGCGGCGATTGACATCGGCCATCAGCAATGACGAGAAACCGGACCCGACCTCGATGATCCGGGCGGGCGCCAAGGCACGCAAAAGGACGAACAGCGCCGGCGCGTCGAGCCACGCGAACTGCGTGTTGTCGCGAAAAAAAGACGACAGGGCCGGCGTAACCTCGAGCGTCTTCGGATAGTCGAACTCGGCGATGAAATTCGGAAACTCGTCGCGCAGGATTCGAGTGTGGCTCGCGTCGTTGAAATCGATGCCGAGGACTTCGGGGCGATACGGCCACACGCGGGCCCGGTCGACGGTACCCGGATCGACGATGGGCGAATAGAAGTGTCCCGGAGGAAATGCCGGCGATACGGCACCGCCGTGCCCCGGGGGAAACGCATGCGGTACGGCACCGCTCAATGCGACCAGCCGCTTGCCGAGTCCGCGCAGCAGCTTCCTGCTCATCGCTGCGTCTCCGTTGCCGTCCCGGCGCGCGCAAGCGCCGGCATTGCGCCGCCGCAACAATCGTCGAAGGCAAACCAGCGCGGCGCGAGCACCAGGAAGCCGTCGACGGTCCCGATGGCATCGTCGCTGCTGCCGCGAAAGGCCGCGGGTTGCGGCGGAAGCAACACGTAGAGCGTTTCGTGGTCGAGCCGCCCCGAGGCAAGCGCCTGCTCGCGCTTGATGGTCGCGCCGACGACGCGGTCGAGCGCGAACCTGGCAAACGAGCCAGTATTGATCCGCATGGCGTGATCCGCGGCGAACAGACCGATCGCGCTGAAATCTGCAGGCACGGGTAGCGATGGCACGAAGAGTATGGTGTTGTAATGCCGTGCTGCCGCGGTCCAGAAGGGCGACGGCAACGGATCGGCACGCTGGGCCGGCTCGTCGATGAAATGTTGCCGGAAATAGCCATTGAGCGCCAGGTAGCGCGGCGACAGATCGGCTGCTTGCAGCGCCACGCCGAAAACCAGCACGGCCGTCGCCGCGGGCGCGGCCAGGTTGCGCATGATGATCGCCGGGATGGCCAGCATCAATGCATAGTAGCCGACCCACAGCAGCCGGCCCGAGCCGCGCACCATCGCGAGCAGCTCGAGCAGCCGATCCGGGAGCGGCACCGTGAACAGCACACGATCGCCCCAGGCGACCTGGTTCGACAGCGCCATCGCGTAGAGCAGCACGGCGACTGCGGCGAGTGGAAGGTAGCGCCGCACCACAAGGTTGGCGGCGCTCCGCCACCACGCCGCGAGCGCGATCGGCAGCATCGCGAGCAAGCCGAGGCCGAGGTAGCTGTAGCCCTCGAGCCCGGACCCGGCGATGACCGGCTGTCCCGGCAGGAACAGCGAGCCCCACTGCGGATTCCACAGCGCGTTCAGGTTGGCCGCGTAACGACCGTAGTACTCGGCGCCTCCGGAGAATGAAGCTGGCGGAATCCTGAAATAGCCGGCGGCCCACATCGTTGCCAGCAACGCAGCGCCGATTACCAGCGTCGAGCGCACGGTGTCGAGTGTCGTGGCAGTGTGGTCGATCAGGCGACGCCGCGCCGCGTCGGCGACCGCGACCGCGAGCAGCATGTACAGCAGGTAGGCGTGGATCAGCGCGGCGCCGCAGATCAACACGCACCACGACGCCGTCGCGAGTCGCGCTGGCGCGCGCAAGTACAGATAAAGCGCCGCCAGCACCAGCCAGTGCGCCATCAGCGCGTAGTGGCCGATCGCGCGGTCCGGCAGCAAAGGGCTCAGGACGAACAGCGCGGTGATGATGAGCCGCGGTACGACCAGGCGCGTCGCCATGCCGGACAGCAGCCAGGCAAAGACCGCCTGCAGGACGTAGCAGGCGAGCATCCACAAGCCGAAATACTGGAATTTGTCGGGCAGCGCAGCGCGCATCAGCTTGAACAGAAGCGCGAGCAGGGGGATCGAGTCGGTGAAGACAATCGAGCTCCCCATTTCCATGCCGTAATTCTTCGCCGCGCCCGGCGGCAGATGCCAGTCCTCCAGGCGGAAAAAATGCCAGCCGAGGAATTGCGTCGCCGGGTCGGGCAGCCAGAACAGCCAGCGGAAATAGGACGGGTCGAGCAGACGCGGATCGAACAGCAGGAAGAACATGAGCGGACCCAGCAGCGCTGCGGTCACCGCCGGCGCGGCGCGGCTCATGCTCACGGTCAGCGCTTAAGTGAAGCTCAAGTCGGCGATCACCGGCGCGTGATCGGAAGGCTTCTCGCCCTTGCGCGCCTGGCGGTCGATCCGGCAGCCGGTGCACACCTTGGCCAGCGCCGGCGAAAGCAGCACGTGATCGATGCGCAGGCCATGATTCTTCGGAAACGCGAGCTGGCGGTAGTCCCACCAGCTGAACGTCTTCGGCGGCTGGTCGAACATGCGAAACGCGTCGACGAGGCCCAGCTCCAGCCAGCCGCTGAACATCGCGCGCTCGGGCCCGGAGCACATGATCTGATCGCGCCACAGGTCCGGATCGTGAACGTCGCGATCCTCGGGCGCGACATTGAAGTCGCCGATCACCGCGAGCTGCGGATGCTGCTCGAATTCGCGGCGCAGGAACCGCGTCGCGGCGGCGAGCCAGTCGAGCTTGTAGCGATATTTTTCCGATCCGACGGCCTGGCCGTTGGGCACATACAGGCAGACGACGCGCACGCCATCGATCGTCGCTGCCAGCACGCGTTTTTGCACATCGTCGTGATCGGGCAGCGCGGCGACCACTTCGGTGCCGGTCGTGCGCGAAAGAAGCGCGACGCCGTTGTAGGTGCGTTGGCCGCAGAACTGCAGCGCGTAGCCTGCGGCGGCAAGCTCCATGACGGGAAACTTGCCGTCTTCGAGCTTGGTTTCCTGCAGCCCGACGATGTCCGGTGCGTTCGCGGCAAGCCAGTCCAGCAGCCGCGGCAGCCGGACATTAAGCGAGTTGACGTTCCAGGTCGCGACCCGCAAGGTCACTGCGGGTACGAGCCCTTCGGCGCCACCTCGGGCGTGACGACCTGCGTGGTCTTGGTTTCAAGCGGGGCCGGCGCCGGCGGCCGCCCGACCGCGGTCGTTCGCGGCGGCGGCGTCTTCGGATAGCCCGCATCGGAGAGCATGGTCTGCCACTTGGTCTCGTTGAAGCCGGTCGCCACCTGCTCGCCGACCTGCAGCGCCGGCGCCTCGAGGCCGTTGGTCAGGCGCTTCAGCCGATCGGCGCCGTCGCTTTGCGCCACGTCGACCACCGTGTGCGGCACGCCGCGCTTGTTCAGAAGGCCCTGCGCGGTGTCGCAGACGACGCCGCAGGAAAAAGTGTACAAAGTAACCGGAAAGCGCTCCTGCGCCTGCTGCGTCGCAAACGACAATTCGCTGGTTTCGATGCTGTTGCGGCCTATGCGCTTGGCCTGCGCGTTCTTGGCGTCGGCGGGCGGGGGCTTGTCCGAATAGACGACGCGCCCGTCGGTGTCGTTGTACCGATACACCTGCTGGGTTTGCGCAATCGCGCATGCGCTCGCCAGCAGCAGCAAGCCGGCGAGACCTGCGGCGCAGCGTGCCGGCGTGGATGTCCTGCTCATCTTGAGCCTCCCTTTGCTCGCATGCTATGACGCCAGCATACCATTATGCCGCAATAATGCACTGATTTCCGGCTTCCGGCCCCGAAATGCCACGAATGAGTCCAACGCCGGCCGGCTGCCGCCCCGGGCGAGGATCTCGTCGCGGAACCGCGCGCCGGCGGCCGCCGAAAGCACGCCTTGCTCCTCGAACAAGCTGTAGGCGTCAGCTGACAGGACTTCGGCCCATTTGTAGCTGTAATAGCCTGCCGCGTAGCCGCCGGCGAAGACATGGCTGAAACCATGGGGCAGGCTGCGGTCGTAGTCGGGGCGGGGCACGACGGCCACTTCGCGTCGCACCGACCAGGCGAGCGCCAGCGGCGAGACCGACCGGTCGGCGTCGTGGTGCACGCGCATGTCGAACAGGCCGAATTCGAGTTGCCGCACCGTCTGCAGGCCGCTCTGGAAATTCCTGGCCGCGAGCAGGCGGTCGAACAGCGCTCTCGGCAGCGGCTCACCCGTCTCGACGTGCGCGCTCATCTGCTCGACCACGTCCCACTCCCAGCAGAAGTTTTCCATGAACTGGCTGGGCAGCTCGACCGCATCCCACTCGACCCCTTCGAGGCCGGACGCGCCCGGCACATCGACGCGCGTGAGCAGCAGATGCAGCCCATGGCCGAATTCATGGAACAGCGTCGTCACTTCGCGATGCGTGAACAGCGCCGGCCTGCCAGCTACGGGAGCGGCGAAATTGCATACCAGGAAGGCGACCGGATGCTGAGCCCTGCCATTCGTGTGGCGATACTTGATCGCGGCGTCCATCCACGCGCCGTCGCGCTTTCCCGGTCGCGCGTACAGATCGAGATAGAACTGTCCGACCGTCGCGCCGGTACGATCGGTGAGCTCGAAAAAGCGCACGGCAGGAGCCCATGCCGGCGCCGTCGAAGCGCGTACGGTGATCCCATACAGAGTTTCGACCACGCGAAACATGCCGGACAGCACGCGGTCTTCGGAAAAATATTGCTTCACCTCCTGGTCGGAATAGCTGTAGCGTGCCTGGCGCAGCTTTTCCGAAACATAAGGCAGATCCCAGGCGGCGAGCTCCGACAGTCCGAGCGTTTCGCGGGCGAATTCCGAAAGCTCGGCCATGTCCCGCTCGGCATAGGGCTTCGCCCGCGTCGCGAGATCGTGCAGGAAATCGATCACCTCGGCCGGCGAGCGCGCCATCTTCGGAACCAGCGACACTTCGGCGTAGCTGTCGTAGCCCAGCAGCGCGGCGGCTTCGGCGCGCAGCGCCAGGATCCTGTCGACCAGCGGCCCGTTGTCCCATTCGGGTTTGCCGAATTCGCTGGCCCTCGTCGCATTGGCGCGGTAAAGCGTTTCGCGCAAGCCCCGATCGTCGGCGTATTGCAGCACCGGGAGGTAGGACGGCATATGCAAGGTGAGCTTCCAACCCGGCTTGCCATCGGCTTGCGCTGAAGCGCGCGCCGCAGCGACGACGTCGGCCGGCATGCCGGCCAGGCGCGATGCGTCCTCGACATAAAGCGAAAAGCCGTTGGTGGCATCGAGCACATTGTCGGCGAAGCGCGAAGACAGGCTGGCGAGCTCTTCCTCGATCGCCTTGAAGCGCGCCTTCGGCGCGGCCGACAGCTCCGCGCCCGACAGTCGAAAATCGCGCAGCGCATTGTCGACGACGCGGCGCCGGGCCGGGTCGGCGGCGGCGAATCCGGGCGAGGCAGCAAGCGCCCGGTAGCGGCCGAACAGGCGCTCGTCCTGCCCGAGCTCGGTATGGAAGGCCGTCACCTTCGGCAGGGTTTCGTTGTATGCCGCGCGCAGCGCGGGCGTGTTGACGACGGCGTTCAGATGTCCGACCTGCGTCCAGGCGCGGTCGAGACGGTCGAGCGCATCGGACAACGGCTGCACAAAAGAATCCCAGGTCGGCGATCCAGGCGCGGTCGCGACGCGCTCTATCGTCGTGCGCGCTTCGCCGAGCAGCGCAGCCAGTGCCGGCGCGACATGCTCGGGCCGGATGTCGGCGAAGCGCGGCAAGCCGGAAAAATCAAGCAGCGGATTGGTCTCGGTGATCTGTGCAACGTATTCATCGCAGGATTTTCTCGCTTGGCGCTGCCGCCAGTTGACCATCGAGCTCCCTCAATTCGTCAGGCGTGCCGACATTCGCCCAGACGCCGTCGAAGCGTTCGCCGCTGACCCAGCCGCGGGCGATCCAGTCGCGGTACAGCGGCAGCATCCTGATTTTTTCGCCGCGCGGCAGCGCTTCGAACAGCGCACTTCGGTAGAGCGCGATGTTGCCGAACGTCAGTTGCGGGCGCGCGGCGAGCGAAAGCCTGCCGTCGACCAGCGCGAAATCGCCGGCGCGATGGTAATCGGGATTCGGCACCATCACCATGTGCGCGTACGGAGCCTCACGCGTCGCTTTCATCGCGGCCAGACGCGGCAGCAGCGACGCATAGTCGTAGCCGGTGTAGATGTCGCCGCTGACGACCAGCGTCACCTCCCGATCGAGGAGCTCGAGCGCCGTCGCGATGCCGCCGCCGACCTCGAGCGGCTCGCGCTCGCGCGAGTAGCGGATCGTGGCGCCGAATCCGCGGCCGTCGCCGCAGGTTTTCTCGATCGCCGTACCGAGGTGGGCGACATTGATGACCAGATTGACGAAGCCTGCGGCGACCAGGCGTTCGATCTGCCATACGATCAGCGGCTTGCCGCCGACGGAGAGAAGCGGCTTCGGCGTCAGATCGGACAGCGGGCGCATGCGCTCGCCGCGGCCGGCCGCCAGGATCATGGCCGTCGGCGGCGAAGAGCCGTGATGGCGATCGATCGCGGCGTCCATCAGAACGTGTACCCGATCACCGGCTGCCTTGCCTCGAGCTCGTCGAGCAATTGCAGCAGCGGGCCGAGCGCCCGGTAGCGGTCGCAGGCGCGGCGCAGATAACGCATGACGCGAGGCAGGTCGGCGAGGTAGGCATGCTTGCCGTCGCGATGCGCAAGCCGGGCGAAAATGCCCAGGATCTTCAAATGACGTTGCACGCCCATCCACTCGAAGTCGCGCCAGAAGTCGCCGAAATCCTCGGCGACCGGCAACCGGGCTTCGCGCGCGCGTTCCCAATAGCGCACGGCCCAGTCGAGCTCCTGCTCCTCGCTCCAGTCGATGTAGGCATCGCGCAGCAGGGAGACCAGGTCGTAGCTGATCGGACCGTACACCGCCCCCTGAAAATCGAGGACGCCGGGATTCGGCTGCGTCACCATCAGATTGCGGGAATGAAAATCGCGGTGCACATAGACGAGCGGTTGCTTGAGAGCGCTGTCGAGAATCTGACGGAAGGCGCTGTCGAGCGTCGCGCGTTGCGCCACGGTCGAGCGTGATACCGAGATGCCTGGCCACGTACCAGTCGGGGAATATCGCGAGCTCGCGCGCCAGCATCGCCTCGTCGTAGCGGGGCAGTACCGAGTCGCGACTGGCGAGCTGCCAGGCGATCAGCGCACTGCAGGCATCGCGGTAGAGCGCCGGAGCGCTCGCGTCGTCGAGCGCGTCGCGATAGGTGCGCGTCCCCAGATCGGACAGCAGCAGGAAGCCGGCCGACAAGTCCTGCGCATGCACTGTCGGCGCGTGGACGCCGGCTGCGGCAAGCAATGAGGCGACGGCCACGAATGCTGCGCTATCCTCCTGCGCCGGCGGCGCATCCATCGCGATAAGTGTGCGCACCGGCGTCCGCATCGGCCGGCAGCGCGAGGTCACCGGCCAGCGTGATCCGGAAGTAGCGGCGAAAGCTCGCATCGGACGTTGCCGGCGCGATCGAGCTGATCGGGGCAGGCAACACCCGCTCGAGCCACGCGTTGAGCGCGTCCAGCCGGACATCGGAACTCATGCGGGAGGAATCTGACGAAGAGGCGGGTAGAATGCCCCATTTTAGCATCCGAACATTGTCGATTCGCATGCGCCATCGCGCCGCCGTTGCCGGGTTTGCCCTGTTGCCGCTCGCGTTCGCGTGCGGGTCGCTGGCGCAGACTCCCAATGGCGCTGACGTCTGATCCGCCACCGCAACTCAAATCGTCGCCGGTGCTGGAACCGCCTCCTCCGAAGGCGCTGCGGCTGACGCCGGGCGAGAATCCGATGGCGCCCGACCGCGAGCCGATCTTTCTGCGTGCGGACAAGCTCGAAGGCGACAATCAGCAGTGGATCGAAGCATCGGGGCACGCGGAACTTCGCTCGCGCCGTCAGACGGTGCTGGCGGACTGGCTGCGCTACGACATTCCCTCCGACCAGTTCTGGGCCAAGGGCAACGTCATCCTGCGCCGCGGCATCGATCGCATCAGCGGTCCGGAGGCGAAATTCAAGCGCAGCGACGAAACCGGCTTCTTCAGCTCGCCCGAGTTCCACATCGGCGAGAACGCGTCGCGCGGCGACGCGAAGGAGCTGACCTTCGTCGGCCCCAACCAGTACGAGCTCAAGGACGTCCGCTACACCACCTGCGTCGCAGGCAACGACGATTGGTATCTGACTTCATCGAGCGTCGAAGTCGATCGCACTCGACTGGTCGGAACTGCGCACAACGCGACCATACTGTTCAAGGACGTGCCGATCCTGTACTCGCCATACATCGATTTTCCGCTTTCCAACGAGCGCAAGTCGGGATTCCTGGCGCCGCTGTTCGGCTCGACCAGCAGCCGCGGCATCGAGATGTCGCTGCCGTATTACCTGAACCTCGCGCCAAATTACGATGCGACGCTGACGCCCCGCTACATGACCCGCCGCGGCCTGCAGCTCAACACCCAGTTTCGCTATCTGTTTCCCGGCGTCACCGGCGAGGCGGACGCCGAGATACTGCCCGACCGCATCACCAATACCAATCGCTATGGTCTGACCTGGAAGCATACGCAGGCGATCAGCTCAGGTGCCGGGTCTCGCCACCTACGTCAACGTGCAGAAGGTGTCCGACGACGCCTATTTCACCGATCTGTCCGACCGGCTGGTCGTCACGTCGCAGCAGACGCTGCCGCGCGAGGCGGGCTGTCGTATTCGCGCGGGCCGTTTGCGCTGCTGGCGCGCGTGCAGTCGTTCCAGACGCTGCAGGACCCGGCCAATCCGATCATTCCGCCGTACTTCCGCGAGCCGCAGGTGCTGCTGACGATGAACCCGATCGAGTGGCAGGGCTTCGATTTCGCCGCCAACGGCGAATACGTCCGCTTCCGCCAGCCGGCGCTGCTCAACGCCGAGCGAGCGGTGCTCTATCCGACGGCAACGTGGTCTGCGCGCGGCAATGCCTGGTTCTTCGCCGCGCGCGCCGGGTTGCACCTGAGTCACTACGATTTCCCCGATGACAGCGCCGTCGAGGAAAAGCACCTCAATCGCTCCGTTCCGATCACCAGTCTCGACGGCGGACTGGTGTTCGAGCGCGAGACGAACATGTTCGGCCGCGACTACACGCAGACGCTCGAACCGCGCGTCTTCTACGTCTACATTCCTTACCGCCGGCAGGATCAGATCCCGGCGTTCGACACGGCGATCGACGACTTCAATTTCTCGCAGCTTTTCACCGAGAACCGCTATCTCGGCAGCGATCGCATCGGCGATGCCAACCAGATCACCTTGGCGCTGACTTCGCGCCTGCTCGACCCGGCTTCCGGCGACGAGCGGGCAAGGTTCGCGATCGGGCAGCGCTATTATTTCCAGAGCCAGCGCGTGACGCTCAACGAAGCGCCGCGCAGCGCCAACACGTCCGACCTCCTGCTGTCCGGCGAGGGAAGGCTGTCCGACACCTGGTCGGCGGCGGCCACGCTGCAGTACAGCCTCAATCATCCGCAAACCGAGCTGTTCGACATCGGTGTGCGCTGGCAGCCGTCGCCCGGCAGGGTGCTCAACGCCAGCTATCGCTACAACCGGGAGAACATCGACCCGACCGGCGCCGTCTCGCAGCTGAAGCAGGTCGACATTTCGGGGCAGTTTCCGCTGACCCATCAATGGTCGTTCATCGGCCGCTGGAACTACTCGCTGGTCGACGGCAAGACGCTGGAGGGCGTGGCGGGCTTCGAGTACAATGGCGACTGCTGGGCGTTGCGCATCGTCGCCCAGCGCCTGACCACGACGACGGAACAGGCGAGCAAGTCGATATTCGTGCAATTCGAACTGAACGGTCTCGCACGGCTCGGTACCAATCCGATCGACGTCCTCAAGCGCAGCGTGCCCGGCTATTTGACGGGCAACGACCCGTCGATGCGGCCGGTCGGTGGCACAGTCACCGACTATTTCCCGGAGTTCTGAAGGCCAGATCATGTACGTTCGCCTCATCGTCTCGATCGCGCTGGCGCTTTTCGCCGCCGGCGTTTGCGCGCAGCCAACGAAGCCATCCACTGTCGTCAGCGTCGACCGCGTCGTCGCTATCGTCAATGACGAGGCGCTGACCCAATTCGAGCTCGACGACGCGCGCCGGATGGTGCAGCAGCAGTTGAAGCAGCAGAAAGTGCAGCCTCCCGCGGCCGACGTGCTCGACAAGCAGGTGCTCGAGCGCCTGATCACCCAGCGCGCGCTGCTGCAGGAGGCCAAGGAGGGCGGCGTCAAGATCGACGACAGCCAGGTCGAGCGTGCCATTCAGCGCATCGCGCAGGAAAACAAGCTTTCAGCCGAGGAGTTCCGCAAGGCGCTGGCCCAGGAGAACATTCCCTATGCCAAGTACCGCGACGACATCCGCAACGAGATGATCGTGCAGCGTCTGCGCGAACGCGAGGTCGACAGCAAAATCCAGGTCTCCGACGCCGAGGTCGATCAGTATCTGGCGACGCTGAAGGCGCAGAACGCCGGTGAAACCGAGTACCGTATCGCGCACATTCTCGTGATGGTGCCCGAGCAGGCGAGCTCGGACCAGATCGAAAACCGCCGCCAGCGAGCCGAAGAGGCGCTGCGGTCGATCAAGAGCGGTGCGGACTTCGGCCAGGTCGCAGCGGCGTTTTCCGACGCGACCGACGCGTTGCAAGGCGGCAATCTCGGCTGGCGATCGGGGGCGCGCTTGCCGACAGTTTTCGCCGAGGCGGTCCGCGAGCAGAAGGTCGGCACGGTTTCAGGCGTGATGCGCAGCGCCGCAGGCTTTCACATCGTCAAGCTGCTCGAGAAGCGCAGCCACGACGACGCGACCCTCGTCGACCAGACGCATGCCCGGCATATCCTGGTCCGCGTCAACGAACTGACTTCCGAAGCTGACGCCAAGTCGAAAATCGAGCGCTTAAAGGACCGTCTCGACTCGGGTGCCAACTTCGTGGAGCTCGCCAAGCTCAACTCGGAGGATGCCTCCGCGGCCAAGGGCGGCGACCTCGGATGGCTGAGCCCCGGCGACACCGTGGCGGAATTCGACGAAGCGATGAAAAAGCTCCAGCCGAATCAGGTCTCGCCGCCGATTCGCACATCCTTCGGCTGGCACCTGATCGAAGTGCTGGAACGTCGCAAGCAGGACGTCACCATCGACCGCGCGCGCAACGAGGCACAGACCGCGATCCGGCAGCGCAAGGCCGACGAGGCGTTTCAGGATTGGGTGCGGCAGGTGCGCGACAAGGCGTTCGTCGAGATACGGCTGGACGACAAGTAGCGCGATCAGCGCCGCGTGGCCCGCGGGTAGAGCGCGATGCGGTCCAGGCGCGCCGCTGCGATCTCCGCGTCGAACGCCATCACGATCTTCATCTCCGCAACGATTGTCCGATTGTTCCGCCATGCCGGCGGCCACGCCAGCGGTATCTGCACGCCCGCACGGCTGTAGGTGAATCGCGCGGCGGCGACCGGCTCCCCAAGAGGAACCCACGCCGAGCCAGGCTCGATCCGGGCAAAGACCTGGACGGCGGCGAGCGCCGACGGATCGCTCAAGCCCAGAATCAACGACTCGATCGTTGCAGGTCGGATAACCTGGTCCGGCGGTGACAACAGTGCCGCGGTCGCCGCGTCGAACTCAAGGTCGACATAGCCGCCGCGAGCATGAACCTTTCCCTGCTCGAGACGCCAACCGTCGTCGTCGAGATAGCCTGGAGTCCCAAAGTCCCACAATCTCGCGCCCAGCGGAAGATTTGCATGGGTGACCATGAAGTCGCGCATTGCGGCTTCGGCGGGCGTATTGCGCCACGCTGTATAAGGGAGGTAACCCGGCTGTCCGGCGTAAAGGCCATTCGAACCGTTCCAGGCCATCGAGGAGACCTCGCGTGCATCGAAATTGAACATGTCGCGAAAGGCATGGTAGGAGCGCGCGAAATACGGCTCGACCGTCGGCGCTTTGAGGTCGGTCGCATTCATCTCGACAATAGCCCACGCGGGATCCATGCGTGCGATCGTGGCGAACAGGCTGTGCCCGTTTTCCAGCCAATGCGCGTTTTCGGTTGCCGGTCCGTAGACGATCGCCCCCAGGTGGCCGGCGCGCGGGATCGACCCCTCGATCGAGACGCCGGCCGAGTCGTAATCGGGGCTGCTCCCCTGGATGCGGACCGAAACCGGGCGCATGCCGGCGTCCGGCGCGATGAATGCCTGTGACGAGAAAATACGGTCGCTCGGGATGCCGGCCTCGTGCACCCACTGCGAGAGCTCCGAATAGTGCAGGCCCACGATGTGTTTGCGGAACGCATCCCACTCCCGGTACCAGGGGTCATCCCAAAACGCGGTTTCGCCTGCGGCAGGCGGCTTCCTGTCCATGCCCACGAACCTTCGGGGAGGGTCGACGTCTGCCCAAGACGACCAATGCTGGCCTGCGATCCGGTCGACTTGCGCGAGCGTCAGTGGATTCTTGCGGCGGTATGAGGACAGATCGGGCACGCCGTGCTCGGGCTTGCCCGCGTACGGGCCAGTGCCCGACAGCCATTCCCTGAACTGTCTGAGCATCCCGGGGTTGTAGTCATAGATGTTTCCATTCTTGACGAACGGATTCATGTACGTATCGGCGTCGAGGCTCACGCCGACGAAGAGATCCGGATGCTCTCGGGCGAAATCGGCGATGACGCGGGCGGCGGCCTCGAGGTTGCGCCGCTTGTACGCGCGAACCTTGGCTGCATAGACGTTGTAGGTGAGGGTGCGCGCAAGCTCCGGCGAATTCGTCGATCCCGGCAGATTCTTCAGATAGTCGTCGGGGAATACCTTGTTGTCCTGCGTCCATTGGCAATTGCCGATGTCCTGTTCCAGGTGGTCGTTGACGTCCCAATCCGGCGTATCGCAGCTTGCATCGGCCCAGATGCCGCCGTTGAGAATGAATTGCACCGGCAGGCGCTTGTCGATTGCGTATCGAATGACGCCGTGCAGATTGTCCTCGGCGACCGGACGGTCTTTGCACTTGCGCGCGAGATTGAAATCAGGGTCGAATTCCCAGTCGCCCGATGCGCCTTTGGTCGTGCGGAGATAGAGGATCGGCACCGCAGTGCCGACGCCGGTAGTATCCGACAAGTAGCTTTGATACGCGGACTCGATCTCGGATGCACCTCCGGTCGAGACGCCCGACGTCATCATCAAAAAATGGAACCGGGAGGCCCTCAGTGCCGGATGGGTGTCGAGCAGACCCCGCCACAGACTCATCGCGCGCGGAGGAATCAAACTCCTCGTGCCAAGTACCGTCTCCCTTCCCGCCCGATTGATGGCTACGACGCTGACCGTATGGCGAACAGGGTCGAGGTCGGAAAAATCGCCGTCGAACTCGAAGCCGGCGGCGGCAGAATTGGGAAAGCCCCGCTTCGATGCCTCCACGTCCGGGCGGGCAATACCATATCGCGCTTCGTAGGAGCGCCCGTCGATCCGAATTTCGACCGATCGAATGCCGTCGGCGTCGAGCGCCCACCCGGCGAGATGCAGACTCGTGTCGACGATCGCTTCGCCAGCAGGCGCATCGATCGCTCCGGATGCCGTGAGCGGCGCGGCGGCATATGACGCAGGTTGCGGGCCCGACGCGGCGACCGGTATGGTCGAGTGCCGTTCCTGCCACGCGAACGTACCGGCAATCCCCAGCGCCGTGGCGATCAGCAGCGTGGCTGCGATATTGGCCGTGCGATTAGCTATCATCTTTCGTTAGAACCCGCGCCCTTACGCCGTCATCGCGTGACCGATTGCGGAATGCCTTCACGCGTTCGCGATCGGTGCAAAGCTCGCCAGACCGGCCTTTCGATGAGTCGATGAACGACAAATGCAGCGAATCCGAGCGCGGTCAGCATGGCGAGGAGCAGAACGAAACGATGGTCCGCCGTCCAGAATGCTCTTACTGCCGCAGCGCCGAGGCGGAGGTGCAGCAGGTAAATCGGGTAGCTCAAACCGCCGGCCAGCGCAAAGGCCAGTTGCATGCGCCGAGATATTCGAAGATTGTGGCGAGTCAGCAGAAAGAACGACACGAAGAAGGCCGCGACGATCGTCGCGGACGCTGTCTTGTCGAAGGCCACGCCGTAAATAGTTGCCAACTGTTCGGTTTGGCTACTTGCCTGCAACATGCCGAAAACCAGCGAGAGCAATACCAGTGCGCTCCGGGACAAGGTCCATCCCCTCACGTGCGCGCGGAAAAATGCCGCCCCGGCGATAAAGTAGGAGCTCCAGGGTGTGATCAGAAATAATTCGAGCCACGCGATCGGATGCAGTTGGTAGTAGACGCTTGCCGTCGTCCAGACCCACAGGAATCTCTCGATGCGATCGAGCTGGCGCGCCGCGATCAGTATCGCAACCAAGGCATAGAATTTCCACTCTAGCGCAAGCGTCCAATACGATCCGTCGATATAGGTCGGCGCGACGCCGCGGAATCCGTCGATGACGCCATTGAGCATGGTCAGGTTGTACAGCAGGGTGGGGATGGAACGTGGTTCGTTCGGAATGAAGGAAATCAGCGCGTAGCTCAGGACGCAACAGGCGATGAACGCCGGATACAGGCGGATAGCTCGGGCACGCAGGAACGTGGCGGTGCTCTTCGAATAGGCGCTCTGCAACACCAGGAATCCGCTGATCATGAAAAACAACTGCACCCCGAGGTGCCCGTATTTCGACCAGGCAGAGAATTCCGGCCAAGGACGGTAGCGTGTGCTCGCGTCCTCGACGCCGAACAGAAAACACCAGTGGAAGAACACCACCGCAAGCGCAGCCACGATTCGCGCCAGGTCCAGGAGTGGAAAACGCGCTCCGGAAACGACAGGCAGAGGGGGTTCAGCTTGAGACAACAGGTTCCTCGACAATCCCGCGATTGTCAGCCGTGGACCAGGACCGAGGGCGCCGCATCGCGGCCATCCCCTGGGCGATTTCTACGCTCGCAATACTAATACATCCCGCGCAAGCGATGGCCAATCTGGGGGCCTTGCAATGAATCGACGACCATTGGCTCCCCTGATCGGTACACGACTTTGCTTCGCACTTTCGGCGAAGCAGCGTGGTCCGGAAGCCTCAGCCCGCGAACGCCAAACCTGTCAGCGATAGATTGAACGCGCGCTCGATCAGCCAGACACCCGCGATGGCCGCAATCGCTATCGATCCCCCGGCGAGAACGGCCCGGCGATATGCCCAGGTCCCGCGCAAGGCGAAAGCCACCGGCAGGAACAGCGCGACGATGGCAAGCTGGCCGATTTCGACGCCGACATTGAAGCCGAACAGCGAAAGCGCCAGCGACCCGGTCGGCAGCCCGAGATCCTTGAGCGCGCTGGCGAAGCCGAAGCCGTGAATCAGGCCGAATCCGAACGCGGCAATCCATCGGCCGTGTCGTACCAGCGGGAAGATATTGTTGAGCGCGGCGAGCGCGACCGAGAGCGCGATGCCGGATTCGATCCAGCGGGCATTGGGTGAAACGACACCCAATGTCGCCAGGCTCAGCGTGATCGAATGCGCGATAGTGAATGCAGTCACGATCTTGGCGACGTCGATCGCCACCGCGCCGAGGCTGGTCGCCGGCAGCCAGGTCCGGCCGCGCCGCAACAGCACGGCCGGCAGCAGCAGCGACAGCAAGAACAAAATGTGGTCGAAGCCGAGCCAGATGTGCCAGACGCCGTCGCGCACGTACTGGCGCAGCTGCTCGAATGGCCCGGCTTCGGCGCCGCCCATGCTCTGTCGATGCGAATCGACGCCAAATATGACGCTGGAAGCGGCCCCGGCTGCCACGTATTGCAGCAGGCCGCGATGTTGCGGATCGATATCGAACAGCAGGCGATAATCGACCGTCAACGTCGCGCCGGGTTGCGGACAATCGCCGGTCAACAGAAGCACCGTGTACGCGCCGTCGCTGTGTTGCTCGATCAACTGCTCGCCGGCCGTGATGGTGCAGCTTGCTCCGCTCGAGTCTATCGTCAGCCGCGACAGCGCGTAGTCGGCGATCGACCGGTGCTTGGCACGAACTTCGCCCCAGCTGATGTCGCCGTCGCCGTTGGTGTCGAGCGTGATCGCATTGTCGAGATCGCGCAGCGCGATATCCCAGCGGCCCGAGATCGCGGCCGCGTCGCTTCCGGCGCGAGTCAACGTCAAATAGCTGTCGCTGGCCTTGTGCGCCGACGCCGGCATCGGAGCTGTCCAAAGCACGAACAGCAGCAGCGCTGCCATCGCCGGCGCTTTCAACGTCCATCTCCGGCGGGAACGCGAAGCGCCGCGTATTGCAGACGATTCGCAACTGTCCACTCGGCAACTTCACGCAGCGCTGCCGCGTCACTGGTGGCGACGGCCGCTTCCGCGAGAATGCGCAGATCGGCAGGCTCGCGCTGGACTCGCCAGTTTTCCCGCGCCAGCCGCAAGGATCCTGCGGCGTCGCCTTCGATCGTCAACAGGTAGCGCGCTTCCTCGCGTTTATGCAACGAATCGCCGCGACGGCGCGCGGCATCGAAGCGATCGGCAAGCTCTCGCCGGTGCTGGATGAATGCCGGTGTTGCATCGGGCAGTTGCTTCTCGGCGAGAGCGAGACGCAGCAGAAGGTTGTCGTTCCGAGTCTGGTTCGCTACAAGCGGCGGCACCTCGCGCGCGCGACCCCGGTCGAGCAGAAAGTCGCAATAGGCGCCGATCAGGTACGGGTCGCGTGGGTCGAGAGCGAGCGCGGTGCGAAAGTGCGTTTCGGCGGCGGCATGGTCGCCTCGGCGGTCGGCAATCTCGCCGGCCAGGGTCTGCGCCCATTCGCGCAGTGCCGCATCGGCGTCGGAAGCGTGTGCGAGCGCGCTGATCAGCGAAAGGTAAGCACTTTCTGCGTCGCCCGAAAGGCTCGCCGGTGCCGCGTCGCACGCGGCGGACACCAGAGGCACGGCCAAAGGCGCGATTCGAGCGCAGTCGGCTCGGGCCGCCTGGTATTTTCCCTGCACGGTCAGCACCGTCGCTCGCGTGAGCAATGCCTGGCCATGGGCAGGATGTGCGGCGATCAGCCGATCGAGGTCGGTGAGCGCACCGTCGAAATCGTGGCTACTCTGCTTGATTGTCGCCCGAAGCAGCAGTGCCGGTGCCGGCGGATCGGACAATTTCCACCAGGGGGCCAGCGCGGCCTGTGCCTGCCCCAGGAAGCGCGGGTCGCCGGTATCGCGCGAGGCTTCGATTGCGCGCCGGCCCAGCCGAACGGCGAGGGCCAGATCGTCCGGATGCTGGCTGAGTGACGCGCGCAGCCGCTTGACGTCGCGCAGCGATGGGTCGGTCTTTTCCGGCAGGCGCTCCAGTACGTCGCTATCTGCGTCCGGAATGTAGGGTTTCGCGACAGCCGGCTCGGCGCCCAGCAACGCGATGATCAGCAGCGCGGCGACCCGAAGATGGCGTGACAAGGTTCTTTCCCCCGTGGATCGGAACCGCAGGAGCCGCCCTGGCGGCCCCCGCGTTCACGTTGCAGAGTGCGGCTACGGTCCGTCGTTCGGCGAGCCCTTCAGCGGCGTGCGCAGATACGGAAAGGCAGCGTCGACGAAGCTCGAATCGATGAACGCGCCGTCGGTGTAATGCAAGGTGCCCGCCGGTGCGTCGGCCGGTGTGCAGCCGCCGATGCTCAGCGTACACAGAACGCCCATCGCAACGCGGAGCTCGATGTCGACGACGTCATCGCCCGGTCGCCTGCCGTTGGGGAAGCCCGCAATGTCGCCACCCAACACGCCCAGTCGGCTCTGCGCAGCGCTGGCCGTCGGCGGTATCGCCGTGTTCAGGCGCAGCATTTCCGAGGCGACCACCTTTGGGGGCTGGTTCAGTCCGCTGATGCCGGTCAGAAAGGCAGCGACCAGGTCGGTACGTGGGAAATTGGTCGGCGCCTTGACGCCGGCGCTGCCGAACAGGATTTCCAGCAGTGCCGGCAGCGTCGGGTTGGTCACATAGTCGGCGAACTGCGCGTCATCCTTCGGTTCGCTGCCGTTGAACTTGTTCTTGTCCTTGAGGCCGATGACGACCTCGTTCACCAGCGGCGCTCCCAGGCGCGAGACCTGCACGAATTTCTTCGACACCTTTTGCACCGCATCGAGGCCGGCGCCCGCCGGCATTAGCGTGCGTTGCGACGGCACGCTGGCCGTCGTCCAGCCGCCGATGATCGTTGCGTTTCGCCCGGTCAGGCAGGCGATCGGCACTTCCAGGGCCATCGCCGTGACGTTCTTGTCGGCCAGCAGGTCTTCGGCCGCGGATTCGGCAGCCGGATTCAACTCCGTCGCCGGAAACTTGATGTTGACCAGATCGAAGGTTTCGCCAAGATTGACGACGAACGGGTCCTTGCGCTGGCCGACGAAGACCCGGCCCGTGCCTACGCATCCGGGGATCGATATGTTCCAGATGTGCTTGTTGGCGTAGGAAACGTAGTCGGAGATGGTCTTGTCGCCGATATAGTCGACCGGCTTGTCGAACGTCGTGCCGCCGGTGCTGAGATTGGTCACCGGAAGGGGCTTCCTCTGGGGACCGGGGCCGTGCATGACGTTCAGCGTAAAGGTCTCATGCGTGTTGAGCGCCGGCGACGCGGGCGTCGAGACGTCGCCCGAGCCGTTCTGCACCAGCGGAATCGAGACCTGCTTTCCGCCGACAGTCAGCTGATTGTCGTCGAGGGTATTCTGGAACCTGAATTGGAAAGCGATGTTCTCGACGGCGCCGCCATCGTTCGTGATATGAATCTCGTACAGCGCGTTCGAATCGAGCTTGAAGTAATTGGGGCCGCCATAGGGATCCTGCAGCGGCAGGTAATTGGCGATCAATGTGACGTAGCCGTCGCGGCCGGGCTCGTAGCTGCGAAACATGTAGAAATCGGTCGCGTCCACCTGCGGCATCGACGCAATGAACGGCGCCTCGCGATGGCTGGAGGCGAGCGCAGGCGCACCGGCCGCCGCGGCCAGCGCCGCCACCGTCAGGCTTGCGGCAAAACGCTTGAGCCCTCGTTTGTTGAATGGCCTTGTAAACATGGCAATCACTCCTCGATTGAGCGTTGATCGATACCGGCGCCTCGGGCGCTGGAGGTGCGGGCCACCGAGCTGCCACGCCGGACTTGCGTGGATCGGGCCGTGGACAGATGTACGGGGCCGGTCGTCCTTTGGATGCAATCGCGGCCGGCAGGCGCGGCGTCTCGCGAGCGAGCGCGCTAGTCGCCCGACGGCTGCCGTTCGGCGTGGCGCGGCGGCATGGCGTGATTTATCATCGGCGTCGTGACCGCCCCGGACATTCTCGATGACCAGATCGCCTACTATCGCGCCCGCGCCGGCGAGTATGACGAGTGGTGGTTCCGTACCGGACGCTACGACCGGGGCGCGGATTTCAACGCGCACTGGCACGCCGAAACGGCGGCGGTGGAAGCCGCGCTTCTGTCCTGGCTTGCGGCAAGGCGGCCGGCGGATGTCCTGGAGTTGGCCTGCGGTACCGGTCTGTTCACACGGCTGATTGCGCCGCGGGTCGCACGGCTCACCGCGATCGACGCATCGACGGAGGTCATCGAGATCAATCGTGCGCGCGTCGACGCTGACAATGTCGACTACGTCCAGGCCGATCTTTTCGCGTGGCGGCCGGTGCGGCGCTACGACGCGATTTTCTTCAGCTTCTGGCTATCGCACGTGCCCGATCAGCGCTTCGCCGCGTTCTGGGAGCTGGTCGCGTCGGCGCTCGCGCCCGGCGGCGCGGCCTATCTGATCGACTCCGCGTTCGATCCGACATCGACCGCGAAGGATCACGTGCTTCCCGGACGCGAGGCCGGCATCGTGACGCGCAAGCTCAACGACGGACGCGAGTTCAGGATCGTCAAGGTTTTCTACGAGCCGGCGGCGCTGGCCGCGAAGCTCGGACCGCTGGGATGGAGATCCAGCCTGGCGCAGACGCCGCGCTACTTCGTCTACGGCGAAGTCACGCGATCGGATGACGGTGACTTCGCGCAAGCGAACGGCGTACGCTAGCCGGTTTCAGGAATCCGCGTCGTAGACGTAGGGCGACTGAGGGACGCGGCTGGCGTCCATGACCCGCTCTTCGGCCAATTCCTTCGGGCGCTTGTCCCACCAGATCGCGCGCGCTTCGCGTTGCTTGCCGATCAGATCGGGCCGTTTCTGCAGCAGCTCGCGAATGAACTTGGTATGTTCCGATTCGTAATGGCGGCTGGGCAGCATCATGACGGTTTCCGAAACGAGCGGACGATTGGACAACGAGAGCTGATTCTATCATTCGGCGCGTTCGGCTGCCGGCGCTCGCATCGATCCGGCAACCAAGCGATACTCGTAGAGCCTGCATTCGAGGTTGCCGTTGAACAGCGGCGTGCGGCGGCTCGCTTTCAGGCCGATCAATTTCGGCAATCGCGTGTCACCGCTCAACAGATTAGCCGTCCAGCCGGCGTAGCGCTGCTTGAGCGCATCGCCGAGCTGCGGGTAGAACGCGGCCAGCGCGCCCGAGTCGGCAAGCCGCACGCCATAAGGCGGATTGCTGACGATGACGCCGGCGGGCGCCGGAGGCGGGCGCGTCAGCGCGTCGGCGCGCTCGACGATGATCGTATCCGCGAGACCGGCCGCAGCCATGTTCTCGCTGCATTGGTGAATGGCCGTCGCGTCGTCGTCGCTGGCCCAGATGGCCAACGGCGCCGGCGGCCTGGCGCGGCGCTGCGCCGCCTGCTTGATTCGCTGCCACGCCGGACCGTCGTACCAGGCGAGCTTCTGGAAGCCGAACGTCCGCTTCAGTCCCGGGGCCAGGTCCAGCGCGATCATCGCGGCTTCGATGGCGATGGTTCCGCTGCCGCACATCGGATCGAGCAGCGGCGTTCCCGGCTGCCATCCCGCCAGGCGCAGCAGGCCCGCCGCCAGATTCTCGCGCAACGGAGCCTCGGCGGTCTCGCGCCTGTAGCCGCGCTTGAACAGCGGCTCGCCCGAGGTGTCGAGGTAGAAGCTCGCGTCGGTCGCGGTCAGATAGGCGTGCACGCGGACATCGGGACGGTCCTTGCTGATGCTGGGGCGGACGCCGCCCACGGCGCGGTGCCGGTCGCAGACGGCGTCCTTGATGCGCAGCGTGGCGAATTCGAGGCTGGTCAGCGGCGAGCGCGAGGCGGCGACGTCGACGCGAAGCGTCCGGTCGACCCGAAACCAGCGCGGCCAGTCGAGCGCCTTGGCGCAGCTCGTAGACATCGTTTTCGTCCCGATAGGCGCCGTGCCCGACGCGCCACAGAATGCGGCTGGCGAGGCGACTCTCGAGATTCGCGCGGTAGGCAAGCTGGATCGGACCGGCGAACGCGGCGCCGCCGTCGGTGGTCGTGATTTCCGACGCACCCAGCGCGTCCAGCTCGGCCGCGAGCGGAGCTTCCAGCCCGCGCGGGCACGGCGCGAAAAAATGCTCGGTCACGGATGCCCTGCAGCGGAGGTCAGAATGGTTTCAGCACGACCAGCAGCACGACGCCGATCAGCACCGGCAGCGCGGGAATTTCGTTGATCCAGCGATAGAAGACGTCGCCGTGACGGTTGCGGTCGTGCCGGAAGTCGGCCATCAGCCTGCCGAGCCACGCGTGGTGCGCGATCAGTATCAGCACCAGCGCGAGCTTGGCGTACAGCCAGCCGCCGCCGATGCCGTAGCCCAGCCAAAGCCACAGCCCCGACGCGATCGTCAGCACCGCGCCCGGCGTCATGATGCCGACGTAGAGCTTGCGCTCCATCACCTTGAAGCGCTCGCTGCTTATCGAGTCGCGGGTCAGCGCGTGATAGACGAACAGTCGCGGCAGATAGAACAGGCCCGCGAACCAGGTGACCATCGCGATGATGTGCAGCGATTTGACCCAGAGCATGGCTATTTCAGCAGACGGCGCCGGGTCAGCACCAGCGCGACGTAGTAAGCGGCGAATGCATAGGCAAGCAGCACCGCGATGTGCAGCGGAATGTTGTCCGGAATGCGGCCCAGGAGCAGCGGGCGCGCAATGTCGATCGCGTGCGATAGCGGCAGCGTCTTCGCGACGCCTTGCAGCGCTGCGGGCATCTGGTCGACCGGAAAGAAAACGCCGGACAGCAGCAGCATCGGCGTCAGCACCAGAGTGAAAAAATAGGTGAAGAAGTCGTATCCGGGCGCCAGCGAGTTCATCACCAGCCCGAACGCGCCGAACGTCAGTCCGACGATGAAGCCGAGCGGCAATACCCAGAGCGCGAGCCACGAATGGCCGAATCCCAGCACCAGCACGACCGCCAGGATCGCGATCACCGACATCACGCTCTTGGTCGCTGCCCAGATCCATTCGGCGAGCACGACGTCGTCGAGCGAGAGCGGCGCGTTGATGATCGCTTCCCAGGTCCGCTGCACGTGCATGCGCGAAAACGCCGAATACATCGCCTCGAACGACGAGGTGAACATCGCGCTCTGGCAGACCATGCCGGTGCCGATGAAGGCGATGTATTTCATGCCGCCGACCTCGGGCACGAAGCTGCCGATGCCGTAGCCCAGCGCCAGCATGTAGAGCAGCGGATCGGCGATGTTGCCGAGCACCGAGGCGATCGCAAGCTTGCGCCAGACCAGGAGGTTGCGGCGCCACACGGGTATCCAGCGCAGCGAAAGCTCGGGCGCGCGGATCAGCGAAGCGGAGATCATCGGACCTTGGGCTTAAGGGGCAGCGTCGAGTATATCGCGGGCAGTCGCGTCATGCCCCGATGCGCGTTTCGATCCGCGCGGCGAGGCGAAAGCCTGGCGCAGCTTTTCAGTCGCGCAGCTCGCGCCCGGTGAGCTTGATGAACAGATCCTCCAGATTCGCCGGACGGTGCAGGTAGCGCACGCCGTTCTGTCCGACTCAAGTCGCTCAGCAGCGGCGCGGCATCCTTCGCGTAGCAGAACGCTGTCTCGCCGGCGATTTCCATGCGATCCGCCAGCGCGCGGCCCCGCGCGTCCGCCCAGCGGCGCGCTTCGTCGCCATACACTTCGACCACCTCCGGCTCGACGTGCTCGGCGATCAACGCGCGCGGCTTGTCGCTCGCGATCATCCGGCCGTGATCGATGACCGCCAGCCGCGAGCACAGTCGCTCCGCCTCGTCCATGAAATGCGTGGTCAGCAGGATCGTCTTGCCTTGCGACAGCAGCTGGCGCAAACCGTCCCAGATCAGGTGCCGCGCCTGCGGATCGAGGCCGGTGGTCGGCTCGTCGAGGATCAGAAGCTCGGGATCGTTGATCAGCGCGCGGGCGAGCGTCAAGCGTCGCTTCATGCCGCCGGACAGCGTGCGGATGCTCATCGCTCCCTTGCTCGCGAGACCGGCGAAGTCGAGCAGCCGCGGTATGCGCTCGGACAACGTCGCCGTGGGAATGCCGAAATAGCGACCGTAGATGCGAAGATTCTCGGTCACGGTGAAGTCGGGATCGAGGTTGTCCATCTGCGGCACGACGCCGACGCGAATGCGCGCCTGACGCGCCGCCTTGGGCACCGGCTCGCCGACCAGCGTGATCGTGCCGGCGTTGGGGTCGGTGAGTCCCAGGCAGCAGCGCAAGGTCGTCGTCTTCCCCGCGCCATTGGGGCCGAGCAGGCCGAAGCATTCGCCGCGATGGATCGCGA
>CAWKAQ010000002.1:0-218470 GCA_963847585.1 uncultured beta proteobacterium | reverse complement strand
AGCGGCACGCGAGCATTCGATTCGTTAGGCCCCAATTTGTTGCTCACGTTCTTCTAATCTCGTCCACTCCGACCCGCGATCCGAGCACCTGGACGTGCAGAAGCACGTCCCTCCGGAGGGACTCGCCGCGGCGAGTCCAGTTTTGACGCTTTGCTCATTGATTGGCTTTGCCTAACGAAATCATGTTGGCAAAAATCCGATAGGCGCCAGGCACGCCTGCGGGCAATTCCCGAAACCAGGAATAGCCGCTGTAGATGAACCAGCCTTTTTCGAAGCGCGTGACGAGAAGCCCACCGTCGAGCGGCTTTTCATTCAGGATCGTTGCTCGAGAGAATCGGCTGTCCACGCCGGGTCCCATTGATCGGAAAATAGAGGCCGCGTTCCTGCACCCATCCTGCGAAGTCCGTCGCCGTGATCTTGTTTGGAAAATTCATCACTGGATGATCGGTCGCAAGGATCCGCACCTCCGCGGTTTCATCTGTGACGCGATCAGCGCAACACGAAGCGAATGCGGCAATTCGTTAGGCTGCGGTCCCGGGGTGGTGTTGTATTGCACGACAACGACGCCGCCCTGTTGCGCATAGGCGAGCAGCACGGGATACCAGGCGCCGATGCGGTCGGAATGAACGTTGTAGGCGCGGACGCCGAGCACGACAGCATCGAGCGACGCGAGACTTGACGCCTTCACGTCGTCATCACCGAGAATCTTCACGTCGGAACCGATCTCGCGCAGGCTCTCCGGAACGGCGTCGCCTGCTCCCGGAATGTAACCGACGCGCGTGGCTCTGTTCTCAATTTTCGCCCTAACGAGTTTCGCTTCCGCTGGTGAGATGAGGGTTTGCGGTTCGATGTGGGGATACGCAATCTGTTGGTGATCGAAAGCAGGCGACTGTTGACCGGAGTCAGAAAGAAAAATCGCGCGCAACGTCCCCTCGCCTGTCGCGTCGGGCGGCGTGAGCCGAAAAATGCAATTGGTTTCGCTCTCGGCCTTCGCCAGGTTCACGGAAACAGAGGCGGGCTCGATCTTCCAACCAGCAGGAACGTCCAGGCCAAGCCGGCCGTGAAAGTTATCCGACGCGGCGACAACCCGAAGGCTTAACGTTTTTGGCTGTGCTCCGCCGAAAACGAAGACCGGGCGCGGCAATTGGGCGAATGCAGACGGGGCAATGACAAGTGGCTCGCTCACTTCGCCTGCGACACGATCCACTTTGCGGAAACGCGCCTCGAGGTCATAGCTGATTTCCTCGCCACCGATTTCAATCGTAGTGCGGATTGGAAAAGGCGGCGGATTCTCAGGACGCCCGATCAGGGTCTGATCGGAGACCGCATATGTGCCGACCGTGCCGGGCTGACGCAACCAGTAAGGCTCGGAGAATGGAGTATCATTAGGCAAAGAAAACGTCTCCTTTTCCGTCACGAGTTCGTTAGGCGAAAGAGCTTTTCCGAGCGATTGCGGCGCTTCCTGTCCGATCTGGATGGACTGCATCTTCACTTCGGCCGGAGAGCGATTGATCGCCTCGATCTGGAGACCAAGTTTTTCACCCGGTTGCGCCGTCGGTTTCTCCGTCACGGCGGCGAAATGCAATCCCAGACAGGCGCCGACGACTTCATCGAGGTCAGTGAGTTTTTCCTTCATCCACGAGTCGTCCCCAAGTCCGCGGATTTTTTTGCGCAATTCGATCAACCCTGGAACCGATTTCCAAGGCGCCTCGTCGTCGAAGGTTTTCAGGATACGATTGATCTCGTCGCTCATTCCATCGCTCTTCGGCAAGCGCGACCAGGTCGTGTCGATCCCGCTGAAAATTCCGCTGCCTTCCGGGACGGGCTTGCCGTCGAGAAACTGGAAGTATTCCTTGCGGTCGCCGCGCCTGACTTCGACGCCGAAGCCCTGGCTTTTATGCATGCTCCGACTGGCCGCAGCGATCTCCGGAAAGGATTGGCCGAGGAGCGGTTGATAGCCGCCCACTTCGAGCGGAATCAATCCCTTAACGTCCAGGGCCTCGTGTCGTGCCTCGGCGCGGAAGGCGGCCCAGGAATTCCATAGAAGTCGTTTCGGTTGCCAGGGCCTAACGAATTTGAGTTGCTCGGGAAAACGTTGCGCGTCGCCGGCGGCGCGAAATGCTTCCGCCGCAAGTTGGGCCGAGGCCGTGTGATGTCCGTGCGTCTCGCTGTCGTTGGTCGGGAAACGGGTTACGACGATGTCGGGCTGGAATTCCCGCATCACCCAAACGACGTCGGCGAGAATTTTTTCGCGATCCCAGATGCGCAAGGTCTCCTCGGGCGATTTGGAAAAACCGAAATCGTTCGCGCGCGTGAAGAATTGCCGGCCGTGATCAATTCGTCGGGCGGCGAGTAATTCCTGCGTGCGAATAACTCCGAGCTGGTCGCGCAGCTCGGGCCCGATCAGGTTCTGCCCGCCGTCGCCGCGCGTCAGCGAAAGATACGCGGCGTCGTAAAGCGCGCCGTTTGCCCAGTAGGAAATGAGCCCGGTATTCTCATCATCGGGATGCGCCGCGATGTAGAGAGCACGACCGAGCACGTTCAGCTTTTCGAGCGCGAGCCGAATCTGAGCCGCATTCATCCCGCGTGGCGCTTCAGCGGCGGCGACCGTGGTGGCCAGACTAACGAACGCAACAAAAGCCACGCAACGCGAGTTCGGAAACATGGCCGAGGACCAGACGTGATGACTTGGTAACGGCTCGCTACTTGAGGCTATCGATGAGCAACTGACTGTTGCGAATTGCCGTCTCGTCCGGATTTTCGCCCGCCTTCAAAAGCTCGATCGATTTCTCGGCCGCGGCTTTGGCCTGGTCCTTATGGCCGAGCTTCGCCTCGATCTGCGCCTTCTTATAATACATGAAGTAACGCGGTTCCTTTTGTTTCTCGATCGCGGTGTCGACCCATTTCGCAGCCTGGTCCAGATCCTTGTCGTGATCGTAATAGAAGCTCGCTGCCTGGTAATAGAATCCCGCCTCGAGCGCCGCCGGCTTCTTCAAGCCCTCCGCGATTTGCGCATTCACCTTGTCCATCGTGTTCGTGGTGAGCTGCACCGGCACGTGAGTCTTGTCCCAATCGAGTGTGATCGTTGCGCTGTCATCCTTCAGATCCGCGAAGCCGATCGTAAAAGTCTCGACCGGATTTGGCGCCATGCTTGGTTTTACCGTGACGCGCAGCGCGTCCGCATCGGGCTTGTAGCCGTACGCGCCCCAGAGCTTGAGGTTTTTCGAGAAGATGATCGTCCATTCGTTCTCGCCCGGCATGGTATAAAAGGCATACTCGCCGGCCGGCAGGTCTTTGCCTTCGATCTTAACCGCATCGCTGAACTTGATCTTGGTCGGCTGATTCGCTCCTGTCCGCCAGACTTTCCCATATGGAACGAGCCCGCCGAATATGTCACGCCCGTGCTTGTCGGGTCGTGAGTAATCGACCGAGATGTCAGTCAGTCCAACGCGCTGCGTAATTGTGGCGTGCTGACTCGCCGCGGGAAATTGGATTTCCTTCTCGGCCGCCAACGAGAGCGAGAGCGGGATGAGAGCGGTGAGTGAAGCGAGGTGAAGTGCGAGAGATTTCATGAAGATAAACTGGTTTGAATTGAAACGCGTTAATGAGTTGCTTGAGGGCCAACTCGCCCAACACGATACGACGGAGGGGGCGGAGTCAAATTCGGCCAACCTTCCATTTTGTCATCCCAAGCCGGCGCAGCGCGGCGAGCCGTAACGGATGCGAAGCAACAGCCGAGCTTTCAAACCTCCCCAATGCAATGAACGCGCTTTAATAACCCGAAAACTGGGATTTCAACTGCGAGGTCCCTCGCCGTCTGCGCGACTCGGGATGACAGGTGAGGGAGCGGCTCGCATCAGGAAAAATTTTAAAGACTTCGAACTCCGGCGAGAGCACGCCAGATCCTGTAAGGAGCACCGGGCGATAGCGCGTTGCCTAACGATAATTGCTTTCAAAAAGAAAAGTGTTGTCATCCCGAGTCGGCGCAGCGCGGCGAGGGACCTCACAGTTGCAATGCGCGCTTACTCGCTAAGCAACGCGTAACCTTCGAAAGTGACGTCCCTCGCGACCTTCGCGCCTCGGGATAAGAAACGCTCCTTGGATTTGTGGGGCGAGTTGGAGAAAGTCTTTTCATGAAATGGATCACTCGGAGCGGCGTAAAGGTGGATCGGGTGGCCTGTCCGTGGTTGATCAAGAAGTTTATCGATCCCAACGCGGAATTCGTTTTTCTGCCGCATGAAACTGACTGGGCCCGGGTGCAGGATGGAACGGTCTTCGACGTGCCGAATTGTGAGCTCGGCCATCACGGCGAGGACGTCTCCTTCGACTCCATTCTCAAGAAATACGATCTCGCCGATCCGGCGCTGCGTCTCCTGGCGGACATCGTGCGTGCCGCTGATTCGCATCCATCACAACCCCATCCCGCGGGTGAGGGCTTGCGCTGGGTGGCGCACGGTTTCAGTGCTCTTGGCCTGAGCGATCACGAGATTCTTGCGCGCGAGTTTGTCGTTTATGATGCGCTCTATGCGGAGTGCCAACGTCGAGTGATGTAGTCGACCCACCGCGACGACGCTCCTGATTAGTTGATGAAAAAGCAGCGCGCGCTGGCGGAATTTTTCGGGCTGCGCCGCAACCTGGTCATCCTGCTCATCGCGATCTTTGCGATTGGAGCGGGAGAGGAACTGTGGATGCGTTTCATCCCAAAATATCTCCAAGCGCTCGGCGCGACGATTTTCATCATAGGCACCTTCGATGCGTTGCGCACTCTGCTCGGCGCGATCTACGCCTACCCCGGCGGAATCGTGGTCGATCGCTGGGGATTTCGCTCCGCCTTCCTCGCTTTCAATCTCCTCTCCATCGTCGGTTATGCGGTCGTCCTCTTCGTGCCGCATTGGGGCGCGGTGCTTTGCGCGACGTTCCTCTTTCTTTCCTGGACCTGCTTTTCTTTGCCGGCGAGTTTTTCGCTGATCGCGGAAACGCTTGAAGCGAACCGGCACTCGATGGGAATCGGGATGCAATCGGTCATCAAACGGTTTGAACCTCGAGCGCCTCGACGATGGGCGTCGGTCGATCGCCGACGCGCTCAACGATCCGCGACCGCTGCAGGCGCGCCCGCGCGGCGTACGGCAGGCGACACGCGATCTCGCGCATACGCTCGATCACCTGGAGGCCTGGCTCGCCGCGGCGTCCGCGGCTTGACGCCTGGCGGCCGGAGACGAAAACGATGGCGGAACGCAAACGTCCGCGCCGAACGCGCGCGCGCATTGTCGAGACCAGCCTGCAGCTGTTCAATCGCGACGGCGCGCCAAACGTCACGACGGCGGACATCGCCGACGAGATGGGCATCAGTCCCGGCAACCTGTACTATCATTTCCGCAACAAGGATCAGATCATCGTCGAGTTGTTCGCCGCGTTCGAGCAGCGGCTGGATGGCCTGTTCGCGGCCCCCGCCGGACGGCTGGCCGACGTCGAGGACCTGTGGCTGGTCCTGCACCTGCTGTTCGAGGCGATGTGGGATTATCGATTCGTCTATCGCGACCTGGACGAAATGCTGTCGCGCGACCCGAGGCTCGAGTCACGCTTCTCCCGCCTTGTCGGCCGCGGCAGACGAACCACGCAGAAGTTGTGCGCCGACATGGTCGCGGCGGGCGCGATGGAGGCCTCCGAATCGGAAATTTCGGCGCTTGCGGACAACGTGGCGTTGGTCGCGACCTATTGGATGTCGTATCAGAAGATCGCGTCCTCGGACCACCCTCGGGAGCCGCCCAGTCTTGATCGCGCCGCCTACCAGGTGCTGTCGCTGATCGCGCCGTTCCTGCGCGGCCCGTCGCGCACGCTGCTGGCGCGATTGAGCCAGGGGTACTTGTGATCACGCAGATCGTACGCAACGCAGCACGCGCCGGACGCGCGAGTGATTGTCGAGCGCGGTCGTCGCGCTGAAACGCCGAGCAGGAGGTCGAATGGCGAAAAAATGGACACGCTTTCCGCACCCGGACAAGGCCTTCGCCTATGAGGGCGCCGCGCTGAAAAAAAGCTGGGATCGATTGCACCGGGGCGATGCCGAGCCGTATCCGCAGGCGGAAGCCGCGCAGCGCGCGTGGCGGCACTACCACGCCGGCGAATTCCAGCAGGCGGTCGAAACCGGACAGGCCGCCGGCGGCGCCGGTATCAATGCGGCAATCAAGGCGCAAGCGATTTACGCCAACTATCTGGAAACCGACAAGTCGCGGCTGGCATTGTTCGAGGAAGCGGCAGCGTGGGCCGATGCGCGCCGCGCCGAGGCCCCCAAGGACGCCAACGCCCACTACCTGTACGCCTATGCGCTCGGGCGCTACGGCCAAGGCATCTCGGTCGCGAAGGCGCTGGCCCAGGGCATGGGCGGCAAGATCAAAGATGCGCTCGGAAAGGCGATGAAGCTCGCGCCTCAGCACGCCGATGCGCATACCGCGTTCGGTGCATATCAGGCCGAAGTCATCGCCAAAGTCGGAGCCCTGGTGGCCGGCATGACTTATGGTGCAAAAAAAGACTCGGCGCTCGAGCATTTCCAGAAGGCGCTGAAGCTCAACCCCGATTCGGCGATTGCGAGAATCGAGCACGCGAACGGACTGATCCTGCTCTTCGGCAACGAGCGTCTCGCCGATGCGACCAAGCTTTACGAACAGGCGGCGGCGTGCAAACCCGCCGATGCGATGGAGCGCCTGGACGTCGAGCTCGCGCGCTCCGAGCTGGAATGACCGCAGTCCGATGACCGGCCGGCGCATCGGCCGTCTGCTCTGCATCCTGCTTGCCGGGTACGCGACCGTTGCCGCGGCCCAGAGCGCAGCACCGACGGCGGCGCCTGCGGCAGCCCCAATGCCGGCACGCGCGATCGACACGCTGCAGCGTATTCGCGATACCGGCACCCTGCCGATCGGCATTCGCGACGCCTCGTTCCCCTTCTCGTTTGTCCATCAGGGCAAGGGGCCGCAGGGCTATACGATCGACATCTGCCTCGAGATCGCCGACGCGATCAAGAATGAGCTGGCCCTGCCGCGGCTCGAGGTCAGATACATCCCGGTGTCGCCCGCCAACCGGGTCGCCGCGCTGCAGGACGGCAAGATCGACCTGGAATGCGGGTCGACCAGCAACACGCGCGAGCTGCAGAAAGAGGTCACCTTCGCTTATACGACCTTCGTCGCCGGAATCAAGCTCTTGGCCAGGAAATCCTCGCAGATTTCCGGCATCGACGACCTGCGCGGCAAGACGATCGTCGTGACGCGGGGCACGGCCAGCGAAAAGCTGATGCAGGACATCAACGCCGAACGGCTGCTGAAGATGAACATCGTCGTCGCCGCCGATCACGACGAGTCGTTCAGGGCGGTCGATCAAGGCGGCGCGGTCGCCTTCCCGATGGACGATGTGCTGTTGTACAGCCTGATCGCGAAGGCGAAGCGGCCGGACGATTTCGCCGTCGTCGGCAAGTATCTGTCGGTCGAGCCCTACGCGATCATGATGCGCAAGGGGGAAGCGCAACTCGAGACGATCGTCGACAGGACCTTATCGCAGCTATTTGCCAGCGGCGAGATCCGGCGCCTGTACGACAAATGGTTCGCCACCCGCGAGCTGACGGTGCCGTTGAACCCGCTGCTCAAGGAAGCTTTCGCCATGCCGAACACCTACCCGGCATGGCCGTAGCGCAGCGCGATCCAAGTCGCCCGCATTCCCGCGGACATTAATCCGGCGCCGCGCTACCCTGCCAGCGAAAAGCACGCTCTCCATCGTCCGTGCGTCCGGTGGTGCGTTCCACGGCCACGGCGCGAGCAGCGTCGCCAGAACCAGCTGCTCGAGCTCGGGAGCAAAACGCTCGATCAGCAGATCGGGATCCGGACAAAGATGGCGATCGCTGATCACGCCGAACTGCACCGCGCCATCGTACGAGAGGATCGACACGCCGATCCCTATGTCGCCCGATTGCGGCACCCAGAACATCATGCTGGCGATGCTTGCGCCGGCCAGAAACAGAGGCTGCTGCGGGCCCGGAACATTGGTCATCACCGCGGTCGCGTTGCGTGCCAGCAGCGCCAGCAGCTGTTCCTGCAGCACCCTGGGCCCGGCTCCCATCGCCGCAAGTATGCCGAGCGAAAGCACCGGTTGATACGATCCCTTGAGCGACTGCATATTGGCCCGTACGGCATACAAACGCTCGACCGGATTGGCGATGCCCAGCGGGAGATCGAGAAAAACCAGACCGAATCGATTGCCCAGCTTGTACGCCTTCTCCGGCGGGCGCAGGTTGACCGGCACCAGCGCGCGCAAGCTCAGGCCGTCAACGACATCGCCATGCTGCTGAAGGTATGAGCGCAAGGCGCCGGCAACCGACGACAGCAAGACGTCGTTGATCGAGCAGTCGTAAGCGCGGCCGATGGCTTTGACCTCGGCAAGCGGCACCGGATCGGCCCAGGCAACGCGCTTGGCGACGCCCGGCTTGCCCTTGAAGCGCGTCGCCGAGTCTTCGCCCATCGTCGCGAGCCTGACGATCTCCGCGGTCAGCGCCGCGCCCTGGTCGGCAAGCGCGACCGCGCGCCCCGGGTCGTGCCAGAGACCAACGCCTTTTTCGATCAGCGTCGAGCCGGCTTGCCGCGCGAACTGCACGGCGCCGGCGAGCGGTCCGATCGGCTCGGCGAGCGGATCGTCGTCCGCGCTTGCGCTCGGTGGGGGTGGCACCGGGCCCGCGGCATTGCCGGCGCGATCGGCGTCGGTAAGCGAGAGCATCACCTGGATCAGCGCGATGCCGTCGGCGTAGCAATGGTGGATGCGTACGACCAGCGCGCTGCCGCCGTCGAAGCGTTCGATCAGGTGGAACTGCCACAACGGCCGGGCGGGATCGAGTGGTGTGCCGGCCAGCGCGCTGACGAAGGCCTCCAGCTCCGCCTTTCCGGCGCGGCCCGGCAGTGCGACGCGCTCGAGGTGATTCGCGATGTCGAATTCGTCGTCGGTTTGCCAGGAGCTGCCGGCCGGAGTCTGCAACGGGCGTTTACGAAAGCGCTCGAAGCGCAGGAAGCGATCGGTCAGCGTCTTCTTCAGGCGCGCGAAGGTGACGCGCTCGCGAAGGATCAGCACGCCGCTGATCATCATCAGATTGCTTGGCCGATCCATCCGCAGCCACGCGGTATCGACACTGGACATGCGTTCGCGCTGGTTGCCGCTCATCGACACAGCCTCTTTTGCCCACGCTCGCCAAGTCGCGCTAAAGTAGCATAATCGCCGGTCCGATTCCGACGATTCCATCATGCCGTGAGGAGGAAGCATGGCCGCCGCACCGAAAGATCTCAAAGCCGCGTTTCAGGCCGCCACGGCCGCAGCCAAGCAGACGAAGAAGAAACCCGATAATGCGACCTTGCTCAAGCTCTATTCGTACTACAAGCAGGCGAGCGAAGGCGACATCAGCGGCGATCGTCCGGGCGGATTCGACTTCGTCGGCGGCGCGAAATACGACGCGTGGAGCAAGCTCAAGGGGATGAGCAAGGACGAGGCGATGCAGAACTACATCAAGCAGGTCGAAAAGCTCAATCGCGAGTAGCAGCCGCAGCGCATGCCGTACTTACAAGCGCGCACTGACTTGCTTCCTCAGAACAAACGGCCGCGGTTGCGGCCGTCTTTTTCTGGCGATGAGCGCGGCGCAAGCAGGCCAAGGTGGACAGTCGAGCCAGCGTGCCGCGTCTGCAAGGCGCTACGCGAGACTAGATCGTCAGCTTGCGCAACAGTTCCGGATCCTTCACCACCGTCCGCTGCCTGCCCGGCGGCGCGCCATAGAGGCCGGCGGGCGGATTGGTCTCCAGGCGCGACAGCACGCCGGCGTCGGCGCAGCGCGAGTCGAACGCGATAGAGACCTGATCGCCAGCGATGCCGCGCACGCTGAAGCATTCCTGTCCGAGCTTGGCGTTGAGCGGCTTCAATACGGCGGCCGCGATCAGATCACCGATCGGACCTTCGCCGCCAAGCTGCAAGTCATAGCCGCGCGGCTTCGCCGGCGGCCGCGGAGTCGCCGCGATCACGCCGGGCAAGCCGATCAGCTCGCGCGCCAGCAGTTCCTCGGCCGCGGGACTGGGCATGCCATCCACGTTGAGCGTGACTTTCTGTCCGCTCAGGTTGACATGCTGCAGGAAAAAGTCGCGCGAGAATTCGTCGGCGATCTTGCCGCCGATCGCCTGCAGCGCTTCTTCTTCGCTCGCCCAGCTGCCGACGACTTTGGGCAGCGCGGTGTTGTAGTAGATCTCCTCGCCGGTTTCGCGATCGATGCATTTCACGGTCCACGACGTCAGCGCATATTTGCTCACTGTCAGGCCAGACGCCGGAAGCCGCATCGAAAGTTTTTTCACCCGCGCCTCGCCCTGCACCAGGAAGTCGGCGTTTTTCCCGCCTTGGTCCGCGGCACTGCCTTCCGACCAGGTCCGGAAGCCAAACGATTTGATGCGCTCCTTCAGCATGTTTTCCGCCACCGGCGACGGCTGCGGCGGGGCATCCGGCGCATCCGCGTCGCGAACGCTGATCTGGAGCGCGACCTTCGGGTCGCCGCTGGCCCGGATAAAGTCGATGCGCTCGTCGCGCGACATCTGATTAAGCGATTTCTGCACTGCCTTGACGTTGACCACGCCTTGCGTCGTGATCGACATCAAGCCGTCCTTGCCCAGCTGCGGCTCGCCTTCCTTGATGACCGCGGGCACGAAGCTGGCGCTTTGCGACAGAAGCCTGGTCTTCAGCACGTCGTAGTTTCGCGCCAGCGAGTTCGAGTCGAGCAGCAGCCCCAGCGCCTTTTCCACCAGCTGGCTCTTGGAGTCGGCGCGCAAATCGCTTTGCAGCAGCGCCTTGTCGGCGCGGTACCGCGGATCGCTGGGATCGATCAGCCCGACGGCGGAGATCAGCATCGTCCCCGGTGCGGTCGGCGGCGACGGGTGCCGCCGCGGCCGGCGCAGGCGCGGGCACGGCGGGTGTCGGTTGCGAGGCCGCCGGCGCCGATTGCGCCTGGGTCGTCGCCGCCGGTGCGGCCGACGGCCGCTGCGCGACGTACCACGCGACCGCACCGATCGCCACCACGGCTACGCCGATCGCGACGGCGACCGCAGCCGTCTGCGATTTCTTCTCGGGCGGAACCGCCGCCGCGGTCGGCGCCGCCGCGGCGCGTGCCGTAGTTGCGGCAGCGGTCGGCGCAGCGAGCACTGTCGCGTCCGCCGCGCCGACCAGCGTGGGATCGGCGGCCGCCACCGGCACGCCGGGCGCAGCCGCGCGCAACGCGTCGGCGAATTCGCGAGCGGTCTGAAAGCGATCCTCCGGACGCTTGGCCAAGCGCTTTGCGCACGACGGCATCCATGCCGGCAGGCGCCTGCACGTTGAGGCTCGACGGCGGCAGCGGGTCTTCCTTCAGCACCTTTTGCATCGTCGTCGTCGCCGACCCGGCAAACGGGCGCTCGCCGGTCAGGAACTGGTAGAGGATGACGCCGGCGGAAAACAGGTCGGAGCGCCCGTCGACCGGCAGTCCCATGATCTGCTCAGGCGACATGTAGCTGGGCGTTCCCATCACCGCGCCGACCTGCGTCAGGTTGGACGTCTCGATGTGGGCGATGCCGAAATCGCCTACCTTCACCACACCGCCGGGCAGCAGGAAAATGTTCGCCGGCTTGATGTCGCGGTGGATGACGCCCTGCCGGTGCGAATAGTCGAGGGCGTCGAGCACCTGCGACATGATGCGCACGATGTCGGCCGTCGTGAAACGCTCGTTCGTCTCGAAGCATTGCTTGAGCTCGCGGCCCTCGATCTTTTCCATCGCGATGAACCACGTGCCGGCGTCCTCGCCGAATTCGTAGATCGAGACGATATTCGGATGGTTGAGCCTGCCGGCGGCCTGCGCCTCGCGGCGGAACCGCGCGATCACGTTCGGGCCTTCCGCGCCGGCGAGCTGATCGGCGCGTATCGTCTTCAGCGCGACGATGCGCTTGATCATCGGGTCGTAGCCTTCGTAGACGACGCCCATTGCGCCGCGGCCGATCTCGTGCCGGATCTCGTACTTGCCCAGCGTGCTGATGTCCGCCATGCCTGGCCCCCCGTTGCCCGAAAACGGCGACGCCGGCAGCGCGCCGGCGTCGCTTGCCGTTTAGCGCCAGCCGTCTACTTGTACTTGGCGTCGATCTCCCAGACCGACTTCTGCACCAGCCGCTGCACCATCGTATCCAGCGACACGCCGCCCTGCTGGGATTGGGAGACGCCAAGGACCGAGGTCGACTTCGCTCCGACTTCCATTTTTTCCTCGGTGTAGCCGGTCGCGACCTGCTCGGTCGTCTCGGCATTGATGATCTTGTAGCGCATGCCGATAATCCACACGCCGCTCGACTCGCTGGTCTGCACCGAGCCGACACCGACGCTCGCGGCCGACGCGCCGCGCCCGAAACCGCCGAGCAGCCCTGCCATCTGGCCGATCGCGTGGCCATCGAAGCCCTGCTGGGCCGCGGCGACCTGCTCGGTCTTGAGGATGTCGAATTTCACTATGTACTTGGTGCTCTTCAGCTTGCCCATGCGCAGGAACTTGCGCGCCTGGTCCTGATCGCCGAGGTTGTAGGCAAGCTCGAACTCGCGCTGGATCGGTCCCAGATTGGAGCGCTCGAGCACCTGGAAGTTGGCGCTGCTGAGCTCGATCTCGCCGAAGTCGGCGATGTTGTTCGCGGTGAACTTCTGCAGAAAGGTCGCGTTATTGCTTTTCATCTCGCCCGGGATGACGATCACCGCGGGACCTTTCTTTCTTACGTTCGTGTACTCGACCGGCGCATACATCGCCTGGTCCGCCGAGGCATTGGCTCGCTGCGACGTATCGCTTCCTGCAGTCGGCGAAGGGTTGCCGAATCTGGGCTGGGCGAGCGCCAGCGATGCGACGGCCAGCAGCGTCGCACCGAGCGCGACAGCGGAATAGCGGACGGACTTGCGATTGCTCATGGCGATTGCTCCTGTCAAATTCCTGTCGATAACGAGCTGAAGCGTCCTCATTTCGACGCGGGTTTCCTGCCACCGCCCAGTCCGGCGCTTGGTGCAGTAATCCGCGTACAGCTTGGCCACTACCTCGTCGGCATTCTCGCTGACCAGGGTCAGCGCCATGCGCCCGACGTCGGCCCCGGCGTAGGAGCTCGAATGCGCCTGCGCGGTGGAGATCTGCCTGCCGTCGCTGCCGGCCAGGTTGAAATCCATGTTCACCGAAACCTGGTTGACGTTCATCATCGGGTTGGGCTGGGCTTGCGACGAGATCAACCCGCGCAGGACGAAACTCGCGCCGAGCCTTTTCGACGCCGCGAGCGCCGCGTCGGGATCGTTGCGAAAGTACGCATCGATCTCGGCCTGCGCGATCTGGCGGCGAATCTCCTCCGGCGTGTAGCTGCGAAGCCCGAGCCCGCGCAACCGCGTGTTGATCGCCTGGAAATGCGGGCCGTAATTCTGCTGCTGCGCGTAGATCACGCCGTTGGAGTGCATCTCGCCGATGACCACCATGATCTTCTTGCCCTTGAGATCGGCGCGACAGGGCGTCGACAGCTGCTCGGCGATTCGGCTCTGCCTCGCTTCGCTTTCGGCCCGGTCGGCTTCGTCCTGCTCCGAAAACTTGAATCCCTCGGCAGCGGCGGCCGGCCCGGCCGCCAGCGCGGCCAGTATGAAGAAGATCGCGAAGACGGGCTTCGGTCGCATCGAGGCTCGAGAATGCGCAGGAAACGGCGCGCGGATGATCGCGTACGGCAACCGTCGAAGGTTAGCGCAACGGTGCCGGGAAATCCACCGCGAATATTCGGCATTTGCCGCCGCGCCGCCACTCTGTGGGCAACAGCAAGCCGCCTGCTTCGGCGCGGCTTTGTCCTACTTTTCGGCGGACTTCCCCGCTTTTTTCGCCGTCCCGGTCGCCGCGGGCGCGGCCTTGGCAGCGGTGCCGGCCTTGCCCGACGCGGTCTTCGCAGCCGCGCGCCCACCCTTGCCCGGCGCCTTCCGCTGGATGCCTTGCGCTTTCAGCAGCGCGTTGACCGCTTCGGACAATTCGTTGACGCGCGCGCTCAGGCGTTCGACGTCGGCCGACGTATGGACACCCAGCTTGCCCAGCGCTCGCGACACTCGATCCTCGAACACCTGCTCGAGCTTGTCCCATGTTCCGCCGGCCATCGCCTGCATTTCCTTGGCCTTCGACATGGCGGCGCCGCGCGCGGCATCTGCCGTTTGCGCTGCGGCCTTGCGCGTCCTGGCCTCGAGCACTTCGCCCTGCTTGACCAGCGTGTCGAACACCTTGGCGCCGCCTTCCTGCGCTTTGGAAAAAGCGCCCAAACCTGCGAGCCAGATCTGGTGCGAAGATTCGAGAACGCGACTTCGAAATGCCTTGCGCCTGTCCCGCGGTTTTTGCGCTCGCATTGCGGCCTTGGCTTTTTTCAACATGGTCATGTCTCCTTGAGGATGCGGTCGACCGAGTCATTGTATTCGACCGACTTAGAGAAATCACACTAATGCCGCCGCCCGCGCCGTGGCCGACACAGCGGCCGTATAATGCCCGCGACATGCGATAAGTCGTCCGGTCGCGCGTGTCACCGGACGAGGGCAGATCCGGGTTCATGCCGGCGGCCGCGCCGGCGCACCCGGTCCCAAGGGAGGACGCGATGGCTTATTTCGTTACCGGCGGAACCGGGTTCATCGGCCGTTTTCTCGTCCAGAACCTGCTCAAGCACGGCGAACCGGTCTATCTGCTGGTGCGCAAGAGCGCTCTCAAAAAGCTTCCGGCGCTGCGCGAGAGCTGGGGCGTCGACGACAAGCAGGTCGTCGCGATCATCGGCGACCTGGCCAAGCCCAACCTAGGCATCGCGGCCGAAGACATGAAGCGCCTCAAAGGCAAGGTCGACCACCTGTTCCATCTGGCGGCGATATACGATCTCGCCGCCAGCGCCGAGGATCAGCAGCGGGCCAATATCGACGGCACGCGTCACGCGGTCGAATTCGCGCACGATGTTCAGGCCGGCTGCTTCCATCATGTGAGCTCGATCGCGGCGGCCGGACTCTACGACGGCGTCTTTCGCGAAGACATGTTCGAGGAAGCCGAAGAGCTCGATCATCCGTACTTCCGCACCAAGCACCTGGCCGAAGGCATCGTCCGCAGCGAATGCAAGCGGCCGTGGCGAATCTACCGGCCCGGTTTCGTCGTCGGCCATTCGAAGACCGGCTACATCGACAAGATCGACGGCCCGTATTACTTCTTCAAGCTGATCCAGAAGATGCGCAACATGCTTCCGCCCTGGATGCCGACGATCGGCATCGAGGGAGGGCGCATCAACATCGTTCCGGTCGACTTCGTCGCCGATGCGCTCGACTATCTCGCGCACAAGAAGGGCCTCGACGGCAAGTGCTTCCATCTGACCGATCCCGAGCCGTACCGGATCGGCGAAGTCATGAACATCTTCGCGCGGGCGGCGCATGCGCCGCAGATGACGATGCGCGTCAACGCGCGCATGTTCGGCTTCATACCGGCGCCGATTCTCTACGGCATCGGCGCGCTCTCGCCGATCAAGCGCATGGTCCGGGCGGTGCTCAAGGATCTCGGCATTCCGAAGGATGCGTTCGATTTCATCAATTGGCCCACCCGCTACGACAACCGCGAGGCAGCCAAGGCGCTGAAGGGCTCCGGAATCGACGTGCCGCCGCTCGACAGCTATGCGGCAAAGCTGTGGGATTACTGGGAGCGCAACCTCGACCCGGACCTGTTCATCGATCACAGCCTGTCGGGACGCATCAAAGACAAGGTCGTCGTCGTGACCGGCGCGTCGTCCGGCATCGGCAAGGCGACGGCGCTCAAGCTCGCGTCGGCCGGCGCCAAGGTGATGCTGGTCGCGCGCGGCGAGGAAAAGCTGCTCGACACCAAAAAGGAAATCGAGGCGGCCGGCGGCAGGAGCTGGATCTACAGCGCCGATGTCTCCGACATGGCCTCGTGCGACGCGCTGGTCGCGAAGGTGCTCAAGGATCACGCCGGCTGTGACTACCTGATCAACAATGCGGGCCGGTCGATTCGACGCGGCGTGCTCAACTCGCTCGACCGCTTTCACGACTTCGAGCGGACGATGCAACTCAACTATTTCGGCGCGCTGCGCCTGATCATGGGTTTCCTGCCGGGAATGGTCGCGAACAAGCGCGGCCACATCATCAATATTTCGTCGATCGGCGTCCTGTCCAACGCGCCGCGGTTCTCCGCGTACGTCGCGTCGAAATCCGCGCTCGACTCGTTTGCCGCATGCGCGGCGTCGGAATTCATCGACAAGGGCGTCGACTTCACGACGATCAACATGCCGCTGGTGCGCACGCCGATGATCGCGCCGACCAAGATGTACGAGAACGTGCCCGACGCTCTCGCCCGAGCAAGCCGCCGACCTGGTCGTCGAGGCGATCGTCTACAAGCCGGTGCGCATCGCGACGCGGCTGGGCATTTTCGGCGCGGTTTCGCACGCGATCGCGCCGAAGCTCACGCAGATACTGCTCAATAGCGCGTTCAACATGTTCCCGGACTCAGCGGCCGCCGCGGGAAAGAAGGAAGGCGAGACGCAGCTGTCGCCCGAGCAGATGGCGTTTGCGCAGCTGACACAGGGCATTCACTGGTAGCGTCCGCGGCGAGGCGGCGCCTGCGCCGGCGCCTCGGGGCAGCTATCAATCTTGCCTGCCCGGCGGCTAGCGCTTCAGCGCTTGACCCGCGGCGGCAGCTCGATGCGTCCGGCACCGCCGCGTCGGGCAGCAACGGCGGCGCCGGGTCGACGCTCGTCGCGATGCCTGCACCGCCGCGCGGTCGCTCGCCAGACCTGCGGTCATCAGGCGCCGCGATCAATCGCGTGATCTGCGGCGCCGCGACGCTGGTTCCATCCATCGCGCACACCGAGCCGGTGCGCGTTCCGGCGGCAAGCACGCCGTGCAGCGCGACCGAGTCGTCGGCGACCGCCGTGGCATCGGGCCCGTCGCGCCACGGCCCGACGAAGCCAGGCGGGGTAAACGATCGGCCCGCAGCCCGAATAGCGGCTGGCCGCGTAGTCGCTGCGGCGGAATCCGCCGATCACGACCGCTTGCCGCCCTGTCGCCATCGCGTTGATCGTGCCGCGCCGCACCAACGGGCTTTGGGGCGGGATGTCGTCTTCGTTCAACGCGCCAACCGGTTTTTTCAACGCTCCAACCCGATCGAAGCGCAGGTAGTCGGGGTGATCGAAGCGCGACTGGCGGCCGCGCAGCGGATAGCCGAACGGCGTGTCGCCGCGCTGAATCCAGGCATGCATCTTCGATCGGCGCACCGTTGTACCTGACCTCGACCCGCCAGGTCCCGGAAGGCGCGACCGGAGTGAGCGCCGGATCCAGCGCAGCGGTCGGCGCCATGGTCAGCACGATCTGCTGCCGGCTGCCGGGCGGAGCGATCGGGTAGTTCGTGTAGAAGCGCACATTTCCAAGCGAAGGCCATGGCCAGTTGCCGCCGGGCCCGATCCATGGACTCGTCACGCCGTCGGCGTCGTGACCCGAAGCTTCGACCGTCGGCGGCGGCGCCGTGGTCGGAAACGGCAGCCAGATTTCCATCGAGCTGCCGGCGCGATCGTCGGGCTGCACCCGCCACCTGAGCTCCTCGATCGTCCGATTCGGCCCCGCCGGCTTCGGCAGGCGAAACTCGGTATGACAGCGCGCGAGATAGGCGTTGCCCGTAGGAACCACGACGCGAAGCGGCGCCGGGCCGCGCAATGCGATCAGCTGATCGATCGCCGCTTCCAGCGGCGCCGATCCGTCGTGCGGTCCGGCGATCAATCCGTAGCTCAGGTTGACGACGACCGGCAATTGGCGTGGTGTTTTCCAGCGCCGCGATGTCATCGGCGCGGTGGAGAATGTAGTGCAGCGCCTCGAGCACGACGGGCGTGAGCTTCGCCCCGGAAGTGTCTTCGACCACCGATCGCGGCAACTGCACGGCAATGATGTAAGGCGACGTCGGTGCCGACCTGCGGCGGTTCCATGCCGCAGGCCAGATCCATGACGTGCGTTCCATGGCGTCTCCGGCGCGCCGCCAGCTGCTGCTTCGCCGATCGGTACAACGCGTCTTCGTCGACGACCCCCGAATGCGTGCTCGCGGCGAGGAGCGCGTCGATGGCCGTTGTTATCCAGCTCGCGGCCCCAGAACGGAAACGCGACCCGGTCGTCTGCGGATCGTCCTGATTCCAGAAATAGCGGACGCGCGTCGCACCGGAAGCGTCGCGAAACCGCTGGTGCGCAAACGCCAGCCCGTCGTCGATGACGGCGACGACGGCGTTCGTCGGCGCGTTAACGCCGAGTTGCGCGCTTGCCGCGAGTTGCGGCGTCATGAAATGGCGCCGATACCGGCACGCCGAGTTCGAAGCGCTTGACCTGCGTCCCGGAAGAGATCATTGCCCTCGACGTTCTCGAGCAATTGCCCGGTCACCAGCGCCGAGCAGAACGTTGCCTGCTCGATGCCGTGCGGTGGCGTCGCGAATATCGACGGCACGCGAATGTCTGCCATCGGGTGCACCGTTTGCGCGAACTGCTGCGCGGTCGTCCCCTGGAGCTCCAGCAAAACGGGATTCCAGTCGCCCTCCATCGCCGCCGACGTACTTGAAACCGGTGACCTTGGCCCAGGCGAGATACGGATCGATCCACGCGCCGCTGGGCATTGCTCGCGGTTCTCGCGCCGGAGCGCGCCTTGCCTGAATTGCGTCGTTTCAGCTATTTGCGCCATCGCGGAGCCCCGAGTTGGTCATGGCAATTGCGGCATCAGGACGTCACGCCCATTCGGCCGCGGCCTCGTTCCAGAGCCATTTCAGCATCGGCGAAGCGGCCGGCAGCGTGGTCGGCACGGAGTCGACGTAAGACGCGCTCCTGTTGCGATGCCGTGCTCGTGTTGTAGAGATTGTTGAAATCGAAGTCCAGGTTCCCGGGAAAGCGCTCGCCGTCGAAGCGCCAGGCGCGCAAGCCCGGTGTTGCCTTTGGCCCGACGCACGAAGTATCGCGCCAGCGTAAGTCCCAGCATCTGTCCGGCAGCAGCTATCGACCGGGAAATGCAGCCCTGCGACCGTGCGATTGATGGCGATCTCGCCGCCTGCCGCATCAGCTCGACGCCCAGCGCGTCGCCCGGGGACGCCGCCGCGAAGCTCCCACAGGATGCGTGCGACCATGTGCGCCTCGGTCGCGTGCCCGCTGGGAAGCGAGCCGTGCCCCGGCGTGAGGATCATCGGCTGCACCTGCGCCGAATACTCGTTGGGCCGGCGGCAGGCGAGCGCGTGCTTGATCCTCTGCTCGACGTACGTCGACGAGCCGCAGCGCAGCGTCGAGCAGCTCCAGCGTCTTCTTGGTGCGATCCGGATGCAGGTACGCGATCGAGCTCCAGAATGCGACCGGCGGAGTCATCTGCGCGATGATCTCGGAGGCACGGTCCTCGCGCAGGTCCGCGTACGTATCCAGGAATTTGAGTTGCTGCTTGAAGATGGCCGGCGTCGGCCGAATGATGGTTGCGAGCCTGCTCGACGTCGCTTTCGGCGAGTTTCCCGGCCCGGTGTTGGTCACGCGCATATGCCAGACGGTGACCGAGCGATTCGAGCTCTTGGTGACCGTGCCGGTCGGGCCGGCATAGGTAAAAGTCTCGGCGTGTCGCGTCACATGGAGATTGGACAGCAGATCGAACTGAATCGACGCTGCCCGCACCCACGGCTCCCAGCTCTGCAGGTTTGCCGGATCCTCGAGGGCGCGCTGGACCGGGTGAGTCGTCGCGCCCAGCCAGTTGCCGACGATGCCATCGCGATGCTTGATCAGCGCATCGGTGACCAGCGCGTTGCCGGCAGCCGTAACCTCCGGCGCCGCTCGCGCCGCTCGCACCACTCGCCTCCACCGCGCCGCTCGCCCCACTCGCCCCACCGGCACCGCTGACGCTGCTGGCGCCGCTCGCGCCGCTTGCCCCCACTCGCCTCCACTCGCTCCACTCATGGCAGAACCTCCCTTAAGCCCACGCACGCGACCAAGACCATCCTACATCGGCACCCCTGCTTTGCGCAGCGCGTCGGACCACTGTTTTCCTGTCTCGTAAGGACTGGTGGGCGAGCGCTCGAGCCATTTCTCCACGGTAAGAGTCGGGCTCGAGTCGCATCAGCTCACCGACGGTCTTTCGCGCGTCCTCCTGGCGTCCGAGCTGCCACTGCGAAATCGCCAGCGCGCGGAATGTCGAGGTATGTGTCCGGTTCGCGCGCAACGAATGCTCGGCGAGCTTGATCGCGCGCTCGTATTGCCCGCCGAGAGCGCTGCGGTTGCCGCCAGCGAATCGTAGTAGTAGCGCAGCGGATCGAGCGGCGAAAGCCGCAGCGCGCGTTGCGTGCCCTTCGACCGCCGCCTTGCCTTCACCCCTGAACGCGTGCAGCGTCCCCTTGAGCAGCCAGCGCCAGCGAATCATTCGGGTTGGCGTGCAACGCGCAGCTCGTACCGTTCCTGCGCGATGTCGAGTTGCTTCAGCAGATTCGTGTGCACCAGCCCGTCGATGGCCAGCGCCAGCGAGCAGTGCGGATCGGCATCCAGCGCTCGTTCGCGTGCAATCCATCGCCAAGCGCGCGTCCAGCGCCAGATCCTGCGACCAGCCCTGCTGCACGCGCAGGACGTGCCATTTGGCCATCCACGCCCAGGGAATCGCTTGCCGGGGAGCGCGTTCGGTCAGCGTTTGCAGCATCTGCTTCGCCCGGTCGAAATCCTGAAGCGAAAGCCGGTGCATCAGCGCAATCGCGCCCATCAGCAACGTGTAGCTTTCGAGCGTCGGCAGCGGCTGCGACTGCGCGCGCAACAGTTCCCGCGCCATGATCGCGGAGCTCACCCCCGCGACGGCCTTGTCGATCAGCCCGTCCTTGCCGCTGACGATGCCGGTGACCTGGCCCTTGAGGCTCTTCGCCCAGACGACATTCGCCGGACTTGGCGTCGGCCAGTTCGGCGCTCAGGCTGAACTGGTTGCCCGACACCAGGTAGGCGCCCGAGAGCACATACGTCGCATTGAGGTAACCGCCCGACTTCGCCCAGCGATGCGTCGCGCCCGCGAAAGACCGTCGTCGACAGGCGCGAGATGACGTTCAACTCCGCGGCGCGCGACAACGCCGAGATGATCTCGTCGGCCAGCACCTCGCCCAGCACCTGATGCGCGGCTTCCCCGCCGCGCGCGGTGAACGGAATCACCGCCACCGTCGGGCGCAGCTCGGGCATCGCGGCGCTGCCGGGCTCGATCACCGGCCGCGGCCCCGGTGGGCCGACGCGATAGGCGCGCACCGGCTCATTGACATGCTTGACGTAGCACGCGCCCAGGTCCTCGATGTCGGCGTCCAGCACCGGGGTCAGCTGGTCGCGCACGTCGGCCGAGACGACGATCTCGCCCGGGGCCCGCAAGCGTGGTCAGTCGCGCCGCGAGGTTGACGCCGCGGCCGTAGATGTCGTGCTCGTCGGCAATCAGCTGGCCGACGTGGGCGCCCATCCGGAGCAGCATCTGGCGGTCGGCCGGCACGCCGACGTTGCCTTCGTCGCAGGCGCGCTGGATCGCGAAGGCCGACCTTATCGCCGGCTGGACGCTGGGGAATTCGAGCATCAGCCCGTCGCCCATGCTTTTGACCAGACGGCCGGTATGGGCAGGAAGGACGTCCCGCTGCACCGTTGCTACGAACTGCCGCCATCGCCGCACCGCGTCGCTCTCGTTGCTTTCCATGAGCCGGACGGATTCCACCAGATCGACGAACAGCACCGTCCGTACGACCCACTCGGGGTTGTCGTTGGCGGGGGTTCCGTCTTGTAGCATCGCGGGGCGGCAGGTGCGGGAAATCCGTGCCATTGTGGGTGCAATCCCCTGTAGTTAACAAGGCCCGATTCTCAAGACGAACCGAGCGTCGCGCCGGCTGGGCCGCCCTCGCATCGGTACCGCCGTCCATGTACATCGCCAAGACTCCCGCGTCGCGCGCCCGGGGTGCGAGCCCTTGCCGAGAGCGGCACCCGGAATGCGATCGAACGCCCGCTTCGGATCCGGCCGCCCTCGGTCGCAACTTTGCTCGTCCTGCCTAGGTGAACGATAGCGCTTTGATCCCGGGAAATAACGTGAATATTCGCGGCGCACGCTAGCTCGGCAGATTTTCGACGTCGCCGCTTCGGCTTTAGCCAGCCCGGCGGATGGCTCCGGCGACGGTTTCGGCGCGGTCGGCTCCTGCGCCTCGCGAGGGCGCGTGCGACCTCGTCCATCACGGTCGCGATGGTTCAGCAAGGCATTGTGGCCGATCCCCGCCAGCGCGATGTTTCGCGCGCAGGCGAGCTCGGCGCTCGCCTGCGGCGCCACCATGCTGTCGTGACGCGACCAGATCGAAGTTATCGGCACCGGCGACGGCTCGCTTTCCGCGCGATTGATCTCGACCAGCCAGCGACTTCCCGGCCGCATCTGCGCGAGGCAGCGTCCGGCGAAGGTCCAGGCCAGCATGCTGCCGTGATGCGGCGTGCCGATGGTGATCAGCTGCGCGATCCGCGCCGCGCCGAAGCGCCGCAGATACGCGCGTGCGACCAATCCGCCCATGCTGTGCGCGATCAGCGCGACGCGCTGCGCGCCGGTGGCCGCGCAGACCGCATCGATTCGGGAAGCGAGCTGGCCGGCGAAATGCTCGATGCCGGCAAGCGGCGGCCCGTAGTTGATCGTGTACACCGGTCCCAAGCCGCGTCGCGCGAGATCGCGCCGCAAGGCGAACCAGACGCCGTCGTTGACCGCCACGCCGTGCACCAGCAACAACGGCAGCCGCGAGGGCGCAGCGGCCGGATCGGCGATCAGCAAGCGATGCGCGACCATCAGCGGCCATGACAGCGCGACGGCACCGACTTCACCCAGAAACAGCCGTGCGCACGCGGCCGGGCCGAGGCGATATTCAGGCGCCCGCGGCGTGCGCCAGATCCAGCTCAGCGTGAACCACAGCGACGCCAGCACCAACACCGGCAGCAGATAGGCGAGCGGAGCGCCGGCGACGTACCACCATGCGGGGTCGCCGTGGGCGATCCGGTAATCCGCCCATGAGACGTAGCCGGCGGTGCCGGCAAGTCAACAGCAGCAGAAGGGCAATCGCCGTCATCGCGTCCGATGATACCGGACGAGGGCGAGCATCTCGCCTTGCCGAACGCGAGACGCGTTTATGCCGATTCGGTGCGCCAGGCCTTCAGCGCCGGACCGATTTCGGCGAGATCGCCGATCAGGCGCACCCCTGGCAGCGATTTGCGCAGTCGCCGGGTCATTTCGCCACCCGCCCAGAGCGCGGTCGGCGCCGCAAGGTGCCGCCGCAACATCGCCAGGCCTTCGCCGGCTTGACGCAACGGAAACGCCGCCGAGAACGAGAGTGCGACGATGTGAACCTTGTGCGCGAGCGCAGCGCCGCGAATATCCTCGATCGGCGTCTGCGTCCCGAGCGAGATGCATTGCGCGCCTTCCGGGACCAACAGCGCCTCGACCATCAGCACGCCGATCCCATGCTGCTCCCCGGGGAAAGTCGTCAGCAGGACCCTGGGCGCGCCGGTTTGCCGCGGAAAGGCGTTGATCGCGGCGTGCAGCGCCACCTGAATCTGCTCGGTATACAAATGCTCCTCGAAGACCTGCAATTCGCCGCGCATCCATGCCTCGCCGATCGCGCGATTGAGCGGAACCAGCGTCTCGAGCACGAACCGCTGCAGTCCCTGTCGCATCAGCAGATTGGCGAGCGCATGCTGCAGCGCCGGCGCGTTGTGGCCCTTGACCAGAGCGATGACGTCGCGCTCGAGCGCGGGTGCTGCGCCTTCGCGGCGAGGCCCGGCGCGCGTATCGGCGAGCGTGTTGAGCTCGGCGAGCGTGCGGCGCATCAGCTTGCCCGGCCGCATGCCGGTATCCATCAGCCGCTTGATCGCCCGCAGCTTGGCGACCTGCTCGGGCGGATACAGGCGCTCGGCGTTGTCGTCGCGCAGCGGATCGGGAAAGCCGTAACGGCGTTCCCACATGCGCAGGACGTCTTTCGACAGCCCGGTCTCTCGCTCGACCGCGCCGATGTTCAGCGCCAATCCGGAAGTGTCGGCCATACAATAATGTCCAGGACAGGCGCCAAGGAACGCGGGGTTACGCGCTATTGTAGGCGGCGGCTTCCATCGTTGTCCATGACACCATGATAGCGACGGGGCGCGACTTGGAGTAACATCACCGGATGCGGCGATTCCCCTCCTTGCTCCTGGCGATGTCGGTCGCCGCCGTCGCGCTCGTTTTGACGCCGCCGGCTTCGGCCGCCGAATCTGCAACCGGCGACGCCGCGTGTCCGGCAGTGTTGAACTACACGTTCAATCGTCTGCAGACCGGCAAGCCAGAATCGCTGTGCCAGTTTCGCGGCAAGGTGCTGTTGATCGTCAACACGGCAAGCTACTGCGGGTACACGCACCAGTACGAGGGACTGGAGGCGCTCTACCGGCGCTACAAGTCGCGCGGACTTGTCGTCGTCGGGTTCCCGTCGAACGATTTCGGCGCGCAGGAACCTGGCACCAACCAGGAGATCGCGGAATTCTGCCGCCTGACCTACGGCGTCCAGTTTCCGATGTTCGAAAAGACGAGCGTGACGAGTCTCAAGACGAATCCGCTCTATGCGACGCTGCTCGCCCGCACCGGGCAGACGCCGCAATGGAATTTCCACAAGTATCTGGTCGATCGCGACGGCAATCGCGTCGAAAGCTTCGCCTCGAAAGTCGAGCCCGACGATCGCGCGCTGCTGACCGCGCTGGAAAAGCTGCTGAACGAAAAGTCCGCATTGCCCGCCGGCTGACGCGCGACGCACCGTCCGTTTCCGCCGTGACGTCGCTCTTTGACCGGCGTCGGCGCAATCCCTTATAATTGCGGCCCTTTCGGCGAATTAGCTCAGCTGGTTAGAGCAGAGGAATCATAATCCTTTGGTCCGGGGTTCGAGTCCCTGATTCGCCACCAACAAACGCAAATGGCCCGTGCTTCTGCGGGCCATTTCATTGCATGTCATGCGCTCGCCCGATCCAGCGCTTGCATCGCGTCGGTGTCGAGCTTTAGGCGGGTCGCGGCGATCAACTCTTCGAGTTGCGCGGTCGAGGTCGCGCTGGCGATCGGCGCCGTGACGCTGGGACGAGCGATCAGCCAGGCAAGCGCCACCTGCGCAGGCGTGACGCCGTAACGGAGCGCGACGGTGTCGAGTGCGTCCAGGATCCGGATCCCGCGCGGGTTCAGGTATTTCTCCATGCCGGGTCCGCGCTGGCTCTTGGCGAAATCCGCCTTGCTGCGATATTTCCCGGTCAGGAATCCCGCCGCGAGCGAGAAATACGTGATGACCCCGATTTGCTCGCGCACGCACAATTCTTCAAGCGGTCCTTCGTACGTGCTGCGGTCGTAGAGGTTGTACAGCGGTTGCAGCGTCTCGTAGCGCGGATAAGTGTGCTGCGCGCTCACCGCCAGCGCCTCGGTCAAACGCTGCGCCGTGATATTGGAGGCGCCGATCGCCTTGACCTTGCCCTGCTTGACCAGGACCGCGTAGGCCTCCAGCGTCTCTTCGAGCGGCGTCTTGTCGTCGTCCCAATGAGACTGATAGAGGTCGATCGAATCGACCTGAAGCCGACGCAGCGATCGCTCGACCGCCTGCACGATGTAGTCCTTGCGCAGGCATTTGTATCCCAGGCCCATGTCGGAGCCGACCTTCGTTGCGATGACGACATCATCGTGCCGGCCGCGCCGCGCTATCCAGCGGCCGATTATCGTCTCCGATTCCCCGCCCTGGTGGCCCGGCGCCCAGCGCGAATACGAATCCGCGGTGTCGATCAGATTGAAGCCCGCAGCCGCAGAACGCGTCGAGAAGTCGGAACGATGTGGCTTCGTCGACGGTCCAGCCGAAAACATTGCCGCCGAACGCCAGCGGCGCGACCTCGAAACCTGTGTGGCCAAGCTTGCGTTTTTCCATTGCCGCGCTCCGGCTCTCGTTACCTTGCGCGCATTGCCAACATGGCCCGCAACAAACCCAAATCGTCCCACGGTACATCGGTCCGCGCGGCACGCAGGTATGCGCTCGAAGGGTCGCGCAACCATTCCTGGGGAAACTCCGCTATCAGATGCTCCTCGCCCGCGGGGATATCGGCTCGCCCCGTGTACGCATTGTGGTCGAGCGCCGCGGCCAGCGCCGCACAGAGATCGACCCCCACCAGCCCGCCCATCTGTACGCCATTGGTCACGCGGCGGTTGATTTCGATCAGGTAGACCTCTCCGGTCCGCTCATGTTCGATGAATTCCGGCCCAAAGAAGCCGCTCACTCCGAAACCGGCCGCGAGCAGTTCGGAAAAGCGTCGGGCCTCCGGGGCATGTCGGCAGCGCACGACCGTCGAAGGTCCGGTAGCCGGGCTGCGCATCAATACTTCGCGCGTCATCCCGGCATAGACCACCCCACCCCACGCAGCGACCGCATGCAAGAGTCCTTTTCCCGGAATCCAGGCCTGAATGAGCAAATCGGCCGATTTCCAAAACGTCGCATCCCCTTTGGAAATCAGTCTCCGGAAAGCGGGTTCCAACTGCATCTTTTCCGGAACCACCTCGACCGCCTGTCCCGCAGTGCCGAAGGCGCGCTTGAGCACCACCGGATAGCCTTTCGCATCGGCGAACGCGCGGGCCGCGCCAACATCCGAAATGATTTCAAACGGGGGCACGCGCACGCCAAGGGCTTCGGCGGCCGGCGGCAACAGCGTCTTGTCTATGCTCGACCGATAGAATCTGGGGTCACCCAGTGATTCGCGAATCAAGGCGAGAATTCGCTCCCGCAACGAATTTTCCATGCCCGCCGGCGGTGTTTCGACGAACGTCATCATCAACTGCAATGCAGTGTCGTCGCAGGGAACGATCAAGCGCGGCGTGCGCGCTCCGAGGCTCGCTGCAAGCATGTACGCCCACTGCATCGGCGTAGCGGCATCCGGCAGGTAGGTCACCGCGCCTGCATACCGGCTCTTTGCCACCAGCGCGCGCTTCGGCGCCAGCACCGACACGTCGAAGCCCGCGCGGACCAGCTCGCGCGGCAGCCGCGCAGGGCCGGCCCATTCGGTTGCTGTCGCGACCAAAAGCAGTGGAATTCCCAAGCGCACTCCCGTCGCCGGCGAACGTCTGCTCGAACGAGTCTAGCCCAACGCCGAGCCGAAAGCCACCGGCCTGCTCGAAATCTGGTCCGTTCAGTTTGCTCGCCCTCGCGCCACCTAGCTTGACCGCGTTGCGGCAGCGCCCGAGAATGCTAGGCCGACGCCGGCTGAGCAGCGTCTTTTTGCCGCTAGCTGCGCCGAACCCGCGTGTCGCGCCCCAGGCATGTGCTGTCTTCGAAGACGATCGCGCGAGTACGCGCTAATAACTACAACTTCCCACGATGCATGACGAATACCTGACGCACCTGCGCCGCACCGTCGATGCGATCCGTGCCGACGGGTTCTACAAAGCGGAGCGGGTGATCGAAAGCCCGCAGTCGTCGCAGATCGTGCTGAGCTCGGGCGCCGAGGTGCTCAATTTCTGCGCGAACAACTATCTGGGCCTGGCCAACGACCCGCGGCTGGTGGCGGCGGCGCGCGAGGGTCTCGAGCACTGGGGCTTCGGCATGGCGTCGGTGCGCTTTATTTGCGGCACGCAGGCCGTGCACAAGGAGCTCGAGCGGGCGATTTCCGCATTCCTCGGCAACCGACGACAGCATCCTCTATTCGAGCTGCTTCGACGCCAACGGCGGCGTGTTCGAAACGCTGCTGGGCGAAGAAGATGCGGTCATCAGCGACGAATTGAATCACGCCAGCATCGTCGACGGCATCCGCTTGTGCAAGGCGAAGCGCTTGCGCTACCGCAACAACGACATGGCCGACCTCGAAGCCAGGCTGAACGAGGCCGAAGCGGCGGGCGCCCGCTTCAAGCTGATCGCGACCGACGGCGTATTTTCGATGGACGGGATCGTCGCCGAACCTGAAGGCGATCTGCGATCTGGCCGACCGGCATCACGCGCTGGTCATGGTCGACGATTCGCACGCCGTCGGTTTCGTCGGCGAGGGCGGCCGCGGCACGCCCGAATTCTGCGGCGTCGAAGGCCGGGTCGACATCATCACCGGCACGCTGGGCAAGGCGCTGGGCGGCGCATCGGGCGGCTTCACGTCGCGGGCGCAAGGAGATCGTCGAGGTGCTGCGGCAGCGTTCGCGGCCCTACCTTTTCTCGAACACGCTGGCGCCGTCGATCGCGGCGGCATCGTTGAGCGTGCTCGAATCTGCTTGGCCGGCGACGAAGGCGCGGAGCTGCGCCGGCGCGTGCGTCGCAACGGCGAGCGTTTTCGCGCGGCGATGACCAGGCTCGGCTTCGATCTCGTGCCCGGCGCGCCATCCGATCATCCCGGTGATGTTCGGCGACGCGGCGCTTGCGACGCGAATGGCCGACGCGCTGCTGGCGGAGGGGGTGTACGTGATCGGGTTTTCGTATCCGGTCGTGCCGAAGGGCAAGGCGCGCATTCGCACGCCAGATGAGCGCGGCGCACACCGAGATCGACCAGATCGCACCTTGGCAAGGTCGCGGCTCTCTGCGTGAAGGTCGGCAGGAGCGCCCTGCTGGGACGCGAGGATCTAAGGCGAGAAACAATGAAAGCACTGGCCAAGCTCGAGTCCGCGCCGGGCCTCAAGCTTACTCAGGTGAAAAAGCCCGAGGTCGGTCACAACGACGTGATGATCAAGCATCCGCAAGACGGCCATCTGCGGCACCGACATGCACATCTGGAACTGGGACGAGTGGGCGCGCAAGACGATTCCGGTGCCGATGCAGGTCGGCCATGAGTACGTCGGCGAGATCGTCGACATGGGCCAGGAAGTGCGCGGGTTTACGATCGGCGACCGCGTATCGGGCGAAGGCCACATCACCTGCGGCTTCTGCCGCAACTGCCGCGCCGGGCGGCGCCATCTGTGCCGCAACACCGTCGGCGTCGGCGTCAACCGCGAAGGCGCATTTGCCGAATACCTGGTGATCCCCGCGTTCAACGCGTTCAAGATTCCGGACGATATTTCCGACGACATGGCGCTCGATATTCGACCCGTTCGGCAACGCAACGCACACCGCGCTGTCGTTCAACCTCGTCGGCGAGGACGTGCTGATCACCGGCGCAGGGCCGATCGGCATCATGGCGGCGGCGATCGCCCGCCACGTCGGCGCGCGTCATATCGTCATCACCGACGTCAACGACTATCGGCTTGCGCTGGCGAGACGCATGGGCGCGTCCCGCGCGGTCAACGTCGAGCGCGAAGATCTGGGCGACGTCATCGGCGAGTTGCGCATGACCGAGGGCTTCGACGTCGGGCTGGAAATGTCGGGCGTGCCGAAAGCCTTCGCCGACATGCTGGCGCACATGAACCATGGCGGCAAGATCGCGCATGCTGGGCATTCCGCCGGCGAACATGGCGATCGACTGGAACCAGGTCATTTTCAAAGGGCCTCGAGATCAAGGGCATCTACGGCCGCGAAATGTTCGAGACCTGGTACAAGATGGTCGCGATGCTGCAGAGCGGGCTCGATCTTTCGCCGATCATCACGCACCACTATGCGGTCGAGCAGTTCGAAAAGGCGTTCGCGACCATGCAGTCGGGCCAGAGCGGCAAAGTGATTCTCGACTGGGCGGCGCTAGCCCTCGCCGCGCGGCGACTGGCCGCGGCGGTCTTCGCAACCTTATTATCGACCGCTCGCCCATCGCGCTCTTCCGATGCCTGACACGACGTCGCCGCACAGATCCAACGTCATCGCGCCTACCTGCTGCGCGTGGCGATGCTGCAATTGCGCAACAATGAGGCTGCCGAAGATGTCGTGCAGGACACGCTGATCGCGGCGCTGCAGGGCGCGAGCGGGTTTCTCCGGACGCTCGAGCGTCAAGACCTGGCTGACCGGCATCCTCAAGCACAAGATCGTCGACGCGATACGCCAGCAAGACGCCGCGAACCGGCGTTTGCCGAGCTCGACGAAGAATGCCAGATCGAGGACTTCGACGCCTTGTTCGATGCCTGCGGCCACTGGGAAAACCCTCCGGCCGACTGGGGCAATCCGGAAAGCGACCTGTCGCGACAGGCAGTTCTTCGACATCATGGATTTCTGCCTGGAAAAGCTGCCCGCCGAATACCGCGCGGGTGTTCATGATGCGCGAAGTGATGGAGCTCGAGGGGAGGAGATCTGTAAGGAACTGGCGATCACGTCGACCAACCTGTGGGTCATTCTCTATCGGGCCAGGATGGCGCTCCGGCAATGCCTCGAGCAGCACTGGTTTGCGATACGCTGCCCGCGCTCGGCTGATGTCGTCGATCTGCGCAGGTCATGGGACCACTTATTTCGGTGCAAGGACGCGAGCCGGCTGATCTCGCAGATGCAGGACAGAGCGGCTGACGCCTGGAAAGCGCTGGCTGGTCCGACTGCACCTGTTGTTTTGCGACGCCTGCCGCCATTTCGAGCGTCAGCTCGCGTTCTGCGCGAAGCGATGCTCCGCTATCGCGGCAATAGTATCGTCCCGGCGGACAGCCGCCTCGCATCGATGCCGGGCGCGCGTCGGGCTTGAGCCTGGGCCCGTAGTGATAATCTCTACTCCGTAACGATTCGCTCGACGCTGATGGTCTCGATTTCCTCAATGGCGCAACGTACGTCTGCCGGTCGCACGTCGCCCCGGGTGGCCGATCTCGTCCGCGAGCTGGCGCTGGAGGGCAAGCGCGTCGCCGTCGAAAAAAACGGCCAGATCGTTCCTCGCAGCCGAGCACGCGGAAACCATGATCAGCGCCGGAGATCGAATCGAGGTCGTCGCCGCCGTCGGCGGCGGCTAAGGCTTTAGGAAGATGAACGCCCCCACCGAAAATGTCGCCCTGGCGCACGACGACCCGCTGGTCATCGCCGGGTGCTGCCTACCGCTCGCGCCTGCTGGTCGGCACCGGCAAGTACAAGGACTTCGCCGCGACCGCGCGCGGCGATCGACGCCTCCGGCGCGCAGATCGTCACCGTCGCGATTCGCCGCACCAACATCGGCCAGAATCCGAACGAGCCGTCGCTGCTCGACTACCTGCCGCCGTCCGACTTCACGCTGTTGCCGAACACCGCGGGCTGCTACACGGCCGACGACGCGGTGCGCACGCTGCAAGCTCGCACGCGAATTGCTCGACGGACACAAGCTGGTCAAGCTCGAGGTTCTGGGCGATGCGCAATTCGCTGTTCCCCGATGTGCGCGCAGACGATACAGCGCGGCCGAGACGCTGATCAGCGGACGGCTTCGACGTCATGGTCTACACCTCCGACGATCCGATCATCGCGCGCGAGCTCGAAGCCGTCGGCTGCGTCGCCATCATGCCGCTGGCGTCGCTGATCGGCTCGGGAATGGGGATCCTCAACCCGTGGAACCTGAAGCTGATCATCGAGCAGGCGAAAGTGCCGGTGCTGGTCGACGCCGGCGTGGGCACCGCATCCGACGCCGCGATCGCGATGGAGCTGGGCTGCGCCGGCGTGCTGATGAACACCGCCATCGCCCTGGCGAAGGACCCGGTGCTGATGGCGGGCGCGATGAAAAAAGCCGTCGAAGCCGGCCGCGAAGCGTTTCGTGCCGGCCGCATGCCGCGCAAGTTCTACGCGGCCAGTCCCAGCTCGCCGACGACCGGCCTCATCGCTTGAGCCGCATAGCCGCCGCGCTCGGGCTCTCGCCGGCCCGGCACGCGTGGGGCGCGCTATTCTGCTGCCTGCCGCTGTTCGCCCAGGCCGCGCCGCTGACCCGCGCCGAGATCGAGGCGACCTGCACCGGCGCGGAAGACGCCGCCCATTGCGGCCGGTTGATCGAAGCCCTGCAGCTCCCCCGCCTGCCGGGCCTCGCCCGCCGCAACGGCAACGGATTGATCGTCTCGCTCTTTCCGTCGGGCAGCACGACCTTCACCGACAGCGACGATCCGGTCAACGGCCGCTCGTACAGTCTCTGGGATTATTTCGACGGCATCAACAGCGTCGTGCTCTACGTGACCGTCGGCGACGACGCGAGCTTTGCGCTGCTGCAGCGCGCGACCGGGCGCCTGGTCGATCTGCCGGCGGAGCCGCGGCTCTCGCCCGACCGGCAGCGTTTCGCCGTCGCCGATGTTTGCGCGCAGCATTGCGGCAACGAGATCGCGGTCTGGCGAGTCACGCGCGACGGCTTTCGCAAGGAGCTGCGCTGGACTCCCGCCGCGGCATGGTCCGATGCCGGCGTGACATGGCGCGACGCCGACACGCTGACGATCGAATTCAACGTCGACCCGGCCGGCGCTCCATCGACGATCGCGCGCAAGCTGACCGATCCGACCTGGACGCGGATCGCGCCGTGAGCCCGCAGTGAGCACGCCGTGAACGTCCTGGCAGCCTTGCGCCGATGAACGCATCGCGCGCGCAACCGCGCCGGCCGATCCGCAGTTTTGTGCTGCGCCAGGGCCGGTTTTCCCCGGCGCAGCAGCGCGCCCGCGAGGCGCTGCTGCCGCGTTTCGGCGTTCCGTACGCTCCGACGCTGCTCGACCTGGCTGCGCTCTTCGGCCGCGACAATCCGAAGATCGTCGAGATCGGCTCCGGCATGGGGGAAGCGACTGCCGCGATCGCCGAAGCGCAGCCCGATCGGGATTTCCTGGCGATCGAAGTGCACTCTCCCGGCGTCGGCGGGCTGCTGAAACTGATCGGCGAAAAGGGCCTGGCCAACGTCCGCATCGTGCAGCATGATGCGGCCGAAGTCGTCGCCGACATGATCGCGCCGGGCGCCCTCGCCGGAATCCATGTCTTTTTTCCCGACCCCTGGCCCAAGAAGCGGCACCACAAGCGGCGGCTGCTGCAGGCCGAGTTCATCCATGCGCTCGCACAGCGCTTGGGCCCGGGCGGCTATCTGCATGTGGCGACCGACTGGGAAGACTACGCGACCGATGTTCTCGCGGCCGCGAGCGCCGAACCGCTGCTGGTCAATACGACGGCTTTGTTCGCGCCGCGTCCGGCCTATCGGCCGGCAACCAAGTTCGAGCAGCGTGGATTGAAGCTCGGCCACGGCGTCTGGGACATCGTGTTCGAGCGCCGCTGAAGTTGCGGCGTACGCGGCCACTGGCCGCCGTGGGGCGCGCGCATGTCGATGCGCAGCCTTATGCCGATCGCAGGCCGCGCGCCTTCCTGTCCGCCAGCATGAGAAGCTCGGCGATCGCCGCCGCTGCGACCTCGCGGGAAAAGTGGCGGCTCACGTTGTCGCGACCGCCGGCGGCAAGCCGTTCCCACAGCGCCTGATCCTGATAGGCGAAGACCACCGCATCGGCAAACGCCTGCGGATCGTCGCCGACCAGGACGTCGCTCCCCGGCGTCAGGTGCATGCCTTCGATCGACGGCGTCGTCGCCACCACCGGCAGACCGAAACTCATCGCCTGGTTGACCTTCCCCTTGACGCCGGCGCCGTAGCGCAATGGCGAGATCGAGACCCGGCAGCCCTCGAGGTATGGCGTCAGATCCGGAACGAAGCCAGCGATCACCAGGTCGTCGGTCGCCAAGCTGCGGATCGTCGCCGGCGGATCGGCGCCGACGATGTAGCTCTTCACACCGGGCAGCCCGGTTCGAATTCTCGGCAGGACGTCGTTCGCGTACCAGAGGACGGCATCGGTATTCGGCGGATGCCGGAAGCCGCCGACGAAGAGCAAGCCGGCGCGCTGTGCAAACGGGCGGCCGTGCTCGTGCCGGTCGTGGATGTTCGACAGCACGATCACTTTCGCTTGCGGCGCGAGATCGGCCAGCAAGTCGCGCTCGACGTCGCTTACGACCAGGGTGACGTCCGCCTGGCGGATCAATGCCAGCTCCTCGGCGCGCTTTGCCGCGGCCGCTCCCCGCGCCGCCCGGCTGGCATCGAGATCCGCCAGTCGCTCTTCGCGCAAAAAATGCAGGTCGACGGTATCGAATGCGATCAGCGCGCGCGGCGCGAAGGCACGCACCGTCGCCATGTGCCGTGCCGCGACATAGTGCCGCGACAGCAACACGAGATCGAATTCGCCGCCGCGCTCGCCGAGCAACATCGCCAGCGAGCTCGCGTACGGATGGAACTGCACCTCGACGCCCTGTTGCTGCAAGGCCTGAACGTAGGGTTTCCGGTATTCGAGATTGTCGGCGACGAACGTCACCTTGCAGCCCAGGCCGGTAAGTATGTCCATCACCTGCTGCATCCGCAGCGACCCCGAATCCTGATCGGGTGTCAGCATGCATGCGTCGATCACCAGCGCGCGCCGGCTGGCCCACCGGTCGCGCTCACGCTCGGGGGCGACGCCGTTCGCGCTGTGGCGGGTCAGCGCTTCCGACCATTTGGCTGCGAACGTGGCGCGATTGATCGTCTGGTGACGCTTGATACCGGCCGACTCGTCGGTACCCGAGGTCGCGCCCTCGAAATGGACGATCGTCGCCGCCGGCTGGTAATAAACACGGCGGCCTGCGGCGCGCACGGCGAACGCGAGATCGGTGTCCTCGTAATACGCGGGCGCGTAGCGGACATCGAAGCCGCCGAGCTCGCCGAACAGCGCGGCGCGGCACCGCGAGGCAGGCGCCCGAGCAGTAATCGACCGGGCGCAGATAGTTGTACTCGGGCCGGGCCGGGTCGTCGTCGCGACCGTAGTTCCAGGCCGAGCCGTCGCGCCAGACGATGCCGCCCGCTTCCTGCAGCCTGCCATCCGGATACACGAGCTTCGCGCCGACCAGGCCCGCATCCGGGCGCCGGTCGAACACCGCGAGCAACGCATCCAGCCAGCCGGGCGTGACGATCGTATCGTTGTTGAGCAGGACCAGGATCTCGCCGCGCGCCAGGCCGGCCGCGCGATTGCAGCTGGCGACGAATCCCAGGTTGGCAGCGTTGCGCTCGAAGCGCACGCCGGTTACCGCGGCCAGCGTCTTGCTCGCCGGTTCGGGCGACGCGTCGTCGACGACGATGACTTCGTAGCTCCCGGCCGGGGTGTTGGCTCGCACGCTCTTCAAGCAGGTGTAGGTGAACAGCGGCTTGCCGTACATCGGCACGATGATCGAAACCCGCGGCTTGTCGGCGACTTCGAAGGCGAGTCCTGCGATCGCGGTTTCCTGCGCGAATGCGACACCGGGGGGCGGAACGTAGCGGTGCGGGCGCGAAAGGCGCCGCACGATGCGCTTGGCCAGCGCGCCGGGGCCTTCGTTGCGGAGGATAGAAGTGGCGACGCCGACATAGTGCGGCGACTGGCGCAGCGCCGACCATTGCGCCCGCGCGTGCGCCCACGCGATCTTGACCCTGTGACCGCTCTGCCGCAGCGGCGCGGTCACCCGCCAGGTCGTGCTGGTTTCCAGCTCGGCGATACGCGCACGCGCCGCGCCGAGCATCTCTTCTCCGCGCTCGATCTGGTGCTGCATCGCCTGCTGACTGCGCATCGCGTCGAGCAAAGCCGGCGCGAGCTCCGATTCGCCATCTTGCAATTGCCCCAGCGCCGCGTCGATTGCGGCGACCCGCCGCTTGAGCTCGCTCCGGGCTTCGGCATTGCCCCCGTCTACCCCTGCGGTAAATAGCTGCGGCAGCGATAGACCTTCCGCGACCGGATGTCCTTCCGGCATTGACCAATGACGCAGGTCGAGCGCGGACAGCGCGGCAGGATCGCGGCGCTTGCGCACGCGCGTCGCCAGCGGGGCGAGATAGATCGCGAGATAGCGCTGTGGATCGGTCACGATCCTACGCGCGCGACGTTCGGTGACGGCTGCGTACGCGCGGCGTCCGCACCGAGCAGCGCAGCGTTCCACTCGGCCGGTGTCGCGTTCCAAGGGACGAGGGAAACGCGCGGCCGGCCGGCAAGGCGTTCGGGAAAGGCGCCCAGCTCCGAGGCGACAATCGCCGCCTCGGCGACGATCGCCGCCGACAGCGTATACGAATAGGTCTCCGGCACTTGGGACGGGAACCAGATGACATCCGGTCGTTCGGCGGCGATCAACCCTGCCAGATCGGCATCGCCGTACTCGCCCTGCACCGACAGCGGCAGGTGCGGGCGTTGCGTCACCGGTTCCGATACAGGGCCCAGAACGCGAAACGACAGCGGCAGGCCGCGCGCTCGCGCGTCTTCAGCGCAGGCGACGACGACCCGCAATCCCTTTTCCGGCGACAGCCTGCCCAGGGTTACGACGCGGGTGACGCGGCCGGGTGTCGCGAGCGCCGCTTCGGCATGAGGCAGCACCGTGATCGACAATCCCGGAAAGTAGCGCGCAATGCGACGCTCGACATCGTGCGAGGGCGCGAACACGCGCTCGGCGCCGCGCAACAGCGTACCGAATGTGGCCCGCCATGCGTCGATATCCAGCGGCCAGAGCGCCGGGCGCACCGCGATACATGCGGCGCACCCTTCCGCATCGGGCTCGCCGCAGTAACGACCGTCCGCGGTGACCAGATGGTATTGCGGGCAGATCGCATAGTAGTCATGCAGCGTGCAGTCGTACGGCACGCTTAGCGCAACGGGCAGATCGAGGACCGCGCGCGGCAAGCCATGGACATGATGAAAATGGATGCGCGCAAGATCGAGCCCCGATAGCAGTGCGACCAGTGCCTGCATGTCGGCCGGCAGTCTGAAGTACGCGGCCAGGTCTTCGCCGGCCTTCAGCCACGACAGCCGTATCGCGTCGCCGCCGGCGGGCTCGAGCAGCAGCACATCGCACTCTCTCCCGACCAGGCCGGCCAGCTCGTTCATGTGCTGTCGGATGCCCCCGCCCCAGGCGTGCGCGACGAACAGCAGCAGCTGTTTCTCCGACCCGGCCAGGCGCTGCAGCGAGGCGCGTCCTCGCATTGCCGGGCCGGCATCGCGACCGAGATCGTTGGTGCGCTCGCCGGTGGACGTGATCGCTGTGTTCAAAGCCGCGCTTCTAGTCGAACTCGGCAAGCACCGGTTGATGGTCGGAGGCCTGGGTTTCCTGGTCGATGCGAATCGACTTGAGGCGCGGCACCAGGTCGGCGGACACGAAGATGAAATCGCAATGCTGCTCCGGTTCGTCGGGGCCCTCTTTTTCGTAGATCTTGAACGTCGCCGGATGGGCGACGCCGGGATGCGCCGCCTCCCACGCGTCGGACAGCGGCGGCGTACCGTCGTCGAAGTCCTCGATCATTCGCGCATGCAGCCGATCATCCGGCTCGAAGTTGAAGTCGCCGGTGATGATCGTCGCGGCAGGGCGCGGGTAATCGTGGAACGGTCCGCCGCTCGTGTCGATGATTTCACCCAACCGGGCGTGCCGGCTTCCTTCCGAGTAGATCGAGCGCAATGCGTCGACCTGAGCTGTCCGTTGGAGCGTTCCGTAATACTCGAGATGCGTGGTGATGATGCGCACGCCGCCGAATGGCGCTCGCACGACGGCTTCGAGCGCGATTCGCGGCATGCCGCACTGGCCCGGATCGACTGGAAACGGCAGCAGGTGTCGAAACACCTGCCCGATCGGCAATCGCGACAGGATCATGTTGCCGAAGTGGCGCCGCTGCCCGGGCTCGCCCGGTACATCGACGATGGCGCCGGGCACTGCAGTGAAATCGGGCAGCTGCTGAGCGATCTCGGCGAACTGATTCTCGCCGCGGCTGCCGGGGAGCCTGGGATCGGGAAAGTTGCTCGCGATCTCCTGGAGGCAAAGCACGTCGAAATCCGCCAGCTCCTTGGCGTGCGCCGCAATACGCGACGGATCGACTCGCCGGTCGACCCCGCGGCACCACTGTACGTTCCAGGTAATAATTACCATAGGTCCGATCAAACAATTGATTTAATTGCCGCAATTCGTCAAACGCGTGGCTGGAGCCATTTAGTGGCCGTTTCGGCCCGCGACCCGATGGGGCGAACGACTGTCGACCGTTCGTCGTCTGACGCGACGATGAGCGGACTCGCTCCTGCGGCCATCATGCGCGACACTTGGCGGCGTCGATATCCTATCCGTAAACGCTGTTTTCAGATACGAGATAGCGACTCACCGGATATAAGACGATGCATGTGACGATTCTGCAGGTCCTGCTCGTGCTTCGGGGCAAGGTGGTTCGATGACTTCGCGCCGGACGTTTCTGATCGCGGGCTTAGGCACAGTCGCCGCGTCCGTTGGCGCGTGCGGGGGTGGAAGCGACGGATCAAGCCGAAGCCGCTTCGCCCGTAGTGCCGCCCACCGCGCCGCCCGCGCCACCCGCGGCGCCCGCGCCACCCGCGCCATCCGCACCTGGATCGCCGGATGCGATTGCGATCTATGACGGCCCGACGAACACCAGCGGATCGCCACCGGGCGGCATTTCGTCGTCATTCCTCTACCAATACTGGCTGCCGTGGAAGAACAACAAGACCGGCGATTGGATTGACGCGGCGGGAGTAGCGCAGGGCACGACGCCATTCGCGCAGGTGACGACGACGACCGGAGCGACGGGCACCGCATCCGCCGACGTGACGGCCCTCCTCAAGAAGACCTCAAGCATCGTGCTGCGAGGCGTTGCGGGAACCGTTGTCGTCTGCAATTCGCGGGAGTCGGGAACGGGCCCGACTATCGTCTATGAAACGCCCAATGGTCCGGTGACGGCGAACTGTGCGGCCGACTCAGAATGCAACCCATCGACAGCTTATGAGATGGGGTCGCAACCGACGTGGACGGTGAGTTCGGTGAACGGTGTTTATATTAGTTTCCCGCCCCCGCCTGCGGGCTGGACGAAGGCAACGCTGGTATTGTCGCTGAACAAAGTCTGGACCGGTGGCGCGATCAATGTGTATCAATTCGCGTGGGGTGGAATTTCGATGGCCGGGCCGGCCGACACGCTGTCGCTCAAGGGTGACCCGCGTGTGTTCCTCGAGACGGAATCCTTCGAGGACATCCCTGGCTACCTGAAGGCGATGATCTTCGGCGATCCGGTGCATGGCATCGGGCTCGATGCTTACCAAGCAGAAGGCCGTCGTCGACACGCGAGGTCGGCCGTGCTTTCCAGGTTACGTTCGATCCGCGAGTCAACGGCGCGTTAACGGCGGCGATCCTATTCCCGAACGGCGACGAGGTCGACGAGGCCGCGTGGGAATTCGAAGCGCGGTTCCTGCCCGACATGCTCAATGGACTGACGCAGGGCTTCAAGTTCTTCGCTGGCGCAAGCTCGTCGACCAAGCCTGACGACGCTTACTTCTCTTCGATCTGGAAAACGCAAGTGGGCCGCGCTGGGACGTTGCTGGCGGGGAACGGCGGGGCCAAGTCGCACGGCAACGACGGGTGGTCCACCAGGTTCGACATGTTCATGTCGCCCGGCCCGGGGCATCCTCTGCACGGTCACTTCGCGCCTATGCAGTACGTCTACTGGCCGGAGCAATCCGAGTTTCTACGGCGACGCGCATTTGTGGAACGGTGCGGGATTTACCCCAAAGGTCGGGGAGTGGCACCGCTACACGATGCGGCTCAAATGCAACAGCTGCGTCGGCACCAATTATCTGAAAGATGCGGAGTTCGATGCATATCTCGATGGCGTTTTAGCCCATCGTTGGCGGGGCTTCCATCTCCGAACCACCGACGATCCGCTCATCATGCACGCACCCAATAACGTCATGGACGGCGTGACTTACAACGTGAAATCGCAGCTCAGGATAGGCCGTATTTGGCTCAACACCTATCATGGCGGCCTGGCGCTCCCTGCGGCCCGCTGTTCGTTCCAAGTTCGCAATCTTCGCGTGGCAAAATTCCGGTGACGATTGCTGGCGCGGCTGAATGGCCGCGCCAAGCCGGTGGCAAGCTGTGGGCGTCATTTGATTCCCGCGCGCATGAACGATTGCACGAATTGCCTCTGGAAGAGAAGAAAGCCGATCAAAAGCGGCGCGGTGGTCAGCAGCGTGGCCGCGGTAATGATCGACCAGTCGATGCCCTGATCGGTCGACGAGAACACCTGCAGCCCGACGGTCAGCGGACGCGACTCCACCGAGTTGGTTATGATCAGCGGCCAGAGGAAATTGTTCCAGTGGTAACTTACGCTGACCAGGGCGTAGGCAATGTAGACCGGGCGCGCCAGCGGCACGTAGACCTTCCACAGGATCTGCAGCGGGTTGCAGCCTTCGATACGCGCCGCCTCGTCGAGCTCCTTGGGCACCGTCTTGAACGTCTGCCGCAGCAGAAAAATGCCGAATGCGCTCGCCATGTAGGGCAGGCCGATCGCCACGATGGTGTCGCGCAGGCCCAGCGCGTTCATCGTCCGGTAGTTCTCGACGATCAGCACATCGGGCATCACCATCAGCTGCACCAGCACCAGGGCGAACAGCAGATTGCGACCGGGAAACTCGAAGCGGGCGAAGGCGTACGCGGCCAGCGTGCACAGCACCAGCTGCGCGGCGAGCACCATCGTGCAAAGCAGGATCGTGTTCAGGAAATAGCGGGCGAAAGGCGCCGCGTGCCAGGCTTTGACGAAATTCTCCAGGGTCAGCGGCGCCGTCGGCACGAAATGCGTCGAGAACTCGCCCGGATGGAACGCGGTCCAGAACGCATAGGCGAGCGGCAGCACCCAGAGCAGTCCGAGCATCCACGCGGCGGCGGTTTCGGCGCCATGGCTGAATCCCCGCGTTTGATACGCAACCGAACTCATTGGTCGGCCTCCTCAAAGGCCTTTCCCTGCCTTACGGGTCGCGTGTCGGCCTCCTGCCGCTTCGCGCGCGAACGGCCCTTCGGGCTGCCTTCGGCTCGCGCGCTCATTGGTAATGGACCTTGCGCTCGAGAAACCAGAACTGCGCGAGCGCGGCCGATCCCAGCAATGCCAGCAGCACGATCGTCAGCGCTGCGGCGTAGGCCGAGTCCTGGAAGCGAAAGCCGATTTCGTAGATGTAGTAGAGCAGCAATTCGGTCGCGTTGTCCGGTCCGCCGCGGGTCATCACCACGACGTGATCGACCAGGCGAAAGGCGTTGATGACTGCATTGACCAGAACGAATAGCGTCGTCGGCATCAGCAGAGGCAGCGTCACCCGACGAAAGAAGTACCAGCGCGATGCGCCTTCGATCGCTGCCGCTTCGGCCAGGTTCGGCGACATTTGCTGCAACGCCGCCAGGTAGAAGATCATGAAAAACCCGGCCTCCTTCCAGACCGCGACGATCATCAGGCATCCGAGCGCAGAATTCCTGCTGCCCAGCCAGTTTTGTGCCGGAAGGCCGAATGCGCCGCGGAACTGCTCGAGCAGCCCATACTCGGGCGTGTAGAAGAACAGCCAGATGTTGGCCACTGCGATCATCGGCAGCACCGTCGGCGTGAAGTAGGCGAGCCGGAGAAAGCCGCGTCCGGCGAGCTTGCCGTTGACCCAGACGGCCATCAGCAAGGCGAGCCCGATCGAGAGTGGAATCGTTCCCGCCGCGTACCACAGGTTGTTGCTCAGCGACTTCCAGAAAATCGGGTCGTCGGTGAGCTGCCGGTAGTTCTCGACGCCGACAAAGACCGCCGGCCGCGCGGCCTTCGGCGTCGACCCGAAGCTGTGCCACAGCGTCGTGACCGCCGGGTAATGCGTGAACAGCGCCAGCATCGCCGCCGCGGGAAGCAGCAGCAACCAGCCGTAGAGCCAGTTAGCGGTGCGCGTCATCGAGCGGATTCCTCTCCCCGTTACCGGGGAGAGAACGGATTGCCGAGCGATGGCGCCCTCATCGTCGACGCCGACACGAGCCGGTTATTTGCGATAGCTCTTCAACAGCCGGTCGGCTTCGCGCTGCGCATCCTTCATCGCCTGCTCCGCCGGCTTGCTCCCGGTCAGTGCCGCCTGCAGACCATCGTTCAGCGCCTTGGTGACGCGCTGATTGTCATGGGTGGACAGTTCCGCCACCGCGAATTGCAGCTGGTCGCGCGCGACTGCGGCGGGCGGAAACTCCGCGACGTACTTTTTCATCTCCGGCGTTTCCCATGCGTCCGGCCGCACGGCAACGTATCCGGTGTCGATGCCCCACTGTGCTGCGCGCGCCGGCGACGTGATCCATTTGACGAACTTGAATGCGGCCGCCTGCTGTTCCGGCTTGGCCTGCTTGAACAGGTAGAAATTGCCGCCGCCGGTCGGGCTGCCGCGCCGCTTGTTCGCCGGCAGCATCGCGACACCGAAGTCGAACTTGGCGTTGCTGCGCACATTGGTCAGGTTGCCGGTCGTCGTCCACATCATCGCGACCTTGCGCTCGAAAAAGTCCTTCGGCGTCGTTCCCCATTCGACGATGCCTTCCGGATGCGCCTTGTACTTGGAGGTAAGATCGACCCAGTATTGAACCGCTTCGATGACGGCCGGCTTGTCGTAGTAAGTCTCGGTTCCGGCGGCATTCATCAGCTGCACGCCGTTTTCGGTCGTCAGCCCCTGGAACAGCCAGTAGGGAAACCCCGACGCTGGAATCTGCACGCCCCACTGCGTGACCTTCCCCGATGCGTCGCGCTTGGTCAGCTTCTGCGCGTACTCGGCCATTTCCTTCCACGTCTCGGGTGCATGGTTGGGATCGAGTCCGGCGTCCTTGAACATCTCCTTGTTGTAGTAGAGCACGATCGTCGAGCGCTGGAACGGAATGCCCCAGGTCTTGCCGCCGGTCTGGCTGTTTTCCATGAACGCCGGATAAAAGCCCTGCAGCCACGCCCGGTCCTCCGCCGTCTTGATCAGCGGATCCCACGGCACGATCGCATCCTCGTCGATCAACGTGTACATATCGGTCGACAGCAGGACCGACATCGCCGGCGCGTCGTTGCTCTTGACGGCGGTGAGCGCCTTGGTGATCGAATCCTGGTAGGTGCCCGAATAGATCGGATGCACCTTGATCCCTGGATTTTCGCGCTCGAAATCGGTGGCGAACTTGTCGATGATCTTGGTGATCGGCCCGCCGACGGCAACCGGGTAGTAGAACGAAATGTCGACCGGCGCCTGCGCGACGGCCAGGCTCGACAGCGCGGCGGCGGCAAGCGCCATGATCCAGCGCGAAACGGTGACGTACTTCATCGAATCTCCTCCTCTTGACTGCGTTGGACGCCAGGGCCTAAGCGACCATGGTTGCGGGTTGATGATTCCACTCGACCTCGCGCCGCATCTGCGTCGCACCGTCGAAAAAATGTGCGGCGGCGCTCGCCCAGCCGAGCCGCACCTTGTCGCCGTGCTGCAGACCGGTGCGCCCGCTCACCCGCACGGTCAGGGGCTGGTCGCCGACGTGGCATGCGAGCAGCGAATCGGCGCCCAGATACTCGACCGAGTCGACCAGTCCGGCGACGCCGTCTTCGCGCCCCAGAACGACGTGCTCGGGGCGCACGCCCAAGGTCGCGCCGGCCAGATCGTCCGTCGCCACCGGGGGCCCGGTCGTGCCGGCGATGACCGCACCGGCCGCGCCGTGTTCGAGCCGCAGCAGATTCATCGGCGGGGTTCCGATGAAGCGCGCGACAAAGGCGTTCTCCGGGCTTTCATAAAGATCGGCCGGCGTGCCGTTCTGCTCGATGCGACCGCCGGAAAGCAGGATGATCCGATCCGCCATGGTCATCGCCTCGACCTGGTCGTGCGTCACATAGACCATCGTGATGCCCAGCGTTCGCTGCAGGTTGCGTATCTCCTGCCGCATCTCCTGACGCAGTTGCGCATCGAGATTGGACAGCGGCTCGTCCATCAGGCAGACCGGTGTCTCGGCGATGAAGGCGCGGCCCAGCGCCACCCGCTGCTGCTGGCCGCCCGAGAGCTGCGATGGCCGACGATCGAGCAGCGTAGTCAGTCCGAGGAGTCCCGCGACCCGCTGCAGGCGCCGCTCGCGCTCCACGGGGCCGATGCGGCGCACGCGCAGGCCGAACACGATGTTTTCGGCGACGCTCAAGTGCGGGAACAGCGCGTAACTCTGGAACACCATCGAAATGCTGCGCTGGGCCGGCGGGAGGCGAGTGACGTCGCGCCCGTCGATCGAAATCCGGCCGTTGTCGGCCTGATCGAGGCCGGCGATCAGGCGCAAGGTCGTCGACTTGCCGCAGCCGGACGGCCCGAGCAGAACGTTGAGCGTGCCGGCGTCGAGCGAAAAAGAAAGTCCCTCGACCGCCCGCACCATTCCGGCTGCGGTCGTCCAATGCTTGCTGACGTTCTCGACGACGATTGCCGACAATGCTCCCCCTGGCACCGGCAGACCTCGCGCTTGACGCGGCGTTGCATGCGGCTTCCGGCCCGCCATCATAGCAAACAGCTTGCGTCCGGCAGCGATCGCGGCACCGCCCGCGCCGGCGCTGCGTCTCCGGTCTATTCAGCCGAACAGGGCTTGCAGCGCGTCACCCGGGTCGGGTGACCGCATGAAGGCCTCGCCGACCAGGAAGGCGCCCACCCCATGGCGGCGCAGCGACGCGACGTCGCCCTGCGTCAGAATGCCGCTTTCGGTGACGACCAGCTTGCCGACGGGAACGCTGGGCAGCAGATCGATCGTGGTCCGCAGCGATACGGCGAAGCTGCGCAGGTTGCGGTTGTTGATGCCGACCAGCGAAGTCTTGAGCCTGAGGGCGCGGTCCAGCTCGGCCCGGTCGTGCACCTCGACCAGCACGTCCATGCCGTAGTCGAGCGCGCATGCCTCGAGCGTCGCAAGACGGGCGTCCTCCAGCGCGGCGACGATCAGGAGGATCGCATCGGCGCCCAGCGCGCGTGACTCCGCGACCTGGTATTCGTCGATGATGAATTCCTTGCGCAGCGCCGGCAATGCGCATGCGTTGCGCGCGTCGACCAGATATTCGGGAGCGCCCTGGAAAAAAGGCCGGTCGGTCAGCACCGAGAGGCAGGTCGCCCCCGCCCGCTCGTACGATGCGGCGATGGCGGAGGGATCGAACGGGTCGCGCAGGATGCCCCGGCTCGGGCTCGCCCGCTTGATTTCCGCGATGACCGCCGGCGCGCCCGCGGCGATTCGCTGCCGGATCGCGCGTTCGAATCCCCGTGGCGCGGCGGCGGCGCGCGCGGCGGCCTCGACCTCGGCGAACGGCCGCGCAAGCTCGGCCCCGATGACTTCCTCGGCCTTGGTCGTGATGATCCTGGTCAGGATGTCGCGGTCGCGATGCTGCGGCGGCTTCATTTGGCGCCCGCGCCGAGCTTTTGGGTTGCGGCGACGAACTGATCGAGCTTTCGCCTGGCGGCACCCGAGACGACGGCGGCGCGCGCCCGCTCGATCCCCTCGGGAATCGTCGCGGCGGCATTCGCCGCATACAGCGCGACACCCGCATTGAGCACGACGATTTCGCGCGGCGTGCCCTCGATGTTATCCAGCGCCTCCAGCAGCATCGTCTTCGATTCGAGCGCATCCTCGACCTTGAGGCCGCGGTTGGAAATCATCTTCAAGCCGAAGTCCTCGGGATGGATCTCGTATTCGCGCACTTCGCCGTCCTTGAGCTCGCCGACCATCGTCGCGGCACCGAGCGAAACCTCGTCCATGCCGTCCTTGCCGTAGACGACCAGAACATGCTTGCTCCCGAGACGCTGCAGCACGCGGACCTGGATGCCGACCAGGTCGGGATGGAACACGCCGAGCAGCTGATTCGGCGCGCCGGCCGGATTGGTCAGCGGACCCAGTATATTGAATATCGTGCGGATGCCCAGCTCCTTGCGCACCGGCGCTGCATGCTTCATGGCGCTGTGGTGGTTGGGCGCGAACATGAACCCGATCCCGGTCTCGCCGATGCAGGCGGCGACCTGCTCGGGCTTCAGCATGATGTTGGCGCCGAGCGCCTCGAGAACGTCGGCGCTTCCTGATCGCGACGACACCGAGCGGCCGCCGTGCTTGGCCACTCGCGCGCCCGCCGCGGCGGCGACGAACATCGACGCGGTGGATATGTTGAACGTATGCGAGGCATCGCCGCCGGTGCCGACGATGTCGACCAGCCGCTGGTGGTCGGCAACCTCGACCTTGGTCGAGAACTCGCGCATCACCTGCGCCGCCGCGGCGATCTCGCCGATCGTTTCCTTTTTTACGCGCAGGCCCACCGTCAGCGCGGCAACCATCACCGGCGAGGCCTCGCCGCTCATGATTTTGCGCATCAGCGCAAGCATCTCGTCGTGAAAGATCTCGCGGTGCTCTATCGTGCGCTGCAACGCCTGCTGCAAGTCGATGGACATCGATGGCTCCGTCTGGTTTGCTCTACTGCGCAGCAAGAAAATTCGCCAGAAGCGCGTGACCGTGCTCGGTCAGGATCGCTTCAGGATGAAACTGGACGCCTTCGACGGCAAGCTCGCGATGGCGCACGCCCATGATCTCGCCGTCTTCGCTGGTCGCGGTGACCTCCAGGCAGGCCGGCATCGACTCGCGCTCGATAACCAGCGAATGATAGCGGGTAGCGGTCAGCGGGTTCTCGAGGCCGGCGAAGACGCCGCCGCCGTCGTGCGTGATGGTCGAGACTTTTCCGTGCATCACCCGCTGCGCCCGCACGATGCGGCCACCGAACGCCTGTCCGATCGCCTGGTGGCCGAGACAGACGCCCAGGATCGGTATCTTGCCGGCGAAGCGCTCGATCAGCGCCACCGAGATCCCGGCCTGGTCCGGCGTGCACGGCCCAGGCGAAATGACGATTTTTTCGGGCTGCCACGCAGCGATCTGTTCCAGCGTAATCGCGTCGTTGCGCTGCACGTGCACGTCCGCGCCGAGCTCGCCCAGATACTGGACCAGGTTATAGGTGAAGCTGTCGTAGTTGTCGATCATCAGCAGCATCGTTCTAGCCCTCCGCATCCAGGCCAAGCTGCACCATGTCCGCGGCGCGCAGCAGCGCGCGCAGCTTGTTCATCGTCTCCTGCCACTCGCCTTCCGGCGAGGAATCGTGGACGATGCCGCCGCCGGCCTGCGCGTAGAGCATGCCGTCCTTGATCACCGCCGTGCGCAGCGCGATCGCCGTATCCATGTCGTCCTGGAAGCTGATGTAGCCGACCGCGCCCGAATAAATGCCGCGGCGCGTCGGCTCCAGCTCATCGATGATTTCCATCGCGCGCACCTTGGGTGCGCCGCTGACCGTTCCGGCGGGAAATGCCGCGCGCAGAACGTCGATGCTGGTCAGTCCAGGCTTCAATATCCCCTCGACGTTCGACACGATGTGCATCACGTGCGAATAGCGCTCGATCACCATCCGGTCGGTGACCTGCACGGTCCCGGTTTGCGCAACGCGGCCGACGTCGTTTCGTCCCAGATCGAGCAGCATTACGTGCTCGGCGATCTCCTTCGGGTCGGCGAGCAGCTCGGTCGCGAGCACCTCGTCGGCCTCGCGCGTCGCGCCGCGCGGCCGCGTGCCCGCAATCGGCCGAAGCGTGATGCCGGTGCCCTCCTTGCGCACCAGAATCTCGGGGGAGGCGCCGACGACGTGGAAGTCGCCGAAATCGTAATAGAACATGTACGGCGACGGATTGAGCGAGCGCAGCGCTCGGTACAACGAGAGCGGCGGCGCGGAAAACGCCCGCCGCATCCGCTGCGATATCACGACCTGCATCACGTCGCCGGCGGCGATGTACTCGCGCGAGCGGGCCACGGCGGCCTGGTAGGCGTCGGCCCCGAATTCGCTCTCGGCGACGCTGACCTCGGTCGCCGTCTGATAAGGGATAGACACCGGGTCGCGGAGCTTGCGCCGCAGCGCCTGCAGCCGATCGCGCGCCTCCCAGTAGGCATTCGGCTCGGCCGGATCGGCATAAACGATCAGCGAGATCTTGCCCGAGAGGTTGTCGACGACCGCGAGCTCCTCGGTCAGCAGCAGCAGGATGTCGGGCACGTCGGCCAGCGCAGCAGAAGCGGCAGGCGCGGAATCGGCGAGCCGGTGCTCGATGTGGCGGACGGTGTCGTAACCGAAGTAGCCGGCGACGCCGCCGCAAAAGCGCGGCAGCCCGGGTCGCGGCGCGGCGCGATAGCGACGGAGGAACTCGCCGACGAACGCCAGCGGATCGCCTTCGTGGCGCTCGACGATGCCGCCTCGATCCTCGACCTCGATCGAGCGTCCGCGGCTCTTTATCCGGACTTTCGCCGGCAGGCCGATGAAAGAGTAGCGCCCGAAGCGCTCGCCGCCGACGACCGATTCCAGCAAATAGGTAAAGCGCTGGTTGGCGAGCTTGATGTAGAGGGAGAGCGGCGTGTCGAGGTCGGCGAACGACTCGAGCACGAGCGGAATGCGGTTATACCCCTGCGCCGCGAGCGCGCGGAATTCGGCTTCGGTCATGATGCTCCAACGGTTTTTCTACAACTGCAGCGACACTGCGAAGGCGTCGCGGTCAGCGCGCGACGCCGGGGCGGCCTACGACTGGGCGCCGCCAGCGCCTATCGTTGCCGCGCGGCGATGACCATCGGCCGCTTTTGCAGTTGTGAACGTCGAAGCCCATCGTTCAACCTAGTCGTAACCGTTCCGGGAGTTCATCCAGCGAGGAAACTATACCATCGCAGTCGAGGCTTTGCACGGGCCTTCCCTCGTTGTACCCGTAAGGCACGCAGAAAACCGGGCATCCCGCCGCGCGCGCCGCCTGCGTATCGTTGGCCGAATCGCCGAGCATCAGCAGACGGTCCGGCGCGACGCAAAAATGCCTGGCGGCATGCTGCAGCGGCAGCGGATCCGGTTTTTTCGCCTCGAGCGAATCGCCGCCGACGACCAGGCTGAAATACGCGCCCAATCCGGCCTGGGCCAGATGCGGGCGCACGAAACGGCTGGTCTTGTTGGTCACGCAGGCAAGTCCGAAGCCCGCGCTCGCGAGCCTCTCCAGACCTTCGCGCACGCCGGGAAACACGACGGTTTCACGGCCGAGAACGCGTTCGTAGTCGGTTTCGTACAGCGCAAGCGCGCGCGCCTCGTCGCTCGGTGTCGGCGGCGACCCTTGCGCCGCGGCCAGAGCGCGCCGGACCAGATTCGCCATGCCCTTGCCGACCATCGCGCGTATCGTGTCCTTGGACAGCGCCGGCTGGTTCAAGCGCGCCAGCATCAAATTGATCGCCGTGGCCAGGTCGTGGATGGTGTCGAGCAGCGTCCCATCGAGATCGAAGGCGATGGCGCGCACGCGAATGCGCGGCGATGGTGCGATCGTCATGCGGACACTCCCGGACCAAGCGCCGCGGCGCGCCCCGCCGCCTTTGCCGCGGCCCGCATCGCGGCGATCGTCTTCGAATAATCGCCGCTGCCGAAAATCGCCGACCCGGCAACGAAGGTGTCCGCGCCGGCGCGGGCGATCGCACCGATGTTGTCGATCTTGACGCCGCCGTCGACTTCGAGCCGGATCGACCTTCCGCTGCGCGCTGCGACGGCGTCGATGCGCTCGCGCGCCAGCGAGAGCTTGTGCAAGGCCTCGGGAATGAATGACTGGCCGCCGAAGCCCGGATTGACCGACATGATCAGCACCAGATCGAGCTTGTCGAGCACGTGGTCGAGGCAGGAAAGCGGGGTCGCAGGATTGAGCACGAGGCCCGCCTTGCAGCCGCGCTCGTGTATCAAGCCGATCGTTCGATCGACATGGTCGCTCGCTTCGGGATGAAAGCTGATGATCGCTGCCCCCGCGTCGGCGAATGCAGGGACCAGCGCGTCGACCGGTCGCACCATCAGATGCACGTCGATCGGTACGCCCGAGTGAGGCTTCAGCGCTGCGCACACCAGCGGTCCGACTGTCAGGTTCGGAACGTAATGGTTGTCCATCACGTCGAAGTGGATCAGGTCGGCGCCGGCCGCGATTACCGCGCGCACTTCCTCGCCGAGCCGGGCGAAATCGGCGGAGAGAATCGAAGGTGCGATCTGGACCTCGCGCATGGCGTTATAATCGCTCAGGGAAAAGACTTAAGAGCACGCCGATGGGCGAGTCCAGCAAATACGAGATCACCGTCGAGCCGCGAGCGACGTACGTCGAGGACCAGTCGGATCCGTCGAAGAATCAATATGTATTTGCTTACACGATCTCGGTGACCAACACCGGAACGGTTCCCGCGCAGCTGATCAGCCGGCACTGGGTGATCACCGATGCCAACAACAAGGTAATGGAAGTCAAGGGCCTCGGCGTCATCGGTCAGCAGCCGCTGCTCAAGCCGGGTGAGAGCTTCGAGTACACCAGCGGCACACATCTGGAAACGGCGGTGGGCACGATGCATGGCACCTATCAGATGGTGGCCGAAGACGGCCAGCATTTCGACGCGCCGATCCCCTCGTTCACGCTTTCGGTGCCGCGCATTCTGCATTAGTGTTCGTTTTCTTTCGATTCGTCCGAACGCGCCGATCTGCTCTCACGCGCGCCGCCCAAGTTGCACCGCACCTTCAGCCTCCGGCTTCGCTCGCCGTCGCCGTCGCTCGGATCCTTCGGGTCACGCGGGGGATTCTTGCGCCTCCCGCCCATGGTAAACCAGACGATAAACACCGCGAGCGCCAGCGCCACCAGGGCTTCGAGCAACAGCCACTCCATCGGCTCGCCTTTCCATCAGCTGCTGGCCGCGCTGCTGATCGCGTCCATTGCCGGTTGCGTGACAACGCCTCCCGCGCCGCCGCCCACGCCGCCATCGGTGGTGCCCGCGCCGCCCGAACCGGCGAAGGCGGTGCTGCGCATCGCCACTTACGCCGCAATTCCCGGTTGGCGCGACGACAGCGCGCCGGCGGCCTGGCCGGCATTCGTCGCGGGCTGCGCGCCGCTCCTTCAGTCACCCGCTGCGTCGATCTGGCGTGAAAGCTGCGAAGCCGCGCCAGCCGTCGATGCCCGCAACGACACCGAGGTGCGCGCGTTTTTCGAAGCGCATTTTACCCCATACCAGCTTACCGGCGCCGACGGGCGCGACACGGGTGTCGTGACCGGCTATTACGAACCCTTGCTGCAGGGCAGCCGGCAGCCCGGCGAACGCTATCGTTTTCCGCTGTACGCAACGCCCGACGATTTGCTCGTCGTCGAGTTGGGCGAGCTCTTCCCCGAGCTCAAGGACAAACGGGTGCGCGGCCGCCTCGAAGGCAGGCGCGTCGTTCCCTATTGGCCGCGCGCGGACATCGAAGCGGGACGCGCGCCGCTCGCCGGCAAGGAACTGGTCTGGGTCGACGATGCGGTCGAGGCGTTCTTCCTGCAGATCCAGGGCTCGGGCCGGGTGCAGCTTGCCGAGGGCGGGGTCCTGCGGCTCGGTTACGCCGATCAGAACGGCCAACCGTTCCGCTCGATCGGGCGCTTGCTGGTCGAGCGCGGCGAATTGCCGCTGGCACGGGCGTCGATGCAGGGGATCAAGCAGTGGGGCCGCGAGCATCCGGAAGCATTGCCCCCGTTGCTGGCCGAGAATCCGAGCTTTGTGTTCTTTCGCGTGATCGAGCCGGACCCGAAGGCCGCGATCGACGGGCCGATCGGAACTCTCGGCGTGCCGTTGCTGCGAGAGCGGACGATTGCCGTCGATCCGACGATCGTACCGCTGGGCGCTCCGGTATTTCTGGCGACGACTTATCCGCTTTCGGACCGGCCGCTGCAGCGCCTGGTGCTGGCGCAGGACACCGGCGGCGCGATCAAGGGCGTGTTGCGCGCCGATTTCTTCTGGGGCTTCGGCGACGACGCCGGTCGCGAGGCAGGCCGCATGAAGCAGGCGGGCAGGATGTGGCTGTTGTGGCCGAAGGGCGCGCCGCTTCCCTATTGAGTCAACGCCGCGGAAGCCGCGTCAGCTTCCGGGTAGCGCGTGCATCGGCGGGAAAAAAAGTTCCTTCCACGACGCCGGCTTCGCCTTGATCGTCCCGACGCGCGACATGAATTCGGCATAGCGCATCGTGCCGTCGGGAACGGTGGAGAATTTCGAGTTGGGATCGCTCAGGATGCGCAAGACTTCGTCCGGCGAAGACTTCTGCTTCGATACCGCGAGATAAATCTCGGCCGCGCGCCGCTTGTCGTTCGCGATCAGTGCATTGGCCTCGTTCATCGCCGCGATGAACGCCGCGCAGAGCTTCGGGTTGGCTTCGAAAAAGCGCCGGCTGGTGTAGGTCATGTCCAGCGTGATGTTGCCCAGCAAGTCGACCGAGTTGAACACGCGGTGCAGCCCCGGCGTCGCGTCCTCGATGTAGGAAAACGGCGGCGAGGCCATGTGGCTGTCGATCTCGCCCCTGCCGGAAAGCAGCACCGTCAGGGCCTCCGGATGCGGCAGTCCGACGGTGATCGGATCGAGCTTCGCATAGTTGGCGTCGCCGAACTCCTTCGCCGCGGCCATATGCAGCAGCACGGCGGGAAGCGAGGTCTTGATGCCGGGGACGGCGATCCGGTCCTTGTCGGTAAAGTCCTTTAACGATTTGACGCTTGCATTGCGCGTCATCAGGTACATCGATGACGAGCTCATGCCGGTCAGGCCCGCGCACCTCTTGCGCCGGATTGTCCTTGGCCTTTGCCCACAAGGTCAGGAATCCGGGCACGCCGCTCGACGCGATGTCGAGCGCCCCCGAAAGCATCGCGTCGTTGATCACGTTGCCGCCGTCGAGCACGACGTAGCTCGCCTTGACAGTCGGGCAGGCCCGCCGCAGCGGCGTGCTTTTCGACGAGCTTCTCGCTCGCCATCACCATCAGCGGCAGATACAGCACGCCGTAGCCGTGCGAAATGCGGACTTCGGCGACTTCGCCGGACGCCGCTTGCGAGCATCGCGAGCGCCAGCGCGGCGGCGCCAGCGACCCCGAGGCGCCCCAGCCAGCGGGTCAGGATCATTTTCTTCCGCGCCGGTTCAACCGGCGGCTTCGAGCACGCCATGTGCCTGGGCGTCGGCGTGATACGACGATCGCACCAGCGCGCCGACGGCGGCGTGTTCGAAGCCCAGCGCATAGGCTTCGCGCTCGAACATCGCGAAGCCGTCCGGATGCACGTAGCGCAACACCGGCAGATGCGAAACGGTCGGCTGCAGATACTGGCCTAGGGTCAGCATGTCGATGCCGTGCGCGCGCATGTCGCGCATCACCGCCAGGATCTCCTCGTCGGTCTCGCCCAGGCCCACCATCAGTCCCGACTTGGTCGGAATATCCGGAAAGCGCGCCTTGAATGCCTGCAGCAGCCGCAGCGAATTCGCGTAGTCGGATCCGGGCCGCGCCTGCTTGTAGAGCCGCGGCACCGTCTCGAGGTTGTGGTTCATCACGTCGGGAGGCGCCTGCGCCAGGACGTCCAGCGCGCGGTCGAGCCTGCCGCGAAAGTCGGGCACCAGCACCTCGATCCGCGTCGCCGGCGAGCGTTCGCGCACCGCGCGTATGCAGTCGACGAAATGCTGCGCGCCGCCGTCGCGAAGGTCGTCGCGGTCCACGCTCGTGATCACGACGTAGGCGAGCTTCAGCGCCGCGATGGTCGCGGCGAGATTGGCCGGCTCGTCGGCATCCAGTGGCAGCGGCCGCCCGTGCCCGACATCGCAGAACGGGCAGCGGCGCGTGCAGATGTCGCCCATGATCATGAACGTCGCCGTGCCCTTGCCGAAGCACTCGCCGATGTTCGGGCACGAAGCCTCTTCGCAGACCGTGTGCAGCTTGTGCTCGCGCAGGATGCGCTTGATCTCGTGGAAGCGCGGCGACGAAGGGGCGCGCACGCGGATCCAGTCCGGCTTTTTCAATCGCTCGGCCGGCACGATCTTGATGGGGATGCGCGCGGTCTTCGCGTCCCCCTTGTGCTTGACCCCGGCGGCGTTGGCCAGCGGTTCTGGCGGATGGACGGCGCTCATCGGTCGGACGCCGCGCCGATCGCGGCGTCGAGCGCCGCAACCAGCCGCGACTCGATTTCGGCGCGCGGCGCATCGATGCCGAGATCGCGCAAGCTGCGTTACCGCGAGGCCGCGGTACCCGCAGGGATCGATGTCGGCGAACGGGGCAAGATCCATGTCGATATTGAGCGCCAGGCCGTGATAGCTGCGCCCGTTCCTGATTTTGAGGCCCAGTGCCGCGATCTTGGCCTCGGAATCGCGCCGCTGGACGTACACGCCGGGCGCGCCGCCGCGGACTGTCGCAGCAACGCCATACGAATCAAGCAATTGTATCACGCTGTCCTCGATCGCCCGGACCAGCTGCCGCACGCCCAGGCGTCGGCGACCGATGTCGATCAGCAGATAGACGATCAGTTGTCCGGGACCGTGATAGGTGATCTGGCCGCCGCGATCGACCTTGAGCACCGGGATGCCGTTGTCGCGGTGCAAGTGCTCACGACGGCCAGCCAGGCCCAGCGTGTAGATCGGCGGATGCTCGGTCAGCCAGATTTCGTCCGGCGTTTCGGGTGCGCGCGCGTCGGTGAATGCCTGCATCGCGCGCCAGGTCGAGGCGTAATCGGTTTGCCCCAGGCGGCGAACCCGGCAAGGCTCGCCGGACGCGCACCGCAAGCGCGCGGCGGCCAAGGCGCTACAGCACCATGACGACGTGCGGATGTCCGGACAATTCGCGGTAGAGGTTGTCGAGCTGCTCGCGAGACTTGGCATTGACCGTGCAGGTCAGTGAAATGTAGTTGCCCTCGCGCGAAGCGCGCATCTCCATCGACGCGCTGTCGAAATCCGGCGCGTGGCGCAGGACGACTTCGAGCATCGCCTGCGCGAAGCCATCGCGCGTGCGGCCGACGATCTTCAGCGGGAACGCGCAAGGAAATTCGAGCAGCGACTCGGCTTCGGACACGGTTTCCATCGCTCGAATATGGGGTCCGCCCGCGTTTCGCGCAAGCCTCGCGAGGCTCACGCCGCGTACATGTAGTCCCGGGTCGCCGGGTGCGGCAAGCGTGCCGTCCGGCAGCGGCTTGCCGACCAGAAGCTGGAAGATCGAGATCCAGCCGCGGTCGAACGAATGCGCCGACCCGGCCAGGTAGATCCGCCAGATGCGGAATTTCTGCTCGCCGACTTCGCGCCGTGCCGCATCGGCGTTCGATTCCAGCCGATCGAGCCAGTGCCACAGCGTGCGCGCGTAGTGCTCGCGCAGCGCCTCGGCGTCGATCAGCTCGAGGCCCTCGGCTCCAAGCCCTGGATGACGCGGGAAACGTGGGCGAGCTGGCCGCCCGGGAAGACGTACTCCTCGACGAATTCGCCGACGCCGCTGCCCAGGCTGTCGACGCCGACATGGTTCTGCGTGATGCCGTGGTTCATCGCCATTCCGCCCGGCTTGAGGACCCGGTATATCTTGCCGAAATAGCGCGGGTAATTGGCGATGCCCACATGCTCGAACATGCCGATGCTGGCGATCTTGTCGTACTGCCGGTCCTCGGGCAGGTCGATGTAATCGAGGAGCCTCACGTCGACCTGCCCGGTCAGGCCCAGCTCGGCGATTTTCGCGCGCACGTGATCGAACTGGTTTTGCGACAGCGTGATGCCGCTGGCCTTGACGCCGTAGTGCTGCGCCGCCCAGAAGATCAGGCCGCCCCAGCCGCAGCCGATGTCGAGGAAGGACTCGCCCGGCTCGAGCATCAGCTTGCGGCAGATGTGATCGAGCTTCTGCGCCTGCGCCTGTTCCAGCGTGTCGCTCGGCGGTCTTGAAGTAGGCGCACGAGTAGACCATGCGCTCGTCCAGCCACATCCGGTAGAAGGCGTTCGAGACATCGTAATGATGCTGGATGTTGGCCCGGTTGCCGCGTGCCGTATGCCACCAGTGCTTGACCCGTGCCGTGGCGCGGTCGCGGCCGTGCACGACGGTGCCGACCAGCGCCTCGGCGACGTCCAGCACGCGGCGGGCCCCGCCGGTGAAGTCGATGTCGTTGTGGACGTAGGCGCGGGCGAGCCTGCCGAGCTCGGGCGAAGCGAGCGCCCGCAGCCCGTTCCAGGTACGGGCGTAGATATTGATTTCGGGCGTCTTGGACAGCGCGACCCGGTCGCCGTCAGGCAGGACCAGCGCGGCCGGGATATTGCGCCCGCCGTAACGGCTGGCGATCAGCTTCTGCAGCGGCTGTTTCATGATGAAATGGTCGCGAGAACCTTGCCCGGGGACCGGAAGGTCAATTCTAACAGCGTCGCCGCCGGGCCGACAGCGCGCCGCAAAGGGCTGTTTTGACACCGCCCCGGCGTGCCCCTAAGATGCCTGCGCCGACAATTCGCACACGCGGTGCACGAGCCGCGGCCACGATTCCCCGATGTCCATCCCGCGACCGTCCGCCCACGCCGAGCGGCGCTTTCGCGACGCGATGGCGCAGTTCGCCACCGGCGTGACCATCATCGCCGCGCCGCTCAAGCCCGGCGAGTACGTCGGATTCACCGCGAATTCATTCAATTCGGTATCGCTGGACCCGCCTTTGATCGTCTGGAGCCTGGCGCGACATTCGCGCAGCCTCGCGGCCTTCGAAAGCGCCTCGCGCTACGCGGTCAGCGTGCTGGCTCGGGACCAGGTCGAGCTCGCGCACCGGTTTTCGCGCCCCCACGTCGATCGTTTCGCCGGCGTCGACTTCCGGCTTGGCGCCGCCGGGGCGCCGCTGATCGAAGGCGCGGTCGCCTGGCTCGAATGCCGCCATCACGCGCTGCATCCGGCAGGCGACCACATGCTGTTCATCGGCGAGGTCGAGGCCTGCGCATTTCGAGCCGCGCCGCCGCTGCTCTGGCACGGCGGCAAATATCTGGTGGCCGCCGGCTAGCGGTGCCTTCGTTGCCGCAGCGCGGGCGAGATCTCCGCCCCGCACTCAGGCCGCCTTGCTTGCCTGGAAAAGCGCGTGCACCTTTCGAAACACCGGGCCCGGCTTGCCGCCGCCGAAAGGCCGCCCGTCGAGTGAGGTGACGGCGAGCACTTCCTTGGTCGACGACGACAGCCACATCTCGTCGGCGGCGAGCGCCTCGTCCTTCGGCACCGGACGCACCTCGATCGGAAGGCCGCCTTCGCGCGCCAGCTCGAACGCCACGTCGTAAGTGATCCCCGGAAGGATCTGGTTGTCCTTCGGAGGCGCGACGATGACGCCGTCGCGAACCAAAAGGACATTCGATGCCGATGCTTCGGTCAGATAGCCGTTGCGGAACAGCACGGTCTCCGTCGCGCCGGCGTCGACGGCGAGCTGGCGCGCGAGCACATTGCCCAGCAATGAGATCGTCTTCAGATCGCAGTGCAGCCAGCGCTCGTCGGCTGCGGTAATGACCGCGACGCCGCGCTCGATCTGCTCGCGAGATGGCAGCGCGAGCGGGTTGCTCATCATGAACACCGTCGGCGCGACGCCGGCGGGGAACGCGTGATCGCGCTTGGCCGCGCCCCGCGTCACTTGGAGGTAGACGCCCTGGTCGGCAAACGCCATGCGTCCGATCAGCCCGGCGATGATCGCTTCCCACTCGGCGTCGGTATGCGGGTTGGCGAGCCGGATGCCGTCGAGGCTCCGCTGCAGCCGCGCCAGATGCTGCCGCAGCCGGTACGGCCGGCGGCCGTACACCGGCACCAGCTCGTAGACGCCATCGCCGTAGATAAAGCCGCGATCGAGCACCGAAACCTTGGCCTCTTCGAGCGGAAGAAACTGGCCGTTGAGATAGACGGTCACGAATGGCCTTTCGCTGCGGAAGATGGAGGCCGCATTATTTGAACCACAGGCGCACCGTGTCCCAGGCGCGCCCGAAGAGGCTCGCAGGCGCCACGTCGGCGAGCGCCAGCAGCGGATAAGCACCGATCGGCTTGCCGTCGAGCGTGACCTTGACCGTTCCCACCGTCTGTCCCTTGACCACCGGCGCCAGCAGCGGCTCGACCGCTTCCAGCGACAGCTTGAGATTCTGCGCCTGCCCCTTCGGCAAAGTCACATACCGGTCGACGACGAACCCGGCCGGCACGGTCTGCTCGGCGCCTTTCCAGACGCGCAGCGAGCTGACGGGCTGTCCGCTCTGATAGAGCTGCACCGAATCGTAGAACTGGAATCCGTAGTTCAACAGCTTCTGCGCCTCGATCGCGCGCGCCGACTCCGACCCGGCCCCGAGGACGACGGCCAGCAGCCGGCGCTGTCCGCGCTTTGCCGACGCGATCAGGCAGATAGCCGGCGGCCTCGGTGTTGCCGGTCTTCATCCCGTCGACGTACGGATCGGTCCACAGCAGCCGGTTGCGATTCGGCTGCGTAATATTGTTGTAGCGGTACTCCTTGATCGAATACAGCGGGTAGTACTCGGGAAAATCGCGGATAAGTGCGGCGGCGAGGAGCGCAAGATCGTTTGCCGTCGACGTTTCCTTCGGCGCCGGCAGACCGGTCGCGTTGACGAAGTGGGTGTTCTTCATGCCGAGCCGCGCCGCCTCGCGATTCATCCGCTCGGCGAACGCATCCTCCGACCCGGCGACGGTTTCGGCCAGCGCGATGCTTGCATCGTTGCCCGATTGCACGATCACGCCATGCAGCAGCTCGTCGACACTCACCGCCTTTTTCGGCTCGATGAACATGCGCGAGCCCTCGGCGCGCCAGGCCCTCTCGGATACGTTGACCATCTGCGAAGGCATGAGCTCCTTGTCCTTGAGTCGCGCGAAAGGCGAGGTACGCAGTCATCAGCTTGGTCAGAGACGCCGGCTCGCGCGGCAGGTCGGCGTTGTCGGCGGCCAGCGTCTGCCCGCTCACCAGGTCGACCAGCAGATATGCCTTGGCCGCGATCGAGGGCGGCGGAACAGCGGCGGGAAGGATGCTCTGAGCGATCGCCGGAGCGGCAAGCAGGGCGAGCGCGAAGGACAGCAGTCGTCGATATCGGGGAGGCATGGACAAAAGCGTGCTTGCAGTCGCGCATTATAACGGAGGCCGCAGACGGACTGGCGCGCCGCAGCGCCATGCGCTCTAATCCCAGTCACGACGATGTGTAGAGGGGTGCGATGCGTTCATCAATCAGGTTGGGACTTGCCGCGGCCATCCTGCTCTTCGTCGCCGCCTGCGCGGCGCCCCCGGCGCCGACGATGACGCCGCGTCAGCCGACGGATGCCGCCCGCGACTCGCTGGCGGCATCCGAGCTCGCGTTTGCCAAGCACTCGGTCGAGCAGGGCATGCGCGCCGCGTTCATCGAGTACTTTGCCGATGACGGCATCAACTTCGCGCCCGATCCGGGCAACACCCGGGCGCGTTACCGCGCCCGTCCCGAGGCGATCGAGCCGTTCATCCTCGACTGGCATCCGGCCATCGCCGCGGTGGCGCGTGCCGGCGATCTCGGATTCACGACAGGCCCGTATACGATTACCGGCCGCGCTCCCGCGGTGCGCGAGCCGGCGCAGGGCATGTTCTTTTCGGTCTGGCGCCGCCAGTCGGACGGCAGCTGGCGCGTGATCGTCGACGGCGGCGTACCGACCCGCGCGCCGGTGCCCGATGCGGCGTTCGGCGACGATCCGCAGCCGCTGATATCGATCGCGAAGGACGCCGGCGCGGTCGGTCAAAAGACCTTGTTCGAGCTGGAAGCGCAGCCGCTGTTCGGCGAGCCGGCCGCGGCGAACGGTTACGCGGCGCTGCTGGCCGACGAGGCCAGACTCGTCATCGGTCCGACTCCGCCAGCGCTGGGCCGCGACGCGATCGTCGCGCAACTGGCCGAACGGCAGCTCAAGTTTCGATGGGAAACGCTCGCCGCCGGCGTATCGCGCTCCGACGATTTGGGCTACAGCTACGGCCGCCTGCATCTTCTCGGCGCTCGCGAAAAAACGCCGGGCCACTACGTCCACGTCTGGATGCGCGACCGCGGTGGACACTGGCGCATCGTCGCCGAGTTGATGCTGCTGCCCGAGGGGTCAGGTTAGTAGCCGACGAAGTCGAAGTCGATATCGGGCTTGCGGCCCGAAACCAGGTCGGCGATCGCCTTGCCCGAACCCGCGGCCATCGTCCAGCCGAGCGTGCCGTGACCGGTATTCAGATAGAGGTTCGGATAGCGCGTCCTGCCGATCAACGGAACGTTCGATGGCGTCGCAGGCCTCAAGCCGGTCCAGTATTCGGCGCGCGTCGCGTCGATCGCGCCGCCGAACCATTCGCCGGCGCGTCGCGTCAGCGCCTCGCAGCGCACGATATTGAGGTCGAGATTGTAGCCGGAGAGCTCCGCGGTTCCGGCGGCGCGCAGCCGATTGCCCAGGCGCGTAAACACGATTTTCTTGGCATCGTCGGTGACGCTGACCGACGGCGCCGCGGCCATATCGACGATCGGCAGTGTCGCGGAGTAGCCCTTGGCCGGATAGACAGGGACATGGATGCCCATCGGCGCCAAGCAGCCGCGGCGTGTAACTCGACAGGCAGACAACGTAGGCGTCGGCGGTCAGCAGCTGTCGGCGCGGCTCGCCGTCGGCGGTTGCGACGTGCGCAACCGACGCCGGAGACGGCGCCGCCGGCGACATCGATCGAATCGATCGTCACGCCGAAGCGAAAGACGACGCCGCGCGCGAACGATCGCGCGGCGAGCCCCTGCGTGAACTTGCGCGCATCGCCGCTTTCGTCGCTCGCGGTATAGGTCCCGCCGACGATCCAGTCGCGCCGCGCCTCGAGCGCCGGCTCGATCGCGACGCATTCGGCCGCCGTCTTGACGTCGCGCGCGATGCCGTAACTGCGCACCAGCTCCGCCGCCGCCGCGGCCTCATCGTAATCGGCGCGGTCGGTGTAGATCTGCAGGATGCCGCGCTGCAGGTCATCATAGGCAAGCATCGTCGTCGCGCGAAGCTCGCGCAGCATCTCGCCCGAATATTTGCTGATCGCGAGTATCTGCAGCATGTTGCGCCGCGTGCGCCAGGGCAGGCATTCGAGCAGGAACTGCGCTCCCCAGCGCCATTGCTGCCAGTCGAGCCGCGGCCGGAACAGCAGCGGCGCATCCGGCTGGCCGAGCCATTTGAGGATCTTCCATGGCGCCGCGGGATTGGCCCATGGTTCGACATGCGAAACCGAGATCTGGCCGCCGTTGGCGAACGACGTTTCCAGTCCGGCGACACGCTGCCTGTCGATTACCGTGACTTCGTGGCCCTGCTCGCGCAAATACCAGGCGGACGTCGTGCCGATGACTCCGGCGCCGAGAACGAGAACTTTCAAGCCCTGGCCATCAGGCGTAGTCCGCCACCGGGACGCAGCTGCAGAACAGATTGCGGTCGCCGTAGACATTGTCGGCGCGGCCGACCGGCGGCCAGTACTTGTGCTCCTTGAGACCGGGCACCGGATACGCCGCCTGCTCGCGCCCGTACGGATGGTTCCAGTCACTGGTCAGCAAGCTCGCGGCGGTATGCGGCGCATTCTTGAGCATGTTGTCGTGACGATCCATCCGGCCCTGCTCGATCGTGCGGATTTCCGCGCGGATCGCGATCATCGCTTCGACGAAGCGGTCGATTTCGGACTTCGACTCGCTTTCGGTCGGCTCGATCATCAGCGTGCCGGGAACGGGGAAGCTCATCGTCGGCGCATGGAATCCGTAGTCGATCAGCCTCTTGGCGACATCGTCGACGGTGACCTCGCTATGGTCCTTCAACGGCCGCAAGTCGACTATGCATTCGTGCGCGACCAGGCCGCCCGGTCCCGAATACAGCACCGGGTAATGCGGCGCAAGACGCTTCGCGATGTAGTTCGCCGCCAGGATCGCCGACTCGGTCGCGGCCCGCAAGCCGTCGCCGCCCATCATCGCGATGTACATCCACGAAATCGGCAGGATGCTCGCGCTGCCATACGGCGCCGCCGACACCGGCCCGATGCGCTCGGCGCCGGCGTCGACGCTGCCCTGCAAGGTCCGGTGGCCGGGCAGGAAGCGAGCCAGATGCGCGGCGACGGCGACCGGGCCGACGCCGGGTCCGCCGCCGCCGTGCGGAATGCAGAAGGTCTTGTGCAGATTCAAGTGCGACACATCGGCGCCGAATTCGCCGGGAGCGGCCAGTCCGACCAGCGCATTGAGGTTGGCGCCGTCGACGTATACCTGGCCGCCGTGGGCGTGCACGACGTCGCAGATGTCACGGATGCCGGCTTCGAACACGCCGTGCGTCGACGGATAGGTCACCATGATCGCCGCCAGATCGGCGCGATGCGCGGCGGCCTTGGCCTCGAGGTCGGCGAGATCGACGTTGCCTTCCCGGTCGCATGCGACGACGACGACCCGCATGCCGGCCATCTGCGCCGACGCCGGATTGGTTCCGTGCGCCGACGCAGGAATCAGGCAGACGTCGCGGTGCCCCTCGCCGCGCGAGGCGTGATAGGCCTTGATGATCAGCAATCCCGCGAACTCGCCCTGCGAGCCGGCGTTGGGCTGCAGCGAGACCGCCGCGTAGCCGGTGATCGCGCAGAGCATGCGCTCGAGGCCGGCGATCATCTCGCGGTAGCCGACCGTCTGGTTGGCCGGCGCGAACGGGTGCATGTGGGCGAACTCGCGCCACGTCACCGGGATCATCTCGAGCGTCGCGTTGAGCTTCATCGTGCACGAGCCCAACGGAATCATCGCGCGGTCGAGCGCGATGTCCTTGTCGGCCAGGCGTCGCAGATAGCGCAGCATCGCCGTCTCGGAGTGATAGCGATTGAACGTCGGGTGAGTGAGAAACGGCGTCGTGCGGCGCAAGGCCGGCGGCCAGGCGTCGACTACCATCGGTTCGATCGCGTCGAAATCGGGCAGCGCGGCGCCCTCGGCCGCGAAAATCGTCCACAGAAGCCGCACCCGGTCGCGCGTCGTCGTTTCGTCCAGCGATATGCCGATGTGCGTGGTGTCGATACGGCGCAGATTGACGTGCGCCGCGGTGGCGAGCTCATGAATCGCGCCGGTGCGCGCGCCGGTGGCGATCGTCAGCGTATCGAAGAAGGTCTCGTTGACGCTGTCGAGACCGAGTTGCTTGAATCCGGCGCGCAGGATTCCGGTCAGGCGGTGCACCCGCGCGGCGATCGTCGAAAGGCCATGGGGCCCGTGATAGACGGCGTACATGCTGGCGATCACGGCGAGCAGAACCTGCGCGGTGCAGATGTTGGACGTCGCTTTTTCCCGGCGGATGTGCTGCTCGCGCGTCTGCAGCGCCAATCGATATGCCGGGTCGCCGTTGGCGTCGACGCTGACGCCGACCAGCCGTCCAGGAAGACTGCGCTTGAATTCGTCGCGCGTGGCGAGGAACGCGGCATGCGGGCCGCCGAATCCCATCGGCACGCCGAAGCGCTGGCTCGAGCCGACGACGACGTCGGCGCCCCATTCGCCGGGTGGAGTCAGCATCGTCAGCGCGAGCAAGTCGGACGCGGCGATCACCAGCGCGCCCTTGGCATGCAGCCTGGCGGTGAGCTCGCGATAGTCGCGCACGTCGCCGTCCGCCCCAGGGTATTGCAGCATGACCGCGAAGCAGTCGGCGTCCGCCGCCGCCTCGGCGTGGTCCGACGGTGACGGCGATGCCCAGCGGCCCGGCCCTCGTTCGCACGACGTCGATCGTCTGCGGCAGCACGTCGGCAGCCACGTACAGGGTCGTGCTCGATTGCTGGCTCACGCGCCGGCACAGCGCCATGCCTTCCGCCGCGGCGGTCGCTTCGTCGAGCATCGAGGCATTGGCGATCGCCATCGCGGAAAGGTCGCAGATCATCGTCTGGAAATTGACCAGCGCCTCGAGCCGTCCTTGCGAGATTTCCGGTTGGTAGGGTGTATACGCGGTGTACCAGGCAGGATTCTCGAGGACGTTGCGCAGTATCACGCCCGGTGTGTAGGTCCCGTAGTAGCCCTGCCCGATGTAGGTCGTGTAGACGCGGTTTTTCGCCGCGAGACTGCGCAACTCCTCGAGCGCTTCCTCCTCGCCTTTCGCCGCAGGCAGCGCGAGCGGCTTGCGGCTTCTTATCGCCGCCGGGACGATCGCGTCGATCAACGCGCCTCGCGTGGCGAAGCCGAGCGTGCGCAGCATCGCCGCCTGGTCGACGTCGTCGGTGCCGATATGCCGGTCGACGAAGCCGCGGTGCTGTTCGAGCTCGCGCAAGCTCAAGCGCGAGCGCGCGTCGCGCGCCGGTCCGGGTTCGTTCATAGCCATTGCTTCGTTCTCCGGTCGATCAGGATTCACCCGCGGCCGCGATGTAGCCGGCTGCGTCGAGCAGCTTGGCCGCGTCGCCGGGATTGGCGGGCTTCAGCCGGTACAGCCAGTTGCCGTAGGCGTCGGCGTTGACCTTTTCCGGCGCGGCGACGACCGCGTCGTTGACCGCGAGCACGACGCCCGCGACCGGCGCGTACACGTCGGAGGCTGCCTTGACCGATTCGACGACCGCGCAGGCTTCGCCGGCCTTGAGCGATCTGCCGACTTGAGGCAATTCGATGAAAACGAGATCGCCCAGCGCCTGCTGCGCGTGATCGGTGATGCCGGTCGTAATCGTACCGTCCGTTTCGCTGCGGACCCATTCGTGGCTTGCGGTGTACTTGAGTTCTGCGGGTACGTTCATCGGATAGGGCTCCATGCCAGGGTGGTGAATCGATGCGCAGGCTGCGTCATCGGTATTTGGCTCAGTCGATCAGGCTCTTGCCGTTGCGCACGAACGGGGGCTTGACCACGCGCGCGGCCAGCGGCTTGCCGCGCACGTCGACGTGCACGATGTCGCCCGGCGCGACGCGGGCGGGCAAGCGGGCCAGCGCGATCGACCGGCTCAGCGTCGGCGAATAGCTGCCACTGGTGACTTCCCCGCCGCCGTGCGCGGTTGTGACCTGCTGGTGGCTGCGCAGTATGCCGCCCTGGTCCTGCAAGACGAGGCCCGCGAGCTGCCGCGACGGATGCGCGGCGAGCAGCGCCGCCTTGCCGACGAAGTCGCGGGGGCTCGTCAGGTCGACGGTCCACGCGAGACCGGACTCCAGCGGATTGACGGCTTCGTCCATGTCCTGTCCGTACAGATTCATTCCCGCTTCCAGGCGCAGCGTGTCGCGCGCGCCGAGCCCGCAGGCCTTGACGCCCGCGGCCTGCAACGCCTGCCAGAAGTCGGGCGCGAGCGCGGCCGGCAGAGCGATTTCGAAGCCGTCCTCGCCGGTATAGCCAGTGCGCGCGATCAAATACTCGCCGGCCTGCACGGCGTTGAACGGTTTCAGCGATTCGCTCGCCGCGCGCGCCGCCGGCAGGACGGTCCAGACCCGGTCGCGCGCCTGCGGCCCTTGCACCGCGATCATCGCCAGGTCGCGCCTCGGGGTCAGCTTGAGTTGCGGGGCGCGTTCGGCGATAAGCGCGCCGAGCCAGGCGAGGTCCTTGTCGGCCGTGCCGGCGTTGACCACCAGGCGAAACCAGTCTTCGCGCAGGAAATAGACGATCAGGTCGTCGAGCACGCCGCCGTCGGGACGGAGCAGGCAGGAGTAAAGCGCCTTGCCCGGTACGGTCAGCTTGTCGACATTATTGGCGAGTGCGCCGCGCAGGAAGTCGCGTCCGCCGCGTTCGCTCGCGGCCGGCTCGCGCGGCTCGATGTCGACCGCAAGCATGTGCGAGACATCGAACATTCCCGCGCCGCGGCGCACCGCGTGATGCTCGTCGATCTGCGAGCCGTAGTGGACCGGCATGTCCCAACCGCCGAAATCGACCATCCTGGCGCCGGCAGCGCGATGAATGGCATGGAGCGGGGTTTGCTTGAGCAACGCGCCTCCCAGGCAGCAAAAAGGGCGAGGCCGTGATGTCGGCTTCGCCCCGTCTGTCCTTTTTACCTGAGAGATTGCGGCCTTCGCCCTTCGGCTCGAGCCGGTGCCCCTTCGGTGGACCGCTGCATCAAACGCGCGGCCGCTCTCCAGAGTGACTTACGGCTCGCGCAGTCCTTTTGCCTGAGCGATCGCGGGAGTTACGCCTTCGGCGGCAGCCGGTCCAAGGTGCGGCTACCCTCTCCTGCACGAGCCGGGCAAGCTTACCGGCCGCGTCCACGGCTGTCAAAACACCGGCAGCGCGGCCGCGGGCTGCGGGTTTCGGCGCTTACTTCTTCAGCGTCAGAATCCAGTCGACCAGATTCTTGATGTCGGCGTCGCTGACCTGAGTGTTCGGCGGCATCGGAATCGAACCCCAGACGCCACTGCCGCCTCTTTTCACCTTGTTGCTTAGCTTGGCCAACGCATCCTTGTCGCCCTTGTATTTGGCGGCGACGTCCTGATAGGAGGGGCCGACGACCTTCTTGTCGATCGCATGGCAGGCGGCGCAACCGTCTTTTTGCATCAGCGCCTGCGCAGCGGCCTTGTCCAGCGCGGCATGCGCGTTGCCGGCGGCAAACAAGACGGCGGCGAGCGCGATTCCGTAGCGTTTCATTTTGTCTCCGAAGATGTAGCAGATCGGCGGTCATGGTACCGGAACGCCGTCGACGCTGCCAACCGCCCGCCGCTCAAGACGCGAGAACTGCGTCCAGGTCGGACAGCGCGTGCAGCGGCGGCAAGCATGCGGTGCCGCGGCAAAGCCAGGCAGTGACCGGCCCGGCGCCCGACTCGTGGGGCTTCGCCAGCGCACCCGGCAGCCCCTGCAGCTGCGACAGGTTGAGCGTCTGCAGCGACGGACGATACTGACGTTCGACGCCGCGCTGCCACGACAGGCAGGCGGCGGGGTCGCCGCGCAGCAACAGCATCGCCGGCGGCTCGAGGCAGGATTCGAGCGCGACCAGCAGCGATGAAAAGCCGGCCGGCCGCGCGGCCAGCTCGCGCCCGAATGCACGAACCGTGCGCTCGGCGCTGTCCAGGTAGCGCGGGTCCGACAGCCAGTGGCCGAGCGCGATCAGCGCCTGTGCGGCGATGCCGTTGCCGCCCGGTGTGGCATTGTCATGCCCGGGCTTCGGGCGGATCAGCAGGCTTTCGTGGTCGTCGCTGGTGAAAAAGAATCCGCCGCCGGCGCGATCCTCGAAATGGGCGAGCAAGGCATCGGCAATTTCGATTGCCCAAGACAAGTCCTCCGCGCGAAACGCCGTCTGCAGAAGCTCGATCAAGGCCGCGAGCAAAAAGGCGTGGTCGTCGAGATAAGCATTCAAGTGCGCGCGTCCATCCTTGTACGTCGCGAGCAGCCGCTTATCGCGCCACATCGCCCGCCGGATGAAGTCCGTCGCCTGTTGTGCGTCCGAGAGCCACGAAGGCTCGCCGAACACGCGGGATGCACGCGCCAGCGCAGCGATCATCAGCGCGTTCCACGAGCAGAGGAGCTTGTCGTCGCGGCCCGGTCGGACACGCCTTGCGCGCGCCGTCAGCAGCTTGCGCGCGCGCAGCCTCGAGACTGGCCTCGACCTCCGGCAGCGGCAACGAGAGCTCGCGGGCAACCTGCTCGAGCGGCGCCGTGACTCTCAGGTGCCAAGCCGCGTGCTCGAAGTTCGGCGCCCGGTCCAGGCCCCAGTGCCGTGCGGCGACCGCGTATTCGCGCGGATCGAGCTCCGCCTTCACCTGATCGGGCGTCCACACGTAGAACTTGCCTTCCTCGTGCTCGCTGTCGGCGTCGAGGCTCGAATAGAAGCCCCCGTCGGGTGCGCGCATTTCCGATTGCAGCCACGCCACGATCCCGCGTGCGGTTTTCTCGAAGGCGGGTTCACCGGTGGCGCGCCACGCATCGGCGTAAAGCGCGAGCAGCGCCGCGTTGTCGTAGAGCATTTTTTCGAAGTGCGGAATCGTCCATTCGCCGTCGACGCTATAACGCGAGAATCCGCCTGCCAGCTGGTCGTGGATGCCGCCTTCCGCCATGCGCGCGAGCGTGACGCGTACCATGCGCAGCGCGTGCTCGTCGCGTGTCGCGGCGTAACGGCGCAGGCAAAAGTCCAGCTCGGCCGCGTGCGGGAATTTCGGCGCCTGGCCAAAACCGCCATCGACGGGGTCGAACGATTGCGCGAGCGATGCATAGGCTCTCGCGGGCGCCGCCGCCGGCAGCGGCGCGGTGGAATCGACCGGCTCGGGCAAGGTCAGCGCGAGCGCAGCCTTGAGCCTGCTCGTTCTGCTCGGCGATCGCCTCTCCCTGTTCGCGATACGCATGCGCGAGCTGCGGCAGCAGGTCGGCGAAACCGGTCAGGCCGTAACGAGAGGTCTTCGGGAAATAGGTGCCGCCGAAAAAAGGCTCCTGCTGCGGCGTCAGGAACATCGTCAACGGCCAGCCGCCGGTCCTTCGCGAGAGCATTGCATGCGCGGCCTGGTAGATCTGATCCAGATCCGGCCGCTCTTCACGATCGACCTTGACGTTGACGAACAGATCGTTCATCAGCGCCGCGACCGCCTCGTCTTCGAACGATTCGTGCGCCATCACGTGGCACCAATGGCATGCCGAATAACCGATCGACAGCAGGATCGGCTTGTTCTCACGCCTCGCCCGGGCGAGGGCTTCTTCGCCCCACGGATACCAGTCGACCGGATTGCTCGCGTGCTGCTGCAGATAGGGGCTGGTTTCGCCCGCCAGACGATTGGGCATGTCGACGCCAAGGACCGGAAACCGGCCCGCGGGCTAGGGCTTGATTTCGTCGAACGCGACGCGCTCGAAATCGGCGCCGCGCTGCAAAAGGCGAGTCAGGCGGAATCGGCGCTCGGGCCCGGAGGCGAGGGTGCGAAAAATGCGGCCGGCATTGAACGTCCGCGGCGGGAAGAGCATCGCGGGCTTTTCATCGGGTGTCGCGCCGAGGATCACCGTCGGTATCGGGGCCTCTTCGACCAGCATCGTCGTCAGCGCTCGCACCGCGATCGCCGTCGGCGCCCCTGGCCAAAGCTTGATTCCCAAGGTCAGCTCATCGCGGCTGTCGAGCGCGACATGCATGACATGTCCGCAGCGCAAGCGCTCGTCGTCGCGAATGACGACCAGCTGATCGAGATGCCAGCGGTACTGGCCGACGGCCGGGCGGTGCAGCATCGCGGCCGTCCATTCGTAATTTCCCTGCCAGCGTTCCCACGCCCACGAGCGCTCGGCTTCGTCCTTGTTGCGATCGTAGTCGGTAAGCGCGCCCAGCGTGGCCAGATGCTGCGTCCCCTGGTACGACAGGTGGCCGACCAGGTCCTTGCTGTTGAAGGTCTTCCCGGACACCCGAAAGTACGCGGCGCCGAGGCCGCCGGCGCAAAGCTCGAGCCCCGTCTGCGATTCACCGCCCTCGCCGCGCTTGAGCGGCAGCGCGTACCAGTGCGCATCGAGTTGCGCCAGCAGCGTCGAGCACGCATCGGCAGAGACATCGTGCCCCAGCTGCAGCTCGGCCGGATTGGCTCCGCTGGCGAGCCGCTTCAGTCGTCCGCGCACGCTCGACGCGAGCTTCGCCGGATAGCAATAACGCATCGACTGGCTGCCATGGCGCGGTTCGGCGGCATTGAGCGTCGCGCCGCCGAGACCGTCCAGATCGACAGTGATCACCGGTCCTTCGGTTTCGCGCTGCTGCGCATACGGAAAGATCTTGCGCGCCCACATCGCCAGCCAGCGGTCGGTCAATTCGATCTGACGCACAGTCATGCTGCATGGATCGGCCAGATCGAGCAACAGCGCATGCGCGTAAGTCGAGTAACAGGACAGTCCGATGGCATTGGGCATCAGGTCGTCCGACACCGCCGTAACGGCGCACTCGAGAATTTCGGCCAGCCGGAAATAGGCATGCAGCTCCTGCCAGACCGCCGCGCCCGGCGTGCGGCGCGCCAGGCCGTGCACCAGCACCAATTGTTTGCCGACCCAAAGGCCGCGCTGCAGGACCTTGGCCTTGACGCCCTGCAGCTCGGCGTCGCCTTCGAGCAGCGGCTTGAGACATGCCGAGTACTGGGCCCATAACGCCTGCCAGAGGGCAAGCGCCTGGTCGGCGGCTTCCTTTTCGCGCGCTGCGGCCGGCTGCGGCTTGCCTGCATAACGTCGCGCGAGCTCGGTATGCAGGAAGCTCACCGGCTCGCGCATCAGCTCGGCGATGCGGCCGCGCTCGCGCGGCGCAAACTCCGCCTCGCCGACCCGCCGCAGCTGGTCGAGTATCTCTTCGTAATACCGCGGGATATTGGTTACCGGCAGGTTGCGCAGCCACGTCGCGCAGCCGTCGGCGTCGGCGAAAGCGAGCTGGCCGAGGGGCGGGTGGCCCTGCGCCTGCGCAGGCGTGGTTGGGTTGGTCACCATGACAGCGCCATATTCAAGTCTTTATAGCACAACTGCCATGCCGGGCGGATAGCCGGCCGCCGCACGGCGCCGCGGAGGGCGCGGCATCGTGAATAGTCGGGTTTTCCGGTGCGCAATCTGCCGGCGCGCCGGCGCGCTGGGGCGTCCAGACTGTGTACAACAGAGAAAGGGCCAGCGACCGATAACCCGTCCGCGGCCGACTCGATCTGGAGACCCATATGTACACCGACTTCACGTCCAACCTGCCCCATCCGCTGAACGTGCGCGAATCGCTGGCGCGCGGCGGATATGAAAATCGCGAACTTCGCGCGGCCGGCCGTCGAGCGTCGGAAAACGCTCGCCGCGACGCACCGTCGCGCCGCTACCGCTTGCCTCCAACCCGCGCTGCGCGATCTTCGCGCAGTCGCGGGGTCTTTTTCGCGCCAGGCAAGCGCCTGCTCTCGGCGGTCGTGATGGCAGCGGCGCTGTTCACGCTGGCGGCGATGCTTGGCACGACGACGGTCGTCGACAGCGCCACTTTCAATGCCAACGCGGGGCCACGCCTGGTCGCCTCGGCATCGCTCGCACCGGCGCCGATCCTCGCTCTTACGCGCTAAACGCACGCCTTCGGCGACAGCGTGCGGTCACCGGCACGCGACCGGCACCTACACCAGCACGCGCTCGATGCCGCCGTTGTTCGCGGCCTTGACGTAATCCGGCAGCCAATCCGGTCCGAGAACGCGGCGCGCGATCTCGACGACGATGTAGTCGGCGTCGGTCCCGGCGTCGTCGGCGAATCGGGACAGCCCCTGCAGGCACGACGGACACGAGGTCAGAACCTTCACCTTGCCGTCGAAGCCGTCGCCGCGGAGCGCAGAGGCGCCCTTGCGCATCTCCTCCTCCTTGCGAAAACGTACCTGGGTGGCGATATCCGGCCGCGTCGACGCCAGCGTCCCCGATTCGCCGCAGCAGCGGTCGTTCAGCGCCACTTTCGTTCCCATCAGCTCGTTGACCACTTTCAGCGGCTGGTAGGTCTTCATCGGCGTGTGGCAGGGGTCGTGGTACATGTAGCGCACGCCGGAGAGCTCGCCTTCGCCGAGCCTCACGCCTTTTTCCAGCAGATACTCGTGGATGTCGAGCAGCCGGCAGCCGGGAAAGATCTTTTCGAACTCGTATTTCTGCAGCTGGTCCATGCAAGTCCCGCACGAAACCAGCACTGTCTTGATGTCGAGGTAGTTGAGCGTGTTGGCGACGCGATGAAACAGCACGCGATTGTCGGTGATGATCTCCCGGCCCTTGTCGTCGTTGCCTGCCGATGTCTGCGGATAGCCGCAGCATAGGTAGCCGGGAGGAAGCACGCATTGCGCGCCGACGTGATAGAGCATCGCCTGCGTGGCGAGTCCCACCTGCGAGAAAAGCCGCTCGGACCCGCAGCCGGGGAAGTAGAAAACAGCGTCCGATTCCTCGGCGGCCCGCGACGGGTCGCGGATGATGGGCACGACGGTCGAATCCTCGATATCGAGCAGCGCCCGGGCCGAGCGCTTCGGCAAGCCGCCCGGCATCGGCTTGTTGACGAAGTGGATCACCTGCGTCACCAGCGGCGTCCCGCCGACGGTTGCCGGCGGTCGCCCGGTCTGCGCCGCCGCGAGGCCCATCCACTTCACCACGCGGTAAGCCAGACGCTGCAGCCGGTATCCCCACACCATCATCAGCTTCCGGGTCAGCTTGATCCGCGTCGGGTCGGTCGCGTTCAAAAAGAACATCGCCGCTGTCGTTCCCGGATTGAATTTGGCGTGACCCTGGCGGCGCAGCAGGTTGCGCATCGCGATCGAGACGTCGCCGAAATCGATGTCGACCGGGCAAGGGTTCAGGCACTTGTGGCAGACCGTGCAGTGGTCGGCGACGTCGCCGAACTCGTCGAAATGTTTCAGCGACACGCCGCGCCGCGTCTGCTCCTCGTACAGGAAGGCCTCGATCAACATCGAGGTCGCCAGGATCTTGTTGCGCGGGCTGTACAGCAGGTTGGCGCGCGGCACGTGCGTTGCGCACGGCTGTTTGCACTTGCCGCAACGCAGGCAGTCCTTGATCGAGTCGGCAATCCGTCCGATCTCCGACTGTTCGAGGATCAGGCTCTCGGCGCCGAGCAGGCTGAAGCTTGGGGTGTAGGCGCCGGACAGATCGGCGCCGGGGAGCAGTTTGGCTCGGTTGAAGTGCCCGCCCGGGTCGACCTTCTGCTTGTACGCGATGAACGGCGCGATCTCGTCCGCCGTCAGGTATTCGAGCTTGGTGATCCCGATGCCGTGCTCGCCCGAGATGACGCCGCCCAAGGCGCGCGCCAGCGCCATGATGCGCGCCACCGACGCATTGGCCTGCTGCAGCATCGCGTAGTCGTCGGAGTTCACCGGGATATTGGTGTGGACGTTGCCGTCGCCGGCATGCATGTGCAGCGCGATGAAGACTCGTCCGTGCAGCACCGAACGATGAATGTCGGCGCAGCACTTCAGTATCGGGCCGAACACGGCGCCGGCGAAGATTTCCTGCAGCGGAGCCTTGATCTCCGCTTTCCAGGACACGAGCTCGGCGCGGCTTTGCAGCGCGGGAAAGGTCTCGTCCAGCCGGTCCAGCAGGTCCTGCCATCGAGCGCGCACCGCCGCGATCAGCGCGCGCGCCTCGTCGACCTTGGCGTCCAGCACATCCTGCGCCGGTGCGGCGTCGGCGTCGGCGCTCCAAAGCGTCGCCGGCAGCGGCCCTGCGAAGAACGCCGAAAGCGCATCGCACAGCACGAGCTTGTTGCCGATCGACAATTCGATGTTGATGCGCTCGATGCCGTCGGTGTAGTCGCCGAGGCGCTCGAGCGGGATGACGACGTCCTCGTTGATCTTGAACGCATTGGTATGCCGGGCGATCGCCGCCGTGCGGGCGCGGTCGAGCCAGAATTTCTTGCGCGCCTCGGCCGACGACCGCGACAAAGCCTTCGGCGCCGCGGGCGTTGCAGATGCGCACGACCTCGGAGGCCGCGCGCGCGACCGCATTGTCGCTGTCGCCGACGATGTCGCCGATCAGGACCATCTTCGGCCGGCCGTGTCGCTTCGCCTTGGTCGCGTAGCCGACCGCCTTGACGTAACGCTCGTCCAGATGCTCGAGCCCGGCGAGCTGCACGCGCTCGCCCGGCGCAGCGCCGGCGAGCGTGTCGATATAGCGCTTGATCTCGACGATCGCCGGCGTCGAGTCGCGAACCTGGCCGAAGAATTCCATGCACACGGTGCGAATCGCCGGCGGCATCGTGTGCAGGATGAAGCGCGCCGACGTGATGATGCCGTCGCAGCCTTCCTTCTGCACGCCGGGGAGCCCTGCGAGAAACTTGTCGGTCACGTCCTTGCCGAGCCCGGTCTTGCGGAACCGCTCGCCCGGGATCGACAGCGTCTCGGTGCGGATCGGCGCACCGACGCCGCCGTCCGCCGCCGCCGCGTGGTAGGCGAGCTCGAAGCTTGCGACGTCGGCGTCGTGGATCTTGCCGACGTTGTGATCGATGCGCGTGACCTCGAGCCACTCGGCATCGGGCGTCACCATCCGCCACGACGCGAGATTGTCGAGCGCCGTGCCCCAGAGCACCGCCTTCTTGCCGCCGGCGTTCATCGCGACGTTGCCGCCGATGCAGCTCGCGTCGGCCGACGTCGGATCGACGGCGAACACGAGCCCGGCGCCGTCGGCCGCGTCGATCACGCGCTTGGTGACCACACCCGCGCCGGCATCGATCACCGGCGTGGCGTCGCTGCGACCGGGGAGGACGACTCTTTCGATCGCCGACAGGCGCTCGAGCTTTTCGGTGTTGATCACCGCCGCTTTGGCGTCGAGCGGCACCGCGCCGCCGGTATAGCCGGTGCCGCCGCCGCGCGGAATGATCGTCAGCCCCAGCTCGATGCATCCCTGCACGAGGCCGCGCACCTCGTTCTCGGTGTCCGGATGCAGGACGACGAACGGGTATTCGACGCGCCAGTCGGTCGCATCGGTGACGTGCGAGACGCGCGCCAGGCCGTCGAAGGCGATATTGTCCTTGCGCGTGTAGCGCGAGAGCACGCGCCGCGTGCGCTTGCGGAGCTCTGCCGTCTCGCGAAACGAGCTTTCGAAAGAAGCCACTGCCTCGCATGCGCGGTCGACCAGGCGCCCGACCTTCACGTCGCGGACGGCGTCGGCGATCGCACGCCGGCGCTTGTCGATCTCGGCCAGCCGATGGCGCAGCGCGCCGATCAACAGCGCCCGGCGCTTCGGATTGTCGAGCAGGTCATCCTGCAGATACGGGTTGCGCTCGACGACCCAGATGTCGCCCAGGACTTCGAACAGCATCCGCGCCGAGCGTCCGGTGCGACGCTCGCCGCGCAATTCGACCAGCAGCAGCCACATCGGCTCGCCCAACAGGCGAATGACGATCTCGCGGTCCGAGAACGACGTGTAGTTGTACGGGATCTCGCGCAGCCGCGGGGTTTCGGCAGGCGCGTCCGACAGGCTGGCTTCGGGATCGGCGAGAGCATCCATCGCCGATTGATTCTACCGCATTGCAACATCGCCAAAGCGCCGCTCGACGCGCATCGGCCGCGCTGGCGGTTATTGCCTCGGTGTTCGCTGCGACGCGGCGGGCGGCGCTTCGTAATTGCTTCGGAACGGGTTGATGTCGATGCCGCCGCGGCGGGTAAAGCGCGCGTAGACGGTCAGGCGCTCCGGCCGGCATCGCGCGGCGAGATCGATGTAAATCCGCTCGACGCAGCTTTCGTGAAAGGCCGCATGCCTGCGGTAGGAAAGCAGATACGAAAGCAACGACGCGCGGGCTATCCGCGGCCCGCGATAGCGCACCATCACGTCGGCATAGTCGGGCTGACCGGTGACCGGGCAGTTGGACCGGAACAGCGTGCTGGAGAGCGTCTCGTCGACTATCGCATCCCCCGCCTCGAGCAACGCGGGATCGGGTGCGGCGGCGGCGGCGCCGTCTTCGTTGTCCACCGACACGCCGGGCAACTCGGCGATGTCCGGCGTAGCGGCGGCCGTCGCCGGATGCAGCACGACGTCGACCTCTGCCCGGCAGATGCGATTGAGATCCCCGGCGATCGTCTGCGCCAGGCGCTCGCGCGTGACAACCTGTTCCTGCGCAAACGAGCCCAGGTAGAGCTTCAGCGATTTCGATTCGACGGTCGCGGGGGAATCGGCGGCGATGCGCAATTCGCCGATCGCGAGCTGCGGCTTGTTGCCCGCATCGAGCCAGGATATTTCGTACGCGGTCCACAAATCGGCCCCCGCGAAGGGCAGCGCGCCGCGAAGCCCCAGCGCTTCGCGCTGCGCGGCGCGGTCGATCGGAAAAAGCAGGCTCGGGTCGTAACGATCGGGATAGCCGGTCGCCTTGCCGAGCGGGGACGTGTCGTATGCATTCATCGCTGGACTTCGTGGATTTGTGCGCGGGCCCTGGCGCCGTGACGGATATGGGTGGCATCGCCGACGACGATCGGCATGATACGCTCGAATGCACGCGCGATCATGACGGCCGCCCTTCGCACCAGCTACGACGAATTTCCCTACCAGAGCGTGCCGCTGCGGCAGACGCATCCCGACCATCTGGCCACGGTTGCGTCGCTGTTCGGTTTCGACGCGGCCGATGTCGGACGGGCCCGCGTACTGGAAATCGGCTGCGGGTCCGGCGGCAACCTGATTCCGCTCGCGGCAAGCTATCCGGATTCGACCTTTGTCGGCATCGACCTGTCCGCCGTGCAAATCGCCCACGGTGCGGCCGAAATCGAAGCGCTGGGATTGCTCAATATCCGCCTGCAGGCGATGGACGTCATGGCCTTCGACGAAGCGCAAGGCGCCTTCGATTACATCATCGCGCATGGCATCTATTCCTGGGTGCCCGCGCCGGTGCAGGACAGGATCCTCGCGCTTTGCGCATCGCTGCTGGCCGCCAACGGCATCGCGTTCGTCAGCTATAACACGCTGCCGGGCTGGCGGATGCTCTCCACCGTGCGCGAGGCGATGCTCTACCACACGCGCGATGTCGAGGATTCGCGAGGCGCGGGTCGCGAAGGCCCGCGCCACGCTCGACTTCCTGGCCGAAGCCGTGCCGGACCGGGACTCGGCTTACGGCCGGCTGCTGCGCCTGGCTGCCGAGCACATCCGGCAAAAGCCGGACTATTACGTGCTGCACGAATACCTGGAGGAGACGAACGAGGCGGTGTATTTCGAGCAATTCGTCGAGCGTGTCGTCGCGCGGGGCCTGCGCTATCTCGGCGATAGCGACATCCGGACGATGCTGCCGATCGGGCTTCCGCCCAAGACCGACGCAACGCTGAACCGGATCGCGCCCGGATTGATTCGCCGCGAGCAATTTCTCGATTTTCTGAAGAGTCGCAGCTTTCGCCAAAGTCTGTTGATCCGCGCGGGCGCGGCGCTCGATCGCAAGCTCTCGGCGGCCCGAGTGATGGCGCTGCGTGTCGCGGCGCCGGTGCAGCGCGGCGAGGTGCCGTCAGACCTTGCCTCGGATCGCGCCGAGACCTTTCGCTTTGCCGACGGACGAAGCGTCGAGGCGTCCACCCGCATCGTCAAGTCCGCATTGGCGATACTGGCGGCGCAATGGCCGCTCGCGATCCCGTTCGACCAATTGCACCAGGAGGCGGCGGCCGCAGATCCGCGGCGGCGCACGACGACGTGCAGGCCGAGCGAGATCTGCTGGCGGCCGAGATCCTGCGCATGCACCTCGGTGGCGTGGCGGAACTGCATCGCGCAGCACCGCCGTTCGTGCTGGCCTCAGGACCGCGGCCCGAGGCGGGCGCCATCGCCAGGCGCGACGCGCCGCGCGGCGCGGCAAGCGCGAACCTGCGACACGAGCCGATCGTCTTGCGGGACGACGAGCGCGCGTTGCTGCCGCTGCTCGATGGCACCCGCACGCGCGAAGAGATCGCCGCGTCGCGCTGGCCGGCGCTGCCCGAGGCGGAGCGCCTGGCGGCGCTCGATGCGGCGCTCGCCTTGCTGGGGCGGCAGGCGCTGCTGGTGCGCTGAGTGGCGCGCGCTTGGCCGCCGCGCGGTCGCCGTTCGTTCGCGCGCGTTCACGCTATCCGATCGAACCGCCGGTAGCCGATCGCCTCGGCGACATGCGCTCCCGCCAGCGCGTCGCTGTCGGCAAGATCGGCAATCGTGCGCGCCACCTTGAGAATCCGGTGATAGGCTCGCGCCGATAGCGCGAGCCGCGCGAACGCGCTTTTCAGCAGCGCATCGCCGTCGGGATTCGGCACGCACCAGCGCTCGACTTCCTTGACGTCCAGCCATGCGTTCGCTTTCGCCTGGCGACGATGCTGACGGTGCGTCGCCGCGGCGACGCGCTCGCGCACCGCGGCGCTCGTCTCCCCGGAGACGGCAGCCCGACGCGGTCCCGGCAATGCGTCGGCTGCGAGCGACGGCACCTCGATCTGAAGATCGATGCGGTCGAGCAGCGGACCGGAAATGCGCGCGCGATAGCGCGCGACCTGGTCCGGCGTGCAGCGGCACCTGCCGCTGGCGTGGCCCAGATAGCCGCACGGGCAGGGATTCATCGCTGCGACGAACTGGAACCGGGCCGGAAACGTCGCCTGGCGCGCCGCGCGCGAGATATGGATGCGGCCCGATTCGATCGGCTCGCGCAGCACTTCGAGCACCCTGCGGTCCCACTCCGGCAACTCGTCGAGGAACAGCACGCCGTGATGGGCGAGCGAGATCTCGCCGGGCCGCGGATCGCTGCCGCCGCCGACCAGCGCGACCGCGGAGGCCGTGTGGTGAGGCGCGCGAAACGCGCGCCGTCCCCAGTCGTCGGGAGAAAAACGGCCGGTCAGCGATTGCAGCGCGGCGGATTCGAGCGCCTCGTCCTCGGAGAGCGGCGGCAGCAGGCCCGGCAGGCGCTGCGCCAGCATCGATTTGCCGGTCCCGGGCGGTCCGATCATCAGGAGGCTGTGCGAGCCGGCGGCGGCGACTTCCAGCGCGCGCTTGGCCCGCGCTTGCCCGCGGACGTCGATCAGATCCGGGCCGGCGATCGAATCGCCTGGCGGCTGCGGCGTCAGGACCGGCAGCGGCGTGCGCCCGGTCAGATGCGCGCAGACCTCGAGCAGCGATGCGGCCGGGTGGACGATCGCGTCGCGAACCAGCGCTGCTTCGGCGGCCGACGCCGCGGGAAGCACGAAGGCGCGTCCATCGCGCCGCGCCGAAAGCACCATCGCCAGCGCGCCGCGGATCGCGCGAAGCTCTCCGGTCAGCGCGAGCTCGCCGGCGAATTCGTACTGCGCGAGCGCAGGCGCCGGAATCTGCCCGGTCGCGGCCAGGATGCCGAGCGCGATCGGCAGATCGAAGCGGCCGGATTCCTTCGGCAGATCGGCCGGCGCGAGATTGACGGTGATCCGGCGCGCCGGAAATTCGAACTGCGCATTCTGCAGCGCCGCGCGGACTCGGTCGCGCGCTTCGCGCACCTCGGTCTCCGGCAATCCGACGAGGTGCACCGCCGGAAGCCCGCCGGCCAGGTGCACCTCGACGGTAACCCTCGGCGCGTCGACGCCGGACAGCGCACGGCTGTGCACGACGGCGACTGCCATTGGCTGCTCCTCGCACTTGTTCGATCGATTCGAGGAGATTAATCAGTCGGCGAGGCAGGCGATCTCGACCATTAGGCCTAGCCGCAAAAGCGATGAAGACGACGACCAGTTTGTTCGAGAATCGCCGCCACCGGTTTGAACGGCAGCATCGGCCGCCCTATACTCGCCGCCTGAGAACGCGACAACTCGAAGGAACAGCGGAATGCACTGCGCCGCTTGCGACGCCGACAACCCCAGCACCGCCAAGTTCTGCAACGCGTGCGGTGCGCGGCTGGGGCTTGCGTGCCCAAACTGCGGCCATATCAATAGCGCGGGCAGCCGCTTTTGCACCGATTGCGGTGGCCAGCTGACCGCTGCGCCGCGGGGCGGAGCACGCCGTGCAGCGTCCCGCGCCGGGCGCGCCGTCGACGTACACACCGCCCCATCTGGCGGAAAAGATCCTGGCTTCCCGAAGCGCGGTCGAGGGCGAACGCAAGCAGGTGACCGTGCTGTTCGCCGATATCAAGGGTTCCACCGAGCTGATACGCGCGCTGGACACCGAGGAGGCGCAGCAGCTGCTCGACGGGACGGTCAAGGTAATGATGGAGGCCGTGCATCGCTACGAGGGCACGGTAAGCCAGGTGTCGGGCGACGGCATCATGGCACTGTTCGGCGCGCCGATCGCCCACGAGGACCACGCGTTGCGCGCCTGCTACGCCGCGCTCGCGCTCCAGGACGGAATGCGCCGCTTCGCCGAGCAGGCCCGGCGGACTCACGGCGCGCTGGTCGATGCGCGCGTCGGGCTGAACAGCGGGGAAGTCGTCGTGCGCCTGATCAGCGACGATCTTCATATGGATTACAGCGCGATGGGCCAGACCGTGCATCTTGCCTCTCGTCTCGAGCAGCTGGCGCGCGAGGGAACGACGCTGCTCACCGGCGAAACGCTGGCGCTGGTCGAAGGTTATGTCCAGGTCCAGTCGGTGGGTCCGGTCGCGATCAAGGGTTTGGACGCGTCCGATCGAGCTGTTCGAGCTGGTCGGGGCGGGCCTCGCCCGAACGCGACTGCAGGCGCTGGCGGCGCGCGGACTGACCCGATTCGTCGGACGGCAGGCCGAGCTCGCCACCATGCATGGCGCGCTCGAAAAGGCGCGAGGCGGCAAGGGCCAGCTGATCGCTCTGGTCGGAGAGCCGGGAGTCGGCAAGTCGCGACTGGTGTGGGAGCTTACGCATTCGCATCGCGCCCGCAACTGCCTGGTGCTGGAGAGCAGCTCGGTTTCCTACGGCAAGGCGACGGCGTGGCGGCCGATGATCGACCTGCTCAAGTCCTATTGCCGGATCGAGCCGCGCGACGACGCGCGCACGATACGCGAGAAGCTGACCGGCAAACTGCTGACGCTCGATCGCAACATGGAGCCCGACCTTCCGGCGTTTCTGGCATTGCTCGATGTCCCCGTCGGCGACGGCGCCTGGCAGGAATTCGAGCCGCCGAAGCGGCGCCGGCAGACGATCGATGCGCTCAAGCGCCTGCTGCTCCGCGAGAGCATCGAGCAGCCCCTGCTGCTCGTGTTCGAGGACTTGCACTGGATCGACTCGGAGACGCAGGCGCTGCTCGACGCGCTGATCGAAGGCCTGCCTACCGCGCGCATCCTGCTGCTGGTCAACTACCGCCCCGAGTACACGGCACGGCTGGGGAGGCAAGGCCTGCTATGTGCAGATCCGTGTCGATCCGTTCGGCGGCGAAGGTGCCGAGGCGCTGCTCGACGCCCTGCTGGGCGCGGCAACCGACGTCGGCAAGCCGGCAGCCGCCGGCGCAGCCGGGCCGCGCGCACGGCGGCGCCGCGTTGATCGACCTCAAGCGGCTGCTTATCCAGCGAACCGAAGGCAACCCTTTTTTCCTCGAGGAAAGCGTTCGCTCACTGGTCGAGACCGGCACGCTGACCGGCGAGCGGGGCGCGTACCGGTTGAAGCGGAAGTTTGCCGACATTCGCGTGCCGGCGACGGTGCAGGCGATCCTCGCGGCCCGGATCGATCGCCTGCCAGCGCAGGAGAAACGGCTGCTGCAGACGATGGCAGTCGTGGGCAAGGATGTGCCGTACCCGCTGTTGCGCGCGATCGCCGCAGCGGAAGGCGCCAGGGATGCGCTGACCGAAGATGCGCTCAAGACCGGCCTCGGCCATCTGCAGGCCGCCGAGTTCATCTACGAGGTAAACCTTTTCCCGACGCTGGAATACACGTTCAAGCATGCGCTGACCTACGAGGTCGCATACAACAGCCTGCTGCAGGAGCGCAGGAAAGCGCTGCATGCGCACATCGTCCGTGCATTCGAGACGCTGTATCCGGATCGGCTGGCCGAGCACGTCGAGCGCGCGGTCCTATCATGCGGTTCGCGGAGAAATGTGGGAGCACGCGCTCCGCTATTCGCGCCAGGCCGGTCTCAAGGGCGTCGCCCGTTCGGCCAACCGCGAGGCGGTGACATTTTTCGAGCAGGCGCTGTCCGCGCTGAAGCATCTTCCCGAAAGCCGGAGCACGCTCGAGCAGGCAATCGATCTGCGATTGGATATACGGCAAGCGCTCGTTCCCGCTCGGCGAGTTCGATCAGATCCTGAGCCATCTGGGCGAAGCCGAGACGATCGCCAAGACGATCGACGACAAGCGCCGGCTCGCACGCATCCTTGCCTGGATGGCGTACTCGTATTTCTTCTCGCTCGGCGATCACGATCGCGCCATCGAAACCGGGCGCCGCGCGCTGGAGCTCGGCCGCGAGCTGGCCGATACGCCGCTGCAGGTCATCGCGACGTTTTACCTCGCCTATCCGCACCAGCAGCGCGGCGACTATCGGCAGGCCGTCGAAGGGCTGAAGCGGGTCGTTGCGACCTTGCAAGGCGAGCTGATCTCGCAGCGCTTCGGCATGGCCGGATACCCGGCGGTGCTCTCGCGCGGCCTGCTCGCATGGTGCCTTGGCGACCTGGGCGAGTTCGCCGAAGGGAGGATCTACGCCGACGAGGCCATCGCCCTGGCGGAGGCACGCAACCAGCCGTGGAGCCAGGGCGTCGCACAGACGTACCTGGGCATTTCTATCTGGGTCAGGGCGACCTGCACACCGCGATCACGCTGCTCGAGCGATGCCGCGCGCTGATCGAGCGCTGGGAATTGCCCCGCCTCAGCACGTTCACCGCTTCGCTGCTCGGCGCCGCGTATGCCCTCAGCGGACGCATCGCCGAAAGCGTGCCGCTGCTCGACCAGGCGGCGGCCCAGCTGGGGGCCGAAGGCGCAGGCACCGAAGCACGCATCGCCATTCCGCTCAGCGAAGGTTATCTGATGGCCGGAAGGCACGACGAGGCGCGCCGGCTCGCCACGCTTGCGCTCGACGGCTCGCGGGAACGCAGGGAGCGCGGATACGAAGCGCAGGCGTTGCGGCTCCTTGCCGAGATCGCCGCGCACCAGCAGCCATCCGACAACTCCGCGTCGTCGCTTTTCGGCGAAGCGCAAACGCTCGCGGTGGAACTCGAAATGCGCCCGCTCGAGGCCCGTTGCCGACTCGGCATCGGCAAGCTCCTGCTGAACGCGGGAAACAAGCGCGAGGCGGGTGTCGTACTGTCGACCGCGGTCGCGATGCTTGGCGAAATGGACATGAAGCTGTGGTTGCCGGAGGCAGAGGCTGCGCTCGCGGCCGCCGCGCATCGCCGGTGCAACTGAACGCTTGAGGCGGATGGCGGCGTAGCGCCATCGGCAAACCCGCGTCAGCTAGCGCGTTTTGTCCCGGCGCGGGCCTCGAGGTCCGCGACCCGCGCCTCCAGCGCTTCGACCTTCTCGCGCGTGCGCAGCAGCACGCGCGGCCTGGATATCGAATTCCTCGCGCGTCACCAGATCGAGCTTCGCCAAGGCGCCGCTCAGCATCGCCTTCAGGTTTTTTTCAGCGTCTCGGGCCGGGCTTGCAGCGAATGCCGCGGCCACGCGCGCACTGACATCGTCGAGGATTTTGCTGTCGAGCATTCGGGTCTCCTTTTCCGATCGATGATCGAGTCTAGCAAAGCGCGTCGGCCATTGCGCCGGCGCGAAACCGAGCCTGTCCCAATGGCGTGCGCCACCCCGAGAGTCTGCACTATCTTGGGGCAAATTCCGGGTGCGTCGCAATACCGCCGATGGCCGAGATAGCTGACAACTCGTTGATTCGTAAGTAACTAACGGCATGGCATGGCTCGTGCTGAGTGGCTAGGGACTTTTGTTCGCCATTCAGCCAAGGAGAAAAACGATGCACGCCAAATTGCGCCCGATATTTTCGCTTGTTGTGCTGGCTGCCGCAGCGTCTGTCGGCACAGCGCAAGCGCAAACGCCCGACGCCCGCGCCCGCACCCGAGGCCAAGCCGGACTACACGATCACCGGCAACTTCGGCATCTACAGCCAATATATTTTCCGCGGCCTTACGCAGACCGACCAGAAGCCCGCGTTCCAGGGCGGCTTCGACTACGCGCACACCAACGGCATCTACCTCGGCACCTGGGGCTCGAACATCAGCTGGCTGCACGACGCGGGCGTCGTGCAATCACGGCTGCAGCCTGGAATGGGATTTCTACGGCGGCTGGAAGTACGCGATCAACGACGACTGGGGCACCGACATCGGTCTGCTCTATTACTACTACCCGGGCAGCTATGTCGGCGGCGCGACCAACCCGGACACGACCGAGATCTATGGAGCGATATCGTGGAAATGGGTGTCGTTCAAATACTCTTACAGCCTCAATCACACGTTCGGCGTGCCGGACAACGCCGGATACGCCGACCTGTCGGCGAACTATCCGATCAATGACGCGTGGACGTTCAACGCCCACGTCGGTCGCCAGGACTACCAGGGCAGTACGAACGGGGTCAGCAACAACGTCTTCGACTACACCGACTGGAAGCTCGGCGTCACCTGGGCGATCAACGGCTACAACATCGGCGCGTACTACACCGACACCGACGCCAAGGATGCCGGCTATACGCTTGCCGGCCGCAACATCGGCAAGGCGACGGGCACCGTATTCCTGCAGAAGACGTTCTGATTCGCCGCCGAGCGCGCGCGCATTCATCGAGGGGCAAACAATGAAACTGGTAACCGCGATCATCAAGCCGTTCAAGCTGGACGAGGTCCGGGAGGCCCTGTCCGCGATCGGCGTGCAAGGCATCACCGTCACCGAGGTCAAGGGCTTCGGCCGGCAAAAAGGACACACCGAGCTCTATCGCGGTGCGGAGTATGTCGTCGATTTCCTGCCGAAGGTCAAGATCGAGGCCGCGATCAAGAGCGACCTGCTCGATCGCGTGATCGAGGCGATCGAAAAGGCGGCCAACACCGGCAAGATCGGCGACGGGAAGATCTTCGTTTTCGAGCTCGAACAAGTCGTGCGCATCCGGACCGGCGAGACCGGTGCCGATGCGCTCTAAGGGGAACATCATGAAGCGATTGTTTGCGTTGGTCGCCGTCATCGGCGCGCTATGCGCGGGAGGCCCGGTACTCGCGCAGGACAACAAGGCCGCCGCGCCGCCGCCGGCGGCAACCGCGCCCGCCGCGGCACCGGCAGCGGCCGATGCCAAAGCGGAGCCCGCGAAGGCCGATGCGAGCGCGCCGGCGGCAGCCGCTGCCGCAGCGCCTCCGGCGCCGACGTCACCGCAGCTGGTCGGCGTCGACAAGATCAGCGGCGGCGATACGGCATGGATGCTTACGTCCACCGCGCTGGTGTTGCTGATGACCGTTCCCGGGCTCGCGCTGTTCTACGGCGGCATGGTGCGCAAGAAGAACGTGCTCGCGACGCTGATGCAGAGCTTCGCGATCACGTGTCTGGTCACGGTGCTCTGGGTGATCGCCGGCTACAGTCTGGCGTTCATGCCCGGCGGTCCGTTCGTCGGCAGCCTCGACCGGCTGTTCCTCAACGGCATGCTGTTCCAGAAGGAAGCCGGCAAGATAAGCGTGTCGCACCTCGGGCTCACGATTCCCGAGTCGGTCTACATGATGTTCCAGATGACGTTCGCGATCATCACGCCGGCGCTGATCGCCGGCGCTTTCGCCGACCGCATGAAGTTCTCGGCGATGCTCTGGTTCATGGGCCTGTGGTCGCTGCTGATCTACTCGCCGATCGCGCACATGATGTGGGAGCCCTCGGGCTACTGGGCGGGCAAGGGCGTGCTCGATTTCGCCGGCGGCACGGTCGTGCACATCAACGCCGGCATCGCGGGCCTCGTCTGCGCGCTGGTGCTGGGCAAGCGACTGGGCTACGGCAAGGAGCCGATGGCGCCGCACAACCTGACGCTGACCCTGATCGGCGCTTCGCTGCTGTGGGTGGGCTGGTTCGGCTTCAACGCGGGCTCCGCCGTGGCGGCCGACGGCCGCGCCGGCATGGCGATGGTCGTCACCCAGCTCGCCACCGCGGTCGCCGCGCTGGCGTGGATGTTCACCGAGTGGATCACCAAGGGCAAGCCGTCGGTGCTGGGCATCGCCTCGGGCGCGGTCGCCGGCCTGGTCGCGATCACGCCGGCGTCGGGCTTCGTCGGCGTCACCGGGGCGCTTTGTCATCGGGATCGCGGCGGGCGTGCTGTGCTTCTTCGCCGCGACGGCCGTCAAGAGGATGTTCGGCTACGACGACTCGCTCGATGCCTTCGGCGTGCACTGCATCGGCGGTATCGTCGGAGCGCTGCTGACCGGCGTGTTCAACGTCAAGGACATCAGCGGCACCGATGGCGGACTTCATGGTGCAGCTGGGCGCGGTCGCAACGACGCTGGTCTACAGCGGCGTCGGCAGCTTCATCATCCTCAAGGTCATCGACATGGTCGTCGGCCTGCGCGTCTCCGAAGAAGAGGAGCGCGAAGGCCTCGACATCAGTCTTCACGGCGAGCGCGTGGAGTAGGCCGGTACTACGTCCGGTCTGGAGTTTCTCCTCCGTGTGATTCGGGGCGCCGCAAGCGCCCCGTTTTTTTGCCCGGACGCGTCAGCGCCGCGCGCGCTGCTTCTTCGCCCGCGGATGGGCCTGATCGTAGATTTTGGCCAGGTACTGGAAGTCGAGGTGCGTGTAGATCTGCGTGCTGGCGATGCTCGCGTGGCCCAGCAGCTCCTGCACGGCGCGCAGATCGCCGGAGGACTGCAGCAGGTGCGAGGCGAACGAATGCCGCAGCATGTGCGGGTGGACGTGCCGGGCGAGTCCCCGCTTGACCGCCCATCCGGCGAGGCGTTGCTGGATCGCCCGCGACGTGAGCCGTCTTCCCGAGCGGCTGACGAACACGGCTTCACTGTCGGGCGCCGGCAAGGTCGGCCGCAGCGCGAGCCACGCCTTGAGCGAAACGCGCGCGGGCTCGCCGACGGGAACGATGCGCTCCTTGGCGCCTTTGCCGAGCACGCGCACCTCGCCTTCAGCCAGATCGAGCGCCGCAAGCTCGAGCCCGGCAAGCTCGGACACGCGCAGGCCCGACGAATATGCGAGCTCGAGCAGCGCGCGGTCGCGCACCGCGAGCACGTCTTCGTCGGCGATGGCGACCAGTCGCACCGCCTCGTCGGGCGAGAGGACCGCCGGCAAATGACGCGACGACCTGCGGCGCCTTGAGCCCCGCGCACGGGTTGTCCTTGATCGACGGCTCGTGATCGATGGCGAAACGATAAAAAGCGCGCCAGCCGGACAGGACGCGCGCGAGGCTCTTGCCCGACAAGCCGCGGGCATGCAGCATCGCCAGAAAGCGCCTGAGCTCCGCCGGGGATCAGCTTGGCGAGCGGCAAGTCGCCGGCCAGTTGCTGCAGCATCCGGACGTCGCGGCGGTAGGCGCTTCGCGTGTGCGCCGGCCGCGTCGACAGATGCCGTTCGAACGCCGAGACCAGCGGTTCGCCTCGCGCATCCCGCGGCGGCGGACTGGCGCGGGACGAAGCGCTCATCGGGATCAGCCTTGCGGCAGAAAGCGCGCGGTCGCGACGCTGGCGAGCTCCGACAGGCGAGTCAGATGCATCGTTCCGAGACCCGCGTAGAACCGGCCCGGATCTTCGCTGCCGAGCGCCAGCAGGCCGAACGTATGGTGCGTGCGCAGCGGCAGCAGCGCGAACGATGCAAGCGACAGGCCGCCTTCGAACCATTCGCGCGATTCGAACGGCGCCTGCGTGCCGCAGTACGGCGAACCCAGGGCGCCGGCGTATTCGCGGATTTCCTGGCTGGTCGCGGCGAGCTCCGGCAGATACGACTGCTCGGGCACCCTGCCCCACAGGCGCAGCGCCACCTGCGGCACGCGAAAGTCCTCGCTCAGGCTGTGGTACAGAACACCCAGCGTCGTCTCCAGGTCCGCGGCGGAAAAGAGCGCGAGCGTCGAGCGATGCAGTTTTTCGCTGATCGCATCGTTATCGGTGCCGAACTGGATCAGCTCGCGCAGCTTCGACTCGAGCTGGCCGTTCTTCTCCCGCAAGGTCACGATCTGCCGTTCTGCGATCGGAATCGCATGACCGCCGTGCGGATGCGGCACGTAGATCTCGGCAAGCAGATCGGCGTATTGCTCGAAGAATTCCACATGCTGCTTCAGATACTCGGCGACCGCCTCGGCGTTCATCCCTGCTTCCTTGTCGGTTTCATTCATTCGTCGACCTGCCACTCGCCTTCGAACACCGTCTGCGCCGGGCCGGTCATCAGCACCGGCTCGCCCGCCCCGTCCCAGCGTATCGTGAGCTCGCCGCCGCGAGTTCGTACGCGAACCGTCGAATCGAGCAGGCCACGCCGTATTCCGGCAACGACGGCCGCGCAAGCGCCGGTACCGCACGCCAAGGTCTCGCCCGCGCCACGCTCCCATACGCGCAGGCGAATGTTAGCGCGATCGACGACCTGCATGTAGCCCGCGTTGGCGCCGCGCGGAAACCGCGGATGGCGTTCGATCAGCGGACCCTGAGTGGCGACCGGCGCGGTCTCGACGTCGGCGACGACCTGCACCGCATGCGGATTGCCCATCGACAGCGCGCTGATCGTGACCGACGCGCCGGCGACTTCGAGGCCTGCGTCGGCGCCGCGCTGTCGCCGACGAAAGGAATCGCCTCGGGCTCGAAGCGCGGCACGCCCATGTCGACCTGCACCTGGCCGTCGGCTTCAAGCGTCGGCTCGATGACGCCGCCGAGGGTTTCGACGCGAATCTTCCGCTTGGCCGTCAGCCCCTGATCGCGGACGAAATGGACGAAGCAGCGAGCGCCGTTGCCGCACTGCTCGACCTCGCCGCCGTCGGCGTTGAAGATCCGGTAGCGGAAATCGACGTCGGCGCGCGATGGCCGCTCGACCAGCAGCACCTGGTCGCAGCCGACGCCGAAATGACGATCGGCAAGGCGCGCGATCTGGGCGGGGTCGAGGTCGACGCGCTGGCGGATGCCGTCGAGCATCACAAAATCGTTGCCCAGTCCCTGCATCTTGGTGAACTTGAGCCGTCTGTTCACGTCATCGCGCCATGCGGTTGCTGAATTCGACGACGCGCGGCGCGCGCCGGCTTGCCGGTACTGTCGATCCGGCGATAGAATCCTGCGGCAGCCGCTCCGCCCAAACTCGACGTGACCCGTCCGACGGAGATCGCGCAATGCACGACTTCAGGAAGCTGATCACCGATTACGGCGCCACGATCGCGCAACGTCCGATCGATAACTGGCGACAAACCGCTCCGGCGACCGGCGCGCAGTTGGTCGTCGAGCGGGGACGGGATCCAAGCGTCCTGGCCGTGGCGTTCACCGGATTTGCCGGCCAGCTTTCGCTTCCCACCTTCGATTTCCTGCACGGCATCGCAATCCTGAACTACGACCGTATCCTGCTTCGCGACAATTCGAGGACGTGTTACCTGAACGGCATTCCTCCGGTTGCGCAGGATGTCGGCGCCCTGATCGCTTTGCTGCGGCAAACCATCGATCGAGCTCAGGAACGTACACTGTTCATCGGCTCCTCCGGCGGCAGCCATGCGGCGATTCTTTTCGGCCACTTGCTGAACGCCGACTTCGTGCTCGCCTTCTCTCCGCACACGAATGTCGATCCGGCACATTGGCGGGCTTCGGAATCGAAGGAGGAGGTCGACAAGCAGAGCGAGGCCCTCGCCAGGCTGGATCGTGTGCCGGAGCCGGCCCGCGCCTACTTCGATCTGCGGGAGATCCTCCGCGGCTGGAACGGCAAGACGCATTACAACCTGCACGTTTGCACGCACTCGCCGCCCGACCTGACCCGGGCGATGCGTCTCGATGGCCTTCCGGGCGTAACGATCCATCGGCACGAGTGCAACCATCACCGCGCCGTCGTGTGGCTGGCACGCCAGGACCGCCTGCTGCCGCTGCTCAAGCTGGAGAACCAGCCGGGCTTCGCGGCCGTCGCCGGAAGTGATCCGAAGGCCGTCTGACGACGGCGACCAGCAGCACCGGCGTGCTCACGAGAGCAGCGGAGCACGTACTAGACGTTGAAACGAAAATGCATGACGTCGCCGTCGCGGACGACGTAGTCCTTGCCTTCGAGCCGCATTTTTCCTCCCTCTTTTGCGCCCTGCTCGCCCTTGCAGGCGAGAAAGTCATCATAGGCGATGACTTCGGCCCGGATAAAGCCTTTTTCGAAATCGGTGTGGATCACGCCGGCAGCCTGGGGCGCGGTGCTGCCGCGATGTATCGTCCAGGCGCGAACCTCCTTCGGCCCGGCGGTGAAGTAGGTCTCCAGGCCGAGCAACTTGTAGCCGGCGTGGATCAGGCGGTCGAGCCCGGCTTCGGTAAGACCCATGTCGGCGAGGAAAATCTGCTTGTCGGCGTCGTCGAGATCGGCGATCTGGGCTTCGAGTGCCGCGCTGATCGCGACGACCGGCGCTCCCTCGCGGGCGGCGTAGGCTTCGATCCGGTCGAGCAGCGGATTGCCGGCGAAGCCATGCTCGGATACGTTGGCCACGTACATCGTCGGCTTCATCGTCAGCAGGAACAGCGGCTTCAACACCGCCAGCTCTTCCGGATAGAGGTCGACCGAGCGGGCCGGCCGTGCATCGTTCAACGCGGGGACGATCTTTTCCAGCGCCGCCACCAGCCGCTTCGCCTCCTTGTCGCCGCCGGCCCGGGCCGCCTTGGCATACCGGTTCATCTGCTTGTCGACGGCGGCGAGGTCGGCCAGCGCAAGCTCGGTGTTGATCGTCTCGATGTCCGAGACCGGATCGATTTTGCCGGCGACGTGCACGACGTTCGGATCCTCGAAACAGCGCACGACATGGGCGATGGCGTCGGTCTCGCGAATGTTGGCCAGAAACTGGTTGCCGAGTCCTTCCCCTTTCGAGGCGCCGGCGACGAGTCCCGCGATGTCGACGAATTCCACCACGGCGGGAAGCACGCGCTCGGGGCGCGCGATCGCGGCGAGCGACGCGAGCCGAGGGTCCGGCACCTCGACGATGCCGACGTTGGGCTCGATCGTGCAGAACGGGTAATTTTCCGCCGCGATGCCGGCGCGGGTCAGCGCGTTGAACAGTGTCGACTTGCCGACGTTCGGCAGACCGACGATTCCGCATTTGAGGCTCATGAGCTTGCCGGTCCTTCGGAAGCGGGTGGCGGCCGCGGCGCGGTGTGCAGCTCGTGCATCGCGCGCTCGGTCTCGCCGCGCGCGAGCCACGGCCATATCGCCAGCGCCCGCGCGATCGCGTCTGCGATCAACAGCGCGCTCCTCGCCGGGCGGCGGATGCAGCACATAGTCGGCAACTTCCTGCTCGGACAGCGCGCCGTCGCGCGGATGGCCGATGCCGAGTCGCAGCCGCCAGAAGTCGCCGCTGCCCAGCGCGGCGGCGATGTCCTTCAGGCCGTTGTGTCCGGCATTGCCGCCGCCCTGCTTCAGCTTGACCACCCCGGGCTTCAGGTCGAGCTCGTCGTGTGCGACCAGGATCTCGGCGGGCGCGACCCGATAGAAGCGGGCAAGCGAGGCGACCGCGAGTCCGCTGCGATTCATGAACGTCTGCGGCATCGCGAGGCGCAGATCGCCGTCGCCGCCGCGCGCCGCGGCCACCTGCGCCTGAAATTTGGATTCGGGCCGGAAGCTCGCCTGCAGTGTCCCGGCAAGGCGCTCGATCCACCAGAAACCGGCGTTGTGCCGCGTCTCTTTGTATTCGCGTCCCGGATTGCCGAGGCCGACGATGAGGCGGAACGAATGCGCCATGGCATCAGCTCAGATTGCCCAAGGGCCGGGGCGCAAACAGCAAAAAGGCCCGCCGAGACAAGCGCCGGCGGGCCCTTTGCGTACCCCAGGCGCTTATTTCTTGTCGTCCTTCTTGGCCGGCGCCTTGTCGGCACCCTTTTCCGCGGGTTTCTCGCCGCTCTTTTCCGCGGCCTTGTCGCCGGGCTTGGCCCCTTCGGCCGGCACCGCCGCCTCGCCCGCCACCGCTTCGGCCGTCGGCGCCGCGACTTCCTCGACCTCGACGACGATGCGCGGCACGATCGCCGTCGCCACGACGGGGCTCGCGCCCGGCCGGGTCACCGCGGTCACGCCTGCAGGCAGCTTGAGGTCCGATACGTGTATCGATTGCCCGACCGCAAGCGGCGACAAGTCGACTTCGACGAATGCGGGCAGGTCCTTGGGCAGGCACGAGACGTCGAGCTCGGTCAGAACGTGGCTGATGATGGCGTCGGTCGTCTTGACTGCCGGCGCGAGCTCGGCGTTGATGAAGTGCAGCGGCACTTTCATGTGGATCTTGCGGTTCTCGTCGACCCGCTGGAAATCGATGTGCAGCACCTCGTGCCGGAACGGATGCATCTGCACGTCGCGCAGCAGCACCCGCTGCGCGGCTTCGCCCAGTTTCATCGTCAGGATCGACGAATGAAACGCTTCCTTCTTGAGCGCGTGGATCAGGGCATTGTGATCGAGCTCGATCGGTTCGGGCTTCTCGGCGCCGCCATAGACGATTCCCGGCGCGCGACCGGTGCGGCGCAGCCGGCGGCTCGCGCCTCGTCCTTCGGTGCCGCGGGGAAAGGCGGTAAATTCGAACTGCATGATGTTGCTCCTGTTGTCTGCGGCCTTCCGTGCGCTTCATGCGCTGCGGTCGTCCGCGATGGCGACAATGCCGCCGGCAGGCGGCGACGGGAAAGCCTTGAATTGTAACCCGAATTGCGAGCGAACCGGCGCCTCTCGGCAACCGAGCCGTGCCGATCCTCGCGCGATCCAGCACGCCCTCGCTCGGGCTCACGCTTACTCGGTAAACAGCGAGCTGACCGATTCCTCGTTGGAGATGCGCGTCATCGTCTCGGCAAGGAGCTGCGCGCAGGAAAGCTGCCGGATGCGCTTGCAGGCGCGCGCTTCGTCGGACAGCGCGATCGTGTCGGTCACCACGATCTCGTCCAGCTCCGATTCGGCGATGCGCGCGACGGCGCCGCCCGACAGAACCGGATGCGTGCAGTAGGCGAGAACCTTCTGTGCGCCGTTCGCCTTCAGTGCCGCTGCCGCCTTGCACAGCGTGTTGGCGGTGTCGACGATGTCGTCCATGATCACGCAGGCGCGACCCTCGACGTCGCCGATGATGTTCATCACCTCGGCGACGTTGGCCTTCGGCCTGCGCTTGTCGATGATCGCCAGGTCGGAGTCGAGCCGCTTGGCGATCGCCCGCGCGCGCACGACGCCGCCTACGTCGGGCGAGACGACCAGCAGGTTGTCGTAGTTCTGCTTCCACAGATCGCCGAGCAGCACCGGCGTGGCGTAGATGTTGTCGACCGGGATATTGAAAAATCCCTGGATCTGGTCGGCGTGCAGGTCCATCGTCATCACGCGATTGACGCCGACCGTCGTCAGCATGTCGGCGACGACTTTGGCCGTGATCGGCACGCGCGCCGACCGCGGACGGCGGTCCTGCCGCGCATAGCCGAAATAAGGTATCGCCGCGGTGATGCGCCCGGCGGAGGCCCGCTTCAGCGCGTCGACCATCACCAGCATTTCCATCAGGTTGTCGTTGGTCGGCTGCGAGGTCGATTGCAGGATGAACACGTCCCGGCCGCGCACGTTCTCCAGCAGCTCGACCATCACCTCGCCGTCGGAGAATCGGCCGACGATGCATCGGCCGAGGCTGATGTTCATATGCCGGACGACCGCCTCGGCGAGCTTCGGGTTGGCGCTTCCGGTGAAGATCCGCATCCGCTCGAACGCCATCGTCGCCGCCTATGGAAGACGCGGGCAGGCCGCCCGAACGGAGGGCCTGCCCGACGTGTAGGTGGCTGGGGAGGTAGGGATCGAACCTACGAATGCCGGAATCAAAATCCGGTGCCTTACCACTTGGCGACTCCCCAAGGGAAACCGTTCGCGCGCGGGAACATCATCAACGTGAGGCAAACGACCACAGCGGGTGGCGGTTCAGCGCGCGAGCAACAAATCCGGCCGTTTCTCCGGCGTTTCCACCGGCGCTTTCACCGGTGCCTTCTGTCACGCGCGGCACCCGCGAGAGCGCTCGCTGCGCGGCGTATTCGGAAGCGAAAGCGGCGAACACGCACGCTCCCGATCCGGTCATCCGCGCTGCCGACGCTGGCGCCGCGCGCGACAGCGCGGCAAGACAGCCGGCGATCTCCGGGAACCGCGCGGACGCAACCGCTTGCAGGTCGTTACGGCCATATCCCTCGGAAAAGACGGCCATTTTCGCGGACTGGCTGTGTCGTGTCAATTCAGGAGCAGCGAATATGGCCGTGGTCGAGACCTCGATCGGCGGCGACAACACGACGAACCAGGTTTGCGGCAGGCTGACCGGCTCGAGCATTTCACCGATGCCCAGTGCGCGCGCCGTTTCGCCGAACACAAAAAACGGAACGTCGGTGCCGAAGCTCGAGCGCGAGGCCCATCAGTTCGTGCCGTGACAGCCCGAGTCGCCAAAGCCGGTTGAGTCCAAGCAGGACCGTGGCTGCGTCCGAGCTGCCGCCCCCGACGCCGCCGCCTACGGCCAAACGCTTGTCGACCGCGATAGTGACGCCATGCGCAACGCCGCATGAGCGTTGCAGCAGCCGCGCCGCGCGCACGGCCAAGTCGTCTTCCGCGGGCACGCCTGCGGCGCCGCGAAGCCGCACGACATCGGCGTCATCGCGCTGCGACAGCGAAACGACGTCGCCGCGCGCGATCAGCACCAGCAGCGACTCGAGCGTGTGGTAGCCGTCGGCGCGCCGTCCGGTCACGTGCAGGAACAGATTGAGTTTCGCCGGTGCGGGCAGCACCAGCACACGGCTCTCGCTCATCGCCACGAATCAACGGCGATGCGCAATTCGACCTCCGCGTAATCGAGCGTCAGGCGTTTGGGGCGCGACGAGCCGTCGCTGCCCGGCTCGAACGCCTGATAGACGACGCTCCAGCCATCCTGGCGCAGTGCAGCCGGCATCCCGTCGCTTGCCCGCTCGACCGCCGCCGGCACTCCGTCGCGCGGCACTCCCTGGATCCACGATGCCAGCCCTTCGACCGGCAGCGGCCAGCCGAGCGCGCGCGTGGTCAGCGCCGCCCAGTCACCGGCCGTCTCGACTCTTCCATCGGGGGTCTGCAGACGTACGCCGCTCGCATCGCTGCTCAAGCGCGCGATCGTCTGGCCGAGCGGCGAGCTCAAGTCCAGCTCGTCGCGCTGCGCGTCGTGCGTCCAGCGGAAATTGGCGCGTCAGCGCATCGTTGCCACGCCGCGCCGACAGGCGTCCGGTCAACTCGAACGCCACCGCCCGTGCCGCGAGCGTGCTTGCGGGGGCCGGTCGCTCGACCAGCGACGGCGCGCAAGAGCAAAGCAGTACCGCGCCAGCCGCGGCGACTGCGCGAGCGCACATGCCGCGCAGCCTGGGCATCGAATTGGCGACCGGACGTCAGTGCGCCAGACGGCGCATCGTCTCGATCAGGACCGGATTGTCGGGCGAGGCCTTGAGCTGCGATTGCCACAACTCGGTGGCCCGCTCGCGCTCGCCTTTCGCCCACAGCACTTCGCCCAGATGCGCGGCGATCTCGGGGTCCGCCTGGTCGCCGAACGCGCGCCGCAGAAATTTCTCCGAATCGTCGAGCTTGCCAAGCCGGTAGTTGGCCCAGCCCATGCTGTCGAGAATGAACGGATCGTCCGGCGCGATCTGCAGCGCTTTTTCGATCAGCTTCAGTCCCTCCGCGGTGCGCGGCGTGCGGTCGACCAGCGTGTAGCCGAGCGCATTGAGCGCCTGCGCGTTGTCCGGCTTGAGCTCGATCAGTCGCTTCAGCCTCGACTCGACCTCGTCGATGCGGTCGAGCTTCTCGGCGACCATCGCGACATCGTAGAGCAGGTCGACCGAATCGGCCTGGCGCTCCAGGGCCGCGGTAAGAACCGCGTACGCGGTCTTGTAGTCGCCGGCATCGCGCAACAATTGCGCGTCCGCCTGCGCGAGCTCGACGCGCCGCTCGGCCGACTCCGGCTTCAGTCCGTCCAGATAGCTGCGCGCCGCGGCGATGTCGCCTTTCTTCGCGATCATCGCGCCGATACGCAGCTTGGCGAGCCAGGCGCGATCGCCTTCGGTGACTTCGCGGTACCGGGCGATCGCCTCGTCGTAGCGCTTGGTTTCCTCGGCCAGCTGGCCGAGGTAGAACGGCACGACGCCCTTGTCGCCGTAACCGACCTTGTCGAGCTCTTCGAGCAGGCGCTGCGCGGTCGCGTAATCCTTCATCTGCAGCGATATCGCCGCGACGGCGAATTCGAATTCGCGGTCTTCCGGCTCCTCGTCCCACAGCTGCTGGAAGATCGCGCGCGCCTCGCCGAAGCGCTTTTGCTCGACGTAGACCTGCGCCAGCGCGCCGGCAACGGCGCGCTCGTCGGGGCTCGTTGCCAGAAATTGCTTCAGGAACGCGATCGCCGCCTCGGGCGACCCCTTGGCCAGAATGTCGGCCTTGATCAGGGCCGCACGGTCCCATCCTGGCTTGAGCTCGAGCGCCCGGTCCGCCGCAGTCGTCGCGGCGGCGGTGATCGCCGGATCGGTGAGCTTGGTGTTGTAGCCGGCGAGCGCGATGGCGAACCACGCTTCCGGAACCTTCGGATACGGTCTCGCCAGATCCTGCACCAGCCGAAACGCCGCGGCCTTGTCGGTTTGCGCGGTCAACGCCTGATTGAGCTGCAGGAAAGCTTCGCCGAGCGATTTGTCATTGGCGGCCGCTTCGATCAGCACGCGCTGAAGCTCGGCCTTGAGATCGGAGCCGGCTCCCGAGATGGCGAGCGAGGCCACCATCTGCCGCGCGCGTTCGGCCTTCGGATCGAGCTGCTGCCAGAGCTTCGCCGCTTCCAATGCCAGCGTGCGCTGCCGGGCAAACAGCGCAATCTCGGTGGCGCGGCGGGCAAGTACCGGATCACGCGATTCGCGCGCGGCTTCGAAATACGCGCGGGCCGCCAACGCCGCGTCGCCGCGCTGCATCGCGACATCTCCGACCAGGATGCGATAAAGCACCTCCGGGGTCAGATTGTCGGCCGCAGCGGGGCGTTCGGGTGCGGCGGTCGTCCCGGCGGCCTGGTCGGACTCGGCTGGCGTCTGGGCGCGGCTGTCTCCGGCCGCCACGAGGGCAGCGGTCAGGCTGACGAACAACAACGAACGAAGAGGGGGAATCACGATAGGGAAGCCAAGCTCGGTCGATTTCGATTCAAGGCCCTGCGTCTCGCGCGGACCTCGTTGCATCTTAGGGTATATTGGTCCGAGCAACAAACGCCACTCGACGCCTGCAGATGCCCGAACTTCCGGAAGTTGAAACGACGCGTCGCGGGGTCGCGCCTCACGTAGAACGGCAGAAAGTGACGGCGGTGAGGATCTACGACCGCAGATTGCGCTGGCCAGTTCCACGGGATCTGCCCCGCCGGCTGGTCGGCCGCGTCGTCGACCGGGTCGACCGGCGCAGCAAGTACCTGCTTTTCCGACTGGGTGCCGATACGCTGATCGTCCATTTCGGGATGACCGGAAGCCTTCGCGTCTACGGCGTCGCACCGGCGCGACGCACCCACGATCACATCGACCTGGAATTCGCCAACGGAGTCATCCTTCGTTACCACGACCCGCGCCGCTTCGGCGCGATGCTGTGGTCGCCGGCCGCCGCTGGCGAGCATCCGCTGCTCGCCGCGCTCGGACCCGAGCCGTTCTCGGCCGGTTTCGATGCGGCTTACCTGTTCGCTTCCACCCGCAAGCGCAGCACGGCGATCAAGCTCGCTCTGATGGACAACCGCCTGGTCGTCGGCGCGGGCAACATCTACGCCAACGAGGCATTGTTTCGCGCCGGCATACGGCCGACGCGCGCTGCCAACCGCGTTTCGCGAGAGCGGCTGGGCCGCCTGGTCGCTGCGGTGAGGGAAACGCTCGCCGCGGCGATCGCCAAAGGCGGCAGCACACTTCGCGACTATGTCGACAGCGACGGCGCGCCCGGCTACTTTCAGCTCGAGTACAACGTGTACGGCCGCGAAGGTCAGCCCTGCCGCGTTTGCGGCAAGCCGATCCGCATGACCCGGCAGGCGGGGCGAGCGACCTATTATTGCCAGGGCTGCCAGACCTGACAAGGCTTAGGTGCTTGTTTTGGCGCGCTTTATGCTACAGTCGCTGGGAGCCAGCGGGAGGACGCGCCGAAAATGATGCAATCGAAGGATCTGGCTGCCCGATTTGAAGCCTACAGCGACTGGCGACGCCGGTTGTCGACCGGCGTGTCGCGCCTGCATGAATGGCTGTCCGAGCAGGAACTGGCCGATGGCCAGGCCGACCTCACCGTCCAGCGCCTGCTCGAGCGGCTGCACCAGGACAAGCTGGTCGTCGCCTTCGTCGCCGAGTTTTCCCGCGGCAAATCGGAGCTGATCAACGCGATCTTCTTTGCCGATTTCGGGCAGCGCCTGCTGCCCTCGGCCGCCGGCCGCACGACGATGTGTCCGACCGAGCTCCTCTACGACTCGACGCGGGAGCCGTCGATCCGCCTGTTGCCGATCGAGACCCGGGCCCGCGACGGATCGGTCACCGAGTTCAAGAACTACGCGGACGAATGGGTGACGATCACGCTCGACATGTCGTCGGCGGATCGGATGGCCGAAGCGCTCTCGCAGGTGTCGCAGACCAAGCGCGTCTCGGTGCCGCTTGCGCGCAAGTACGGGCTCTACGATGACGGCGACCCGCTGGCGCCGCTGTCGGCTGCCGACGCCGGTGTCGACGTGCCCTGCTGGCGCCACGCGATCATCAACTTTCCTCATCCGTTGCTGCAACAGGGGCTGGTCATTCTCGACACGCCCGGCCTGAACGCCATCGGCACCGAGCCCGAGCTCACGCTCAACCTGCTGCCGAATGCACACGCGATCCTGTTCATCCTCGCCGCCGACGCCGGAGTGACCAAGACCGACATCGACGTGTGGACCAAGCACCTGGTCGGGGACACCGCCGCGAGCCGCGAAGGCCGGCTGGTCATCCTGAACAAGATCGACGGACTGTGGGACGACCTTCGAACCGCGCACGAGATCGAGGGAGAAATCGCGCGTCAGGTCCGCACCAGCGCGCAACTGCTGATGATTCCGCCGGCGCAGGTCTTTCCGGTGTCGGCGCAGAAGGCGCTGCTGGCGAAGGTCAACGGCGACGACGTGCTGCTGGCCAGGAGCCGCGTGCCGCAGCTCGAGGCGGCGCTGTCCAGGGAGCTGATTCCGGCCAAGCGGCGCATCGTAGGCTCGGCGACGCAGACCGAGATCCGCGAGCTCGTCGCGGGCACGCGGACCGATACTCGACAGCCGCATCGCCGGCATACGCGAGCAGCTGACCGAGCTGCAGAACCTGCGCGGAAAGAACCAGGATGTGGTCGAGCACATGATGGAGCGCATCCAGCAGGAAAAGAACCTGTTCGAGCGCGGCATGCAGCGTTACACGGCGCTGCGCACGGTATTCACGCAGCAGACCAACAGCCTGTACGAAAGCATCGGGCTGGAGACGCTGCGCGCCACGGCCGCCGACACGCGCGAGCGGATCGAGAAAAGCCCGTTCACCAAGGGCGTGCGCTCCGCGATGGGCGACTTCTTCGCCAAGATCTACGGCAGCCTCGACCAGAGCGCGCGTCAGACCGCCGAGACCCACGAGATGATGCAGGCGATGTATCAGCGCTTTGCCAAGGAGCATGGCATCGAGCCGTTTACCCCGCCTCCGTTCTCGATGCTCAAGTACCAGAAGGAGGTCGAGCGGCTGGAGCGTGCGTACAACGTGCACTTCAACACGCTGTGGAACATGGTCAGCAAGGCCAAGTTCACGCTGATGAAACGATTCTTCGAGACGATCGCGATCCGGGTAAAGCACGTGTTCGACATCGCGAACCGCGACCTGGAAAGCTGGCTGAAGGCCGTGATGGCTCCGCTGGAGACGCAGGTGCGCGAGCATCACCTGCAGCTGCGCCGCCGGCTGGAAAGCGTCAAGCGCATCCACCGGGCGAGCGACGAGCTCGAGGATCGCATCGACGAGCTCGAGCACGCCGAGGTCGCCGCGAAAGCGCAGATCGGCGACCTCGCGCGCGAGGTCGCCCTGATCGACGCGATCTGCGAGCAGTCCGAATCGCTGCCGCTCGCCGCCAACGCCTAGCGGCTTCGCGCGCGATCGATCAGGCCGGCACGTTGCCGGCCTTGGCCGCCATCAGCGCCGCGGTACTTCAGCAGCAGCTGATCCTTGCTTTCCACGAAGTCGGGGTTCACCGGTATGCAGTCGACCGGGCAGACTTCGACGCACTGCGGCGTGTCGAAGTGGCCGACGCATTCGGTGCACTTGCCCGGATCGATCACGTAGATTTCCAGACCCTGCGCGATCGCGCCGTTCGGGCACTCGGGCTCGCAAACGTCGCAGTTGATGCATTCGTCGGTAATGATCAGCGCCATCAGGATCTTTCACGCGACTGCGCCGCACGCTCCTCGTCTGCCTTGGCCTTCAGGCGGGCGACGACGGCCGGCGGCACGAATTTGCCGACGTCGCCACCGAAGCGGGCGATTTCACGAACGATCGTCGATGACATGAACAGGTATTGCTCGGCCGGGGTGAGAAACAGCGTTTCGACCTCGGGATGGAGGTTGCGGTTCATGCCGGCCATCTGAAACTCGTACTCGAAGTCCGACACCGCGCGCAAGCCGCGCAGGATCGTCGTGGCACCGACCGAGTGCACGAAATCCATCAGCAGGCCGGAAAAGCCCGCGACCTCGACATTGGCGTACGGCGCCAGCACCTCGCGCGCCATCGCGATGCGCTCGTCGGCAGTGAACATCGGGCGCTTGCTTTCACTGTCCGCAATCGCGACGATCACCCGGTCGAACAGCTTGGCCGCGCGCCGTACGATGTCCTCGTGCCCTTTGGTGAACGGGTCGAAGGTTCCAGGATAGACGATTTTCAGCATGCCCCGATCTCTCCGCTCGGCCGAGCGCTTCCGCTCGAGCCGCCGCCGGCAGGCGGCGCAGCAGATGATAATGCACCTGTCCGGCCTTGTCCCCGCGCACTATCGCGAAACCGGCGGGCGCGACGACGTGTGCGGACGCCTCGACATAGAGCGCGCCGTCCGCAGCAACGCGCGCTGAAGCTGCCGGCAGCAGCGCCTCCCATTGCGGAGCGGCAAACGGCGGATCGAGGAAGACGACGTCGAACAAGCGCGTTTCGCGCGCCAGGAATGCTTGCGCGTCGGCGCAGTGGGCCTCCAGCGCCGCGCCCAGCATCTGCGCGGCCGCGTGCAGCGCGCGCACCAGCTCGGGCTTGCGATCGACTGCGACCGCGAGCGTGGCGCCGCGCGACAGCGCCTCGAACGAAAGCGCCCCGCTGCCGGCGAATGGATCGAGCGTGCTCGCGCCGTCGAGATCCTGGCCCAGCCAGTTGAACAGCGTTTCGCGAACCCGGTCGGGCGTCGGGCGTATGTCGGCGACGGCGGGAAAGCGAATGCGCCGGCCGCGCCAGCGTCCGCCGATGATGCGAATCTGGTGGGCTTGCGGCAAGCGTGCGCCATGCGATCGAAAGGTAGAATTGTACCTTTGCCTGCAGCGCCCGAATCCGATGCTCGACATGTTCAAGCGCAAGCCCGATGGCGGCGAGCGCAGCTGGTCCGAACGACTGAAGAGCGGCCTCGGTCTCTCGCGCGAGCGCATTTCCCGCCCACTGACCGCGCTGTTCGGTCGCGAGGCGCTGTCGGAGGAAGCGGTCGACGAGTTGCGCAGCGCGCTCCTCGGTGCCGACGTCGGCATTCCGGCGACCGAACACCTGCTCGACGAGCTCGTCGCCCGCTGGAAGCGCGCCGGCGCCGATCTCGACGCGCGCGCAGTGCTCAAGTCCGCGCTGGTCGAGCTGATCGCGCCGCTCGAGCAGCCGCTCCTCATCGGCTCGGCGCGGCCTTTCGTCATCATGCTCGCCGGGGTCAACGGTGCGGGCAAGACGACGTCGATAGGCAAGCTGGCCAAGTATCTGCAGGGCCAGGGACTCTCGGTGCTGCTCGCCGCGGGCGATACCTTCCGCGCCGCGGCGCGCGAGCAGCTCGAAACCTGGGGTGCGCGCAACAACGTCCAGGTGGTCGCGCAGCATGGAGGTGATCCGGCGGCGGTGATGTTCGATGCGATCTCGGCTGCGCGGGCGCGGCGCATCGACGTCGTGCTTGCCGACACCGCCGGCCGGCTGCCGACGCAGCTGCCGCTGATGGAAGAGCTCAAAAAAATCCGCCGCGTGATCGCCAAGGCGCAGGAAGGCGCACCGCACGAAACGCTGCTCGTGCTCGACGCCAACACCGGGCAGAACGCGCTGGCGCAGGTCGCCGCGTTCGACGCGGCGCTGGGACTGACCGGGCTCGTCCTGACCAAGCTCGACGGCACGGCCAAAGGCGGGGTCGTCGCCGCTATCGCCAAGACGCGGCCGCTGCCGCTGAAGCTGATCGGCGTCGGCGAAGGAATCGACGACCTCCGCCCTTTCCGCGCCGCCGAGTTCGCCGATGCGCTGATCGGTTGAAGGACCGCCGCGCGATGGCCGCCGCAAAGCGGCTAGCTGATCAGTAAGCACTAACTCGGCCAGCCTGACCGTCCCGCGCCACGGGATCAATCCGGCGCTCCCGGTCGCGACGGCGACGCTTGGGTTCGTCGCCGGCATGGTCTGGCGGCCGCCGTACGACCGCTCGCCCCACGCAGGCCTTGGCCATGTGGCGGAACTTCGGGGCGGCTTAGCACTCTGACAAGCCGAGTGCTAAAATATCGCCTCGTCGCGAAGGAGCTTTTATCGATGCCCACGAACACGCTGGCTTTCCCGACCCCGGCTTCGCTGGGGAGTCTGGATCACTATATCCAGGCGGTGAACCGTTTCCCGCTGCTGACCGCTGAGCAGGAGACCGAGCTCGGCCGCAAGCTGCAGCGCGACAACGATCTGGAAGCGGCCCGCTCGCTCGTCCTGTCCCACCTGCGGCTGGTCGTCGCCGTCAGCCGCAATTACCTCGGCTACGGGCTCCCGCAGGCCGATCTGATCCAGGAAGGCAATATCGGCTTGATGAAGGCGGTGCGCCGCTTCGATCCGGAACGCGGCGTTCGCCTGGTGTCGTTTGCCTTGCACTGGATCCGGGCCGAGATTCACGAGCACATCCTGCGCAACTGGCGGCTGGTCAAGATCGCGACCACCAAGGCGCAGCGGAAGCTGTTCTTCAACCTGCGCAGCATGAAGCCGAAGCTCGGCCCGCTGACCCGCACCGAGGCGAACGGCATCGCCAAGGCGCTCGGCGTCAAGCCCGAGGAAGTGTTCGAAATGGAGACACGGCTGTCCGGGCAGGACATCGCCATCGACCCGCCGGCCGGAGACGACGGCGAAACGATGACGCCGAGCGCATATCTGACCGATAGCGACGCCGAGCCGGTCCAGATACTGGAGCGCGAAGAGACCGCGCGCAATCGCAGCGTCGGCTTGAAGAGCGCGCTCTCGAGGCTGGACAGCCGCAGCCGCGACATCATCGAGGCCCGCTGGCTGCGCGAAGACGATCCCGGCGACGCTGCAGGATCTGGCCGACCAGTACGGCGTCTCCGCCGAGCGGATCCGCCAGATCGAAAGCAAGGCGCTCAAGACGATGCGCGGCGAAATGGCGTCGCTCTAGACGCAACGCGACAGTCGTTCTCGAACGCCGGCCCGACGAGCCGGCGTTTTTTTTGCGCGCTAGAGCTCGACCTGCGTCCCCAGCTCGACGACGCGGTTGGTCGGGACGTTGAAAAACTCGATCGCCTTGGTTGCGTTTTTCGCCATTGACACGAACAGGCGCTCGCGCCACAGCGCCATGCCCGGCGTCTCCGTGGCGATCAGCGTTTCGCGCGAGACGAAGAACGAGGTTTCCATCATGTCGAACGGGTGACCGCGGCGTCCGCATTCCTCCAGCAGCTCCGGCACGTCCGGATCTTCCTTGAATCCGAAAAACGCCTCGAACTGCTGGAAGTTGCAGCCGAGGTCGCGGATTTGCACGCGATCGGGCAACGGCACGGTCAGGGATGTCCCGCGTCGTCATCGTCAGCAGAACGACGCGCTCGTGCAGCACCTTGTTGTGCTTGAGGTTGTGCAGCAGCGCGTGCGGCGCGCGATTCGGCGTGCTGGTGAGGAAAACCGCGGTGCCCGGCACGCGCATCGGCGGGTTGGCCGAGATGCTTTCGATGAACAGGTCGATCGGCATCGTCTCGGCGTTCAGGCGCTCGAGCAGGATCGCGCGGCCGCGCTTCCACGTCGTCAGCAACGTGAATACGATGCCTCCGACGACGATCGGGAACCAGCCGCCTTCCGGGATCTTCAGCAGGTTCGACGACAGGAAAGCGACGTCTATCGCGACCAGCGGCACGACGATCGCGAGGGCCGCCAACGCGTTCCAGCGCCACAGCCGGGTCAGCACGACAAAAATCAGCAGCGAGTCGATCGCCATCGCGAGCGTCACCGCGATGCCGTAGGCGGCCGCCAGATTGCTCGACGTCTTGAAGCCGGTGACCAGCAGCATCACCGCGAAGAACAGCATCCAGTTGATGAACGGGACATAGATCTGCCCGATCTGCCGCTCGGACGTGTGCATGATCGTCAGACGCGGGCAATAGCCCATCTGGATCGCCTGCCGCGTCAGCGAGAACGCGCCCGAAATCACCGCCTGCGACGCGATCACCGTCGCGGCGGTCGCGAGAATCACCATCGGCAGCAGCGCCCATGCCGGCGCCAGCAGGTAGAACGGATTCTTGATCGCTTCCGGCTCGGCAATGATCAGTGCGCCCTGGCCGAAATAATTCAGCACAAGGGCGGGCGCCACCAGATACAGCCACGCACGCCGGATCGGCGACACGCCGAAATGGCCCATGTCGGCGTACAGCGCTTCGGTGCCGGTGACGGCGAGCACGACCGCCCCGAGGACGAGAAACGCCGCCAGCGGGTTGCCGGTCAGAAACGAGAATGCGTAAGACGGCAGCAACGCCATAAGCACCCGCGGGTCCTGCCAGACTGCGGCCGCACCCAATACCGCGATCGTCGCGAACCAGACGCACATCAGCGGGCCGAACAGCCCGCCGACCTTCGCCGTCCCGTGGCGCTGGATCGAGAACAGCGCGAGCAGGATCGCCAAGGTCACCGGGATGACATAACTCTTGAGACCCGGGGCGAGGACTTCGAGGCCCTCGACCGCGGACAGGACCGAGATCGCCGGCGTGATCATCCCGTCGCCGTAGAACATCGCGGCGCCGAAAATCCCCAGTCCGACCAGCCACCAGCGTGCCTGACGGTCGTCGAGACCGCGCGATACCAGCGCGGTGAGCGCCATGATGCCGCCCTCGCCATTGTTGTCGGCCCGCATGATCAGCGTCACGTACTTGAGCGTGACGACGATCATCAGCGCCCAGAAGATCACCGACAGGACGCCAAGCACGTTGTCGGCTGTCAGCGGCAAGCCGTGCGGCCCGGTGAAGCACTCGCGCAGCGTATAGAGCGGGCTGGTTCCGATATCGCCGAAGACGATACCGATCGCGCCGAGGACCAGCGGAGCCGTCGGTCTCTTCGCCACATCGGCCGGAGCTGCCGCCGCGCCAGCCTGCGTCCCGGTCAGCATGCTCCTTCGTCGGAGCGACGCGAAAAGCGGATGTTGAGCTGCTTGAGCTTGCGGTACAGATGCGTGCGCTCCAGACCGGCGCGTTCGGCGACCCGGCTCATGTTGCTCTGTTCCTTGCCAAGCAACTGCTCGAAGTAGATCCGTTCGAAGGCTTCGCGCGCCTCGCGCAGCGGCAGCTCGAAAAAGCGCGCGGTGACCTCCGGCGCAAGCGCCGCCGACGGCGGCAGCGCCGCTTCGCCCAGAAGGCGCCGCACATGTTCGCCGGTGATTTCGCTGTCGATCGTCAAAGCGAGATTGGCGATGACATTGTGCAGGTGGTCGAGATTGCCCGGCCAGTAGGCCGCCGCCAGCGCCGACACGGCGCTCCCCTGCAGCGTTCCCAGCGTGCGCTGGCTCGCCGTGATCTCGCGCCAGAAGCGCGCGATCAACGCCGGCATGTCGTCGCGCCGCGCGCGCAGCGGCGGCAGCATGACCGCACCGGCGGACAGTATCGACAGCAGGGCCGGATCGAAGCGACCCTCGGCCGCGAGGTTACCGAGTTGCTCGCTGCTGGTGCAGACAAGAATCGTGTCCTGCTTTTCAAGCTTGGGCAATATGAAGGCGAGTGCCTTCTGCTCTGCTTTCGAATAGGCCCCGATTTCGGCGCAGTACAGCAGACCGTCGCGCGCCTCTTCGAGAACCTGCGACGGGTTGGCGGCAAGCCGCGCGCCGTTGGCGAGAATGACCAGCGGCGCGTCTGGAACGTGCAGCGCCCGCGCCGCAGTGTCGTGGCCGGCGCCGGGCTCGCCGACGATCAGCACCGGCCGGTTGGCGCGCAGAAGCTGCTCGATCGCCCTCTCGACCTCGATCACCGGCGTGCTGGTGCCGAGCGTCGCGAGCGATATCCGCCGCGGCCCCTGCCCGGCGGCCGTCTTCAGCGCGCGTGTCACCGTCGACAGCAGCTTTTGCAGCCCGACCGGCTTTTCCAGGAAATCGAAGGCGCCGACCTTGGTCGCCTCGACCGCGGTTTCTATCGTGCCGTGGCCTGACATCATCACGACCGGCATCGTCAGCTGGCCATTCGCCGCCCACTCCCGCAGCAGGGTCACGCCGTCGGTGTCCGGCATCCAGATGTCGAGCAGCACCAGCGCGGGTTGTGTGCGCAACCGGTAGTTTCGCGCCTCTCCGGCATTTTCAGCCACACTGACTTGATATCCCTCGTCCTGCAGAATCTCGGACAACAGTTCGCGGATGCCGACTTCGTCGTCGACGATCAGAATCTCTTTCTGCTGCGGCATCACGTATTGGTTCCTTTGAACGGCAAGTACAAGGTCACCACCGCCCCGTGCGGAGACCGATTCTCGATGGTTACCCGCCCATGGTGCTCCTCGGCGATCTTCTTGACGATCGCGAGCCCGAGGCCGGTGCCTTTCGCCTTGGTCGTCACATACGGCTCGAACGCGCGGCGCAGGACATCGTCGGGAAATCCGCCGCCGCGGTCGCCGATCGACAACGCGACCTCGTCGCCGCGCACCTCGAGGCCGATATCGTACGCGGGGTCGGGCGATTCCGCCTGAGCATCGATGGCATTCTGGAGCAGATTGTGGATCACCTGGCGCAGCCGCGTCGGCTCGCCATGTATGACCGGATCGCCTTCCGCGAGCTTTAGCGATACATGGGGCCGCAGATTTTCGTACAGCCCGAGTACGTCCTGCAACAGCGCATTGATGTCGACCGGTTGCATCCTTCCCGGCCCCGATTGCCGGGCGTAGATCGCAAAATCGTCGACCATGTGCTTCATTGCGCCCACCTGTGCGACGATCGTCCGCGTCGCCCGCGTGAGGGCCTCCTCGTCGCCGGCCGCCAGCTTGCCGCCGAGCTTGACCGCCAGGCGCTCGGCCGACAGCTGGATCGGCGTCAGCGGATTCTTGATCTCGTGCGCGAGACGGCGTGCAACCTCCGCCCAGGCGGCATCGCGCTGCGCCTCGGCCAGTTCGGTTACATCGTCGAAGACGACGACAAACCCGGCGACCGGTTCACCCGGCAACCTCGACCCCCGCATCAGCAGCACGCGCGTGTGATTCGATACGGTGACCTCGGCCTGACGCTGCCACTGGCCATCGCGCCCGCCGCGGAAGCCGTCGGCCGCCAGCTCGGCGAAGCCGGCGAGCGGTGGCAGGCGGCGTGTCCAGTCGGAAAGCGGCACGTCGATCAGGTCGGCCAGCGGCTGCTGCAGGATCACCGCTGCGCTCGGGTTCGCGGTGCGCAGGCGAAACGCGCTGTCGAACGCCAGCACCCCGGCCGATAGATTGGAGAGAATGCTTTCGAGATAAGCGTTGGTCGTTTCGATCGCGTTTCGGCTTTCCGCCGTCTTTTGCTGCGCTTCGGCGAGCTGCGCGGTCATCGTATTGAACGACTCGGTGAGGACGCCCAGCTCGTCCCGACTCTGCACCGGGTGCCGGCGGCTGAAGTCGCCCTGCGCGACCGCGCGCGTGCCCTCGGCCAGAAGCCCCAGCGGTCCGCTGACCTGCTCGGAGAGCACGACGGCCAAGCCAAGCGCGGAGAAAAGCGCGAGCAGCAAGGTCAACGTCAGCGTGAGTGCGTAAAGGCGCTTGAGCGCGGCGCGCGAAAACGAGATCTCCTGGTAGTCGCGGTAGCCGGCCTGCACTTTTTCGGCATCGAGCTGCAATTGTCGGGGCACCGGCTCGACGACCTGCAGCAACCGCAGCGGCTCGCCGGGATCGGAGGTATTGACCGGAACGACGACGCGCAACAGCATGCCCTGGTCGGTGGTCTGATCGATCGCCGAATAGGGTTGCTGCAACCTCGCGCGCCGCAGCGCCTGCGCCGGCGGCGGCTCCGGCGTCAGCGTCGAGCCCGAAATTCCCGCGACGCCGAGCACGCCGCCGCCGGCCGTGAACAGCGCGGCTTCGTATACTCCCGCCTGCTCGCTGGCGCGATTGAGCCGCTGCGACATGCTGGCCGCGTCGCCTTCCTGCAAGGTCAGCGCGAGCTGCGAGGCCTTGTTGGTCGTTTCCTTCAGCAGATAGTCGAGCGCGCCGCGGCCGAGATTCAATCCTCCTTCGAGCGCCTTGTCGACGCGCACGTCGAACCACGATTCGATGCTCTTGCCCAGGAACTGCACCGACACGCCGTAAAGAAGCGCGCCGGGAAGCACCGCTACCAGCGCGAACAGGAGCACCAGCCTGATCGCGAGTCGCGACCCGAAAACCCCGGCCTTGAGGTTCTTGCGCAGGCGCCAAAGCTGATATCCGACGAGCCCCATCAGCAGGGCAACCATCGTTCCGTTGAGCACCAGCAGCAGATTGTAGTTGCTGGCGAAGAGCTCGGTATTCGCGCTCGCCGTGGCGAGCAGGAAAAGGAACACCGTGCCGAGGACGGCGCACCCGAGCAGCACGTAGCGCAGCGCGCGCGGTGCGAGAATCCTGGTCACGGGGTGAAGCTCCAGCGAAACCATTCCGACTGCAGCGACCAGTCGCGCGAGGCCAGCGCATTGATCTGGAACGGCTTCGGCAACTGGGCAACGTCGAGACGAAGACGCACGGCGGCTTCATAGCGCTCGCCGGGCGACAGCGCGTCCTTGCGGACGACCGGGCGCGAGACCACGCGGGCAAGCAGGCGCTCCACCTCGTCGAGCGAATCGAACTGCTGGCCGAGCAGCCCGCTGGTCACGCGGTACTGTCGGGTCAGCGGGTTGTAGGTCAAGCGGTACTGCACCGACATCTGCACCAGCTTCTGATCGAGCCAGTACCAGCGGGGCCGCACGAGCTCGAACTCGAGGACGAAATAGAGCGAGACGCCCTTTTGCAGCGCCTCCTCGAGCGTCGGATTGAACGCGAGGTCGAACTGCGCATTCAGGACATAGCTCTTCGTCCTCCGGCAGGAGCTCGGCCGATTTGACGCCGATCGTGTCGGCGTGCGCGATCGTTGCCGCCGGCAACGACAGCAAAGCGGTCAGGCACAACAGGCCGGCGAGAATGCGGCGCATGGACGGGAGCGGCGAGCCGCGCGATCCTTCCGGAAGGACTCAGCTCTTTTGCAGGAGGGCGTAGAAAAACCCGTCGTGATTGTGCGCTGCGCCCGGGGCGGCTGGCAAGAGTTGACCGTCTATGGCGGCGTATTCCGCCGGCAATGTGAGTCGAATGCGCAACGCATCGCGGTGGCGCTGGAGGAACGCGGTGATCTGGTCGTCGTTCTCGGCGCCGAATATCGAGCAGGTCGAATAGAGCAGCACGCCGCCGCGCTTCAGACACGGCCACAGCGCATCGAGCAGGCGAATCTGCTGCGCGACGAAGCCCGCGATATCGGTCTCGCGGCGCAGCCATTTGCCGTCGGGGTGCCGTCGCACGATGCCCGACGCGGTGCAGGGCACGTCGGCCAGAATGCGATCGAACGTATCGCCGTCCCACCAGATATCGGGCTCGCCGGCATCGGCGACGATGAGACGCGCGGCAAGACCCAGGCGCGCAAGATTGTCATGCACGCGCTCGACCCGCGCGGCATCGATGTCGAGCGCGACCAGATCGAGCGCCGCCAGCTCGGCCAGATGTGTCGTCTTGCCGCCCGGCGCGGCGCAGGCGTCGAGCACCCGCATGCCGTCTTGCGCCTCCAGCAGCGGGGCAGCCAGCTGCGCCCCTGCGTCCTGCACCGAAAACCATCCGGCCGCATATCCTGGCAGCGCGGACACCGCAGCGGTCTCGTCGAGCACGACGCCGGCCTCGCCTATCGCATGCGCCCGAATGCCCTGCGCGTGCAAGGCCCTCAAATAGTCTTCGCGCGCAAGACGCCTGCGGTTGACGCGCAAGCTCAGCATCGGCCGCGTGTTCCCCGCATCGAGCACCGCGGCAGCACGCTGCGGATACTCGGCAAACACGCGGTCGATCCACCAGCGCGGATAGGAAAAGCGCGCTTCGGGATCGCTGCGCGATCTCTCCGAGCAGCGCATCACGGCGCCGCAGAAAGGTGCGCAGGATTGCGTTGGTCAGGCCCTGTGCCGACGTGCGCTTGAGCTGCGCCGTCGCGCGTACGGCGGCGTCGACGACCGCATGCGCCGGCGCGCCGGTATGGATCAACTGGTAGAGCGCGACCCAGAGCAATGCTTCGACGCTGCCGTCGGCCAGCGGCCGCTCGGCCAGCGCGCGCACGATCGCGCGCAGTTCGCCGAGGAAGCGCAGCGTGCCGTAGGAGAGTTCGTGCGCCAGCGCGCGGTCGCCCGGGGGCAACGGCACGGCCCGTCAATACCGCAGGAAGCGGATTGCCGGCAAGGACGCGACGGACGATCTTCGCGGCAAGTCGCTGCGCACGCTCCATCGCGGGGCGCGCGACTAGTGTTCTGTCCCGCAAATTCGCTCGATAGTCGGAACTTGCGGCACAGGACCCTAGCGCGGCTGCAATCCGCGCTGGAATTGCGAAGCGAGTGCAAGCAGACGGCGGATGCGCTCCTCGATCGGCGGGTGCGTGCTGAACAGTCCGGCGAGCCCTCCGTCATGCAGCGGGTTGACGATCATCATCTGCGCCGTCGCCGGATGCTCTTCGGCAGGTGGCAGCGGCACGCTCTTTGTGTAGCGCTCCATTTTCGCGAGCGCGTCGGCGAGCGCGCCCGGGTCGCCGGAAATCTCGGCGCCGCTGCGATCGGCCTCGTATTCGCGTCCGCGGGAAATGGCGAGCTGGATCAGCACCGCGGCGATCGGAGCCAGGATCATCACCAGCAACGCCATCAGCGGGTTGCGTTCGCCTTCGTCGCGGTGGCCGAAGAACATGCCGAAATGCGCGAGCGCCGATATCGCGCCGGCGATCGATGCGGTGATCGTCGAGGTGAGCATGTCGCGGTTCCGGACATGGGCCATTTCGTGCGCAAGTACCCCGCGGAGTTCGCGCGCGCTCAGCAATTCGACGATGCCGCGAGTCGCGGCGACCGCTGCGTGCTCCGGATTGCGGCCGGTGGCGAACGCGTTCGGCTGCGCCTCGTCGATCAGGTAGACCCTGGGCATCGGCAGGCCGGCGCGCGCGGCCAGGTCGCGCACGGCGCCATAGAGCTGCGGCGCGGTCGTCGCGTCGACCTCGCGGGCGTTGTAGAGCCGTAGCACCATCGCGTCCGAAAACCAGTACGCCCAAAGATTGGTGCCCAGCCCGAACAGCAGCGCGATAAGCATCCCCTGCCCGCCGCCGATCGCGGCGCCGGCGACGCCAAACAGCGCCATGATGGCCGCCATCAACAAACCCGTCTTGAACCAGTTGCCCAACATGATCGTCGTCTCCGCCTTCGAAATCAGCGAGGCCTGCAGCGCCTTAGATGGTCGCGATGCGCCCGTAATTCAATCGGATCGCGGCGTCGAAAGTCGCGCCGGGCGCGACCGGATATCCGGCGAGAAACGAGGCGGCGGACAGCCGCCGGCCACCCGCGCGCTGCAGTTCGCGCACCCGGAGCGCGCCGCGGCCGCAAGCGACCAGCAGGCCGTTGCCGTCGGCGCTGACGATCTCGCCGGGCCGGCCGATTCCTTCCGTCGGCTCGGCCGCCCAGATCTTGATCGTCGCGCCCTGCAGCGTCGCAAACGCCCCGGGGGCGGGGTTAAGGGCGCGAACGACACGGTCGATCGTCACCGCGTCGTCGTTCCAGGCGTATCGCGGCTTCGGCCCGCCCGATCTTCCCCGCATAGGTCGCGGCCGTCGCGTCCTGGGGCTGCGAGGCGAGAACGCCGGTTTTCGATAGCTGGGCGAGCGTCCGCACGATCGCTTCGGCACCCCCCGCGGCCAGTCTCGCCGTCAGCGTGCCCGCGGTGTCGCGCGGTGCGATCGGCACGACCGTGCGGGCGATGACCGGACCGGTGTCGAGACCGGGATCCATCTGCATGATGCTGATGCCGGTCTCCTCGTCTCCCGCCAGCAGCGCGCGCTGGATCGGCGCAGCGCCGCGCCAGCGCGGCAACAGCGAGGCATGGATGTTGATCGCGCCGTGGCGCGGCCAGTCGAGCATGGCCTGCGGGAGTATCAGCCCGTACGCGGCCACGATCAGTACGTCGGGTCTCGCCGCCGGTCGGCGGCGGCAGGCCCTTGAGCGTCGGCGGTTGAAGCACCGTCAGGCCGCGCTCGACGGCCAGCGTCTTGACGGCGGACGGCGCGAGCTTGAGGCCGCGTCCCTGCGGCCGGTCCGGCTGAGTGAGCACCAGCGCCACTTCGTGGCCGGCATCGAGAATCGCCGCCAGCGCCGAGGCGGCGAACGGGGGGGTTCCGGCGAAAGCTACGCGCAGCGCATCGGGCACGCCGGATTATGGCCTGTGCGGGCCGCTAGCCCGCGAGGCGCTGCTTCTTCTTCAGCTTGGCCGCAAGCCGCGCGCGCTTGAGCGGCGACAGGTAGTCGACGAAGACCTTGCCGACCAGATGATCCATTTCATGCTGAATACATACGGCGAGCATCCCCTCGGTGGAAAGCTCGAATGGATCGCCGCGCTCGTCCTGGGCACGGACGGTGATGCGCGCGGCCCGCCTGACGTTGTCGTAATAGCCGGGCACCGAGAGGCAACCCTCCTCGCACTCGGCTTCGCCTTCGGCGGCGACGATCGTCGGGTTGATGAAAACCTTGAGGTCGTTGCGCGCTTCGCTGACGTCGATGACGATGATCCGCTTGTGCACGTCGACCTGGGTCGCGGCGAGGCCGACGCCCGGGGCGGCGTACATGGTTTCGGCCATGTCGGCGACCAGTTTGCGGATTTCGGGGGTCACCGCGGCGACCGGGGCGGCGTGCTTCCGCAGCCGGGGATCGGGGTACTCCAGGATGTCCAGAACCATAATTACTTGCAAAATGAATACTCGGGATGCAGAATCCGACCTAAACCCTTATTTTGCGTCGGTTTAGGACGTTTGCAAGTCCCGCACAACACCTGTACCGGAGAGGCCCCATGAGCCTAAACTCGCGGCTGAATTCTATCATAGCGACCCTGCTGTTTTCGGCGGTCCCGCTCTTGCTCACGCTAGCGTCGCCGGCCGCCAGCGCCGAAGACCTTCAGCTGCAGGACAGCCGGCCGGACCGGTACACCGTGCAAAAAGGCGACACTCTGTGGGGGATCTCCGGGAAGTTCCTGAAGCAGCCCTGGCGCTGGCCCGAGATCTGGCGGATGAACCGCGAGCAGATCAAGAATCCGCACTGGATCTACCCCGGCGACGTCGTCGTGCTCGACCGCGTCGACGGCAATGGCGGCTCTCGCTCAGTCGCACGTCCGGCCCGCGCCCGGACGCTCGCCTGTCACCATCGATCCGGGTCGAAAACCTCGAAGGCGAGGCGATTCCGACCGTACCGGCCGCCGACCTCGCTCCGTACCTCAGCAAGCCGCTCATCGCCACGACCCGCGATGGCTTCCCGGGCGCCGCCAGGATCATCGCGGCGCACGACGAGCGCGTCGTTCGCGGCGAGGGTGACTACGTCTACGCGGTGGACGTCGAGGAAAAGGCGGGAACGCAGTGGTTTATCTACCGCCCTGGCAAGGTGCTGCGCTCGTACGACAGCAACGAAATGCTGGGCTATGAGCTGCGCTATCTGGGCACCGCGCGCGTCGACCGCTTCGGCGAAGTCGCGCGCATGGAGATCACCTCGGCGCGCGAGGAAATCCTGATGGGTGACATGCTGCTTCCGGCGCCGCGCGAAGAACTGGTCAACTATGTCCCGCACGCGCCGGACAAGGCCGTCGACGGCCGCATCATCGCGCTGGACGGCGATTCGCACGAGGTCGGCCGCGGCCATCTGGTAACCGTCGACCGCGGCCTGCGCGACGGGCTCGACGTGGGCACGGTGCTGGCCATCTACCATCCGACGCGCGGTGATCGTCGACCCGCGGCCATCGGCCGAGCCCACCGCCATGGCGCGCTTCATGAGCGACCCGACGCGCGACATGCTGCAGCCGACGCGCTATTTGAATATCCCGCCCGAGCGCTCGGGACTGATGTTCATCTTCCGGGTATTCGACAAGGTCGCCTATGGGATCGTGCTCAATGCGTCGGAGCCGGTCGTGACCGGCGACCTCGCGCGCAAGCCCTAGCGTCCGACCGCCGCCCCCTCCGGTACGGCCGATGGACATCGACGCGCGCGTCGAGGCCTGGGCGTCCCTGCAGCTGATCCCCGGGCTCTCCTCCCGCGCTCTCGTCGCACTGCTCAAGGCATTCGGCGGCCCTGCGGAAGTGATGGCGGCATCGCGGGCGAGCCTCACACGCGTTGGTCGGCGCCGATCTCGCCTCGGCGATCGCGCAGGGCGCCGCTCCGGACGAACTCAGCCGTTCGCTCGTCTGGCTCGCGGAGCCCGGCCATGCGCTGTTGGCGTGGGACGACGCGGCTTACCCGAGCGCGTTGCTTACGATCGGCGATCCGCCGCCCGTGCTCCATTACGCGGGCAAGCTCGACCTGTTGAACCGCCCTGCGCTGGCGATCGTCGGCAGCCGCAATGCAACGCCGCAGGGCCGCGAAAATGCCGAGGCGTTCGCCGCCGCGCTGTCGGCCGCGGGACTCACCATTGTCAGCGGGTTGGCGCAGGGAATCGACGCCGCCGCGCACCGCGGCGGGCTTGCCGGCGCCGGCAACAGCGTCGCGGTTGTCGGTACCGGAATCGACCGCATCTATCCGGCCGCGAACAAGGCGCTTGCGCACCGCCTGGCCGAAGAAGGAGGCCTGCTGTCGCAGTTCACGCTGGGCACGCCGCCGCTGCCGGGAAATTTCCCCCGCCGCAATCGCGTGATCAGCGGCCTCGTCCGGGGTGTCCTGGTCGTCGAGGCGACGCTGAACAGCGGCTCGTTGATCACTGCGCGCTTTGCCGCAGAGCAGGGGCGCGAAGTGTTTGCGATTCCCGGCTCGATTCATTCGCCGTTTTCGAAAGGGTGTCATCGCCTGATCAAGGAAGGCGCCAAGCTCGTCGAGACGGCGCAGGATGTGCTGGAAGAGCTGGGCTTGGCGCCGGCGGGGACTTCCGGCCGGGCGTTGACGGGCAGCGCGCCGGCGCCCGACGGCGATGCTGCGAGGGTCCTCGCGGCGCTCGGCCACGATCCGGCCGACGTCGACCTGCTTGCCGAACGCACCGGGCTCGACGCCAGCGCGATCGCGGTCGCGCTGGTCGAGCTCGAGCTCGCCGGCCAAGTCGCGCAGCTCCCCGGAGGAGCGTTCCAGCGCGTTATGTGATACATAGGCGTCCCGCGCCGGTTTTGAGAGCCGCATCAGCGCCGACTGAGCGCCCACTGAGTGCCGTCCACGGCGGCTTTGCTATTATCTGCCCTCCTTTTTTGGCCCCAAGATCCTGAACCCCTGATGGCGAAGAGCCTGATCATTGCCGAAAAGCCTTCCGTCGCCGCCGACGTAGCGCGCGCGCTCGGGGGTTTTACGCGCCACGACGATTACTTCGAGAGCGATCGGTATCTGCTGTCGTCGGCGATCGGCCACCTGCTCGAGATCGGCATGCCCGAGGACGAGGAGGTCAAGCGGGGCAAGTGGACCTTCGCGCATCTGCCGGCGATCCCGTCGCAATTTGCGCTGAAGCCGATCGAAAAGTCGGAAGCCCGGTTGCGGCTGCTGCTCAAGCTCCTCAAGCGCAAGGACGTAAGCGAGCTGGTCAACGCCTGCGATGCCGGGCGCGAGGGCGAGCTGATCTTTCGCAATATCGCCCAGTACGCCAGGAACACCAAGCCGATCCGGCGCCTGTGGCTGCAGTCGATGACCCAGGGCGCTATCCGCGACGCGTTCGGGAAGCTCCGCAGCGACGAGGCGATGCGGCCGCTCGCCGATGCGGCCGTATGCCGGTCGGAATCGGACTGGCTGGTCGGCATCAACGGCACGCGCGCGATGACCGCGTTCAACTCCAAATCGGGCGGCTTCCAGCTGACGACCGTCGGCCGGGTGCAGACGCCGACGCTCGCGATCCTGGTCGAGCGCGAGGAAAAGATCCGCGCCTTCGTGCCGCGCGACTACTGGGAAGTGCTCGGCACGTTCCGCGCCGCCGGCGGCGCATACGGCGGCCGCTGGTTCGACGAAAAATTCAAGAAAGCCGACGACGACCCGGACCGGCGCGCCGAGCGCCTCTGGGACGAGGCCCGGGCGCGCGCGATCGCCGCGCGCTGCGAGGGCAAGCCGGGCACGGTCACCGAGGAGACCAAGCCTTCGACCCAGGTGGCGCCGCTTCTCTACGACCTGACCAGCCTGCAGCGCGAAGCCAACGGCCGATTCGGCCTGTCGGCGCGCACGACGCTGTCGCTCGCGCAGGCGCTCTACGAAAAGCACAAGGCACTGACCTACCCGCGGACCGATTCGCGCGCGCTGCCCGAGGATTACCTGCCGACCGTCAAGGCGACGATGGAAGCGCTGCGCGAGTCCAACGCCTACGCGGTGTTCGCCGGCCAGATCCTCAAGTCGAAATGGGTGAGGCCCAACAAGCGGATCTTCGACGACAGCAAGATCTCCGATCACTTCGCGATCATCCCGACCTTGCAGCGTCCGAAGAACCTTTCCGAGCTCGAGACCAAGCTTTACGACCTGGTCGTCAAGCGATTCCTCGCGGTGTTCTATCCGCCCGCCGAATATCTGCTGACGACGCGGATCACCCGGGTCGCCGGCGAGCCGTTCAAGACCGAGGGCAAGGTGCTGGTCTCGCCGGGCTGGCTCGCGGTCTACGGCAAGGAAGCTCAGGGCGACGACGATGCGACGCTCGCGCCGGTGCGCCAGGATGAAAAAGTGGCGACCGAGGAAATCAAGGTGGTCGCGAGCCAGACGCGGCCGCCGCCGCGCTTCACCGAGGCGACGCTGCTGTCTGCGATGGAAGGCGCCGGCAAGCTGATCGAGGACGACGAGCTGCGCGAAGCGATGCGCGAAAAGGGCCTTGGCACGCCGGCGACCCGCGCCCAGATCATCGAAGGCCTGATCCAGGAAAAGTACGTGCTGCGCGAGGGCCGCGAGCTGCAGCCGACGGCGAAGGCGTTCTCGCTGATGACGCTGCTGCACGGCCTGGGCGTGCCGGAGCTGTTCTCCCCCGAGCTCACCGCGGAGTGGGAGTTCAAGCTGGCGCAGATGGAGCACGGCAAGCTCAAGCGCGAGCAGTTCATGCGCGAGATCGTCAAGATCACCAAGCATATCGTCGCGCAGGCGAAGAACTTCGAAAGCGACACCATACCGGGCGACTTCGCGACCCTGTCGGCGCGCTGTCCGAAATGCGGCGGCGAGGTGCACGAGAAGTACAAGAAGTTCCAGTGCCAGTCGTGCGATTTCGGCATGTGGAAGATCGTTGCCGGCCGCCAGCTCGAGATTCCCGAGGCGGAGGCGCTGTTGACCGAGCGCAACGTCGGTCCGCTCGATGGCTTCCGCAGCAAGCTCGGCCGGCCGTTCTCGGCGAGCTTGAGACTCAACGATGCCAACGAAGTGCAGTTCGATTTCGGCGACGGGACCGGCGATGGCGCGGACGGCGAAGCGCCCGATTTCAGCGACCAGGAACCGCTGGGCCCCTGCCCGAAATGCGGCTCGCGCGTGTTCGCGCTGCCGGCGGCGTACGTGTGCGAGAAATCGGTGGGACCTGACAAGACGTGCGATTTTCGTTCCGGCCGCACCATCCTGCAACGGCCGATCGAGAGCGAGCAGATGCGAAAGCTGCTGGCGACCGGCAAGACCGATCTGTTGCAATTCGTGTCGTCGCGCACGCGCCGTCCTTTCGCGGCGTACCTGGTGCGGCAAACGGACGGCAAGATCGGATTCGAATTCGAAGCCCGCAAGGATGGCGCGGGCAAGCCGCTGCGCGGCGGCCGTGGCGCGGCGGCGCTTCGGGTGCTCGGCAAGCACCCGAAGGACAAGCAGCCGGTGGAGTTGCACGCGGGCCGCTACGGACCCTACGTCAAGCACGGCGGCGTCAACGCGACGCTGCCGGACCGTGACAAGATCGATGCGCTGACGCTCGACGAGGCCGTCGCCCTGCTGGCCGAGAAGTCGGGCAAGGGCGCCAGCGTGCGACGCGCCAAGACCCCCAAGAATTTGCGGCCGGCGGCGGTCGGCACCAAGCGGCCGGCGGCGACAAGCGCGAAGCCCCTGGCCAAAGCGCCCCGGACGGCGAAGGCATCGCCGCGCGCCGCGACGCGCAAGCGCGCGACCTGAACACCTTGGCTCAATTTCGCATCACCCTGGTCGGCTCGCGCTACTTCGGCGCGGCCACGCTGGCTCGCCTGCTCGAAGAAAGCGTCGACATCGCCCGCGTCCTGGTCCCGGCCGCCGACGACAGGCTTGCGCTGGCGGCCGCGAGCGCCGGGCTCGAGGTCAAGGTCCTCGACGATCCGAAGCTTGTTCCGGCCGACGCTATCGCGGAAGGGACGGATCTGATCGTCGCCGCGCACAGCCACGCGCGGGTCAGCAACGAGGCGCTTGCCCGCTCGCGCCTGGGCGGCATCGGGTTCCACCCGTCGCTGCTGCCGCGCCATCGCGGCATCGCCGCCGTCGAATGGACGATACGTGAAGCCGACAGCATCGCCGGGGGCTCGATCTATCATCTGGCCGACCGGATGGACGCGGGCGCGATCGCGGCGCAGGACTGGTGCTTCGTCAAAAAGGGCGAGACGGCGCGCGAGCTCTGGGAGCGCGCGCTGGCCCCGATGGGTCTGGCGCTGATGGCGCGGGTGATCCGGCACGCCAAGGAGCACGGCACGATTCCGGCACAGCCGCAGGACGAGCAATTCGCCACGCAGGCGCCGCTGATTCGCGACGGCGCCTAGCGCAGGCCGTCCCTGCCGCCGGGCCGCGCGATCGCGCGGGCGTTACTTCAGTGGCAGACGGTGCCCGGCGAAGTGAAAACTTCGCGCGTGATGTCCTTGGTCTGGACGACGCCGTCGACGCTGTAGCGGAAGGTTCCCGAGTTGCCATCGAAGAAACTCAGCGTAGCCGTGCCGACGACACTGCCGGTCGCGCCGCCCGGGCTTCCGATCGGCGGGAACGGGACCGCATTGAACGGCGGCCCATTGGTGAGCCGGATCAGGTCGCCGGAATACGAGCTCAATCCGCTCTTGTTCGCGGTCGTCACCAGCCACATCGGGGACCCGTCGCTGTCGTAGGTGTACCAGGTCGCGAAAATGGTGTCGCCCTCGTGCGCGATATTGATCCCCCAGCCCGCCTCCGAGGCTGCCGGCGCGGCCCACCACAGGTCCTGGTAGTTGCTGGTCAGCGCCAGATTGACCTGCGCCGCGAACAGGCAGGTCGGCAGCGGCCCGAAGGTTTCGCGCGTAATCGACTTGGTCTGCGCGATGCCGTTGACCGTATAGGAGAACGCCCCGTTGTTCGCATCGCTGAACGTCAGCGTGGCATCGCCGACCGGCGAGCCGGCTGCGCCGCCCGGGGCTCCCCAGCGGCGGAAACGGCACAGTGTCGAACGACGGCCCCGTCCCCTGGAACAGTGTCCCGCGGTAGACCTGGTGCGCGATCCGATTCGCGCTCATCACCAGCCACCATGCCTTGCCGTTCAGATCGTAGGTGAACCACGAGGCGAAGATCTGATCGCCCTGGTGCGCAAAATTGATGCCCCAGCCCGCCTCGGAGCCCCCCGGCGAATTCCACCACAGCCCGCCGAAATTGGTCGACTGTTCGTCGATCGCTTGCGCCGCCTGTACCGCCCCGGCGGCATTGACGATCCCCGCGCCGCAAATTGCCGTCGTGCACGTCGAGCCCGCCGGAAACGGCTTCGCGCTCGACGCGAGAATGGCGCGCACCTGGCTTGCGCTCAAGCCGGGCGCCACCGCGAGCATCAGCGAGACGACGCCCGATACCATCGGCGCCGCGAAGCTCGTTCCGGTCGCCGATGTCGAGACCGTCGCTCGTCGGGGACTTGTCGGCCGACGTTGGAGAGAATCTCGATGCCGTCGTAACCGGCGGAGGTGTCGCCTCCGGGCGCACTGATGGTCATCGTCGCGCCGAAGTTGCTGTACGACGCTTTGCCGCCGATGGAGTTGACCGCGCCCACCGAAATCACGCCGGCACAATTGGACGGGCGTGTTGTAGGCGAGATCGATGCCATCGTTGCCCGCGGACGCCACGATCGCACGCGTGACGCCGTGCGCCAGCGCGGCGGAAATCACCTGCTGATAAGCGGGGTCGCATTTGCCTCGCTCCCCAAGGCTCATGTTGATCACCTGCGCCGGGGTCGGATTGGCGGGGACGCCGGGCACGCCGAGGCCCGCCGCCCAGGCGATGCCGTCGAGGATGTCCGCGTCGTTGCCGAAGCATTTGCCGAGCACCCGGACCGGCAGGATCTTCGCCGACCAGTTGATGCCGGCCGTCCACGCCCCGTCGTTGCCGTTCGCCGCGACGATGCCTGCAGTCGACGTGCCGTGCCAGCTGCTGATCTCGATATCGCAACCGTCGAAGGTATGCGAAGAGCTGAGATCGGTGCGCGTGATCCAGTCGCCGGGATCGGTCGCATCGGCGTCGCGCCCGTCGCCGTCATTGGCGACCAGCGGATCGGCAATGAAGTCGTAGCCAGGGAGGATCCGCCCGACCAGCCCTGCGTGCGGCCGATACCCGGTGTCTACCATGGCGACGACGATATCGGCGCTTCCCGTCGTGACGTCCCAGGCGCTGAAGGCGCTGATTGCAGCAGGATCGTCGCGCAGGTAGCTCTGCAGATTCAAGTCCGCGTCGTTCGGCACGAACTGCGCGCGCTTGCGGCGATCCGGCTGCACGAATTCGACCTCGGCGTGGCCAGCCAGGCGCTGCGCGATGGCGCGCGCCTCGGACAGCGGCACTGGGTGGTCGAGCGCAATCACGTGGGCGCCAAGTGCCATCGGACGCACATAGGCGAGCGCGATGCCGCGCTCGGCGGCCAGCCGCGCCACCCGCGCTGCCCCGTTCGCGGCTTGCGTCGTGGCGCCTGCCTCCGGCGGCTGAGGATGGAAGCGGACAATCAGCCGCTGGGTCGTTGGCTCGGGAATGTCTGGAGCGGATGGAGTCGACGAGCGCGCGGGCACGAGCCCCGCCAGCGTCAACAGAAAGGCGATCGCGAGGCGCAGGATCACCGGCGAGCGCTCACACGTCGAGATTGCTGCATCCCGCCACTTCAGTGACAGACGGTCCCGGGCGAGGTGAAGACTTCGCGTGTGATGATCTTGCTTTGCGTGCGCCGCACCGACCGTGTAGGTGAACGTTCCGCTATTACCATCGGAAAAACTCAGCGTCGCGCTTCCGACGATCGTGCCGTTGGCGCCTCCCGGGACTGCCGATCGGAGGGAAGGGAACTTATTCAACAGCAGGTCCGCTGGTTAGCCGGATAAGATCGCCGCTTACGAGCCCGCTCCGGCTCTTGGTCAATGTCATCACCAGCCACATGGGTGTGCGGTCGTGGTCGTACGTGTACCAAGTCGCGAAAATCGTGTCGCCCTCGTGCGCGACATTGATCCCCCAACCCGCCTCCGAGCCCGCAGGAGCGGCCCACCAGAGGTCCTGATAGTTGCTTGGCCTGTGCCAGGTTCCCCTGCGCGCCGAATGCGCATGTCGGCGAGGAGACCGAAGGTTTCGCGCGTGATCGACTTGGTTTGCGTGATGCCGTTGACCGTGTAGGTAAAGATGCCGTTGTTCGCATCGTTGAAGCGCAGAGTGCCAGTCCCGGCCGATGAGCCGGCTGGCCCCGCCGGGCGCGCCCAGCGGCGGAAAAGGCACGCTGTCGAACGGCGGGCCGGTGCCTTGAAAAAGCGTTCCCGCGAGTAGACGCGGAGCGCGTCAGATTCGCGCTCATCACCAGCCACGATGCCTTGCCCGTCAGGTCGTAGGTGAACCACGAAACGAAAATCGTGATCGCCTTGATGCGCAAAATTGATGCCCCAGCCGGCTTCGGAGCCGCCGGGCGAATTCCACCACAGCCCGCCGAAATTTACCGTCGCAGGGCGCCCGCCTTGCGCCGCATGGACCGCGGCATGCGCATCGAGGATCCCGGCGCCGCAGCTCGCCGTCGTGCATTTCGAGCCCGCCGGAAACGGCTTGGCGCTCGACGCGAGAAGGGCACTGCATCTCGTTTGCGGTGAGGGTCGGCGCCACGGCCAGCATCAGCGCAATGACGCCCGACACCATCGGCGCGGCGAAGCTGGTGCCATTGGCCATGGCGACCGCATCGGCGGTCGGGCCCGGGTGCCAAGGTTGCTCAGGATTTCGATGCCGTCGAAACCGCCCGAACGTGTCGCCCCCGGGCGCGCTGATCGTTATCGTTGGACCAAATTGCTGTACGACGCTTTGCTGCCGATGGAGTTGGTCGCGCCCACCGAAATAACGCCGGGACAGTTGGACGGCGTATTGGTGGCGACGTCGGCGCCGTCGTTGCCCGCCGACTGCCACGATCGCGCGCGTGATCCCGTGCGCGAACGCCGACGCGATCACCTGCTGGTAGCCGGGCGCACATCGGCCGGCTCGCCGATACTCAGATTGATGACCTGCGCCGGCGTCGGATTGGCGGGGACGCCGGGCACGCTCAATCCCGCCGCCCAGGCGATACCGTCGATGATGTCGGAATCGTCGCCGAAACACTTGCCGAGCACGCGCACCGGCAGAATCTTTGGCCGCCCAGTCGATGCCGGCGGTCCAGACGGCGTCGTTGCTGTTGGCCGCGATGATCCCCGCCGTCGATGTGCCATGCCAGCTGCTGTTCTCGATGTCGCATCCGTCGAATGTGTGCGAGCTGGTGAGATCAGTTAGCGTGATCCAGTCGCCGGGATCGGTCGCGTCGGCATCGCGCCCGTCGCCGTCGTTGGCGACGATCGGATCGGAAACGAAATCGTATCCAGGAAGAATGCGTCCGGCCATCGCTGCATGCGGGCGGTAGCCGGTATCGACGACCGCGACGACGATATTGGCGCTGCCGGTCGCGATATCCCAAGCGCTGAAGGCACTTATGCCCGCCGCGTTGTCGCGCAGATAGGTCTGCAGATTCACATACTCGTCGTTCGGCACGAACTGCGCCCGCATGTGGTGATCCGGCTGCACGTACTCGACTTCGGCGCGGCCGGCGAGGCGCCGCGCGATGGCGCGGGCTTCGGAAAGCGGCACCGGATGGTCGAACTCAACGACGTGCGCACCGAGCGCCATCGGCCTCACGTAGGCCAGCGCAACGCCGCTGTCGGCGGCCAGCCTGACACGCGGCCAGCGCTCGCGCACCGATTCCGGTTTCGACTGCCTGCGGCAGGCTGGCGGGCGGAACTTGACGATCAGTCGCTGAGTCATCGGCTCCGGCAAACCCGAGCTGGACTGCGACCGCGCGCGGGCGGATAGCAGCAGCAGCGCCAGCAGGACAGACAAGTACGGTCGCGCGCACAAGCATCCGAGCGCCGCTCAGACGTCGAGATTGCGCACGCCTAGAGCATTGTTCTCGATGAATGCGCGGCGCGGCTCGACGTCCTCGCCCATCAAGGTCGTGAAAATCTCGTCCGATGCGATGCCGTCCTCGATCTGCACCTTGAGCAGCCGCCGCACCGCCGGGTCCATCGTCGTTTCCCACAGCTGCGCGGGATTCATTTCGCCGAGGCCCTTGTAGCGCTGTATCGAGACTGCGCCGCGAGCTTCGCTCAACAGCCAGTCGAGCGCTTCCTTGAACGAGGCGACGGCGGAACTGCGCTCGCCGCGCCGGACGCTCGCGCCGGGCCCGATCAGCCCGCGCAAGACCTCGGCCGCCGCCCTGATCTGCGCATAGTCGCCGCTCACCAGGAAGTCCGCATCGAGCGACGTGGCGTGCGGCGTGCCGTGCCGCGTGTGCACGATGACCAGGCGGCGCGATTCCGCCGGCGCGTCGTAGCGTGCCTGCACGGTGATGTCGGGATCGCCGATCGCCCGCTCGAGCGCTGCTGCGCTTGCCGCCGCCGCGTCCGCAGTCGACAGGTCGATCGCAAGGCCGGTCAGCAGCGCATGCAGCGCCGCCGGGTCGACCAGCCGCGCAACCCGGTCGATCACCGCTTCAGCCAGCAGATACTGACGCGCGATGTGATCGAGCGCCTCGATCGAAAGCGGCGCGAGCTCGGCGCCGGGCACCAGCTCGGCACCCTTCAGCGCGACCTTCAGCAGGTGCTGCTTCAGGTCGTGATCGTCCTTGAGGTAAGTCTCTTCCTTGCCCTGCTTCGCCTTGTACAGCGGCGGCTGCGCGATGTAGATGTGCCCGCGCTCGACCAGGTCGAGCATCTGCCGATAGAAGAACGTCAGCAGCAGTGTGCGGATGTGCGAACCGTCGACGTCCGCGTCGGTCATGATGATGATGCGGTGATAGCGCAGCTTGTCGGCGTTGTATTCGTCCTTGCCGAAGCCGGTGCCGAGCGCGGTGATCAGCGTGACGATTTCCTGCGAGCTGATCAGCTTGTCGAAACGCGCTCGCTCGACGTTGAGGATCTTTCCGCGCAGCGGCAGGATCGCCTGGAACTTGCGGTCGCGGCCCTGCTTCGCCGAGCCGCCGGCCGAATCGCCTTCGACCAGGTAAAGCTCGCACAGCGCGGGGTCGCGTTCCTGGCAATCGGCGAGCTTGCCCGGCAAGCCCATGCCATCGAGGACGCCCTTGCGGCGCGTCAGCTCGCGCGCCTTGCGCGCCGCCTCGCGGGCCCGCGCCGCGTCGATGATCTTGCCGCAGATGATCTTGGCATCGGTCGGGTTCTCGAGCAGGAACTCGTGCAGCTTGCTGCCGACGATTTCCTGCACCAGCGGCTGCACCTCCGAGGAGACGAGCTTGTCCTTGGTCTGCGACGAGAACTTGGGCTCGGGCACCTTGACCGACAGCACGCAGGTAAGCCCTTCGCGCATGTCGTCGCCGGTGGTCTCGACCTTCGCCTTTTTCGCCAGCTCTTCCTTCTCGATATAGCTGTTCAGCGTCCGGGTCATCGCCTGCCGCAGTCCGGTCAGGTGCGTGCCGCCGTCGCGTTGCGGGATGTTGTTCGTGAAGCATTGCACCGACTCCGCATACGAGTCGTTCCATTGCATTGCGACTTCGACGATGACGCCGTCCTTTTCGCCGACGGCATGGAAGACCTTCGGGTGCAGCACCGTCTTGCTGCGATTCATGTACTCGACGAAGCCCTTGATGCCGCCGGTGAACGCGAAGTTCTCGCTCTTGCCGTCGCGCTGATCGACGAGCTCGATCTTCACGCCGTGATTCAGGAACGAAAGCTCGCGCAAGCGGCGGGCCAGGATGTCGTAGTGGAACTCGATGTGATCGAATGTCGTCGCCGCTGCCATGAAATGCACTTCGGTCCCGCGCCGCTCGGTCGGACCGGTGACGGCGAGCGGCGCGACGGGAACGCCGTCGTGGAACTCGATCTGGTGCGCCTTGCCGTCGCGCCAGATGCGCAGCTTGAGCCAGACCGACAAGGCGTTGACGACCGAGACGCCGACACCGTGCAGGCCGCCGGAGACCTTGTAGGAGTTCTGATCGAACTTGCCGCCGGCGTGCAGCTCGGTCATTACGATCTCGGCGGCCGAGCGCTTCAGCTCGTCGTCTTCCTTGATGTCGGTCGGAATGCCGCGGCCGTTGTCGACGACCGAGACCGAATTGTCGGCGTGGATCACGACCTTGATGTCGTCGCAATAGCCGGCCAGCGCTTCGTCGATCGCATTGTCGAGCACCTCGAACACCATGTGATGCAGCCCGGTGCCGTCGGACGTGTCGCCGATGTACATCCCGGGACGCTTGCGCACCGCGTCGAGGCCTTTGAGGACCTGAATGCTGGTCGAATCGTAGTCGCTGCCGTTGTCTGTGGGCTTGGGATTGGCTTGGGTCATTCGCGGTTTCTCGTTTCTGACCACCCTCGAAAACGCCGACGCCGACTGATGTCGGCGCCGCGGGTGGCCATGGTCACTGTTGCGGCGGTCAGATGCGCATCGGCATCACGACATATTTGTAATCGTTTCTCTCCGGCATCGTGACCAGTGCGCTGGAATTGGCATCGCCGAATGCCAGCACGACCTTGTCGGTGCCGAGATTGTGCAAAACGTCGAGCAGATAAGTGATGTTGAAGCCGATGTCCAGCGGCTCGCCCTGGTATCCGACTTCGAGCTCTTCCTCCGCCTCCTCCTGCTCGCTGTTCGTGCATATGATTTTCAACTGGCCGTTGCCCAGAACCAGCCTGACGCCGCGGAATTTCTCGTTGGACAGGATCGCAGCGCGCTGCAGCGCCTGCAACAGCTCGGAGCGCGCCAGCTCGATCTGCTTGGCGTGTCCGACCGGGATCACCCGGTTGTAGTCCGGGAACTTGCCGTCGACCACCTTGCTGACGAGCTCTATGTTGCCGAAACGGAAGCGGACCTGGTTGGCGAGCAGATCGATCTTCACCTCGGCATCGCTGTCCTCGAGCAGCTTGCCCAGCTCGAGCACGGTCTTGCGCGGCAGAATCACTTCCTGTCGCGCGTAGTCGCCGTCGACGGTAATGCTCGCGTATGAAAGGCGGTGTCCGTCGGTTGCAACCGCCTGCAGCGAGCCCTTGTCGACCACCAGCAGCATGCCGTTCAGGTAATAGCGGATGTCCTGCTGGGCCATCGCGAATTCGGCCAGCTTGAGCAAGCCGCGGAACTGCCTCTGCGGCAACGTGATCGCCTGCTGCTGCTCCTGCGCGATGCTGATGCGCGGATAGTCGGACGCGGGCAATGTCTGCAGGTTGAAACGGGAGCGCGCAGCGCGCACGGTCATCTTGCTGGCCGAGGTTTCGATGGTGACCGTGGCATCGTCGGGCAGCGCGCGAAGCAGGTCCTGCAGTTTCCGCGCCGCGACGGTGACCGCCTGATCCTGCTTGCCGGCGAGCTCGCTGTGCGCGGTGATCTGCATTTCGAGATCGGTGGCGGTCACGAACAGGCGGCCATCCTTCTGTTCGAGCAGCACGTTGGCGAGTATCGGCAGCGTATGGCGGCGCTCGACTATTCCGGATACGGCCTGCAAGGGTTTGAGCAGCGCGTCTCTGGGTGTCTGTTTTAGTTGCATTGTTTTAAACCCAATAACAGCTAATAGGAGTTCGTCGAGTTTCGGTACAACGGCGAAAAAGGCTTCCGATTCCGCAGCTTTGGCGCGCCTGCGCCGCGGTATAAGTTCTGTTCGGCGTGTGGATGGTTTGGGGGCAAATTTGCGCGTCGCCAGCCTGGGTCGGTTAATCAACAAATTATAAACCCGTTCAGTGCCGATTCATACAGTCAGGACGTCCCGGCCGCGCCTCGTTTGCGCGTCTAGTTTCGCAATACCTGAAGCAGAAAATTGACGTCGTGGGTCATCTCGGGGACCGACTCGCGCAGCTTGGCGATCTGGCGGCAGGCGTGCAGCACCGTCGTGTGATCCCGGCCGCCGAAATTGCTGCCGATCTCCGGCAGAGACAGCTGCGTCAGCTCCTTGGCAAGCGCCATCGCGACCTGCCGCGGCCGCGCGATCGCGCGCGAGCGCTTCTTCGAATGCATGTCCGAAATCCGGATCTTGTAGTAGTCGGCGACCGTCTTCTGGATGTTCTCGATCGAGATCTGGCGGTTCTGGACGGCCAGCAGGTCGCGCAGCGCGTCCTTGGCCACCGACAGCGAGATTTCCTGGCGGTGGAAGCTCGAGTAGGCGAGCACCCGCTTCAGCGCGCCTTCGAGCTCACGGACGTTCGAGCGGATGTGCTTGGCGATGAAGAACGCGACCTGCTCGTCGAGCTTCATGCCGGTCTGCGCCGCCTTGGACAGCAGGATCGCGACGCGCATCTCCAGCTCCGGCGGCTCGAGGGCGACCGTCAGGCCCCAGCCGAAGCGCGAAATCAGCCGCTCCTCGATGCCCGAGATTTCCTTCGGGTAGGTGTCGCAGGTTATGACGACCTGCTTGCGCGCTTCGATCAGCGTGTTGAACAGGTAGAAGAACTCTTCCTGCGTGCGACTCTTGCCGTTGAAGAACTGGATGTCGTCGATCAGCAGGAGATCCAGCGTCCGGTAATAGCGCTTGAAATCATCGAACGCCTTGTGCTGATAGGCGCGCACGACGTCGGAGACATAGGTCTCGGCATGGATGTAGCGGATCTTCGCGGCCGGATCGTTGGCCAGGATCTGGTTGCCGATCGCCTGGATCAGGTGCGTCTTCCCGAGCCCGACGCCGCCATAAACGAACAGCGGGTTGTACGAAGTCGGATTGTCGGCGACCTGCATGCCCGCCGCGCGCGCGAGCTGGTTGGCCTTGCCGGCGACGAAAGTGGAGAAAGTGAACGCAGGATTGACGCTGGCCTGCTCGCCGCGTCGCGTCGCTGCGGCGCCGGGGTCAGGCGAGATCGCGGTGACGGCCGGCGCAGGCACGCGCTCGGCGCCCTCGGCAACGACCAGTCCCAGTCGCAACGGTCGGCCGACCGCGACCGCGGCCAGCTCCTCGATGCGCCCGGCAAACCGCTCCTTGACCCACTGCAGTACAAAACGGTTGGGGGCGATCAGCCGCAGCTCATCACCGGCGATTTCCAGCCGCAGCGGACGAATCCAGGTATTGAATTGCTGCTGCGTCAGCTCCTGCTGAAACGATTCCAGGCAGGCCTGCCAGAATACGGGCGTGGACATGGCGGATAGTGCGTGCGGGAAGGCAAGACCAAAAAATAGCGGGCGCCGAACGGAGCCCGTGACAACCGCATTGTACTCGCTTGCTGCAAAGTTATCCACAGCGATCGACGCGGATTACCTTGACAGGGCGCTATGCAAAACGTTCTAATGTAAGGCTTTTTTCGAACGGAAACAGATCATGAAGCGCACTTACCAGCCGTCGGTCATCCGGCGCAAGCGGACGCACGGCTTTCGCGCCCGCATGAAGAGCATCGGCGGCCGCAAGGTCCTGCGCGCACGGCGCGCCAAGGGCCGCGCCCGGCTCGCCGTCTAGAGCCGTCGCAAATCCCCAATAGGCTCGAATCAACGGCACCGATTGCGTGGGGCGGCGGCGTTCGCCAGGCTGTTTCGACAAGGCCGTCGCATCGAATCCGAATATCTGCAGCTGCTGGCGGTGCCCGCCGGCGGCCCGATCGGCCAGGTAGGATACGTGATCGGCAAGCAACAACTGAAGCTCGCGGTCGACCGCAACCGGCTCAAACGCATGCTGCGCGAAGCGGTGCGCCTGCGCCGCCCGGGGCTCGATCGATTCGACATCGTGCTGCGCCTTCGACGCGGCTGTCCGCCGGCCGGCATCGCGGCGCTCGGCGCCGAGGCGGCGCGGCTGCTGGACGCGCTGACCGCGGCAAGGGCGCAATGAAAACGCTGCTGCTCGGCCTGCTGCGCGCATACCAATACGCGCTGCGTCCGCTGCTCGGCGCGAACTGCCGTTTTTATCCCAGCTGCTCGGACTATGCGCGCGAAGCGATCGAGCGGCATGGCGCGGTCCGCGGCGTGTGGCTTGCCGCGCGACGGCTGGCGCGCTGCCATCCGTATCATGCCGGCGGGTACGATCCGGTTCCCTAGCATCATCACGATTCGATTTCGGCAGTCATGGACACCCAACGCCTGATTCTTTTTGTCATCTTTTCGTTCTCCGCGCTATTCCTGTGGGAGGCGTGGCAGCGCGAGCACCGGCCGCCGCCACCGCCGGTCACGCAGACTGCGCCCCGCTCGTCCGCCGAATCGCCGGTACCCACGGCCACGCCGATACCCGGAGCTGCTGTCACGGCGAACCCGAACGCCGCGCCGGCCGCAGCGCCGGCCGGCGAAACGATCGCGATCCGGACCGACCTCTACGGCGCCGACATCGATACTGCCGGCGCAGTCATTACCAAGGTGGCGTTGAACGAGCACCGCGACACCGAGGACACGTCCCGGCCGTACCTGCTTCTTGCAGAAAAATGCCGACCGCACGTTCGTTGCGCAATCGGGCCTGCTCGGCGAAGGCCTGCCCAATCACCGCACGCTGTGGCAGCCCCTGCCCGGTCCGCGCGAGCTGGCGCCCGGCGCAGACACGCTGGAACTCAAGCTGCAGGCGAGCGCCGCGAACGGCGACAAGATCGTGCAGACGCTGACCTTCCATCGCGGCAGCTATGTGATCGACGTCGACTATGCGGTCACCAATGCGAGCGCGGCGCCGATCTCGCCGCACGCCTATTTCCAGTTCACCCGCGACACCAAGTCGCAGAGCCAGCAAAACTCGATGGCGCCCTCGTCGTACATCGGACCCGTCGTTTACAACGAGGCCGACAAATTCAAGAAAGTCGAATTCGGCGACCTGGACAAGCTCGCCAGCGATCCGAGCCGCAAGCCGCCGTTCACCAAGAATGCCGACAACGGCTGGGTGGGGATGGTCGAGCACTATTTCGTCGCCGCGTGGCTTCCTCCCGAAGAGCCGAAGACGCCGCGCGAGTTTTATGCGCGCAAGCTCGACAACGGCCTATACGCGGCAGGAGTGATCGTCCCCGGCCCGACGATAGCGCCGGGCGCGACCGGCGACATCAAGGTCAAGCTCTACGCCGGGCCACAGATCCAGGACACGCTGAAATCGCTGGCCAAGGGTCTCGACCTGGTCGTCGATTACGGCATATTCACGGTCATCGCGGCCCCGCTGTTCGTGCTGCTCAAGTGGCTGCACTCGCTGGTGCACAACTGGGGCTGGGCGATCGTGTTGCTGACGATCATCATCAAGAGCGTTTTTTATCCGCTGAACCATGCCAGCGCGCGCTCGATGGCCAAGATGAAAGTGATCGCACCGAAGCTCAAAGCGCTGCAGGAGCAGTATTCCAAGGACAAGCAGCAGCTGCAGATCAAGATGATGGAGATGTACAAGACCGAGAAGATCAATCCGCTCGGCGGATGTCTGCCTATCCTGGTTCAGATCCCGGTGTTCATCGCGCTCTATTGGGTTCTCCTGTCCGCCGTCGAGCTGCGCCACGCGCCATGGATCGGCTGGATTCACGATCTGTCGGCGCCTGATCCGTGGTACGTGCTGCCGGTCATCTATGCGATCACCGCCTATCTGCAGGTCAAGCTTTCGCCTACGCCGATCCAGGATCCGGTGCAGGCGAAAGTGATGCAGATCATGCCGATCGCGTTCTCGGTGATGTTCATCTTCTTCCCGGCAGGCCTGGTGCTGTACTGGCTGATCAACAATTCGCTGCAGATCTTCCAGCAGTGGCATATGAATCGCGTCATCGGGCGCGAGACCGCCGCCGCGGCAGCGAAGCGCCGCTAGCACGACCCGAGGCCCCGCGCGCGGGCAAAGCATGCCGACGTCGCTGGCTACCGAGCTGATCGCCGCGATCGCGACGCCCGCCGGTCGCGGCGGCATCGGCATCGTGCGCCTCTCGGGCCCGGACCTGCAGCACGTCATCGACGGCGTCGTCGGCCGGGCGCTCAAGCCTCGCGTCGCGACCAGCGCCAACTTTGTCGGCGCGCACGGCGAAACGCTCGACCAGGGACTGGCGCTGTACTTCCCGGCGCCGGCCTCGTACACCGGCGAGACCGTTCTCGAATTGCACGGACACGGCGGGCCCGCGGTACTGGCGCAAGTACTGCGCCGCTGCCTCGACCTTGGCGCACGGCTCGCCGAGCCCGGCGAATTCACCAAGCGAGCGTTCCTCAACGGCAAGATCGACCTGGCGCAAGCCGAGGGCGTCGCCGACCTCATCGACGCGGCGACGGCGACCGCTGCGCGCGCGGCGGCGCGCAGCTTGAGCGGGGCGTTTTCTGCCGAAATCCGCGCGCTGGTCGATCGGTTGACCGAGCTCCGGGTGTTCACCGAAGCGACGCTGGATTTTCCCGACGAAGACATCGAGTTCATGCAGCGGGCCGATGCCGTCGGCAAGCTTGCCGGCCTGCGCGAGCGCCTGGATTCGATTGCGGCACGCGCTCGCCAGGGAAACCTCTTGCGCGAGGGCCTCGACGTCGTACTGATCGGCCAGCCCAACGTCGGCAAATCGAGCCTGATGAACCAGCTCGCCGGCGACGACGTCGCGATCGTGACCCCGCATGCCGGCACGACGCGCGATGCGATTCGCAGCAGCGTCGAAATCCGCGGCATCCCGCTGCACATCATCGACACCGCGGGCCTGCGCGATAGCGCCGATCCGATCGAGCGCATCGGCATCGAGAAAACCTGGGCGACGATCGCCCGCGCCGACCTGGCGCTGATCGTCACCGATGCGAGGGAGTCCGATCAGGACGCCGACGTCGCCATCGTCGGGCAGCTGCCGCAGTCGCTGCGGAGGATCGTCGTCCGCAACAAGATCGATCTCGCCGGGATCGAAGCGAAAAGCTCGGCGTCGGGCGGCGCAGAAGAGGTATGGCTTTCGGCCAAGACCGGGGCCGGCGTCGAGCTCCTTCGCGAGGCCATGCTTGCGGCAGCCGGCGCGCACGAGGACATGGAGGGCACGTTTCTCGCGCGCGAGCGGCATTTGCTGGCGATGCGCGCGGCCGGCACGCACCTTGACGCCGCGGGGAGGCACCTGCGCACCTCGCCGCCGCCGCTCGAACTCTTCGCCGAGGAGCTTCGCGGCGCGCAGCAGTCGCTTTCGACGATCACCGGCGAAGTCAGCGCCGACGATCTGCTCGGTATGATCTTCAGCCGGTTCTGCATCGGTAAATGAGCGCCTTGAGCGGCTGCCGTTGGCGAGCAGCGGCGCGGTCGTCGCTTCGCCCTTGACCCGCGCCAGGCGCTGTTTCTTTGGCGGCCCCGGCCGGCGTCGTCGCACGGACCGGACCGGCAGCCCAGTGGCCTGACCGATTCTGCGGGGGCGAACCGCGCTTACGTCGGGCGCGGCGAGGTGCTAGAGTTATCTTTCCCTCTTGTCCTGCGCGCCGATTCCGACGTGGCGCCCGCTCCCAGGCCGCATGAACGCTCCCGATACCGCATCATCGCTCGCCCCATCGTTTCGACCGCCTCTGCAGGCACGCCATCCGAAGCTCCTCGCCTGGGTAAGAGACATCGCGGCCCGCACCCGCCCCGACAGCATCGTGTGGTGCGACGGCTCGCAGCAGGAGTACGACCGGCTTTGTACGGCGATGGTCGAATCGGGGATGTTGCGGCGGCTCAATCCCGCCAAGCGCCCGAACAGCTACCTCGCCTGGTCGGATCCGTCCGACGTCGCCCGCGTCGAAGATCGCACGTTCATCTGCAGTGAGCGCGAGGCCGACGCCGGTCCGACGAACAACTGGGTCGCGCCCGCCGAGATGCGCCGCAAAATCGACGCGCTTTTCGAAGGCTCGATGCGCGGGCGCACGATGTACGTCGTGCCGTTTTCGATGGGCCCGCTCGGCAGCCCGATCGCGCACATCGGCGTCCAGCTGACCGACAGCCCTTATGTCGCGGCCAGCATGCGCATCATGACGCGCATGGGTTTCGCGGCGCTCGAGGTGCTCGGCACCGACGGCAGCTTCGTGCCATGCGTGCATTCGGTCGGCGCACCGCTGGCGCCCGGCGCGGGCGACGTGCCGTGGCCGTGCAATCCCGGCCACAAATATATCGTCCATTTTCCCGAGACGCGCGAGATCTGGAGCTACGGCTCGGGCTACGGCGGCAACGCGCTGCTCGGAAAGAAATGCTTTGCTTTGCGCATTGCATCGGTGATGGGCCGCGACGAGGGATGGCTCGCCGAGCACATGCTGATCCTCGGGGTCACTTCGCCCGAGGGAAATAAGAGCTACGTCGCTGCGGCATTTCCCAGCGCCTGCGGCAAGACCAACTTCGCGATGATGATTCCGCCGCAAGGTCTCGACCGATGGAAGGTGACGACGATCGGCGACGACATCGCCTGGATCAAGCCCCACGCGGACGGCACCTTTCACGCGATCAATCCCGAGGCCGGTTATTTCGGTGTCGCCCCCGGAACCTCGTATGAATCGAATCCGAACGCGATGGAGACGCTGCGGGAGAACGTCATCTTCACCAACGTCGCATTGACCGACGACGGCGATGTCTGGTGGGAAGGCATGACCAAGGATCCGCCGGCGCATCTGACCGATTGGCGTGGGCAGTCGTGGGCTCCCGGCTGCGGGCGCAAAGCCGCGCATCCGAACGCGCGATTCACCGTTGCGGCGACGCAGTGCCCATCGCTCGACCCCGAATGGGACAATCCCGCCGGTGTGCCGATATCGGCATTCATCTTCGGCGCGCGCCGCAGCGACACCGTGCCGCTGGTGGTCGAGGCGACCAGCTGGGACGACGGCGTCTACAAGGCCGCTACGATGGGATCGGAGACGACTGCGGCCGCGGCCGGCAAGGTCGGCGAAGTGCGACGCGATCCGTTCGCGATGCTGCCCTTCTGCGGCTACCACATCGGCGACTACTTCGCGCACTGGCTGGCGATGGGTCGTGCGGTAGCGAGGCCGCCGCGCGTGTTCAACGTCAACTGGTTTCGCACCGACGAGCAAGGCAAGTACGCATGGCCGGGATTCGGCCAGAACATGCGCGTCTTGAAGTGGATCATCGAGCGCTGCCAGGGCCGCGCGCACGCGGTCGAAACCGAGCTTGGCCTGCAACCCGAATATGGCGATCTCGATTGGCGCGGCCTGGAGTTCGGCCCCGATCGCTTCGCGCAGGTGATGCGCTTCGACCGTGCGCGCTGGACGCGCGAACTCGATGCGCACGACGAGTTGTTCGCAAAACTGGGCGCCAAGCAGCCGCAGGCCTTGTCGGCGCAGCGGCGGGCGCTCGGCGCGAGATTCGATCGCTAATCGCCAAGCCGGCTCCGCACAGAGGGCGCAGTTCGCGCCCTTTTTCTTTGGCCACGTGCTTGCACGATCGAGCCTCAGCGGCTAATCTAAAGAGTGCAACCGCTTTCTGATACCGATTGCGGCAAGCGATTACTGTAATCGATTGCGATGACTTCACAAACTTCTTCTCCGCGTCCGGACGCAACCCTCTCAAGACGCAACCCAAGGGGTGCCGTCGCGGCGACGGATGCGGAATCGCGATGTGCCCAGTCTAGCGGACGTCGCGGGCGCGGCGAAGGTTTCGACGGCCAGCGCCTCGCGTGCACTGGCGCGCCCTGAGCTGGTAAGCGAGGCGGTGCGGGCCCGCGTTGCGGACGCCGCGGCGCGGCTCGGCTATGTTGCCAATGCCGCGGCGCGCTCCTTATCGACGCGCAAGTCGGGCCTCGTGGGGGCGATCCTCAGCGATCCAGCCGATCCGGTCGTCTTGCAGATGCTGGAGGCGGCGGAGCGGAGCCTCTCGGCGCGAGGGGTCGGCGTATTGGTTCGCGCGGCGGGCGCGGGGGCATCGGCCGCCGCGTGCGCGCAAGCGCTGGCGGCGCGCGGCGTCGATGGCTTGCTGTTCATAGGCGCGGGCGCGACGCCGGACCGGGAGGGCTGGAAGTCTGGCCGCTCCTTGCCGTACGTCGGATGCGGGCAAAAGCCCGGATCGGATATCGCAACCACCGGCGAGACGATCGAGCGGCGAGGCCTGGCATTGGCCTGCGCGTATCTGCAGCAACTGGGACATCGCCACATCGGCATCATCGGTCGGCGGCAGGGCGAGGGCGCCGATCGGCGTGCGCCCTTGGGGGAAAACGCAACGATGATCGAGCACCAGGTCGACTCGCTCGATGACACCGAGGCCGTCCGGGCCGCGGTCCGCCGGCTTATCGAAAACGCCGCGACGGCCATCGTGGCGTCCTCCGACGTCGCGGCAGCCGCCGCGCTGCGCGAATGCCGCGCGCTGGACCTCGACGTGCCCCGGCAGATCTCGGTAATAGGTTGCGGCGATAGCGCGATAGCGCGCTGCCTGGATCCTCCGCTGACTTCGATCCGCTTCGCCGCGAGCGCCACCGGCCAGGCCGCCGGCGACTTCCTGGTCGCCGCCCTGGCGGGGCGCGAGTTTATGTGGCCGGATCTCCCGTTGAAGCTGGTCATCCGCGAATCCGCCGGGCGCGCAGCCGCCTGAGCAACGGCTTCGTGTTTCACGTGAAACCCCCAAAGCGCGGGCTTCACGTGAAACATCGTTCGGGCCCTTTTGCGAGGCTGCCGTTTCACGTATGATAAGCGGGGCAGTGCCACCAACCTGTTTCTGTTATAAAACATGAGGTTCCAAGAACATTTCGACGTCATCGTCGTCGGCGGCGGCCATGCCGGCACCGAAGCGGCCTTGGCGTCGGCCCGGATCGGGCTGCCGCACGCTGCTGCTAACGCATAGCATCGAGACTCTGGGCCAGATGTCGTGCAATCCCTCGATCGGGGGCATCGGCAAGGGACACCTGGTCAAGGAGGTCGACGCCCTCGGCGGCGCGATGGCACTCGCCACCGACGAGGCCGGGATCCAGTTCCGCATCCTGAACGCGAGCAAGGGACCGGCGGTACGCGCGACCCGCGCTCAGGCCGACCGCGTCCTTTACCGGCAGGCGATCCGGGCCCGCCTGGAAAACCAGCCCAATCTGACGCTGTTCCAGCAGGCGGTCGACGATCTGGTGCTCGAAGGCGATCGGGTCGTCGGAGTGCGTCACCCAGCTCGGCATCCGATTCGACGCGACGACGGTGGTGCTGACGGCCGGTACCTTTCTTTCCGGACGGATCCATGTCGGCCTGGAGAACTATGCGGCGGGGCGCGCCGGCGATCCGCCCGCTGCAACCCTGGGCGCGCGCCTTCGCGAGATCAAGCTCCCGGCCGGGCGCCTGAAGACCGGCACGCCGCCGCGCATCGACGGCCGCACGATCGACTACACGAGCCTGGCTGTGCAGCCGGGCGACGATCCGCCGCCGGTATTTTCCTTCGTGGGCAGCCGCGACATGCATCCGCAGCAAGTGCCGTGCTGGATCGCGCACACCAACGCCGGCACGCACGAGATCATCCGCGGCGGGCTCGACCGCTCGCCGATGTTCACCGGCGTCATCGAAGGTATCGGCCCGCGCTACTGTCCGTCGATCGAGGACAAGATCACCCGATTTGCCGGGCGCGACAGCCATCAGGTTTTCCTCGAGCCCGAAGGCCTGACGACCCATGAGGTCTACCCGAACGGTATTTCGACCAGTCTGCCGTTCGACGTGCAGCTGGCGCTGGTCCGCTCGATAGAGGGACTGTCGCGCGCGCACATCCTGCGCCCCGGTTATGCGATCGAATACGATTATTTCGATCCGCGCGCGCTGAAGGCCACGCTCGAGACCAAAGCGATCGCCGGCTTGTTTTTCGCCGGCCAGATCAACGGCACCACCGGATACGAGGAAGCCGCAGCGCAGGGCCTGCTGGCAGGCATCAACGCGGCACTTCTCGCCGGGGGCCGCGAAGGCTGGTGTCCGCGCCGCGACCAGGCGTATCTGGGCGTGCTGGTCGACGACCTGATTACGCGCGGGGTCAGCGAGCCCTACCGGATGTTCACCAGCCGCGCCGAATACCGGCTGCAATTGCGCGAAGACAACGCGGATCTGCGCCTGACCGAGGCCGGACGACGCATCGGTGTCGTCGACGACATTCGTTGGGATGCGTTTTGTCGCAAGCGCGACGCCGTCGCCGCGGAGATCGAGCGGCTGAAGTCGACCTGGGTCAACCCGCGGGTCGTCGATCAAGCCAGCGCGATGCGGGTGCTGGGGCAGGGCCTCGAGCGCGACTACGCGCTGGTCGATCTGTTGGGCCGGCCCGGCGTCGGGTACGCGAGCCTGATGAGCCTGCCCGGTGCGGGCGCGCCTGTGGCCGACCCGGAGGTGGCCGCCCAAGTCGAAGTCGCGACCAAGTACGCCGGCTATATCGAGCGGCAGAACGAGGAAATCGCGCGTCACGCCGGGCAGGAGGCCCTGCGCCTCCCCGCCGACGTCGACTACCGCAAGGTGCGGGGGCTTTCGGTCGAGGTGCAGCAAAGGCTCAACCAGCATCGGCCGGAGACGATAGGACAGGCCGCTCGCCTTCCCGGGATGACCCCGGCGGCGATTTCGCTGCTGCTCGTCCACTTGAAGCGCGGCTTCGATGCGCCGGTCGCGCGCAAGCTTTCGGCATGACGCCGGCCGCGCGGCTGGCCGACGGCGTCGCGACGCTGGGACTGGCCGCGCTTGTCGGCGCCGACACCCAGGCCAGGCTGCTCGCCTATCTGGCGCTGCTCGACAAATGGAATCGAACCCATAATCTGACGGCGATCCGCGAGCCGGAACGGATGATCACGCATCATCTGCTGGATTCGCTGGCGGTGCTGCCGCATCTGCCTTCGCGGGCCGGCCTGCGCCTGATCGACATCGGCAGCGGCGGCGGCCTGCCGGGCATACCGTTGGCGATCGTGCGCCCGGATTGGCAACTCACCCTGCTCGACAGCAACTTCAAGAAGGCCACGTTCCTTCGCCAGGCCGCGATCGAATTGCCGCTGCCGAATGTCGAGGTCGTCGCGGCGCGGGTCGAGGAATACACGCCGGCCGCCGGCTTCGATATTGCGATTTCACGCGCCTTCTCCGATCTCGCGGTGTTTGCCCTCGCCAGCGGCAGCCTGCTCGCCCCGGAAGGACGCCTGGTCGCGATGAAAGGGGTCTATCCGCACGAGGAGATCGCGCAATTGCCCGCCGGGATCGGTGTGACGAGCACCCCGGCGCTGAAAATTCCCGGCGTCGAAGGCGATCGTCATCTGGTGATCATGGAGCGCGCCGCGTGACCAAGATCATCGCCGTGGCCAATCAGAAAGGCGGCGTCGGCAAGACGACGACCAGCGTCAATCTCGCCGCCAGTCTGGTCGCGATGAAGCGCCGGGTCCTTTTGGTCGACCTCGATCCCCAAGGCAACGCGACAATGGGAGCCGGCGTCGATAAGCGTGCACTTACTCACACCGTATACCAAGTCCTGCTTGGTGAGAAAAAAATCGCCGACGTCCGCGTCGCTTCGCCTAGCGGCGGGTTCGATCTGGTGCCGGCCAACCGCGAGCTCGCCGGGGCCGAAGTCGAGCTGGTCGATCTTCCCGAGCGCGAAATGCGGCTCAAGGACGCGCTCGCCGAAGCGCTGAAGCAGATGCGCACGGCGATCTCGGAGGTCGTTGGCGAATACGACTTCATCCTGCTCGACTGCCCGCCTTCATTGTCGCTATTGACCTTGAACGGGCTGTGCGCGGCGGATAGCGTGCTGATCCCGATGCAGTGCGAGTACTACGCGCTCGAAGGCCTGTCCGATCTGGTGCAGACGATACGAAAGGTTCGCGCCCATCTGAACCCGCGCCTCGAGATCGAAGGTCTGCTGCGCACGATGTTCGATCCGCGCAATACGCTGGCGCTCAACGTGTCGGCCGACCTGCAGAAGCATTTCGGCGACAAGCTCTACCGCACGGTGATCCCGCGCAATATCCGGCTCGCCGAAGCGCCGAGCTTCGGCGTGCCCGCGCTCACTCTGGACCGGACATCCAAGGGCGCGGTGGCGTATCTCGCCCTGGCCGGTGAAATGCTCCGCCGCGATGAAGCCGCGTCGCCGCAACCGGGAGTCGTCAATGGCTAAGTTGAAAGGGCTCGGACGAGGGCTCGATGCGCTGTTGTCGGGCTCGACCGAGACGCCGAGCAGCGAATCGCTGCAGACCATCGCCCTCGATCGCATTCGCCCGGGCAAATACCAGCCGCGTTCGCGGATGGACGAAGCCTCGCTCGACGAGCTGGCCGCGTCGATCAAGGCGCAGGGGGTCATGCAGCCGATACTCGTGCGCCCGGTCGACGCGAACCGCTTCGAGATCATCGCCGGCGAACGACGCTGGCTGGCGGCGCGGCGCGCGGGGTTGGCCGAGGTGCCCGCGCTCGTGCGCGAAGTGCCCGACCAGGCGGCACTCGCGCTGGCGCTGATCGAGAACATCCAGCGCGAGGATCTGAATCCTCTCGAGGAGGCGCAGGGCATCAAGCGGCTGATCGACGAATTCGGACTGACGCACGAGGCGGCTGGAGAAGCCGTCGGCCGCTCGCGCAGTGCGGTGACGAATCTTTTGCGGCTGACGCAGCTTGCCAAGCCGGTGCAGGACTATTTGCTGTCAGGCGAGCTCGACATGGGGCATGCCCGCGCGTTGCTGGGATTGCCGGCGGCGCAGCAGGCCGCCGCTGCGGCGAAAGTCGTCGCCCTCGGCATGTCGGTGCGCGACACCGAGCGCATGATGCAGGCCGCGCAGCATCCGGCACCGAAGAAAAAACGGCGGCTGCGCGGAAAAAGCGCCGACGCCGATCTGGCGCGGCTGGAAAACGAGCTGTCCGACGCTCTCGGCACCAGCGTGCGCATCGAAGCGACGCGAGACGGCGCCGGCCGTATCGTCGTCGCCTATTCGAGCCTCGACCAGCTCGACGGCATATTGGCAAAGCTCCGCTGAGCTCGCGCCGCCAGCTCACACGCGCTTGATAGCGCATCGCAAACAAAGACGGCGCCCGCAGGCGCCGTTTTTGCAAGCGAGGTCGCGGTTCAGCCGAGTTGCTTCAGCATCGTCTGCGCGTCGGAGACTTCGAACTTGCCCGGCCCCTCGACGTTCAGTGATTTGACGACGCCGTCGTCGACCAGCGCCGAAAAGCGCTGGCAACGCACGCCCATGCCGCGGGCGTTCAGGTCGAGCTCAAGGCCGAGCGCCTTCGTGTACGCGGCGCTGCCGTCGCCCATCATCCGGACCTTGCCCTCGGTCTTCTGATCCTTCGCCCACGCGCCCATCACGAAGGCGTCGTTGACCGACATGCAGATGATCTCGTCGACGCCCTTGGCCTTGAGCTCGCCGAAATGCGCGACATAACCCGGCACGTGCTTGCCCGAGCAGGTCGGGGTGAATGCGCCGGGCAAGCCGAACAGCACGACCTTCTTGCCCTTGGTCAGCGCATCGATCTGGAACTGGTTGGGTCCGACCGGACATGCCTCGGTCGCGACCTCGACGTACTCGCTCAGCGTGCCGGCAGGCAGCCGGTCGCCGACTTTGATCGTCATGACATTTTTCCTTCCGCGTGATGTGTGGCGACGGCTATCGCGCGCGTGCAGCTAGCACGCTAAGCACGCGACGAGCGACAGATCGTAAATTGTACCGGAAATCGTTGCGACGTCGAACGACGCCGAGTACTTGTCGGCGCGCGCGCGAAAGCGTAACTTCGGCAGTCCGATCGCGACTACCCGTCGAAGGAGAACGTCATGGCGCAGGCTGCGAAGATGCCTGCGCGTCGCGTGAGCTTGCTGCTCGCGACGCGCAAGGGCCTGTGGCAATTGCACGGCGATCCTGCACGCCGAAGCTGGCGCGTCGCGGGGCCGCAGTTCCTGGGCCATATCGTGCACCACTGTATCGCCGACCCTCGCGACGCCAAGACGATGCTCGCAGCGGCGCGCACCGGACACCTCGGTCCTACGATTTTTCGCTCAAGCGATCGCGGCCGCAGCTGGCACGAGGCGAAGCAGCCGCCGGCATTCAGCGAAGGCAGCGCAAGGGTCGTCGATCACACGTTCTGGCTGACGCCGGGACATGCGAGCGAGCCGGGCGTCTGGTACGGCGGCACGTCGCCGCAAGGGCTGTTCCGTTCCGAGGACGGCGGAGCGACCTGGCGCGGCGTTGCCGGCTTCAACGAGCATCCGCAGCGCAAGGCATGGTGCGGCGGCGACCAGGACGGCACGCCGGATGGACCGAAGCTTCATTCGATCCTGATCGATCCGCGCGATGCGCGACATATGTACATCGGCATGTCGGGGGGAGGCGTATTCGAATCCACCGACGGCGGCGCCGATTGGCGGCCGCTGAATCGCGGCGTGAAGGCGGACTTTCTGCCGCAGCCGGATCCCGAGTACGGCCACGACCCGCATTGCGTACGCCTGCATCCGATGCTGCCCGACCGCCTGTATCAGCAGAATCACTGCGGCATCTACCGCCTCGATCGGCCGGCCGAGCGCTGGGAAGACATCGGTGCGGCCATGCCCAAGAGCGTCGGCCCGATCGGCTTGCCGATGGTCGTGCATCCGCGCGACCCCGATACGATCTGGGTCTTCCCGATGGATGGCACCAGCGTGTGGCCGCGCGTCTCGCCCGGCGGCAAGCCGGCGGTATATCGATCGGTCAATGCCGGGAAGACCTGGCAGCGACAGGCGATCGGACTGCCCAAATCGCAGGCATGGCTGACGGTCAAGCGGCAGGCGATGACCGCCGATGCCGGAGCGCCGGTCGGCGTCTATTTCGGCACCACCAGCGGCGAGGTCTGGGCCAGCCGGGACGAAGGGCGCACGTGGAAATGCCTGGCGTCGCACTTGCCTGAGATCTACTCGGTCGAGGCGATGTAGCGGCGACGACGAAGCCATTCGCCGACGACGATGCACGTCCTCGTACCCGGTCCGCTGCGCTCGTACACCAACGACGCGGCGAAGGTCAGCGCCGACGGCGCAACGCTCGCCGAGGTCGTCGGCGACCTGGAACTGCGCTATCCCGGCATTCGCTTTCGCATCATCGATGAGCAAGGGAGCATCCGCCAGCACATCAAGTTCTTCGTCAACGGCGTGCAGGCGCGAGACCTGTCGCCGCGCCTTGCTGGCAACGAGGAGGTGATGATCGTCTGTGCGCTGACCGGCGGCTGAAGCGCGACACCGAGCGGCTTGCTTATTTGGCGTCGGCTTTCGTTGACGCCGCACCGCACAAAATCCTATAATCCAAAGGTTTGCTTCGTTCCGTGGCCACGCCGGATTCGGCACGCTCCCCACCGGGTTTTCCTGTCGGCCGCATCGCGGGCTGGCAGCTTTTGGCAACGCTCGCGATTGCCGCGATCGCCGGATGGTGGGCAGGACTGCACGGGGCGTTGTCGGCGTTGCTGGGCGGACTGGTAAACATCACCGCAGGCGTCGTCTATGCAGTGATCGTCGGGCTTCGCAGGGCGCCGACGGCAGGGGATACGGTGCGGACGATGATCCGCGCCGAAGCAGCCAAGATTACGTTGATCGTGCTCCAGCTCTGGCTGGTGCTGACGACCTACCGCGACGTCGTTCCTGCGGCCTTGTTCGCCGCGTTCGTCGTCACCGTGTTGGTATGGACAGCGGCGATCGTGATTCGCGACTGATGGAACGCAGGGATGGCGATGGCCGCAGCAACGGAACAGGTCGGTGAAAAGCTCGCCGAACAGCACGACGCGTCGAGCTACATTCAGCACCACCTGACGTTCTTCGCCAGGCCGGTCGGGGACTCCGACGGCGGCTTCTGGACGATCCACTACGACACGGTCATCACCTCGCTCGTCCTCGGCGTGCTCGTGCTCGGATTCATCTGGCTGATCACTCGCCGGGCGACCCCAGGGGTGCCGTCGAAGAAGCAGGCCTTCGTCGAGCTGACCGTTGGCTTCGTCAACGACCAGGTCCGGAGCATGTTTCATCACGACTACAGGATCGTCGCGCCGATCGCGCTGACGGTCGGGCTGTGGGTGCTGTTCATGAATCTGATGGATCTGCTCCCGGCCGACATCATGGCCTGGATCTACGCCAATGTATTTCATCTGCACGTATGGCGCAGCGTGCCGACCGCCGACGTGAACACGACGTTCGCCCTTTCCCTGTCGGTGCTCGGGCTGATGATTTTCTACAACATCAAGAACAAGGGTCTCGGCGGCTGGGCGCACGAGCTCTACGCGGTGCCTTTCGGCGTGCGCCCCTTGTGGGCGGCGCCGCTGCTGATCGCGTTCAATCTGCTGTTCAATGTGATCGAATACGTTTCCAAGCCCTTATCGCATTCGCTGCGATTGTTCGGCAACATGTACGCGGGCGAAATAATGTTTCTGCTGATCGCCCTGTTCGCATCCAGCGGCTATGTCGGCGCACTCCTGTCCGGGGTGATTTTGCAGCCGGCATGGATAATTTTCGACGGCTTCATCGCAGGATTGCAGGCCTACATTTTCATGATGCTGACTGTCGCGTACATTGCGATGGCGCACGAGCACCACTAGTCATCAGATCAGTTCAATTCGATTCACGTCAGAAAGGGAAAACAATGGACAAGCTGCAACTCGTCGCCCAGATCCAGGCATCTACGGGCATCGGTATCGGCCTGATGATCGGCCTCGGCGCACTTGGCGCCTGCGTCGGCATCGGCATCATGTGCTCGCGCTTTCTCGAGGGCGCGGCGCGCCAGCCGGAAATGATCCCGGCGCTGCAGGCGAAGGTCTTCCTGCTTCTCGGCCTGATCGATGCCTCGTTCATCATCGGACTGGGCATCGCGATGCTGTTCGCGTACGCCAATCCGCTGATACCTGCCGGGCTCAAGTAGTCGATCGGCGGGCCGGACCTAGGGACAGTCATGAACATCAATCTGACGCTGCTGATGCAGGCGGTCGTCTTCGCCGTCTTCATCTGGGCTTGCGCGAAGTTCATCTGGCCGGTGCTGATGCGCGCGATCGAGACGCGCCAGACGCAGATCGCCGACGGGCTCGCCGCGGGCGAAGAGGGGCGTCACGCCCTGGCTAATGCCGAAAAGAAGATCGGCGAAATGATGACCGAAGCCAAGACCCGTGCGCAGGAGATCGTTGCACAAGGCGAGAAGCTGAAGACCGAGACGATCGAGCAGTCGAAGTCGCTGGCCAAGACCGAGGGCGACCGGCTGCTCGCTGCGGCCAAGGCCGAGATCGAGCAGGAAGTCTATCGCGCGAGGGAAACGCTGCGCGGCCAGGTGGCGCAGCTGGCCGTCGCCGGCGCCGAGCAGATACTCAAGCGCGAAGTCGACGCCAGCGCGCACGCCGATCTGCTGGCGGCGATCGAAAAGCAGCTGTAGGCAAGCACATGGCGGAACCGATCACCGTCGCGCGACCGTATGCCGAAGCGGCCTATGCGCTGGCGCGGGACGCCAACGCGTTGCCGGTTTGGGCGGAAATGCTGCGCGTGGCCACGGCGGTCGCCGGCGACCCCCGGGTGCGGACGGCGCTCGACAATCCGAAGTTCGCGACGGCGGAAAAGGAGACCCTGTTTCTTTCGATTTGTGGCGATCAGCTCGACTCGAACGGCCGCAACTTCATCCGCGTGCTGATCGAAGCGGATCGCATCGGCTTGCTGCCGGAAATCCGCACCCTGTTCCAGGCGCTGAAGGACCAGGCCGACGGCGTTGCGCGGGCGCAGATTATCAGCGCCTTCCCGCTCGATGACGCCCAGCTCGGAGCCCTGCGCAAAGGTCTCGAGCGCCGCTTCGGGAAGAATGTGGAAACTTCGGTCAGCATCGACAGCTCCCTGATCGGCGGAGCGAAGATCGTAGTCGGCGATACAGTGATCGACGCCACGGTGCGACGCGAATTGCAGGCCATGGCGAACCAGTTGCAACGTTAAATCTCGAAACTGACGCGATACCGCCCGCGATGCGGGCTGCGGCTTAAGCGCAAGGAAAAAACATGCAGTTGAATCCATCCGAAATCAGCGAACTGATCAAGAGCAAGATCCAGAACTTCGACACGGGCGCCGAGGTGCGCACGCAGGGAACGGTTGTCACGGTGTCCGACGGCATCAGCCGGATCCACGGGTTGTCGGATGCCATGCAGGGAGAGATGCTGGAATTCCCGGGCAATACGTTCGCGCTCGCGCTCAACCTCGAACGCGATTCGGTCGGCGCGGTGATTCTCGGCGATTATGAGCACATCTCGGAGGGTGACGTCGTCAAGTGCACCGGGCGCATCCTGGAAGTGCCGATCGGACCGGAATTGATTGGCAGGGTCGTCAACGCCCTCGGGCAGCCGATCGACGGCAAGGGGCCCATCAATGCCAAGATGACCGACGTCATCGAAAAGGTGGCGCCTGGCGTGATCGCGCGCAAGAGCGTGTCGCAGCCGGTGCAGACGGGGCTCAAGGCGATCGACGCAATGGTGCCGATCGGGCGCGGCCAGCGCGAGTTGATCATCGGCGACCGCCAGACCGGCAAGACGGCGGTGGCCATCGACACCATCATCAACCAGAAGGGGAAAGACCTCATCTGCATCTACGTCGCGATCGGCCAGAAAGCCTCGTCGATCATGAACGTGGTCAAGAAGCTCGAAGAAGCCGGCGCGCTCGCGTATACGATCGTCCTCGCCGCGTCGGCGTCGGATTCGGCGGCAATGCAATACATCGCGCCTTATTCGGGCTGCACGATGGGCGAGTATTTCCGCGATCGGGGACAGGACGCCCTGATCATCTACGACGACCTGACCAAGCAGGCGTGGGCTTACCGGCAGATTTCGTTGCTGCTGCGCCGGCCGCCGGGACGCGAAGCCTATCCCGGCGACGTGTTCTACCTGCACTCGCGTCTGCTCGAACGCGCGGCGCGGGTGAACGAGGAATACGTCGAGAAATTTACGAAGGGAGAGGTCAAGGGCAAGACCGGTTCGCTCACCGCGCTGCCGGTGATCGAGACGCAAGCGGGCGACGTGACCGCATTCGTGCCGACCAACGTGATCTCGATCACCGACGGCCAGATCTTCCTCGAGACCGACCTGTTCAACGCCGGCATCCGTCCGGCGATCAACGCCGGCATCTCGGTGTCGCGTGTCGGCGGCGCCGCGCAAACCAAGGTCATCAAGAAGCTTGGCGGCGGCGTGCGGCTCGCCCTGGCGCAGTATCGAGAGCTCGCCGCGTTCGCCCAATTCGCATCCGATCTCGACGAAGCCACGCGCAAGCAGCTCGATCGCGGCAAGCTGGTGACCGAGCTGATGAAGCAGCCGCAATACGCGCCGCTGTCGGTGGCGGAGCAGGTGCTGACGCTGTTCGGGGTGACCAGGGGCTATTACGACGACGTGCCCGTCGAGAAAGCGCTTGCGTGCGAATCCGCGATGCGCGCGTACGTGAAAAGCAAATATTCGACGCTTTTCGACAAGATCGAGTCAACGAAGGATCTGGATGCCGAGGGCGAGAAGCAACTCATCGCGGCGATCGAGGACTTCAAGAAGAATGGCACGTACTGAGGACCGTTAGCGATGGCCGGCTCAAAAGAGATCCGCAACAAGATCAAGAGCGTGCAGAGCACGGGCAAGATCACCAAGGCAATGGAAATGGTTGCGGCGTCGAAGATGAAGCGGGCGCAGGACCGGATGCGTTCGGCGCGGCCCTATGTCGGCCGCATGGTCGCCATCATTCGCCACCTCGCGCACGCAAATACGGAGTATCGGCATCCGTTTCTGCTGAAGCGCCCGCAGGTGAAGGGCGTCGGACTCATCGTGATCACTTCCGACAAGGGCTTGTGCGGGGGCCTCAACACCAACGCACTACGCCTGGCCTTGAGCAGGATCAAGACATGGCAGGAACAGGACGTCGCGGTGCATGTTACAGCGGTCGGCACCAAGGGCCTGGGCTTCATGCAACGGCTGAAGGCAAACATCGTTTCGCAAGTGACCAATCTGGGTGACCGTCCCCATCTGGACAAGATCATCGGGCCGGTGAAGGTGCAGCTCGACCTGTACCTCGACGGCAAGATCGACGAGCTGCACATCGTGGCGACGCGCTTCGAGAACACGATGAAGCAGACGCCGGTATGTTTAGAGGTGCTGCCGATCGCGGATCTCGGCGAAGAATCCGACAAGCGCGCGTACCCCTGGGACTACATCTACGAGCCCGACTCCAGGACGGTGCTCGAAGGGCTGCTGACGCGTTATCTCGAGGCGGTCATTTATCAGGCGGTCAACGAAAACATGGCTTCGGAGCAGAGCGCGCGCATGGTGGCGATGAAATCCGCGTCGGAAAACGCGGCGACCATCATCGACGAGTTGCAGTTGATTTACAACAAGAGCCGGCAGGCGGCGATCACCAAGGAACTCTCGGAGATCGTCGCGGGCGCGGCGGCGGTTTGATTCAAGCAAAGGGCACGATTATGAACGAGGGAACAATAGTCCAGTGTATCGGCGCGGTGATCGATGTCGAGTTCGCGCGCGATCAGCTGCCCGGTATCTACAATGCCTTGACGCTCGCCGGCAGCAACCTGACGCTGGAGGTGCAGCAGCAACTGGGCGACGGCGTCGTGCGCACGATCTGCCTCGGGTCCGCCGACGGGCTGCGCCGCGGCATGAAGGTCAAGAATACCGGCGCGGGCATCTCGGTTCCGGTCGGGCTGGCAACACTGGGCCGCATCATGGATGTACTCGGCCGTCCGATCGACGAACTGGGGCCCGTCAACGCGGAACGAAGCATGCCGATCCACCGCGACCCGCCGTCGTTCGAAGAACTGTCGCCGTCTACAGAGCTGCTCGAAACCGGCATCAAGGTGATCGATCTCGTGTGCCCGTTCGCCAAAGGCGGCAAGGTGGGGTTGTTCGGCGGCGCCGGCGTCGGCAAGACCGTGGCGATGCTCGAGCTCATCAACAACATCGCGACGCAGCATGCCGGCTTATCGGTGTTCGCCGGCGTCGGCGAGCGCACCCGCGAGGGCAACGACTTCTATCACGAAATGAGTGAAGCAGGCGTCGTCAAGCTGGACAACCTTCCCGAATCGAAGGTAGCGATGGTGTACGGCCAGATGAACGAGCCACCGGGTAACCGACTGCGCGTGGCATTGACCGGCTTGACGATGGCCGAGTACTTCCGCGACGAGGGCCGCGACGTTTTGCTGTTCATCGACAATATCTACCGCTACACGCTGGCAGGTACCGAGGTATCCGCGCTGCTGGGACGCATGCCTTCCGCAGTGGGATACCAGCCGACGCTCGCCGCCGAAATGGGCGAGCTGCAGGAGCGAATCACATCGACCAAGACCGGCTCGATCACCTCCATCCAGGCGGTATATGTGCCCGCCGACGACTTGACCGATCCCTCTCCCGCAACGACTTTCGGCCATCTCGACTCGACTATCGTGCTCTCGCGTGACATCGCGTCGCTCGGCATTTATCCGGCGGTGGATCCGCTGGATTCGACCTCGCGCCAGCTCGACCCGAACGTCGTCGGCGAAGAACACTATACGACCGCTCGCCGCGTGCAACAGACCTTGCAGCGCTACAAGGAGCTGCGCGACATCATCGCCATTCTCGGCATGGACGAGCTGTCGCCCGAGGACAAGCTGGCGGTGGCAAGGGCGCGCAAGATACAGCGCTTCCTGTCGCAACCGTTCCATGTCGCCGAAACGTTCACGGGATCGCCGGGCAAGTATGTTTCGCTCAAGGATACGATCCGCGGATTCAAGGCGATCGTCGACGGCGAGTACGATCATCTGCCCGAGCAGGCGTTCTACATGATCGGCAGGCATTGACGAAGCCGCCGAGAAAGCCAAGACGCTGCAATAACCATGGCGAACACGATCCACGTCGATGTCGTCAGCGCCGAAGCGTCCATCTTTTCGGGCGAGGCGGAATTCGTCGTGCTGCCCGGCGTCATGGGGGAACTGGGAATCTTCCCGAAGCACACGCCGCTGATTACGCAGATCAAGCCGGGCGCGGTCCGAATCAAGGTTCCGGGACAAGCCGAGGAGCAGGTTGTTTTCGTCCAGGGAGGATTCCTGGAAGTGCAACCCGATATCGTGACCGTCCTGTCGGACACGGCTATCCGCGCCAAGGACCTCGACGAAGCCAAGGCCCTGGAAGCCAAGGCAGCAGCCGAGGAAGCGATACAGAACAAGACATCGAAAGAAGAAATTGCCCGCGCAGAGAGCGAACTGGCGGGCGCGCTGGCGCAGCTCGCGGCGATTCGACGGCTACGCAGAGGTCGCGGCTAGCGCACGAGCACCGCCGGCCAGCCACGCGCTCGCGAGCCGGGCGCAATCGCGATGACAGGCGCGATCCTGGTGTTGAACGCGGGATCGTCGAGCCTGAAATTCAGCTTGTACGCCAGCAGCGCCGGCGGTCCGCGGCGGCTGCTGCGCGGCCAGATCGAGGGGCTGACCACGGCGCCGGCATTCGTCGCGCACGACGCGCAGGACCGGGTCGTGCAGCGGCGTGACTGGCCCGATCGCGACGCGCTCGGTTACGCCGGTGCGGTTGCCCATGTTCTCGACTTTGTCCAGCAAGAGCAGGGGCAGCGAACGCTCGCCGCCGTCGGCCACCGCGTCGTGCACGGCGGCGAGGAGTTCGACGCGCCGGTGCGGGTCGATGCCGGAGTTCTGGCGCGGCTCGAGCGGCTGGTGCCGCTGGCGCCGCTGCACCAGCCGCACAATCTGGCGCCGATGCGAGTCGTTGCCGAGCGCGCACCGACGCTGCCGCAAGTCGCCTGCTTCGACACCTCGTTTCACCGCACGCAGGAGCCGGTCGCACGCGCGTTTGGCTTGCCTCCGGAGATCACCGAGCGCGGCGTTCGCCGCTACGGTTTTCACGGACTGTCGTACGAATACATTGCCGACGTGTTCCCGCGCTTCGATCCCGCGGCGGCGCGGGGACGGGTCGTCGCCGCGCACCTCGGCAACGGCGCCAGCATGTGCGCGATGAAGGCAGGCAGGAGCATTGCCACGACGATGGGATTCACCGCACTCGACGGGCTGATGATGGGCACCCGCGCCGGTTCGCTCGATCCCGGCGTCGTGCTCTATCTTCTGGACGAGCTCAACATGGACGCGCGCGCGATCGAACGGCTCCTTTACCACCAGTCGGGCCTGCTCGGCGTGTCCGGCGTGTCGAGCGACATGCGCACGCTGCTCTCCAGCGACGACCCCAGGTCGGCGTTCGCGATCGCGCTGTTCTGCTATCGCGTCAGGCGCGAGCTGGGTTCGCTGGCCGCCGCGCTGGGCGGCATCGACGCGATCGTGTTCACCGGCGGGATCGGCGAGCACGCGGCGTCGATCCGGGAGCGGATCTGCCAGGACGCGCAATGGCTCGGCGTCACGCTCGACGAGCAGTCGAATGCCGCTGGCGGACCGAGGATCAGCAGCGAACTCAGCCGCGTTTCGGCGTGGGTGATTCCGACCGACGAGGAGTCGATGATCGCGCGGCACACATTCGCCGCGTTCGAAGCCGGCTGATCAGCCGCGCGTCTAGGCCGCCTTCTGCGCCGCGGCAGCGGCCAATTGCTGTTCGACCAGTGTCACCCAGTAGCTGGCGCCGATCTCCAGCGCCTGATCGTTGAAATCGTAATGCGGGCTGTGAATATTGTGCGTGTCGGGCCCGCTGCCGGCGCCCAGCCAGACATAGCAGCCGGGCTTCGCCTGCAGCATGAACGCGAAATCCTCGCTGCCCATTTCCGGCGTCGGATCGGTTTCGACGTGCTCGGCGCCGACGACCGCCGTCGCCGCGGCCAGTGCGTGCCGCGTCTCGTTCTCGGCGTTGACGGTCGCGGGATAACGACGCTCGTAGCGCACCGTCGCGCTCATCTCGAAAGTCGCCGCGACCCCGGCGACGATCGTGCGCATCCGCTGCTCGATCAGGTCCTGCACGGCGGGATCGAACGTGCGAACGGTGCCGCGCAGCACCACTTCCTGCGGAATCACGTTCCAGGTGTCGCCGCCGTGCACCTGCGTCACGCTGACCACGCCGGCGGCGAGGGGGTGGAGATTGCGCGCGACGATCGTCTGCAGCGCATTGATCGCCTGGGCGACAAACAGCATCGGATCCTTGCCCGTATAGGCCATTGCCGCGTGCGCGCCCTTGCCCGTCGCGACGATCTCGAAAACGTCGTACGCCCCCATCAGCGGACCCGGTCGCATCGCGAACGAGCCGATCGGCTTGCCCGGCCAGTTGTGCATGCCGTACACCGCGCGCATCGGAAACTTGTCGAACAGTCCCTCTTCGACCATCACCCGCCCTCCGCCTTCATTCTCCTCGGCCGGCTGGAAGATGAAGTACACGGTGCCGTCGAAGCTCCGTCGCCGCGCCAGCGCCTTCGCGGCGCCGAGCAGCATCGCCGTATGTCCGTCGTGACCGCACGCATGCATCCTGCCTTCGTGGCGCGACGCGTAGGCGACGCCCGAGCGTTCGGCGATGTGCAGCGCATCCATATCGGCGCGCAGCCCGATAGCGTCGCTGCTACCGCCGCAGCGAAGAACGCCGACGACGCCGGTCTTGGCGAGGCCGGTATGGACGTCCAGCCCGATCGCTTCGAGCTTGCCTGCGACGAATGCGCTCGTTGCCGTTTCCTCGAAGGCGGTTTCGGGATGTGCGTGGATGTGATGCCTCCAATCGCGCATCTCGGTGTTGAGTGAAGCAACTTCGGGCACGATATTCATCGGTTTCTCGCCGGCGGTCTTTGGATGCGCGATCTTAGCGCAATCGGTGCGAGCCGTCCGCTGCGCTAGAATGGCGGGCGCCGCGAAGCCCGAATGAACGCTACCCCACCTGCGATTTACGATCTCGCCGTCATCGGCGGCGGCATCAACGGCGCCGGCATAGCGCGCGACGCCGCCGGTCGCGGCCTGTCGGTGCTGCTGGCGGAAAAGGACGACCTTGCTTCGCACACCTCGTCGTGGAGCACCAAGCTGGTCCACGGCGGTCTGCGCTATCTCGAGCACTACGAGTTTCGTCTGGTCGCCGAATCGCTGTCCGAGCGCGAGGTATTGCTTAAGCTGGCGCCGCACATCATCGAGCCTCTGCAATTCGTGCTGCCGCACGAGCCGCATCTGCGGCCGGCGTGGATGATCCGCGCCGGACTGTTCCTGTACGATCACATCGGCGGCCGGAAGACGCTGCCGTCATCGTTTGGCGTCAACCTCGACACGAGCAAGTGGGGCGCAGGGCTCAAGGACAGCTTCCGCAAAGGCTTCGTCTACTCGGATGCGCGGGTCGACGATGCGAGACTGGTCGTCCTCAACGCGATTGCGGCGCGCGAACTGGGTGCCGATGTCCGCGTGCGGACGCGGCTCGCGGCCGCACGCCGCGAGAACGGCCTGTGGCGCGCGACATTGGTCGACGGCGCCGGACGGCGCGAGGATGTGCGCGCGCGCGCGCTGGTCAACGCGGCCGGACCCTGGGTCAAGGAGCTGCTCGACCAGATCAGTCCGAACTCGATTCGCGCGGACGTCAGGCACGTCAAGGGCAGTCACATCATCGTGCCGCGCGTGCATGCCGAGCCGCACGCGTACATCCTGCAGAATTCCGACAAGCGCATCGTCTTCATCATCCCGTTCGAGCAGAGCTTTTCGCTGATCGGGACGACCGACGTCCCGGTCGTCGACTACGAGACGCCGCGCATTTCGCCTGACGAGATCGACTACCTGTGCTCGATCGCCAACGCCTATCTGGCGCGTGCAATCGCCGCGGCGGACATCGTCTGGACCTACAGCGGCGTCCGCCCGCTCTACGACGACGGCTCGGAAGACCCTTCGGCGATCACGCGCGACTACGTGCTCAAGCTCGACGCCCCGGACGGCCACGCGCCGCTGTTGTCGGTCTTCGGCGGCAAGATCACGACCTATCGCAAGCTTGCCGAGCATGCGCTCGGTCAGTTGCGCTCCTTTTTTCCGCAAGCGCGGGGTGACTGGACCGATCGCCAGCCGCTGCCGGGCGGTGATCTGCCGACCGGCGGGCTCGCGGCTTACGAGCGCGCGCTCGCCGCGCGTTACGCGGGACTCCCTTCGAACCTGCTTGCTGCGCTGGCTCGCCGGCATGGCACGCGCACACCACGCATCCTTGGCGATGCCCGCGAGCCGGCCGATCTGGGCGCGCATTTCGGGCATACGCTGTACGCCGCGGAAATCGATTATCTGGTCGCGCAGGAATGGGCGATCGAAGCCGACGACGTGCTATGGCGACGAACCAAATGCGGCCTCCATTTGCGCTCCGAGGAGCGCGACGCGGTCGCCGCTTACTTGCGCGAACTCCGCACTCGCGGGGACGGGCCGGCTTGAGCGCGTCGATGCGGCCGCTGGTCGCGATGCCGCTCGCCGCGCGCGCGGCGATGCGCGGCGTGCTGGCCGATATCGACGACACGCTTTCGACCCGCGGCAGAATCACCGCGCAAGCCTACGCGGCGATGGAAAGCCTGCGCGCCGCGGGGCTGCTGTTGATACCGATCACCGGACGTCCGGCCGGCTGGTGCGATCACATCGCGCGCATGTGGCCGGTCGATGCGGTGGTCGGCGAAAACGGCGCGCTGTACATGCTTCGCGATCAAGGGACCGGCAGGCTGCGCAAGCGCTACGTCGCGACCGAGGCCGAGCGCGCCGCCAACCGCCGGCGACTTGCCGAGGTCGCGGAGGCTATCCTGCGCGAGGTGCCCGGCGCCGCCGTGGCGTCAGACCAGCCGTATCGCGAAAGCGATCTCGCGATAGACTTCTGCGAAGACGTGCCGCGCCTGCCGGACGATTCGATCGACCGGATCATCGCGATGATGCGCGCGGCGGGCATGACCGCCAAGATGAGCTCGATCCACGTCAACGGCTGGTTCGGCGCGTATGACAAGCTGGCGATGACGCGAACTCTTGCTGCGCGATGAATTCGGTATCGATCGTCGATGCCGAGCGCGACCGTTTCATTTTCGTCGGGGATTCGCCGAACGACGCGCCGATGTTCGAGCATTTCCCCTACTCGGTCGGCGTCGCCAACGTGCGTGCGTTCGTCGGCCGCATCGCGACGCCCCCGGTCTACGTAACCGAGCGCGAGTCCGGCGCGGGATTCGCCGAGCTGGCAGCGCATCTGCTCGCCGCGCGCTAGCGCCGGCAGGCATAGGCCGCGCTTCGGCCTACTTCGCCAGCGCGACGAGCCCCGCCATGTCGATCTGCTTTATCGCGCCCTGCAGCGTCGCGGGTTCGACGCCGTTGCCGCGCACCGCGACATTGAAACGCTCGGCGAGGATGATGCTGATCTCGCCGCTTTTCGCGCGGCGATCGTAACGCTCGTGGACGATCTGGCCGTTGACCTTGCTGGTCCGCTCGTAGCTGGTCTCGGTTTGCTTTTCCATGCTGGGATCGAATCGGGATGCAAGTCCCGCCAGTCCCGACAGCGATCCCATGTCGGAAATATCGACGTTCAGGGACGCGCCGGCGCCGTCGGTGTAGCGCGCCGTGGCGCTCGAGCCCTTGATGCCCATCGCCTCGCCGCTCTGCCCGGTGGCATCGACGCGCTTCATCCCGGCCAGCGTCTCGGGGAGCATTTCCCGAAGCTTGCGGAAATCGACCGGCTGGACATCCTTGCCGCCGGAGACGATCGCGCCGACCGCGTTCAGGGCGGCGGTCATGTCGGCGCTCGCCTTGGGGTCGGGCGCACCGCGAGCGCCTGCCTTCTGGGCGTCCTCGCCGATCTTCTGCAGCTGCGACAAGGCCTCGCTGACGCGCGCCTTGTCGGCGTCGGACTGGCCGCCGAATATGCCGGCAATCCAGCCGCCGGCATCGGATGTTGCGGTGGTGTCGGCGCGGTCGGGCCGGCCCATTGCGCCGATCCCGGCCAGGCCCAGGCTGGTCGCCGCGCAAGTGCTCAATATTCCTATGACCACCGAGACGACGATCGCGCACAGGATCAGCACGATCGTGTAGCCGAGCGATTTTTCCTTCGGACAGCGCATCAGCACCGGCAAGCCGAGATAGAGCAGGTACAAGCCGTAGCATCCGGCCAGCAAAGCGAGGACGCTCAGCGCGGGAACGAGCTGGAGACTGCCAGCCACCCACGCCGGGGTATAGCTGTACGCAGTCAGCTTCAGCGCGCGCAGAGGATCGCGCTGCCCGCCGAAGGTCGGGGCCAGCACATCGACCAGCCAGGCGATGACGAACACGCTGACGAACGACAGCAGGTAGCCGAGGACGGCCGCGCCCAGGCCGGCGACGATGCCGGTGCGCATGTGGCCGAGCAGCGGAACGTTGTAGCCGATCACAGTCTGGCCGATGAATGCCGCGATGACGCCGATCGCGGCCAGCGGCGCCACATAGCGGCCGTAGATGGCCGCGGCAGACGAGGGTTCGGCGGCGATAACCGGCCAGGTAGCCGACGGCGAGAGCAGGATCGCCTTGACGCGCGCGACCAAGCCGGCGGCAGTCGCGCCGACGTCGCCGGGGTCGAGATCCGGCAAGGGCGACGGGTCCCTCGCCGTCGCTGCTTCGGCGGGCGGCGTGGCGACGGGCGGCACCATTGCGGCGACCGGGGCGCCGCAGTGGGGGCAAAACTTCATCCCCTCGGCGACGAGCTGACCGCACTGGGCGCAAAACATCGATCTCTCCGCCGCTTTCAGTGGACGCGATTGTGCACTGGCTTGCTACACCCTTCAATGCGCGCAAGCCCGACGTTACTGACGGCGGGCGGCACCACGCTGCGAAACGGGCGTACTGCACAGGAATCGTCGGGCGAATCGCCAGCGAGTTCGAGTGTGAGCGGTCACTTTCAATTTACCGCAATCACGTAAACGAGAGCGTCGCCATCTGGAGACAAAAGCTGCCAAGCTGGGGCCCGCCAAAGCGCCTGGATGTATCGCACACAGCGGTTCTCGGTACGATATTTGCATCGCAGGACTGAAGCGTATGATGGCAACCCCGGACGCCCGGGCACCGCAGTGCCGCGGAGAACGCGCGGAAGAACGCGATGCGGGCGATTTGCAGGGAGGATTTGATGACGCGTTTCGGCTTCAACATTCGCACGCGCAGCGGCCAGCGCGTCGACAACATCTGCATCATGGCGGCGAACCGCGAAGACGCGGAACGCCGACTGAGGCAGATGTACCATCATTGCCAGGTCATCAGCTGCAACAGCGAATCGGTCCGCCGCAGCGACCCGATGGACATCGAAGGCGTCATCAGCATCATCAGCAGCACCGACGCCGCGATGGGCGTGCCGACGATCGCACGCTCGATGTTACGCAAGGCCGGCAGCCACTAGCTCCTCCACCAAGGCCTTGTAGTCGCGCGCACCGGTGCTCGCCGGCGCGTAACGGAACACGTCGAGTTGTCGCGCCGGACTCTCTGCCAGGCTCACGTTTTCGGCAATCCGCGTCGTGCAGATCTCCTCCGGCCGGAACGCCATCGCCATCAGGTCCGCTACTTCCGAGCTCATCTTGCGTCGCGCGTCGAATCGCGTCAGCAGATAGCGTCGCGGCAGGCGCGACTTGAACACCGGCTCCAGCGCATTGAGCGCGCGTTCGACCTGCTGCGCCCCCTGCAGCGCCAGGTAGTCGGCGGAGACCGGGACGACGACCAGATCGCAGGCGAAAACCGCGTTCAGGGACAGCACGCCCAGCAACGGGCAGCAGTCGATGACGACCGGCCCGGGGACGACGCCCGGTGCATGCAGCGCAGTCCGCAGGCGCGTCACCACGTTGACGCCCTTGCCCAGCATCGTGTCGAGCTTGGACAGATCGAGGTGGCCCGGACATACCATGACGCCGCTGGCCGCGATCTCGGTGACGTCGGCAAGCGGGCGTTGCCGGATGAAAAACGAATACACCGAATCGTCGGCCAGTCGCGGCCGAACGCCGAATATCCCGGAAAGGTGCGCCTGCGGATCGAGGTCGATGGCAAGCGGCCGCTGTTTGCGCTGCGCGAGGCCGGCCAGAAGGTTGAGCGCGGTCGTCGTCTTGCCGACGCCGCCCTTCTGGTTGAATACCGCGATAATGGTCATTGCAAATCGAAGTGGTGTGCGACCGCCGGTGCGGCCGAAGTGCAAGGATCGAGTGGCATGCGCGGCATTTTCGCATGTAACCCACAAGAAGCAGGATACCAATGGTCCGGTGCCGCACCGTACCGGCGGCTCTGCGCAAAAATGCGATAATTCACGCTCGATGCAATCGTCGCTGCAAATCGCCATTCTCGCCGCAGGACAGGGCAAGCGCATGCGCTCGGCGCTGCCCAAGGTGCTGCAACCGCTCGGCGGCCGGCCGCTGCTCGCGCATGTGCTGTCGACCGCGCGCAAGCTCGAGCCGCGAGCCATCTGCGTGGTCGATTCCGGCGGTGAGGTGCGCGAGCGCTTTGCCGATCCCGACTTGACCTGGGCGCGACAGGACCCGCCGCGCGGCACCGGCGATGCACTGAAATGTGCGCTGTCGGAATTGGGCGCCGATGGCGTCACGCTGGTAATGTTCGGCGCCGATCCGCTGGCGCGGTCAGAGACCTTGCGTCGGGTCGCCGAGCGCGCCCAGCAAGGCATTCTTTCGCTGCTGACCGTCGAGCTCGATGACCCGTCCGGTTATGGACGAATCGTGCGCGGCGCCGACGGCAAGGTCGCGGCGATCGTCGAGCACAAGGACGCGACGCCGGAACAGCGGGCGATCCGGGAGATCAACACCGGCATCATGGCGGCGCCGACCGCAGCGTTCGCGCGCTGGCTGCCGAGAATCGGCAATCGGAATGCCGGCGGCGAATATTATCTGACCGATGTGATCGCGCTTGCCGTCGCCGACGGCATTCCGGTGGAAACGACGCATCCGGCGAGCGCGGACGAGACCCTGGGCATCAACAGCAAGCGCGACCTGGCGATGCTCGAGCGGATCTATCAACGCGCGCAGGCGGACGCGCTGCTCGATGCCGGAGTGACGCTGGCCGATCCGGCGCGCATCGATGTGCGCGGCACGCTGGCCTGCGGCCGCGACGTAACGATCGACATCGGCTGCATTTTCGAAGGCGAGGTGGTGCTCGGCGATGCGGTCAACGTCGGCGCGCACAGCATTCTCAGAGACGTGAAAATCGGCACGGCGACGGCGATCGCGCCGTATTCGCATATCGATGGCGCCGACATCGGGGCGCGTTGCCGGATCGGCCCGTACGCGCGCATCCGGCCCGGCACGCGCCTGGCCGACGAGGTTCACGTCGGCAACTTCGTCGAGGTGAAGGCGAGCGACGTCGGAGAGCGCAGCAAGGCGAACCACCTGGCCTACGTCGGCGACACGACGGTCGGGCGCGACGTCAACATCGGTGCCGGCACCATCACCTGCAACTACGACGGCGCGAACAAGCATCGGACGGTGATCGAGGACGACGTCCACATCGGGTCCGATACGCAGCTGGTCGCCCCCGTCACGATCGGCCGCGGCGCAACGATAGGCGCCGGCACGACCGTGTGGCGCGACGTCGAGCCTGGCATCCTCGCGCTCAACCAGAAGACGCAGACTGCCAAGGCGGGCTACCAGCGCCCGCGAAAGAAAGCGAAGGAATAGCATCATGTGCGGCATCGTCGGCGCGGTCGCGCGCGATAACGTCGTTCCGATCCTGATCGAGGGTATCCGCCGGCTCGAATACCGGGGTTACGACTCGACCGGGCTCGCGGTCATCAACGGCGGCCTTCACCGGCTGGTCAGCACGGCGCGCGTTGCCGATCTCGCGGCGCAGGCGAACGCGACCCACATCAGCGGAAACACCGGCATTTCGCACACGCGCTGGGCGACTCACGGCGCGCCGACCTCGGCCAACGCGCATCCGCACGTCAGCAGCGGCGAGATCGCGGTCGTGCACAACGGGATCATCGAGAACTTCGAGCCGCTGCGCGCGCGGCTTCAGCAGCAGGGATACGCATTCGTCACCCAGACCGACACCGAGGTCATCGCGCATCTGATCCATGCGCATTACGACGGCGATCTGCTCGCCGCGGTGGCCAAGGCGGTCGCCGAGTTCCAAGGCGCCTACGCGATCGCCGCGATGACCACGCGCGAGCCGGGTCGCGTCGTCGGCGCGCGGGCAGGCAGCCCGCTGCTGGTCGGCATCGGCGAGCGCGACCACTTCCTCGCCTCCGACGCGAGCGCGCTGGCGCCGGTCACCCGGCGCGTCGTCTATCTCGAGGAAGGCGACATCGCCGACATAGGACGCGAGGGATACGCGATCTATGACGCCGCCGGCGTGCGCGTCGCGCGGGAAGTGGTGACGGTCAAGACCTCGGGCGATGCGGTGGAGCTTGGCCCGTACAGCCATTTCATGCAGAAGGAAATCTTCGAGCAGCCGCGCGCCATCGCCGACACCCTGGAAAGCGTCGGCGGCATCGGGCCCGAGCTGTTCGGCGCCGCGGCGGCCGAAGTTTTCGCCGGCGTCAATGAGGTGCGCGTGCTCGCTTGCGGCACGAGCTACTACTCGGGCATGGTAGGGCGGCTGTGGCTCGAGGCGGTCGCCGGCATACCGACGCAGGCCGAAATCGCCAGCGAATACCGCTATCGCGACAGCGTGCCCAATCCCGATGCGCTGGTCGTCGTCATTTCGCAGTCGGGCGAGACGGCGGACACCTTGTCGGCATTGAAGCACGCCAAGGCGCTCGGCCATCAGCACACGCTGGCGATCTGCAACGCTCCGACGAGCTCGATGGTGCGCCAGACCGCGCTTACCTATCTGACCCGGGCCGGCGTCGAGATCGGCGTCGCCTCGACGAAGGCGTTCACGACGCAACTGACCGCGCTGTTCCTGCTGACGCTGACTTTGGCCAAGCAGCGCGGACGCCTCGACGCCGCGCAGGAAGCGCGCTGGCTGCAGGCTTTGCGCCACCTGCCGGCGGCGATCCAGGCGGTGCTGGCGCTCGAGCCGTCGATCATCGCCTGGGCCGAACGCTTCGCCAAAAAGGAAAATGCGCTTTTTCTCGGGCGAGGCCTGCACTATCCGATCGCGCTGGAAGGCGCGCTGAAGCTCAAGGAGATCTCGTACATCCATGGCGAGGCGTATCCGGCCGGCGAGTTGAAGCACGGTCCGCTCGCGCTGGTCGATGCCAACATGCCGGTCGTGGCGATCGCGCCGAACGACGCGCTTCTGGAGAAGCTCAAGTCGAACCTGCAGGAAGTGCGCGCCCGTGGCGGCGAGCTCTATGTCGTCGCCGACGCCGACAGCCAGATTCCGTCGAGCGACGGCATCCACGTGCTGCGCCTGCCCGAGCATGCCGGATTGCTGTCGCCGATCGTGCACACGATCCCGCTGCAGCTGCTCGCCTATCACACCGCCGTGTTGCGCGGCACCGACGTCGACAAGCCGCGGAACCTGGCGAAGTCGGTAACGGTGGAGTGAAAAACACCGGCCGCCGTCGCCGATGAAGCTCCGTACCGAGTTTCGCCTTCGCATCCGCCGCGGCGAAGACATCGCGGTCGGCCCTGGCAAGATCGACCTGCTCCAAGCGATCGACACCGCCGGCTCGATCACGGCGGCGGCACGCTCGCTCGGCATGTCGTACCGCCGCGCGTGGCTTCTGGTCGATACGATGAATCGATGCTTTCGCACTCCCGTGGTCGAGGCCGAAGCCGGCGGGAAGCGCGGCGGCGGCGCGCGCCTTACCCGGCTCGGGCGAGACGTGATCGAGCGCTACCGCCGGATCGAACGAAACGCGGCGCGCGCCGGCGCGGCCGACATCCGCGCGTTGACACGAAAGCTCGCAGGCTAGCGACTAGGCGTAGCCGACGCTGCGCCGGTCGAGCGATACCGCCTTGATCAGCGCATAGACTTGCTGCCCTTCGCGAAGCGCGAGCTCGTGCACCGAACGACGAGTGATGCGTGCGGTGAGCGGCAGCTTGCCGACGCGCAGCTGCACGTCGACGATCGGGCCTTCTTCGGTGGCGATCGCGACCAGCGTCGCCGGCAGGACATTGAGCACGCTCAATCCCGCCGGTCGCGCGAGCGCCAGCGAAACGTCGCGGGCGCGAACGCGAACGCGTACTCTTTCGCCGACCAGCGCCTCGACGTTGGGCACGATCAGCTCGCCGCCATCGAAGCGCAGCGTGGTGAGCCCATAGGAGCAGATCGTGCGCAGCGACGACGGTCTCGAGCACCGAACCCGATTCGTAGCGGCCGGTGTGCGGCCGCAGGTCGATCCGCCCCATCACCTCGTCGACCGCTCCGTACGCGAGCGCCTTGCCGTCAGCCAGCAGAACGACCGTGTCGGCCAGCCGCGTGATTTCGCCGACCGCGTGGCTGACGTAGACGATCGGAATATGCAGGTCGTCGCGCAGCTGCTCGATGTAGCGCAGCACCTCGCTCTGGCGCGGCACGTCGAGCGAGGCGAGCGGCTCGTCCATCAGCAAGAGTCGCGGCTGCGCGAGCAGCGCGCGGCCGATCGCCACGCGCTGTTTTTCGCCGCCGGAAAGCTTGTCCGGCAATCGACGAAGCAGCGCCTTGAGCCCGAGCAATTGGATGACATGTGCTGGATCGATGACGCGCGCGGCAGCCGGCGCGCGACGCAGTCCGTACAGCAGGTTGGATTCGACGTCGAGGTGCGGGAAAAGCAGCCCATCCTGGAATATGTACCCCAGGCGTCTCTTGTCCGGTGGAAGGTCGATGCCGCGCGCGCTGTCGAACAGCACCTCGCCGTTGATGACGATGCGTCCGCGCCGCGGGCGACTGGTGCCCGCGAGCGCATTGACGACACTGGTCTTGCCCGATCCCGAGCGGCCGAACAGCCCGACGATCGGCGCCTCGGCGCGAAACGCGACCTTGAGCTCGAACGAGCCGAGGCGTTGCTCGATGTCAACGTCGATCATCGCCGCCCGCCGTCTTGCGCGATCGTCGCGTCAACCATTCCGAAGCGATCAGCGCCGCGATCGACAGAACCACGGCGAACAGCGACAGGCGCAGCGCCTGGGCATCGCCGCCGGGCGTCTGCACGAACGTGTAGATCGCCAGCGGAAGAGTTTCGGTTTCGCCGGGAATGTTGGAGACGAAGGTGATCGTCGCGCCGAATTCGCCGAGGCTCCGCGCGAACGAGAGCAGCGCGCCGGTGACGATGCCGGGCAGTGCCAGCGGCAGCGTGATCGATGCGAACACCCAGGCGCGCGATCCGCCGAGTGTCCGCGCAACGGTTTCGAGCCGGCGGTCGATCGCGGCGATCGACAGGCGTATCGCCCGCACCATCAGCGGAAAGCCCATGATCGCAGCGGCCAGCGCTGCGCCGGTCCAGCGGAACGCGAACACGATGCCGAACCAGTCGGCAAGCCATTCGCCGAGTACACCCTTGTTGCCGAAGAGCAGCAGCAAGGCGAATCCGACGACGACCGGCGGCAGCACCAGCGGCAGATGAACGAGCGCATCGAGCAAGGTCTTGCCGGGGAAATCGGCGCGCGCGAGCACGTAGGCGAAGAAGATCGCCGGCGGCAGGCTGCAGGCAACGCCGACGAACGCCACCTTCAGGCTCAGGACGATGATCCCCAATTCGACGCCGCTCGGCACGATGCCCGCTACTTCGCCATCGCGAAACCGTGCCGCAGCCAGACCGTTCGCGCGGCAGGCGATGCCAGGCTTTCGACGAAGCGCTGCGCGTAAGGCGAGCGGCTCGCTGCGACGATTGCGACAGGGTAGACGATCGGTGCGTGCGTATCCTCCGGAAACGTATCGACGATACGCACCTTCGGCTCGGCGAGCGCGTCGGTCGCGTACACGATACCGAAAGGCGCCTCGCCCCGAGCCACCAGCAGCAGCGCGGCGCGGACGTTCTCTGTGCGCGCGATATGGGGCTGGATATCGGCCCATACGCCGAGCGACTGCAGCGCGTCGCGGCCATACTTGCCCGCAGGGACGCTGTCGGGATTGGCCATTGCCAGCCTGCCACCGGCAAGTGCGGCGGCAAGGCCAAAGCCTCGCGCTATGCGAAGCGACGGAGTCGAGTCCGCAGGCGCGATCAGCACCAGTCGATTGCCCAGCAGATTGATGCGCGTGCCCTGCCGGAGAAGCTTTCGCGCATCGAGGTAATCGATCCAGTCGATATCGGCGGAAAGGATGACATCGGCAGGCGCGCCGGCCTCGATCTGCTTTGCCAGCGCGTTGCTTGCTCCGCATACGAGACGACGACTTTGCTGCCTGCCTCGGCCTGGAACCTGCCGACCTGCTCGTCCAGCGCCTCCTTGAGACTGGCTGCGGCGAAGACCGGAGGTCGGCGCCGTGCGCAGGCGCGATCGGCAGTGCGGCCAGGGTCAGGCCGAGCACGAGGGCGACTGCCACCAGCCGGTCCCGCATGGTGTTCCCTTTGCGCCAAGCGGGACAGTAATATACCGTGGGATATAACGCTCGGCAATTTGGGGCCCGTGGGCAGAATTGCTCAGTGTCTCAAGCGTCGCGATCGCCGGCGTTCGGATAGAACAACTGCTCGCCGCCTATCTTGTAGCCGGCGATGGCGCTTTGTCCCTCGGGTGAGACCAGCCAGTCGATGAACCGCTGGCCAAGCTCCTTTTTCACGTTCGGGTGCTTGACGGGGTTCACCAGCATCACGCCGTACTGGTTGAACAGCCGCTTGTCGCCCTCGACCAGGATCGTCAGGTCGAGCCGCGATTCTTGAACGCGAGCCAGGTCCCCCGGTCGGCAAGGATGTAGGCATCCATCGCTGCCGCGGTATTGAGCGCCGGCCCCATGCCCTGGCCGACGTCGCGATACCAGGCTCCCTTGCTCTTGTCGATGTCGATGCCCGCGGTCTTCCATAGCGCGAGCTCCGCCATATGCGTGCCGCTGCGATCGCCGCGCGACACGAACGTAGCGTGGGCAGTCTCCAATTTCGTCAATGCGACGACGATGTCCTTGCCGCCGCCGACTTTGGCCGGATCGCTTTTCGGGCCGATCAACACGAAATCGTTGTACATCACCGGAACGCGCTTCACCCCTTCGCCCTCGGCCAGAAATTTTTCCTCGGCGGAGCGCGCGTGAACGAAGACGACGTCGGCGTCGCCGCGCCGCGCGACGTCGAGCGCCTGCCCGGTGCCGAGAGCCACGACGTGCACCTTGATGCCTGTCTTCGTTTCGAAGATCGGCAACAGGTAGCCGAACAGACCCGATTGCTCGGTCGAAGTGGTCGAAGCGACCGTGATGAATCGCTCCTGCGCACCGGCCGCAAATGCGGCGAGCGCCAGCAGACGCGAACAGGCAAATGCGGCGAGTCGTTACCATGGCAATTCTCCTTCGAGGAAACGTGCAGCTTCGACAGACTGCGGATGCTTGAAAAAGGTCTGGGCGCTTGCGCGCTCCGCGATCCTTCCCTGATGCAGAAAGAGGATCTCGTCGCCCATGCGCCGCGCCTGGCCAAAGTTGTGGGTGACCAGCACGATCTTGGTACCCGCGGCGACCATCGCCAGGATCACCTTCTCGACCTCATGGGTTGCGCCCGGATCGAGGCTGGCTGTCGGCTCGTCGAGGAAAATGATCTCAGGCTGCAATGCCCAGGCACGGGCCAGCGCGAGGCGCTGCTGCTCGCCACCGGACAGAACGCGTGCCGGATGCGCGGCGTGCCGCTCGAGGCCCACCTTGGACAGCGCCTCGCGCGCACGCTGCCGAGCGGATCCGGGTCGGAACGCCCGCGATACCGAGCGCGTGCGAGACGTTGGCCAGCGCCGAGCGACGAAGCAGCACCGGCCGCTGAAACACCATCGCCTGACGCCGTGGCGCCCCGGCCGGCTCGGCCGAATGCCACGCGATCGAGCCCGAGGACGGTGCCAGCAAGCCATGACACAGGCGAAGCAATACGCTCTTGCCCGCTCCGTTGGGCCCGACGATCACGGTGCGCGGCCCGGCATCGATCGCCAACGACAGGTCATCGATAATGCGCCGGCCGCCGGCGGTGAACGTCACGTGGTCGAGACGCAACGGCAGGAGCGACATCGGCGACCGCATGTCCATGACCGTCACCCGTAGCGCCGTTGCGCGGTTTCCTTGACCAGGTACGCCGCCGCGTTCAGTGCCACCACGATCGTGACCAGAATGACGCCGAGCCCTAGCGCGAGCGGAAGATCGCCCTTGCTCGTCTCCAGCGCGATCGCGGTAGTCATCACGCGCGTGACGCCGTCGATATTGCCGCCGACGATGATCACCGCGCCAACTTCGGCCGCCGCCCGTCCGAATCCCGCGAGCACGATCGTGACCAGCGAAAAGCGCAGGTCCCAGAGCAGGGTCGCCACCGACCCGAGCCGGGATTCGCCGAGCGAGCGAAGCTGCTCACGGTATTCGAGCCACGCGTCCTCGACGACTTGTCGGGTCAGCGCGGCGATGATCGGCGTTATCAGAATCGCCTGCGCGATCACCATCGCCGACGGCGTGAACAGCAGCCCCAGAGCGCCCAGCGGTCCCGCGCGCGAGAGCAGCAGATACACCAGCAGTCCGACCACGACCGGCGGCAGCCCCATCAGCGCGTTCAGCAGCACTATCGTGGTGCGGCGCGCGGGAAAGCGGCTGACGGCGATCAGCGCACCGAGCGGCAGGCCGACGGCGCTGGCGATGGCGACTGCGGTCAGGCTCACGCGCAGGCTCAAGCCCACGATGTCGCCCAGGCGGGGATCGAGCGATGCCACCAGGCGCCAGGCCTCGACCATCGCGCCCGAAATGCTGCTCATGGCGCGCACCTCGATGCCTGGTCGCTGTCCGGCGAATCGATAGGCACGCTATAGGCATCAATATTGCCTATACACAGAATCCATTTTACTCTGCCAATAATTCAGGATGATACGAGGTCTCAGGCCGCTGCCAAACAGGCAAATTGGTGCCTAATTAGAAGGGCAGCCGCGCTCGGAGTCGGCCAGCCTCCGTTGTGTCGGGGCGTTGCCGATTTACGGTACGATGGGCGCCCGCCAATCGCCCTGCGCTGCATGGAATTCGCATTCATCATCGATCCGCCCGAATGGCTGAAGGCGTACAAGGACACGAGCGTCTCGATGATGCGTGCGCTGCAGGCACGCGGACACTCGATCTACCTGACCGAGCCCAAGGAGCTCTTCTGGCGCGCGGCGGTCGACGCAGGCGCGCGTGCGCCGCGCCGACGTCACGGCCGATGACCACGACTGGTATCGCGCTGCCGAGCCGCTGACGCGACCGCTGGCCTCGTTCGCCGCGGTGCTGATGCGCAAGGATCCGCCGTTCGACATGGAATACGTCTATTCGACCTACCTGCTCGAGGCGGCCGAGCGCGAAGGCGCGTACGTCATCAACGGGCCTCGCGCGATACGCGACCACAACGAAAAATGGGCGATCGCCGAGTTTCCCCAGTTCACCGTTCCGACGCTGGTGACGCGCGATCCCGACCTCATCGCCGGCTTCATCGACGAGCACGCCGACGTCATCCTGAAGCCGCTCGACGGCATGGGCGGATCGTCGATCTTTCGCGTCCGCCGCGACGACGTCAATCGCAATGTGATCATCGAGACGATGGCGCATTTCGGCGCGCGCAGCGTCATGGCGCAGCGATTCATTCCCGAAATCGTCGACGGGGACAAGCGCATCATCCTGATCGATGGCGAGCCGGTGCCGCACGCGCTGGCACGCATTCCCAGGGCCGGGGAGACGCGCGGCAACCTCGCGGCCGGCGGCCGCGGCGTGGCGCGTCCGCTGACGCCGCGCGATCGCGAGATCGCCGAAACGATAGGGCGTGCGCTCGCGCCCAAGGGTCTGTTCGTCATCGGGCTGGACGTGATCGGCGACTACCTGACCGAGGTCAACGTGACCAGTCCGACCGGGTTTGTGGAGATCAGCCAGCAGACCGGATTCGACGTCGCCGGGGCCTTTGCGCAGGCGCTGGAAAAGAGCGTCGGCGCGCGCTGAGACGCGGCGTGGCGAGAGCCTTGCCGCGCAGCCGCGCATGCTAAGATAAAGCCACCCGCGCGGGCGAGAGATCCAAGGTCGAGACCAATGACAACGCCGCGGGGCACACACATGGCGCGGGCCGTCAGGGGACAGACAGCATGATCGGCATCCTCATCGTCGCCCACGGCACCTTGAGCGACAGCCTGATCGGCGCGGTGACCCACGTGCTCGGCAGCCGCCCGCCGCAGTTCGACGGCATGCGCGTCGCCGCGGCTGACGATCCGCTGGCGCTGCTGCCGCGGGCGCGCGAGGTCGTCAAATCGCTCGACAGCGGCGACGGCGTGCTGATCTTCTCCGACATCTTCGGCGCTTCGCCCTGCAACCTTGCCATCAAGCTGCTGCAACCCGGGCGCATCGAAGCCATCGCCGGCGTCAACCTGCCGATGCTCGTGCGCGCCTTCACCTATCGCAACAAGGGCATGGACACGATGATCAAGAAGGCCATCAGCGGCGGCTGCGACGGCGTCGTGCGCGTCGAGGTGGACCCGATTTATGCAGCAACGCGAAATTGAAATCGTCAACAAGCTGGGATTGCATGCGCGCGCGTCGGCGAAGCTGACGCAGCTTGCTGCGAAATATCAATGCGATGTATCGCTGGCGCGCAACGGACGCAAGATCAATGCCAAGAGCATCATGGGCGTGATGATGCTGGCGGCGGGCAAGGGTTCCCGGGTCGTGCTCGAGACCGACGGGCCCGACGAGACCGAAGCGCTCGACGCGATCACCGCGCTGATCGGCGATTATTTCGGCGAAGGACAATGACGACCGGGCGGCGCGCGCAGCGAATCGTCGCCGATGGCAGACACATCGAGTTGCATCATTCGCGGAACCAAAGCCCGCGACGCACGCTCAATGAACAGGCGTGCTTCCCGGTCGTAACCAGGCGCGCAGGCTTATACCTCAACTGCGACGGGCGTCTCGATCATGCAAACTCTCGATATCGGCATCACCAATCGCTTGGGTCTTCATGCGCGCGCGGCAGCACAGATTGTGCGTCTCGCGTCGCAATTCCGGTGCAGCGTCTCGCTGATCGTGAACGGACGGCGTGCGAGCGCGCGCAGCATGGTCGCCGTGATGATGCTGGCGGCCAGCATGGGCAGCACGATCAGGCTGGAAACCAATGGCCCGGACGAGGCAGCGGCGATGGTGGCGATGGTTCAGCTGATCGGCGACGGGTTCGGCGAGACGCGTTGACCCGGCGCCCTCGCCGGTGAGCTTTGTCCTGCACGGCATCGGTGTTTCAGGCGGCGTCGCCATCGGCCGCGCGCAGCTGGTCTCGCATGCGACGCTGGAAGTCGACCACTACGCGATCCGCCCCGAGCAGGTCCCTGCCGAGATCGAGCGGCTGACGGCCGGCGCTCCGCGCGGTCCAGAAGGAGCTCGAGGCGCTGCACGGCGCGATGACCTCGGGCGATGCGCCGGCCGAGTTCGGCGCATTTCTCGACGTGCACTGGATGATCCTCACCGATCCGACGCTTTCCGAGGCGCCGAAGCGGATGATCGCCGATCAGCTCTGCAACGCCGAATGGGCGCTGACGCAGCAGATGAATGTGCTGGTCGAGCAGTTCGATTCGATCGAGGACCCGTACCTGCGCGAGCGCAAGGCCGATGTCGTGCAGGTGGTCGAGCGCGTGCTCAAGGTCCTGCTCGGCAAGCGCAGCGGCGTGCGTCCCGCCAGCGCCGAAGACCAGACGATCCTGGTCGCGCACGATCTTTCGCCTGCGGACGTCATTCAGTTCAAGAGCCACCATTTCGCCGCGTTCCTGACCGATCTGGGCGGCGCCAGCTCCCATACCGCGATCGTCGCGCGCAGTCTCAACGTCCCCGCCGTCGTGGCGACGCACAACGCGCGTGGCCTGATCCGCGAGCACGAGCTGTTGATCGTCGACGGCGCCAAGAACGTCGTCATCGTCAACCCCGATCGTTCGGTGCTCGCCGAGTACCGGCTGAAGCAGGGCGAGATCGAGCTTGCACGGAAGAAGCTCAAGCGGCTCAAGACGACGCCCGCCGCGACGATCGACGGCGCCGACATCGAGCTGTTCGCCAACATCGAGCTCCCCGACGATCTCGATCAGGCGCTGGATAACGGCGCCGGGGGCATCGGGCTTTTCCGCAGCGAGTTCCTGTTTCTCAATCGTCAGGGACTGCCGTCGGAGGACGAGCAGTTCGAGGCGTACCGGCAGGTCGCTGCCGGCATGCGCGGCAAGCCGGTGGTGATTCGCACGTTCGATCTGGGCGCCGACAAGAGCAAGGAAGGCCTCGACGGGCTGGTGCGCGTCGCGCCGAATCCTGCGCTGGGATTGCGCGCTGTGCGCTTTTGCCTCGCCGAGCCGCGGCTGTTCCTGACGCAGCTCCGGGCGATCCTGCGCGCATCGCATTACGGCAACATCCGGATCCTGCTGCCGATGCTCGCCTCGATCGCCGAAATCGATCAGACGCTGGTGCTGCTCGCCCAGGCCAAGGGCAGCCTGCTCGAACGGGGCGTGCCATTCAATCCGTCGATCGAGGTCGGCGGCATGATCGAAATTCCGGCGGCGGTGCTGACGATCGAGCCGTTCGCGCGCCGGCTGGATTTCCTGTCGATCGGCACCAACGATCTGATCCAGTACACGCTGGCCGTCGATCGCGCGGACGAAGCTGTCTCGCATCTCTACGATCCGCTGCATCCGGCGGTGCTCAAGTTGATCGCGATCGCGATCGCGACGGCGGACAAGGTCGGCGTTCCCATCGCCGTCTGCGGCGAAATGGCCGGCGAAGTGCGCCTGACGCGGCTGCTGCTGGGCATGGGCCTGCGCAACTTTTCGATGCATCCGGCGCATCTCCTGGCGGTCAAGCAGCGCGTGCTGATGACCGACGTCGGCGAGATCCGGCCGCTGGTCCGGCGCTTGCTGCGCGGCGAGGAGACGGTCGAAGGTCGCCGCCCTGCTCGAGAAGCTCAATGATTGACTTTCGCCTGCGCGGCGCTAGACTAGAACCCACGCGCCGATTTGACGATCAGCTTGCGGGCGCAAGGGATGCCTTATCCGGGTTTCCCTGACAAATACGGCTAAAGCGGCGACGGAGATCCGACCCGATTGGCGCCAAGCTGGTCGGGTTTTTTTATTGCCTGGAATTCACCGCGTTGGGAAACAGCGCCGCTCCTGCCTCGACTCGACCGCCGACATCGGTAGGCGTGGTTACGCCGCAGCGGGCGACCTTCGCTGCGCCGCTCGCGTTGCGTTCCGGCGCGACGTTGCCTGCGTTCGAGCTCGTCTACGAGACCTACGGCAAGCTCAACGCCGCGCGATCGAATGCGATCCTGATTTGCCACGCGCTCAACGCTTCGCACCATGTCGCCGGCATCCACGCCGGTCAGAACGAAAGCGAAGGCTGGTGGGACAACATGGTCGGTCCGGGCAAGCCGGTCGACACCGACCGGTTTTTTGTCGTCGGCGTCAACAATCTCGGCAGCTGCTTCGGCTCGACCGGTCCCGCTTCGATCAATCCGGCTACGGCTAAGCCGTGGGGCGCCGATTTTCCGATCGTCACCGTCGAAGACTGGGTCGATGCTCAGGCGCGGCTGGCCGACCGGCTGGAGATCGGACGCTTCGCCGCGGTGATGGGCGGCAGCCTGGGCGGCATGCAGGCGCTCGCGTGGGCGATCCGCTATCCACAGCGGATCGGACGCGCACTGGTGATCGCGGCGGCGCCGAACCTGTCCGCGCAGAACATCGCATTCAACGAAGTCGCGCGCGCGGCGATCATGGCCGATCCCGACTTCCACGCCGGCCGCTACCACGATTACGGCGTCAAGCCGCTGCGCGGCTTGCGCGTCGCGCGTATGGTCGGACACATCACCTACATCTCCGACGAGCAGATGGGCGAGCGCTTCGGCCGGCAGTTGCGCGACGGCCTCAACTACTCGTTCGCGCCGGAATTCGAGATCGAGTCGTACCTGCGCTACCAGGGCGAGAAGTTCGCCGAGTACTTCGATGCCAACACCTACCTCGGCATCACCAAGGCGCTCGACTACTTCGATCCGGCGTCGGCCACCGGCGGCGACCTGGCGCAGGCGCTTTCGCCGGCGCGCTGCCGCTTTCTGGTGATCGCGTTCACCACCGACTGGCGTTTCTCGCCGGCACGCTCGAGAGAGATCGTCAAGGCGCTGGTCGACAACCGGCGCGACGTCTGCTACGCCGAAATCGTCGCACCGCACGGACACGACGCCTTTCTGCTGGACACACCGCAGTATCACGCGATCGTGCGCGCGTATCTCGCGCGCGCGGCAGAGGAGGAAGCCACGTGAGCCCGCGGCGAGGGACCCCACGAGAAGTGAGAGGGGGCCGGTGTGAGTGCGAGCTATGCCACCCGCGCCGACTTCTCGACGATCGCCGGCTGGATCGCGGCGAACGCCCGCGTGCTCGACCTGGGCTGCGGCGACGGCAGCCTGCTCGCGTACCTGCGCGAGTCGCGCGGTGCATTCGGCTACGGCATCGAAATCGACGACGCCGGCGTGCTGGCGTCGATCGGCAACGGCGTCAATGTCATCCAGAGCGACCTGGAAAGCGGGCTGGCCGGTTTCGACAGCCGGTCGTTCGACAGCGTGATCCTGTCGCAGACTTTGCAGGCGATGCGGCATACCGAAGAAATCGTGCTCGAGATGCTGCGAGTCGGGCGCGAAGCGATCGTCACCTTCCCGAACTTCGGCCACTGGTCGCACCGGATGCAGGTGCTTCGGGGACGCATGCCGGTGTCGAAGAACCTTCCCTACCAGTGGTACGACACGCCCAACATCCACCTGTGCACGGTGGCCGATTTCGACGCGTTCTGCGCGGCCCGCCGTTTCGACGTGCTCGAACGCGTCGTGCTGCACGACGCGCGGCGGGTATCGATGCTGCCGAACCTGTTCGGCTCGCTCGCCATCTATCGCTTCCGGCACGGCGCGGCCGCTGCCTGAACGCCGCGCCTGCGCAAGCGCGGCCCTTCGCTACAATGCCGGCGATGGGTGACTCGAGGCCGCCGCTGGCCAAAGCGCTGTTCAACCGCCGGATGCTGATCTGCATCTTCACCGGCTTCAGCTCCGGGCTCCCGCTTTACATCCTGATCAACCTGCTGCCGGCGTGGCTTCGCACCGAGCACGTCGACCTGAAGGCGATCGGTCTGTTCGCGCTGATCGGGTTGCCGTTCACGTGGAAATTCATCTGGTCGCCGTTGGTCGATCGCTACGCGCTGCCGTTGCTCGGCCGGCGCCGCGGCTGGATGCTGGTCACGCAGGTCGCGCTGATCGCGTCGCTGCCGCTGTTCGGCGCGCTCCAGCCCCAGCAGGATTTATGGACGATCGCCTACCTTGCTGCGGCGGTGGCCTTTTTCGCCGCGACGCAGGACATCGTCCTCGACGCCTATCGCCGCGAGCTGCTGCCCGAAGTCGAGCTGGGTCTGGGCAACGCGATCCACGTGCAGGCCTACCGGATATCGAGCCTCGTTCCCGGCGCGCTGTCGCTGATCCTCGCCGACCGGCTGCCCTGGCAGAGCGTCTTTTTCATCACCGCGCTGTTCATGCTGCCGGGCATCGTCAACACGCTGCTGATCGACGAGCCCGCGCTGTCGCGCGCGGCGCCGCGCACGCTGCGCGAGGCGGTGGTCGAGCCGTTTCACGAATTCATCACGCGTTCCGGCTGGCGGCAGGCGCTGCTGGTGCTCGGCTTCATTTTTCTCTACAAGCTCGGCGACAGCATGGCGACCGCGCTGGCGACGCCGTTCTATCTGGACATCGGCTTCACGATGTCGGAGATCGGACTGATCGCCAAGAACGCCGGGCTGTGGGCGAGCGTGCTCGGCGGCCTGCTCGGCGGCATCTGGATGCTCAGGATCGGCATCAATCGCGGACTGTGGCTGTTCGGCGCGGTCCAGGTCTTCTCGATCCTGGGCTTTGCCTGGCTCGCGTATGTCAATCGGCCGGACCGGCTGCTGCTGGCCGGCGTCATCGCCTTCGAGGCGCTCGGCGTCGGGCTCGGCACCGCCGCATTCACCGCCTTCATCGCGCGCACCACCGATCCGCGCTACACGGCGACACAGTTCGCGCTGTTCACGAGCCTCGCCGCCGTGCCGCGTTCGCTGATCAATGCGACGACCGGGTGGATCGTCGACGCCATCGGGTGGTTCGACTTCTATCTGCTGTGCATGGCGCTGGCGCTGCCCGGCATGGCGCTGCTGTTGCGCGTGGCGCCGTGGAATGCGCCGACGCCCGGTGCGGAAACGCCGGCACCGGTCAAGGCGTAGCGCGCGCGGCGCGACCGCGCCTTCAGCCGGCTGCGCGCTCGAGCGCTTCGTGCAGCTCGAGCCACTCGGCTTCGTCGCGCGCGAGCTCCCAGGCCAGATCGCCGCGCCGGGCGAGCGAAGCGATCAGCCGCTCCTTGTTCTCTTCGATGTAGGCGTCGGAAGTCGCCAGCCATTCGTCGAGCCCGCGTTTTTCGGTCGACATGAGATCGATCCGTCTGCTCGATGCGTTCGATCTTCTGCTGCAGCGGTTTGCGCAGCTCGGACAGGCGCTGCCGCGACTCCGCTTCGACGCGCTTTTGCGTCTTGCGGTCGGGCGCCAGCACTGCGGCATCGGCCACCGTCGCCGCGGCCTCGCGCCCTCGTCCGGCCAGCACCCACTGCCGGTAGTCGTCCAGATCGCCGTCGAACGGCGCAAGCGCGCCATCGGCGACCAGCCAGAGCTCGTCGGCAGTGGCGCGCAGCAGGTGACGGTCGTGAGCGACGACGATCAGCGCGCCGGTGTAATCCTGCAGCGCCTCGGTCAGCGCTTCGCGCATGTCGATGTCGAGATGATTGGTCGGTTCGTCGAGCAGCAGGAGATTCGGTCGCTGGCGCACCAGCAGCGCTAGCGTCAGGCGCGCCTTTTCTCCGCCGGAAAATTCCCGCACCGGCGCGCCGACCCGGTCGCCGCGAAAATCGAAGCCGCCGAGAAAGTCGCGGAACGCCTGCTCGCGCGTGCGCGGGCTCGATCTGCTGCAGATGCCACAGCGCGCTTTGATCGAGGCGAAGCTGCTCGACCTGGTGCTGGGCAAAATAGCCGATCGAAAGACCCTGCGCCGCCAGGCGTTCGCCGCTCGCAGGCTTGAGCTCGCCGGCGATCGCGCGCAACAGCGTCGACTTGCCCGCGCCATTGGGACCGAGGAGACCGATCCGCGCACCGGCCAGGATCGCCCAGTCGACGCCAGTGAGTATCGGTTTGCCGCCATAGCCCAGCGTCGCGTGATCGAGCTTGAGCAGTTGTCGCGCGTGGATGCCGGTAGCCGGAAATTCGAACGAGAACGGACTGTCGACGTGCGCCGCGGCGATCAACTCCATCCGCTCGAGCGCCTTGATTCGGCTTTGCGCTTGCCTGGCCTTGGTCGCCTTGGCGCGGAAGCGATCGATGTACGAGCGCAGGTGCGCGATCTGCTTCTGCTGCTTGACGTAGGCCGAATGCTGCAACGCCAGCGCCAGTGCGCGCTCGCGCTCGAACTGCGCGTAATTGCCGGTGTAGAGGCGCAGCTTGTTGCCTTCCAGGTGCGCGATCTCGGTGACCACCGCGTCGAGAAAATCGCGATCGTGCGCGATCAGCAGCAGGGTGCCCGGGTAGCGCGCCAGCCAGTCCTCCAGCCAGAGCACGGCATCGAGGTCGAGGTGATTGGTCGGCTCGTCGAGCAGCAAGAGATCGGAGCGGCACATCAGCGCCTGCGCGAGATTCAGGCGCATGCGCCAGCCGCCGGAAAAGCTCGCCACCGGCTCGCTTTGCCGCGCGGCGCTGAACCCCAGGCCCGCGAGCAGCGACGCGGCCCGCGCCCGGGCGCCGTAGCCGCCGATCGCCTCGAAGCGGTGATGCAGCTCGGCCAGCTGCTCGCCGCCGGCATGCGGATCGGTTTCCGCCGTGGCTTCGGCGTCCCGGAGCGCGCGCTGGACCGCGCGCAATTCGGCGTCGCCATCGAGGACGTAGTCGATCGCCGGCGACAGCGACCGCAGGCGTTTCCTGTGCCACGTGCGCGATCACCCAGGCCGGCGGCAGCGCGACTTCGCCCGCGTCTTGCGAGAGCTCGCCGCGCAGCAGCGCGAAAAGCGACGACTTGCCGCTGCCGTTGGCTCCGATAAGGCCGACCTTGTGTCCGGCGTGCACGGTCAGCGACGCGCCTTCGAGCAGGCGCTTGTTGCCGCGGGACAGCGTCAGATTGCTCAGTGCGCAGCATCAGTTGCAGCGCTACAGCACATAGTCATAGTCGATTATCAGCGGAGCGTGATCGGAGAATCTCCGATTCGTATAGATCGCCGCCGTCCGCGCGGTCGCGGCGATGCCTGCCGTCGCGATCTGGTAATCGATGCGCCAACCGACGTTCTTCGCCCAGGCCTGGCCGCGATTCGACCACCAGGTGTATTGATCGGGTTCGCGATTGATCCGGCGAAAGACATCGACAAAGCCAAGCTCGTCGAACACCCGCGTCAGCCACGCCCGCTCTTCCGGCAGAAATCCGGAATTCTTCTGGTTGCTGCGCCAGTTCTTCAGGTCGATCGGCTGGTGCGCGATATTCCAGTCGCCGCACAGGATCACTTCGCGTCCGGCATCGCGCAGCCGCTCGAGATGCGGCAGAAACTCGGCGAGAAAGCGGAACTTCGCGAGCTGGCGCTCGGGCGAGCTCGACCCCGAAGGCAGGTAGACGCTGATCACGGTGAGCTTGCCGAAATCGGCTTCCAGATAGCGGCCCTCGGCGTCGAACTCGTTGCTGCCGAAACCGCTGCGCACCGGCACCGCGCGGCGGGCGTACAAGGCGACGCCGCTGTAACCCTTTTTTTGCGCGTGATGAAACGCGGCGTGGGATTTGCGCGGCGCCCGCAGAGCCTTCGGCACGTCGTCGGGATGGGCCTTGATCTCCTGCAGGCACACGACGTCCCACGGCTCGATCCGCGACAGCCATCGCACGAGGCCTTTTCGCTCCGCCGAGCGAATGCCATTGACGTTGAGTGTGACGATGCGCATGTCGAGTGGCGACCGGCTCGGACGCCGCCGCGGCGCGGAGTTTACACGAGGACCCGCTCCCGCCGCGTCGGCGCTGGCGACGAGGGTCGCGCGGTATAATTTGCGGCCGATCCCCGCGGCGCGCAACGCCCTTCATGCCCGATTTTCGCCAGGAGTTTCTCGAGTTCGCCTTGGCACGCGACGTGCTTCGATTTGGTGCGTTCGTCACCAAGGCGGGCCGCAAGACACCTTATTTTTTCAACGCGGGTCTGTTCAACGACGGAGCGAGTTTGGGCGAGCTGGGCCGGTACTACGCCACGGCGTATCTGGCCTCGGAGGTGCGTTGCGATCAACTGTACGGCCCGGCCTACAAAGGCATAACGCTGGCCGCGGTGACGGCTGTCGCCCTCGCCGCAAAAGGTCACAATCTGCCGTACAGTTTCAATCGCAAGGAAGCCAAGGATCACGGCGAGGGCGGCGCGATCGTCGGGGCCGCGCTCAAAGGCAGGGTGCTGATCGTCGACGACGTCATTACCGACGGAGGGGCCAAGCGCGAGGCGATCGACCTGATCCGGGCCCACGGCGCGACCCCCGCCGGCGGTGCTGATCGCCTTCGATCGGATGGAACGAGGCCGCGGCGAGCGCTCGGCGGTGCAGGAGTTGGAACAGGAATTCGGCATCCCGGTCATAGCGATCGCGACGCTCGACGACTTGCTGGGGTTGCTGGCGGGGCGCCAGGACCTGGCGCAGCAAAGGCGCGAAGTGATCTCGTATCGCGAGCAATATGGCGCCGCCGCGTGAGGCGGCGCGAACCACCGGAAACGGGAAAAGGCTTATTGTGAAACTTAGCGGATTACGGTTGTCGGCTTCCGGATTGGCGAGTGCGATCGCCGTTCTGGGCCTCGTCTGCGGTTCGGGCAGCGCTGCCGCCGCGGGCGGCATGTACAAATGGGTGGACGACCAGGGTGTGGTCCACTACACCGATCGCATACCGGCGGAGTCGGTCAGCAAGGGAGCGACCGTGCTGGACAAACAGGGGCGATCGGTCAAGACGATCGATCCGGCGCCGACGGCCGAACAGCGCAGGGCGATCGAAGCCGAGGCCGAGCGGCAGCGCGACGTAGCCAAGGCGGACGCCGAGCAGGCGCGACGCGATCGGGCGCTGACCCAGTCTTTCAGCAGTGAAGCCGAGATCGACGTTGCCCGCGCGCGGGCCATCGTCGACAATGGAGGCGCAACTGACCACCATCGGCGCGTACATCGCCGACATGACACGCCGCAAGCAGGATCTGGAAAAGCGCAAGGCCGGCTATGGCACCAAGCCTGTGCCTGCGGCGGTGGAGAACGAACTCAATTCGGTGACCGACGAGCTGACGCGGCAAACCGCGCTGCTCGCCCAGAAAAAAGAGGCACTCGTCGCCGTCGGCAAGAAGTACGACGCCGACAAGCAGCGCTGGCAGGAAATCAAGCTGGAGCAGGATCAGGCGGCGGAACGGCAACGCGCGGCCGATGCGCAGAAGGCCAGCGCACCGTCCCCGCAGCCCCGCGGCAAGAGCGCAGCAGCCGCATCCCCCGGCACGACGCGCTAGCGTCCTGCCTCAGGCCTCGTCTCGCCCGGCGAGCCCGCGGATTATCGCCGCATCGGCGATAATCACGCCTTGCGGCGTCCTCGCGCCGCCTTCCATCCAAGAACGTCAGGAATTCCGTGGCCCAGTACGTCTACACGATGAACCGCGTGGGCAAGATCGTGCCGCCCAAGCGGGTGATCCTCAAGGACATTTCGCTGTCGTTTTTTCCCGGCGCCAAGATCGGCGTGCTCGGACTCAACGGGTCGGGCAAGTCGAGCCTGTTGCGCATCATGGCTGGCGAGGACAAGGAGTACGAAGGCGAAGCGGTGCCGATGCCGAACATGCGCATCGGCTACTTGCCGCAGGAGCCGCAGCTCGCGCCGGACAAGTCGGTGCGAGAAACCGTCGAAGAGGGCCTGGGCGAAATCTTCGAAGCCAAGCAGAAGCTCGAAGGCATCTACGCCGCGTATGCCGAGCCCGATGCCGATTTCGACGCGCTGGCCGCCGAGCAGGCGCGCTACGAGGGCATTATCGCCGCGGCCGGGGGCGACACCGAAGTGCAGATGGAAATCGCCGCCGATGCGCTGCGACTCGCGCCCTGGGATGCGAGGATCGGAAAGCTGTCGGGCGGTGAAAAGCGCCGCGTCGCGCTGTGCCGCCTGCTGCTGTCCAAGCCCGACATGCTGCTGCTGGACGAGCCGACCAACCACCTGGATGCCGAAAGCGTCGAATGGCTCGAGCAGTTCCTGCTGCGCTTTCCAGGCACGGTGATCGCCGTCACGCACGACCGCTACTTTCTGGACAACGCCGCGGAATGGATCCTCGAGCTCGACCGCGGCTATGGGATTCCGTGGAAAGGCAACTACAGCTCGTGGCTCGAGCAGAAGGAGCAGCGGCTGGAGATCGAGGCCAAGCAGGAGTCGGCGCGCATCAAGGCGATGCAGAAGGAGCTCGAGTGGGTGCGCACCAATCCCAAAGGCCGCCAGGCGAAAGCCAAGGCGCGCATCGCCCGCTTCGAAGAGCTGTCCAGCCACGAGCATCAGAAACGCAACGAGACGCAGGAGATCTTCATCCCGGTCGCCGAGCGACTCGGCGGCCAGGTGATCGAGCTGCATGGCGTGAGCAAGGGTTATGGCGAGCGCCTGCTGATCGACGATCTCTCGTTCAGCGTGCCGCCGGGTGCGATCGTCGGCATCATCGGCCCGAACGGCGCGGGCAAGACGACCTTGTTCCGCATGATCACCGGCGCGGAAAAACCGGACAAGGGCAAGATCGTCATCGGGTCGACCGCGAAGCTCGCCGTCGTCGACCAGTCGCGCGAAGCGCTGCCCGACGGCAAGACCGCGTGGGAAGCGATCTCCGGCGGGCACGACATCCTGACGGTCGGCAAGTTCGAGATGCCCTCGCGCGCATACCTCGGCCGCTTCAACTTCAAGGGCGTCGATCAGCAGAAAATGGTCGGCGCGCTCTCCGGCGGCGAGCGCGGACGGCTGCACCTTGCGCTCACCTTGCTCAAGGGCGGCAACGTGCTGCTGCTCGACGAGCCGTCGAACGATCTCGACGTCGAGACCTTGCGGGCGCTCGAGGATGCGTTGCTCGAATTCGCCGGCAGCGTGCTGGTGATCTCGCACGACCGCTGGTTCCTCGATCGGATCGCCACGCACATCCTGGCCTTCGAAGGCGATTCTCGCGTGGTGTTCTTCGAAGGCAACTATCAGGAATACGAAGCCGACAAGAAAAAGCGGCTGGGCGAGGAAGGCGCTCGGCCGCACCGGCTGCGGTACAAGGCGTTGATGGCCTGATCGGACGGCCGTTGCACGGTGGGCTCTCGGGCAGCACAATGACCTGCTGACCGGTTACTCCGAGGGGGGCGGGGCATGAAGTGCCGGACATGTGATGGGGAGCTGCGGCCCGGGCAACGCTTCTGCGAATCCTGCGGGACGCCGGTCGACAAGGCATGTCCGACGTGCAATGCGCCAGCGGCTCCGGATGCCCGGTTCTGCGGCACCTGCGGCGCTTCATTCCCGGGCGGCAGCGAATCTGCCGAGGTCGCCCGCCCTGCGGCGCGCGGCGGGAAGGCGGCGCCTTCATCGGATGGCGAGCGTCGCCAGCTGACGGTGCTGTTCGCCGACGTTGTCGGCTCGACGGCGCTCGCGGGAAAGCTCGACCCCGAGGCGCTGCGCGACGTGCTGCGCGCCTACCAGGGCATCTGCAACGATTCCGTCACCCGCTACGGCGGCAACATAAACCAGTACATCGGCGACGGCGCCGTCGCTTTTTTCGGCTATCCCAGCGCGCACGACAACGACGCCGAACGAGCCGTACTGGCCGGACTCGCCATCACGGCGGGCGTGGGCAAGCTGGACCACTCGCTGAAGGCGCAGGGCGAAGCCGGCATCGAAGCGCGCGTTGGAATCCATACCGGCTTGGTCGTGGTCGGTGCGATGAGCGCCGGCGGGGCGAACATCGACCACGCCATCGGGGAAACACCGAATATCGCCGCGCGGATCCAGGCGGAGGCAAGCCCGAATTCGGTGTGCATAAGCGCCGCGACGCTCAAGCTCGTGGGGGAGCGCTTCCACGTTCGCGCCTTGGGCGCGCGGACGCTCAAAGGGGTGGCGACCGATACCGAGGTCTACTCGGTTATCGGTGCGATCGACTCCAAGGCTGAGCTGCACGGAAGCCACCAGGGCGCGCCACTCGTCGGCCGCGAGATGGAGCTGCGACATCTGCTCGAGCGCTGGGATCTGGCGCAGCGGGGACGGGGACAGGCGGTGCTGCTTTCTGGAGAAGGCGGCATTGGCAAGTCCCGCCTATTGAGCGCATTGCGCGAACGCGTTTCCGCAGGCAGCACCGCGTGGCGCAACATCCATTGCTCGCCGTTCTATCAGAACAGCGCGCTCCATCCGATTATCGATCTCATCGACCGGGCAATCGAAGCCGCGGGCGCACCGCCGGGGTCTGACCGCGATGCGGTGCTGCAACGAATCCTCGGCGCCTCGGGCATCACCGACGGCACTACGCACGCTCTTATCGGATCGCTGATGGGGCTCGCGGACGATCACCAGCAGGCGTTAAGCGATCTGGCGCCCGCGCAGCGCAAGCGGCGCACCCTCGACGCGCTGATTGCGTGGCTGCACGCCGACGCGAAAAAATATCCGCTGGTGGTGGTCGTCGAAGACCTGCATTGGGTCGATGCATCGACGCGCGAATTGCTCGGGATGCTGCTGGAGCGCATTGTCGAAGTGCCGATGCTCGTCGTGCTCACTTTCCGGCCCGAGTTCGTTCCGACCTGGGCGATGCACGGGCAGATCTCGATGATCGCCCTTACCAAGCTCTTGCCGGAGCAGGTGGTGACGGTGGCCCGGGGAATTACCGGAGGGAAAGCGCTGCCCGGGCGCATCGTCGACGAGATCGTGCGCCGCACCGACGGCGTGCCGCTGTTCGTCGAGGAGCTGACCAAGGCGATATTGGCGTCCGGCCTGGTCGTTGAACGCGATGGTGAGCTGGCTCTCTCGAGCAGTCAGTCGGCGCAGCTCGATGTGCCCGCGACGCTGCGCGACTCGCTGACCGCACGGCTGGATCGTCTTGGCCCGGCCAAGGCCGTCGCGCAGCTCGCGTCCGTTCTTGGCCGGACGTTCGACTACTCTGTCCTGAAGTCGGTGTGCGACCTTCCCGAAGCCGAGCTCGAGGAGCACCTGGCCGCGCTGAATCGCGCGGACATCATTCAGCAGAGCGGAGTCCCTCCGCAGTCACACTATGTTTTCAAGCATGCGCTGATTCAGGAGGCGGCCTACGATACCCTTCTGAAAAGCGTGCGCCAGCGGCACCATCATCGGATCGCGCAATCCTACGTCGAGCGCTTTTCGGATGTGGCGCAATCGCGACCGGAGCTGGTCGCTCACCACTACAGTCGGGCGATGATGCCGGCTGCCGCCGTGCCTTTCTGGCAGAAGGCGGGGGAACTTGCGGTGGCCCGCTCGGGCTACGAGGAAGCGATCGCCCACTTGAGCGGGGCCCTGGAGCAGATCCGGCTCGTTCCCGACTCACCGTCGCGCGCCGCCACCGAGCTGGGACTGCGCGTCACCATAGGCCCGGCGCTGATTGCCGGCAAAGGCATGGCGGCGCCGGATACCGGCGCCAACTATGCCCGCGCCTGCGAACTGGCTGAAACGCTCGGCGACACCAAGGAGCGATTCGCCGCACTGTGGGGCGACTGGCTGTACAAGAATGGCAAGGGGCAGTTGATCGAGGGGGCGCGTCGGTCCGAGGATCTCGTCATGCTCAGCCGCAAGCTGGGGGACGACGAATACGCGCTGCAGGCGCATCACTCCCGCTGGACCAATTTCTTCTTCCTCGGCGACGTCACCGTCGCGCGCGCGGATTCGCTGCGCGGGATCGAGCTCTATGACCGCGCTCGGCACCGCCATCACAAGCATCTGTACGGTGGCCACGATCCCGGCGTCTGCGCCTACAATTTCGGCTCGAATGCTGCATGGGCGGCCGGCCACACCAAGGAGGCGCTCCAGCTTGCCGAGAACTCGGTCGCGCTCGCGAAAGAGCTGGATCACTCGATGAGTCTTGCAATCGCGTATTTGTTTTCGGTTCAGGTGCTGCACTGCGTGAACGATCACGCCGTCGCGCTGCCTCGCGCCGAAGAGTTGCTTGCCCTCTGCGAAAGACACCGTTTGCCGCAATGGGTCGGGCCGGGCATGATCCTGGCCGGCGTGTCACAGACAGCCCAGGGCAGCACCGAGCTGGGGCTTAAATTGATCGACGACGGCCTCAAGGCGCACCGGGCGACCGGCCACGCCGGTATTTCCCTGATGCTCTTGGCGCTGGCGGCCGAGACGCATCTCAAGATCGGCAACCATGCGCGCGCACTGGACCTCCTTTCCGAGGCCATCGACGTTGCCGAAAAGAGCCGAGTCGGATGGTATCGGCAGGAAGTACTGCGGCTGCAGGCGGAGGTCATGCTGCAATCGGGAAAGATCCTTCTCGATGACGCGATTGCTCGCGTCGAGCATGCGGCGTGGCTCGCCAAAGGACAGGGCTCGGTCGCGATGGAATGGCGCGCCGAGATCGCGCTCGCGCGTCTGCTCGAGCAGCAGGGACAATCCGAGCGGGCCCGGGACAGGCTGCGCGCCGTTTGCGGGCCGTCCAGCGACGGCCTTGACTCGGCAGAGCTCGACCAAGCGAAAAGCCTGCTCGAAACCTTGAGTTAGCGCCAAATCAGTGAAGGGCATACACCGGCCTTGCTACCGGATTCTCCTCGCGTGGAGTAGCGAGAGTTCCGTGCGGGCCACAAAGCCCAGCGTGCGGTAAAGATCGATCGCGCGCCTGTTCGCGCTCTCGACATGAAGCATCGGCGTCTGTCCCGCGCGCGCCATCCCGTTGACGACGTGCGCTATCAGCGCGCGCGCATATCCGCGCCCCTGGACATCGGGATGCGTGCATACCGCGCTGACCTCGCGGAAATCGTCGATCCACAGCCGCTCGCCCGCCATCGCCACCAGGCGCCCGGACAGACGCAATCCGACATACGTTCCCAGCTCGATCGTTCGCGGTCGAAACGGCCCCGGCTTGGTGAGCTCGACCAGCGCCAGCATTTCCGGAACATCGATCGGGCCGAGTATCGTTGCATCGACGTCGTCCTCCGGCAACGGCTTCCGATCGCTCCGAATCATCTGGGTGATGCGCGATTCATACAGAATCTCCCAATGAGCCGGGAGCTTCGGCAGCAAGCGCGCGACGGTTGCCATGTCGTCGCCGACGTCGACCACCGTCTCCAGTGCAGTGATGTTCGCGCGTTCGGGCGCAGCCAATCCGGCAATAGGCGAAATGTCGGCCGGATATCGACGCGCCAGCGTCCCGCCCTGCGCGAAATGCGCATGTCCGGTCGTCAAACTCGACCAGAACGGGTTGTCGAGCGCGCGCTCGAAATCGGGCGGGATCATCCCGGGAATTCTGTCACGTGAGGCGGCCTTCGGGCAGATCGAGAGCGCAATTTAACGCAACCTTGCCAACGCCGTTGCCCGCCGGCGGCCGCTCGCGATTGCGGCAGGGATCAAACCGCTGCAAACTCTTTCCCCTTTCGACGGGAGCCACGATGACAATCACCGTCTATCACCTGGAGACCTCGCGCTCCGAGCGTATTGTCTGGCTGATGGAGGAGCTCGGGCTTCCCTACCAGCTGCAGGTCTTTCCACGCGAGACGACGGGCGCCGCACCGCGCCCGTTGAAGGAAATCCACGCCCTGGGCAAGGCGCCGGTGATCCGCGACGGCGATACCGTGCTCGCCGAGTCCGGCGCGATCGTCGACTATCTCGTCCATCGCCACGGCGGCGGGCGGCTGGCGCTGTCGCCCGATGATCCGGCGTACGCGAAGTACGTTTACTGGCTGCATTTCGCCGAAGGCAGCCTGATGTCGCTGCTACTGATCGCGCTCGTGTTGAGCCGCGTGAAGGAGGCCGCGGCGAGTCCGGTCACGGCGCGAATCCGCGAGCGGATGAAACAGATGCTGACCTTCGTCGACATTGAGCTCGCCGCCGGCCCGTGGTTCGCCGGCGAAACGTTCACTGCCGCCGACGTGATGATGGTGTTCCCCTTCACGACCCTGCGGAACTTCCTCGACTACGATCTCGCACAGTACGCCAACATCGTCGCCTACCTCGCGCGCGTCGGTGCGCGGCCGGCGTACAGGAAGGCGATGTCGCTCGCGGGTCCGACCAGAAGTTACCTGTAACGCGGGTCAATCCTCTCGGTGCGTGCGCCTTGACGCCGTGCGTTTCGGTCCGCCGGCGATGCGCGCCCGGCAGCCTTCGCGCGCCGATTTCAACCGAGCATTTTCTTCAGCGCTGCATTGACCTCGATCGGATTCGCCTTGCCCCGGCTCGCGGCCATCGCCTTGCCGACCAGCGACTGAAATGCCTTGTCCTTGCCGGCCTTGTACTCGGCGACGATCGCTGCGTTGGCGGCAAGCACGTCGGCGACGATTTTCTCGATGGCGCCCGCGTCGGAAATCTGCCGCAGGCCGCGGGCGGCGATGATCGCGTCGGCATCGCCTTCGCCCGCCCACATCGCTTCGAACACCTGTTTGGCGAGCTTGCCCGAGATCGTGCCATCGACGATCCGTTTCAGCATGCCGGCCAGCGAGGCCGAGGATACCGGCGCGTCCGCGATGTCGATTTCCGCCTTGTTGAGCGCAGCCGACACTTCGCCGAGCAGCCAGTTGCCCGCCAGCCGTGGATCGACGCCTGCAGCGACGAGCCGTTCGAAATAGCTCGCCATTTCCCGCTGCGAAACCAGCATCGCTGCTTCCGCCGCCGGAAGCGCGTACTCGCGCACCAGCCGGGTCCGCATCGCCTCGGGCAGCTCGGGCATCTCAGCGCGTATCCGTTCGATCCATGCCTCGTCGATGGACAGCGGCGGCAGGTCGGGATCGGGAAAGTAACGGTAATCCTGCGCGTCCTCCTTGCTGCGCATCGAGCGCGTCTCGGCGCGGTCGGGGTCGTACAGGCGCGTCTCCTGCACGACCATGCCGCCGTCCTCGATCAGCTCGGTCTGCCGGCGCACTTCGAACTCGATCGCCTGCTGCAGGAAACGAAAGCTGTTCAGATTCTTGATCTCGCAGCGCGTGCCGAGCATCGCCTCGCCTTGCCGGCGCACCGAGACGTTGGCATCGCAGCGGAAGCTCCCTTCCTGCATGTTGCCGTCGCAGATGCCGATCCAGCGCACCAGCGCATGCAGGGTCTTGGCGTAAGCGACTGCCTCGGCGGCTGAGCGCATGTCCGGCTCGGAGACGATTTCGAGCAACGGCACGCCGGCGCGATTGAGATCGATGCCGGTCATCTCGTGGCCCGCCGTTCCGGGCGAAGCGATTCGCTCGTGCAGCGATTTTCCGGCGTCCTCCTCCAGATGCGCGCGCGTCAGCGCAATCCGGATCTCGCCGCGGGTCGGCGAAACGATCGCGATCGATCCGCCCTGCACGACCGGTATTTCGTATTGCGAGATCTGGTAGCCCTTCGGCAGGTCCGGGTAGAAGTAGTTCTTGCGCGCGAACACGCTCTTCCGGTTGATCGCTGCGCCCACCGCCAGGCCAAAGCGGATCGCGCGCTCGACCGCGCCGCGGTTCAATACCGGCAGGACGCCGGGCAGCGCGATATCGACCGCCGACGCCTGCGTGTTCGGCGCAGCGCCGAACACGGTAGCGGCGCCGGAAAAGATCTTCGACGCTGTCGACAGCTGCGCGTGGGTTTCGAGACCGATGACGATTTCCCAGGTCATCGGACTTCCCTCCGCGCTGCGCGCTTCGGGGCTGATTCGCGCTCGGGGCGGCCCTTCGCGCTCATTGAACCAACCTCCGCACTGCGCGCTGCGGGGCAATTCGCTGCTTGGGAGCAGCCCGGCGCGCTCATGTCGCGAACTCCGGCGGCACGCGACGATGCCAGTCGGTGACCTGCTGAAACTCGGTGCGCGGCGTTGAGGATGCGGGCTTCGGCAAAGTGATCGCCCTGGATCTGCAGCCCGACCGGCAGTCCGCTCTCGTCGAAACCGCAGGGAATCGACATTGCCGGCGCCCCGGTCAGGTTGCCGGCAACGGTGAAAATGTCGTTCAGGTACATCTTGACCGGATCGTCGCTTTTTTCTCCGAGCCGGAACGCAGCTGTCGGCGACGTCGGTCCGACGATCAGGTCACACCCGTCGTAGGCGCGCCGAAAATCATCCGCGATCAGCCGGCGGACCTGCTGCGCCTTCAGGTAGTACGCGTCGTAGTAGCCGTGCGAGAGCACGTAGGTGCCGACAAGGATGCGGCGCTTGACCTCGGCGCCGAAGCCTTCGGCGCGGGTTTTGCAGTACATGTCGTCGAGGTCGCTGTAGCTCGCCGCGCGATGCCCGTAGCGCACGCCGTCGAAGCGCGAAAGGTTGGACGAGGCTTCGGCGGATGCGATCACATAGTAGACGGGGACCGACAGGTGGACGTTGGGGAGACTGATGTCGACGGTGACCGCGCCGAGGCGGCGGAATTCTGCGAGCGCGGTCTCGATCTCCCGCGCCACGGCGGCGTCGGTTCCCTCTCCTGCGTACTCGCGCGGCAAGCCGATGCGCAGCCCCGCGAGCGGCTTGCTCGTCACCGCAGCGGCGATGTCCCGCGCGTAATCCTCCCGCGGCCGGTCGAGGCTGGTCGAGTCGCGCGCATCGTGGCCGGCCATCGCGGTCAGCAGCATCGCGCAGTCGGCGGCCGTCTGGCCGAAGACGCCGGGCGTGTCGAGGCTCGACGCGAAAGCAACGAGACCGTAGCGCGAGCACACGCCATAGGTAGGTTTGATGCCGCACACGCCCGACAGCGCCGCGGGCTGTCGAATCGATCCCCCGGTGTCGGTGCCGGTCGCCGCGGGAACCCAGCGCGCCGCGACGGCCGCCGCCGATCCGCCCGAGCTCCCGCCGGCCACATAGTCGGCGTTCCACGGGTTCCTGACCGGGCCGAAAAAGGAATTTTCGTTCGACGAGCCCATCGCGAACTCGTCCATGTTGGTCTTGCCGATCAGCACCATGCCCGCGCTCGCCAGCTGCTCGACGACAAAGGCGCTGTACGGCGCAATGAATTTCTCCAGCATGCGCGAGCCGCAGGTCGTCTTCAGACCCTCGGTCATGATGAGGTCCTTGTGCGCGATGGGAATGCCGGTGAGCGGGCCCGCCGTAGCCGCGGGAGCGCTGGACGTCAGCCGACCGGGCCGCGTCGAGCGCGCGCTCGCGGTCTATCGTCAGGAAGGCATTGAGGCGGCCGTTGCCCCGGTCGATGCGGGCGAGCAATCCCTCGACCAGTTCGACGCTGGACAAGCGCTTGGCGGCGAGCGCCTGCGAGAGCTCGGTGAGCGGCGCGGTAATCATCGGCGGCGACATCGGGATCCGCGGCTTTGCCGGAGCGGCGACGTCGCACCGAGGCCGGCGGCAGTCGACGCGAGGGCTTGCCTTGGCGTGGTCAGTGGCCCGGCTTCCTCACTCGATGACCTTCGGCACGAGATACAGGCAGTCCTCGACCGCCGGCGCGCCCTGCTGATAGCGCGCATGACGGTCGGTTTCGGTGACCCGGTCCTCGCGCAGCGGCAGGACGAGGTCCTGCGCATGCGACATCGGAACGATGCCGGTCGTGTCGACCGCGCGCAAGCGGCTGACCAATTCCAAAATGCTTTCGAGCTTGGCGCGCACGTCGGCGGCCTCGGCCGGTGTTATCTCGATCCGGGCCAGGTGTGCGATTCGCCGCACTTCATCGAGGGAAAGCGCCATTGTTTTAGGCTCGCGGGCAAAATTGCGGTGCAGAAACAAAGCTGAATAGGGTATCATAATCACTTGTCATAAGCACGGCCGCCTACTGCGCGAGTCGCAACGAAAGGCCCCATGTTCGAAATGTTCAAAGGTTATTTCTCCACCGATCTCGCGATCGATCTGGGGACGGCGAACACGCTGATTTACGTCCGCGGCAAGGGAATCGTGCTGAACGAGCCCTCGGTCGTGTCGATCCGGCAGGAAGGCGGACCGAACGGCAAGCGGGTGATCCAGGAAGTGGGTTTGGCGGCGAAACAGATGCTCGGCCGCACGCCGGGCAACATCACCGCGATCCGGCCGATGAAGGACGGCGTCATCGCCGACTTCACCGTCACCGAGCAGATGCTCAAGCAATTCATCAAGAAAGTGCTGGACTCGAAGCTGTTCAGCCCGAGCCCGCGCATCATCATCTGCGTGCCCTGCGGCTCGACGCAGGTCGAGCGCCGCGCGATCCGCGAATCCGCGCTCGGCGCCGGTGCGTCGAAGGTGTTCCTGATCGAGGAGCCGATGGCCGCCGCGATCGGCGCCGACCTGCCGGTTTCAGAAGCGACCGGCTCGATGGTCGTCGACATCGGCGGCGGCACGACTGAAGTCGGTGTGATCTCGCTGGGCGGAATGGTGTACGCGGGCAGCGTGCGCGTCGGCGGCGACAAGTTCGACGAGGCGATCGTCAATTACATTCGCCGCAACTACGGCATGCTGATCGGCGAGACGACCGCCGAGCAGATCAAGCAGACGATCGGATCGGCATTTCCCGGATCCGAGGTGAAGGAGATGGAGGTCAAGGGCCGCAACCTGGCCGAAGGCATCCCGCGCAGCTTCACCGTGTCGTCGAACGAGATTCTCGAAGCGCTGACCGATCCGCTGAACAGCATCGTCTCCGCCGTCAAGAGCGCGCTCGAGCGCACGCCGCCGGAGCTCGGCGCCGACATCGCCGAGCACGGCATGGTGCTGACCGGCGGCGGCGCGCTTCTGCGCGACGTCGATCGCCTGCTGATGGAGGAGACCGGCCTGCCGGTGATCGTTGCCGATGATCCGCTGACGTGCGTCGTGCGGGGTTGCGGCAAGGCGCTCGAGAATATGGAAAAGCTGTCGACGATCTTCACTTCCGATTGATCGGACCGTATCGGCGACGAGCATGCCCGCTACCACGCATCCCGTCTTCCGCTGCCTGACCGTCGGGGTTTTTCCCCGCCGCTGACCAGCCGGCCCGCTTGATGCGTCACCTCCCGGTCGAGCCGCCCCCTTTTTTTCACCGCGGCCCGTCGCCGCTGACACGGCTTGCGGTTTTCGCGCTGCTCTCGCTGGCGCTGCTGTTCGCGGACACGCGCTACCGCTATCTCGAGAACATCCGGCGTGGTGCGGCAGTCGTGCTTTATCCGATGCAGCGCATCGTGCAAATGCCCGGTGAAGCGCTCGCTTATGTCGGAACCTACTTTTCATCGCAGCGTACGCTGGCCGACGACAACGCGGCCTTGCAGGCGCAATTGCTGAGCCAGGCGCCTCTGGTGCAGGGCTACCCGGCGGTCGAGAAGGAAAATGCGCGGCTGCGCGGGCTGATGAAACTCGAGACGCGCATCCCGGTCGATGCGACCGCGGCCGAAGTGCTCTATTCCAGCCGCGATCCGTTCACGCAGAAGATCTTTGTCGACAAGGGCGAGGCGGCGGGCGTGCAGGCGGGCCGGGCGGTGATCGACAGCATCGGCGTCGTCGGTCAGGTCACGCGCGTGTATCCCTACATGTCCGAAGTCACGCTGGTCACCGACAAGGATCACGCGGTGCCGGTCAAGGTCGAGCGCAGCGGCGTGCGCACCGTCATGTACGGCGCCGGCGCCGCACGACCGCCCGAGCTTCGCTACCTTTCGCCCAGCGTCGAGATCGAGCCGGGCGATCTGCTGGTCACATCGGGCATCGACGGCACGTATCCGGCCGGGCTCGCGGTCGCACAGGTCGTCTCGGTCGAGCGGGAGACCGGGCTTAGTTTCGCGCACGTGACCTGCAAGGCGCTTGCGGGCATCGACATCAGCGCGCAGGTGCTGATCCTCGGGTCGACCGCATCCGTGCCGCCGCGTCCCGAAGAACCCTCAGACCCCGCCGCGCCGCGCAAGGGCCGCGGCAGGCGCAAGGGCTAGGCGACCAGGCCTGAACACACGATGCCGCCTTTCGTCGCCGCCCGCCCCGAAGAGATCCTGCTGCCGGTCCGGCCATGGTTCATCGTGCTGACCTTGCTCGTCGGCCTGGTGGCGAATACGCTGCCGATGTCGGGGATGGCCCTGACGCTGAAGCCCGATTTCCTGGCGCTGGTGCTGCTTTACTGGTGCATCCAGGAGCCGCGATTGATCGGCGTTGGCGTCGCATGGTGCCTGGGATTGATGATGGATGTCGTCGATGCGACCGTGTTCGGCCAGCATGCGCTGGCGTATGCGGTGCTCGCCTACGGCGCCGGCTATTTTCGCCGGCGCGTGCTGCGATTTCCGCTCTGGCAGCAGGCTGCGCAGGTTGCGGTGCTGCTGTTGCTCAGTTCGGGACTGGTGCTGGTGGTGCGAATCGCCGGCGGCGCCCCGCCGCCGCGCTGGACCTACGCCGTCGGCTCGCTGACCGGCGCGCTGCTGTGGCCGCTGGTATCGCGTGTTGCTGCAATGGCCGCAGCGCCCGCAACGCTCACCTTCGGAGCGCTAGCGCGACTCGATCATGCGACGCCTGTTCAGCCAACGCGGCAATCGCGCCTTCTCGCCGCCCGAGCTCAAGGATCCCGAGCGCGAAAGCTTGCGCTTCCGCCGCCGGCTGTTGATCGCCGGCGGGCTGATGATCACCGCGTTCGGCGGGCTGTTCGGCCGCTTCTTCTATTTGCAGGTCATCCAGCACGGCCACTACCAGACGCTGGCCGATAGCAATCGCGTCGCGATCGTCCCGATCGCGCCCAACCGCGGCGTGATCACCGATCGCAACGGCGTCGTGCTGGCGCAAAGCTACTCGGCGTACACGCTGGAGATCGTGCCTTCGCGCGTGACCAATCTCGAGGCGACGATCGACCAGCTGGCCAAGATCGTCGAGGTCCAGCCGCGCGACCGCAAGCGCTTCAAGCGCCTGCTGGACGAATCGAAGCGCCTGGAGAGCGTGCCTCTGCGCACGCGCCTGAGCGACGAGGAAGTTGCGCGCTTCGCGGTCAATCAATACCGGTTCCCCGGCGTCGACATCAAGGCGCGGCTGTTCCGGCAATATCCGTTCGGCGAGATCGCTTCCCAGCTGATCGGCTATGTGAGCCGCATCAACGACCGCGATCTCGAGCGCATCGACGAATGGAACGAGACCGCCAACTACAAGGGCTCCGACTACATCGGCAAGGTCGGCGTCGAATTGTCGTACGAGCGCGAGCTGCACGGCGGCACCGGCGTCGAGGAAGTCGAGGTCGATTCCAGCGGCCGCGCCGTGCGCACGCTGTCGCGCACACCGCCGGTATCCGGCAACAACCTGCGACTCGCACTGGACATCCATCTGCAGAAAATCGCCGAAGAGGCGTTCGGCACCCGGCGCGGGGCGCTGGTCGCGATCGATCCGGCAACCGGCGAGATCCTCGCCTACGTCTCGCGGCCCGGTTTCGATCCGAACCTGTTCGTCGACGGCATCGATCCGTCGTCCTGGGAACAGTTGAACGATTCGCCCGACAAGCCGCTGCTCAACCGACCGTTGCGCGGCGCGTACCCGCCGGGATCGACGATCAAGCCGTACCTCGCGCTGGCCGCGCTGACCTCGGGCAAGCGGACGGCGACGCAGACGATTTTCGATCCCGGGTATTACCAGATCGCCGGCAGCACCCACCGATTCCGCGACGACAAGCCCGGCGGTCACGGCTATGTCGACATGACCAAGTCGATCGTCGCGTCGTGCGATACCTACTACTACATGCTGGCCGGCGAGACCGACATCGACGACACCTACGCATTCATGTCGCAGTTCGGATTCGGCCAGAAGACCGGCATCGATCTCGAGGGCGAGTTGCCCGGCGTGCTGCCGTCGCGGACCTGGAAGCGCGAGCGCTTCTCCGGGAGCAACTACCGCGAGGAGCATCGCAAATGGTATCTGGGCGATTCGATCTCGGCCGGGATCGGCCAGGGATACAACGCCTTCACGCCGCTGCAGCAGGCCCAGGCGATCGCGATCATCGCCAATGACGGCGTGGCGATGCGCCCGCGCGTGGTCAAGGCGATCGAGAACACCCGCACTGGCGCACTGCGCGAATTGCCCTCGGAGCGGACGCACGCGCTCGCCGTCAAGCCGCAGGATCTCGCTTTCATCAAGAAGGCGCTGATCGGTGTGCCGCGCGAAGGCACCAGCGCGGCGGCATTCGTCGGCAGCAAGTACGTATCCGCGGGCAAGACCGGCACCGCGCAGGTCTATTCGCTGAAAGGCGAGCGCTACTCGGCGCGCATCGATGAGCACTTGCGCGATCACGCGTGGTACGCCGCCTACGCGCCGGCCGACAAGCCGAAGATCGCGCTGGCCGTGCTGGTCGAGAACGGCGGATTCGGCGCGCAGGCGGCCGCGCCGATCGCGAGGATCGTGCTCGATTACTACCTGCTCGGGCAGAAGCCGGGTGCGGCTCCCGGCGGCGGCAAGGTCGAGCCGCCGCGCGAGTCCGACGACGAGTCCGACTGATGGAGAAACTCGGCGCATTGCTCGGCAAGGTCTGGCAGTTGATCGTGCGCCGGATCGACAGCTACCTGATGGCCGCGGCGCTGGCGATCGCCGGCGTCGGCATGATCACGCTGGTATCGGCGTCCGACCAGAGCGTCGGCCGCTTGACCAGCCAGGCGCTGTCGCTCGGCTTCGCGCTGGTGCTGATGTGGGCGATCGCCAACATCGCGCCGCAGCGGCTGGCGCGCGTCGCGCTGCCGTTGTATCTGGTCGCCGTGGCGTTGCTGGTCGCGGTCGCCGTCGGCGGAACGCTGGTCAACGGCTCGCGGCGGTGGCTGAGCATCGGCATCGCGCGCTTCCAGCCTTCCGAGCTGATGAAGATCGCGCTGCCATTGATGCTCGCCTGGTATTTCCAGCGGCGCGAGACCCGGATTCACCTTTTCGACTACGCGCTTGCGCTGGTGCTGATCGCGGTGCCGGTCGTCCTGGTGCGGCGCCAGCCCGATCTCGGCACCGCGCTGATCATCGGCGCAACCGGCTTCTATGTCCTTTATCTGGCGGGCCTGTCATGGAAGGTGATCATCGGGCTGGTGGCGATCGGCGCCGCCGCCGCGCCGCTGATCTGGCCGCATCTGCACGACTATCAGCAGGAACGCATACTGACGTTTCTCGATCCGAGCCGGGATCCGCTCGGCGCCGGGTATCACAGCTCGCAGGCGTCGATCGCACTGGGGTCGGGCGGGGTGATCGGCAAGGGCTGGCTGAACGGCACTCAGACACACCTCGATTTCCTGCCGGAGCGGCATACCGACTTCATCTTCGCGGTTTTCGGCGAGGAGTTCGGACTGATCGGCGCCTCGGTCCTGCTGCTGCTCTATGTGCTGCTGATCGGCCGGGCGCTGGCGATCACGATGAATGCGTCCACGATGTTCACGCGGCTGGTTTCGGGTGCGATCACCTTGATGTTCTTCACCTATGCCTTTGTCAACATGGCGATGGTCAGCGGCCTGCTGCCGGTCGTCGGCGTGCCGCTTCCGCTGGTCTCGTTCGGCGGCACCGCGCTGATCAGCCTGTTCATCGGGTTGGGCATCCTGATGAGCGTGCAGGCGAACCGCAAGCTGCGTCAGCACCTGAGCGTTCCGCCGTCGGCCGTCAGGCGTACCAGACGCGATAGGTCGCGATGCCGAGCAGCGCCACCGTCCAGTAGCCGGCCAGCGTCGCGCGCATCAGCGTCTTCCAGCCGCGGATGTGCCAGCGCGCCGGGAGGATGTCGTTCATCTGCAGCACCAGCCACAGGCCCGCGAGCAGCGTCAGCGCGCCGACCGCCGCGTGGATGACGATGATCAGGTTGCCGCTGTTGGCGAGATCGGATAGATGCGCGAGCTTGAACGTGCGGATCGAGGCGATCATGATCAACGCGACCAGGACTGCATTGACCAGTACCCACGCGGTCTGGTTGACGCGGTGCGCCTCGATATTGCCGCTGCGCGCCAGCATCATGCCGAAGGTAAGCCCCGCGACCAGAAGCAATTCGAGCGCGATGTTGATGTCGGCGAGCAGCGTGCCGGGACCGAAAAAACCGGGTGTGTCCGCCTTGCCGAAGGCGCGCAGGGCCAGCACCAGCGCCGCCACGGCGCCGGCCAGCACGATGCCGGCAATGAGCGCAGTTTTTTTCACCCCACCTCCCAGTGCAAGAACATTGGGCGACCGCGCGCTCGGCGCGGGGGACGTTCGTTGCCGACGTATAATCCGCGACTATATGTCGCCGATTTCGACCGGTCAAAGCGCGCTCGCCTGCCTGCGCGCCGCGTTGATCGCGTTGCTGGCCGGCGTAGTGGCGGCGTGCGCGCCCGCGCTCAAGCGCGAGCCGCCGGAGCCGTCGATCGCGGCGCCGGCGACAGCGCCGCCGTCGATCGCGCCGCCGCGGCCCGGCGCCTACTATCAGGACGATGGACCGGGCGCCAATCCGCCGGACAATCTCGAAGCGATTCCCGATGCGTTGCCGAGGCTCGAACCGCTGCATCGGTTCGCCAACCGGCCGTACACCGTATTCGGCCATGACTACGTTCCGGCAACGAGACTCACCAGCTACCGCGAGCGCGGACTCGCGTCGTGGTACGGCCGCAAGTTCCATGCGCAAAAGACGGCCATCGGCGAGCCCTACGACATGTACGCGATGACGGCGGCGCACCCGACGCTGCCGCTTCCTTCGTACGCGCGCGTGACCAATCTGGCCAACGGCAGAAGCGTGGTCGTGCGCGTCAACGATCGCGGCCCGTTTCACCCGGGACGCATTATCGATCTGTCGTACGCGGCGGCTTACCGCCTGGGCATTGCGCAAAAGGGCAGCGGCGAAGTCGAGGTCGAAAGCATTCTGCCCGGCGCGGCGCCGCCGGTGCTGGCCGGGCCGCTGCCGCCGGTGGCCGCGAGCGAGGTCCCGCCGGCGCTCGCGCTGCCGATCGGCCAGGAAGCCGGCGGCTATGTCACTCAGCTCGGCGCATTCGCCAACTATGCGAACGCACAGGAATTTGTCGCCCGGCTGGCGAACCAAACCGGGAGTCTCGGCGTCGAACCAAGAGTCCGGCAGGACGCGGGGCTTTTTCGCGTCTATGTCGGTCCCTATTCGACCAGGGAGGAGGCACGCCGGGCCGCCGACCGGCTGCGCGATGCATTGGGGCTCGATTCGACGGTACGCATTGAACCGCCGGCGCAGTGATGCGTTGACCCGGTTGCGCCCACACGTTCGTTATAATCGTTGCGCTGCCCCGACGCTCGCGTCGACGGGCGACGCGAGTGCCTGAATCGATCACCGCCGCTGCGGTTCCCCACATGCCAAAGACCTCGACCCCGATGTCCCGATTGTTGATGCGCACCCTGTTCGCGTTCTGCTGTGCGGCGGCTTTCAGCGCCCATGCCCAGCTTACGATCGAGATCATCGGCGGCGGCGCGACGACGATTCCGATCGCGATCGTCCCCTTCGCCGGCGAGTCGAACTATCCGCTGGGTGTCTCGGGGATCGTCGGCGCAGACCTGTCGCGCAGCGGGCTGTTCCGCCTGGTGGATCCGGGCGGGGTCGTCCCGCGGCCGGCGCGCGCCGAGGACGTGCGTTACGGCGATTGGACCGGACGCGGCGCCGACGCCGTCGTCGTCGGCAGCATGACGGCGCTCCCCGATGGCCGCGCCGAGGTCCGCTTCACGCTGCTCGACGCGGTCAAGCAGGCGCAGCTCGCCTCGTTCAGTTACGTGGTGCCGCCGGCGCAGTTCCGCGCCACCGCGCATCGTATTGCCGACGTCATCTATGAAAAACTGACCGGGGACGTCGGCGTGTTCAGCACGCGCATCGCCTACGTCGCCAAGCAGGGCACTCGCTACGAATTGCTGGTGGCCGATGCCGATGGCTACAATCCGCAGTCGATCGTCACGTCGAAGGAGCCGCTGCTTTCGCCGGAATGGTCGCCGGACGGCACGCGCATTGCCTATGTCTCGATGGAGAATCGGAAGCCGGTCGTCTACGTGCAGTCGCTGACCACCGGGGCGCGGCAGCTGGTCGCCAATTTCCGCGGCAGCAACAGCGCGCCGTCGTGGTCGCCCGACGGCAGCAAGCTCGCGGTGACGCTGTCGAAGGACGGCAGCTCGCAGATCTACCTGATCGGCGCCGATGGCGGCAATGCGCAGCGCCTGTCGACGTCGGCCGGCATCGACACCGAGGCGACGTTCTCGCCCGACGGCCGGTCGATATTGTTCACCTCGGATCGCGGCGGCAGCCCGCAGATCTATCGCCTGACGTTGGGCGGCGGCGCGGTCGAACGCATGACCTACGACGGCAATTACAACGTGTCGCCGCGTTTTCTGCCCGACGGCAAGGGATTCGTGTTCGTGCGCCGCGACAGTGGCCGGCTCAACGTCGCGCTGCAGGATTTTGCGACGCGGCAGGTCCAGATTCTGACGCAGGGAAGTCTCGACGAATCGCCCAGCGTCGCACCGAACGGCAAGCTGATCCTCTATGCGTCCGAAGTCGGGGGCCGTGGTATATTGGCCGCGGTCTCCAGCGACGGTCGCGTCAAGCAGAGGCTGACCGCAACAGCGAGCGACGTGCGCGAACCCGCGTGGGGTCCGCTGCAAAAGTAGATCGGCTCGCATTCGCAACGAGGACAAAGGAGAACCCATGAACAAGACTCTGATCGGTGTACTGGCTGCGCTGGCGCTCGCCGCATGTTCGACGACGCCGAAGCAGGAAGGCGGCGCGCCCGTCGACGAACGCACTCCGGGCGCGACCACGCCGGGAGCGGCCACCTCGGGCGCACAGACGGGATCGGTCGCCGGCGCCAACCAGGGCGCGCGTAATCCGCTGAAGGATCCGGGCAGCATCCTGTCCAAGCGCAGCGTGTATTTCGATTTCGACGCGTACGCAATCAAGGACGACTACAAGTCTCTGCTCGAGGCGCATGGGAAGTACCTGCAGGCCAATCGCAACGCGCACATGACGGTCGAGGGCAATACCGACGAGCGCGGCAGCCGTGAATACAACATCGCGCTGGGTCAGCGTCGCGCCGACGCCGCCAAGCGGATGATGATGTTGTCCGGTGCGACCGAAGCGCAGATCGACACGGTCAGCTTCGGCAAGGAAAAGCCGAAGAATCCGGGCCACGATGAATCGGCGTGGGCCGAGAACCGGCGCGACGATATCGGCTATCGCGGCGACTAAGTGTCCGGCGACAGCTTCCTCCGGCACAGCCCGCACTCGAGGCGTTCCTCGCTGCGGGCGAGGCTCGCGCCGCTCGCCATCCTGCTGTTCGCCGCGCAACTCGCGGCGCCGGCGCGCGGCGCGATATTCGATGACGACGAGGCGCGTCGCCGCATCGAGGATCTGAAGAACCGCGTCAACCTGGTCGAGCGTTCGCTTGCGCAGCGGCTCGACGCGCTCGAAGCGAAAAGCGCGGGGAGCGCCGATCTGTTTCGCGACGTCGAGCAGATCAAGAGCGATATCGCCAAGCTGCGGGGCCAGTACGAAGTGCTGACCTACGAGCTCGAGCAGGCGCAAAAGCGCCAGCGCGACCTGTACCTCGATCTCGACAGTCGCGTGCGGCGCCTCGAAGGCGGTCCGGGCGCCCCGGGCGCACCCCCGGCCTCGGGCGATGCCGGAGCGCCCGCGCCTGCCGCCGGGGCGCCGGCGGCGGCGGATCCCGCGTCCGAGCAAAAGAGCTACGATGCCGCGCTCGAAGCGTTCAAGAGCGGCAATTTCGGCGCCGCGGTCGGGGGCTTTCAATCGTTCATCCGCGCCTATCCGAAAAGCCCGCTCGCACCGTCGGCGATGTACTGGGCCGGCAACGCGCAGTATGCGCAGCGTGAATTCCGCGCCGCGATCGCCACGCAGCGGCAACTGATCGCGACCTATCCCGACAGCCAGAAGGTGCCCGACGCGTTGCTCAACATCGCGAGCAGCCAGGTCGAGCTGGGCGATGTGCCGGGGGCCAGGCGCACGTTCCAGGAAGTCGTCGCCAAGTATCCGACCTCGGAAGCGGCGACCAAGGCGCGGCAGCGCCTGTCGGCGCGGTGAGGCGAGGGACGCCGGAACCGGCGCGCTTCGCCTGAACGTCGTGACCCGCTTCGCGACCGCGCTGATCGCATGGCAGCGGCGCTGCGGACGCCGCGACCTTCCCTGGCAGAACACGCGCGATGCGTATCGGATCTGGCTGTCCGAGGTCATGCTGCAGCAGACGCAGGTCGCGACCGTCATCCCGTATTTCGAACGGTTCATCGCCGCATTTCCCGACGTGGCGAGCCTTGCCGCGGCGCCGGTCGAGCGCGTGCTCGAGCAGTGGAGCGGATTGGGCTACTACCGCCGCGCGCATATGCTGCATCGCGCCGCGCAGGCGATCGTCGCCGATCATGGCGGCGTTTTTCCGCACGACGCGGCCGCGATCGCGGCGCTGCCCGGCATCGGCCGCTCGACCGCCGCGGCGATCGCGGCCTTCGCGTTCGGCACGCGCGGCGCGATTCTCGACGGCAACGTGAAGCGCGTGCTGGCGCGCCACGCGGGCATCGACGGCTTGCCTTCCGATCCGGCCGTCGAGCGCGCGCTCTGGGCGCGCGCCGAGGCGCTGTTGCCGGCGCGCGATATCGAAACCTACACGCAGGCCCTGATGGACCTGGGCGCCACCGTGTGCCTGCGCACCCGGCCGCGCTGCGATGTCTGCCCGATCGCCGCCGATTGCGTCGCCCGCCGCGAGCATCGGATCGCCGAGCTGCCGGGCCGGCGCGCAAAAAAAACGCTGCCGCAGCGTGCGACCACGGTGCTGCTGCTCGAACGGCACGGCGAAGTGTTGCTCGAGCGCCGGCCGAACATCGGCATCTGGGCGGGTCTGTGGAGTCTGCCGGAGCTCGTCGGAGGCGCCGACGCGGCCGCGCACTGCCGCGCGCGCTTTGCCGCCGACGTTACGCCCGGCGTCGCGCTGCCGTCGATCGAGCACGGCTTCACCCACTTCCGGCTGACGCTCGAGCCGCTGCCGTGCGCGGTGCGCCACTGGCCGCGACGCGCCGAAGAGCCGGGACTGCTGTGGCTGCCGCTGGGGGATGCCGGCGGCGCTGCGCTGCCGGCGCCGATCAAGAAGCTGCTGCGCTCGCGCGCGGCGATGCTCTAGCGCGGATCGCTCAAGGCTTGATCTCACGCAGATCGGCGGGAAGCAAGGCGTCCGCGCGCTCCTGATAGCGCGTGCGAAACGCGGCGAGCTCCTTCGCCGCGAGATCGTTCCTGCCCTCGGCCTTGAGCCGGCGGATCAATCGGATCCATTCGTCGACCGTCCGCGGCTGGGCCTCGTCCGGTCACCGCTGCGCTGTCCTGCGCGCGCTTGGCGAGCGCCGGCTCTCGCGCTGGACGGCGCGGCCTCGCGGCGCGCGGCGAGCGCCCCTGCGGCGGCGGGTGAGGTCTTGCGCTCGTCTTCCGCGAGCGGGGCCGGCGCTTGCTGCGCGCTTGCGCCGGCGTTCGACGGCGGCGTCTGTTGCCGCAGCTTCGGACTCGCCGGCGCGGCGGTCAGGCGATCAGCGGCGGGCGGTGCGGCCGCGTTCATTGCCGGACTCGCATCGGACGGCGACGCGGGGAACGGCACGCCCGGCTTGGCGGCTTCGCGAGCAGCTGCGGGTTCGCGTTGGCGAGTCGCCTCCGACGCGGTCGCACGAGTCGCCTCGGTTGCGGCGGCCGGCGCATCGGCGCGAATCGGCGGCGCCGCGCGCTCGACCTTGCGCGGCGCTTCGATGCGACCGGACGGCGCTGGCTGCGGGACGCGGCGGGCGCCGCCGCGCGCTGGTCGCGAGCCGTGTCTTGGCGAGAGGGTGGTTCCGCGGGCGGCGTCGCTTGCGGCGCGGCGGGTGAAATCTCCTTCGGGACGATTTCGTCGGGCGGCGTCATTTCGACGATGCCGATGGCGACGATCGCGACGACCGCCGCGGCGGCGACCGGCCACCAGGCGCGCGGCGCCTGCGGGCTCTTCGGCCCGGCGCCGACCGCGCGCCGCGCCGCGGCGGCGATCGCCGCGTCGAGCGCCGGCGGCGGCTGGTCGCGATTGGCTGCGCGCCACGCGGCATCGACGTCGGGATCGCGATGGTCGTCGGCAGGATTCATCCGGTGTCCTCGCGCAGCTGAGGGGAGAGGTCGGCAAGCTCGGCACGCAATTTATTCGTCGCGTAGCGCAAGCGGCTCTTGACCGTCTCGGCGCCGACGCCGGTCAGCGCCGCGATTTCCTCGAGCGTCAGTCCCCCTTCCTGCTGCAGCAAAAAGGCGTCGCGCTGTGCAGCCGGAAGCGCCGCCACCGCATCCTTCAACCGCTCGCCGAGCTCGCGGTTGGCCGCGCGCGATTCCGGTTCGGACCGGCGGCTTGCGGGCAGCGCAGCGACGACGTCAGCGTGGTTTTCGTCATCGGTGGAGATCAGCGTAACGCGACCGCTGGCGCGATGGTGGTCGATCAGGCGGTTGTGGGCGAGCGTGTACAGCCAAGTGGTGAATTTGGCGCTGGGCTGGTAGGTAGTGCGCACGCGGATCAGATTCATCCACACGTCCTGGAAAAGTTGCTCGGCGATGCCGGCGTCGCGGCACTGGCGCAGCAGATAGCGATAGACGCCGCCTTTGTGCCGCGCATAGATCGCGTCGAACGCGGCGGCATCGCCGGCGGCATAGGCGAGCATCAGGTCTTCGTCGCTGGAGTCGGCACCGGCGGGCATCGCGGGGCCAGTATGCCCGCCGCTTGCGCGCGCAACAACCGCCTGCCATCGTCGGAGGCCGCGCGAGACCGGCCGCGCGAGTCCGCATCGCTGGATGCGGCCGCCGCCCGACCGCCGAACCGGGATCGGACGACGGCCGGGGATTTACGAATTCAGTGCGGGTCCGGCGTGAATCGGCCGCGATCGGGAAACGGATCGGGCTGCCAGCGCGCGACGCGCGGAGCGCCGACCGGCACACCCTGCGCCAATAGATTCTGATACGAGTCGTAGTAGATCGTGATCGTCTGCTCGGGCACCGTGCTGGCGCGCTCGAACTGGGTGTAGCTCGCGTAAGACGACTCGCTGCGGCCGTGCCCGGTGCCGAGACTCGGCTGTGGTGCGGCTGCCGCGTCGGAGTTGAGCGCGCCGGCCGAACTGGGTTTCGCGGCTTTGGCCATCGGCTCGGCGGCGTCGCGCGCGGCTTCGCGGCGCTCCATTTGCTGCTCGACCACCCGGCGCGGCCGCTCGCGGAACACGGCGACGCCGATCACGCCGACATTGTCCGGCCTGCCGGTGCGCGCGGCGTAGGAATCGGGCAGCGTCGTGAAATAGAACGCCGCGGTGTTCGACATGCTCTTGCGCCATCCGGCGATGTCGGCGCTTTCGTACGGCGAGAGCACGTAGCCGGTCTGCGCCGTCGATGCGGTGTCGCCCGAGATCGCGTTGACGCCGTCGACGCTCATCACCGTGAGCACCCGCCCGCCGCTCTGGTTGCGCACGCGGATCGAGTATTCGTTGCCCGGCTTGCCGATGACATAGCGCCGGCCCTGGTGCATGTAGCTCGGCAGCACGCGACCTTCGGTGCGGTCGTAGATTTCGACGGCCGCCGGCTCGGCGGGCCAGTGCGCTTCGACGGCGGCACAGGCGCCGAGCATCGTCGCGCCGACGGCCGAGGCGACCAGCGTCGCCAGTACGTTTCCGATTCGCTTCATCGTGTCTCCTGTTGCCGCTCGAAAGTAGCGGTCCGGACTGTAAACGCGAGACGGCCGCGGATCGGGGTTAAGCGTCGGGGTTGACTCGGATGGCCGCCGCGAACGTGCATGCGATAATCGCCGGTCATGCCGGATTCGAGTCATCTTCCTGCACTCGTCGCCTGGCTCGCTTTCGCGCTGGCGTTTGTCTTCGGCGCCGTCGCCAACCGGGTCAACTTCTGCACGATGGGCGCGATCACCGACATCGTGCACATCGGCGACTGGCGCCGGATGCGCATGTGGCTGCTGGCGATCGCCGTCGCGATCGCGGGCGCGGCGTCGCTGGAAGCGGCCGGGCCTCGTCGACTTGTCGAAGACGATCTACACGACGCCGCGGATCGCCTGGCTTTCCTACCTGGTCGGCGGATTCCTGTTCGGCTTCGGCATGACCCTTGCTTCGGGTTGTGGCAGCAAGACGCTGATCCGGCTCGGCGGTGGCAGCCTCAAGTCCCTGGTGGTATTGATCGTGCTGGCGATATCGGCCTACATGACGCTGAAGGGCTTATTTGCCGTCTGGCGCGTCAACGCGCTGGACGTCGTGCGCTGGGACATCGCCCCGCTGGGCATCGCGCGCTCCGATCTGGGCAGCTTTGCCGCCCGTCTGGGCGGCGGCGGCGCGGCGACCCGGCTGGGCATCGCGCTGGCGGTCGCCGCGGCGATCGCGGTATTCGTGTTCGCCAGCCGCGATTTCCGCAGCAGCCGCGAGCTCGCGATCGGCGGCATCGTCATCGGGGCGGTGATCGTCGGCGGGTGGTATGTGTCGGGCCATGTCGGCTATGTCGCCGAGGATCCGAGGACGCTGGAAGAAGCCTTTGTCGCCACCAATTCCGGACGCGCCGAATCGTTCAGCTTTGTCGCCCCGGTGGCCTATTTGCTGGAACTATTGCTGTTGTGGAGCGATCAGTCCAAGCTCGTTACCTTCGGCATTGCCGGCGTGCTCGGCATGGCGGCGGGATCGGCCGCCACCGCGCTTGCGACCGGGATGTTCCGCTGGGAGGGCTTCGCCTCGACCGAGGACCTTGTCAACCATATCGCCGGCGGAGTGTTAATGGGATTTGGCGGCGTCACCGCGCTCGGATGCACGATCGGCCAGGGGCTGACCGGCATTTCGACCTTGGCGCTGGGATCGTTCCTGGCCTTCGGGGCGATCATCGCCGGGTGCGTGGCGGCATCGAAGTACCAGTATTGGCGGGTGGAAATGGACGATGAGCCTCGCCGCATGAAAGCGCTGCAATGATTGTTTACGATTTGGTTTGTGCGCGGCAGCATCGGTTCGAGGGCTGGTTTGCCTCGACCGAGGATTACGCGCGCCAGCACGAGCAGACGATGATTCGTTGCCCGGTGTGCGACGACGCCGCGATCGAGCGCCGGCCTTCGGCCAATGTGCAAGTCGGGCGCGCTGCGCTGCCGCCGGCCGAGAGTGAAAGAGAAACCGAAGCGGTAACCTCCGGCGAAGCCGAGGCGCTGAAGTTGATGCGCCGTCTGGTGGCCAACGCCGAGAACGTCGGGCGCGCGTTCCCCGAGGAAGCGCGCAAGATCCACTACGACGAAGCGCCGAAGCGCGGCATTCGCGGCCAGGCGTCGCCAGAAGAAGCCGAATCGCTGCGCGACGAAGGCATCGACTTCATGTCGCTGCCCGGCTTTTTGACGCGCGATCTGAACTAGCGGCACGCGGCCGTTTTGCGTCGCGCGAGCGCGCGCTCGCCTTTGCGGGAGCGCGTCGGATTCGCTATAATCCGCGCCCCTTGGGTCGTTAGCTCAGTTGGTAGAGCAGCGGACTTTTAATCCGTTGGTCACTGGTTCGAGTCCAGTACGGCCTACCAACGAATCAATCTCGATTTTCTACTCGCCAAGCATCGTCTACTTAGCCAGTAGCCTTTCAGGCCCCGCGAAAGTAGACAGCACGTAGACAATCCAGTCCAACGGATTCAAAGGCTCCGCTTCTCCGCTTCATTTTACTCCGCTGCGGTCCTCAAAAGCGTCGGGTTGTTCCAACTCTGGCCGCTTTCTCCGGTGCACGATCGGCGACACCTCGATTCGGTTGGAATTCATGTGGCGCACTCAGGTCGGCGTTGGCGGGATCGCGAAGTCCGTCCTTGAGAAGCTCTACCAACAGGAAAGGCTATCGGCTTTTCTGAACGGACATTTACACGCCACCTCCTCTCCCGATGCGGCGCTCGGCGAGCGCACGGAGGAGCGCCGCTCAGCGTGCCAAATTAAAGCCGAAGGCCTTATCGTGCACGTACACAAGCTTGCAGCGCTCGATGTATTTCGCGTCGTGAATTCGATTCGCGCGCACGTAGCCGACGTCACCCTCGCTCAGAAACAGCCTCTCCCCGTCCGCCACGAGGCTGGCCCCCTCCTTCCGGTAGAATTGGAAAGACATCTTCCCCTCGATGACCACGGTCATATCGTCGCCCGGGTGCGAGTGGGGCGGCTCCTCCGTGCCGGGCTCCCAGCGCTCGAGCATCACCTCCACTCCGTTCGGATTGGTTGGGTATGTCGTCCGAACCGTGAAGCCCTCCGGCGTCCTGTCTTTTCGTACGTGGTTATCCCATATCGCGCTCGTCGCCGAGGTCACTGCGTCTCTGCTATCGCCATCAACTGACATTGGGTTTCTCCTAGAGATTTCGGCGCAAATCAACACCGATCCGGATGTGCATTACAGCCCCGACGTCTTGGCTTGCAACGCATGTCCCGAATCGTCAGTTCAATAGGCTCGGCCGACGCGCCGCGGTGGCCCAGAACGAAGGCGATGCGCACGAGGGGTATGCGTAGGCGCCTCCGAGCGCGTGAACTCGTGACAACATCGCCTGGACCGGTGCGCGAAGCCGTTCGCCGAAGTACGAGTAGGCACTCAACGCGGCGCGGCAGGTTGCGTCCAGGTCCTTGGTCAGTGCGACCTCGACGAGCAATGCGCGGGTCGCATCAGCCTCGCGCCCGGTGAGCGCGCTCGCAACGGCGAGCACGCCCCAATCCCCGGCGCGCGCCGAACGTCGCGGGCCGCTGACGACGATTGCATGCAGCGCGAGCGCGCGAGCCGTTTCAGGCTGAACGGGATCTGCGCGCAGGTAGAGATAGGCGAGATACGCCGCGATCTCCGGATCGTGCGGGTTGGCGCCGAACGCGCGCAACTCGATGTTCGCGGCCTGCGCCGCCCCGCGTCCTGACGCGAGCGCCTGTCGCGCATTGCTGTGCAGAATGCGCGCGTAACTGGGGGACAGATCGCTCGCCGAGATCCATTCGTCTTCACTCGTCCATTTCGCATGCGCGAACTCGGCGATCGTCTCCGCCTGCATCGGATGCGGGGGGAGGCCCGCCGTCCGCAGCACAGGGGTGACGTCGTGCTGGGCCTGCGCTGCGACGCGCGGGACGGCATTCGCGAGCATCCGTTTCGCCTCTATCGTCAACGGATCGGGATCGGCGCGGGCGCCAAACGACGCGTCCGGAGCGGACCTCGCCAGCATCGGCGGTTCGACGAACGCGTGCGGGGGGGCGGCGATTGCGGGTGGGCTCGCGGGCGCGCGCGACTCGACGCTGGACGAGCTCAGGGCGGCGAGCGATATCGTGCCGCTCGGCGGCCCATCGGACGCCGCGCCGCTTCGCAGCCCGGGCGATGCCGGGTTCGGGCTCACGCCCGGTGATGCCGGCGCGAGTGCAAGCTGGCGCGGAAGGCGGCCTTGGGATCACTGCGGCCGATGCAGAGACGCTGGGGCATCGGGCTCTGCGGCACAACTTGCGAGCGCCGTACATCGCGGTCCTCGACCGGCGCGGCCGGGCGATCGCGCCCCTGCAGCAGGCTCACGACACTGCCGAGGAATCCCTGCCATCCGCTCTTCGCGCGGGATGTCTTCGGCGCAGGCTTCGCCGGCGCGGCCGGCGATCGTTGCTCCGCGACGGATTCCGGCGCGCGCGCTGGTCGCCACATCCGGCGGCGCGGACGCACGCGTATCCTCGATGGCCACGGTGATCGACGCCCCCGCGCCGGCGGAGCCGGGCGTTGCGTCGAGTTGCGCAATAGGTGGCGCGCTCTGGCTGCGGCCGGTGTCGATGACGAAGTGGGCCGTCAGCGTCGATAGATAGGCGTTCACCGACGGGCTTGCCGTCGCAACGCGAACGCGAGAGGGCGATGTCGATCGCGCAACGGCAGACGCAGGCGGATGGGGCACCGAGCGGACGCGTGCGCTCGCACGCGCCGACGAAGGTCCGCGGCCATGCGGCGTCGGCGTCGCATTCGACGGTGACCACGAAGTTACCGGAGCGCGCTTGGCCGGCGAGACGGACTTCACGCGTGTTTGCGCTGCACTCGGGGCAGCTTGTTCGCGAGTCGTTGCGTCGGATGACGAAGAAACTTTCTCGGCGGGCGTCGACTACCGGCGCTGGCGCGGCATTGGCGACGATTGCCTGCTCGCGCGGGGTCGCGCTCGCGGGGCGGGGCTCGTCGGGGGCAAGGCCGCCGGAGGTGCCGATGCTCGCGGCAGGTTCCGGGGCGTCAGCAACCTGGTCGCGCTGCGAGCGCGCCACTCGATCGTTGGCGTTGCCGGCGGGATTCGCCGGTTCCGCTTCGGGCGCCGCCGGCGCGGCGGCGCCGTTTGCGCTTAAGCTCGAACGCGGACCCTGGACCGGTGTGGTCGCATTCCGCTCGCCCGATGCAGGGCTCGCACGCTCAAACAGAGGATTTGCGGGATTGCCGATGAACGATGGCGCCGATGCGGCGACGCCCGCGACCAGCGAGAGCAGGAGCAGCTTCGCTCGCCAGGGCGCTGCACTTCCGGCCGTCGAAGAAGGTGCGGTCCGATCGCGGCCGTTTCGCCGCGAACAGCGCGGGACTCCGTAGGAAGAACGTGGGCGCCAATCGCCGCCATTTCGCCGCGGGCAGCGCTGGGCTCCACAAGCCCGGGAAGCACGATCGGCTCCGGGCTCGCGATGTGGGTGAGCGGCGTCACCGAAGCGGCGCGCGCGAAAGCCGCGATGCGCGTGACAGGTGTGATGGGCGTGATCGGCGTGCGCCATGCCCGCCGCGATCTCGCCACGCGCGAGCGTCCACCCTTTCTGCAGCGAGGCGACGAGATCGGGCTCGTCCAGCCGCGCCGCGCAGAAATCGATCAGCTCCGCGTGCGGACGCCAGTGCGGCAGGTCGCGATCATGGGTGTCGCGCAGGCGGAAGATCAGCGACCGCGCATCGTCATAGCGACTCGATGTCCAGCCCATCTCCGAGCTCGTCAGCGCCTCGACGATCGGACGGCAGATAGCGCTTCAGCATCGCCGCGAGGCTGTAGAAGTCGCAGCGCCAGTCGAGCACTCTCGTCGGCTCGAGGTCACCGTTGCGGCCGGCCTCGAGCGCCTTGAGCAGGCGCGGCGATTGATAGTCGTAATCCTTCTGCCAGCCGATTGGCAGCGGAAGCGCGAGACTCTCGCGACTCACCAGCGAAAACGCGAAGTCGATCAGCGCGAGCCGCGCAAAGGCCGGATACAGGCGACCCTCGGCGCCGTCGGGGTCGAAGTCCGCCGGCCCGTACGGAATGCAGATATTGTCGGCCTTGATATCCAGGTGAACGAGCTCGAGCGCGTGAATCTCGCTCAGCGCGGCAAGACAGTGATGCGCGAGCGCCCACCAGTGTGCGCAATCCTCGAAGATATGCCCGCGCACGGTGCCGTCCCGCGCGACGGGAACGAGCGTAGCCCATTGATCGACGGTGACGCCCGCGTCGCATGTCTGCACGCGTGCGCATGCCGCTCATCGCACCCGCGTCGAACTGCACGACTTCGGGCACGCAACGGATGCCGTGACCGATCAGGCGCGCGAGGATGCGCCACTCGCGTTCCGTCCACGGCCCGAAGTCGCCGTTCGGCGTCGCGAGGAAGCGCTTGGTGTAGCGTCGAGGCTCGCCGGGAGCGACTGCCTCGCGATATACCTCGACGTGCTCGCCGGTAACCATCTTGAGGCGTTCGCGGCCGAATACGCGATCGATTTGCTGCGGTGTCATGGTTGCACCTTGGGGACATTGACGTTCGCCTGCGCGAACAGGCGCGATACCGTGTCGTGCGTGGCGAGCCACGCACCCGCTGCCGCGAGAAGCGCGATGATGAGGCCGAGCGAGAATCCGCGTGCGATCCTCGCAGCAGCGCCGCGTCGACGGCTGCACGACGAGCACCGTGGCATCGTCGCTGCTCCCTCGCTCCCGAGCGAATTCGACGAGCCGCGCGCAGCGCTCGCCGAGCGGCGCGGAGGTGCGAAGAACGCGCGCGATATCGCCCGCTGCTGCGTGCCGATGGATGCCGTCGCTGCACAAAACCAGCATCTCGCCGGCCGACGAGCTCGACCTTTCGGACGTTCGGTGCATCGACGGCGCCGTTGCCGACCATCCGCGCGGGATCGTCCGGGCACCCGCCGGAAGGCGACCGCTCATTGAGGTGCCGATAGGTGTCGTCGACGGTGAGAAGCTCGGTCCCGTCTCCGCGCGACGCACGCAGTCGATACACGCGGCAGTCGCCGACCCACGCGACCAGCCACTGCGAGCGCCGTGCATTGATCGCGACGCACAGCGCGACCGTCGCTGCGCCGGGCGTGCTCGTCCGCCGCGCGATGCTCCGCGCGATCTCGCGGTCCGCTCCGAGGATCGCTGTCCTGACCGCGGCGGCACCGACGCGGCCGCGACCGAGCACCGCATGAATGTGCGCCACGAGCTCGCGGCTCGCGCACGACGCCAGCGCGCCCGAGCCGACGCCGTCCGCGACGACGAAGAGTCCCGCGTTTCCGTCGAGCGGACTGTGTTCGTCTTCGTTCACGGCATGCTGCCGCCCGCGCGACGACGCGACGGCCGCATGAACGCGAGCCCATCGCGTTGCCGTCACCGCTTCGCGCACGCGCGCGGCGCCGCAGGCGCTCGTGCGCGGCGTAGGGGTAGGCGACGGCACGCGGATCGCTTCGACGTTGGTCCTCATTCGACGGGGCCTCAGCCGGCGCGTGACAGCGTGAGCTCGCACGCCGCGACGCGATCGGTCCCTTGATCGAGCTTGAGCGTCTCGCCCGGTTGCCAGCGGAACTCGGTGCCGGGCCCGTGAATTGTGCCGTCGACGGTGACGCCGTTGTCGCCAAGCACGAGCGACCGTGGCGCCGCTTGTCGTCGACCGAGACGATGTCCAGATGGTGCCCTGAGACGTCGCTGTGAGCCCAGTCGACGACGAGCGCCTGGTTGCGCGAGCGGCCGATGCGAAGCGGCAACGCATCCGTTGCCGATGTCGATGCTGCGCGAGCCCGACGCCATTCGCGCCGTGATCGTCCACGCGTGATCGCGCCGTCGCGGTGGGGCGATCGGCGTCACCGGCGTCGCCACGCGCTTTCGCGGGCGTTCCCTTGGCCGGCGACTGCTCCAGGTCCGCGGCGCAGATGCAGCGACAAGCGCGGATACTGACCAGGCTCACCGCGCATGCGCGCCGAGAGCACGAGCCACGTGCCGAGAGGCAGCTCGATCGGCAGCCGGACGCGCGGAGACCCGTCCGAAGGCAAGCGCGCGATCACGCCGCTCGTCGACTCGATGCGAATGCCGTTCGTCGAGCCGGTATCGGCCACGCGCCAGACGCCGTTCTCGAGCCAGATTTCGCAATGCCGGCGGCTCGCATAAACGCCGTCGACCACGATGTCGCAGCCTTCGCCTTTGCCCACCGAGTATCGCCGGCCCGCCGCGATCGCCTTGAGCTCGATGTGGTGCGTGCCAGCCGCGTCCTCGATGTCGACCTGGATCGCGCGCGCGGCGAGCGGTGTTCGCTGCGCCTCGGGCGCCGGCGCTTTATCGTCGCGCGATTGCGCGCGCGCATCGACCTCCGACCAGCGCCCGACGAGCGTCACGCGATACGGGTTACCCGCGCTGCGCGGCATGGCGGAGGAAAGCTCGGCAATGAGATCGCCGTAGCGCTCCTCCTCGCGCTCGCGGGCGAGGTCGCCGGCGTCGACTTCGGCGTTCAGGCCCGCGAACTGCGACAGGTCGATGGCGCTTGCGTTGCGCAGCCGCGCGATCACTTCCTTGGCGAGATAGCGCTTGATCTGCTCCGGCCGGAACTCGCGGACGAAGCGGCGCAACAGCTCCCGCTCGTGGTCGTTGCCTTCGCATTCGAGCTCGATCGACGTCAGAAGGTAACGGTCTCGCTCGGCGATCGCGAGATGCAGCCGAAGCTGGCTCGTCGCGAACTGCTCGAGCTCGCTGCGTATCGCGCCGATGAGCGGCGCGTAGGGGCCCAGGTGCTCGGCTTCGTCGATTGGGCCGGGCCCGTGCTCGAAGACGCCGACACTCGGCTCGCGCAACCGCGCCGCTCCCGGAGCGTCGCCCCGCGCTGCATCGTGCGCGTGCGACGTCCGATCGCGTCGCCCTCCGGCGTTCATCTTTCCCAGCATCCAGCGCTTCACGGCCATGATGTCTTAGCTCCTGTAAGCAATGACGAGGATCGCCAGCGGCCCGTCGTCGCGAAGCGGGCGCACGCGTGCAGTTGCGGGCAGTCCATAGCGTTGCGCGAGGCGGTCGAGGAATTCGCCCCAGGCGGGTTGGATCGCGTCGCCCGCATCGACGCGCCGCTTGAGCGCAGGCAGCGACAGCTCGATCAGAACGCTGATCGCCGCGACCTCGCCCAGCTGCACGATCAGCCGTCGCAGCGTGTCCTCCATGTCGGCGATGCAGGTCGCTAACGGACCGTCGAACGTCCAAACGAAGGGTCCGCCGATGGCGCTCGAGGCGCGCCCGGTCGGACGCCGCGGAATTCTGTGCGACGCGGGCTTCACTCGGACGTTCCCGGTATCACGCCCGCGTGGCGTGCGGCGATCTGCATGCCGATCTCGGCCGCGGGATTCGGGCCCAGGTCGCCGGCACCGTGAACGCGCCCCGACCCGACGAACCAGTTGCGTTCGGTCAGCACGCCGATCACCTTCGTCCACCGCGGGTCGTCAGGATTGGTCCGGTATGCCGCGACGTACCACTTGTAGGGCCGCAAGGGGCCGCAGGCATCGCGGTCGCGCCGCGACTTGTGCACGGCCCCGGCGCACAGCCGGGCGAGCTCGGACAGCGAGCGCGTGTCGTTGGGAAACGTGGGCGTGCCGGTTTTGCCGGCGATCCAATCCATGCGCGAGCATGTGCGTGCATCGAAGACCTGTTCGCAGGCGAGGCGCGCGGTCCCTGCGCGATGGCTGAAGGACAGGCCATCGATGATGACCTCGGCGGCTTCGTGCGGAATCCGATTTTGCATCGCGTCGACGAGGCTTACGCGCTCGGCGACCGGCCCGGCTCCCCGGCCGTCGGCGGGGGCCACGCCGCGAAGCGCGTCGACCAGATGCGGCGCCCGCACCTCGGCCTGACCGTTGGCGGCTGCTGCGAGCATGGCCATCATGCCGGCGACGCCGAGCGCGCTCGCTCGCGCCTGGCCCTGGCCCCAGCCTTCCGCGACGATGTCGACGACGCTGCTGCGGCACTTTCCCCAGTCATCGCGGCTGAACCGCTTGCCATCGGCACCGGCGGCACATTGCTGCAAGCGTGCGCGATCCAGCGGCGGCCTCGGGACGCAGCTTGAAAGGCGCCCCGAGCCTTGGTCCCGACGGGCTGCGTCAACAGCCGGCCGTACGGGATGTCGAGCGAGAGCGGCCGGACACCGCCATCGTCCGCGCGCGCGTCGGGAGCGCGCCCGAACAGAAGGTCGTGCTTGCCGCATTGATCGCTCGGCTCCGCACACGCGTCGTTCCACCCGAAAGCGCGCGCCATCGTCTGGATTTCTCGCGGACGCGGGCAGGGTGCGAACCCGAGATCCGCGCAGAACATGCGATCGAGAAAGCGTGCGGAGTTGGAGCGCGCGAGCTGTCCTCGCAGACTCTCGGCCGACGGAACGGCCGTGGCCGATCGCGTCATGTCGGCGCGTTCGCTCGCGAGCCATGCCGGCCCGACCGAGGGGTCGGCGAGGAATGCCGCCGCCATGATCGGCTTGATCGTCGAGCCGGGCATCGCATCGTGAAAGACGGCCGGATTCAGCAATGCATCCGGCCGATAGCGCGTGGCATACGGCAAACGCGGGTCGCAACGCGCCGAGCGGGCCGGGCCGTCGTACTCCTGTCGCGTGCAGGGGGAAAGCGCGCCGGCGAGCGCTTCGATTCGGCCGCTTTCGACGTCGATCACGGCCACCGCGGCCATGCGCACCAGCGCATGCTCGAGCATGCCGTCCCCCACCTCGCGCGCGCCGTCGTCCTTGCGCGCGATGCCGAAGGCGCGACAGACATCGGTGCGGCCGGTGTAGCACGAGGCCATGCGCTGGGCGAGTCTCCTGCAGCGCCGGATCGATCGTGAGATCGATGGAGAAGCCCACGTCGACGCCGGCGCCGTCGAGCTCGATGCGGTTCGGCCCGTAACGATGCGCGGTGCGCATGGCCTGCGCGTCGCCCTGCGCCTCGGTATACGCGCGGTACAGCGCGCCGGCCGGCCGATGCAATGCCTCGAGCGGCTGCAGTATCGCTCCGAGCGAAGGCGGGATCTTCCATCGCTCATCGTTCACCGCCATGTCCGGAGTCGGCTCTCCGGCGATCGCAAGCGCCGGCGAACGCTGCGCGTCCTCCGCGGAGATGCCCCGCATTTCGGCGCGCGCGCACACGAGGTCTTCGATACCGCGCGCGCCGGCGGCGAAATACGTCTTGGCATCGCTTCCTGCGGACTGCGATGCACCGAGGTAGATGCAGCCGGGAATACCGGCCCATGGATTCGTGCGACCGAGGCCGCGCGCAGCGATCTCGACGAACTGTTCGGGGCGCCAGGCGGCGACCACGCGCCCGACTTCCGTGCCCCGCCAGGCGAAGGCGGCGAGGATGCGCCCGTCGGAACGCGCGAGTGCGGCAACTGCAGCGGCGACGTCCTCGCACCTGCAGCACGAAGCGCTGGTCGGGATATTCGGCCGTTTCGATCGGTGTGCGCAGCGCGGCGGTAACGGCGTCGAACCAGCGTCCGGCATCGAAGCCGACGACGTCGCTGACGCGGCGATTGTCGATGCTGCTGAAAGCGGCGAGCGCGCGGTCGATCGTTTGCAGCTGCGCAGCGATGCGCGATGCAGGCGATGCTTCCGCCCGCGACTTTCGCGCGAGGAAGCTTCGCAGCGCCGCCAGCGCACCCGGATTCGCGTCCCATTGCTGTGCGGCAGGCCGGAAGTCGGTCGAGCAGCGTCTCTGGCGACGGCAGGTCCGAGGCGACACGGTCACGACGAACGATCGCGTATTCGAACGTCTTCAGCGCGGCGACCTGCCGGATGCTGACGTGGCGATCGCCGTTGCGCGACGCGGGTCCGGTGTCCTGCCGGGCGGACGCGACGATCAGCAACACGCCGCAAAGAACCGGCACGACCGCGGTGGTCGCCACGATCGCGAACTGCAGCAGCGTCGCTCTGCGCCGGTCAGCCATGCGCGTCGCCCGACGTCGCGTTCACGTTGATCGCGAGACCCAGCATCGCCACGTTCGCGATGAGCGACGTCATCCCGAAGCTTACGAAGGGAAATGGTCACGCCGGTGAGCGGAATCACCGCGATGTTGCCGGCGACGGTCACCGCGAGCTGGCACATGGTCAGCACGACCCACGCCACGCAGATCCAGCTCAGGAAGGCCTGCTCGTCGCTGCGGATACGCGCTCCCGCGCGAACGAAGCGGGGCTCGCCGCGCGTGGCGCGGGCATGACCTCGAACGATCCAATGGAGCCATACCGCGCAACCCAGCGTAAAAACCCACGCCGCGGTCCAGCCGAACTCGCCGATCAGCGCCGTGAACGTGTAATCGCTCTGGATCTGCACGGGAACGCCGGCGCACGTGCCGGCCGCTCCGAATCCGCACCATGGAACCGTGCCGAGCCTGAAACCGGCTGGCGGCGACGCTCGCTGGAACCACGTTACGAGCGCGAGCTGATCGCTCGCGGACGCGAGCGGGGCGGCGAGATTTTCGAGACGCGCAGCGCCGACATCGTCGAGCGAGCCCAATCGGAACAGTGCCCCGGTCGTGACGACGATCCACGCGACGAAGACCGCCACCGCTACCCCGTACGCCACGCCGGCCGCTCCATGGCGCTGGTACCACCACATCGCGACGGATGCCGCGATGAAGGCGCCTGCCCCGTAGCCCGCGATGAGGAGCGGTCCCATGTCGTGGGTGACGAGCATCGCGCCGATCAGCACCGCGACCACGAACAGCAGCGGCCATACGTAGCGGACGAGCGAACCGATCGACGTGCCGCTTCGAATCAGCCGCTCGGTGAGCGGTGTGCCGCGCAGGAAGAAGAACCACGCCGCGCCGACGATGAGCCAGAGGCGCCCGAGCTCGGAAGTGAGTTGGCGAACGTTGAGAAGCAGCGATCCGACGAGGCCGATCAGCACGATGAGCAGTGCGATGAGAACCGCGGCGCCGCCGGCAGCGCCGCAGCGGGCGGCGACGCGGCTCGCGCCGCCGTCGAGCATCGACAGCGTCCACGAGAGGGCGCGGCCGATCGGCTGGCGCGCGAAGGCGACGACGCTGAAGGCAAGCATCCCGGCCCAAAGGTGGCCCTGGTGATACAGCGCGAGGTAACGATTGCTCGGATGGCCGTTCGCGGACAGATCGAGCAGGACGAGCCATCCGATGCCCGTCGCGAACACGAGACCGGGGTAACGCGAATGCGGATGAAGGCCGCTGCGCGCCGGTAGCGAGGGCCCCGGAGGCCCAGCGCGCACAGAGCAACAACAGCGCCCCGGCCGCGGCGAGCGCAAGCACGAACGGAGCGGGCATCGACCACAGCGACGTCGACTCGCGGCCCAGCACGAAGGCGTGATCCGTCGCGAGCGGCAAGGGCACGCGACCGAGCCACGCGGCGGCAGCGGCAACGATGGAGCGCAAATGCGATGCCCTGCGCGGCGAGCCCCGCACGGCGGCTCAGCTGCAGCAGCAGGAGTCCGGCGAGCATCCATCCCGCCCATTGCCAGCCCGCGGTGCGCAGCAGCGCGCGCATGGCGGCGTTCTTCGCATCGCTCGTCGCCGCGGCGCGCGCATCGCTGGTCAGCGCGGCGACTCGCGCCAGCGCGTCGGCCGATCCCATACCGGCGCAGCCACGGCGCGGGGCGGCGTGCTCGATCGTCGTGGTCCTCGCGAGCACAGCCGTCGCGGGGTGTCCATCGAGCGCCGCGGCCAATAGCATCACCGTGTTCGCGCGCGCGGCGTCGCCGTCGCTGCCGGGGTTGGGCGCGGGTGGGGCAAGCGCGGCACGCGCGCCCTCGAAAGCGCACGCGAGAGCGGGCGGCTCGGCGACTGCGGCAGGCCCGATCGCGAACCGCGTTGCGTAATGCTGGATTTCGGATTCTGCGGCGGCGATTGTCTCGCGCAGCACATCGGGATCGCCGACACCCTCGCGTTGCGCCTGTCGAAGATCGGCGAGACGTGTATTGGCCGCGACGAGCGGGTCCTGGAGCGCCTGCCGCAAACGTGCGCGCACATCGATGAGAGCACGCGGCAGGGCGTCGATGCGCGCAGGATCGACCGACGAGCCCTTCTGGCTACCGCAGAGACGATCGCGAAGGCGCTCGTCGACGCGCGCGGCAAGCGTTGCGCAGACACTCGGCAGCACGGGGCCCGGCAGATGCGAAACCCCGACGATCGCTTCGGCGAAGCGCCCGTCGCGTCCCGACGCGTGCAGTGCAAGCGCTGCGAAGCCGGGTTGCAGCGAGGCGATCGCGATGACGACGAGCAAGGCTTCGATCACGACCATCCGGGCCGTGCTCGATGTCTGGTCGATGGCACCAGCAATCGGCGTAGTGCCGAAGGTCACGGACAGCGCCTTCATTTGCGAGCGGTAACTGCTTCCGCTCCTCCTTGCGTTGAATCAGCGATAGGCTGTCCGAAAGCTCTTCGAGCGCGAGCGATAAACTCGCGCGTTCGCTGCGGATGCTCTGCGAGTATATGCCCGCTTTTTTGCGGCCAGCAAGGTCCGCTTGTCTGGAGCGCGGAGCCATCCAGCGTGTGCAGCGTGGAAAGCGGCCCTGACATGAATTGATACAAATATTGATACAAATCGCTTTGCAGTGAGGGCGCGCGATTTGCGTGCGCGATGTTTCCGGCAGGCTGCTGGGTTTGGCTTGTAGGACCATTGGGGAAATGCGTCCCTTCGTTTGTGCGCGGCGATCTGAAGCGATGTGTCCGTCGCCCGCCTGGCGATGCCATATCAAGGCCGCTGTTGCATCGAACATCCTCGCTCGAGCCCTTGATCGCAAGACCACCGCGGTCTTGCCGATGAAGTCATCACGCCGGGAACGACAGCGCCTGCAAAACGTGCCAAAAACGTGACAAACTCTCGCGAGTTTTGGTGGCGCAAACCGCTCGACGACGAGCATGTTGCTGGTAAAACAATGAGTTATCGCCTCGTTTGGCCGTTGGTCATAGGTTCGAGTCCAGTACGGCCTACCAACCGATCGATGAAAACAAGGATCCCGTCGACTGCCTTGGCGCTGTTTACGGCTGCGCTGCTGCTCGTCGTTTCCGGCTGCCAGCAAGCGATCCGCCCATCGTCGCTTGCCTCCACGTCGTCTCGCGCCGTTGCATGGGACGACTATGTGGGCGCTCTGCTGGAGTCGGAATTCAACGCCAACCCACCGACCGCCGTGTGGGCCGGAAGGCACGAATTCGACGGTCGGCTTCCCGATTGGAGCCGGTCCGGCATCGACAACGAAATCCGCCGCATGCAGGCCCAACGCGAGAGCGCGCTTCAATTCGACGACGCTGCTCTCGACGAAGGCCGGCGCTTCGAGCGCGACTATGTCGTGGCGAGGCTCGATGGAGAGCTGTTCTGGCTCGAGTCGGCGCAGTCGCCCTTCAACGACCCCAGTTATTACGGCGGCGGGCTCGATCCCAACGTCTATGTCGCGCGGGAGTACGCGCCGCTCGCCGACCGGCTGCGCGCGTACATCAAGTATGCCGAAGCGGTTCCAGCCGCAGCGGCGCAGATTCGCCAGAACCTCCGTACGCCGATGCCGCGCACGTACGTGCAAATCGGACGCATCGCGTTCGGCGGGCTGGCGACTTTCTACGAAGAGGAAGTCCCGGGCATCTTCTCGGCGGTGACCGATGCGAAGCTTCAGGCGGACTTGCGCCGAGCCAACGCCGGCGCGATCGCGGCGATGCGCGCCCTCGACGCCTGGCTTGGCACGCTGGAAGCGACCGCCACCGATCGCTTCGCGCTCGGGCCGGAAAAGTTCGGCGAGATGCTGCGCAGGACCGAGCTCGTCGATGTCCCGCTGGCACAGTTGAAGGACGCGGCCGAGCGCGATCTCGCGCGCAATCTCGCGGCACTTCGCGCCGCATGCGCGGCATACGCGCCCGGGCAAAGCGACGAATCCTGCATCGCCAAAATGCAGGCCGACAAGCCGCAGGGTGCGGCTGTCGCCGGAGCGCAGGCCCAACTCGCACGCCTGCGGGCCTTTGTAGAAGAAAACCGCGTCGTGACGATCCCCTCTGCCGACCAGGCGAGCGTGGCCGAAGCGCCCGCGTACGAGCGCTATAACCTCGCCTACGTGCGCATCCCCGGACCGTACGAAAAGAACCTTCCCGCGACCTATTACATCGCGCCGCCCGACCCCAACTGGACCCGGGCCGAGCAGGATGCCTACGTCCCGGGGAAGGCCGCCTTGCTGTTCATCTCCGTGCACGAAGTCTGGCCCGGTCACTTCCTGCAGTTCCTGCACTCGAACCGGTCGGCGTCGAAAATCGGACAGATATTCTTCAGTTATGCGTCCAACGAAGGCTGGGCGCACTACGTGGAGGAGATGATGTGGGAAGTGGGGCTCGGCCAGGGCGATGCGGAAACGCATGTCGGTCAGCTGCACCTGGCGCTGCTGCGCAACGTGCGCCTGCTGTCGGCCATCGGGCTGCACACCGGCGGCATGACGGTCGCGGAATCCGAGGCGCTGTTCCGCGACAAGGCCTTTATGGATCCGGGCAACGCTCGCCAGCAGGCCGCGCGGGGCACGTTCGATCCGGCGTACGGCAACTACACGCTGGGCAAGCTGATGATCATGAAGTTGCGCAGCGACTGGACCGCGACACGCGGCGGCCGGAGCGCATGGAAAGACTTTCACGACAAGTTCTTAAGCTACGGTTCGCCGCCGGTGCCGCTGGTGCGGCGCGCGATGCTGGGCGAGGGCGCGGGGCCGCTGTTCTGAGGGCGACTCCCGTTGCCTTGGGACCCTCAGCGCGCGTATAATTTGCTTGCTGGACGAAGCCGATTCGATACCAAAAAAAGCTTCGGCCAGCCAAACACTCCGGGTCGTTAGCTCAGCTGGTAGAGCAGCGGACTCTTAATCCGTTGGTCGTAGGTTCGATCCCTACACGGCCTACCAATCAAACGCGGTTAGTGGCGATAGTTGCCACTAACCGCTTTGTTTTGGGGTTGTGTCGGGGTTACAGCGCTCCCTGTGCAACGCCTGCTCAACCCTAGGCAGATTTGTCCGTGATCGCGTGCTCCGTGGAAAGGCTTTTCTCGAAACGCCTTTTCGAATTGGTCACCGCCTGAAACAGACGATCGGCGCATCTCGAACGCCAAGCTTTCCTTGGTCTTTTCGCATTGGTCGGCGACGTAGCATTGCGTTACTCCGTTTCGTTGCGTTACGCGCCAGGCTGGGCGTTGCGATAGGCGGCGAGCCTTGCCACCTTGCGCTCGCATTGCGTGACCAGGTCGCGCGCCGAACGCCAGACGGCCCGGTCGGCTTGCAGTTGATACGGAACGGCGTTACGCGCCGTTGCCAAGTCACGGCGGGCGGCGGCGAATTGCGCAGCGGACGATTGTTGCTGTTGCATGGTGTTACTCCCTTATCGGCGAATGAGAAAAGACCAAAGGTACGGTCTGCCTGATGAACAGAGTTTCCATGCTTAGGCCCGACTGCGCTTTGCCCTGCGCGCCAAGCGCTTTACAGGACACGCCAATCCGGTTGATTCAGGACGTGAGGGGTGCGGCCAGGTGGCCGCCATGACACTTGAACGACTTCGACCTAGGCGCTCGCCAAGGACTTGCTGGCGCGGTATTCCGACGGACTCATGCCCGTCCACCTTCGGAAGGCGCGGGTGAACACGCTCTGCTGGGAATAGCCCAGAAGAAAGGTGATGTCAGTAGCGGACTTGGCGGGATCCTGGATATACCTCAGCGCCATGTCCCGCCGTGTGTCGTCGACGAGGGACTGGTAGCTGGCGTCAGCTTCCGCGAGCCGCCGCTGCAACGAACGGCGGCTCATATGCAGATCACGCGCTATGTCCTCCTCCGACACCTCGCCCGAAGTCATTCGCTCAAGGAGCGAGGCACGAAAGCGCGCCACTACGTTCGCTTTGTCCAACCGAGCGAGCTGCTCGACGAGGATGCGGTCATGGGCGGCGGCAAGGTCGCGGTTCCCGGTCGGAAGCGGATGGTCGGCTTCGGCACGGCCGATGAATAGGCGGTTGGCATCCGCGCCGAAGGAGACCGGGCAGTC
>CAWKAQ010000001.1:0-246388 GCA_963847585.1 uncultured beta proteobacterium | reverse complement strand
GGCGCCACCGTCAGCGATTCGATGTTGTATCCCCGCGCGGAAAACAGGCCCGAGATACGCGACAACGCGCCTGCCTCGTTCTCGACCAGAATCGACAATATATGCCTCATGGGGATGTCCTCACAGTTCCTCGGCGAGGATCATTTCGGTCAGGCCCTTGCCGCCGGGGACCATCGGAAAGACGTTCTCGGTCTGATCGGTGATGAAGTCGAGGAAGACCAGGCGCTCCTTCTGCTTGAACGCGTCTTTCAGCGCGCCTTCGACGTCGCCCGGCTTTTCGATCTTGATCCCGGTGTGCCCGTAGGCTTCGGCGAGCTTGACGAAATCCGGCAGCGCGTCCATGTACGATTCGGCATAGCGGTTGCCATAGAAGAACTGCTGCCACTGCCGCACCATGCCCATGTAGCGGTTATTGAGGTTCACGATCTTGATGGGCAGATGGTATTGCTTGCAGGTCGACAGTTCCTGGATGCACATCTGAATCGACGCCTCGCCGGTGACGCAGGCGACCGTCGCGCCGGGATTGACCAGCTGCACGCCCATCGCCGCCGGCAGGCCGAATCCCATCGTGCCGAGCCCGCCCGAATTGATCCAGCGCCGCGGCTTGTCGAACTTGTAGTACTGCGCGACCCACATCTGGTGCTGGCCCACGTCGGACGTGACGAAGGCATCGCCGCCGGTGAGCTCGTAGAGCTTCTCGATCACGAATTGCGGCTTGATCAACGCGCTCTTGCGGTCGTAGTTGAGGCAGTCCTTGCGCTGCCACTCCTTGATCTCGGCCCACCACGACTTGAGCGCGGCGGGATCCGGGCGCTGGTTCGACGATTCGATCAGCTTGACCATCTCGTCGAGCACGTCGGCCACGTAGCCGACGATCGGAACGTCCACCTTGACCCGCTTCGAAATCGACGAGGGGTCGATGTCGATGTGAATGATCTTGCGATCCGCGCGGTAAAAGTGCTCCGGATTGCCGATCACCCGGTCGTCGAACCGCGCGCCGATCGCAATCAGCACATCGCAGTTCTGCATGGCCATATTCGTTTCGTAGGTGCCGTGCATTCCCGGCAGCCCGGTGAATTGCGGATCGGTGCCCGGGAAGCCGCCCAGCCCCATCAGCGTCGTCGTGCACGGGAAACCCAGCAGACGCGTCAGCCGCGTCAATTGCGGCGCCGCATTGTTCAGAACGACGCCGCCGCCGGCGTACACCATCGGCCGCTTCGCCTCGAGCAGCAGCTGCACCGCCTTCTTGATCTGTCCGGTGTGCCCGCGCGTCACCGGGTTGTACGAGCGCAGCGACACCGTCTTCGGGTAGCTGAATTCGGTCTTCGCCTGGGTCACGTCCTTCGGGATGTCGACCAGCACCGGCCCGGGTCGGCCGGTCGCCGCCAGGTAGAAGGCTTTCTTGATCGTCAGCGCGAGGTCCTTGACGTCCTTGACCAGGAAGTTGTGCTTGACGCACGGCCGCGTGATGCCGACGGTGTCGCATTCCTGGAAGGCGTCCTGGCCAATGGCGTGCGTCGGCACCTGGCCGGTCAGCATCACCAGCGGGATCGAATCCATGTACGCGGTGGCGATGCCGGTGACCGCGTTGGTCACGCCGGGCCCCGAGGTCACCAGCGCGACCCCGACCTTGTGCGATGAGCGCGAGTAGCCATCGGCCGCGTGGACCGCGCCCTGCTCGTGCCGCACCAGGACGTGCTTGACCTTGTCCTGCTTGAAAAGCTCGTCGTAGATGTTGAGGACCGCGCCGCCCGGATAGCCGAAGACGTACTCGACGTCCTCTTCCTGCAGGCAGCGGATGACGATTTCTGCACCCGTCAGTTGCATGACATGCCTCTAGCTTCGCTCAGCAGAGCTATGTAGCCATCATCCGGTCCGCCGATACTGCCGGACCGTCGGAACTGCGTGGACGCGAAACGGGTAGCCGCGTCCGACCAAGGCTTGGATCGGGTAGAAAGCCGCGATCAGATCAAAGCCGTCCGCAATCCGAAGGGTAGCCGGAGGCACTTGTGGCGCCGCCGGACGGAACACGAACAGCCGATTTGCAGTGCTCTTATCGACCGAAACCCCGGCCGATGTCCCAAACAGTAAAGGCTCACCTGGTTTTCGTCAACGTTTTCGGCGCTGCCGCCCGGTATTCCGGGGCGGCGCTGTGCTTATAATCCAACGATGCACCGGTGCGCGGAAGACTGAACTGGCCTCCTACCAGGAAATCTCGACGTTTCTCGCCGAAGTGCAGCGTCGCGCATTCAAACAGGCGATGTTTGCGGTCAAGGACGAGGACGCCGCGCTGGACGTCGTTCAGGATGCGATGCTCAAACTGACCGAAAAGTACTCGGCCAAGCCATCCGCAGAGTTGCCGATGCTGTTCCAGCGCATCCTGCAAAACACGATAAACGACCACTTTCGCCGGCAAAAAGTCCGCTCGACCTGGACAACGCTGCTGTCAGCGTTCGGACAGAAGGATGAAAAAGACGATGATTACGATCCATTGGAAACCATGGCGGCGAAGTCGGACTCCAATATCGCTGCCGACCCCGCCAGCCAGGTCGAGCAGGGGGAAGTCGTCGGTATGATCGAGCAGGCCGTTTCCCGGCTTCCCGCGCGTCAACGGCAAGCCTTTCTGCTGCGTTACTGGGAAGAGTTGGATGTGGCCGAGGCTGCCGCGGCGATGGGCTGCTCGGAAGGCAGTGTGAAGACGCACTGCTCCCGGGCGGTCCGGGCGCTGGCGGAGACGCTCAAGGCCAAAGGTGTTTCCCTATGAACGACGAACGCGAAATCGCAAAAAAAATAACGGCTTATCTCGACCGCGGCTCAGCGGAGCTCAAGTCAGGCACGGCTTATCGCTTGCAGATCGCCCGGCGGGAAGCTTTGGCCGCCCTGGCCGAGCCCGAGCATGCGGCCGAGCTCGCGCTGGCCGGCGTCGGAGGTGCTGCCGGAAACCCGGGCAAGCGGAATATCCTGACCGATGCACGGGTCTGGATCGGGGTCCTGCTGATCGTCGGCGCAGCGCTTTACTTCCAATACTGGCAATCCGTCCAGCAAGTACGGGACATCGAGGAAACCGACGCGGCCATCCTGACCTCGGACTTGCCGATCGAAGCGTATCTTGACCGCGGATTCCCGGCTTGGTTGAAGTACGGCACCGACAACTGACATCGCTGTCCGCCTTGGTGGCCACCGCGCTGCTCGCGGCGGCCTGCTACGGCGCGTCGACGACGGTCGCCGCCGGGCCGCCGGTCGCCTCCCATTCCCCGACTTGGGCCGAGCTTTCGCCAGCGAATAAGGCGGCGCTCGCGCCGCTTGCCTCGCAGTGGGACCAGCTGGATTCGCAGCGCAAGCAGAAATGGCTGGGTATCGCGCAGCGTTACCCGAAAATGCCCCCGGCGCAGCAGGAGCGGATCCAGCGGCAGATGAGCACCTGGGTCGAGCCTGACGCCGGAGCAGCGGCGGATAGCCCGGGAGCAATTCAAGTCGCTGAAGCAGCTGACGCCGGAGGAGCGCCGGGCGGTCCAGGAAAAATGGCAGGAGTACCAGCAGCTGCCTCCGGAAAAGCGACGCGAGCTCGCGCGCAAGGGCGAAAACGCCTCGGCCGCCGGCAAGCCGAAGGCTGCTGCTCCTGGCCTGCCTGGTCCGGTCCTGGCCTGCGTCCTGCTCCTGCTCCTGCTCCTGCCTCCTGCTCCTGCCCTGCCTGCCGCCTGCTCCTGCTCCTGCTCCTGCCACTGCCGCCCCTGCCCCCGCCGCCTGCCCTGCGGCGCCACCGGCGCCGCCGGCTGCCACCCGATAAGCGACGGTGAGCCTCGGAGGGGGACCGGGGCCGCTCGATCCGCCGCAGGCCGGTATCGCGCGGCGACTCGCCGCCAGCCTGTACGAAACCCTGCTGCTCTGCGCCATGGCCGTGGCGATCGGCTTGATCCTGCTGCCGTTGCTGGGCACTGACGCGGCCCGTGCTGGCGGAACGCTGGTCCTGCCCCGCGCGGGCGCGCGTGCAGCCTTGTTCGCCTGCCTGTTTGCCGTCTTTGGCGCCTATTGCATCTGGCTCTGGAGCGGCGGCAGACGCACCCTGCCCATGCATACCTGGGGCTTGCCCTAGTGACGACTGGCGGCGCCGCGGTTACCTTGGAGCGCGCCGCGGTGCGCTATGTTGCGGGCTGGATCGGTCCCGCCTGCGCGATCGCTGGATACCTCGCCCTGCGACCCTACGGCCATGGTCGCTGGGCGCTCGCCTTGCTGGCGGTCAACTACGCCTGGGCATGGGTCGATCGGGACCGCCGGTTCCTCCACGACCGCTTGGCGGGCACGAGGCTGGTGCGCGCTGACCGCACGGGGCGAGACCCCGGTGCGGCAGGTGCGCCAGCCGAGCGCTAGGACGGGCGGATCCGCGAAGCTTGGTGCTAGAAACGAGGCTTCGGTTGTGCCGCCTGGTAACGCGCGACGCTGGCCACGATCTCCGCCTTGGCTTCGTCGGCGCCGACCCAAGTCGAGACGCGCACCCATTTGCCCGGCTCCAGATCCTTGTAGTGCTCGAAGAAATGGGCGATCTGGCGGGTGCTGATTTCCGGGAGGTCGGACGGCGAATGGATCGCCCGATAGAGTCCCGACAGCTTGTCGATCGGCACGGCGAGGATCTTGGCGTCGCCGCCGGCTTCGTCGTCCATCTTGAGCATGCCGATCGGACGGCAGCGCACGACCACGCCGGTGATCAGCGGCACCGGCGACAGCACCAGCACGTCGGACGGATCGCCGTCATCGGACAATGTGTTCGGGATGTAGCCGTAGTTGCACGGGTAATGCATCGCCGTCGACATGAAACGATCGACGAACACCGCGCCGGTCTCCTTGTCGACTTCGTACTTGATCGGATCACCATGCATCGGGATTTCGATGATCACGTTGCAATCGTTCGGGACGTCGTTGCCGGCGCGCACGCGATCGAGGTTCATCGGCGAGGGAACACTTAGGGACGCTGCGTAGGGAGCGCAATTATAGCGGCCGGCGGGAGCTCAAGGCTTGTCGTATCATTGCCGCGTCGCTCCCACGCCCGCTTCGATGCTCTACGCTCTCGGTTCCCGCAAGGTCCAGCTGATCGGAAGCGGACACTATGTCGCGCCGAACGCCACCATCATCGGCGACGTCGTGCTCGAAAGCGAGTCGTCCGTCTGGTTCAACGTCGTCATCCGCGGCGACAACGACACGATCACCATTGGAGCGCGATCGAACATCCAGGACGGCTCGGTGCTGCACACCGACGCCGGCGTGCCCTTGACCCTGGGCCCGTCCGTTTCGGTCGGCCACCTGGTGATGCTGCACGGGTGCACGATCGGCGAGGGCTCGCTGATCGGCATCAAGGCGGTCATCCTCAACGGCGCCCGGATAGGCCGCGACTGCCTGATCGGCGCCAACACGCTGATCGCCGAGGGCAAGACGATTCCCGACCGCTCGCTGGTGCTGGGCTCGCCCGGCCGGGTGATGCGGACACTCGACGACGGCGAGATCGCCGGGATCCGGGCGATCGCCGATCACTACGTCGACAACGCCCGCCGCTATCGGGCGGATTTCAAGCCGATTTAGCGGGCGGCCTTGCGAAAATCATGAATCCGCCATCGCCGGCCTGCGCATCCAAGCGGTATCGCCGCCATTGGGAACTCGCGTGAAAAACCTGTTGATCGCTTTTGCCGCCGTCTGGACGACCCTCGCCGCGACGGGCGGCTACGCCGCTGACGTCGTCCGGGAAACGCGGGCCGTGAGCGGCTTTTCGCGGATCGAAATCGACGGGCAAGGCGATATAACGCTACGGCAGGGCACGACCGAGGGCCTTACCGTCGAGGCGTCGGCGCAGGCCCTGAAGGAGATCCGGACCGAGGTGCGGGGCCGCACCCTGCGCATCAGCCTGGTCGACCAGAGCCATTGGTGGCAATGGATGGCCGGGGGCAGCGCCACGCGCACCCCGCGGATCGCGATCGACCTGATCCAGATCGAGCGCATCGAGGCGGCCGGCGCGGTCAACATCGTCGCCGATACCCTGAAGGCCAACGACCTGCGACTCGATTTCGCCGGCGCCTGCAAGCTCAAGATCGGCGACTTGCAGGCAACCAGGCTGCGTCTGGACGGTGCAGGCGCGATCAAGGCCGAGATCGCCGGCAAGGTGGCCGAGCAGAGCATCGACCTGTCGGGCGCCGGATCGTATCAAGCCGTCGACCTCATCAGCGACAACGTCGCGGTCCAGGTCAGCGGTGCGGGCAAGGCGATCGTCAACGCCAAGACGCTGCTCAAGGCCGACATTTCAGGCGCCGGACTGGTCGAATACACCGGCAATCCACGGCTCGAGCAGGAAATCAGCGGCATCGGCAAGATCAGGCGCCGGTAGATTCGGAAAGCGCGCCGGCGCCAAGGCTCTAAGCGCGCTCAGGTTCCTGGAGCTTCCCCGCCTTCGGGGCCGTAGAAGAACACCCACACCGCGAAGTCGTTCGAAAATTCCTCGAAACGATGCACGATGCCGGCCGGCACGAACAGCACGTCGTCGGGCGCGAAGCGATGACGAGCCTCGCCATTGACGAACCATCCGGTGCCGCGCGCAATCACATAGACTTCATCGCGCGTGTGCGGCGACTGCGGGTCGACTCCGCGCGGCGCGTAGAGCTTCACCTGCAATGTCCCGTGCTCGAACAGCGCCACGGAACGCTTGCCGTCCGGTGCCGGCAGCAGCGGCGCTGCCTCCGCCAGCGTGATGTGGCAGCGCTCTACCGGATCAGCATTGCCGTGAAGCTTGCGCATCGTTGGCCTCAATGCACGATCGACTGACGCGCCTCGGCGACAGCGTCGGCCTTGAACAGCAGGGTCAGACCGGTCGCCGAATCGCGATCGGCGTGCACCCCGGGGAGCGCCTGCACGTCGGTGACGCGGCAATCGCGCATCAGGTCGGCGAGCATTCTCGCCACGTCGACGGCGCGATCGCCGGCAAACAACGGACAGCGAAAGCCTTCGGCCCGTCTCGGATCGAACGGGCTGGACAGCGACAGCCGCAATTCGCCGCCGCCCGGCGCGCCGACGCAGCGGTGCGCACTGATCACCGCCGACGGCTCGCCGACGCTGGCGCGCAGTCGGCGAATCGCGTTGCTCGCGAAAAGCTGCGCGCCGATGTCCCGCTGCGCTGCGCGCCCCTGCTGCAGCGCAGCCAGCGGCGACTGTGGTGCGCGAGGCAGCGCGAGCACCGAATAGCCGGGGCCGGCGAGCTGGTGCGCCAGTTCCTGCGCGAGCGCCATCGCACCGGCAGCGCTTTCGGTTTCGCGCAGCAGATCGGCCTGCGGTGCGGCCAGTGCCACGCCGGCGAGAAAGCGCAAATGCACGCCTTCCTGCCCGACCTTGGTCGCGATCGGCGTCGGATGCAGATCGAGATGATCGACGCCGCCGTCGGCAGCCTGCCGTTGCCAGGCGAGGAGCTGCGGCAGGCGCGCCAAGTCGAATGCATCGGAGGTGACCAGCGGTGGGGCGAGGGCGAATGTCTCGCTGCCGCCGAGCGCCCGATGCTCGCGTAAAATCGCCGCGATACGAAGGGTGTCGACCAGCACGCCGGCGATCTCGCCGTCGCCATCCTTGCCCGCCGCGACCAGCACCAGCGGGATCGCGAACAGGGTCGCGGTCAGGCTTTTCTCCTCGTCACCGCGCGACGCTTCGCGCCACGCGTCGCTCAAGCGGCGCCACAGATGCCTCGCAACGGGCGCGGAGGGAGCCGCAGCGAGCAGCTCGGCGACGAACGATCCCTCACCGACGATCAGTCGGTGCGCCAGCGCCATGACCAGCGCACGATCGATTTCGTCAGCGCGCGCGATGCTCGAGGCGGCCAGGCTCGCCTCGGCCATTTCGAACAGCGGGCTCTGCGATGCTTCGGCCTGCGCTGTAAACAGCCGAGGGTCGTCGATTTCCATGACCGTCGATTGTCGCATGCGGATATGGCGCATCCAAGCCCGGGCCCCCGGCGCATAATCATCAGCGCGCGCTACCGCGGCCTACCTGCAGCGGGGCGCATTTTCGGCAGGAGGCCAGACAATGTACAAGAACATTCTTGTCGCGACCGACGGCACGCGGCTTTCCGGCAAGGCCATCGCTCACGCCGTCGCGCTGGCCAAGGCGCTCGGCGCGCGGCTCACCGCCTTCTATGCTTCGCCCGATTACCCGCTACCGGTGTACGCCGAGGGGGCGATCGTCGAACCGATGACGCGTCGCGAGTACGCGGCGCTGTGCAAGGACGAGGCCGACAGGATCCTCGGCGCGGTCGCGGCCAAGGCGAAGTCGGCGCGGGTTGCGTTCAATGCCGTGCATACGATCAATTCGACGCCGTGGCGCGCAATTCTGGCCGCGGCCCGCAAGCATCGCTGCGATGTGGTCGTGATGGCATCGCACGGCCGCCGCGGCGTCTCGGCGATGCTGCTCGGCAGCGAGACGCAAAAGGTGCTGACCCACTCGAAGATCCCGGTCATCGTCGTGCGCTGATGCCGAGGAGGCCGCCGCTGCATTGCCGGCCCTGGCGCGAAGGGATCGCGCCTTTCACGTAAAATGCATGGTTTGCCGAAAACCGGGCAGCCGATGCACGTATCGAATTTTTTTCTCTCGACGCTCAAGGAAGCTCCCGCGGAAGCCGAGCTCGCCAGCCATCGCCTGATGCTGCGCGCCGGCATGATCAAGCGGCTTTCCGCCGGGATATACACCTGGATGCCGCTGGGACTGCGCGTGCTGCGCAAGGTCGAGGCCGTCGTGCGCGAAGAAATGAATCGGGCCGGCGCTGTCGAGCTCCTGATGCCGGTCGTCCAGCCGGCCGAGCTCTGGCAGGAATCGGGACGCTGGGACAGGTACGGTCCCGAGCTGCTGCGTTTGAAGGACCGTCATCAGCGCGATTTCATCCTCCAGCCGACGTCCGAGGAAGTGATCACCGACATCGCGCGCAAGGATCTGAAGAGCTACCGGCAGCTGCCGGTGAATCTCTACCACATCCAGACCAAGTTCCGCGACGAGGTCCGTCCGCGCTTCGGGGTGATGCGATCGCGCGAATTCATCATGAAGGATGCGTACTCGTTCGATGTCGACAACGCCGGCATGCTGAAGTCGTACCGGCTGATGTACGACGCGTACGCGCAGGATCTTCACCCGGCTCGGGCTCGAATTCCGCGCGGTCGCCGCCGACACCGGCCAGATCGGCGGCAGCGCATCGGACGAGTTCCAGGTGCTGGCCGATTCGGGCGAGGACGCAATCGCCTGGTGTCCGGGTTCCGATTACGCCGCCAATGTCGAGCTGGCCGAGGCGATCGCGCCGCACGCGCATCGCGCGGCGCCGGCGGAGCCGATGCCAGAAAGTGCCGACACCAGGACATGTCGACCTGCGAGGATGTCGCCGCGCTATTGCACCTGCCGCTCGGCCGCACGGTCAAATGCATCATGCTGCACGCCGGCGGGAAGATGCACATGCTGCTGCTGCGCGGGGATCACACGCCTCAACGAGGTCAAGGTCGGAAAGCTCGACGGGCTCGAGGGATTTCGCTGGGCCAGCGACGCGGAGATCACCGCCGCCACCGGCTGCGCCCCCGGCTATCTCGGGCCGGTCGGAATCGCCGCCGACATGCCGCTGATCGCCGACAGGACCGTCGCCGTGATGAGCGATTTCGTCTGCGGCGCCAACGAAACCGACTATCACCTGCGCGGCGTCAATTTCGGACGCGATTGTCGCGAGCCGGACAGAGTCGCCGATATCCGCAAAGTGGTCGCCGGCGATCCGTCCCCCGACGGCAAAGGCGATCTTGCGATCGCGCGCGGTATCGAGGTCGGCCACGTCTTTGCGCTGGGAACCGTATATTCGGAGGCGATGGGCGCGACCTTTCTCGACGCCGCGGGTCAGCCGCAGCCGATGCAGATGGGCTGTTACGGCATCGGCATCACCCGTGTCGTTGCCGCCGCAATCGAGCAGAATTGTGACGACAAGGGCATCATCTGGCCCGAGCCGCTCGCCCCGTTTACCGTCGCCATCGCGCCGATCGGATACGACCGCAGCGACGCGGTGCGCGCCGCCGCCGATCAGCTGCACGACGAGCTCGAGTCGGCAGGCATCGAGGTGCTGCTCGACGATCGCGGCGAGCGGCCCGGCGTGATGTTCGCCGATCTCGAGCTGATCGGCATTCCGCACCGCGTCACCATCGGCGATCGCGGCCTGAAGGACGGCAAGGTCGAGTATCAGGCGCGTCGCGACACGCAGGCGACGGCAGTGCCGCTCGCCGACGCCGCCGCGCTGCTGCGATCGAAGCTTCGCTGCTGACCATGCGTCCGATCCGCACCGCCATCGTCCTCGCCGCCCTCCTGCTCGCTCCCGCGAGCGCGCGAGCGGGAGCGCAGGTCGAGGAAGCGCTGGCGGCCAACGTGCAGAACTCGCTGCACCGTTCGGTCAGCGACTACCCGGCACCGCGCCTGGTGTTCGCCACCGAAGGCGAAGGACGGGCCTGGCTCGCCGACATGGCGTCCCGGCTGGTAAAGAAAATGCCGGACTGGCCGACGCGGCGCGACTTCCTGATTACCGTGCAGTACGAGGCGACGCGCGCCGGCCTCGATCCACAGCTCGTCCTGGGCCTGATCGAGCACGAGAGCAACTTTCGCAAGTACGCGGTCTCGAGCGCGCAGGCGCGCGGCTACATGCAGGTCATGCCGTTCTGGGTCACCAAGATCGGCAGCCCGGATCACGACCTGTTCACGCTGCGCACCAACCTGCGCTACGGCTGTACGATCCTGCGCTATTACCTGGATCGCGAGAACGGCGATTATTTCCGTGCGCTCGGACGCTACAACGGCAGCCTCGGTCAGGCTGAATATCCGGAGCGCGTGATCGGACTGATGCTCTCCAAGTGGCGTTGGGACCCGCCGAAGGAAAGCGCTGCGTCATCGCCCGCGGCCGTCGGCACCAGCGCCGTCAAGTGAGCCCGCCGCGCTATCGCGGCCGATTCGCACCGTCACCCACCGGCCCGCTCCACTTCGGCTCGCTGATCGCCGCGCTCGCGAGTTACTGCGATGCGCGCGCGCAAGGCGGCGAATGGCTGCTGCGCATAGAGGACGTCGACTCGCCGCGCCGACGCGCCGGTGCGGCGGAGGCGATCGCGGCCACGCTGTCGGCGTATGGCTTCGTCTGGGACGGCCCGGTGTCTGAGGCAAAGCGAGCGCGGCGCGATCTACCAGCAGGCGCTCGACCGTCTGCGCGAGCGAGGTCTGCTGTTTGCCTGCGCCTGCACGCGGCGCCGAGCTCGAAGCGGCGCCACCCGGACCGAGCGGCGAGCGCATCTATCCGGGCACGTGCCGGCATGGCCGTCGTCGCAGGCGGCGAAGGACGCGCGTGGCGGGTCACGGTCGACGACGCGCCGATCGCATTCACCGATCGCCTCCAGGGCAGACAGCAGCAACGTCTCGATCGCGATGTCGGCGATTTCGTCGTCAAGCGCGCCGACGGCTTGTTCGCCTACCAGCTCGCCGTCGTCGTCGACGATGCGCTGCAGGGAATCACCGACGTGGTCCGCGGCGCCGACCTGCTCGCCTCGACGCCGCGGCAGATCTGGCTGCAGCGTCAGCTCGGATTCGCGACGCCGGCTTATCTGCATCATCCGATTGCCATCGACCGGTCCGGGCGAAAGCTCTCCAAGGAAACGGGCGCGGCGCAGCTGCCCGACGATCCGCTGCCGGCCTTGTGGCGCGCATGGCGGTTTCTCGGACAAGCTGCTCCCGAGCATCAGCCGCCATCGGTGGCAGCGTTCTGGCGCTTGGCGCATCGCGCCTGGGATGCGCGCGCGCTGCCTCCGGTGGCGATGCTGCCGGCCGACGCCGACGCGGCAAGCCAGCCGTTCGCTCGATAGCGGCGCTCGGCGAACCGCTGCCCGGGCCTCAACGGTCGCCGCGTTATAATCGGGCCATGCGCGGTCGCTTTTCGGCGGCGCGGCGCTTGCCGTTCGATCTGATCCAGCCATGACCACGCTCGTCGTCGTCCGCAAGAACAAGGAGATTGCCATCGCCGCCGACTCGCTGACGACGTTCGGCGACACCCGGCTGTCTGCGTATTTCGACCGCGCCTACGAAAAAATCGTCCATCATCGCGGCACCTACATCGGCTTGTGCGGCAGCGCCGCGCACCAGCTGGTGTTCGAAAGCCTGCTGGCGAAGCACGAAGACCTCGATTTTTCGACGCGGCGCGCGATATTCGAGACCTTCCGCAAGCTGCACCCGATCCTCAAGGAGCAGCACTTCCTCAATCCGAAGGAGGAGGAGGACGATCCGTACGAGTCGACGCAGATCACCGCGCTGATCGCCAACGCGAGCGGCATTTTCGGCGTCTACTCGATGCGCGAGGTCTTCGAGTACAACCACTTCTGGGCAGTGGGCTCGGGCCGCGAATTCGCGCTCGGCGCGATGCACAGCATGTACGGCCGACTGCGCTCCGCCGAGGCCGTCGCCAAGGTGGGAATCGACGCGGGCACGACCTTCGACAAGAATTCCGCGCTGCCGATGACGATCTACACGTTGCCGCTGCGATGAGCCTGTACCGGCCGGCGGCGTTTGCGAGCGACGATCAAGCGGCGATTGCGCGCCTCATCGCCGAGCACCCGTTCGCTACGCTGATCACCGCCGGCGCCGGCGAGCCGCAGATAAGCCACCTGCCGCTGCTCCACGAGAGCGAGCCGGCGCCCCACGGCAGCCTGATCGGCCACATGGCGCGCGCGAATCCGCATTGGAGCCATTTCGGCAGCGGCGCCTCGCTGGCCATTTTCCACGGCCCGCACGCGTATGTGTCGCCGTCCTGGTATGCGCAGCCGGCGATACAGGTGCCGACGTGGAACTATGCGGTCGTCCACGTCCACGGTCGCGCCGAGATCGTCGCCGACCGCACGGCGACCTTGGCGACCTTGCAGAAAATGGTCGCGCGATTCGAGGGCGGTCGGCCCGCGCCGTGGCGCCTGCAGCTCGAGGGCGCGCGGCTCGATGCGATGGTCGGCGCGATCGTCGCATTCCGCATCGACATCGAGCGCATCGATGCCAAATTCAAGCTGTCGCAGAACAGGGACGAAGCGGACCGCCGGCGGGTAGCGACGGCGCTTCGAAGCGAAGCCCATGCCGACGCGACCGCTACGGCAGCGTGGATGGATCGTGAGGCTAGCGACGATTGACCCGGTCGCGACGCGGGTCCGCTTCGACAAGTGGCTATGGGCGGCGCGTTTCTACCGCACGCGGAGCCTCGCGGCGCTGGCGATCGCGGCAGGACACGTGCGCGTCGAAGATCAGCGGATCAAGCCTTCGCGCGCTGCCGCGACCGGGGAACGGGTCGTGCTGCGCAAGGATGGCCTGGTGTGGAACGTTGTGGTGACGGCGCTTTCGGACCGGCGCGGCGACACCGCTGATGCTGCGGAACTCTATCGGGAGGCGCCGGAGAGCATTGCCGCCCGGGCCGAGGAGCTCGCCCGTCGCAAGGCCGCCGCGGCGGCAACGCCAACGCGTCTTGGCCGACCGACCAAGCGCGAGCGCCGCAAACTCAAGGCATTTTTCGAGGAAAGCTGAGCGCCGTCTTTGGCTGGAACGCCTGCCGGCTAACCGAGCCTCGGTTCGGGCGGCCGACCGCCGCGCCAGGAAGCCAGGCGCGGCGATCGGCTACCGGCGCGAATGCGCGCCGGGCCGGACTGAGATCAACGCGTCAGGCGCGCTGCGGAACTTGCGCTACCCCGCCGACTGCGCCCAGCTCACGCATCGCGACCATCACCGAACTGAAGTCGGCGGCCGTTCGCACGTCGGCGATCGGCTTGGCCAGCAGATTGACCGCGCGGCCGCTGACCACCAGCGGCAGCTCCTCGGGCAGCGCAGCGCGCAGCGACCGGATTTCCTGGCCGGCGATCTTGCCGGAAATGCCGCGATCGAACAGCAATATCGCCAGACAGACTTTGTACGCACGTGCCGCGCCGGCGACTTCCTGCGGCGGCACCCCGCTGCCCAGGGTAAGGCAGTTGATGCCCTCGGTGAACAGCAGCAACTCGAGAATCGCGAGGCCGAGTTGATTGGGGTCGTTAGGCGGTGTCGCCAGCAGGATCTGCCGGGCGTCGCGCGTCGGCCGTACCAGCCGCGTGACGTCACGCAGCAGCCGCTGCGCGAGATCGGCGAAGCGCAACTCCTGAAAATTCTGCATTTCCCCGCGGACGACGCGCTCGTGCACCGCTTCGTTAAGCGGAATCAGCGTTTGCTCGAGGAAGCGGCGCAAGCCCTGTCCCACCAGCAGCTTGGACAGGTGGTTCTGCAACTCGCCGACGCGATGCTCGCCGAGCAGGGTGACAGCGGTCTCGATTTCATCGGGAAGCGGGGCGGGTGCGTCGACCGCGATGCCCAGCATCGACTGCAGCGCAGGCTCGGCCAGCGGCACGACGGCCCCGGCGCGCCAGCCTTCCGACAACAGCTGCTTGATGACCTTGAGCCGGGCAACCTGGTCGGGCGGATAGACGCGATCGCCGAAGCCGTCGCGGGCCGGATGCGGAAACCCATAGCGCCGCTGCCACATATAGAGCTGCTCGCGCCGCAAGCCTGTAATCCGCACAACTTCGCGAATATGCAAAGCGCTCCGCCCCGCGTCGCCGCTCGCCGTCGCCGGGGCGGCAATTTGCAGTCCCGGGTTGCTGCGGCGCGTCGGCGCCTTGATCAAGATTCCCATGTCAAACCTCAATTTCCTGTTGGTTACAAGTATAAAGACATAACTTGTGGATTTCAGCTGGTCGCGCTGCGGCATAGGCTGCCGCACCACGTCAGTCCCGATCACCACGCGTAGCGGCGTATTGCTACCGCTGCTGCTTTGCTCCATCATCCGGCTTTATGAACAAGGGCTTCCGGCACAGTTCTACCGCCAAGTCTTTGCTCACCTGCTCACCACAATCAGGCTAGTGCAAATATCGTACCGGCCGGAGGAAGCCCGCTCGAAATGTTCGGTTTCGGCAAGTCGATCAAGGACCCGCTGGCGGACGCAAAGACCGCCGAGCGGTGGCTCTCGACCTTTCCGGCGAACGATCCGCTGGCGGCGCACTCGGCCATCCTGACCGAGCTCGGCGCGCTGTCCGAGCGCAATGCCCACCGCGCGCCGGCACGGCTCGAGGCCGTGTTCCGGCTGGACGTCCAGAGCGAGGCGCTGCGCCACACGCTAACCTCGCAGTATCACGAGCACGGCACCCGCTCGAGCCGCGTCGAAAGCCAGCTTTGGCAGGCGATGTTCGACCTGACCCAGGGCTTTCTGCTGTGCTACCAGGCGTTCGCGCGCGAAGTCAGCGACCACGCCCAGAGCAACCGGTGGCGCGCGCTCCTTCCCGAGCTGATCGCGCGACAAATCATCCACCACGGCCTCGACGCCAAAATCCGCCTGTATCGCTATGAGCAGTGGATTCCGGCGCGCTGGTCCGACCTGCATTCGCTGTTCCAGATCGCCTGTTCGATAGAGCTCGAGCGGCAACCGATTGCCGCCCTGGCCGACGGCGCGCTGACGACGATCGAGCAGGAATATTTGCGCGTGCTGCTGCTGCAGCTGATGAACGCAGGCAACCTCTCGGCGCGGCACGTCGAATGGGTCGCCGAGCAGTTGTCCGAGTGGTGCGCGCCGCTTCGCCTGAACGTCGAATCGTCGACGGCGACCAGCTTCTACGTCGACCTGGGCGCCCGCAGCGGACTCAAGCGTCGCGGCCCCGGACCGCTCGAAGGGCGGGTGCTTTTCCTGGACACGCGGCCGCTGCATGCCATGCTGATGCAGAACGTCGTCATGCTCGAGCAGAAGGTGCGCAGCGACCCGCTGTCCGAGCGGACGTTGCGCCGCACCGAGCAGCTCAACCTGATGACCAAGCTCGCCGCGCAGGTGGATCCGGAGTTCCGTCCGGTGCCGAGGCGCGGTGAACGCATCAATGCGTCGGGAGCGGTCGACGCGATCGTCAGGTTTCACCAAGATCGCCGGCTATCTTCACGACGAGGAGGTGCACCCGCTGGCCGAAAAGCGGCATCGCACCGGAAATTTCGACGATTCGATCGAGCTCGCGACCTTCGGCCACATGCGCAACGAAAATGCGCGGGTGCAGGAAGTCGCGCGGCGGCTGCTGGCGACTTATGCGGCGCCCGGTGGCGCCTGGGATATACGCGACGTGTCGCACACCGGGTACCGGCTGGTCGCGCCGATGAGCGTGATCAACTCGGTCACCCTGGGAACGCTGGTCGCGATCCGCGCGCACGGCCAGTCGTTATGGACACTCGGCATCGTGCGGCGGATGAAGCGACTGACCAGCGAGCGCGCCGAGATCGGGTTGCAGGTGATCGCCAACAATCTGGTCGGCGTCGAGTTGTTCGAGCAGAAGCGCGGCGACGCCGACTATTCGGTTGATGGCGTCGTGCCGACGGTCAGCGGCCGCCGCTTCCCGGGACTGTTCCTGTCGCTGCGCCGGCGCGACAGCGAGGCAACGATCCAGACCTTGATCGTGCCGGCGGGCGAATATCAGCCGGGCAAACGGATGCAGATGCGCGTCGCCAGGGTTTCGCAGCAGATCGCATTCGGTCGCCTGCTCGAACAGCAGCCGGAATGGATCTGGGCGACGATCGAATCGCAGGACAACACGGCACGCGCCGCCGCAGCAACGGCCGCCTGAAGCCGCGCGCCGGATGACGGTCGATCGCTATCGCGAGCTCTGCGCGCGGCATCGCTGGAATGTGCCGCATGACTTCAACATCGCCGCCGCGGTATGCGGGCGCCACGCGAGCGACGGTGCGCGCGTCGCGATCCACTGGGAAGACGAGTCCGGCGCGACGACGACGCTGAGTTTCGGCGAGCTGCAGCGGCAGGCCAATCGCTGCGCCAACGCTCTGGCGGCCCTGGGCGTCGGCCGCGGCGACAAGCTCGCGATCATGCTGCCGCAGCGGCCCGAAACCGCGATCGCCCACATCGCCTGCTATCAGCTCGGCGCCGTCGCGGTTCCCTTGTCGTTCCTGTTCGGCCCCGAGGCGCTCGAATACCGGCTGCAGAATTCGGAAAGCCTGGTCGCCATCGTCGACCCGGCATCGCTGCCGAACCTCGCGCCGATCCGCGACCGCTTGCCCGGCTTGCGCCACGCGATCGGCGTCGCCGGCGCCCACGAGACGTGGGTGCTCGACTGGGACCGGTTGCTGCAAAAGTCCTCGGACGAGTTCTCGCCGGTGACCACGCGCGCCACCGATCCGGCGATCCTCGTCTACACCAGCGGGACGACCGGCCCGCCGAAAGGCGCGTTGATGCCGCAGCAATGCCTGCTCGGCAACCTGCCCGGCTTCGTGTACTCGCACGATGAGTTCCCGCAGGCCGGCGACGTGTTCTGGTCGCCGGCGGATTGGGCATGGACCGGCGGCCTGATGGACGCGCTGCTGCCGACGCTGTATTTCGGCTGTGCGGTCGTAGGCTACCGCGGCCGCTTCGATCCCGAGCGCGCGCTCGCGCTGATCGAAAAATACCGGGTGCGCAATACCTTCCTGTTCCCGACCGCGCTCAAGATGATGATGAAAGCGGTGCCCGCAGCCGCGAGAGCGTTATGACGTGCATGTGCGCAGCATGATGAGCGCGGGCGAGGCGGTTGGAACGACGGTATTCGAGTGGTCGCAGCAAGCGCTTGGCGTCACGATCAATGAAATGTTCGGCCAGACCGAGATGAATTACATCGTCGGCAATTCGCACACGCTGTGGCCGGCCAAGCCGGGGTCGATGGGCCGCCCGTATCCTGGCCATCGCATCGCCGTGCTCGACGAAGAGGGCAAGCCTTCGGCCGCGGGCGAGATGGGCGAAGTGGCGGTCAACCGCGTCGCGCCCGATGGCGCGCCCGACCCAGTCTTCTTTCTCGAGTACTTCAAGAATCCCGAAGGAACGGCCAAGAAATTCAGCGGCGACTGGTGCCGCACCGGCGATCTGGCCACGCAGGACGAGGACGGCTACCTCTGGTACCAGGGCCGATCGGACGACATGTTCAAGGCGGCAGGTTACCGGATCGGCCCGTCCGAGATCGAGAACTGCCTGGTGCGGCACCCTGCCGTGGCCAACGCCGCGATCGTGCCCAGTCCCGACGAGACACGCGGGAATGTCGTCAAGGCGTATATCGTGCTGGCGCCCGGACACGATCCATCGCCCGCGCTCGAGGATGCGATCCAGCGCCACGTGCGGGAGCATCTGGCGCCGTACGAATACCCGAAGGAGATCGAATTCATCGCCGCCCTGCCGATGACGACGACCGGCAAGGTGCAGCGAGGCGTGTTGCGGCAGCGCGAGCTCGAACGCAAAAAGAACACGATCGCGCGCTGAAGCCCGCCGCGCGACAACCGGCCTGGTCGCGTCAGGCGGCGCGCCGGCGCGCGAAGTCCTCGAGCAGGCGACGGTGCATCAGCACCCAGACGACCGCGGGCACCACCGTCGGCAGGATCAGCGCGCCGAACTGGTAGGCGAACGCGATCGCTTCGCGTTGCCAGGCGCTGAATCCGGTCTGCGAGGCAACGCCGGGACCGAATCCCACCGCGATGTCCTCGAGAAATTCGGCGATCACGCCCCAGGTCTGGAAGGGCAGCAGGACCGCGTAGCCGATCAGCAGGTTTCGGCCGCGATGCGGCGCCCTCGCCGCGAGGATCAACGCCGCCAGCAGCGGCAGGCCGAAGGTGAAATGGCGAACATCGATGTCATCCGACACCAGGCCGCCCGCCGCTGTGGCGACAGTCGCATTCGCCGCATGCAGCGAGGTGACGAAGGTGATCTTGTCGCCGTGCTGCTCGATCGCCTGAACGAGGTCGGGCAGCGCGAGGCGGCTTACGAGCTCGGCCAGCAGCGCGATCGGCCAGGCGAGCAGCGCGGAGGCGAACCACCAGACGAACAGCGTGCAGGCGAGCCACGCGAAGACCAGGAGGACGAATCGCGCAAACGAGCCGGACGGCATCGAATCAAGCCGCGACCGCCGGCAGATCGGCTTCCGGCCGCGGCAAGGTGCGCACCCAGAGCAGCCAGACGACCAGCACGTCGAGCATGATCAGCGCCTGCCAGACATACAGATGCGCCCATTCGAACACGCTGAAGTTCCATTGGCCCAGGTAGAACAGGCTGATCACCCGAACGATGTTGAGCCCCTGCACGGCGACGATGCCGATGGCCAGGCCGGCGAGCTTGCGCCGCCACGATGCCGGAAAGGCAAGGACTGCCGCCACGAGCACGATCGTCGCCTCGACCCCGTTGCAGCCGGCTTCGATCGAGACCGCAAAGCCGTTGCTCGCGCTTTTCAGCACCTTGCCATGCGCCAGCACCTGGGGATCGAACAGCTTGACGATGCCGGCGCTGATCGCGGCCAGCGTATTGGTCCAGGGCACGACGAACCATTGCTGCGCCCACGGCGTCAATTCCAGGCCGAACAACGCCGCTTGCAGAACAAGAAACCAGAGGAAGAAACGGACCATCGCTTACGATTGTACGTGATGGTCCGCGAGAAACCGGAACGCTAGCTGAGCTTCGCCCGCGCCAGCGCCGGGTTCTGTGCGAAATAGCGTTTGATGCCGCCGACGATCGATGTAGCGAACTGCTGCTGATGCCGGTCGCTGCGCAGTTTGAGCTCCTCGTCGGGATTGGAAATGAAGGCGGTCTCGACCAGGATCGATGGAATGTCCGGCGCCTTGAGCACGGCGAATCCCGCCTGCTCGACGCTGCCCTTGTGCAGGGGATTGATCGCGCCGATGCCGTCGAGCACCGAGCGTCCGACGCGAAGGCTGTCGTTGATCTGCGCGGTCTGCGACAGGTCGAGCAGCGTCTTGGCCAGGATCGGATCGCGGTTGTCGAGGTTGACGCCGCCGATCAGGTCGGCCTCGTTCTCGCGCTGCGCAAGCCAGCGCGCCGCCGAGCTGGTCGCGCCGTGCTCCGACAAGCGCGAATACCGACGAGCCTCGCGCAGTGCGGCGTGCTGAAGGCGTCGGCATGAATCGACACGAACAGGTCCGCTCGCACGCGGCGCGCCTTTTGCGACGCGCACGTTGAGCGGCACGAAATAGTCGTCGTCGCGGGTCAACATCGTGCGCATCCCCGGCTCACGGTCGATAAGCGCGCGGATCTTGCGCGCGATGGCGAGCGTCACATCCTTTTCGCGGGTGCCGCGGCGACCGATCGCGCCCGGATCTTCGCCGCCGTGTCCGGGATCGAGTGCGATGATGATAGGCCGTCGCGACGCCGGCGCGGCCTTGGACCGATCGCGCGGTGCAGTCTTGTCGGAATCGCGCGTCGCCGCCTTGTCGGCCGGTGCATCGGGCGCGCTGCTCCGACCTTTGGCTTCGCCCTCGAGCAGTGCCATCAGCGGATCGGGCGGCGTCACCGGATAGATGTCGAGCACCAGGCGATGGCCGTATTCGCCGACCGGCGTCAACGCAAAAATCTGCGGCTGCACCTCGTCCTTGAGGTCGAGGACGAGGCGGACGATCCCCGGCCTGAAGCGAGACAGTCGTATCGACTGGATATGCGGATCGTTCGGCCGCAGTCGCTGCACCAGTTGCGCAAGCTCGCCGTCCGGTTCGACACCTTCGAGATCGAGGACCAGGCGCTGCGGATCCTTGAGCAGCATCATCTGGTGCGCGATCGGCGACGCCGATTCGAGAATCAGCCGCGTGTATTCCTGCGCCGGCCATATGCGCGCCGATGCAACCGTCGCGGCGGAAGACAGTGCCGGCAGCAGCAATTGGCCGGCCGGCAGCAGCAGCCATTGGCAGACGCGCCGCCGCTGCAGCGAGATTCGCGTTACGGCACTGCCGAGGCGAACGCGGCCAGACATGCGTTACCCGCGGGCGTGCCTGATGCGAGCAAGAGCTCGCGACCCGCGCCCTGATAACGCAGCGACAGCGCGACATCGGCGGGTGGCAACATGCCGTGAACTCGTTCCGGCCATTCGATCACGCACAGCGCGTCGGGGCGGAAGTACTCGGCGAAGCCGGAATCTTCCCATTCGGCCGGTTCATCGAATCGATAAAAATCAAAGTGATAAAAGTATATGCTCGAAATCGGATAATGTTCAACTAACGTATAAGTCGGACTCTTGACCGGTCCGGTCCAGCCCAAGCCCTGCAACAGGCCGCGCACCAGCGTCGTTTTCCCCGCGCCGAGCTCGCCCGACAAAGTGACGATCATGCCGCCGGTCAGCGCGGGCGCGAGCGCCGCGCCGGAACGCATCGTGGCGTCGGCGTCGGGCAAATACTTGCGCGACATTTGCATTATCGTCATCGTTGAATGTCGCTCGCGACAGAATGGCGAGCCCTTAGCGAAGGTCTGAACTCATCTTGGCCATTAGATCGCCGGTCGCAGCGGCGCCCGATTTCAGCGCACTCGCGCGCGACATCCGCGCCTGGGGCCTCGAACTGGGATTCGGCGAGATCGGGATCGCCGACACCGGTCTCGAGGCCGAGGAGGCGCATCTGCTCGCTTGGCTCGACGCGGGCCGCCATGGCGAGATGGATTATATGGCACGCCATGGCGTGCGTCGGGCGCGGCCGGCCGAGCTCGTTCCCGGTACCCTGCGCGTGATCACCGCGCGGCTCGACTACCTGGCGCCGGGAGCACGCGACGCGGCGACGACGCTCGCCGACGCCGGCAAGGCGTATATCTCGCGCTACGCCCTGGGCCGCGACTATCACAAGGTGCTGCGGCGCAAGCTCGGCCGCCTGGCCACCCGCATCGCCGACAGCGTCGGCGACTTTCGCTACCGCGTCTTCACCGACAGCGCGCCGGTGCTCGAAGTCGCCCTCGCCGCCAAGTCGGGCTTGGGCTGGCGCGGAAAGCACACGCTGCTGCTGACCCGCGATGCCGGCTCGTTCTTCTTTCTAGGCGAGATCTACACCGACCTGCCGCTGCCGGTCACCCCCGCGGCGAGCGCGCATTGCGGCAGCTGCAGCGCGTGCATAGCCGCCTGCCCGACCGGAGCAATCGTCGCGCCTTACGAGCTCGACGCGCGCCGCTGCATTTCGTACCTGACGATCGAGCTCAAGGGCAGCATTCCGGAGAGCTTGCGGCCGCTGATCGGCAATCGGGTCTACGGCTGCGACGACTGCCAGCTCGCCTGCCCATGGAACAAGTACGCCCAAGCCGCGAGCGACGGCGACTTCGCGGTGCGCAACGGCCTCGACGACGCCGACCTGGTCACGTTGTTCGCCTGGACGTCGGACGAGTTCGAACGGCGCATGGAAGGCAGCGCGATCCGCCGCATAGGCTACGCGCGCTGGCTGCGCAATCTTGCCGTGGGCCTGGGCAACGCGAACTATGACGCAGCGATAGTCGCGGCATTGGCCGCGCGCCGGGACGATCCTTCGCCGCTGGTGCGCGAGCATGTCGCCTGGGCGCTGGTGCAGCAGGAGGAAAAGCGCACCGGCGCGGGAGTCCGTCAGCGGATCAACTGATTCATCGACACGATGGGCAGCATGACCGCGAGCACCAGCACCAGCACGATCGCGCCCATGAACACGATCAGCAGCGGCTGCACCAGCGCGGCCAGCCAGGTCAGGCGGCGTTCGACATCGAGCTCCTGCTCGCGCGCGGCGCGATCGAGCATCGCCGGCAACTGGCCGCTCTGCTCGCCGTTGGCCACCAGATGCACGAGCAGCGGCGGAAACACGCGCTGGCTCGCCAGCGCGCGCGCCAGCGATACGCCCTCTCGCACCAGGCCTGCGGCGGCGTGCGCCGCCCGTCGCATCGGACGCGCCCAGACGACCGCCGCCGCGGTTTCGAGCGCGCGCAACAGCGGAGCGCCGCTGCCGGTCAATATCGCCAAGGTGCTGGCGAAACGCGCGGTGTCGAGGCCGCGCAGTACGCTGCCGGCCACCGGTGTGCGCAGAAGCAGCCTGTGCCAGCGATCGCGCCAAGATTCGTTCCGCAACAGCAGGACGGCGCCGGCAATGAGCAGCGCGATGGCCGCAAGCCAATAGACGCCGGTCGCCCGGAGAAAATCGCTGGTGGCGATCAGCGCGCGCGTGAGAAACGGCAAGGCCTGGCGGCTTTGCTGATAGACGGCGACGATCTGCGGCACCACATAGAGCAACAGCGTCGCGATGACCGCAAGCGCGATCACCGTGATCAGCGCCGGATAAATCAGCGCCGCGGTGAATTGCGCGCGCAGGACCTGGCGCGCCTCGAGATAGTCGGCAAGCCGGCTCAACACGCCGCCCAGCTGGCCGCTTTCGGCCCCGACTGCCACCAGGCCGCGGTAGAGGTCGGAAAAGCTGCGCGGGAAGCGCGACAGCGCGGCCGCCAGCGGCTCACCGGCCGCGACCTGCTCGCGAATCGCGGCAAGCACGCGCGCCGCGCGCGGTTGATCGGATTGCTCGGCGACCGCGGCGAGCGCCTGGTCGAGCGGCATGCCGGACGCGACCAGGGTCGCGAGCTGGCGCGTCAGCAGGGCCAGCAGCGGCGCCGCGAGGCGGGTCGTAGCGGCGCGCGCGGAGGGCCCTGCCCCGGCCGGCTCGATCGCCGTCGGGAACAATCCATCGCCGCGCAGCTGGTCGCGAACCGCGCGCGCGCTGGCGGCATCGAGCAGTCCGCGTTGGGCGCGACCGGCGCCGTCGACTGCCTCGTAGCGAAACGAGGGCACCGTCGGATCCGCGGCGCGGCTAGCGCCCGAAGCCGCGCAACGGCGCGCGCAGAAGGAACTGGCTCGGCTTGCCCAGCATCAGGTTGACCAGGTCGTCGAGCACCGGCGTGTCCAGCGCGTCCGGATGGAAATCGAAGACTACGGGCTCGAACCGGTCGACATTGCGCAACGTCACGATGATGCTCTCGTTGACGAAGTCGGGATCGAAACGAACCTCGCAGCGCATGCCCGGCGCGATGCGGATCGTGTTCATCGTCGCTGCGCCGCGCACCGTCGAATCCGACTCGCAGCTGAACTCGATATTGGCCATCACCAGCGCGCGCTCGATTTCAGCCGAGCGGCGCATCGCCACGTGCAGCGGCGGCGGCGCCGGGCCGGTCAGCGTGTAGTAGACGACGACATGCGCATAGACCTCGTGCTTCTGCAGCGGCTGCTTGCGGAACATGACCAGGCCGCGATCGAACACCATGTCCGAATAGCGCGCGATGTCCGGCAGCACGAATTCGCGCTCGATGCGCGGCGCGATCACCTGCAACAGCTTGCAGGCCTCGTCGAAGTACTGGAACACCGCGTGCAGGCGGCGGTCGACCCGCTCGATGACCTCGCGCGACAGCCGCTGCTCCTGAACACGGCGCGCGCTGACCGAGTCGGCCTGCAGCCGCAGCTGTTCGAGCAAGTACGATTTCGGCGGATGGGCCACGAATCGAAGTCTCTAGCCGGCTCCGGTCACGCGAAGCAGTTCGGCGAGCGAGGTCGTGCCGTCGGCAAGCCACCGCGCCCCGTCGCCGCGCAGGCTGCGCACGCCGGCGCGCGCGCACGCTTCGCGCAGCGCCGACTCGCCGGCGTGGTCGTGGATCAGGCGGCGCAAGGCTTCATCGACCAGCACCAGCTCGTAGATGCCGGTGCGGCCGCGATATCCGGAATCCCCGCATTCGGGACAGCCGACCGCCCGATACAGCGGTAGTCCCGGCGGCAGGCCGAGCTCGGCCAGCACCGCCGCCTCGCCCGCGGTCGGCGCCGACGCCGTCCGGCACGCGGGGCAAAGACAGCGCACCAGGCGCTGCGCGAGCACGCCAAGAAGGCTCGATGCCAGCAGGTAGGTCTCGACGCCCATGTCGGCGAGCCGGGTCACGGCGCTGACCGCATCGTTGGTATGCAGGGTAGCCAGCACCAGGTGGCCGGTAAGGCTCGCCTGCACGGCGATCTGCGCGGTTTCCAGATCGCGTATCTCTCCGATCATGACGATGTCCGGGTCCTGCCGGAGGATCGAGCGCAGCGCCCGTGCGAACGTGAAATCGATGCGAGGATTGACCTGCGTCTGCCCGACGCCGTCGAGCGCGAACTCGATCGGGTCCTCGGCGGTCATGACGTTGAGCTCGCCGCGCGGCAGCCGCGACATCGCCGCGTAAAGCGTCGTCGTCTTGCCCGACCCGGTCGGGCCGGTGACCAGAAGAATGCCGTGCGGCTCGCGGACCAGAGCGTCGATAGCGTCGCGCGTCGGCTCGCTCATGCCCAGCGCGGCGAGGTCGAGCCGCGCCGTATCCTTGTCGAGCAGGCGCAGCACGACGCGCTCGCCCGGGCCCGGTCGGCAAAGTCGACACGCGCACGTCGACGCTCTTGTCGCCGAGCTTCAGCGCCATCCGCCCGTCCTGCGGCAGGCGCTTCTCGGCGATGTCGAGGCTCGCCATCACCTTGAGTCGCGACACCAGCGCGGCGTGCAGCGCACGCGGCGGCTCGACGACGTCGCGCAACACGCCGTCGATGCGAAAGCGCACGACCGAGCGCGCTTCGTACGGTTCGAAGTGCAGGTCCGACGCGCGCTCGCGCAGCGCCTGCAGCAACAAGGCGTTGATCATCCGGATCACCGGCGCGTCGGACGTGGCGCCGAGCAGATCCTCGGCCTGCGGAATATCCTGCAGCAGCCGCGCGAGATCGGCGTCGCGCGACAGGTCGCCCGAAAACTGGGTGACCGGCGCCGCCTGGTTGTACGCCGTCGCGAGCTCGGCGGCAAAGCGCTCGGCGTTGACCGTCAGCGTTTTCAGCGGCCGCTGCAGGACGCGGCTGAGCTCGGCGATGCCTTCGACCGATGCGTCGCTGCGCGCCAGCACGAGAACCGATTCGCCGTCGTCCTTCAGCGGCAGCACGCCATGCATGCGCGCGAATGCATACGGAACGCGCTCGAGCGTTGCCGGCGCGGCGCTCGCGCCAGACGAGGAAGTGGAGATCGGTGCCGGCATGGGCCCGCGGGCCTTGCTGCCTATTTGGCGCCGGGCGGCGGCGCGGGCGGCGTCGCCACCGGCGCCGGCGGCTGGGTGATCGGCGGCAGTCGCGGCTCGGTCGGGTCGGGCCAGAACGGGCGCGGCCCGGGCGCCAGGCGCTGCTGCTCGCCGATCAGGTAATCGTAGCGATCGCCGGTAAGCGATGCGCCTGCGCTGCTGGTGCGGACGACCGTCGGCTTGAGGAACACCATCAGGTTGGTCTTGACCCGGCGCCGGTTGTCGTAGCGGAACAGCTGGCCGAACAACGGAACGTCGCCGACCAGCGGAACCTTGCTCGTCCCGTCAGTGAACGCGTCCTGGATCAGTCCGCCCAGCACGATGATCTGGCCGTCGTCGACCATCACCGTCGACTCGAGCGAGCGCTTGTTGGTGATGATGCCGGCGGCGTTGGTCGTGTCCTCGATCCGCGAGACTTCCTCGTAGATCGTCAGCTTGACGCTGCCGCCTTCGGTGATCTGCGGCTTGACCCTGAGGATCAGGCCGACGTCCTTGCGCTCGATCGTCTGGAACGGCGTCACCGTCGCGGTCGATCCGGTCTGCGCATACTGGCCGGTGATGAACGGCACGTTCTCGGCGACGATGATGTTGGCCTGCTCGTTGTCGAGCGTCAGCAGGTTGGGCGTCGAAAGTATGTTGGTGTTCGCGTCGGAGGCGAGCGCGCGCGCCAGCAGGGCGAGATTGGTGATTATGCCCAGGCCGGGGATGCTGATCGTGCCGCGAATGATGCCGAGGTTCAGCCCCTGCGCCAGCGAGCCCAGGTTCGACTGCGCGTCGATGATGTTGGTGCCGGTGCCGCGCGTGCCGAAGTTCGTGCCACCGCCGACCTGGGTCGCGTTGTTGGTCAACTTGTTGGGATCGAGCAGATTCCACTGAATGCCGAATTCGGCGGCCTTGTCGGCCGAGACCTCCACGACCAGCGCTTCGACATAGATCTGCGCGCGGCGAACATCGAGCTTGTCGACGACGGCGCGAATATTGTTGTACAAGGGCTCCGAGGCCATCACCAGCAATGCGTTGTTGGCAGCGTCCGCCTGTATGGTCACCCCTGCTGCGGCAAACCCGGCAGCATTGCCGGCGACCGGTGACGCGGTCACGGTAGCCGTCGCACCGGCACCGGCTACGGTAGCAGTCGACATTCCGCCGGAGGCGAGTCCCCCTGCGTCGGGCGCCAGCGACGCTGCCGGCGTCACCTCGCCTGCGTCGCCACCGCCGCTGAACAGCGCGCGCAGCGTCCTCGCCACGCGCACTGCATCGGCGTTCTTCAGATAGATGATCGAAATGTTGCCGCCGGCGCGTCCCGGCGTGTCGAGCTCGGCGATCAGTGCGCGCACGCGCGCGAGCCGCGCAGCGTTCTCGCCGCGGACCAGCACGCTGTTGGAGCGCGGGTCGGCGACCAGGGTCAGCCGCTGCTGCGCATCCGCCACCGCGCCGGCGCCAGGCGCGGTTTCGGCAAGCAGCCGCGTCAGCATCGGCACGATGTCGAGCGCGGACGCATTGCGCAGCGGCACGACGATAGGCTCGCCGGCGGGCGCCACGTCCAGCGACGCGATGATGCGGTCGATGCGTTTCAGGTTTTCCGCATAGTCGGTGATCACCAGCGCGTTGGCGGTGGGCACGGCGGCGATCGCATTGTTCGGGGTGATCAGCGGCCGCAGCACATTGACCAGCTGTGTCGCCGATTCGTACTTGAGCATGTACACGGCGGTGACCAGGCGATCGCCGCCGACGGTGACCGGACCGGTAACCACCGGCATGCCCTGCTGCTTGGCTTCGGCTTCGGGCACGATCTTGGTAACGCCGCCGGGACCCTCGATCGCGGCCAGCCCCTGCAGCCGCAGCGCCGAGAGCAACGTCGGGTAGATCAGCGCGCGCGGGACCGGCGTGCGCGGAAACGATGTTGACTACACCCTTCACCCGCGGATCGAGCACGAAGTTTCGGCCGGTCATTTCGCCGACGGCCCGGATGACGGCGTCGATGTCGGCGTTGACGAAATTGAGCGTGACCGCATCGTCGGCTGCGCGCAGCGGCTGGGCCAGCAGGATGGCTGCGACCGCGGCCGCGGCAAGCAATTGGCTCGGTCGGCTCACGGAGAGCGGGAAGTTGGGCTTGGCGTCGTTGCCGTCATATCGCTCCGTGTCGCGCTTTGCCGCGTGGGGCCGAAAATCCGGGCAATGATAGCATGCAGGTCGACCCCCGCCGGAGGGCGGCCGGACGCCTTCCGGATGTTGAATCCGCCGTGCCATCTCGCGCCATCTAAGGCCATAAACCACGATTTCTCAGGAGTGCGTATGCCCAGCCAGTTGGTCCGTTTTCGTGTCATGCCGATGGCGTTCGGCGCGCTGCTTGCCGCGATGCTGTGCCTCGCTGCCGTCCCCGGCGTGGCCGCCGATGCGCCAGCCAAAGGTGGCGCCGGCCGCGGCGCAGAAATCACCGCCCTTACCGCCCGTACCGCCCATACCGTCCGTACCGCCGCCCGCCGCCGCGGCATCGCCCCCGACCCATCGTCGGCCGCAGCCGACAACAGCGCGACCGCCGACGAACCCGACGACCCGTTTCCGTTCGGCCGCCACCGCGGCCGCATTCAGTTCGACGACTTCGACTCGTTCAAGCAGGCGATGGACGTTGCGCCATGGATCGTCGGCGTCGTCTTCCTGGTGCTCGGATCGATCTTTCTCACGCCTATCATCCTGCTGGTCGGCATCATCTGGTACAAGCTGCGCAAAACGCGCCTGCAAAACGATGCCGTGCTGAGACTCGCCGAAAGAGGCGTCATGCCGTCTGCCCAGGCGGTCGACGCGGTGATGGCCGGAACGCCGCCGGCGCAAATGGCACCGGCGGCAATCGCCGCGGCCGCCGTTCCCCAGGCGGTCGTGACACGACGGCGCGCCGTGTGGTCGGACCTGCGCAAAGGCGTATTGCTGATTGCGGTCGGGCTGGCGCTGGTGCTGTATTCGATCACCGACGCCGGTGAGCCGAATTGGCTGGGTCTGGTGCTGCTTTTCGTCGGCGCAGGCTATGTCGCGTTATGGTGGCTGGAAGATCGGCATCTGGAGCGTCGCGTCAGCGGCGACGACGGCAACGGTTGAACGGAGACGTGCGTACGCCGGCAGGCAATCTCGATGTCGTCCACCCCGGTCAGCGACGCGCAGCTGATCGCCCGCGCAGTCGTCCAGGACGATCGCCATGCTTTCGGCGAACTGGTGCGGCGGCACCAGTCCGCCGTGCGGTCGACCTTGCGCAGGCTGACCGGAGGCAACATCGCGCAAGCCGACGATCTGGCTCAGGAGACTTTCTTGCTCGCCTACCGCAATCTGAAGTCGTTTCGCCAGGAAGCCAAATTCTCGACCTGGCTGTATCGGATCGCCTACAACGTTTTTCTGGCCGACGCGCGAAAGATCAAGGAGCTGCCGATGCCCGAGGACGCCGAGGGCGAGCCGGTCGCCGTGGCGGATGCCACGGCGCCGAGCATGTCGCGGCAGGCGGCCCTGAGCGTCGATCTGGAACGCGCGATGCGGGTGCTTTCCGAGCCGGAGCGAGCGGCGATCGTGCAGTGCTATCATAATGACCTGTCGCACGAGGAAGCCGCGCAGGTGCTGGGCTGCCCCGTCGGCACGGTGAAAACGCACATCCTGCGCGCCAAGCAGAAGCTCAAGGCGCGACTGGGTGCATGGAGCCCGCAAGCATGAATACGCAGGACATCGACACCGCCGACTGGCTCGACGCCGCGCTCAAAGAGGCGGGACGCGAGCATCGCGCTGCGTATGTCGCCGACGATGGTTTCACCGCGCGCGTAATCGGCCGTCTGCCTGCGGCGCCGACGCTGCCTGCGTGGCGGCGGCCGGTGATCATTTTGCTGTGGCTGCTGGCCGGCGCCGGCGCGTTTGTCGCTCTGCCGGGCGCCTTCGACGACGCATTCCGCGGCGCCGTGGCGTTGCTTGTCGGGCGTCCGCTGGGCTTGACCGACATCGCGCTGCTGCTCGCTCTGTGCGGCGCCGCAGCGTGGACCTCGCTGGTGTACGCGGCGCGAGGCAAACTGAGGCAAACGGAGGCAACGGAGGCCGAGGGAGTGAGGTCGACTAGGGAGCCCGGGTTAACCGAGGGCAACTGAGCGCCGAATTTCCATCGCGACGGCAGGTTGCGCGCCTGTCAAAAAAATGGCCGCCTTTCGAGGCGGCCATTTTGTTTCCCGACCGGGCAGGCCGGTCGGCGTTATTCCAATCGGAAGTTGACTTCGACTTCGGCTTCGTACTTGTCGCCTTCGGGCTTGAATCGCCACATCGAAAGCGCGCGGATGACTTCGCGATCGAATACGCGCGGAGGATTCGCGCTGACGATCTTGACGTCGGTCACCGCGCCTTTCTCGTCCACTTGCAGGCGCGCCACCACCTTGCCGCTCTCGACGCCATCGCGACGCGCTCTTTCCGGGAAGACCGGATCGGTTTTGTCGATCGGTACAAGGCCGCGGCGTATTGCAGGCTTGGGCGCCGGCGGCGGCGGTGCCGGCGGCGGAGGCGGTGCGATCACGTGCGGCTCCGGCGGCGGTGTTATCGACGGCGCGGCGATCACCGGCTCCGAAGGTGCTATCGGCGGCGGAATATCGGGCGGCGGAACGTACGGCTGCTCGGGCGGCGGCGGCGCCTTGGGTATTTCGATCTTCTTTGGCGGCGGCGGGGGCGGCGGCGGCGGAAGCTTGATCTCCTCGATGATCGTCGCCGTCAGCGGTTTCTTGATCACCTCCACAGCCTTGCGCGCGAGGCCGGTCACCAATGCATAGATCACCACCACATGCACCAGGATGACGATGCTTATCCCGATCAGATGCCGGGTCGGGTCCCGCTGTTGTCGTGCGAAATCCATATGCCTATGACTCCAGTCGCCTGCCGCAGTTCGCGGCGCGGCTACTCGATGAACTGCTCGCTGCCGACGATGCCGATCTTGGTCAGCCCCAATCGCTGCGCCGATGCCATCACCGCCGCGGCGACCGCATATTTCGCCTCCTTGTCCGGCCGCAGGTGGACTTCGGGCTGGACCTGCTGCGAGGCCGCAGCCGTCATCTTCTGTTCGAGCGTAGCGCGGTCGGCCACGACTTCGCCGTTCCAGTAGATGGCGCCGCGGTCGTCGATGTCGATCTTGACGACCTCGGGCAGAACCAGCGGCGGCGGCGGATTGCCGATCGGCATGTTGAGATTGACCGAGTGCAGCTGGATCGGAATCGTGATGATCAGCATGACCAGCAGCACCAGCATCACGTCGATCAGCGGCGTCGTGTTGATATCCAGCATCACGTCGCCATCGCCGCCCTGGCCCCCGCTCGTCCCTACATTCATTGCCATGTCGCGCTCCTCAAGACTTGTTCGATCGTCAGCCACTGCTGCGCGGCGGCGGCTCGGTGATGAACCCGACTTTCGATATGCCCGCGCGCTGGCAGGCGTAGATGATGCGGCCGACGGCCTCGTACTTGGCGCCGCCGTCACCGCGGATCTGCACCTCGGGCTGCGGCGTGAGCACCGAGACCTTCTTCAGTCGCTCGATCAGCGCGGCCGTCGTCGGTATGCGCAGGTCGTTCCAGTAAATGCGGTCCTGGAGATCGACCGAGAGGACGATATTCTCGGGCTTGGTCTCGCGAACCTCGTTGCGTTCTTTCGGCAACTGCACCGGAATCGACGTCGTGACCACCGGGATGGTGATCAGGAAGATGATCAGCAGCACCAGCATGACGTCGACCAGCGGCGTGGTGTTGATCGTCGAGACGATCTCGTCCTCGTCGCCGCTGGACGAACCGACGTTCATCGCCATGGCATCAGACCCTGGCTGGTGCCGGCGCAGCCTTCGGGGCGCTCAGCAACACGGCATGAAGATCGGCGCCGAAACTGCGCACCATGTCCATCGCCGCCTTGTTGCGGCGGATCAGCCAGTTGTAGCCCAAAACCGCCGGTACCGCGACCGCCAGACCGAACGCGGTCATGATCAGCGCTTCGCCGACGGGACCTGCGACCTTGTCGATCGACGCCTGTCCGGCAATCCCGATCGCCGTCAGCGCGTGGTAGATGCCCCACACCGTACCGAACAGCCCGACAAAGGGCGCCGTCGAGCCGACGGTGGCCAGAAAGGCCAGGCCATCCTGCGTGCGGGCCTGGATGTTGTCGATTGCGCGCTGGATCGACATCGTGATCCAGGTATTGAGGTCAACGTTGCCCAGGAGGCCGACGTGTTTGCTCGTCGCCTCGAGTCCCGATTCTGCAATGAACCGGTAGGGGCTGCCTTCCTTGAGCTTTTCCGCGCCCTGGCGAACCGACGGCGCATTCCAGAATGACTTGTCCGCGTCCCGCGCCTGACGCTTCATCCGCCACTGCTCGTAGACCTTGGTAACGATGATGTACCAGCTACCCATCGACATCAGCGCCAGTATCGCCAGAGTCACCTTGGCGACGATATCGCCGCCCTTCCACAGCGCCTCGAGGCCGTACGGATTGTCGACCAGCTCGGTGGTCTTGGTTCCCGTCGCTGCGGCCGGCGCGGCGGGCGCGGCCGGTTGCGCAGCGGCCGGCGGTGTCGCTTCCGGACTGGTCGCGGGCGTCGCGGGCTGCCCTTGCGCCTGCGCCGCGAACGGGACCAACGCGGGGGCCGCCGCAAGCAGCAGGGCCGCGGCGAGCATGGCCAGGCGGGTCATCTTCAGCATGTTGTCTCCAGGAATTGTTGTATTCAGTCGAAAAGTTGGCGTTTGGCCCGGCTCTGCGAGAACGTGCTCGGTTCTAAGGGCCTCGACATGTCTGACTCGGGAATCCGTCGCACGGTGCACCCCGGGCCGGGTGTAAACACCAAAACGCGTTGGCCCCGCCGTGGGGCAGGGCCAAGCTTTCGTCAGAAAGTCGCGGGATTCTACACAAAAGCGTCAAAAAGTACCACCCAAAAATCGACGCCGCCCCCGCGCAGCGATACCAGTTTGCCGGATGGCGGGCGCCCCGCCCGACCCCCTGCCGCATCGCATCGGCGTGCCCCAGCGCCATGCCCGACGGCCGGCCGGACATTCGCGCCGCGCATGCAAGCGATGCACGCATTTCGTTTGCGGCTTGCCGCCGCGGTTTCGATAATGGCCTCGCGAGCCAGACCGCCAGCGTACGCGCGACAAGGTCCCGGTCGCCCCGCCCGCACCGGTTTCGGCCGGGATCCGCGGGGGTCAAGCTGCAGTTCGTCGCGCGCCACGTGCGCTGGTACCCGGAATTCGGTGGGTTCGTCGCTTGCGTCTTGAGGCGGTCACTTCATCTGCCTAGGATTCGCCTAAAGCACGAGCACAAGGCGTTTCGAAATCTGAATCCGCACCTCCGGGTTGCGGCATCCAAAGCAGGCAGCAACAAAACGAAACAGGAGTCACAGACCATGAACGACTACAAGCCATCGTCCCGTCCCGCCGCGTTCGGCGCCTTTGCTGTCGCTTTGACGGCCCTGACCATCGGCCTCGCGGTCGTCCTGCCGGCGAAAATGGATGCGGGCAGCCACGCGGTCCTCACGGTGGCGGCGCCGCAGCCCGCCAGCGCGCCAGCGGCGGAGCCGGATTCGGGCCCGATCCGGATCGAGGTGATCGCCCGCCGCGATGCCACCTGGATGCCGGTGCGCACTCAGCTGACGCCGCCGAAATCGAAGGCGCAGGCCGCACGGGCGGGCACTCACGCGGTTGCCGCGCCGGAACCCCTGAGCGGCACCGACGCCGGACTGCAGCCCGCGCTCTGTCCCTACTTGATCAGCGGAACGGTAGCCGCCACGTCGTAAGCCTGGGCCGCGCGGATTTTGGATTCGAGCTGCAGATAACGCGCCGCTTTTTTCGGCGGCAGGATCCGCGACGGCACACTTCTCATCAGGCGGTTTTGCAGCGTCCGCCGCGCCTTGACCTCGGCTTCATCGACCGCAATCAGCTCACTGGTGAGCCTTTTCGCGTAAACCTCCGATTCGGGCGCGTCCCCGACGGCCAGCTGCTGGATGGCTACGACGCGACGCCGATTGGTCATGTCCAGATTGCGCTGGTACTCGTCGTAGAGCGGCCAGAATTTCTTCTCTTCGGCCGGGGTCAGCTTTAGCGTCGACGCCACAAAAGCCTTCTTATCGGTACGCACCGCATTGCGCAGCGCCTGCATGTCGGTGACGTCGGCGATGCGGTCTTCGGCCGATGCGGACTGCGCCGCAATCATCGCGGCGGCGAACAGGACGGCGGCAAGGTTCTTGTTCATCATGGGTCCTCGATGTCGGTTGCTATCAATGCTGGCTCGCATCAGCCCGCCCATTCGGCCTCTCGCCGAATGTCCGGGCCTGGGAGCCCGCGGCGAAACGCGGATGAGGCGGCTGGTCGCCGCGGCACGCGTCAGCTCCCGGGCCCGAAGCCGAACGTATTGCAGCGCGTCTTTTAGCACATTTTATTGCCGCGCGGGCTGCGGGCGGGATGGAAGCCGGGTTGCGGAGCAGCGCGTTGGGCGCGATCATTGGCGGCCCGGCGGCTCGCCGGGACATCGCGCCGGCGTGCGGCGCCACTGAATCGGCACTGGCAATGCAGTCTCCATCGATCGATGCGCGCGCGCTCAGAGAGTCCGGCGTCGAAGCCTTGCGCAGAGGCGACGCACGCAGCGCGCGCGAGGCCTTTGAGCGGATCGTCGAAGCCGGCCCCGCCGACGCCTCGGCATGCATCGGCCTCGCCTACGCCTGTCGCAGCCTCAACGACCATGCGGCCTCGCTTGCGGCGGTCGACAAGGCGCTCTCGCTCGAGCCGCGGAATTTTCGCGCGCTGATTCTCAAGGCCGATCACCTCTCCGCGGCCGGCGACGCACGCTCGGCCGCGGCGTTCTACCTCGCCGCCACCAAAAGCGCTGCTCCGGCCGACCAGCTCCCGTCCGACTTGCGCAAGGAGCTGGAGCGCGCGCAAGGCATGTGCGATCGGTACGCCGCGCAATTCGAAGCCTTCCTCGGCGACCGCCTGTTCGGCGCAGATCCGAAGGCACGCCAGACCGAGCGGCGCTTCGCACAGTCGCTCGACATTCTATTCGGCAAAAAGCGGGTCTATTCACAGGAGCCCCGCTACTACTACTTTCCGGAGCTTCCGCAAATCCAGTTCTATGATCGAAATGATTTCCCCTGGCTCGACGCGCTCGAAGCGGCAACCGCCGACATTCGGGACGAGCTGATCGAAGTCATGAAGGACCCGTCGGTTTTCCACCCGTATGTCCAGGGCGACCCCAACCGTCCGCACAACGAGCAGGCGGGGATGCTCAACAATCCCGCCTGGAGCGCGTTCTATCTTTGGAAGGATGGCGAAATCGTCGCCGAGCATGCCGCGCGCTGTCCGAAGACGATACGCGCTCTGGCCAATGCGCCGCTGACGCGGGTCAAGGGACGTTCGCCTGCGGTCCTGTTCTCGCTGCTTCGGCCGGGGACGCACATTCCGCCGCATAACGGCTTCGTCAATACCCGGCTGATCTGCCATTTGCCGCTGATCGTGCCGGAGCGTTGCCGACTGCGGGTCGGCAATGAAACGCGGACCCCGGTCGAAGGCAAGGCCTGGCTGTTCGACGACACGATCGAGCACGAAGCCTGGAACGATAGCGCCGAGACTCGGGTCATCCTGCTGTTCGAAATCTGGCGTCCCGAGCTCAGCGCCGACGAGCGCAAGCTGGTCAGCGCGATGTTCGAAGCGATCGATCAGCACAGCGGCCAGACGACGGCCTGGGAAATCTAGCTACGCCGTCCGGCCACGCGGCCGCGCTTCCGTTTACGTTCGCGGCGGATTCTTCAGAGCATCGACGCCGTTGGCGGCGAATCGCTTGAACATGCCCTCGAACCAGAAGGCATTCGACACGTCGGTCGCGCGGCTCAGGCGCAGCATGTCCTGCGCCGTGGCGTGATCGGAGATCACGGCGACGAGCGTTCCGTTGCTTGCGTCGCGCGCTTCCAGAGTCACCGTCGCTTCGCCGGCGTCCCTGGCGAAGGACCTGGTAACCCCCGGCGGGAACACGTCCGGTGCGTTGACATAGAGGTCGGTGACATGCGGCGACAGGCGAAGGACGCCCGGACCCGGCGCGGTGACGATCTGGTAACCGCGTTGGGTCAGTGCCTCCGCGAGAATGCCGCCCACGTTGCCGGTCGTCTGGTCGGCAATGCGTTGCGCATCCTCCGGCCGGATGCGCGTGGTGTAGCGCGGATCATTGACGCTCCGGTTCCAGTCCTTGCTGAATTCGACGGTGACCGGATCGATCATGACCGCTTGATATCGCGCCAGGTCGGCGTTCGGACGGACATACAACTTGTCCAGGTTCCGCGTCTGCACCGCCACCAGCCCATCGTAGCTCGCCGGCGCAGTCGTCCCGTAAGGAGCCGCCAGGGCCGTGGCGCCACCCAACGCAGCCATGATCACAACCAGATATGCCTTGAGTTTCATGTTCGCTCCTGTCGCGTTCGCTTGCCAAACGTGCCCGTCCTCTGCAGCTAGGACCGTCGCCATCCGAAGGGCGTTCCACAACGTTGCGCCCGATCCGGGAAAAACGCAAAGGCCCAATAGACGCAAACAGCGGGTGTGCAGTTAAACTTCCACGCGGCGAACCCGCGCCCTGCTCAAGCCCGACATTCCTCTATGACGGTAGAAAGGCCGAGTTCGATTGCCGATGACATGCTGGCGCGCCTGGCTGCGTCACCGGACGTCTATCCGCAGAAGATTGACCTCAACAGCCTGATGGTCTTGCTGGTGCAATTCGATGCCGACGCCTACCGTCGAGCAAGTTTCCTCGATGACCGCATCCTGACCCCGGCCACCGTCGGCGCCTGGGCGGGCGCTAGACCAGGTCTCCGAGGCATCGCGGCTGGTGCGCGATGCGCGCCCCGTGCATTTCATTTTCCACACCGGCCATGTCGGCTCGACCCTCGTCAGCCGCCTGCTTGACGAGACAGGCATAGTGCTGTCGTTGCGCGAACCGCTTCCGCTCAGAACGCTTGCTGAAGCGCACGATGCGTCGGGCCGGACCGACGCGCTGCTGAGCGACGCAAGAATTCGGTCGGAATACTGCGACGCTGATGCGGCTATGGAGCCGTGGCTATCAGGCGACCCGCAGTGTCGTGATCAAGGCGACGAGCAGCGCCGGACGTCTGGCCACGACGCTGCTGTCGGCAAGCGAAGTCTCGCGGGCGATCTATCTCAACCTGCGCGCCGAGCCCTATCTGGCGACCTTGCTGGCCGGCCAGAATTCGCCGACCGACCTGCGGGGACACGGCCCCGAGCGCATGCGGCGGCTGCAGTCGCACACGAGATCTCCGCTGGCACCCCTGCATTCGCTGTCGCTCGGCGAGCTGGCCGCGATGAGCTGGCTGACCGAATCCTGGTCGCAGCGCGACGCACTGAAGCAATTTCCGACCAGGATAGTCGCTCTCGACTTCGACCGATTCCTCGAAAGCGTCGGACCGAGCATGGGACGCATCCTGGCGCCATTTCGGATTGCCCGCCGAAACGCGGCAACTCGAAGGACTCGGCCGCAGTCCGGTGTTGACGCGCTATTCGAAAGCGCCGGAATTTGCGTACACACCGGACGTCCGCGCCGAGCTGTTGCGCGACTCGCGGCGTCGCAACGGCGACCAGATTCGCCAAGGCCTGGCCTGGCTCGAACGGCTGGCTGCGTCGGACGATGCCGTGGCCGAAATCGTGCAGGGCTCGGGCGGCTAGTCGATCAGGTCGTCGACCACATGCGCAACAGGTTCTGCCGCACGACGTCGAGCCGGACGCGGCTTTCCCATTTCATCGTCAGTCCCTCGAGGGCGGCGATCTCATTGAGCTCGTAGATCTGCGTTCGCTGGTGCTGATCGGGAACGAAACTCTCGATAAAGGTTATCGACACCAGGCGCTGGCCGGAGCGCACCGGGACCACCTCGTGCAGCGCCGTGGACGGGTAGACGATAGCCTCGCCGGCCGAACCCTTGAACGCGATTGCCTGATTGCCGACCACGATCGACAGCTCGCCGCCTTCGTAGGCTTGCGGGTCGTTGACGAAGACCGTGCACGACAGGTCGGACCGAAGGCTGACGTTGCCCAGCTGGATCAGCGCCGCGTCGGCGTGCGCACCATACTTCATTCCCGGCTCGTAGCGGCACAACAGCGGCGGCGCTACGCGCTTGGGCATGGCGAAGTCGATGAATTCGCGCGATCGCGCGAACGCTGCATTCACGATCTGGACCGACTCGGCGTATTTTGGATCGTTGTGATCGGCCTGCAGATTGTCCTTGGTCTGGTTCGCCGGATTCGAAACGCGCCCGTTGACGAAGCGCAGCTCGCGGCCCAGTGCCGTCAGCCGCGCGATGTCGGCCTCCGAAAGAAGGTTGCTGATTTTCAGGAACACCTGGCACCCCGATGACGTTTGGTGTCGCGAGCCGATGCAGCGCCGATGGAGCCGGCTGGCGCCGATCCGCGGCCAATGCGAATCCTACACTGCCGTAAAGCGGTTGCGGATCGGGGCGCCGGGCGCCATCATACCGCCGGCCGGCCGCGGGCCGCGGCTCTTGACGGACGGAGAATGCAGCCGATGCAGAATGCAGGAGAAAGCCTGGCAGAGATCAATGCCCTCGAAGCGCAAGCCGCGCAGGCGTCGCAATCCGGTCGCGATGCCGATGCCCTCAAGCTCTGGGCGCGAATTCTCGAAATCGACCCGGTCCACGCCAGAACCCTGACCGCCGTCGGCCAGCACGCCTTTCAGAAGGGAGAGTTTCAATCGGCGCGCAGGGCGTTCCAGCGCGTCGCCGACGCCCACGGCACGACCCCGCAGCAATGGGTCAACCTTGCGCTGGCCTGCCAAAAGCTCGAAGACGAGGCTGCGGAGGAACAGGCGATACAGCGCGCGCTGACCATCGATCCGACCGAGCTGGTCGCGCTTATCCTGCGCGCCAATCTGCAGGAGCGCCAAGGCAAGACTTACCAGGCGGCACAGACCTACGGCGCGATAACCAGCGTATCGCCCCCGCTCGACCGGCTGCACCCCAATCTGCGGCCTGCGGTCGCGCATGCGCTCGCGTTCAGGGAAAAATACGATCGTGAATTCGGCATTTTCATCGACGATTTTCTCGATCCGTACTACAAGAGCTTCGCCGGCGAGAATCTGAAGAGGTTCCGCGGTTCGGTCGACATGCTGGTCGGCCGGGCGCGCCGCTACGATTCGCAATCGGCGATCTATCACTACCCCAACCTGGCGCCGACCGAGTTCTTCGATCGAGCCGCATTTCCATGGCTCGATCCGATCGAAGCGGCGACCGACGACATCCGCGACGAATTCCTCGCGGCGCTCCAGACCGAGGAAGGTTTCACGCCGTACATCACCTACCCCGACGATGTTCCCCAGAACCAGTTCGCCGAGCTCAATAATTCACCGCGCTGGAGCGCATTGCATCTTTACAAGCTGGGCAAGCTGGTCGAGGAAAACGCCGCCAAATGCCCGGCGACGATGCGCGCATTGCAGCATGCGCCGCAACCGGATCAGCCCGGACGAACGCCCGCGGCGATGTTCTCGCTGTTGCGGCCCAAGACCAGAATTCCGCCGCATAACGGCGTGACCAATACGCCGATTGGTCACGCATCTTCCGTTGATCGTGCCCGAAGGCTGCCGCTTTCGGGTGGGCAGCGACAGCCGCCAGTGGGTGCCTGGCAAAGCCTGGGTGTTCGACGACACCATCGAGCACGAAGCCTGGAACGACAGCGAACGAATGCGGGTCGTCCTGATCTTCGACATTTGGCATCCCGATCTGACGCCGCCCGAGCGGGCGATGATCACCGCGATGATGGCTGGAATGAACGCATTCGTCGGTGAGTCGGGGACCTTCGAACCTTGACGTCGATCGACCGGCTTCCGATCACGCGATTCCGGCGCAACTTTTGCGTTACTCGACCCTGTTTACTCTGATCGAGCGGTTGTCGATCGAAAGATCGAGGTAGTACGCGCCGAGCACGCCCCGCCGTATCGTCACCTTGGGATTGTCCAGCTCGTACAGTCGGGTCGTCTCTTCCGCCACCTGCCAGACCTGTCCGTTGGCGAGCCGGATCCGCCTTCTCGGATACCAGCCGTCGAAATGGCCGGGGATCGTGCTCTCGATCGATGCGAGGTCGACGGAAGGGGTTACTTCCCGGCTCAGGCCGAATTGGGCCGGCGTCTCGGGTAGCCGCGCCTTCGACTCCGCCTTCGACTCCGCCTTCGACCGCCGCGCCCGCCGGCATTCGCCGACAACGGCAGACCGTCGTAACAGGCCAGCCGCGCCGACGGATCGGCGATGCCGCGACATTGCTCCAGCGTGGTCTCGCTTGCCAGCGCCGCTGCGGACAAGAACAGCGGCAAATAAAGAATTTTCATGGCCGTGCCCATATTTCAGCCGTCATTATGCGGCGCAGATAAAGAAACGGCGAGCCGAAGCTCGCCGTCAAGGGTACAACAATCGCAGTCAGGTCAGAAACGGTACTGGAGGCTTATGAAGTACTTGCGGCCCAGCGCATCGTAAACCTGAGGATAGGTATTGCCGTTGCCGAAGGCCGGCCCCGCGATCGACGAAGAGACGATCGGCGGATCCTTGTCGAACAGGTTGTCGATGCCGCCGGAGACCGTCAACTGCTTGGTGGCATTCCACGACGCAGCCAGGTCGAAATAGTCCCGCGCTGCAAGCTCCCTGTCGACTGCCGCGAATGGCGCAGTGAGGTTCGGATCGCTGCTGGTGCTGTCGAGAGTCACCTTGTCGATGTGACGCCAGGTCAGCGCGAGGTCGGTGCTCCACGGCGACTGCCAGGTTACACGCGCCTTGTGCCGCCATTCGGGTATCGGCGTGCCGCAGACCAGTCCGTACAGGCCGGCGCAGTCGTATTCGCCCAATCCCGGAACCGGTGTCTGCTTGAATTCCTTCACCCAGGTTCCCACGAAGCTGAAGGCGAGGCTGCCCCAGCTGTTCTGGAACGGATAGAGGTAGTTGAACGCGACGTCGATGCCGGACGTCTTCGCACCGGCCAGGTTCTGGTTCAGGGCGGAGATGAAGCCCGACAGCCACAGCGTACCCAGCGAGTCGCGGTGGATCAGGTCGCAGAACGCGCCCGCATTCAGACACTGGGTCAGGATGGTGGGCGGAGGCACGAGGCCGACCTGGTTCTCGCCCTTGATCTCGAAGTAGTCCACCGACGCGCTCATGTTCCTCGTCGGCGTCAGGACGAAGCCGACCGTGGTGCTCTTGCCCGTTTCCGGGCTCAGCAACGGATTGCCGCCCTGCAGGTAGTTGTACTGGCCCGCCGCGTTGGTGATGATGGGCTTGCCGTACGTCGCCGCGGTGATGCCGGTCCTCTGGCATTGCGCGAGCGTCGCGGTCGGGTTCGCACCGCACGGGTCCTGGCTCAACGTGAACAGATTGAGACCCTGAGCGGTGAAGAGCTCGATCACGTTCGCGGCGCGCACCGACTGCTGGTAGCTGCCGCGCAGCCTCACCGACTTGACCGGCGCCCACTCCACGCCGATACCGTAGGAGTTCGGTCGTGTGGTTGGTGCTGTAATCCGAATAGCGATAGCTGCCGTTGATGCTCAGCAGATCCGCCCATGGCTGGCCCTCCATGATCGGGACGACGCACTTCGGCGAACGCTTCCTTGACGGTGAACTGACCGGAGAGGCCGATAATCGGACCGCCCTGGCCAGCCAGGTCGAAGGTCGAAAATTCGGTGTCGGTTTCGAGACTCAGCTTCTCGACGCGACGCTCGACGCCGAACGCAACGCCGACGCCGGACTTCGCCCACGGCAATCTCCAGCCGTACTGCCCGAGGTCCGACGACAGCGTCCCACCCTGCACCTCTTGCTGCGTCGAGCCCTTTTGCAGACCGGGCGTCTGCAGATAGGCAAGGGCTTCCGGCGTGACGCCGCCCAGCGTGAAGATGTTGTATGGCACGCAGAGCGGGTCGGTGCCGTCCACTTTCGAGGCGCAGGCGGGCTGGCCGGTGGCCGGATCGGTGACGACATTGAGCGCCCGCTGGGTGCGAGCCTTCGAAAAGTCGTTGCGGTAGGTCTCCTGGTAGAGCACCTTGCCGGACTGCGCGAAGACGTCGTAATCCCACTTGCCATCGAAGACATCGCCCTTGACGCCGAGCACGCCGCGGAACGACGTATGACGGCGATCGTCGTCGCGACCTCCGCCTTCGAAGTTGCGGCGCAGTATGAGGACGCTGCCGGGCGTCGTCGGCGTGACGCCGAACGCGTTCTTGAACTCTGCCGAAAGCAGCGGGTTGCTGTCGGACAGCGGCGTTATGGCGCCGAAGATGCCGCTGGGCGCGATCACCGCCTCGGTGTGGTCGTCGTGAAAGCTGAACTCGCCGTACACGCGGGCATGATCGTTGACGTCGTAATGGGCAAACGCGTTGAACCCGTAGCGCTCGTCCGGACGCTGGAAGTAGTTGTACGGAGCGAAGTTGAACTGGTCGAGCGCTGCCACGAACGGCCGCACGCCGCCCTGCGCATTGGCGATCGTGACGTCGGCCGAGCCGGCTCCGCGTCGAGGAAACGCCCCGGGAAGCTGGTCGACGAGCCCGAGCAGACCAGGCTCTTTCCGTCGGCTGCTGTCGCCTGTCGCGCACGCGCTGTAATCGCGTTCTGATTGCGGTAGCGCGTGGGACTTGCTGTACTGGAAGAACAGGGTGGCGTTGCCGCGGTTGCCGGCGAAGTTGCTGCCCATCGTGATGTTGATGTTGTACGCCTCGCCGTCGGAGCTGACATCGCCGGGCACCGCAAACTGCGCCGGGTTGGTCGCCGCGCGCTTCGCAATGACGTCGGCGAGGCCATTGCCCTGGTTGTGGTTGTAGCCAGCCCAGTTGCCTTCGATCTGCAGGCCCTGGAAATTGTCTTTCATGATGAAGTTGACGACACCCGCGACCGCGTCGGAACCATACACGGCCGACGCGCCGCCGGTCAGGATTTCCACGCGCTCGATCAGCGGCGCAGGGATCTGGTTCAAGTCGGTCGGGTAATAGGTCGGGCTGCCGGCCGGCAGGCGACGACCGTTGACCAGCACCAGGGTGCGCTGCGCGCCGAGGCCGCGGAGGTTGACCGTCGCCGTACCGGTTGCGCCGTTGGATTCGTTGGCACCGAAATCCGCGAAAACCTGGGGAAGATTATTGAGCAGGTTCTCGACGTTCTGGACGCCCTCGAGCTTGATGTCCTGCGCCCCGACGGTGGTCACCGGGCTCGTGCCGGTGAGGTTCGCCGACGGAATGCGCGAGCCGGTTACGGTCGTTGAAAATTTCTGGACTTCGTCGGCAGCTGACCGTCGTGGTCGGAGTCGTCTGCGTAGGCTGCACCTGCGCATTCGCCACCGGCGCTACGACGCCCATGATGGCGCCTGCGCTCAACGCTTGCAGTACCGCAAGCGGCAGCTTTTTTCTGTTTACTTTCAACATGGAACCCCCAATGGAAAGTTTAGACAATTACAATAGCATCGGCCGAAACCCACAATTCCCAAACATGAATGGCAACCGGAAACGCTCGCTCCTACGGATTTTCGCTGCACGGGGACTGCCGGAAACCGCCTTTTTGCCTGGGATATCGACCGTTCGCTTTTCTGAAAGCGTCTCGACATTACAGCAATGACGAAACGGGCGGCAACGAAATGTTGCGGTTGTTACACTCGCCGCTGCAACCGAACTGTTGCAAATCTGCCAACAAACGTTTCGGCTGCCCTGCGAAGCGCGCATTCCGACGCACGAAGAGCAAGCGTTTCATGCGCCACGATCCGACCGGCAGCGACGGCGCGACGCGCCGGGCGCCGACCGGTTTATTGCACTGCAACAGCCTAGGCTCGCCGCGTATGCCATTGCCATGGCCCCTGACGCCAAGCCCTCGCCGAAGACCGCAGGCGCAATGAACGATTTCCGCATCGCCGCGGCGCAACCGTCCGACGTGCCGGCGATTCTTGCCATGATTCGCGGACTCGCCGAATTCGAGCGGCTCGCTCACCTTTGCGTCGCGACCGAAAGTCAGCTTTCGCAGGCGCTGTTCGGGCAGGATTCGACCGTTGAAGTGGTCGTGGCCTGGGAAGGCAGCGAAACGGCCGGTTTTGCGCTTTTTTTCCTAATTTCTCCACTTTTCTCGGGCGTCCGGGGCTCTACCTGGAGGATTTGTTCGTCCGGCCCGAATTCAGGGGGCCGCGGCTACGGCCGCGCCTTGCTGATTCACCTCGCCCGCCTCGCCGTGGAGCGCGGGTGCGGGCGGTTCGAGTGGGCGGTGCTGGACTGGAATGAACAGGCGATCGGGTTTTACCGCGCGCTGGGCGCGACCGTGCTTTCCGACTGGCGCATCACTCGCGTGACCGGCGACGCCCTCGCGGCGCTCGCGACCGAGCCGCCGCTGCCTTCCGGCGACCGTCGCTGACGTGCGTTCGCCGTCCGGGCGAGCGATAATGATCGTCTTTTTTCTTGCGGCGCCCGCCGCATCGCCACCCTATGAACGAATCCCTACGGAGCGATTTCCGGCATCTGCGCTGCGCCGGCGACTTCTGGTCGCTGCGCGCCGTCGACGAGCGCGCCGAGAATTTCGCCGTGCGCAAGAATGTCCCGCAGCCCCCGGCCACGTCGGTCGACCGCGGGGCGATGCTGACCGTCTATGCGGACGGCGGCTGCGGCTATGCCGCGACCAGCGACCTTTCCGCGCGCCGGACTGCAGGACGCGCTCGATCGCGCGTCGGCGTGGGCACGGGCGAGCGCAGCGCGCTCGCTGATCGATTTCCGCACGCTGCCCAGCATTGCGCCGCGCGGCGAGTACGCCTCGCCCGACGCCGACGCGCGGCCCTGGTCGCGCGGCGAGTGGTACGACCTCCTCGCCGAGGAATCGCGCGGCGCGGGTTTCGATCCGCGCATCGTCGATTGGGAAGCCAGCGTCGAGGCGCGCGTCGCGCAGCACACCTACCTGACCAGCGCCGGCGGCGAAGTCATCCAGCGGTTTCGCTTCGTCATGCCCAATCTCTCGGTCAGCGCCCACGCCGACGGCGACACGCAGACGCGGACGCTCAACGGCTATCGCGGGCTCGCCCAGCAGGGCGGAGAGGCTATCCTCGACCGGTTTGGTTTCCGCGGCAGCGGCAGGCGCGTCGCCGAGGAAGCGCTGCAGCTGCTGTCGGCGCCGAACTGCCCTCACGGCAAGATGGACGTCCTGCTGATGCCCGACCAGATGGTGCTGCAGATCCACGAATCGATCGGACACCCGCTGGAGCTCGACCGGATCCTCGGCGACGAGCGCAACTTCGCCGGCACCAGCTTCGTCACGCTCGACATGTTCGGCACCTACCAGCTACGGATCCGATCTGCTCAACGTCACCTTCGATCCGACGCGTCCGGAAGAGCTGGCGAGCTACGGCTTCGACGACGACGGCGCGCCGGCCGAGAAAGCGTACCTGATCCGGCGCGGCATACTCGAGCGGCCGCTGGGCGGCGCGATCTCGCAGGCGCGCGCCAGGATGCCGGGCGTGGCCAACGCGCGCGCCGACGGCTGGAACCGGCCGCCGATCGATCGCATGGCCAACCTCAACATCGAGCCCGGCGATGCCGACCTCGACGACGATGATCGCTGGCATCGAGCACGGCGTCCTGATGGCGACCAACAGCTCCTGGTCGATCGACGACTCGCGCAACAAGTTCCAGTTCGGCTGCGAATGGGGACAGCTGATCGAACGCGGCAAGCTCACCACCGTCGTCAAGAACCCGAACTACCGCGGCATTTCGGCCAACTTCTGGCGCAGCCTCGCGCGGGTCGGCGACGCAGCGACGGTCGAGGTGCTGGGCACCCCTTATTGCGGCAAAGGCGAGCCGTCGCAGCTCATCCGCGTCGGCCACGCCTCGCCCGCCTGCGTGTTCACCGGCGTCGACGTCTTCGGAGGGGACAACTGATGACGATCTCGACGATGGAGGCCTATTTCAACGAACTGGCCGTCTTTCTCGACCGCGCGCTTCTCCCGGGCGAGGTTTACACCTGCACGCTCGATGCCGAGGTATCCGATTTCGTGCGCATGAACCGCGGCAAGATCCGCCAGCCGGGAACGGTGGAGCAGCGTTATGTCCGGCTGCACCTGATCGTCGGTCGCAAGCATGCCCAGCATTGCATGACCGTTTGCGGCGATCTGGCGCGCGACCGCGAGCCGCTGCTGCAAGCGCTGGCCGCGTTGCGAGACATGGTGACGGATCTGCCCGACGATCCGCATTTGCATTATGCGACCGACGTCCATTCCAGCCGGGTCGTCCGGAGCAATCCGCTGCCCGCGCCCGAAGGCATCGTCGCGACGGTGCTCGACTCGGCGGATGGCTCGACCTGGTCGGCATTTACGCGGCGGGTCCGGTCTATCGCGGCTTCGCCAACTCGCTCGGGCAGCGCAATTGGCACGAAGTGACGAGCTTCAATCTGCAGTGGAGTCTCTATCACCGCGCGGACAAGGCGGTGAAAACGGCTTACGGCGGCTTCGACTGGTCGGCCCAGGCGTTCGCCGCGAAAATGCAGCGGCGCCCGCGAACGTCTGGCGCTGCTTGCCGTTCCGGCGCGATCGCTCGAGCCGGGAAGCTATCGCGCGTATCTGACGCCGACGGCGATGGAGGAGATCGCCGGCATGCTGTGCTGGGGCGGATTCTCCGGACGCGCGCTGGCGACGCGGCAAAGCTGCCTGTTCCGGATGCAGGAAGGCGCGGCGGCGCTCGACGCTTCGGTGTCGTTCAGCGAAAACACCGCCAGCGGCGTCGCGCCTGCGTTTCAGGACGAGGGTTTCGCGCGCCCCGCCACGGTGCCGCTGATCACGAATGGAAGGCATCGCCGGCTCGCTGGTCAGCCCGCGAACCGCGAAGGAGTTCGCGCTAGCCACCAACGGCGCCAATGCATCGGAGATGCCCGGAATCGCTCGATATGGCGGGTGGCGAGCTTGGCGGCGACCGACGCGCTGGCCGCGCTCGATACCGGGCTCTACGTCGGCAATCTCTGGTACCTGAATTTTTCCGATCGTCCCGCGTGCCGCATGACCGGGCATGACGCGATTCGCCTCGTTCTGGGTCGAGCATGGGCGGATCGTCGCGCCTGTCAACGTCATGCGCTTCGACGACAGCGTCTTCCGGCTGTTCGGCGAGCACCTGGTCGGCCTGACGTCGGAGAGGAGCTTTCGTCAGCGACCACAGCTACCGCGCAACGCAACGTCAGCAGCATGCGCGCTGCCGGGCGCCGTGGTCACGCGACATGGCGTTTACGCTGTAGACGCCGTCGCCGATAACGTAGTCGAGGCGCGGTTCCGCGACGCCGCGATCGGCCGGCGAGATTTATCTGCGCGCCGGGCGTGCCATCCCTTCGGTATCGATCGACAGCAGCTTCTTCGTGTACGCGCTGCTGCGGATGCAGGTAGATGTCGTCGGAGTTGGCGATCTCGACGATCGCTCCCTGGTTCATCACCATGATCTCGTCGGATATGTATTTGACGACGGCGAGGTCGTGCGAAATGAAGATGTAGGACAGGCTGGAATTCGTCCTGCAGGTCCTGCAGCAGGTTCAGCACCTGCGCCTGCACCGAGACGTCGAGCGCCGACACCGACTCGTCGCAGATCAGGATGTCCGGCTTGAGCGTCAGGCAGCGCGCGATCGCGATGCGCTGCCGCTGCCCGCCGGAGAATTCGTGCGGATACTTGTAGAACGAAACTTCGGGCAGGCCGACTTTTTGCAGCAGCTCGAACGCCAGCTCGGTGCGGTCCTGCACCGACGTGCCGATGCCGTGGATCTGCATCGGCTCGGTCAGGATCTGGCCGACGATCATGCGCGGATTGAGCGACGCGTACGGGTTCTGGAAGATGATCTGGATCCGGCGCTTGTAGTCCATGAACTGTCGCGGCGACATCGACAGGATGTCCTTGCCCTCGAACAGCGCCTCGCCGGTCGTCGCCTCGTGCAGGCGCATCAGCGTCAGTCCCACCGTCGTCTTGCCCGATCCGGACTCGCCGACCAGCCCCAGCGTCTTGCCCTTCGGCAAGCGGAACGAGACGTCCTTGACCGCCTCGAACTTGCGCCTTCCGAACAGGCCCTCGCGCGAATAGAAGTCCTTGCCGAGGTGGCGGACGTCCAGAATGATCGGATCGGCGCGATCGATGCCGCGCTTGCGCTCGGTCAGGTGCATCGCCTTGCCGTGGCCGTTCATGAAATCGTCGATCACCGGCAGGCGGACCGGCCGGCGGTCCAGGCGCGGCCGGCATAGCAGCAGCGCCTTGCGTGTATGCGTCCTGCGGATTTTCGAACACGGCCTTCGCCGGCCCCTGCTCGCGGATCTCGCCGTTGCGCATCACCACGACGTAGTCGGCGATCTCGCCGACGACCGCCAGATCGTGCGTGATGAACAGCACCGACATCTGGTGCTTTTTCTGCAGCGCCGCGATCAGATCGAGGATCTGCTTCTGGATCGTGACGTCCAGCGCCGTCGTCGGCTCGTCGGCGATCAGCAGCTTGGGCTCGCAGGCGATCGCCATCGCGATCATCACGCGCTGCTGCTGGCCGCCCGACATCTGCGACGGATACGCATTGATCTTGAATTCAGGGTCGGGAATGCCGACCTCGGCCAGCAACGCGATCGCGCGCTTTCTCGCCTCCGCCGGGCCCATGCCCATGTGCATGCGCAGCACCTCGGTCAGCTGGAAACCGACGGTGAACACCGGGTTCAGCGATGTCATCGGCTCCTGGAAGATCATCGAGATGTCGGCGCCGCGGATCCTGCGCAATTCATCCTGGCCGAGCTCGACGAGATTCCGTCCGCCGTAGACGATCTCGCTGCCCGGCAGCACCGTCGCGTTCTCCTTCGGCAGCAAGCCGAGAATCGACAGCGAGGTCACCGACTTGCCGCTGCCCGATTCGCCGACCAGCGCGACCGTCGAGTTGGTCGGAATGTCGAAGCTGATGCCTTTGACGGCTTCGAAGGTCGTGTGCTTGTCGAGGCGGAAATTGACCCGAAGGTTGCGGATCGAAAGCAGCGGCGCGGTCATCGTGTTTTTCCGGTCGCAAATTGCGCGGGCAGCGCGGCGGTCTGTGGTCATTTCAGTTTCGGATCCAGTGCGTCGCGCAAAGCGTCGGTGAACAGGCTGAACGCGGTCACCAGCAGCGCCATGAAGGTCCCGGCCGCCGCCAGCTGCCACCATTTGCCGAGGATCAGCTCGTTCTGCGCCTCGTTCAGCATCGAGCCCCACGAGACGACGTCGACCGGGACGCCGAAGCCGAGGAACGAAAGGATCACCTCGGACTTGATGAAGGCGACCGTCAGTATCGAAAGCTGGACCAGCACGACATGGCTGACGTTCGGCAGGATGTGCACGAACATGCGGCGCGCGTTCGACGCGCCGATCGCATCGGCGGCCTGCACGTACTCGCGCCCCTTGTGCTTCAGGTATTCGCCGCGGATCAGACGGAACACCCCGGTCCAGCCGGTCAGGCCGAGGATCAGGATGATGGTCAGCGTGCCTTTTTGCTGCAGCACCGCGGCGACGGCCAGGATCAGCAGCAGGTAGGGAATCGCCGTGAACACGCTGTAGAACCAGTTGAAAACGTCGTCGAGCCACTTGCCGTAATAGCCGGCGACCGCGCCGAACACCGAGCCCAGGAACACCGCCACGATCGCCGGCGGCGATGCCGACGAAGATCGAGGTCTGCGAGCCCTTGATCACCTTTTTCAGGACGTCGCGGCCCCACTTGTCGCCGCCAAAAGGCAAGGTCGGCGCGCGGGCGGCGACTGCATCGGCGCGCCCTGCGCCTTTCGCCTTGATGTCGGCCATCACGTCGGCCAGCGGGTCGACGCTCTTGGTGTCGGGCGCCGGCGGCGCTTCGCCCGGCTTGGTCGCTCCGGCCTTGATCGCGGCCAGCGCATCGGCCAGCGGGTCCGCGATCTGCAGGTCGGATTCGTTTTCGGTCGTCCCGGGCTCCCCCGCGACCGGCGCGCCCGGCACGGCTCCGGCCGGCGCGGTCGCCGCGTCGGGTCCGACGAACGTCGGCGGCGCGTAGTTGACGCCCTCCTCCCGGGCCCAATCCTTGGCGATCAGCCCGGTGGCCGACAGGACGATCATCAACAGGAAGCCGGCGACGATCGCCAGCGAAACCATCGCCACGCGGTCCGAGCGCAGCCGGCGCCAGGCCAGCGCCCAGAGGCCGGGGGAGACGGCGTGCGGAACATCGTAGGGCATCGTCCGTCTCCTATTTGAGTTGCACGCGTGGATCGACCGCCTTGTACATCAGGTCGGTCAACAGATTGACGACCATCGTCGCCACCGCGACATAGACGGTGATCGCCTTGATCACCGGAAAGTCGCTGCGCTCGACCGCGAGAATCACCTCGCGACCGATGCCGGGAATCGAGAAAAAGCGTTCGACCAGGAACGCGCCGATCAGCAAGCCCGGCAGCTGCGCCATCACGTGCGTGATGATGGGGATCGACGCATTGCGCAGCACGTGCACCCACATGATGCGATTTTCCGACACGCCCTTGGCGCGCGCGGTGCGGACGTAATCCTGGTTGATCTCGTCGAGCACGAACGTGCGGAACAGCCGCAGGTCGGGCGCGACGCTGACGACCAGCAGGATGATGATCGGCAGCGACGCGTAGACGATCAGGTTGTGCCAGAAGCCGTCGCCCCAGCCTTGCACCGGGAACCAGCCGAGCTTGTAGGCAAAGACGTACTGAAACACGATGATGTACACCAGGATCGAAACCGACAGGCCGACCGTGCAGACGATCATCACCGCCCGGTCGGTCAGCGAGCCGCGCACGTAGGCGACCGCCAGGGCGAGGCCGATCGCGACCAGCGTGCTGATGATCAGCAGCGGAATCAGCACCGTCAGCGATGGGCCGAGGCGCGTCGCCATGATGTGCGACACCGCCTCGTTGGTGCTCCAGCTGGCGCCGAAATCCGCGGTCAGGACCTGCTTGATGAATATCCACAGCTGCACGTAGAACGGCTGATCGACGCCGAGCTGGCGCCGGATGTTCTCGATCTGCTCGGCGCTGGAGATCTTGCCGGCCAGCACGTAGGCGGGATCGCCGCCAACCCAGTTGAACAGGATGAACACCAGCAGGATGACCCCGAGCAGGGTCGGGATCATCTGCCATACCCGCCGGATGATGTACGCCGTCATGTTTCCTCCCGCTCGCGCCTGAAGCATTGCCCCGGCGCTTTTCGCCGCTTTAGTGTGCCAGCATTGCCGTCGACCGTGTGCCGGTGATTTCGGCGATGAACGCCTCGTTCGACGGCTCGCGCCCGAGAAACTCCCGCACCAGCTGCGCCGCGAGCTTCTGGCTGCCCTGGGCGAGGACCGTCGTTCGGAACCGCTTGCCGGTCGCCGGATCCATCAGGTTGCCGCCGAACTTCGACAACATGTCGAGCGCCAGGACCTGCGACCACATGTATCCGTAATAGCCGGCAACGTAGCCGCTGATGATATGCGAGAAGGTGCCGGCGAAGTGGGTTCCCGGAACGTAGCCGAGCGGCGTCTCACCTTCCATTCTTTCCCACAGCGCCTGCGGATCGGGAACGGTCTCGCCGCTCGCCGCCATGTCGTAAGCGGCGTAGAGATGCTGGCGCGAATAACGCATGCCGGCGCCGTACAGCCGCGCCGCCGAAAGCTGCTTGAGCCGCGCTTCGTCGATCGCCGGGCAGGCCGGCTTGCACAATGGCGGCAGCAGGGCCAGCGATTCGCGGCGCCTTGCCCATTCCTCGAACATCTGCGACGGCGCCTCGACGAAATCGCGTTGTACCGACGTGCCTGCCAAGGTCGCGTACTGGGTGTCGGAGAGGACATTGTGCATTACGTGACCGAACTCGTGCACCAGCGTCTCGAGCTCTTCGCTGGTGAGCCCGACCCGATTGAAGTTCGCCACCAGCGCGCTGACCGGCGTGCGGCGCGACCGCTTCGCCGAGCCTCGCACCGGCCACGCCGCCGCGTGGCTGAACTTGCCGGCGCGAGGAAACGGATCGATGTAGATGCCTCCCTTGAGCTTGCCGGTTGCAGCGTCGAAGACGTCGAAATAGCGCACGTCCGGGTGCCAGGTCGGCACGGTGGCGGGCGCGAAGCGGACACCGTAGAGGCGGGACGAGATCGCCATCACCCACTGGATGCTCGCTTCCGTCGGAAAGTACTTGCGCAAGGCTTCCTGGTCGACGCTGAAGCGCGCCTTCCTCTGCTGCTCCTGGTAGTAATCGGCGTCCCAGCGCTGCAACGTCACTTCGGCGACCGGCTTGTGCAAGGTCGCCGCCTTCAGCGCCGTCAGCTCGGCGATCTCCCTGCGTTCGACTTCGCGTACCGCCGACTTGACGTCGCGCAGGAATTTATCGACCGTTTGCGGATTGGCGACCATCCTGCGGCGGGTCGCGAATTCGGCGTAGCTCGACAGGCCGAACAGCCCAGCCATCTCCTTGCGCAGCCGCATCGCCTCCGCCAGCAGCTCGATGTTCCTCGGCGTGCCGCGGTTCTGGAACGCGAACTGGTAGCGCCGGCGCGCCTCCTCGTTCTCGGCGTTGGCCATGAACGGCAGGTATTCCGGATAGTCGAAGCCCAGCAGGAAATTGCCCTTGTCGTCGCGCTTCGCCTTGTCGAGATAGTCCCGCGGCAATCCGATGACTTCATCGGGCGAGAAGACGACGCGCGTCTGATTGTCGCGGATGTCGCGATCGAATTCCTGGCGGATCTCCTCCAGCCGATCGGCGATCGCCTTCAGCCGCGCCCGCTTGTCCGGATCGAGCGCGGCACCGTTGTCCTCGAATGTGTCGAGCAGATCCTTTCGCATCTTGGCCGCGGGGCCGGTGCGCGCCGTCAACGCCTTGATGCGCGCATACAGCGCCCCGTTCTGATAGAGCTCGGTTTCGAATCGCGTCGTCTTCGATTCGCAGGACTCGGCTGCGGTGCGGGTTGCTGCGTCGGGCGAGACGTTGGCAGTCAGATCGACCGGTCCTTCGAAGTCCTCGAGCCGGATACGCAGACGGTCCCAGCGGTCGAGCATGTCGCGCGCCCCCGCGTTGCCCAGCGGCATCGCCTCCAGACGCTTGACCATCGCGGAAGCGTCGGCCAAGCCATCGGCGCAGGCTTTGGCGAGAGACTGCGCATCGTAGATTGGAATCGTCGGACGCGCCGGCGCGGCGTTCGCCGCGCCCGCGAGCATCACGATGATCATGGTCAACCAAGCTTTCGTCATGTCGTCCGGTCCTGTTTTCGATCGCATGTCCCGTCGTAACCGGCTTCCGGCCGATCAGGGACGACGGCTGGTATCGATGTCGAAATAGATGAACTCGGCAAGCAAGATCGGGTGCTTCTTGTATCCGATGATCCTGCGGTTGCACCAGCATATTGCGGAGCCGCGTGTCGTGCATTTTCACCACGCCGTTGACCTCGACCATGCGCCATAGCTGGCGATACAGGCGGCTGCGTTCGGGCGAGTCCGGCATCGTCTTGGTCGTAAGGTAGATCCGGTCCCATTCGGCCAGCTGGAAGCAGGCGCTGTTGTTCTCGTGGCTGTTCGGGCCGTAGAAAAGCTGCATGAAGTCGTCGCCGTCCGGATAGTCGGCAATCCACGACGAGGTTCGCGACAGCAATTGGCATGCGCGCTCCTGCTTGAGCTCCTCGGGAAACCGGTTCTTGTCGACGTGGATGCGAATGCCGATGCGCTCGACCGATTTCTGCCAGAGCTCATCGATCTCGCGGTCGCGCGACGACGGCGTTGACGAGTAGCGCCAGACCAGCGGCTTGCCGTTCGGCCAGGTGCGGTAGCCGTCGGCGCCACGCTTGTAGCCGAAATAATCGAGCAGCTTGTTCGCCAGCTGCGGATCGTACGGCACGATCGACCTGTAGCTCGGATCGTTGCCGATCACGCCCGGCGGGATCGGGTAGGCTTCGTCGATCGCCTGTCCCTTGCGGATGACGCGGATGTACTCGGCGTTGTCGAAGGACATGAAGATCGCGCGGCGCAACGCGATCTTGTCCTTGGCAAAGCCGCCGAACTCGGGATCGGTCGTATTGATGTACGTGTAGTTGATGTCGGGATCGGTCGTGCGGCTGAGCCTCACTCCCCGGCTGGCGAGCTCGGCGTTGACCTGGTTGTTCGGCAGCGCGACCGGCGCGAACTGCTCGCGCAGGTACAGGATGTCCAGCTCGTTATTCTGGAAAGCGAGCCACGCCGCCTGCTGCTCCTCGATGATGCTGATTTCGACGCGCCCGATCTGCGGCATCGTCTTGCCCGCCATCGCCGCGATCCGCTCCTTGTCGAGAGGATCGTCGCTCGGCTCGAACTGCCAGCTGATGCCGCGAAACGATGGGTTGGCCTCGAGCACGATCTTGTTCGAGCGCTTCCATTCCTTGAGCGTGTACGGGCCGGTGCCGACCGGGTGGCCGTTGGTGTCGTCGGCATAGGCTTCGATCGCCTCCCTCGCCACTGCTCCGGTATTCGGCAATGCGAGGATGTGCGCGAAGTTGTAGTCGGTTTCCTTGAGTCTGACCTTGAGCGTGTAACGATCGAGGACCTGCAGGCCTTCGACCTTGCGGTCGTAGTCGAACTTGCCTGTCTTTTCCGCGTCCTTCTTGACTTCGTCGAGCCCGAGCACGCCGCCGAGAAAGCTCTCGTACGGCGACTTGTTGGCCGGATCGCGGAAGCGCTTGATCGTGTAGGCGTAGTCTTCGGCCGTCAATTCGCGCGGCTTGCCCTTGAACACCGGGTCCGGCGCGAAGTAGATGCCCTTGCGGATCTTGAAGACGTATGTCCTGGCCTCGATCGCTGATCACCGGCATCGCTTCGGCCGCACGCGGCGCGAGCTTCGCCGGCCGCGCCAGATAGTCGTAGGTCATCAGCGATTCGAAGATCGCTTCGCAGACCGTCTGCGAATAGTAGTCCTGCACCTTGACCGGGTCGAAGCCGGTCTCGGCGACGTAGAACTCGATGCGCAGGACCTTGGCCGGATCGGCCGCGAGCGCGGCCGGAGCCGTCGTCGGCGCAAGCGCGATCGCCGCGGCGAGCAGCGATACCAGGCCGCGCTGCGCTATTCCGAGCATCGGTGCAGCATCGCCGCGAACATCGGTGTCAGGCCGGACAAGCGACGCGCGACTCGCACTATTTGGCCGGACGCCTGGAATTGTCGATGTCCATGAACGGCCAGGGCGCGTGCAGGATCGGATGCTTCTTGTAACCCAGCATCCAGGGGTAGAAAAGCGTGTTCTTGTAGCGGGTCGCGCCCATCACCCAGGTCGTGTCGACTTCCATCTGCCGCGCCATCGCCCGGTAGAGGCGATTGCGCTCCGGCGAATCCGGCAACCGCTGCGCCTGCCGATAGAATTCATCGAATGCCGCCGACTTGTAGCAGGCATAGTTGGATTCTCCGACGTTCGGACCGTAGGAGAGCTGCAGGAAGTTGTCCGCGGTCGGCCAGTCCGCCGTCCAAGCCGCACCGGCGAATTGCATCTGGCAGGCCCTGCCTTTTTGTATCTGATCGGCAAACTTGATCTTCGACGTCGCGAAATGGACGCCGATCACGTCGAGGCTTTTTTTCCAGAGCTCGTCGTACTCGCGGGCGATCGCTTCGGGCGTCGACCACAGCGTGATCAGCAGCGGCTTGCCGTCCGGCAGCGTACGGTATCCGTCGGCGCCGCGCTTGTATCCGAAATAATCGAGCAGCTTGTTCGCCAGCGCGGGATCGTAGTGATAGCCCGAGCGGTAGTTCGGGCTGTAGCCGACGACGCCGGGCGGTATCGGCGACTCGGCGCGGATCGCCTGGCTCTTGCGGATGATGCGTATTTCCTCGTCGATGTCGTACGACATCGCGATCGCGCGCCGCAGCGCAATCTTCTCCTTGTCGAATCCGCCGACCACCGGATCGACCATGTTGAAGTAGTAATAAGTCATCTCCGGCTCGAGATAGCGGTAGAGCTTGATGCCGCGCTTGGCCAGATCCGGTGCAACCTTGTTGTTCGGAATGGCCATCGGCGCGAACGAGCCGAAGCGATCGATGTAGTCGATCTCCGCGCCCTGGAACGCGAGCCAGCGCGACTGCTCCTCCTCCATCAGGCGCACGTCGACGACGCCGATCTGCGGCATCTGCTTGCCCTTCATCGCCGCGACGACGTCCTGGTCCCAGGGATTGGCCGACGGCTGGAAGTCCCAGACGAAGCCGCGATAGCCGGGGTTGGCGTGCAGCAGGATGCGGGCGCCCCGCTGCCACTCCGCCAGCATGTACGGCCCGGAGCCGACCGGATGCCCCTTGGTATCGTCGCCATAACGCTCGATGACTTCGCGCGCGACGATGCTGTTCGTCGGCGATGCCAATATGTAGGCGAAGTTGAAGTCGGTGTCGATCAGATGAAAGCGGATCGTATAGCGATCGACGACTTCGAGTCCGGGAATCCTGGCGTCGTAGTCGAACCGGTCGCCGTTCTTTTTCGCCAGCGCTTCCTGCTCGTTCAGGCCGACGATCTTGCCATCGAACAGAAATCGCCAGGGCGAGCGATTCTTCGGATCGAGGAAGCGCTTGATCGAATAGGCGACATCTTCCGCGACGAGCTCGCGCTTTTCGCTCTTGAACGCGGGGTCCGGCGTAAAATAGACGCCCTTGCGCAGATGAAACGTATACGTCTTGCCGCCGTCGGCGACTTCGGGCATCGCTTCGGCCAGCATCGGCACGAGCTTGACCGGCTCGGCGAGGTAATCGTAGGTGAGGAGCCGGTCGAAAATGACCTCTTCGATCAGCCCGGAATAGTAGTTGGTGCTTCGCGACGGATCGAAGCCGTCGTCGCCGGCTTCGATCGCGACGTGCAGCACCTTGTTCGGATCCGCGGCGGCTGACGCGATCTGCGCGGGAACGCCGGACAGCGCCAGCAGGCAGCCTCCGACGACGACCAAGCGCAGAAACGGACGGCCCATCGATCCCTCTCCGGCGAAAGGCGCGTAATGTACCACTTCCAGCCCCGGCTCGACGCCCGTTGCGACGGAGCGCGGCGTGCGGGCGCAAGCTTGGCGCCCGCGGCGATCGGACGCCTGCCCGCGCCGCGCGAGTCGCCGGCCCGATGAAGCCGCCGTTCTGGGACGAGGCCGCGCGCGAGCTCTCGCGCCGCGACCGCACCCTGCGCCGGCTGATCCGCGCTTACCCCGGCATCCATCTGAAGCGCCGCGCCGATCCCTTCACGACGCTGGCCAGGGCGATCGTCGGCCAGCAGATATCGGTCAAGGCAGCCGACGCTATCTGGTGGCGCTTTGTCGATGTGGCGGACAATGCGCCGGCACACAAGTTCCGGCGTCTTCCGGCGGCAAAAGTCGCCGCGGCCGACATGGCGGCATTGCGCGGCTGCGGATTGTCGCAACGCAAGGCGGAGTACCTGTCGGACCTCGCGCGGCATTTCGCCTCCGGCAAGCTCGATCCGAAGCGCTGGCGCAAGCTCGACGACGAGTCGGTGATCGCACAGCTGATCGACGTCAAGGGGATCGGGCGCTGGACGGCGGAGATGTTCCTGATGTTTCACGAGCTGCGCCCCGATGTGCTGCCGGTCGACGACCTCGGCCTGCAAAAGGCGATGGCACGACTATTTCTGAAGGATGCGCGCCCGACCCGCGACGCGATGCTTGCGCTGGCCGAGCCCTGGCGGCCATGGCGCTCGGTCGCCACCTGGTACTTGTGGCGCAGCCTCGAGCCGGTTCCAGTCGACTATTAGCCCGGCGGCGCGAACTCCCTGGCGCGTGCCGCCGGCAGCGGTCGCCGCGGCCCTACGTACAATGCCCGCATGGACGATGCTTCGGCAGCACCTTATGCGGGACTCACGCCCGACTGCGTGCTCGATGCGCTCGATGCCGTCGGACTCTTCTGCGACGGCAGGCTGCTTGCGCTCAACAGCTACGAGAATCGCGTCTACCAGGCGTGGCTCGACGAGCGCGCCCGCCCTCCGTGGATACGGCGTCTTCGGTCGTCGTCAAGTTCTATCGTCCGTCGCGGTGGAGCGATGAGCAGATCGGCGAGGAGCACGCATTCGTCTCCGAACTGGCCGTGCGCGAGATTCCGGTCGTCGCGCCGATTGCACGCGGCGGCGCGACCCTGCATCGTTTCGCCGAGCTTCCGCTATGCGGTCTATCCGCAATGCGGCGGCCGCGCCCCCGAGCTCGAGGATCGTGCGACGCTCGAATGGATCGGCCGTTTCGTCGGACGCATCCACGGCGTCGGCGCGAACGCGCCGTTTCGCGTGCGGCCGTCGCTCGACGTCGCGAGCTTTGGCGACGAGCCCCGCGAGTGGCTGCTGGCGAACGGTTTCATTCCGCCCGACCTGGTTGCCGCCTGGGAGAGCGTCGCCGCGCAGGCGATCGAACGCGTGCGGCATTGCTACGAGCGCGCGGGCGCGGTCCGCAATATTCGCCTGCACGGCGACTGCCATGCCGGCAACGTGCTGTGGCGCACCGGCGGGCCGATGCAAGGGCCGCATTTCGTCGATTTCGACGATTGCCGCAGCGGACCCGCGGTACAGGATTTGTGGATGCTGCTGTCGGGCGACCGCGACGACATGCGACGCCAGTTGCGGGCCGTATTGGCGGGGTACGAGGATTTCTGCGACTTCGACGACCGCGAGCTGCATCTGATCGAAGCGCTGCGCACGCTGCGGCTGATCCACTATTCGGCATGGCTGGCGCGCCGCTGGCACGATCCCGCTTTCCCGGCGGCGTTCCCCTGGTTCAACACCCAGCGCTACTGGCAGGATCGCGTGCTGGAGTTGCGCGAGCAGATCGCGGCAATGGACGAGCCGCCGTTGTCGATCTAGCGAGAAAGCGTCCGGCAGGACGCCGCGGGAGCGTGTGTCCGACCGGCCCGGCGCGCGGGCTTAGTCCTCCGACGCCGTCAGCACGCCGTCGAGCAGATGCAAGGTTCGATCGGTGCGCGCCGCCAGATCGGGATCGTGCGTCACGATCACGAGGCTCGTGCCCGCGCTGCGATTGAGCTCGAGCATCAGATCGAACACCTGGCCGGCGGTGCGCCGGTCGAGGTTCCCGGTCGGCTCGTCGGCGAGCACACACGCCGGCGCCGTCACCAGAGCGCGCGCCAGCGCGACGCGTTGCCGTTCGCCGCCCGAGAGCTCGGCCGGACGATGCTGCGCGCGATGAGCCAGCCCGACCCGCTCCAGCAGCGCGGCGGCACTCGCCCGTGCCGCCGGTCTCGCATCGCGGCGGATGTAGAGCGGCATTGCGACGTTTTCCAGCGCCGAAAATTCCGGCAGCAGATGATGAAACTGGTAGATAAAGCCCAGCGCGCGATTGCGCACCCGGCCGCGCTCGGCTTCGGACAACTGCGCGAACGGCGCGCCTTGCACGAGCACTTCGCCGGCGCTAGGCGCGTCCAGCCCGCCGAGCAGATGCAAAAGCGTGCTCTTGCCCGAGCCCGACGCGCCGACGATCGCCAGGCGCTCACCCGGGGCCACGGCCAGATCGATGCCCAGCAGCACCGGCACGTCGAGCGGTCCGCTGCGGTACGTCTTCCGCAAGCCCCGGCACTCGAGCACGGCCGCTGCGCCGACCTCACTCATAGCGCAGCGCCTCCGCGGGATTGACCTTGGCCGCGCGCCAGCTGGGATACAGCGTCGCGAGCAGCGCGAGCAGCAACGCGATCGCGGCGATCAGCACGATATCTGCGCGCTGCAGATCGGACGGAACCTCGCTGATGTAATAGACGCTCTTGTCCAGGAACTGGATGCTGAACGTGCGCTCGATGAACGGCACGACGACGCCGATATTGAGCGCCAGCGCGATGCCGCCGACCACGCCTATCAGCGTTCCGATCAAGCCGACCAGCGCGCCCTGGATGACGAATATCGTCAGGATGCTCGCCGGCGACGCGCCCAGCGTGCGCAGGATGGCGATGTCGGCCTGCTTGTCGGTGACCACCATCACCTGCGCGGAAACGATATTGAATGCAGCGACCGCGACGATCAGCGTAAGAATGATGAACATCACTCGCTTCTCGATCGCGACGGCGCGAAAGAAATTGGCGTGATCCATCGTCCAGTCGCGCACTTCCGCGTCGACCGGCATGACTCGCGCGAGCTCGCGCGCGACCGCGGGTGCCGCGAACATGTCGTCCAGCTTGAGCCGCACGCCGCTGACTGCGTCGTCGAGCCGGTACAGCTTCTGCGCGTCGGACAGCTCGATCAGCGCGAGCCCGTTATCGAACTCGTACATTCCGACCTCGAACACGCCGACGACGCGGAAAGTCTTCACCCGCGGCAGCGTGCCCGCCGGAGTCACCGTTCCCTGCGGGGTGATCAGCAGCACCGAATCGCCGACGCGCACGCGCATCGCTCGCGCGAGGTCGATGCCCAGCACGATGCCGAAGCCGCCGGGCTTCAGATCGGCGAGCGACCCGGCCCGCATGTGCCGTCCGATATCGGCGACGCTGTCCTCGCGCGCCGGGTCGATGCCGCGCACCAGCGCGCCGCGATTGGCGTCGCCCGCTGAAAGCATCGCCTGCCCGAACACGAACGGCGCGGCTCCCTGGACATGCGCGTCCTGCCGCGCGATCCGGGCCACGTTCTGCCAGTCGGGCATCGCGCCGTCGAGCGCGCGAATCTCGATGTGCGAGGCGACCGAGAGGATGCGAGTGCGCAATTCGTTCTGGAAGCCGTTCATCACCGACAGGACCACGATCAGTGCGGCGACGCCGAGGAAAATGCCGGCCATCGAGACAAAGGCGATGAAGGAGACGAAGCCGTTGCGGCCGGCGCCGCGACGGGCGCGGGTATAGCGAAGGCCGACCAGGATTTCGTAGGGACTCAAGGCGTGCCGATCGATGCGAATTCGGGACAGCGAAGTGTGCCACACTCGCATGCAGGGTACTGACCGCCCATGTTCAAGCCCTTGCCGGCATCGGAATCCGAGGCGACGTGCGTGCTACACTCGATTCGCCCTTGCCCGCCCTTCTCCGCATGCAACTCACGCTGGTCGTCCCGGGATTGCTCGACCTCGCGGAGACCGAGCCGGACCGGGCCGACGCCGAGGGCGCCGCGCTCGCCCGGCTTCTGGCGACCAGCCCGCCCCCCGCAGCGCATGACGGCGCAATCGGCGTCGCCTGCGCCGCACTGGGCGTTGCCAAGCAATGCGACTGGCCGGTGGCGCCGCTGCTCGCGGTCGCGGCGAATCTCGATCCCGGAACGCCTACTGGCTGCTGGCTGAACCGGTGACCTTGCTTGTCGGCCAGCTCGACGTGCGGCTTGGCGCTGTCGTCGACGACCTTTCTGCGGACGAGGCGGCGGCGCTGGTGGCGACGCTGAATTCGCATTTTGCCGGCGACGGACTGCGCTTCATTGCGCTCACCCCGGCGCGCTGGCTGATCGCCGCGACCGACGTGCAGCAACTCGTGACCCATCCGGCTGACGACGCAGTCGGCGCGCCGATATTTCCGTTCCTGCCCGACGGGCCGGACGCGGCGCGCTGGCGACGATGGCAAAGTGAGATGCAGATGCTGCTGTTTGCGCATCCGGTGGCTGACGAGCGCGAGCGGAAAGGCCGCGCGGCGGTCAACGGAGTCTGGCTGTCGGGCGGCGGCGTGCGCACAGGCGCGCAGCCAGCGCCGAACATCGCTTCGCTGTGCGCCGACTTGCCGCTGCCGCGCGATCTCGCGCGCGCCTGCGGCGTGGAGGTCGCCGCCGCGCCGCAATCTCTTAAGGCGTGGATCGGAAACGGAGCCAAATCGCCGTCGCTGGTGTGGCTGCCAGCGATTGGCGCGAAGCGATAGCGGGTCAGCGCTCGCCGCGCTCGGCCGCGACTGGGCCGACCCGCTGAGCGCAGCCCTCGCCGCGCGGATGGCGCTCGAGGTACACGTCGCGATATCCGGTCGTGGCCGGGCATTGTCGTTTACGCCGCGCCGACCCTCGCTTGCCGCGCGTTGGCGCGCCCGTCTCGCGCCCGCCGCGCTGTCGACGCAGCTCGCGGCGGCCGGGCGCTGAATGGAAATAACGCGTCGCAATGTACCCGAGGCCGCCGCGACGCTCGGCGCCGCCGGCATCGCCCCGGTCATGGCGCGCATATTCGCCTCGCGCGGCATTGCATCGACAGCGGAGCTCGACAACGACCTGGCCGGCCTGCCGCCGTGGCAGACGCTGAAAGGCATCACCGCTGCGAGCGAGCGGCTTGCCTGCGCAATCGAACGCGGCGAACGGCTGCTTATCGTCGCCGATTACGACGCCGATGGCGCGACCGCCTGCGCGGTAGGGATGCGCGGTCTCGCGGCGATGGGAGCGACGGTCGAGTTCCTGGTGCCGAACCGCTTCGAGTTCGGCTACGGCCTGACTCCCGAGATCGTCGCGCTCGCGGCCGCGCGGCGTCCGAACATGATCATCACCGTCGACAACGGCATTGCGAGCGTCGAAGGTGTCGCCGCGGCGCGAGCGCTCGGCATCGACGTGCTGATCACCGACCACCACCTGCCCGGCGAACAGATGCCGGAGACCGAGTGGATCGTCAATCCCAATCAGCCGGGCTGCACGTTCCCGAGCAAGCATCTGGCCGGCGTCGGCGTGATGTTCTACGTGCTGTGCGCGTTGCGGGCGCTGCTGCGCGAGCGCGGTCATTTCGCGAATCGCGCCGAGCCGCGTCTGGCTGCGCTGCTGGACCTGGTGGCGCTGGGCACGGTCGCCGACGTCGTCAGGCTCGATCACGCCAACCGCATCCTCGTCGATCAGGGACTCAGACGAATCCGCGCCGATCGCATGCAGCCGGGTGTGCGCGCGCTGCTCGGCGTCGCCGGTCGCGCGCCGCAACGCGCGACAGCCTATGACCTCGGGTTTATCGCCGGCCCGCGGCTCAACGCCGCAGGTCGACTCGCCGACATGTCGGTCGGCATCGCCTGCCTGATGTCCGACGACCAGGCGAGCGCCGACCGGATCGCGGCCGAGCTCGACGGGCTCAACCGGGAGCGGCGCGGCGTCGAGGCGACGATGCAGGAACAGGCGCTGGCCGACCTGGAATGCGGCATCGACGAAGACGCGTGCACGCTTTCCCTGTACCGCGCCGAGTGGCACCAGGGCGTCGTCGGCATCGTCGCATCGCGCCTGAAGGATCGCTATCATCGGCCGGTGATCGTCTTCGCCCGCGCAGGCGCCGATGGAGAACTCCGCGGCTCGGGCCGCGCGATCGCCGGTTTTCATCTGCGCGATGCGCTCGACCTCATCGCCAAGCGTGCTCCGGGCACCATCAGCCGATTCGGCGGGCACGCGTACGCCGCAGGCCTGTCGCTGCACGAAACGGCGCTGGCCCGTTTCGCCGATGAGTTCGAACGAGTCGGCCGCGAATGGCTGTCGCCGGCGCTGCTGATGCGCAAGATCGAAACCGACGGTGCGCTGGCGGCGGGCGAGCTGACTCTCGGTCTCGCCCAGACGTGCGCCGCGACATGTCTGGGGTCAGGGTTTCCCCGCGCCTGCGTTCGACGCCGAGTTCGTGGTCACCGCGCAGCGCGTCGTCGGCGACAAGCATCTTGAAGCTCGCCCTCTCGCTCGGCGAACGGCGCTTCGAAGCGATGCTCTTCCAGCAGACCGGCGCCGCTGCCTCCCCGGATTCGCGCCGCGTACCGGCCTGAAGTCAATCACTACCAGGGGCTGGACTCGCTGCAACTGGTGATCGAGCACTGGCTGCCGGTCTGACTCGGCGCGCCGCTTCGGCGTGCTAGCCAAAGCTTGCCTCGTGCAATGCATCAGAATGACGCGATAGCCACGCGTCGCTGCCCGGAATAGCTCGCCGGCGCGATCTATGTACTAAATCATTGTTTATTCAAGTTTTTTCTGGTGTGCCGCGCCTGTGCTGTCGTGGTCGCGGCCGAGGTTGTGCAATGCAATGAAAAGAGATAGAGTCGCCGCACTCAAGCGGGGCACTGCCGCCCATAACGATCAGGGAAGATCATGCGGCTCAAAGGCAAAGTTTCGATCATCACCGGCGCGGGCCAGGGCATCGGGCAGGCGACCGCGGTCAAATTTGCCCAGGAAGGCGCCAAGGTCGCCGTTTGCGACATCAACGAGGCGACCATCCAGGAAACCATCGCGAAGATCGAGGAGTTCGGCGGCGAGTCGACCGGCTTCGTGATCGACGTCACCGACAAGCAAAGCATCGCGCGCATGGTCGAAGGCGTGATGGCCAAATGGGGCCGGATCGACACGCTGGTGAACAACGCCGGCATCGTGCAGGACGCGCAATTCAGGAAAATGAGCGATGACCAGTTCGATCGCGTCGTCGACGTCAATTTGAAGGGTGTCTACAACTGCACCAAGGCCGTCGTCGACATCATGCTCGAGCAAAACTCCGGATGCATCCTCAATGCCTCATCGATCGTCGGCATCTACGGCAATTTCGGCCAGACCAATTACGCGGCGACCAAATTCGGCGTTATCGGCATGGTCAAGACCTGGGCGCGCGAGCTCGGCCGCAAGGGCATTCGCGCCAATGCGATCTGTCCGGGCTTCATCCACACGCCGATCCTGGCCTCGATGCCGGACAAGGTCGTCAAGATGATGGAAGACCGCGTTCCGCTCGGTCGCCTCGGGCAGCCCGAGGAAATCGCGAACACCTACGCCTGGCTCGCCTCCGACGAGGCGAGCTACATCAACGGCGCAGTCATCGAAGTCTCGGGCGGCGCCACGATCTGATCGGGCGCGTCGCCCGTGGGCGGCGCTTGAGCGCGCGTGCCGCGCTTGGTAGCATGGACGACCTTCTGACTGGCCGATCCATCATGCGCCGATTAGCATTGCTTGCCCTGCTTGCCGTGAGCGCGCTGTTGCCCGCCGCATCGGTGTACGCCCTCGACAACGTCAATCCATACATCTGCCCGACGGCGTTCAACGGCAGCGGCACCGACTGCTTTTTCGAGGCGGTTCCGCATACCTACACGATGTGCCGCCAGGTCAAGAGCATCGAGATCATCGAATTCGGGCTGGCCGGCGCGCAGCAAGGCGTCAACGGCGCCAAGACCGAGGGCTGCATCGAAAAGCACAAGCGTCTGATCGCGCGCCCCTACCAGGCGGCGTTGCGCGAAGCCGCGCGCGACAAGGGAAGGTGCAGGGGCTGCAAACACTGTACGCGACCTGGACCAAAGCCTTGACCGAGCTGACGCCGGGTCCGGACGAAATCGACGCCGGCTACAAGCAGCGCGTCACCCATCCGTACGGCGCGTTCGACAAGCAGATCCAGGCGCTGCGCGAACCTCCGCCGCCGGTCGCCGCGGCCAAGCCGGCAACCAAAGCGGCGAGCAAGAAAAAATCCGCCGCGCAGTGATCACACGCCCACCGGAATGATCATGGCGTGCGCGAGGCCGACGCGCTGAGAGGCCGACGCTGAGCGACACCGAGCTCGGTTCGGTTTTCAACGCCGACGGAGCGCTTGCGCGCAATGTTCCCGGCTACCGGCCGCGGCCGCAGCAAATCGCGATGGCCGAGGCGATCGCGCTCGCCATAAAGACGCGCGGCCAGCTGCTCGCCGAAGCCGGGACCGGCACCGGCAAGACCTTCGCCTATCTGGTTCCCGCCCTGCTTTCCGGCGGCAAGGTGATCATTTCGACCGGGACCAAGACGCTGCAGGACCAGCTCTACCAGCGCGATCTGCCGCTGGTGCGCGATGCGCTGCGCATCCCGATCACCGTCGCCCTGCTGAAAGGCCGCGGCAACTATGTCTGCCACCATCATCTGGCGCGGACGGCGGCGCAGCCGACGTTCGCGTCGCGCGCCGATATCGGCTATGTGAAGCGGATCGAGTCCTTCGTGCGCACATCGGCGAGCGGCGACAAGAGCGAGGTCGCCGACGTGCCGGAGAATGCCGCGATCTGGGCCGACGTCACTTCGACGCGCGAGAACTGCCTCGGCACCGAATGCGGGCATTACAACGAGTGTTTCGTGATGAATGCGCGCAAGCAGGCGCTCGCCGCCGACGTCGTCGTCATCAACCACCATCTGTTCTTCGCCGACGTCATGCTCAAGGATGAGGGCATCGCCGAGCTGCTGCCCGCGTCGAACACGGTGATTCTCGACGAGGCGCACCAGCTGCCCGAGACCGCGACGCTGTTTTTCGGCGAGGAAGTCACCGGCGGTCAACTGGGTGAGCTCGCGCGCGACGCCGAGCTCGAAGGGTTGAAGGCGGCTCGCGACTATGCGCCGCTGCCCGGCTGCCGCGCAGGCGCTCGGGTTGGCGCTGCGCCGGTTCCGGTTGGCCGCAGGAGAAACGCCGGGCAAACTGCCGCGCGCCGTTGCGATGCGGCGCCCGGGGTTCGATGAAGCGCTCGACGCGCTGGACGCGGCGCTGGCGGCGGTCGCTGTCGAGCTCGGCAAGCAGGCCGAGCGCAGCGACGATCTGGCGCAATGCGCGCATCGCGCCGACGATGCGCTGGCGCGGCTCGCGCGGTGGCGCGATCACGACGATCCGGAGTGGATCCGCTGGCTCGACGTCAGCGCGTCGGGGTGGCAACTGCGGGCGTCGCCGCTATCGGTGGCCGAAATATTCGCCAAGCAGGTCACCGACCATGCTCGAGCCTGGATCTTCACGTCGGCGACCCTGGCGATCGGCAGCGACTTCTCGCTCTATCAGCGCGAGCTGGGCCTGGGCGAGGCTGCGACCGGCTACTGGGAGAGCCCATTCGACTACGCGCGACAGGCGCTGTTGTATTTGCCGCGCGAATTGCCCGAACCGAACAGCTTCGAGCACACCGATGCGGTCGTCGCGGCCGCGCTGCCAGTGCTGAAGGCCAGCGGCGGTCGCGCCTTTTTGCTGTTCACGACGCTGCGCGCGCTGGCCCGCGCGCGCGAATCGCTGGCGACTCTCTTCAAACGCGAAGGGATCGATTTTCCGCTGCTGGTGCAAGGCGAGGGTTCACGCACCGAATTGCTGACCCGCTTCCGCCGCCTCGGCAACGCCGTCTTGCTGGGCAGCCAGAGCTTCTGGGAGGGCGTCGATGTGCAAGGCGAAGCCTTGTCGGTGGTGATCATCGACAAGCTGCCATTCGCTCCGCCCGACGATCCGCTGCTTGCTGCGCGGCTCGAGCACATCGCGCGCCAGGGCGGCAATCCGTTCTTCGACTATCAATTGCCGCAAGCGGCGATCAGCCTCAAGCAGGGCGCGGGCAGGTTGATCCGCTCGGAGACCGACCGCGGCGTCCTGATGATCTGCGACCGGCGGCTGGTCGACAAGCCGTATGGCCGGCGCATATGGCAGGCGCTGCCGCCGATGCGGCGCACGCGCGAGCTCGCCGATGTCCGAGCTTTTTTCGCGCCGGTGGCGGTAGAAGGCTAACTGCTACGGGCGCGCTATCGGCGCGGGTCGCCCTGCTTACCAGAACTGCCACCACGGCTTTGAGGGTTGGCTCACCGGCAGCGGCGGCGGCTGTTCCTTGCCCCAGAATTTCCACCACGGCTTGGTCGCGCCCGCAGCAAAGTACCTGCCGTTGGGGAAGGTTTCCTTCAGCACGCGGCGCGTGTCGTCGCGAAGCTCGATCATTCCGAGCTTGTCGTAGCTTTCCGCCAGCAGGATCAGGGCGTCCTCGTTGGCGGGCGTCTTCGGGTAATTGACCAGCGTGGCCTGCGCGCGGTTGACCGCTGCCACGTAGGCGCCGCGGTTGTAGTAATAGCGCGCGACGTGAACTTCGTAACCGGCGAGCGCATTGGTCAGATACCGCATGCGCTCGGCCGAATCTTGCGCGTACTTGCTGTCGGGAAACCGCGTCACCAGCTCGCGAAATGCGCCGAACGCCTCCTTGGTCATCTTCGGATCGCGCTCGGAAAGATCGCTCTCGACCACGTAGCCGAGCAGCCCCTGATCCTCGCGGAAATTGACGAGGCCCTTCAGGTAGTATGCGTAATCGACGTTCGGATGATTGGGATAGGTGCGGATGAAGCGATCGCAGGCCGCGATCGCCCCTGTCGCCTCCCCTTGGCGATAGTTCGCGTAGGCGCCTTCGAGAATCGCCTGCTGCGCGAGCCGGCCGTAGGGAAACCTGCTTTCCAGCGTGTCGAACAGCTTGATCGCACGCGTATAATTGGCCGCCTGCAGCGATTCGTGCGCATCCTTGTAGAGTTGTTCGGCGGTCCAGTTCGCCGTCTCGTCCTTGACCTCCGGCAGCCAGCTGCATCCCGCCAGGGCCACACACATCAAGATCAGTGACGCAACCGAATATCCGCTCAGCTTCGACATCATTGCCTGCTCCGCACGTAGCCGTGAATTATAACCCCGACGCAGCGGCCGGCGCCCAGTCTCGCGCTGACCATACCGGCCGAATTCGCGGGCATGCGGCTGGATCGGGCGCTCGCGCAACTGTTGCCCGAGCATTCGCGCAGCCGCATCCGCACCTGGATCGACGCCGGCCGCGTACTGCTCGCGGGCGCGCCGGCGGACGCGAGCCGCAAGGTCGGCGGCGGCGAGCATGTCCTGGTGCATCCATTGTCCGATCCCGCCGCTGCCTCGTTCACGCCGCAGGCGCTGCCGTTGACGATCGTGCATGAGGACGAGGCGATACTCGTGATCGACAAGCCTGCCGGCCTGGTCGTTCACCCGGGCAGCGGCAACCGCGACGGCACGCTTGCCAACGCACTGCTGCACCACGCGCCGCAACTCGCCGCCGTCGCGCGCGCGGGCATCGTGCATCGCCTGGACAAGGATACGAGCGGGCTGCTGGTCGTGGCCAAAACCGAAATCGCTCAAACCGATCTTGTGCGCCAGCTGCAGGCGAAGACCGTCCACCGCGAATATCTGGCGCTCGCCACGGGAGATATCGCCCGCGGCGGCGCGATCGACGCGCCGATCGGGCGTCATCCGGTCCGGCGCACATCGATGGCGATTGTCGCGAGCGGGAAAGCCGCGGTCACGCGCTATGAAGTGCGCGAACGATTCGGCGATTGCACGCTGCTCGCCTGCCGGCTCGAAACCGGACGCACCCACCAGATCCGCGTTCACCTGACCTCGCTCGGACATCCGCTGGTCGGGGATCCGACGTATGGCAAAAGACGCGGCATCGCGTTCGGGCGGCAGGCGCTCCACGCCTGGCGCCTCGGTCTGATCCATCCTTCGACGAAGAAACCCGTGCAGTGGGAATCGCCGCTGCCATCCGACTTCGCCTCGCTGCTCGCGACTTTGCGCCGGCGCGCCGGTTCCGATGCGCGCTGACGCAACGCTCGCGGCGCAGTTCGTCTCGGCGGGGCTCGACTGGATCGTACCGGACTGGCCGGCGCCCGCGTCGGTGCGGGCGTTCTCGACCACGCGCAACGGCGTCGGCGGCAGCACCGTCGACTTCGCGCGCGGCCGCGATGCCGCGGCAGGCGCGCTGCTGAAAAGCTTCCTGCCCGGCGAGCCGCTGTGGCTCGCGCAGACGCACGGCACGGCGATCGCGAGCGCCGACGTCGGACATGGCCGCGCACCCGAAGCCGACGTCGCGGTTTCGCGCTCTCCCGGCAAAGTCTGTGCGGTGCTGGCGGCGGACTGTCTGCCGGTGCTCCTCGCCGACCGGCGCGGCAGCGTCGTCGCCGCCGCGCATGCGGGATGGCGCGGGCTCGCCTCCGGCGTGCTCGAAACCGCGGTCGGGTCGATGCAGACCGCGCCCGCGAACGTGCTCGCATGGCTCGGACCGGCGATCGGGCCGAGCGCATTCGAAGTGGGCCCCGACGTCCACGCTGCATTCTGCGATCGCGACGCCGCTGCGGGCGCTTGCTTCGTCGCGACGCGTCAAGGCAAATGGCATGCCGATCTCTATGGACTCGCGCGACTTGCACTCGGCCGTGCCGGCGTCGGCGCCGCGGCGATCAGCGGCGGCGGCCGCTGCACTTACACCGAACGCGCGAGCTTCCACTCGTATCGCCGCGGCGGTCCCGACCGCGTCGCGAGGATGGCGACGCTGATCTGGCTCGCGCCCGGCTGAAGCCGAAACGGGCGCTCTCGTATAATGCGTTGGCGATGACAGCGCTCTCTCCACTTTACGCGATCGTCGTCGCCTGTCTCGCCGGAGGGGTGCTGGCGATCCTCGCCGCCGCCGGCACCCTGGCGCTGCACGCGCGCTGGATATCCAAGCTGGTGAGCTTCGCCGTCGGTGCGCTGCTGGGCGCCGTGTTTCTGGAATTGCTTCCGCACGCGCTCGAGCACGGGTCGACCGAGAGCGTGATGGCGACCGTTCTCGCCGGCCTGCTGCTGTTCTTCCTGCTGGAAAAGCTGGTCCTGTGGCGGCATAGTCACCTCGACGCCGAGGCGCTTGGCGAAAATGGGCAACCCGCCGGCGCGCCGCACGCGCACGGCGATGGCGGTCGCTCCGGCTTGATGATCGTGATCGGCAACAGCGTGCACAATTTCTGCGATGGCATCGTGATCGCCGCCGCGTTCCTGACCGACTTCGCGCTCGGCACGGCAACCGCGCTGGCCATCGTCGCGCATGCGATTCCGCAGCAGGTCGGCGACTTCGCGGTGCTGCTGCACTCCGGGTACGCACGACGGCGCGCGTTCGCCTACAACCTGGCACCGGGGTCGCGACCCTGCTGGGCGGCCTTGCCGGTTACGCCGCGCTGGCCTCCATGCAGCATGTGTTGCCTACCGTGCTCGCGATCGCATCGGCGAGCCTGCTGTACGTCGCCGTGGCGGACCTGATCCCCAGCCTGCACCGGCATCCGGCGCCGGCGGCGACGGTGCAGCAACTGCTGCTGATCGCCGTCGGCATCGGATTGATCGCCGTCGTGCATCGTTGGCTCGAAGCGCTGATGCCGATGAACAGCCGACGTCCAAACGCGCGAAGACCCGGCCGGCGCCCGTCGCTCCGGTGGCAACTCAGTTGCGCAGCGAGGCGGCAAACGAATGGTCGGAGCTCGCGCACCGCTGGCAGGACGTTGGCGCGCAATGGACGAAACTGTGGGCCGATGCGGCGTTGGGCACGATGCGGGCGATGCCGGCGAGCTTGCCGTCGCTCGACATCGCTTCTCAGGCTGCCGGCCGTGTCGATCGATCCGGCGGCGGCGGCGCAACTTGACCGAGCGCTACGCCAGGAGATTCGAGGAACTCTGGACGCGCGCGACGGACGGCAGGACCGTGCACGGTGCCGGCGCACGGCCCCGCCGACCGGCGCTTCTCGGACAAGGCGTGGCGCGAGCATCCGTACTTCGCGTGGCTGCGCGACGCCTACTTGCTCTACGGCGAATATGTGCGCGAGTTCGCTGCGCTGGCCCAAACCGACGATGCCACGAAGCGGCGACTGGTCTTTCTCGCCCAGCAGTACGTGGAAGCGATTTCACCGTCGAACTTTCTCGCCACCAATCCGGAGGCGCTGAAACGCGCGCTCGAGACCGGCGGGACGTCGATTGCGCAAGGCCTGTCGAACCTGGTCTCGGACGCGCAGCGCGGACGCATCGCGATGACCGACGAAAGCGCATTCGAGGTCGGCCGCAACCTTGCGACGACTCCGGGCAGCGTCGTATATCGCAATCCGTTGATCGAGCTCATCCAGTACGCGCCGACGACCTCCGAGGTCGCCAAGCGGCCGCTGCTGATCGTGCCGCCTTGCATCAACAAGTACTACATCCTCGACCTGCAGCCGGAAAATTCCTTCGTGCGCTACGCAGTCGGCGAGGGCCACACGGTCTTCATGGTCTCGTGGCGCAACATTCCGTCCGAGCTCGGCGGTCTCACGCTGGGACGACTATCTCGAGCAAGGCGTGCTGGCCGCGCTCGATGCGGCGTGCGAGATCGCCGGCAGCAAGACGATCAATGCGCTCGGATTCTGCGTCGGCGGGACACTGCTCGCCTGCGCGCTGGCGGTCCTTGCCGCGCGCCGCGAGACGCCGGTCGCCAGCGCGACCCTCCTTGCAACGATGCTCGACTTCGCCGATCCGGGCGACATCGGCGTCTATGTCTCGCGCGAAGGGCTTGCAGCGCGCGATGCCGGCGCTGTGCGGCGGCGGCCGCATCCAGGGCAGCGAGCTGGCCAGCGCATTCGCAAGCCTCCGACCGAACGAGCTCGTCTGGAACTACGTCGTCGGAAATTATCTGAAAGGGCAGACGCCGCCCGCATTCGACCTGCTCGTACTGGAACGGCGACTCGGCCAATCTGCCGGGCCCGATGTACGTCGACTACCTGCGCGACATGTATCTCGACAATCGATTGCGCGAGCCTGGCGCGCTGTCGATGTGCGGTCGAGCCGATCGACCTCAGGCGCATCACGATGCCTGCCTATATTCTCGCCACGCGCGAAGACCATATCGTGCCCTGGCGCACCGCGTACAAGAGCGTGGCCCTGCTCGGCGGCGACCTGACCTTCGTGCTCGGCGCATCGGGCCATATCGCCGGCGTGATCAATCCGCCGGCGAAAAACCGGCGCAACTTACTGGACCAATGAGCTGCTGACCGATGATCCGGACGACTGGCTGGTCGGCGCCCGGACGCAGCCGGGCAGCTGGTGGCCGCACTGGGCGGCATGGCTCGACGATTACACCGGCGGAATGCGGACGGCACCCAAAGCGCCGGGCAGTGACAAGCATCGGCCGCTGTCGCCGGCGCCGGGCACCTACGTCGTCGAACGCGTGCCCTAACCGCCGCGGCGACCGCATCTCCGCTGCCGTGAAGCCGCGGGCTGCGCTACCATAGCGCAGCGAGCATCCGATCCCAGGCCCAGGCAAGCCGGGCGCCAAGCCCAATCTTTTGCGGAGAATTTCATGAGCGACATCGTCATCGCGGGCGCATTGCGCACCGCGATAGGTAAATTCGGCGGCGCGCTGGCCAAGACGCCCGCGCCCGAGCTCGGCGCCACGGTGATCGCCGCGCTGCTCGCCCGTTACAAATTGCGGCCGGAGCAGATCTCCGAAGTGATTCTCGGGCAGGTACTGACCGCGGGCAGCGGTCAGAATCCGGCGCGCCAGTCGTCGATCAAGGCTGGACTGCCTGCGGAGATTCCCGCGATGACGATCAACAAGGTCTGCGGCTCGGGATTGAAGGCGGTGATGCTGGCCGCGCAGGCGGTGCGTTGCGGCGACGCCGATATCGTCATCGCCGGCGGCCAGGAAAACATGAGCGCAGCCCCGCACGTGCTTCCGGGCTCGCGCGACGGCTTTCGCATGGGCGATGCCAAACTGATCGACAGCATGATCGTCGACGGCCTCTGGGACGTCTACAACCAGTACCACATGGGAATCACCGCCGAGAACGTCGCCAAGCAGCACGCCGTTTCGCGCGCGCAACAGGACGAGTTCGCTGTCGCCAGCCAGAACAAGGCCGAAGCTGCGCAGAAGGCAGGCAAGTTCAAGGACGAGATCGTTCCGGTGATGATCCCGCAGCGCAAAGGCGACCCCGTCGCGTTCGACAGCGACGAATTCATCAAGGCGGGCGCGACGCTCGATGCGCTTTCGGCGTTGCGGCCGGCGTTCGACAAGCAAGGCAGCGTCACCGCAGGCAATGCGTCCGGGATCAACGATGGTGCGGCCGCGGTGCTGGTGATGAGCGCCGAGCGCGCCGCGCAACTCGGCCTGAAGCCTCTGGCGAAGATCCGGGCATTCGCTTCGTCGGGCGTCGATCCATCGATCATGGGCATGGGGCCGGTGCCGTCGTCGCGGCGCGCGCTGGAAAAGGCCGGATGGAAGCCTGCCGACCTCGATCTGATGGAGATCAACGAGGCATTCGCCGCGCAGGCCTGCGCGGTCAACAAGGAAATGGGCTGGGATACGAAGAAAATCAACGTCAACGGCGGCGCGATCGCGCTCGGCCATCCGATCGGCGCTTCAGGCTGCCGGATACTGGTGACGCTGCTTTACGAAATGGCGCGTCGCGATGCCAAAAAAGGCCTGGCATCGCTTTGCATCGGCGGCGGCATGGGAGTCGCGATGGCGGTCGAGCGCTGACGCGGAAACGGTCGCACTGCACGACAAACACCGGAAGGCACATCAGGATAAAGGAGGGACGATGGCACAAGACAAGCATCGCGTTGCGTTGGTCACCGGCGGCATGGGCGGACTCGGCGAGGCGATCTGCGTCAAGCTCGCGGCGCTCGGGCACACGGTCGTGACCACCCATTCGCCGGGCAACCTCAAGGCGCAGGAATGGCTCGAGACGATGAAACAAGCCGGCCACCGTTTCTATGCCTATCCCTGCGATGTCGTCGACTGGGAGTCGTGCGTCGCTTGCGTCGCGCGCGTCGTAGCGCGACGTCGGGCCGGTCGATGTGCTGGTCAACAATGCCGGCATCACCCGCGACATGACGTTCAAGAAAATGGACAAGGCGAACTGGGATGCGGTGATCCGCACCAATCTCGACTCGTGCTTCAACATGACCAAGCAGGTCTGCGACGGCATGGTCGAGCGTGGCTGGGGCCGCATCATCAACATTTCATCGGTCAACGGCCAGAAGGGCGCTTTCGGCCAGACCAACTACTCGGCAGCGAAGGCAGGGATGCACGGCTTTACCAAGGCGCTGGCGCTCGAAGTCTCGCGCAAGGGCGTGACCGTCAACACGATCTCGCCCGGCTACATCGGCACCAAGATGGTGATGGCGATCCCGCAGGAGGTTCTGGACTCGAAGATCATCCCGCAGATACCGATGGGCCGTCTGGGCAAGCCCGACGAGGTCGCGGGACTGGTCGCCTATCTGTCGTCGGAGGAAGCGGCGTTCGTCACCGGCGCCAATATCGCAATCAACGGCGGCCAGCACATGTTCTAGCGGCCGACACGAGATGGCCGCACGACATCGATTGCCGAGGAGAGCGAGCGCAAAAAAAACCCCGGCATTGCTGCCGGGGCGAGGCTGTATCATTTAGGAGGAGGAAAATGATACAGGTGGAGCCAGCAACACACTTGCTATGTTGGGACCGCCTCTACGGTTTCAAGCACCCAACGGAATCGCATTGTCTGAACTGCCTTACGCGGCCTTGCGGCCCTTGGCTGCCGGCTTGGTCGCATTGGCAGCGTTGGCCGCTGCGGCGCGTACCGACGCGTCGGCGAAGCTGACGACCTGCTTGGTGGCCTTCGAGAACTGATCGAACGCCGCCGTCGTCGCAGCGACCGTCGACTTCAGCGCCGTCACGGCGACGTCGGAGCCGGCGGGCGCGTTCTTGGTGGCATTGTCGACCCACACCGCGAAGCCCTTGGTGTAGGCAGCCCACGCCTGCTCGGCCAGCGCCGAGAAGTCGGCTTGCGCTTCGGAGGCGATCTGGTAGACGCCGCGCGAATACCCGAGGGCATTCTGCACGCCGGCTTCGGTCAGCTTGGCGCGGACGGCGGCCAGTTCCTGGACGTCCTTGATGCCGGCGACCGCGTTGGCGGTATAGACACCGTTGCTCCAGGACGATCTTGGCGGCCTGAAGGTTGAGCTTGGCGAGCTGCTCGGCCTTTTCCAGCGACATGGTCGCCAGCTTGACGGCGTTGTCATACCCGGCTTTGTTGATTTCAGCGAATTGTTCGGTTGCGTTGTACATGGTCATCCTTTTCCCGTTGGGTTCATGGACCCTAAGACGGGTCCGAATAAGGCGGGCTGCCAGGGGCTCTTCCGGTCGCCGGCCCTTCGCCGCACGACCCGGGACTACACCCCGTTTTGCTGCACCGCACAATTCACATTGTAGGGACGAGACTACTCGTCAGTCAAGCACTTTTTTGTGCATCGCACCAATACGCGCGGCGCCGCCTGGAATCCGAATCAAACACTCAAATAAATCAGCGGGTTATAATGCGAGTTCGACGCCCCGGAGGCACGCATGGCCAAGCCGATCCGCATTATCAAGAAGTATCCGAACCGCCGCCTGTACGACACCGCCAACAGCGGCTACATCACGCTGGCGGACGTCAAGCAGATGGTGCTGGAGTTCATCGATTTCCAGGTCATCGACGCGAAGTCGGGCGACGACCTGACCCGCAGCATCCTGCTGCAGATCATTCTGGAGGAGGAATCGGTCGGCGTGCCGATGTTCTCCAGCGAGATGCTGTCGCAGATGATCCGTTTCTACGGCAATGCATTGCAGGGCATCATGGGCAATTACATGGAGCAGAACGTCAAGGCGTTCATGGCCATCCAGGGCAAGCTGCAGGACCAGGCCAAGCAGATCTACGGCGACAAGATGATGCTGACGCCCGGACCTGTGGAAGCAGTTTCTGCAGATGCAGGCGCCGGCGATGCAGGGCATGCTCGGCAACTATCTCGAGCAGAGCGCCAAGCTGTTCATGGATATGCAGCAGCGGATGCAGGACCAGACGCGCGGGCTGTTCACCGCGTTCCCCTTTCCCAATTTCGGCGCGACGCAACCATCGGCGCGACGACGAGAAAAAGCGCTGATGCCGCGAAGCGCCGCAACATCCGCATTGCAGCGCGCCATATTTTCGCACCGCACGATTGCCCGATGACGCCAAAGTCCACCCCAGCACGCTCGCGCCCGCGCCGTCGCGCCGGGCGCCCCGCGTCGGCTTTGTCTCGCTCGGCTGCCCGAAGGCGCTGGTCGACTCCGAGCAGATCCTGACGCGGCTTTCGCGCCGAGGGCTATGCGATCGCCCCGACCTACGACGGCGCCGATCTGGTCGTCGTCAACACCTGCGGATTCATCGATGCCGCGGTCGAGGAGTCGCTGTCGGCGATCGGCGAGGCGCTGGCCGAAAACGGCAAGGTCATCGTCACCGGCTGCCTCGGCGCCAAGGAAGGCGGCGATTTCGTCAGCGCGCCGCGCATCCGAAGGTGCTCGCGGTCACCGGGCCGCACGCCGCATCCGAAGTGATGGCGGCGGTACACGAGCATCTGCCGAAGCCGCACGATCCGTTCGTCGATCTGCTGCCGCCCCCGACAGCAAATCGGCATCAAGCTGACGCCGAAGCACTATGCCTATCTGAAGATCAGCGAAGGCTGCAATCACCGCTGCACGTTCTGCATCATTCCCTCGATGCGCGGCGATCTGGTCAGCCGGCCGATCGGCGAAGTCATGATCGAGGCGGAGAACCTGCTGAAGGCCGGCGTGCGCGAGCTCCTCGTCGTGTCGCAGGACACCAGCGCCTATGGCGTCGACGTCCGCTATCGCACCGGTTTCTGGCGCGGCAGGCCGCTGAAGACGCGGATGACCGAACTCGCGCCGGCGCTGGCGAGCGCTGGCCGACCGAACACGATGCCTGGGTTCGCCTGCACTACGTCTATCCGTATCCGCATGTCGACGAGATCATTCGCGCTGATGGCCAGCGACGGCGGCCCCGGTCTGCTGCCGTATCTCGACGTGCCGTTCCAGCATGCGAGCCCGCGCATCCTCAAGCTGATGAAGCGCCCGGCGAACGTCGAAAACAATCTGCAGCGCATTCGGGCCTGGCGCGACGTGTGCCCGGAACTGACGATACGCTCGACGTTCATCGTCGGATTTCCCGGCGAGACCGACGCCGAATTCGAAGCACTGCTCGAGTTCCTGAGCGAGGCCGAACTCGACCGAGTCGGCTGCTTCGCGTATTCGCCGGTCGATGGCGCGGCCGCCAACGCGCTGCCCGATCCGGTTCCGCGACGTCGCTGCACGAAGAGCGGCGCGCCCGGTTCATGGCAACGCAGGAAGCCATCAGCGCCGGCAGGTCTGAAGCGACGGATCGGCGCGACGCTGCGGGTGCTGGTCGACTCGCACGATGGCGCACGGGCGATTGGCGCGCAGCGCCGCCGACGCGCCGGAGATCGATGGCACTGTAGCCGTGACCGACGGAGCGGCGCTCGCCGTCGGCGAGTTCGCCCGCGTGCGCATCACCGGCGCGAGCGAGCACGATCTCTCCGGCGTTCGGGCCTGACGCGGCGCGCCTATTTCTGCGGCAGATTGCGCAGCACCGCGGCGAGCTGCTCGAGGACGTTGCTCAAGGCGGTGTTGAACGCGCGCACCAGCGCATCGGCCGAGCGTGAAGCACACGTCTATGCGCGAGCCGAGCTCGCCGTTCCACACGAAGGTCCCCGACGCGGCGGCGCTGTCCGCTGAGAAAAAACTTTACCTTCAGCACCGAGGCCGGATGCGCGGGGTCGCGCAAGTCGGCATAGAGCTCGGTGACGAACGCTTCCAGGGCGAAGTCGCCGTCGAGCGACGACGACGGCGGCAGGACGGCCCGGTAGATGCCGGTCGCCGCAAGCCACGTCGCGGTCGCTTCGCCGATCATCGTCGCCGGCGAGACCAGGAATTCCTCGTAGAAGTCGGCCTCGTACTTGAGATCGCTTTCGCGATAGACCAGCGTCCTGCCGCGAAACGGCGCGGCCACGGCGATCGGCTTCGACCTTGAGCGTCGCCGCTCCCGGTGTCGCGCTCTTGCTCGACGGTGCCGGCGGCTCGAGCAGGTACGTCGACTTGACCGGCGATGGCCGGGAGAGCGCGCCGCACGCGGTGACGGTGAGCGCCAGTGCGGACGCGAGCGCCCGCCGGCGCGACAGGGAGACTGCTGGGTTCATGGCTGGAGGCCTTTCGCCGGCGGCGGAGGAGCGCCGAGCAGCAGCTGCGACGGATAGCGCTTGGCGTTCTCGGACAGGTCGCGCAGGTTTTCGGTGAGCTGCCGCAGGTTGTCGAATGCCTTTTTCAGGTCGGCTTCGCCGCTGCCGGTGAGCCGGTCGAGACGCGACAGCGTGCTCTGCAGGTGCGCGATCGACTTCGCCAGATTCGGATCCTCCAGCGTTTTCTTCAGCTGCACCAGCGCGGCGTCCGCATCGGCGGCAGCCGCTTGAGCGCAGGATCGTCGAGCACCACGCCCAGCCGCTGATTGGTCGTGCGCAATTCGGCGAGCAGCGCGACGCGTCTCGCTGCCGATCTTGTCCATCGCCAGCTGGTCCAGCTTGCGGTCGACCTTGTCCATGACGCGTGTCGCGCTCTGCGTCAGCTTCGCGGTGTCGAGCGCGTCGATGCGGCTGTTGGTCGTCACCAGCAGCTTGTTGACATTGGCCAGCGTGCCTTCGAGGTCGAGCTTCTGCAGACGTGCCATGATGTCCGACGCGGCGGCGATGAATGCGGTAACCGTTGATTGCGCGCTCGGAATGTAGAGATTGTTAGGCGTCCAGGTGATCGGCAGCACGGGGTTTGCCTTCGGATCGACGTAGTCGATTTCGAGATAATTGGTCCCGGTAATCCCCTGCGGCGCGAGCCGAACGCGCAAGCCTCTGTCGATCTCCACCCTGGCCGTCTCCAGGCGCGTGATGTCGCCGCCGGCACGGCCGCCGATCAGCCGGGCAGGATAGTCGCCTCGACCATCACGTAGCGCAGACGCGCTCGGCCATCGGTTGATCCTGCTCATAGATGTTGTAGGTGAATCCGATTCGCCGCACCTCGCCGACGACTACGCCGCGGTACCTGACCTTCGATCCGACCTCGAGGCCCTGGACCGACTCGTTCAGATAGGTCTCCATCGTGATCTTCGACTGGAACCAGCTGGCCCGAGCCGAGGATCAGCAGCAGCAGCACCAGCGCCAGCGTCCCGCCGATGACGAACAGACCCGATCTTGAAGAAGTTGGCTTGCGCGCTCATCGCCGTTATGCCGGCTTCGGCGGCGGCTTCGCGCCGGAAGAATCGGCGCACCCACGGATTGTCGCTGGTGTCGCGCAGCACCTTGGGATCGCCCTCGGCGATGATGCCCTTGGTGCGCTTGTCGAGCATGATCACCCGGTCGGCGATCGGTGTAGATGCTGGCAGCTCGTGCGTCACGACGACGAAGGTGATGCCCAGGCTCTTCGCCAGCCGCAGGATCAGCTGGTCGAGCTCGGCCGACGTGATCGGGTCGAGGCCCGCCGACGGCTCGTCGAGGAACAGGATCATCGGGTCGAGCGCCATCGCGCGCGCGATCGCCGCGCGCTTCTGCATGCCGCCGCTGATCTCGGACGGCATGTGACCGCTGAAGGCCTCGAGCCCGACCAGCTGCAGCTTCATCCGCGCGATCAGGTCCATCGCTCGCACCGTCCAGCTCCGTGTACTCCTCCAGCGGCAGGCGTACGTTTTCGAGCAGCGTCATCGAGCCGAACAGCGCGCCGCTCTGGTACATCACGCCGATCTTGTTCAGGATCGCGCGCCGCGCCGTCGCCTTCCGCGGTGACGATGTCCTCGCCCTCGATGCAGATGCTGCCCCGCCATCGGCTGGTAGAGGCCGATCATGTGCTTGAGCAGCGTGCTCTTGCCGCAGCCCGAGCCGCCGAGGATGACGAAGACCTCGCCGCGATTGACACGTGAAGTTGATGTCGTGCATCAGCACGTTGCCGTCGTAGCCGGCGGTGAAGTTCTCGACGCGGATGATCGGATCGGCGGGCATGCGGGGTGCGTCAGATCTCGAGCAGATAGTAGACGAAGGCGAAGATGCCGTCGACGACAACCAGCAGGATGATGCCCGAGACGACCGCGCGCGTGGCGGAGATGCCGACGGCGCTCGCGCCGGTCTGCGTCTGCAGCCCGCGCAGGCAGCCGATGCCGGCGATCAGGATGGCGAAGACCGGCGCCTTGCGCAGCCCGGCAAGCAAGTCCTTGACGTCGACCAGGCTGTCGACTTCGTGCAGGAAGCTGACGATCGGGATGTTGAAGCTGATCATCGTCACCGCGCCGCCGAGGATGCCGATCAGGTCGGAGAACAGCGTCAAGCAGCGGCATCATCAGCAGCGCCGCGATGATCCGGGTGCACGACCAGAAAGCGCACCGGGTCGAGGCCCATCGTCGTCAGCGCGTTCGACCTCCTCGTTGACCTTCATCGTGCCGATCTCGGCGGCGAACGCCGCGCCCGAGCGGCCGGCGAGCAGGATCGCCGTCATCAGCGGCCCCAGCTCGCGCAGGATCGAGAGCCCGACCAGATCGGCGACGAAAATCTCGGCGCCGAACTGGCGCATCGGCACCGCGGACTGGAAGGCGAGGATCAGGCCGAGCAGGAACGAGATCAGCGCGACGATCGGCAGCGCATTGACGCCGACCTGCTCGCAGGTGTACCAGACGTCCTTCCAGCGGACGCGGCCGGATGCGTGGCCGCGTACCAGAGCGCAGTCGCCGTCTCGCCGATGAACGCGATCTGCGCGCGGATGTCGCGGCCGATGATCGCAGCGGCACGGCCGATTTCCGCGATCGCATTGATCCGCGCGACGTGCGGTGGCTCGGCCGGAACCCGCATGGCCGCCGGATCGAATTGCTCGAGCAGCGCCTGAAATTCCGGCCGCAACCCGGTGAGCGACACTGGAGCGCCGGCTGCTCGATCCTGCCGCAACAGATCGATCAGCATTGCAATGCCGCCGCCGTCGCAGTAATCGACGCGCGATGCGTCGATCACGATCGGGCGGTCGGGAGATGACGCCAGCGCTGCGCGCGCCTGGGGCCAGACGCCGGCGATCGAATAGGCGTCGAGCCGCCCGGCAAGCCGCAACTCGCGGCCGCCAGCCGCGGCATCGGACACCGTCAGCGTCGCCGCCGGCGCCGATGCGGTCATCGCGCCTGCGGCAACGGCCACTACAGCAGCTCGACTTGCGTACCGAAGACGCGGACGCGGTCGCCCGACTGCAGCATCGGCTGGTAGTTCTGCGTCACCGAGCGTACCGAGCCATCGTCCATGCGCACGACAAGTTCCCACCGCTGCGCGTTCGAGCGCGGCGGGGCGCGACTGGTATGCCACACCTCCCGCCGCCCAAGCACCACCGTTCCCTGCTTGCTCAAGTCACGTCCCACCTGGTATTGCGTGACGCCCATCGGCGCAAGGTCGGAAGCCCCGGCACTGCTGGATGACACGGTACCCAGCCGCGTCCAGCTGTCCTTGGTCGCGGCCTGGCGAATCGATGAGATCGTTCCGCAGCGATCACAGGTTTCGGTCGACGCCGGCTTGGGCGCGTCCGGCGGTGGCAGCGGAGTGCCTGTCTGCGCAGCAAGCGGCGACGCCGCGCCGGCGAGGAGGATTACCGCGACTACGCGGCGTGCAAGCCCTTGTCGGTAGGTGTGCATCATTCGGGCAAGGTGTTCAGGTAGAACATCGAATTGAGCAGCGTACCCGGCTTGCCCAGCCCCCCGAGCCAACGATAGAAGATGGCGTCGATGTCGCCGCTTCGATAGATTTCGGTTAATGCGCGATTCACCGCCAGCCGGAAATCCGGATCGTCGCGGCGCAGCACGAGCGCGTAAGGCTCGAACGAAAAATCGCTGTCCAGAAGAACGAAGTGCGCCGGATTCGACGCTGCGGGCGCGCAGCGATATCAGCACGATGCGATCGCCGGCATATCCGACGACCTTGCCCGAATCGAGCAGCGCGAGGCCGGCGGGGGGATCGGCGACCGGGACGAGCTCCGCGTTTGCACCGACGATGGCCAGCTCACGCTTGAGCGCCGTCTCGGTGGTCGTCCCCGGAATCACTGCGACGCGCTTGCCACCGAAATCCTTGAGTTGCGCCAGCTTCGCGTCGACGGTCGTCAGCACGCTGCCTCCATCGACGAATATCGGCAGGCTGAAGTCCACCCGCTCGTAGCGCGAAAGCGAGATCGTCGTCGTTCCGCATTCGAGATCGACCCTGCCTTTGGCCACCGCGTCGAGCCGGTCGCCCGCGTCGAGCGACGTCCATTCCGTCCTGAGCTTCGTTAGCCCAAGCTGCTTCTGAATCCCCGCGGCGATGCGTTCGCACAGCTCGACGCTGTAGCCCCGCACCGTGCCGTCGCGCTCCCGGAACGAGAATGGCGTGGCGTTGCTGCGATAGCCGAGGCGGATCACGCCGTCGCTGCGAATTCGCTCCAGCGTGCGCAACGGCTCGGTTGCGGCAAGCGCGGTGCCCAGGCACAGGGCGAGGCACACCGCGATGCAAAGCTGGACTGGGCCGGCGCCAAGGCGACTCGACATCGTTCTCCCCCGATGGTGAGCCTGCAGGCGCCGAGAGTGGCCGACGGGCCGGCAGGTGCGTCGAAGTCTAGCACGCGCCGGCGCGCCGCCACACTCGCCCCGCTCGCCGCCGACCGGCGTCAGTGATAGCCCTCGCCCGCCCGCACCTTGCCGCGAAACACCCAGTACGACCATCCGGTATACGCGACGATGATCGGCAGCAGGAACAATGTGCCGATCATCAGGAAGGCCTGCGATTTCGGCGACGATGCCGCGCCCCAGAGCGTGACCGAGTAAGGAACGATCATCGGCAGAATGCTGATTCCCAAGCCCAGATAGCACATCCCGAAAAGCCCCAGCGCGAGCAGAAACGGCGTCGCTTCACGGCCCGATTTGAGCGCACGCAGCAGCCAGACGAACAGTGCCAGCGTGATCACCGGCACCGGCGAGAGCAGCAGCAGGTTCGGCCAGGCGAACCAGCGCTGCTGGATTTGCGGCTGGATCAGCGGGGTCCACACGCTGACCATCGCGATGAACGCGGCGACGCCCAGGGCCAGCAGTCTTGCCTTGCCGCGCGCCCAGCTCTGCAGTTCGCCTTCGGTTTTCATCACCAGCCAGCACGCGCCGAGCAGGCCGTAGCCTGCGATCAGTCCGACACCGGTGAGCATTGCGAACGGCGTCGCCCATTCGAAGCTGCCGCCGCTGAAATGGCGGCCCTCGACCGGGATGCCCTGCACGTAAGTACCCAGGACGATCCCCTGCGCGAAAGTGGCGATCAGCGATCCCGCGTGGAACGACCAGTTCCAGAAGTACCTGCGCGTAGACATATGGCGAAATTCAAACGCAACGCCGCGATACAACAATCCGATCAGCATGAACAGGATCGGGAAATACACCGCCGGGATGATGATGGCGAAAGCCATGGGAAAAGCGGCCAGCAGCGCGACTCCCCCCATGACCAGCCAGGTCTGATTCCCGTCCCAGATCGGGGCGACCGAATCCATCATCTGGTCGCGGCTCGCATCGTCCGGCGCGAACGGCGACAGGATGCCGACGCCCAGATCGAAGCCGTCCAGCAGCACATACATGAACACTGCAAGGGCGAGAATGCCGGCCCAGAGCGGAACGAGATCGAGCGCCACAGCTGGCCCCTATTCGACTTGCGCCGCCGACATCGGCCGGGCCGGCGTGCCCTGGATGCGGCGCCCCGCGTCCCGGGCCTTGTCGACCGGGCCCACGCGCAGGAAGCGCACCATGAAGAATCCGCCGATGCCGAAGATGACGACATAGGCGACGATGTACACGATCAGCGAGGCGAGGACGCCGCTGCCGGTAAGCGATGGCGTGACCGAATCCTTCGTTCGCAGCAGTCCGTATACCGTCCACGGCTGCCGGCCCACCTCGGTCGTCACCCAGCCGGCGATCACCGCGACGAATCCCAGCGGCGACGCTATTTCGCACAGCTTGTGGAACCAGCGCGAACGATCGAGGCTGCCGCGCGCCCAGACCCACCAGCTGCACACGGTCAGCGCCAGCATCGCGACGCCGATGCCAACCATCAGCCGGAACGAAAAGAACGGTATCGCGACGGGCGGACGGTCTTCCGGCTTCCACTCCTTGAGGCCTTTGACGACGCCGTCTGCATCGTGCGTCAGGATGACGGAGCCCAGCGCCGGGATGGCGACTTCGAAGCGATTGGCCTCGGCGCGCTCGTCGGGCAACGCGAACAGCAACAGCGGCATGCGGCTTTGCGTTTCCCAGTTGGCTTCCATCGCCGCGAGCTTCGCCGGCTGATGGTCGCGCGTGTTGAGGCCATGCAGATCCCCGAGCAGCATCTGCAGCGGCACCAGCAGCGTCAGCAGGCCGAACGCCATCTTGAGCATGATCGTCCCTTCCTCGCGGAAGCGGCCGGCGCGCAGGTGATAGGAGGCGACGCCGGCGACGACCAGCGCAGTGGTGATGAAAAATGCGACCGCGGTGTGCGTAAGGCGGTACGGAAACGATGGATTGAAAATCACCGCAAACCAGTCCTCGGGCAGGAAGCGACCGTCGGCGACCGAATACCCGGTCGGCGTTTGCATCCAGCTGTTCAAGGCAAGAATCCAGAAAGTCGAGAACAGCGTGCCGACTGCGACCATCAGCGCGGCAAAAAAGTGAACCCACGGCGGCACGCGCGCGCGCCCGAACAGCAGCACGCCGAGAAAGCCGGCCTCGAGGAAGAATGCCGTCAGGCCCTCGTACGCCATCAGCGGGCCGGAGATGTCGGCGGTCGCGTCGGAAAAGCGGCTCCAGTTAGTGCCGAACTGGAATGGCATGACGATGCCCGAGACGACGCCCATGCCGAACGAAACGGCGAACACCTTGAGCCAGAATTTGGACAGTCGCAGATAGACGGCGCGTGCCGTCGTCAGGTGCAGGCCCTCGAGTACGGCAATGTATGCGGCCAGCCCGACGGTGAATGCGGGCAGCAGGATGTGCAGCGCGACGACCCAGACGAATTGCAGCCGCGAGAGCAAGACCGCGTCGAGTGACATCGCTTTCTCAGCCCGGACGGTTGCGAGCCGCCACTATAGCATCCGGCCGCAAATACCGTCCGCGGACGCGGCGGAATATAATGCCGAGGCAGGTCCGAAGAACCCGAATTCATCCGGAGGGAGGAAGCCATGTCGAAATCAAAAATATCGCTCATCGCAGTCCATGCATTCGCATCGATCTTGCTGGCCGCTGGCGGTGCCCGCGGCACTCGCGCAATCCGACCAGACCGGCAAGGGACCGGCAACGCCCGGAGCCCCCCGCGCCAAGCCGACGCCGCAATCGCTGGTCGATGCCGCCGATCGAACGTTCAATAATTTCATGCGCGACTCGCAGATGACCTGGCTGCACAACAACATCCGTCGCGCGAAGGCGGTATTGATCGCGCCGGAAGTCGCCAAGGCAGGATTCATCTTCGGCGGCTCGGGCGGACGCGCGGTGCTTCTGGTGCGCAATGCCAAGACCGGCAGGTGGATGGGCCCGGCGTTCTACACGCTGACGACTGCGAGCGTCGGCTTCCAGGCCGGGGTGTCGGTCTCGGAAATGATGACCTTGGTCATGACCGACAAGGGTCTCAATTCACTGCTGTCCAACTCGTTCAAGATGGGTGCCGATGCAAGCGTTGCGGCGGGGCCGGTCGGCGCCGGCGCCCAGGCGGACGTAGTCACCGACCTCGTCACCTACAGCCACGCGAAGGGCATCTACGGCGGCATCAACCTGGACGGAACCGTGGTCGCGATTTCCGATGAGTGGAACGAAGCGTATTACGGCAAGAAGGGGATACATGCGCCGGACATCCTGGTTCGCGGTGCCGTGCACGCCAAGGGCGCGGACCGGCTGGCCTCCAGCGTCGCGCGCGCCGCCGGCAAGAAGTGAACGACCGGCGGCGCCTGGCCATCGGGGTCGAGCGCCGCCGCACGCGGTGCGCGGAGCATCCGCGCACCGCCTCGATGGGTTCCCGGCACCGCTGACGCATGGACGCGGCGCCGGTTCCACGCCTGGAGCTTTCCGGTATCACCAAGCGTTTCCCGGCGGTCGTCGCCAACGACGGCATCGATCTCACGATCATGCCCGGCGAGATCCACGCAGTGCTCGGCGAGAACGGCGCCGGCAAATCGACGCTGGTCAAGATCGTCTACGGCGTCGTCCGGCCCGACGCCGGCACGATACGCTGGAACGGCGAAGCGGTCGTCATCGACAGCCCGGCGAAGGCACGCGCGCTCGGCATCGGCATGGTGTTCCAGCAGTTCTCGCTGTTCGAGACGCTCACCGTCGCCGAAAACATCGCACTGGCGCTCGACAAGGGCCGCGGCGGACGCGAGCTCGACACGCGGATTCGCGAGACTTCCGCACGGTACGGCCTGGCGCTCGATCCGCGCCGCCACATCCACACGCTATCGGTAGGCGAGCGTCAGCGCGTCGAGATCGTGCGCTGCCTCCTGCAGACGCCCGAGCTGCTGATCATGGACGAGCCGACGTCCGTGCTGACGCCTGCGGCGGTCGGCACGCTGTTCGGCACGCTCCGGCGCCTGGCGGACGAAGGCTGCTCGATCCTCTACATCAGTCACAAGCTAGACGAGATCCGCGCGCTGTGCGACCGCGCGACGGTTCTGCGCGCGGGAAAAGTCACCGGCAATTGCGATCCGCGCCGCCAGAGCAGCGCCGATCTTGCGCGTCTGATGATCGGCCACGAGCTGCCGCATCCGCAGCACCGCGCCGCGGCCGCGCGCGGCGACGGACTGCTCGAGGTGCGCAATCTGTCGCTCGCCGCGGAAGATCCTTTCGGCACCGACCTCCGCGGCATCGATCTTAGAGTCGGCGGTGGCGAGATCGTTGGCATCGCCGGGATTTCCGGCAATGGCCAGAAGGAACTGATTTCCGCGCTGGCGGGCGAGCGCCTGGTCGATGCGGCGGACGCAATCGTCGTCAACGGGATTCCGGCCGGCCTGCTCGACCCGGCCGCGCGCCGGGCGCTGGGCCTTTGCTATGTTCCGGAAGAGCGCGATGGCCACGGCGCCGTGCCGGAGATGTCGCTCGAAGCAAACGCACTGCTGACCGCCTACGGACAGCAGCTGGTCACGCGGCGGGGGCTGATACGGCAGCGTGCAGTGCGCGCGTTCGCGCAGGCGACGATCGCGAGGTTCGACGTCAGGACGGCCGGTCCCGAGGCGGCGGCGCGCAGCCTGTCCGGCGGCAATCTGCAGAAATTCATCGTCGGACGCGAGATTCTGCAAGCACCGCGCGTGATGATTGCCGCGCAGCCGACCTGGGGCGTCGACATCGGGGCCTCGGCCGAGATCCGACAAGCGCTTATCGATCTGCGCGATGCGGGTGTGGCCGTGCTGCTCGTGTCCGAGGAGCTCGAAGAGCTGTTCGAGGTCTGCGACAAGGTCGCCGTGATGACGCAGGGTCGCCTGTCGCCGGTCAAGGCGATAACGGAGACCGACGCCGAGGAACTGGGGCTGCTGATGGGCGGATCGTTCGTCACCTCGGGGAAGCTGCCCTCGCTCGCGACGGGCGACCCACCATGATGATCGCGTTGGAGGCGCGGCCCGAGCCGTCGCGACTGATGGCCTGGGCGTCGCCGCTGCTGGCCGCTGCTGCAACCCTCGTCGACCGGCTTTGTCCTCTTTTCGGTGCTTGGCAAGAATCCGGCCGATGCATTCTTCGTCTTCTTCATCGAGCCCGTGGCCACCCGCTACGGCTTCGGCGAGCTGCTGCTCAAGGCGTCGCCACTGATGCTGTGCGCCCTCGGCCTCGCCGTCGGCTACCGCGCCAATGTCTGGAACATCGGGGCCGAAGGCCAGCTGACCGATAGGCGCGATATGCGGCGGCGGCCTGGCGCTGTGGCTGCCGCAGTTGAACGCCGCGCTCTTGCTGCCGCTGATGATCGCCGCGGGCGCCGCAGGCGGCATGACCTGGGCCGCGATCCCGGCATGGCTGCGCACGCGCTTCAACGCCAATGAGATTCTCACCAGCCTGATGCTCGTCTATATCGCGGTGTTAGCGCTGTCCTACCTGGTCCAGGGACCATGGCGCGATCCCGAAGGCTTCAACTTTCCGCAGTCGAGCCTGTTCGGAGACAACGCGCTGCTCCCGCTGCTGTTGCCCGGCACGCGACTCAATGTCGGCTTCCTCCTCGCTGTCGCGGTCATCGCGGCGGGCTGGCTATTCATCGCGCGCACGCTGGCCGGATTTCGCATGCGGGTCGCGGGCCTCGCGCCGCACGCAGCGAGCTACGCCGGGATCTCCGCCGGGCGGACCGTGTGGATCGGCATGCTCGTCGGCGGCGCAACCGCAGGCATCGCCGGAGTCGGCGAAGTCGCGGGGCCGATCGGGCAGCTGCTGCCTTCGATATCTCCGGGTTACGGTTTCGCCGCGATCATCGTCGCATTCGTCGGTCGGCTGCATCCGCTGGGCATCGCTCTGGCGAGCCTGCTGATGTCGCTGCTCTACCTCGGCGGCGAAGCCGCGCAGATCGGACTGGAACTGCCTTCGGCGGTTACGCGGCTGTTCCAGGGAATGCTCCTTTTCTTCCTGCTTGCCGCGGACGTGTTCATCGGCTACCGGCTGCGCTTCCGGCGCAGTCCCGGCCCCGCAGCGGCTGCAGCGGAGAGCCTCGCCCGATGATCGATCATGCGATCACGCTCTTTGCGCTGACGCTCGCCGCCGGGACGGTGCTGGTATTCGCGGCGCTGGGTGAACTGGTAACCGAGAAAGCCGGCGTGCTGAACCTGGGTGTCGAAGGCATGATGCTGGTCGGTGCGGTCGGCGCGTTCGTCGTCGCCGACGACACCGGGCACAACTGGGTCGGCGTCCTCGCCGGCACGCTGGCGGGCGGCGCGCTGTCGCTGATATTCGCCGTGCTGACCTTGTCGCTGATGGCCAATCAGGTCGCCTCGGGTCTAGCGCTCTCCCTCTTCGGGATCGGCTTGTCGGCGTTCGTCGGCTTGAGCCACGTCGGACACGTCGTCGATCCGATCGCGCCGCTCGCGGTGCCGGTGCTCTCCGGGCTGCCCGTCGTCGGCCGGCTGCTATTCGCCCACAGTCCGTTCGTCTATCTGTCGCTGGTCCTTTTCGTGCTGGTGCAATGGTTTCTGTTCGGCACGCGCGCCGGCCTTGTCCTGCGCGCGATCGGCGAGTCACCGCAATCGGCGCATGCGATCGGCCACAAAGTCATCGCCGTGCGCTACGCCGCGGTCGCATTCGGCGGTGCCTGCGCCGGTTTGAGCGGCGCCTACATGGCGCTGGCGTATGCACCGATGTGGACCGAGGGCATGACCGCCGGACGCGGCTGGATCGCGCTTGCGCTGGTCGTGTTCGCCAACTGGAAACCGTCGCGCGTGCTCGCGGGAGCGTACCTCTTCGGGGCGGTGACGCTGGTGCAATTCCAGGCACAGGCGATGGGCGTCGCCGTGCCCGCGCAATTTCTGGCCATGCTGCCCTATGCGGCGACGATCGTCGTGCTCGCGCTGATCTCGCGCGACGCGACGGCGATTCGACTGAATGCGCCGGCATCGCTCGGTCAGCCGTTCCACGCTGATACCTAAAGCGCAAACGGGCACGCAGCATCGAGTAAAATGCCCGATTCCGCCGCCGGCGCAACGCGTCGGCGGCGCGCAACCCGCCCCGGGGAGAGACCATGTCCGTAACGTCGTCGAAGACCGTGCTATTCATCGTGCTGGCCGTGTTCGGGGCGCTTGCAACGAGCACCGCCTCGGCGCAGACGCCGCTCAAAGTCGGCTTTGTCTATGTCAGCCCGGTCGGCGACGCCGGCTGGACTTCGCAGCACGACGCCGCACGCAGGGAAATGGAAAAGGCGCTCGATGGCAAGGTCGTCACCAAGTACGTGGAAAACGTGCCGGAGGGCGCCGACGCCGAGCGCGTCATCCGCGAGCTCGCGCAAAGCGGCTACCAACTGATTTTCACGACGTCGTTCGGTTACATGAATCCGACGATCAAGGTTGCCAAGCAGTTTCCGAAGACGTATTTCGAGCACGCGACCGGCTACAAGACCGACAAGAACGTCGGCATCTACAACGCGCGCTTCTACGAGGGTCGCTATCTCGCCGGAATCGTCGCTGGGCGGATGACCAAGACGAACGTCGCCGGCTATGTCGCGGCGTTTCCGATTCCCGAAGTCGTGATGGGCATCAATGCATTCACGCGCGGCATGCGCAGCGTCAACCCGAACGCGGTGACCAAGGTCGTCTGGGTCAACACCTGGTACGACCCGGGCCGCGAGCGCGAAGCCGCCGATACGCTGATCTCGCAGGGCGCCGACGTGCTGACCAACCACACCGATTCGACCGCCGTCGTGCAGGACGCCGAGGCGAAGAAGGTGTACGCGATCGCCTACCATTCCGACATGTCCAAGTACGGTCCGCATGCGCAGCTGACTGCGGTCACGCACCAGTGGGGCGCGTACTACACGAAGGAAGCGCAGAATGCGATCGATGGCAAGTGGAAGCCGGGCAGCATCTGGGGCGGGCTCAAGGAAGGCATGATCAAGATGGGACCGTTCAATCCTGTCGTCCCCAAGGACGTGCAGGACCTGGTCAACCGGACCGCGGCGGAAATCGCCAGCGGCAAATTCCATCCGTTCACCGGACCGCTCTCCGATAACGAAGCGCATCAGCGGCTCGCCGCAGGCAAAGTCATCAGCGACGACGCGCTGCTGAAGATGGACTATTACGTCGAAGGCGTGCAGGGCAAGCTGCCGGCGAGCAAATAGCGGCGCGCCCGGTTGCCCGTCGCACCGATGGACGGACTTTCGCGATGAGCTTCGAGACATGGCTCGGCCGGAGCGAAACTTCGACTGACCTCATCACGGCCGCGCCGCTTGCGGCGCTTTCGGCCACGCTCGACCGGCCGGCGCTGCGTCCGCCCGACGGAGCGCCGCTGCCGCCGCTCTGGCACTGGCTGTATTTCCTGCCGTTGTACAGGCAATCCGAAGTCGGACCCGACGGCCACGCCCGTCGTGGCGAGTTCCTGCCGCCAGTGCCGCTGCCGCGCCGGATGTGGGCCGGCAGCGAATTGGAATTCCATCATCCGCTTTGCGTCGGAGACGAGGTGACTCGCGTCTCGACGATCGCCGCAATCAATGAAAAGACCGGCCGCTCCGGACCGCTGGTGTTCATCAAGGTCCGCCACGAGTTGCGGCGAAACGGCGAACCCGCCCTCGCGCTGGCCGAAACGCATGACATCGTCTATCGCGAGGCGGCTCGGCCCGGCGCAATCGCGCCGCCGCCGGCCGCCGCGCCGGACAGCGCCGCGTGGGAGCGCAAGGTCGTCCCCGACGCCGTGCTGCTGTTTCGTTATTCGGCATTGACCTTCAACGGCCACCGCATTCATTACGACCGCAGCTACGTCACCGAAGTCGAAGGCTACCCGGGCCTGGTCGTGCACGGCCCGCTACTCGCAACTCTGCTGATCGATCTGCTGCGCGAACATCGGCCGGACGCTTCGGTCGTGCGCTTCGCGTTCCGGGCGTCGAGCCCGCTGTTCGATATCCATCCCTTTTTCGTCTGCGGCGAGCCGGCGAGCGACGGCAAGACCGTGCGCCTGTGGGCGAAGGATCATCGCGGCGGCCTGGCGATGGAAGCCACGGCGATCGTCGCCTAGAGGATTGCCGGTGCAACCGCTCGCCGGCATCACCGTCGTCACGCTCGAGCACGCGATCGCCGGGCCGTTCGCGACGCGACAGCTCGCCGATCTCGGGGCGCGGGTCATCAAGATAGAACGTCCGGGCGTCGGCGATTTCGCGCGCGCCTACGACGAAAGGGTGCGCGGCCTCGCCTCGCATTTCGTTTGGACCAATCGCTCGAAGGAGAGCCTGACGCTCGACGTCAAGCATCCGGAAGCGCGCGCGATCCTGCAGCGGCTGGTCGTCGACCACGCCGACGTCGTCGTGCAGAACCTGGCGCCCGGCGCCGCGGCGAGGCTTGGCCTTTCGTACGCTGCGCTGTCGGCGGCCAAGCCGGCGATCATCGTCTGCGATATTTCAGGTTACGGCGCCGACGGCCCGTACCGCGACAAAAAGGCGTACGACCTGTTGATCCAGAGCGAGGCGGGCTTCCTGTCGGTGACGGGAACCGAGGCCGACCCGGTGAAAGCCGGTTGCTCGATCGCGGACATCGCCGCCGGCATGTACGCATACACCAATATCCTGGCCGCGCTGCTCGAGCGCGGTCGCACCGGACGCGGTTGCCACCTCGATGTGTCGATGCTCGAATCGCTGGTCGAGTGGATGAGCTACCCGCTGTACTATGCGTTCGATGGCGCCGAGCAGCCGCCGCGAACCGGTGCGAGCCACGCAACGATCTACCCGTACGGTCCGTTCCCGGCCGGCGACGGCAAGACGATCATGCTCGGACTGCAAAACGAGCGCGAGTGGTCGACCTTCTGCGAGCGCGTGCTGATGCGCCCCGATCTTGCGTCCGATCCGCGCTACGCGAGCAACTCGAGGAGAAGCGCGGCGCGGGAAGAATTGCGCCGCATTATCGTCGACGTATTTTCCGGCATGACAGCCACGGAGGTCCTGCGCCGGCTGGACGAAGCGCGCATCGCGAATGCGCAGGTGAACGACATGCACGACGTCTGGCGGCATCCGCAACTCGCGGCGCGGCGGCGCTGGCGCGACGTAGCCTCGCCGTCGGGCCCGATACCGGCGCTGCTGCCGCCGGGAACCGATGACGAGGCCGATCCGCAATGGGGCGCGGTGCCGGCGCTGGGTGCGCATACCGACAGCATCCTGACGGCGCTCGGCTACCCGGCCGAGCGAATCGCCGAACTCCGCGCCGACGGCGCGATATGATCTCCCGCACGCTGCGTGGCCGGACCGGTTGCCGTCCCCGCGCAGACCTCGCCTTCGGAGCGCCAAAACGATGCCCTCGACCCTGATCGACTCGACGATCCTCGGCAACCTGGTCGGGACCGAAGCGATGCGTGCGCTGTTTTCCGACGACAATCGCACGCAGCGCTATCTCGATGTGGAGGCCGCTCTGGCGCGCGTGCAGGGGCGATTGGGTGTCATTCCGCAGGCGGCGGCCGCGGAAATCGAGCGCAACTGCCGCGTCGACCGCATCGACATGGCGAAGCTTCGCGCGCAGACCGAGCGCGCTGGCTCGCCGATCGTCGGCGTCGTGCAGCAGCTTGGTGCGCTATGCGCCGAGCCGCATGGTCGCTACTGTCACTGGGGCGCGACCACACAGGACATCACCGACACCGCGACGGTGCTGCAGATGCGCGACGCACTCGCGCTGATCGACGTCGAACTCGCCGCCGTCGCGGATGCGCTGGCCGGGCTGGCGCTGCGCTACCGCGATACGCCGATGGCCGGGCGCAGCCATCTGCAGCAGGCGGCGCCGATCAGCTTCGGCTACAAGGCTGCCGGCCTGCTGTCGGCGATCGATCGCCATCGCGCGCGGCTCGCCGAGCTCAAGCCGCGCGTCCTGGTCGGCGAATTCGGCGGCGCAGTCGGCACGCTTGCCTCGCTCGGACCGGAGGGGCTGGAGGTCCGCGCCGCGCTGATGCGCGAATTGGGGCTCGCGGAGCCCGATATCAGCTGGCATACGCAGCGCGACCGTATCGCCGAGGTCGGTTGCTTTCTCGGTATGGTCACAGGCACGCTCGCCAAGCTCGCCATCGACGTCAAGTTGATGATGCAAACCGAGGTCGGCGAGGTTGCCGAGCCGTTTACGCCGGGTCGCGGCGCCAGCAGCACGATGCCGCAAAAGCGCAACCCGGTCTCCAGCGTGTACTTGCACGCCTGCGCCGCGGTCGTGCGCCAGCATGCTGCGCTGCTGCTCGAGGCGATGGCGGCGGATCACGAGCGCGCGACCGGTCCCTGGCACATCGAATGGATCGTGCTGCCGGAAGCATTCGTGCTGACCTCCGGCGCACTGGCGCACGCGCGAACGATTGTCGACGGCCTGCAAGTCGACGCCGCACGGATGCGCGACAACCTCGATCTGACGCACGGCCTGATCGTCGCCGAGGCGGTAATGATGGGGCTGGCGCCGCATCTGGGCCGCGAACGGGCGCACGACCTGGTCTACGAGCTTTGCAGGATGGCGATCGAGCGGCAGCGTCCGCTGCTGGACCTCCTGGCCGAGACTGCCGAGGTCACCGCGCATCTGGATCGACAGCGTCTGGCCGCGCTGTGCGAGCCTGCGAACTACCTGGGATTTGCCGGCGAGATGGTCGATCGCGTCCTTGCCGCCCGCGCCCGGCGCTGAATGCGCGTTGGATGGGCGGCGGCGCGGCGGCCGCCTACACGATCCGCTTGAGCAGGCGCAACGTCGCCTCGAAACGCTCGCCGTAGGGCGGGTACAAGAGCCGGCCCGGTGTGGCGCGCGATTGCGCGAAGACGGGCTTCTGGTGGGAAAAAGTCAGGAATCCGCGTTCGCCGTGATACGCGCCGTAACCGGACGCTCCGACGCCGCCGAACGGCAGGTTCTCGTTGCTGAAATGCCATAGGGTATCGTCCAGCGTCACGCCGCCGGCGATCGTCCGCTCGAGGACCCGACGTCGCTCGGCTGCGCTTCCGCCAAACATGTACATCGCCAGCGGCCGCGGTCGCGCGTTGATCCGCTCGATCGCCTGGTCGAGCGTGTCGTAAGTCTCGATCGGCAGTATCGGACCGAAAATCTCCTGCTGCATGACGCCCATCGCGTCGCTGACGTCGAGCACCAGCGTCGGCGGCATGCGGCGCGTTCCACCTGTCGCGGAGCCGTTCGATGCGCCGAGCTCGATCACTCGCGCACCCTTGGCCCGCGCGTCGTCGAGGAGTGCGGTGAGTCGTGCATAGTGCCGCTCATCGATAATGCTGGCGTAGTCCCGATTATCGATCGGCGCCGGATACAGTCTGGCCACCGCACGCTGGAGCGCCTGGGTGAGCGCTTCGGCGCGCTGCCGGGGAATCAGCACATAGTCGGGCGCGATGCAGGTCTGCCCGGCGTTGAGCAGCTTGCCGACGGCCAGGCGCGCCGAAAGCGCGGAGAGGTCGGCACGGCCATCGATCAGCGCGGGCGATTTTCCGCCGAGCTCGAGCGTCACGGGCGTCAGATTTTCCGCGGCGGCGAGCGCAATGCTGCGTCCGACCTGGGTCGATCCGGTGAACAATAGATGGTCGAATGGCAGACGGGCGAATGCTGCACCGACGTCCGCGCCGCCGTTGACGACGGCGAGCTCCTCCGGTGAAAAGTAGCGCGCGACAAGCGTGGCCAGAAGCGCCGACGTGCACGGAGTGATTTCGCTCGGCTTGATCAGCGCGCGATTGCCCGCGGCGAGCGCGGCAACCGCCGGGAGCAGAGCGAGCTGTACCGGGTAATTCCACGGGCTGATGATGCCGACCACGCCCAGCGGCTGCCTCTCGATCCAGCTCCTTCCCGGCCGCAGATACAGCGGCGTTGGCGCGCGCCGCGAGCGCATCCAGTCTGCGAGATGCCGGCTTGCGTGGCGCAGCGCGACATCGACGACGAACAGCTCGGTCAGCCGGGTTTCCTGCGGAGGACGGACGCCGAAATCCTCGGCGATCGAGGCGACAATTTCCGGCTCGTGGCGATCGATCAATGTCGCGAGCCGGTCCAGGCGATCGCGACGCACCGCGTGCGACGGATACCGCTCCCCGGAAAATGCCGCCCGCTGCGTCGCGTACAGCGCGGCGACGTCGGCAGCCGTCGATGCTGCCGAACTCATCGCATGCTGCATCGTCGCGGCATGCTTACCGATCCTGCCGCGCCGCGGCTATCGCGTCGAGCAAGGTCGGCGGGTCGTGCGCTCCGGACACTGCGATGCGGCCGTTGAAAATAAAAAACGGGACGCCCTGGACGCCGACGCTCCGCGCCTCGCGATCCTCCGCCGCGACTACGTCGCTTCCCTCTTCCGATTCCAGCATCGCTCGTACTCCGGCCGGGTCGAAGCCCGCGGCGCCGGCCGCGCGCACCAACTCCTCGCGGTCGCCCAGAAAGCTGCCGTCGACGAAATAGGCGTGGAACAAGCGCTCGACCAGCGCGCTTACCGCGTCGAGGTCGCCCCGCCCCTGCGCCCAGGCGATCAGCCGGTGCGTCTCGAGCGTGTTCGGCTGCATGACGATTCGCTCGAACGCGAACGGTATGCCGACCTCGGCGCCTACCGCGCGTACCCGCGAATAGATTTCGGCGGCGCGATCGGTGCCGCCGAACTTGGCCGCAAGATAGCTGGTGCGCGGCATGCCGCCCGAAGGCATGTCCGGATTGAGCTGGAATGGATGCCAGCGCACGGCGATATCGAGCGCAGGCTCGCGAGCCTTGAGCTCGCTGAGTGCCGCTTCGAGCTTGCGTTTGCCGATGTAGCACCACGGACAGACGACGTCCGAGATGACGTCGACCGCAAGCGTGTCCGAGGGCGGGTCGGCGGCGGGGTGGCTGATCAAGGATTCGAACCGGGAACGAGGAATTGGACGCAACCATTGTAGTACCGCCGCCGCGACTCGTGCGCGAGCACTCGACACGGCGACGACAATAGGTTCAACTGTCGTCCCGAGCCGATGCGTTTTTCCTGCCGATCGTGACCTCGCCGCAGCGCTGGGACATTTTCTGCTCGGTCGTCGACAACTACGGCGACGCGGGCGTCGCGTGGCGGCTCGCGCGCCAGCTGGCCGCGGAATATCGATGCGACGCGCGCCTGTTCGTCGATACTCTGCCGGTGCTGGCGCGGATCGCGCCGGATGTCGATCCCTCGCGCGAACGAGCAAAAAGTGCAAGGCGTCGATATCCTCCGCTGGAACGGCGCGGCCCGTCCGATCTCGCCGACGACGCCCGGCGCGGCGGTTATCGAAGCGTTCGGCTGCGGCCTTCCGTCGTCATACCTCGATGCGATGATCGCGCTGCGCGGCGCAGCCCGCCTGGATCAACCTGGAGTACCTGTCGGCCGAAAGCTGGATCGAAGGCTCGCACGCGCTGCCATCGCGTCATCCGCGCTTGCCTTTGCAACGGCATTTCTACTTCCCGGGATTCACGACGGGCAGCGGAGGTCTGCTGCGCGAGGCGGACCTTCTTGCGCGCCGGGATGCATTCCAGGCCGATCCCGCCGCGCGCGCCGCATTCTGGCGCTCGCTGGGCGTCGCGCCGCCGGAAGGCGCGCTCGCGATCTCACTGTTCTGCTATCCGAACCGACATCTGCCGGCGCTGCTCGATGCGTGGGCCGACGGCGATCTGCCGGTGTGGTGCATCGTGCCCGAAGGTGTCGCCGTGGGCGAGCTCGATCGATGGACAGGCGGCGCCGTTCCGCATGCGGGACAGGTTCTCGTGCGCGGCCGCCTGTCGCTGGCCGGCATTCCTTTCCTCGCTCAGGACGTCTATGACCGTTTGTTGTGGGCCTGCGATGTCAACCTGGTGCGAGGCGAGGACTCCTTCGTCCGCGCGCTATGGGCGGCGCGCCCGTTGATCTGGCAGCCGTACCCGCAGCCCGATGACGCGCAGCTGGCGAAGCTCGACGCGTTTCTCGCCCGCTACGGGTCGGGGATGCCACAGGCGAGCGCGGCCAGCTTCAACGCGTTTCATCGGGACTGGAACGATCCGGTCGAGGGCAACGCGTCGGTCGCTCGGACATGGGAGGCGTTTGCCGGCGAATTGCCGGCGACCGGCGGCCACGCGCAACGGTGGACGGCCGAGCTCGCGACCCAACCGGACCTCGCGGCCCGGCTGGTCAGGATGGTCGAAGGACTGGTATAATTTCGGGTTTCGCGGGCCACGCTTAGGCTCGCCTTTTCAGACAACAACCATGCAGGTGCAGCCATGAAAACCGCGCAGGAAGTCCGCGCCGGCAACGTCATCATGATCGGCAAGGATCCGATGGTCGTGCAGAAGGCCGAATTCAACAAATCCGGCCGCAATGCGTCGGTCGTGAAGATGAAGCTCAAGAACCTCTTGAGCGGCTCCGGGACCGAAACCGTCTATCGTGCCGACGAGAAATTCGACCTCGTGCAGCTCGAGCGCAAAGAGGTCACCTATTCGTACTTTCAGGATCCGGCGTACGTATTCATGGACGCCGAGTACAACCAGATCGAGGTCGACCGCGAGAACATCGGCGAAGCCGTGCACTATCTCGAGGACGGCCTGCCCTGCGAGCTTACCCTCTATGAAGGCAAGCCGATTTCGGTCGAGCTTCCGAACAGCGTCGTGCGCGAAATCACCTACACCGAGCCGGCGGTGCGAGGCGATACCTCGGGCAAGGTGTTGAAGCCGGCCAAGCTCGCCAGCGGCATGGAGGTGCAAGTCCCGTTGTTCGTCGCGACCGGCGACCGGATCGAAATCGATACCCGCAACGGCGAATACCGCCGCCGCGTCTAGGCCCGCATCCGCTTTAGCAAAAGGGCGCCATCGGGCGCCCTTTTTTTATTTGTTCTCCGCGCCTCAGCGGCACAATCAATGCCATTGTCATAACACGCCGCAGGTACGCCATTGCCGATAGCCCCGAAAGGGCGGGCATTCGAGCGGATTGCGCGCATTGGGCTCGACGCTATACTGGCTACCGCAGCCGGCCCCAAGGGAACCGATCGGCGAACGGATTCCTGAAGCTGGCCGGCTGACTCGGGCGCACCTCGCCCGCGAACTCGCCGAACAGCAGTCTTCGAAAGAAAGACTGGGGGGATAGGTGCTCTTGCGCAAGGTTTGGCTCGGAGAGGCCGGGCCCGACGCATTGGTTGCCGTTCAGCAGCGCCTGGGCGGGACCCGCGTTGCCTTCGGCGCGGTCAGCGCGCCGGATATCGCGCGCGGGCTGAAGCTGCGGCGCATGCTCATCGGCGTAGCGTTGGCCGCGGCCTTTGCGCTGTGCGCCGGCCCCGACCCTGCTCGCGCGGCGTTCGGTCGGCTCGTCGACCATGAAGGTGACGGCGAACGTGCTTCCGTATCTTCGGCTGCAGGTGCTGAAGCAGGTTTCAACGCTCAATGTCACGCCGGAGGATGTCGCACGCGGATACATCGATGTGCCGGCGGCGACCGATCTGATGGCCAGGACCAACGATCGCAACGGCTTTTCGTTGAGCTTCGATGCGCGCTCGAACGTGTTTCGCAAGGCGCATGTGACCGGCCTGGTAGGCGGCGTGGAGCTCGGTCCCGAGGGCGGGATGACCCATCAGCCGTTTGCCGGCAAGCAGATGCTGATGCGGCTGAGTTACCGGTTTTTCCTCGCTCCCGGAGTCGCGCCCGGCAACTATCCCTGGCCGCTGCAGATTTCCTCGACGGTGATGTACTAGCAAGTCCTTCCGGCAATTCCGTATTGCAGGCGCCCGCCGCTGCCGCCGCGCTTACGGGTTTACCGACATGATGACCGTGTCTCTGTAGTTGCCGACCGGCGCATCCTGGCCCGGATCGATCTTGCCGAAGATCGCCACCTGGGTGTTCGGCCCCGCCGGCGATGACGACTTGCGGCGTCGTCCCCGCCGTGCCATCGCCCCAGAGATTCGAATACCCGCCATCCTTGTAGATGTTGTAGTTGAGCCTGCCCGTGTTGCCTGCTCCCTGCTGCGCCATCTGCCGTCCCGCGATCGTCCCCGACGTCGCCGATTGCCCGATGCCTACCGTGAAATTACGCCAGGCTGCCGCTGCCGGTGCAGCGGATCGTCGCGATCCCCGAGGTCGTTGTCGGTCGCCCCGACGAAAACGTCGTAGTGGGGAAAGCTGAGCGTCGGCAATGCCGTGATCGTGCAACTGGAGGCGCCGAACGCCGGGGCGGCGGCAACTAGCAAGACCGCGGCGATGCATGCTCTAAGGTTGCATTTCACAATAGATCTTCCCGACGTTGAGCGGCATGCGCGCATTCGCCGCGACGTCGATGGCCAGATGACACGACCCACCCTCCGCGCGGATGTCGCCACTGTAGGTGCCGGGCGCCGCATCTTCGACGTAGAACGCTCCATCGGCCGCGGTAAACAGTTGCAGTTGCGAGGTGCCCGACGCCAGCACGGCGTCGATGCCGCCGAGCGGGCGTTCGTCGCGCCCGCGGCGGAGCATCAGCACCCCGCTCAGCGCCCGTTGCGGACGCAGTGCGAAATCCACCAGCACGCCGCCGCGCAGCGCCGGCACGACGATGACGCTGTTCTGTCCGATGATGGTGTCGATCGGAACGGTGTTGGCATCCAGTGTAAACCTGTTCTCCACGTATGAGCCGACGGTCGGGGCGAGCAAGGTGCCGTCGGGCCCGCTGCGCCCGGCGTCCTGGCTGTTCTGCCGGACACTTACGCCTTGCAAGTCGCCAGTCTTGATAATTGCGAAGCTGTCGTAGATCGGCCGGGTAAATTTGCCGATCCCTCCGACGTAGGCGAAGGCGCCGGCGACCGAGGCTTCCGCCGCCGTGGCATTGGCCCCGCCGCCGAACAGGCGCGACATGCCGAGCGTATATTCGAGCTTGTCGGTATTGAGCTGGACCTGCGGGCGAACCTGTTCGACGCCTGCGCTGCGCTGCACGTCGACGCGGTAGCCGAACCCCGGGCCGATCGGCGCCGGGCGTGCGACCTCGACATCGTATTCGGTCCCGTTGCCGGGAGTACGCTGGACCCGCGCCGTTGCGTTCGTGCGGTCGTCGAAGAAATAGCTGACGCTCAGCGCGGCGGCCACGCCCGACGGCGCACCGGCCTGCCCGCTGATGTGGCCGAAGGTCGTATCGATATTCCAATGGACGGACGGAGAGATGTTGTAGCGCAGCGTATAGCTGTTCTGGCGGCTGCCGTCCTCGAATTCGCTGCGCGTCGCCGTCGCGGTGAAGGTGCCGAAACGCGGCGAGCCGTAGCTGACCTGGACGCCGGCATCCTTCAAGGGTACGAATTGGCGCAGCAACGCCGTCGTCGGCAGGAAGCCGGGTTGCAGGCGCCGGTAGTTGAGATCGAGTCCGAAACCGTCCGCCGTGTACGAATACAGGATGCTCGCGCCGCCGGCGACGTGGCCCGTTTGCTGCGGACGGGCGGCGGCACCTTCGACGCCGAGCACGCCGAAATCGCCCAGCCGCACAGTCGCATCCGCGCCGGCGGTCGCATAATCCGGCGTGCGGTCGGCATGCGCGCCGAGAGTGAATGCATCGGTCAGGCCGACCCGATGCGCCGCGGCGAAGCCCACGCCATGGTAGCTGTCGCTGCCGACGCCGGTCTCCGGCCGCACCAACCCGACCGCGTACGTAAACTCGTCCAGGCCGCCGCGCAACAGCCGGTCGGACAGGTAGGTCGTGCTGCTCGAGCGCTGGATGATCTGCCCCGACGGGTCGCGGACCAGCACTTCGACATGCCGCAGGCCCGCGTAGCGCGTGATGTTGTCGAGCTCGAAACTGCCCGGCTTGACGGGTGCGGTGTAGACGCGAATGCCGTCGACGTAGACCTCGACTTCTCCGGCGACCGGCGTCGCGCCGACGAAACGCGCGGTCGGGGTGGTGATCAGGCTCGGATCCATCCCATAAGCGCGGTAGAAGCCGATGCCGCCCAATTGCATCGACTGGCCGAGCGCTCCGGTCGATGCCCCCTGGTCGCCGACGATGAAGCGCGCGAGCTTTTCGTACCAGTCATAGGTCAGGTTGGTTCCCAGCCGCGTAAAGCCGCTGCCGTTGGCATCGTTCAGATAGTTGGTCTGATTGTCGAACAACCAGCGGTCGTAGCGGACGGCGAGCTCGGTGTTGACGCCGAAGCTGCTGCGCTGGTGCTCGACGTCGGCCCAATTGAGCTGGTAGTTGAAGAATGCGCTGTTATCGTAGGTCGGCGTCACTTTCGGCGCCGCCGTGAGATCGAGGCGCTGCTGCCCGAATACCGCCGGATCGGCGACCAGGTCGACCCGGCCTGCCGCTTCGTCGATCGACGACGGTCGATCTGCTTGAGCGAGCGCAGTACGTGGTAGGGCCGGCCATCGACGGTAGCGACTTCACCAACGGCGTCCTGCAATCCGAGCTGGCGCAGCTCGGTATCGGCGATCAGCCAGCGATCGCCGTCCTTCATGACGAAATGATCGCCGCGCCCCTGCCCGTTGACGGTGATGGTCACGATCGTCGGTACCGGATCGGCGCTCGCCGTGACCGCAACCGCGACCAGGGCGGCGGCGAGAATGCCGCGCCATCGATGTCGGATGGGGCGCGCCACGGCATCAGTGCTGGCACACATCGCTCGCCGCGGCGCTTGCCGCCAGGACGGTGCGCGTGGCTTGAATGCGAAGGTCGATCGCGGCGCCGTTGCAGGCATCCGGCGGAATGGCCAGATCGTAGCGCCGGGTCGTTCCCGGCAGCAGATACCAGGACGAGACGTCCTTCACCGCGACCCCGTTGGCGGTGATCGCCTCGACGTTGAAATGCACGTTCCCGCTGTTCTTGATCTGAAGCGTGATCCGGCCCGGCTTGCGTTCGACGATTTCGGCGATTCCCGCGAGGTGCTCCGATCGCGGCGCGACGAACACCGGCACACCGAACTTGATGACCACTGCGATGGTCGCGCCACCTGCTTCCGGGTTGGCCGGCGCCTGCTCTTCCAGAAAAACGCGGTAGCTGCGCTCGACATCGCCGGGCTCGCGCACGGTGCCGATGCGCACGATGCGCGGCTCGCCCGTCTCGACCCGCAACAGCGGCGGAGTGACCACCAGGTCGGCTAGTCGGCGTATAGACGTCGCCGCCGTCGGCGTCCTGCGTCCACAGCGATGGGCTGTTTTTGAACACCAGCGGGTGGTCGTCCTCGCTGGTCACGGTGACCGACGCCGATGCGCAAGGCCCCGGAGAAATCGATGCGGATAGGCGCGACGCTGAACCGGCCGGCCAGGGCGGGAGCCGTGGCTGCCAGTAGCAGACAAGCGAGTGCCAGGCGCAGCATCGGTGCAGTCTACTCAGGGCGCGCTGAGCGGGGCCACAAAAAACGAACCGCCGGATCGCTCCGGCGGCTTCGCTGTTGCAAGGCTTTGCTCCGGTCACGGATTGACGGCCATTTGCACCGTATCGGTATAGCTACCCACCGTGGCGTTGATGTAGTTCGCATTCAGCACGCTGCCTGTGACGGCGAAAGTGATTGCCGTCGACTTGCCGGCGCCCGTGCCGGTTGCGGCAGCAGGCAGGGTAAGCGAATACGGCATCAGGTCGGTCGCGCCCGGGCCTTTCATTTGCCGCGTCGAAAGCCCGACGTTGTAGTTGTTGCCGTTGCCCGCGGTCACGGTATAGGACGCGCCCTTCGTGCACCAGAAGCTGATCGTCGAGCTGCCCGAGCCGTTGGTGGCGTTGGCCGGATCGAGGTTGCCGAAGTCCAGCACCGGCGTGCTGTTGAATTTGCAGCTGCCGACGACGGCCGCTTGCACGGTCATATTCGAAGTGTCGTTGGCGTAGACCGCGCCGGCTGCGATAAGACCGACGCTCATTCCGAGGGCGGCGGCAAGTTTTGTTGCTTTCATTTGATGCTCTCCCTGTAAAGATTGGTCGAGGCTTCGTGCCGCCTCGGAAAGTGTTGTCCTTAGCTTGGCGGTCTATCAAAGCAACGGCTGTGCCACGCCGGGAGACATTTACAATCCTTACTTTTATGTCTCTGATTTAGGAGGCTTTACTGTTTTTCGGCAAGCTGAAATCGATGTTTTCGTAGCCCACAGGCAAGGCCATCGCTGCGCTTGGGACGCGCCGCTTCGAGCGAATGTGACAAACATGACAGCCGAACGCGATGGCGGGAGGCGCTGCGGCGCCTTCCGGACTACAGCGGACCGATCCGGAGGCTTGCCGGCCCTGAACCGCATCGCGACGCGCGCTCGCGGTGGCAAAAGCTCGCGACTGGCGTCACCCCTTTGGCGGCAGCGCGGAGGGCGCCGGTCGACCGGACTTGCTGCCCGAGCGGCCGCGCCCTCCCGCCATCTTCGCGTCGGGCGCCGGCATCACCAGGGGCCGCGAGCCTCCTGGTGGCGCATCGCGCATGCCGCGGCTGCGATGCTCGGAAGGACCGCTGCGGCGCGACAAGTTGCACGCCGTGACGATCAGTGCGACATGGCTCAGCGCCTGGGGAAAATTGCCGAGTTGCCGCCGCGCGTGAGGGTCGTACTCTTCGGCCAGCAGGCCGACATCGTTGCACAGGCCGAGCAGCCGCTTGAACAGCCGTTCGGCTTCGGCATGCCGGCCGGCGAGGCTCAAATTGTCGACTAGCCAGAACGAGCACGGCAAGAACAGCCCCTCGCCCGGGGGAAGCGCGTCGACTTCGGTCAGGTTGCGATAGCGCGCGACCAGGCCATCGACGACGAGGTCGCGACGGATCGCCGCCAGTGTGCCGCGCACGCGGCGATCGTCCGCCGGGAGGAATCCTACGATGGGAAGCAACAGCAGGCTCGCATCGACTTCGCGCGAGCCATAGTATTGGACGAAGCTGTTGCGCGAGGCATCGTAGCCGTTGCGGCAAACCTGGGCATGGATCCGCGCGCGCAGCGCCCGCCAGCGCTGGATCGGCCCCGGCAGGCCATACTGCTCGACTGCCTTGATCGCCCGGTCGACTGCGACCCAGGCCATCACTTTCGAGTGCGTATAGTGCCGCCTCGTTCCACGCATCTCCCAGATGCCGTTGTCCGGCTCGGTCCAGCTCTTTTCCAGGTAGCGCAAGAGCGCGCGCTCAAAGTTCCATGCGTCGGCGTCCGGGTCGAGGCCCGCGCTTCGCGCGAGCTGCAGCGCTTCGATCACCTGTCCGTAGATGTCGAGCTGCGACTGGAACGCGGCGGCGTTGCCGATGCGCACCGGCGCGGATTTTTCGTACCCGGGCAGCCACGGCAGCATGTATTCGGTCAGCTGGCGCTCGCCCGACACGCCGTACACCGTCTGCATGTCCTCCGGCCTGCCGGCCGCCGCGCGCAGCAGCCAGGCTCGCCAGGCGTGCGCCTCGTCGCGATAGCCGGCGAGCAGCAGCGCATAGAGCGTGAAGGTCGCGTCGCGCGGCCAGCAATAGCGGTAGTCCCAGTTGCGCACGCCGCCGATCGCTTCGGGCAGCGAGGTCGTCACCGCGGCGACGATGCCGCCGGTCGGCGCGTACGTCAGCGCCTTCAGGGTGATCAGCGAGCGCAGGACCGCATCGCGCCAGCGCCCGTCATAGCTGCAGCGGGCCGACCACCCCCGCCAGTTGCGCGCAGTCGCATCGACCGCCGCATCGGGGTCGATCGGCAGCGGGCGCGGCAGATGCGACGCGAAATGAGTCAGGACGAAGGCAACGCGCTCGCCGCGCGCGACGGTAAACGAGGCAATCGTCGTGAATCCCTTGCCGCGCACCGGCACGCCGCAGCGCAATTCCACGCGATTCGGGTCCGGCGGTCGCGAGCAGCGCTCCGTCGACCCGCCGGACCCAGGGGATGATGGCACCATAGCCGCCGCGTATCACCAGCTCCATCCGCATGCTTACGCTGCCGCGCAGGCCCTCGACGATGCGCACGATGTCGGTCCGGTCCTCCCACGGAGGCATGCAGTCGACGACGCGTACCGTGCCGCCTGCGGTGTGGAAGCTCGGTCTCGAGCACCAGCGTCTGGTCGCGGTAACGCCGCTGCACGCGGCGCACGGTGCCGCGCGGCGCGAGCAGCCACCGCCCGTGGTCGGTCGTGCCGACCAGCGCCGCGAAGCAGGCCGGCGAATCGAAGCGCGGCGCGCAAAGCCAGTCGATCGAACCGTTGCGCCCGACCAGCGCCGCGGTGCGGTTGTTGCCGATCATTGCGTAGTCTTCGATTCGCATCGCCATCTTCGGGCAATCCTGTTCTTCTTAGGATGCGCGTACGCCGGTTATCGTTCCGGCGGCGGACCGTCCGCAGTATTCGGGTCGCCGGCGGGCCTTTGCGACTTCGTTGGCCGCGCCGGTCGCACGCGCTATAGTTCGGCGCCAGCCCTCAACCGCGAGCAGGGCCGGGAGGAGCTCGACATCGCGATCATCCACGAGGAGGCCCCATGCAAGCAACCGCCGTCGTACCCGCGAGACCCGCGACAGCCGCGTCGACGCGAATCTGGTATCGCCTGGCGTTACTGTATTTTGTCGCCGGCACGGGACTCGGTGTCTTTATGGGCGTGTCGCAGGACCATACGATGTTTCCGGTGCACGCGCATCTGAACCTTCTCGGCTGGGCCTCGCTGGCGCTTACCGGATTCATCTACGACCGGTTTCCTGCCGCAACCGGCACGCGCCTTTATCCGGTGCACTTCTGGCTGTACAACCTCGCACTTCCGACGGCGATGCTCGCGTTGGCGTTCCTGTTCAAGGGCAACGAGGCGTTCGGGCCGGTCGCGGGAATCGCCTCGATCGTCCTGTTTGCATCGATCGTGACCTTTGCAGTCAATGTCTGGCGCAACAGCGACTCCTGAACGGCGGCGATGAGTCGTCCCGCTGACGATGGTCCGCCGACGCTCGAAGTCGCCGGCGCGGTCGCCACGATCCGCTTGCGCCGGCCCGCCGAGCACAACCGCATCGATCCCGACGATGTCGCGGTTATCCGCGGCTACCTGGACAACGGCAAGCTCTATCCGGCAGCGCGGGCGCTGGTATTCACCGGCACCGGAGACACGACGTTCAGCTCGGGATACACCGTCGATGCGATCGTCGGCCGTCTCGACCGCGATTTCGAGGAGCTGCTCGATGCCATCGAGCGATTCCCGCTGCCGACGATATGCGCGCTGAACGGCAGCGTCTACGGGGGGGCCACCGATCTTGCGCTGTGCTGCGATTTCCGGCTCGGCGTGCGCGGCTCGCGCATGTTCATGCCCGCCGCCAGATTCGGGCTGCACTACTATCCGGGAGGACTCCGGCGCGCGGTGGCAGCGCTGGGTGCGTCGCAGGCCAAGCGGATATTCCTGACGGCGCAGACGATCGACGCCGACGAGATGTTGCGCATCGGATTCCTGACCGAGCTGCTCGACCGCCGCGAGCTTCCCGGCCGGATCGACGCCTATGTCGCTGCGCTGGCCGAATGCGAGCCGGGCGTCGTCCAGTCGATGAAGCGCCAGATCGACGCGATCGCGGCCGGCGATCGCGCGAATGCCGAATCTCGCTCCGCCTACGAAGCCTCGCTCGGATCGGACGAACTGCGCCGGCGCCTGGCCCGGACCGGGCGCCAAGGCTAGAGGTTCATCGCATTCCTACGCAGGTGTTCCGCAAACGCCTACAGAAGAATCGGCGATCCGCCGATATTCGCCGGCCGTGGTCGAGCATAATGCGCTCAGGCAGGGCAGATCCAAACCTACCGGTCGATTGCCTCAGGTTGACCGGGCGATCTGATCCCTGCCCTTTCCATTTGTGCTTCGCCTCCGCCGACCGGCATCCCCGCGCTCGCCGTTTTCAGCCTGCTTGCCAGCCGATCCGCTGGCAAAGCGATAGAAATGGCTGACTCCTGCAACGCTGTCGCGAACTTCCCGCCAGAGCAGCGGGCAATCCGGGACAGGTGCTTCCATCCGGCAGGCACATTCATCGAGTTCAAGCAGGAAGAGATCGAGCAATCGGTCTCCGATCGTTTCGAACAGCAGGCCGCCACGTATCCTGGACGAATCTCCGTCAGGACCGCCACGCAAACGCTCACTTACGACGAGCTTGAATCGAGCCGCCAACCGGATCGCGCACGCCATCCTGGATCGGTCTGACGTCTTGCAGCAGCCCATTGCGGTGCTTTTCGACCATGGCGCGCCGTTCGTCATCGCCTCGCTCGCCGTGCTGAAAGCCGGCGGCGTCCCGGTGTCCCTGGAAAGCGGTTTCCCGCAAGCCAGGCTTAAATACATGCTGGAGCAATCCAATGCCGCGATGCTGGTGACCGACGACGCAAACCTCGCGTTGGCCCGGCAACTCGGCGTTGTTCCCTTGCTCAATATCGACGAAGTTGGCGACCGTTTCCCCGACGGTAATCCCGGCGTTTCTGTCGGTCCGGATGCCTACGCCGCCATCGCGTACACGTCGGGGTCCACCGGCACGCCCAAGGGCGTCGTCTGGAATCAGCGCGGCTTGCTGCACGCCGCGATGCGTCACACCAACATGTTCCATGTCTGTGCGGACGACCGGATGGTCATGTTTCGCGCGAGTTTGCGCCCCTGCCTTTACGCTCTTCTGAACGGCGCCACCTGCTATCCGGTGGCGCTGCGCGACGAGGCTGTGCTCGCTCTGGCCGACTGGCTGACTCAGGAAAAGATCACCATCTATCGATCGGCCGTATCCGCCTTCCGCAGCTTCGCCGGCACGCTCGCCGCCGGTGAAAATTTTCCGCACCTGCGGTTGATCCTGCTGTTCGGCGAGCAGGCGTACCACACGGACGTAGCGCTGTATCGACGGCATTTCGCGCGGCGGAGCATTCTCGCCAGCTCGCTGGGATGCCTGGAATTCGACGACTATGCATACTACTTCGTCGATCGGAGCGTTCCGCCGCGGGGCGATGCAGTCCCCGGCGGCTATCCTATTGCGGATGCGGACATCCTCCTCCTCGACGACGGTGGTCGTCCGGTCGGCACTGATCAAATCGGCGAAATCGCGATTGTCAGCCGCCACAATCCGGTCGGTTATTGGCAGAGGACCCATCCAACCCCCGCCGCATTGCCACGTCCGGCCGGGAGGAAAGATGAGAGCATTTACCTGACAGGCGACCTCGGACGCAAAAGCCCGGACGGTTGTCTCTTCCATCACGGCCGCAAGGACTTCCAGATCAAGATACGCGGCTACCGGGTCGAACTGACCGAGATAGAAGCGGCTCTTCTCGATATCGACGGCGTGAAGGCCGCGGCGGTCGCTGGCTGGGAGGATGCGCCCGGACACAAGCGCATCGTGGCCTACGTCGTGCCGGAGGGAACGCACGCCCCGCCTGCTCCCGAGCTTCGGCGCATTCTCGGCGACAAGCTGCCGGATTACATGTTGCCTTCCGCCTTCATCAGGCTCGACGCCTTGCCCCTCACCGCCGACCGGCAAGATCGACCGTCGCGCGCTGCCAGCACCGGGCCGCGCACGACCGGCGTTGAAGAACCCTTTCGTCGCACCCCGCACGTCCCTGGAGGAAAAGCTGGCGCAACTCTGGGCCGCCATGCTCGGCCTGGACGAAGTGGGTGTGCACGACGGGTTTCTGGAACTGGGCGGCGATTCGCTGCTGGCGACCCAGGTCGTGTCGCGCGTGCTGACGCAGTTCCACGTACGCGTGCCTCTGCGTGCCTTGTTCGACGCGCCGACGGTTGCAGATATGGCGGCGCTCCTCGCCGAAAAGGACACGGACGAGAACCGTTACCGGATCGTCGACGAGTTGAAGACCTTGCGCACCAGGACGAGGGCGCGTTCCTAGGAAAGCGCGCGGGCACCGTGACCAACCGTAACTCGGTCCCGTTGTGGGCGATCACCTGCTACTTCAACCCGGCCGGATACAGGCGGCGTCTTGAGAACTATCGTGTCTTCCGCCGGCGTCTTGCGGTCCCCCTGGTCGCCGTTGAGCTCTCGTTCGACGGCAGTTTTCAACTCCACGACGACGACGCCGACATTCTCGTGCGGATCCACAGTCGGGATGTGATGTGGCAAAAAGAGCGTCTCCTCAATATCGCCCTGGAGCGGGTGCCGAAGAATTGCGATAAGATTGCCTGGCTTGATTGCGACATCGTTTTCGGCAGCGAAGACTGGATGGAACAGGCCAGTCGCGCGCTCGACGTCTCCGTTGTCGTCCATCTATTTGACCAGCGCCATGACCTCCCTCGGAATGCGACCGTCGGTGATCTTCACTCCTGGAACGCGCTTCCGACCTCTTATTCCGTCGTCGCGAAGCTCGCGGCCGGCGAAGCCGGCGCCGAAGATCTTTTCTCGGCGGATGCGCCGTTGCAGCGGAAATCCACCGCCGGCCTTGCCTGGGCGGCCCGCCGCGAAGTTCTCGAAAAGCACGGGCTGTATGACGCCTGTATCCTGGGCACCGGAGATCGTGCAATCCTCTGCGCAGCGCTTGGAAAATTGGACTATGGCGCCCGCTCTACGCTGATGAACGATCGGTGGAGGCGGCATTATCTGGCGTGGGGCCGTCCTTATTTCGCGAGCGTCATGGGTCGCGTCGGCTCCGTTCGAGGACGGTTGTTTCACCTATGGCACGGGGACATCAAAGATCGTCGGTACGGAGAACGCCACAGCAGAATGCAGGCTTTCGAGTTCGACCCGTTTGACGACATCGCGCTCGGCGAGGACGGCTGCTGGCGCTGGAATTCGGACAAGAAGGCGCTGCACACATTCGTGAGAAACTACTTTGAATCAAGAAACGAAGACGGCGCGCCCGAGTGACGGGCACCGTCGACTCCGGCCTGAGCCCGAACTCATGCCGAACGAAGCCGAGTCCGATGCGAAACCCGTGACTGCAATGGATGCCGGTTACTCGGAGGTCATGTCGTTCGGGCAGCAGCGCCTGTGGGTGCTGGACAAGCTGCTGCCCGACCGCTCGGTGTACAACACGCCACGCGTGGAACGACTGACGGGTCCGCTGGACGTGGCGGCGCTTGAAAAGAGTATCGACGAAATACGGTGTCGCCACGACGTACTTCGCACGCGCTTCGCGGTCGTGGACAATGAGCCGCGGCAGCTGGTCGCGCCGCTCTCGTCCCTGCCTCTTCAGGTCGACGACCTTTCGGCGTTTCCCCCCGAAGTGCGCGAAGTCCGAAGCCCGCCGTTTGGCCGAAGCGTTCTGCCGCAGGCCGTTCGACTTGGAGCGCGGAGCCGCTGTTCAATGCCCGGCTGCTGCGGCTCGACGCGAACGCGCACTGGCTGCTGTTTAACATGCACCACATCGTCACCGATCACTGGTCGAATTCGATTTTGTCGCGCGAGCTCGCGGCGCTGTACGACGCATTCCATCGCGGCCTCGCTGCACCGCTTCCGGCGCTGCCGCGTGCAATACGCCGATTACGCCGTCTGGCAGCGCGAATGGCTGCAGGGTCCGGTACTGGAACGCCAGCTCGAGTATTGGCGAGGCGCGCTGGCCGACCTGCCTGCGCTCGAGTTGCCGTTCGATCGGTCGCGGCCTGCAGTGGCGAGCGCGCGCGGCGGTCGAGTGCCCTTCACCATCGACCCGGTACTGACGTCGGCGCTGAAGGCGCTGGGTCTGCGCGAAGGGGCGACGCTGTTCATGACCTTGCTGGCCGCGTTCCAGGTGCTGTTGCAGCGCTACAGCGGACAGGACGACATCGCCGTCGGTGTCCCGATCGCCGGCCGCAACCGTCCCGAGCTCGAGGGACTGATCGGCTTTTTCGTCAATACGCTGGTGTTGCGCGGCGATCTGAGCGGCGATCCATCGTTCGCCGAGCTATCTGGCGCGGGTGCGCGCGTCGCTCGCTCGACGCCTATGCGCATCAGGACCTGCCTTTCGAAAAGCTGGTCGAGGAGCTCGCACCCAGCCGCGACCTGTCGCGCAATCCGCTGTTCCAGATCTCGTTCGCGCTGCAAAACGCGCCGCCGGCCGACTGGCGTCTCGACCGGTCTCGATGTGCAGGCGGTCGACGGCATCGTCGACAGCAGCGCGAAGTTCGATCTCTACCTCGCTGCCACCGAAAGCGCAGGCCAGCTGCAGGGACGCATCGAATATGCGTCGGCGCTGTTCGACCGGGCGACTATCGAGAACATGGCGGCGCAATGGCGCACGCTGCTTGCGGCGATTGCCGCGAATCCCGGCGAGCGCATCTCGCGTCTTGCGCTGCAAGAGCCCATCGGAACGCGCGCGACTGCTGGCGCAGTCGAACCGTGTCGCGCCCGATTGCTGCGACGCCTCGGTCGCCGAGCTGTTTGCGGCGCAAGCCGCGCGAACGCCCGGATCGATCGCCGTGCGCGAGGGCACAACCGACGCTGAGCTACGCGGAGCTCGACGCGCGCGCGAATCAGCTGGCGCGCTTTCTGGGCGCACAAGGCGTGCACCGCGAGTCGCTGGTTGCGGTCGCGCTGGAGCGCGGCATCGAGATGACGGTCGCGCTGCTCGGCATACTCAAGGCGGGCGCCGCCTATTTGCCGCTCGACCCGGCGCTGCCGCGCCAGTGGCTGGCGTCGATGCTCGAAGACGCCGGACAGCCGCTGGTGCTGACGCAACAGCGATTGCTCGACGGCCTGCCCGCCGGCGCAGCGCGCGCATGCTGCATCGACCGCGACGCGGGCGGAGATCGCCCGCAACGACCGTTCGGACCCAGGCACCCGCGCCACCGGCAGCGATACGGCGTACGTCATGTACACGTCGGGCTCGACCGGGCGGCCGAAGGGCGTCGTCGATCCCGCATCGTGCAATCGTCAGGCTGGTCATCGGCACCGACTATCTGCAGCTCGGCCCGGGCGACGTCGTCGCGCACATCGCCAATCCCGCCTTCGACGCGTCGACATTCGAGATCTGGGGCGCTCTGCTGAACGGCGCACAGCTCGCCTCGATTTCGTATCAGACGATGCTGTCCCCGGCCGCGTTCAGCCGCGCGCTCGACGAGCACGCGGTGACGGCGATGTTCGTCACGACCGCGCTTTTCAACCAGCTCGCCCGTGATCGCGCCCGACGTCTTCCGCGGTCGCGACGTGCTGTTCGGCGGCGAAGCGGCCGAACCGCAGCGCGTCGCGGCCGCTCTCCGCGATGGTCGTCCGCGCCGGCTGCTGCACGTCTACGGCCCGACGGAGACAACGACATTCGCGACCTGGCACGAAGTGCGGCATGTGGCCGACGATGCAGCCTCCGTGCCGATCGGCCGGCCGATCGCGAATACCGAAGTGTACGTTCTCGATGATCACCGCGAACCGGTGCCGATCGGCGTCCCCGGCGAGATCTACATCGGCGGCCCGGGCTCGGCCCGAGGTTATCTCGGTCGGCCCGATCTGACCGCCGAGCGTTTTGTTCCGCATCCGTTCGACTCCGCTTCCGGAGCGCTCCTGTATCGCAACCGGCGATCGCGCGCGCATGCGCGGCGACGGCGCGCTCGAATTCCTCGGCCGGCGCGATCGCCAGGTCAAGATCCGCGGTCATCGCATCGAGATCGACGAAGTCGAAGCGGCGCTGCGACGGCTGCCGCAGGTTGCCCGAAGCCGTCGTCCTCGTGCACGGCGATGCCTCGGACACGCGGCAGCTGACCGCGTACATCGTCGCTCGCGCCAGGAATGCAGGCGACACCCGCCGACCTTTGGGCGCAGCTCCGGCGAACGCTGCCCGACTACATGGCGCCCGGCGGCGATCGTGATGCTGCGTCGCCATGCCGATGACGCCCAACGGCAAGATCGACCGCGCCGCGCTGCCGGCGCCCGGCGACCTGGCGCAGCTGCGCACCGGCTGGCACGTCCAGCCGCAGGATCCGCTGCGACCACATGCTGGCGGCGATCTGGGAAGATCTGCTCGGCGTACGCGACGTCGGTATCACGCGACAATTTTTTCGATCTGGGCGGCCACTCGCTGCTCGCGGCGCAAATGATCGATACGATCGAGCGCACGTGCGGGTGCAAGCTACCGCTGACCACGCTATTCGCGGGACCGACGATCGAGGATCTTGACGCGGGCGATGCGCGACAGCGCGCGCGAGGACCGCGCACCGCTGGTCGCGCTCAACGCGACGGGCACGCGCCCGCCGTTCTTTTTTCTGCACGGCGACTTCACCGGCGGCGGTTTTTTCAGCCACAAGCTGGCGCGCGCCCTCGGCGACGATCAGCCGTTCTATGCGGTGCATCCGCATGGCTTGATCGATCCGGCTGTGCCGGACTCGATCGAGGCGATGGCTGCGGAGCGCCTGCCGGCGGTGCGCGCAGTGCGACCGCGCGGTCCGTACGTACTGGGAGGGCATTGCGCCGGCGGCATGGTCGCACTCGAGATCGCGCGACAGCTGATGCGCGAGGGCGAGGAAGTATGCTGCGTGCTGATGATCGATACTGTCGCGCCGCGGCCGCCGAAGCTCGTCTTTCCCGGCGTCAGTGTCGGTGCCGACGTCCAGCGCCCCCGCCGGCGTTCCGCCGCGGCATCGCCGGCACGACGATGCGCCCGGGAGCGCACTCACGCTCTACCGCGATGTGATCAGGAAATACGTTCCGGCCCCGTACGCGGGTCGCGTCGTCGTGCTGCGTCCCGAGAACCATCCCGACACGCGTCCGGCAATGGGTTGGACCGCGTTCGTGCCGGACGCGGAGACGCTCCTCTGTGCCAGGCGACCACCACACGGTGATCACCCGGCACCTCGACGCGACGGCGGCGCAGGTGCGCAGCTGCCTGCAGATCCCGGGCTAGCCGTCCGCTGAACGACGGGCCGCGAACGCGGTTCGCTCCTATTGGTTGCCGTTGACGACCAGGTTGTCGGCGATGAATCGCGCATCGTCGCCACGATAGATGATGCAATCGTTTGCGGCCGGCGCGTGGGTCAGCGTGCGCATTGGAAGACCCGGAAAGCGCTGACTGACCCACGTGATCTCCGGACCGCACACGGCGGCGCTGAACCAGGTAACGTTCTCGTCGATCGAGGGGTCGGGGTCGCCGATGTGCCAGACGACCTGCGTCTGTCCATTCGACAGGACGATCATCGCCTGGCTTTGTGCAGCATAGAAGCAACTTAACGAGAGGGCGAGGGCCAGCAGCATTCGCATCGCGTTCATTTTGTTTCCTTCTCTTCTGTTGGGCGCATCCGGCGCCGTATCCTCGATCAAACGAGGCTCCCAATAGCGTCGCCACTATTGCGTGTGCGAACAGACGCATCAATCGGCCGGCGGATGAAAGCGTTGTAAGACAGGCGCGCGAAAGCGCGGCAGGCGACGAGGTCGGCGTGTCGGAGAATCTAAGGCAGCGCGTAGGAGGAAAGCCGCAGCGGACGGCAATCCGCCCAGTAGGCGCCTGTTCTCAGGGACTTCTCGCCTGCCCAGGCAACTTAGTTCACTACAGGTGCGATTGCCCACGCAAGCCGATATACCGGCCGCGCGGTGGGAAGCCGCGGAGCTTCGAGCTAGAAGCGGCTGCGCGAATCGCTGAACGGACCCAGCGGATATTGCGGGTGGTCAATCGGGGGATGCCAGGAGACCGGCGTGCCCAGAACGGCGATGTCGCCCGCGGCATACGAATCGAGCAGCTTTTTCGCCCGCATTTCCGCGTAACGCCGCGCGTCGGCTGGCCAGTCGAACAGCCGATCCGAAAAAGTCGCTGCGTACCCGACGCCATGCTGCACAAACGTCACTCCGCACAACCATCGGATGCGTGCATTCCTTCGGCTTTCCCAGACCTCGAGATGAACGTCGAAGCCGCGATATCTGAAGCCTTCATCCATGGCTGCTGCCGCGCGTGCTGACCCTGACGGGCCGATTCTGCCATGCGCAATGTGAAAGCTTCAAGTCAGGCGGACGCGGCGCGAAATTCCCTGAGTATCTCGTCCATCACCCATGCGGTTCGCGCCGCGCTCGTTCCGGTGCTCGGGCAACTGCCCCTTCCCGTTAAGCTCGGCGACGATCGTCTCGATCAGAGGCTGGTGCACATGCGGCGGATCGCCGATCGGAAACTCCTCCACCTTCTCGTCACGGATGAGCCGGATCGGGGCCGGCTGCGAAGTTGAGAACAGCAGCCGGCCCCGCTCGCCGACGATCTCGTTCATCTCGTAATCCTCGCCGGCGGCGTAACACCACATGCCGCAGCCCTGGACGCCGGATCGGAATCGGTATGCCGCCACGACGGTATCCTCGGCACGATAGGCTCCGGACTGGTTGGACGCGACACCGCGCGCCTCGGCGATCGGGCCGAACACGAAATCCAGAAAATCGAACGTGTGGCAGACCGCCTCGAAGAAGAAACCTCCGCCGCTCTTCGCAGGGTCGATGCGCCACGGGAGCGCATCGCCGTCAGCGATTTGCGGGGCGCGCGCGAACTGGCGCGAGATCACCATGCGTACTGGTCCGATCGCGCCGCTTTCCACCAGGTCCCGGACCTTGAGGAAACGCGGCAGCGCGCGGCGATAGTAGCCGACCCACAGCGGCACAGCGGCGTCGCGGCATGCCTCGATCATTTCCACGCACTCGGCATGCCGCATCGCCATCGGCTTTTCCACGTAGACCGGCTTGCCCGCGCGCGCACAGCGCAGCGTGTAATCGCGATGACTGTCGGTCAGCGTCGCGATATAGACTGCGTCGATGTCCGCGGCCTGGATGATGGACTCGGCGTCGTCGGACCACCGCGCGACGCTGTGACGGCGCGCGTAATCGGCGGCAAGCGCACCGTTGCGGCGCATGACCGCGACCAGCGACGAGTGATCCGCCTTGTAGAATCCCGGCCCGCTTTTCACTTCGGCGACATCGCCGCAGCCGATCATGCCCCAGCGTATCGTCTTCATCGTTGTCGGGCTCCCTTTGGAAACTGGACTATCTTGGCAGAGGCGCGCTCGAACGCATCGCGGCGCGAAAGCAATTTCCGCTGCCGGGCGGAAATCAGCGGGTAATGACGCCTGCGTTCGAGCTGGTCGTGCAATTCCCAGCATCCGTCGGCGGTGATCCACAGACCGGGATCGACGCGGCGCAGATCCAGCGGCACCGCGTAGCTGCGCAGTGTCTTGCGGCCGCCGGCAGTCGAATATTCGTGAAAGTACGAGATCGCGAGCTCGCGCAGGCTGCGGTAGATCGGATCGCGGTACCGAAGCGCGACGCCATTCGATTTCGAGATCGCACCCCAGCACGCGCCGCGGCGAAACAGCGCGACGACGTGCGGATAATCGCTCGCGTCGCAGTCCAGCCGCATGACTCGCGGCGGTTCGCCCTGCATCCATAGCGCGCAGGCAGCGAGCAGCGCGGCTTCGATGCAATGCGCACGGCGATAGGCAAGGACCTGCCGGACCGAGAATACCGTCTCACCGCCGATCTCGTGGTTGATGGGCAACGCGTTGACGAAAGCCTGGATCTGCTGCGGCGTGCGCAAACGACGCAGGATCGCGTATTCGAGCTTGTCCAGGCCGAGATCCTCGCGGCCGGCGAGGCGTTTGGCGATTCGGGAGCTCATCGGCCTCAGTATAGTTAATAACGCGCAAAGCAAAACGTTGATCGATGCCTCACATCGCGTCGAGAAGCTCGGCGCATCCCCTTCGCCTCGTCGGTTGAAGCCGTCCGGCGTTTTCACGCCGCTGAAACACACGGCGGCTAGCCTCTCCAGCTCGCGGTCGGTCAAAGCACATCCCTCCGTGCAGGCGCGGGAAATGTGCCGGCCTTCATCTCGAACCGATTTTACGAGGGCACATGGAGACAGCTCTGGCAGTAGAGACCTTGGCGAGACCGGCGGTGCGCGCGGAAATCGTCTCTCCGGCGCCCCCTTGCAATGTGGTGATTCTTACTGTCGGCTGGACCGGAAGTTCGATGCTCGCCGGATTGCTCCGCGCCGCAGGTTTTTGGACCGGAACAACGGTTCGCAATACCGACTACGACACTTTCGAGAATGCCGAGCTGGTTCGACTCAATCGAAAACTGCTGACGATGGCAGGCATCGGCGAAGGATACGCGACGCAGTTTCACCCGGAGTGGTACGCCAGGGTCGAGCGACTTGCCCACACGGTGAACCGTTCTCAGTTCACGGCATTCATCGACGAGTGCGGGCGTCATGCCCCGTGGTTGTGGAAGGATCCTCGCCTCTGGGTCACGATCGGGTTCTGGAGGAACCTGTTGCCGACTGAAAGCGTCAAGTTACTTGCTGCTGACGCGCGAGCCACTTCAGTCGTGGATTTCCTGCACATTGCGGCGGCAGATCCAGACCTTCGGCCACCTGCGCCGCTATAACGCCTCGACCGAATGCTCGATGCGGCGGTTCCTCGCCGATCAGAACGCGCCGCACCTGCACATCGTCTATGAGGACTTGCAATTGAGCGCGGATCGCGAGCTCGCACGCTTGTCGAAATTCCTCGAGGCGCCGGTCACGCTCGGCCACCTGCTGGCGATCCATGATTCGGGCAGGCTCAATCGCAGAAATCGCGGAATCAAGGACTTCTGCAAAGCTGTTTTGATCCACGCGAAAAACTATCGCGAGCGGCTGCGCTAAGCCGCCTGGTTTGGGGGAGGCGGGGGATCGAACCGTGACGGCTTGCCGCCGCCGCGCGCGCTTCAGTGCCGAGGTTCTCCGTCAAGCATGGCGGCGAGCTTCTTTATCGCAGTCATCGCACTGACCAATGCGGCGCAGGCATCGCGCGACCTGGTCGCCGACAGCACCAACGCGTCGCCAGGAATGTGGGGCTCGCATTCGAGATCGATCTTCAGCGCCGCCAAGGCGTCCATGACCTTGTAAAGCTCCTTGCTCACTCCCAGCTCCATGTTCGCGCCCCCCCGGCGATCGCGTCAACCCTGGCCGTTACGAGCCTCCGGATCAGCCCGCATTGACGTTCGGCCTCGTCGCTCGGCCGCCATCTTGTTGATCAGCTCTAAAGCCTGCCGGCCCTGGGTCGATTTGTCAAAAAAATACGATGCTCCCAACAGAAAGCTGCGCTCTCGATCCTCAGTGGTCGTATGGTTGGTAAAGACCACGCCGACCGCGCCGCGGGCCACGCCGCCGGTCTGAAGCGCGTCGAGCACCTCGAATCCCGAGCCGGACGTCAGCACGAGATCGATCAGGATCAGATGGGGCTTTAGCTCTTGAAGCTGGTGAATGGCTTGCTGCGCGTTATCAGCGGCGCCCACCAGCTCGCCGCCGGCGGACTCGATCGCCGAGGTCAGAAGTCGCCGGATGATGTCCGAGTCCTCGACGACATAAACCTGCAACGGCTTGGCAGCTCTGTTCATGGCGGGGCTCAAGGACGGCGTCGGACGATCGCGCCCACTGCCACCCTCAGCGCGCACCTCGGTACCATACGGCCAGCGGCTCGATGTGTGTATCAGCCTATATCCGACAATCGTGTAGGTGATCGGCCTACATCGTCAGAGGGTGCAGAGTGCGAAACAGCACATTATCGGTGCGGTGGAATACTGATTTGACATCTTTTTTGCTCGGTCCTTACGCTATCGAGCATCCACGATTGAATACTCGAAAGGCGTCACCACCGTGCAACGATCACGACTCTCCAACACTGCGGCATCCGTCCCCAGCATTACAGGTGCGCTCCATGTGGCCCCGTGAACGCAGGCTGTTTCGGCTTGGCGGTGCGAAGCATCTGGACTGCATCGTGCGCGAAGCGCGCTGCAAAGCTGACGCATCCACCTTCCGCGAGACGCTGGAATTGACGTTGCAGCAGGAAATCGCGCGCATGAGGGAGCTGGGTGCGAGCCCCGATGCGATCGCGGCATTTCAGGCCGCTGCCGAGGTCCACCTCGCATTGTGCGGCACGGGAGCGATTCACAAGGACGCGGATAGCGTCGAGTAGCCGGGCCAGTCATTCTCTCGGCTTGGTGCGGTGTGGCAAAAATCCCCTTGACGCTGCGCCAGTGTAGGCGCAGATTATCGAAACGTGTCACAGCGAGGAGGTATCTCTGATGAAGACGTTTCTGGTCAGCTTGGCAGTAGCCGCACTGGGGGTGAGTTCAGGCGCCGCTCTCGCCTGTGATTACTCGATGAAAGATTCCGAGGCCGCAGCGCCAGCGGATGTCGCAAAGAAACCGACGATGGTGGCACAAAAGAGCCCAGCAGCTACCACGGCGAAGAAAGCCGTCAGCACGGTCAAGCCCAGCAGTGTCTCGGCGCCGGATAAGACAGCTTCGTCCACTCAGAACATCAATTAGCCCCCCACCATCACCCAAAAAAGCCCGCCGCGTGCGGGCTTTTTTGCGACCATTCAGACGCCTTCGCGGCGTCTGCTTTTTTGCGCTTGTGAAAGGACCCGGGGACGTCACGTCTTGACGGGAATTTGCGGCGGGGCGAGCCATCGGCCGACGATAATCAGTCCGACGATCAAGTAGGGCATGCCGCCCGGCACCCACATGATGAGCCCTCCAAGCTGCTGATCCTCCAATGCAGAAAGTCCGAAAGCGCGCGCACCGTCGGTGACGTACCAAGGCGACGGAGCAAACGTCAGCAGCGCTCCCAGCGCGCTGGTATGGAGCATGGTCGTGAACAGCGAGGCGATCGAAGTCCCGCTCGGATATCGCGTCCGCCCGGCGGCTACGGTCCACCAATAGGCAAGGGCCGAGCCAAAAAAACAGCCGTGCTGCAGGATATGCACGACCGGATGCAGCAGAGCGGCCCGGAAGAGCATCGGCAGATGCCACAGCCAAAGGGCCAACGCGTGCAGCACCCAGGCGCCGAGCGAAAGCGTCGCCACGTAGCCGATCGTCCGAAGCACGGTCGTCTTCGCCGCCGCCGAGAAGAATCGTCGCGCCGGAACCGATAACGCCCACGTCCACGCTTCGAGCGGCCGCCCGAGGACGATCAGCGGCGCCGCGACCACCATCAGCAGCTCGTGCTGGATCATGTGCACGGCGAAGGATCGTTCCGCCCATGCGTCGATCGGCGACAACAGACTGCCGGCGAGCGCTGCCCACCCCAGCGCGAAACTCACCGACTGGCCGCGCCGAATGCCGCGGCCGACGCCGGCCTTCCGCCAGAGCGCGACGATGCCCTTCGCGTACAGCAACGCGCCGAGCACGACCGCAACGATCAGCACGATCAGAAAGCCCTGCTCGACGCCGTCCGGTGCGGCGTCGCCGGCATGCGCAAATGCCGAGCACGGCACGAGCAATGCAAGGGCCAGCGAACGCTACTCGATACACGACGAGATCATCCAGGTCGGGATCCACATCGCCACGATCGCGAGCGTGGACAATACGGCAACCATCATTGCGACACCGGCGAGAAAATGAAACTGCACGATCGCTTCGCCTGTGTCCGCGGAGACCGCGGTTTCGCGCCATCGCAGCCACGCGCCGACCGCCGCAGCCGCCGTGATCGCCAGAAAGACAACATGTGAAAGATGGACCACCCATATGCTCTGCTGCGCGCACGCCCAATGCACCAGCGCGAACGCAACGGTCTGGTCGGTGAGTGCGAGCAGCGGCGCCACGATGAGCGCGACCCAGGTGCGCATGTTCAGAACTCGCGCGCCGAAATAGATCACCGCGTAAATGGGCAGCCACGTCAGTACGACGAAGTACCAGTAGCCGCAATTTTCGGCGATGTCGACGAAGCGCTTGCCTTCGAGGGGCTTGGCGTAAGTGACGGCCGTCAACACGAACGTGTCGGCCACGTCCGTCACGAGGTTGAAGGTGTGCAGCCCCAGCAGCACCCACACGGTCGACCCGTAGGCGCCGTCGTCCCACCGCACATTGAGCGCAGTGAACTCGAACCAGCGCACGACACACAGTGCGACGCCGAAGGCGGAGCAGAGGTAGAGCCACAGTCGGACCCGGCCAACGTCCCTGTCGACCGCGGCCTTTTGTGCGAGCCAGTTGGGCACAGCGCTGGCGAGGATGATGGCGAGGTTGATCGTGCCGAACAGAAGATCCGGCGGGCGTCCCCCGTCCGGCCACGCATTGGAAAGGCTGCGCAAATAGAAATAAATGACGATCATGAACCCGAAGGCGACGCCTTCGATCGCCATCATCCCGGCGTTGCCCCACCACATGAGGCTTCGATGGGAGAAGCCATAGCTCGGCAACCCGGCGACGTCGAGCGCATCGCCTCGCGCACCGCCGGCACGCTGGCGGGAATGAACTCGCGCCGCGTCACGGCTCCCTCTCCCAGGAGATTTCCTCGATCGACTCCTTCTTGTTGGGCCAGTACCACGCGATGAAGGCGATCGCGGGCGGAATCAATCCCCACGCGAAGCCGGACACCGACCAGATCGACCAGACGAGCCAGAACGTCACCGCCAGCGCCGCGACGAATGGCCAGATCCCCGGCGCAGGGTAGGCATAGCGCGTATCCGGCAAGGCGTTGATCACGGTCGTCGTGAGGCCCTCGCGAATCTCCGCCGACAATCCGCTCACGTGCGTCACATCTCCGGAAGGCGTCCACAGCGGCTCGCGCGACGAAACGACGGGCAAGGCGAAGAAGTTGCACGCGGGCGGCGGCGAGCTCACCGACCATTCGAGCGTGCCTCCGCCCCAGGGGTCGGCGGGCGCCCGCTCGCCCTTGAAGAGACTGCGCACGATATTGAAGACGAACAGGAACATGCTGAGGTCGTTGATCACCTGGCCCGCCGCGGAGAGGAAGCTCAGGAAGCCCCAGCCGGTTTCGGGGGCGTAGGTATAGATGCGCCTCGGCATGCCCGCGAGACCGAGAATGTGCAGCGGAAAGAACGTCAGGTTGACGCCGATGAAGAAGATCCAGAACTGCCATTTGCCGAGCCGGTCGCTCAGCAATCGCCCGGTGATCTTCGGAAACCAGTAGTAGATGGCCGCGAACAGAGGGAAGACAGCCCCACCGATCAGCACGTAGTGCAGGTGCGCGACGACGAAATACGTGTCGTGGACCTGGAGGTCGAGCGGCACCGATCCGAGCATGATGCCGGTCAGGCCGCCGATCAGCAGGATGAAGAAGAAGCCGAGCACGAACAGCAGCGGCGTTCTCATCACCAGCCGGCCGGACGCGATCGTCGCGATCCAGCAGAAGATCTGCAGCGCCGTGGGAATCGCGATCATGAAGCTCATCGCCGTGAAGAAGCTCTTGCCGAGCTCCGGCACGTTGGTCGCGAACATGTGATGCACCCACAGCCCGAACGACAGGAAGCCGGTGGCGATCAGCGACAGCACGATCGCGTCGTGGCCGAACATCGGGCGCCGGGCGAACGTGGGAATCACGGCCGAGATGAATCCCAGCGCGGGAACGAAAATGAAATAGACCTCCGGGTGTCCGAAGAACCAGAACAGGTGCTGCCAGAGCAGCGGGTCGCCGCCTTCGGCGGGATTGAAGAAATGGGTCCCGAGCATGCGATCGAATTGCACGAGGTTGGCGGCCAGCATGACCATCGGCATCGCGAAAATGATCATCACGGACGTGACGAGCGATGCCCACACGAACAGCGGCATCTGGCGCAGCGTCATCCCGGGCGCGCGAAGCTTCAGGATGGTCGTCGTGATGTCGACCGCGACCATCAGGCCCATCGCCTCGCTGTAGGTGATGAGCATGTTCCATACGTCCGCGCGCTTGCCGATCCCGTGCTCGGGCCCGGCGAGAGGCACGTAGGCGAACCAGCCGGCGTCCGGACCCGTATTGGTCACGAATGCGCCGAAGAGCAGGAGGCCGCCGACGACGTACAGCCAGTAGGCGCAGGCAGTCATGCGCGGAAAGGCGGTGTTCCGCGTGCCGATCATCAGCGGCACGATGTAAAGCGCGAAGCCCTGCATCACCGGCACGGCGAACAGGAACATCATCGTCGTGCCGTGCATGGTGAACAGCTGGTTGTAGAAGTCTGGGCCGAGGAGCTCGCTGTTCGGGGTCGCGAGCTGATGGCGCATCAGCCCGCCCATCACGCCGGCCGCGCCGAAGAAGCATAGTGCCGTGACGATGAAGCGCAGCCCGATGGTCTTGTGCCCGTTGGCGCAGCAGGAAGCCGATGATGCCGGGCTTGTCGCTCCACGTGCGCTCGAGCTCCTCGGCGGCAGGCGATCCCGGTGCCGCGCCATCGCGCAGATGCCGCCGGGCGCCTTGTTTTCGATTGCCCTTGGCTGCTCGCGTGTCGCGAGCCCGGCTTCGATGGAAAGGAGTCGCTCGCGATCGTCATTGCAGCGACCCGAGATACGTGGAAATTGCGACGAGATCCTCCGGCGCGGCGGCCAGCGGCGGCATGTCGACGCCGGGCTTGTAGTGCTGGGGATCCGCGATCCAGTGGGCGCGCGCGGCGGCGGTGTTCTGCAGCGTGCCGGCGGCAAGCCACGAGCGACTGGCGAGGTGGGTGAGATCGGGTGCCCGCCGCCCCTTCGCCGCCGTCCCGGAAATCGTGTGACACAGCGCGCAGCTCGCCTGCTCGACGAGCTCGCGTCCCCGCTGCTCCTCCGCGGTGGAGGGCTCCCGGGCGGGCCGGCGCTGATCGGCGAGCCAGCGCTCGTAATCGACGGGCGCATCCGCGACGACGACCAGTGCCATGTGCGCGTGCTGGTAGCCGCAGAATTCCGCGCATTGGCCGCGATAGATGCCCGCGATGTCGGCGCGAAACGCGATCGTGGATTCGCGGCCCGGGATCAGGTCCTTCTTGCCGGCGAGGCTCGGTACCCAGAAGCTGTGGATGACGTCGTCGGCGCGAAGGCGCATCAGCACGGGTCGCCCGACCGGCACATGGAGCTCGTTGGCCGTCGCGAAGGCTCGCTCGGGATCGTTCGGGTCGTACCGGGCCTCCCACCAGAATTGATGCCCGATGAGGTCGATGTGGACGGCGTCGTCGAGAGGCAGCGTGGCGATGGCGCGATCGGCGATGAAGCTCGCAAAGAGCAGCACGAACAAGAGCACGGAGGACACCGCTATCCGCATAGCCGATCGACCGTCGCAGCGCGGCCTCCTTCCGCGGATGCGAGTCGAGATCGGGCGCCGTCTGCTCGGTGGCTCGCGGCGCGCGCCAGAGCGCGATCGCGAGCACGACCACGATAGCCACGAACACGACCGCGCATGTGACGAGCATCACGTTCCACAAGTCGAACAGCGCAGCGGCTTGCGGACCCGCCGGGACGCGGACGTCGTGGATGCCGTTCATTGCGGCCGGCCGCTGCCGGACGAGGGCTTCGCGGTCTCCGGTTTTTGCTTATCCATGAACGACTCGGGCGTGCGCGTCAGGAACGCATCGTCGCGATTGGGCGCTGCGTCCTGCGGTGCGAGGCCCGCCATCGACCGCACGTAGGCGGCGAGCGCCCAGATCTGGTCCTTCGGGATCCGTTTGCCGAAGGCGGGCATGCCGTTCGGCCGTCCCTGCGAGATGGTTTCGAAGATCGACGTGGCATCGCCGCCGTAGATCCACACGTCGTCCATCAAGGCGGGGCCCGAGCCGCCACCGCCGTTGGCGTGGCAACCGCTGCAGTTGTACCAGCTCCAAAGCTTCTTGCCCTCGGCCAGCGCATAGGCATTGCGCTCGTTGCGGGCGATCATCGCGGCTGCCGTCTCCTTGTCACCCACTTCGGCGCCGGGCGCAGGTTTCGGGAAGTCGCGCGATTCGCGCTCGCAGCCGGCGATCGCCGACAGCGCGAGCACGACGATCATCGATGCGGCGCGGGCACGTCTCATTTCGCCTCCGCCACCGTCCCGTGCAGCGGCAGCAGCGGAACGCCATACTGCGCCAGGATCGCATCGATCCGCGAGCGGTCGCGGTCGAGCGCGGCGTCGATCTCGTCGCGCAGCGCGCGTCTCGTCGTCGCGCACCGCGATGGCGATCGCAAACGACTCCGGCACCGACGGTCATCGTCCGCGCAGCCGGCGCGAGGTCGATCGGAACCTTGGCCCGCCGCGCGTAGTAGCCCACCGTCGGGCCCCATCCGACGGCGATGTCGATCTGCCCCGACGCGAGCGCATCGACCATGCGTTGCGCCACAGGTAACGGCGCCATAGACCGGGAAACCCGTTACGTTGTCCACGATTCCTCGCCGGGCGAGCGCCGATGCCGGCGGAGCTGCAGCGCCATCGGCGCCGATCAACGGAACGCCGATCCTGCTCGTGCGCAAGCGCGGGTCATCGAACGACCAAACCGGCGGCCCCCAGTCCTTGCGCGTCAGGAGCGCATAGCTCGATCGATAGTAGGCGATCGTGGTGGTGATGTGTGCCGGGTCGGCGGGAACGCCGATGAGCACATCGCACACACCCGCCCCGAGTGTCTTGCGGACGGCGCCGCGTCGCAGCGGCACCCAGCGATAGACGAGCCGCGCGTCGAGATCTTGGGCGACGAGCTCGGCGATCCGGTTCTCGAATCCGCTGCCGTCCTGATGGGAGAACGGGAGGTTGTCCGGATCGGCGCACACCACGAGGTCGCGCGACTGGACCTGGCTGCAGCATCCGAGCAACACCAGCGCACACGCCAGCCGCACGCGCTCAAGGAAGCGCGAAGACATACAGCATGCCTCCCTTGGTCGTGCGCTGCTTCAGGTCCCCCATCACGTTGCCGAACCCACCGGCGGCGCTTCCATCGCGCGTATCGAGATCGCCGGAGACGACCGCCCCGCCCAGCCGCCGACGCCGGACAGCACCGCGATGTACTGCTTGCCGTCGGGACCGCGATACGTGATCGGCTGGCCGATGATTCCCGAGCCGGTCTTGAACTGCCACAGCAGCTGCGCCGTCGCTGGCGTCGACCGCCTTGAACCAGCCGTCCATCGTGCCGTAGAACACGACGTCGCCGGCCGTGGCGAGCGCGCCGCTCCACACCGGCAAGTCTTCCTCGATCGCCCAGCGCGTTTCGCGGTCGGCAGGATCCCACGCAGTCAACTAGCCCGCGATGCCCGCCGGGCCCGGGCTTGCATCTTCACGTTCGATGCCGACGTAGGGCGTGCCGGCGATGTAGCTCACCTGCGATGGCCTCCTGCGTCCTGGCAGAGGTTCTGGTGCGGGATGTAGAGCAGCCGCGTGCGCGGCGAACACGCGGACGGCTGCCAGTCCTTGCCGCCCGGCGACGGCGGGGCAGATGTCGCGCACCACGCTTGCCGGCTTCGCTGCGCTTGTCGCGGATGCGTAGTGCAAGCGCCCCGTCTCCAGGTCGACGCCGGTGGACGTCGTTGACCGACACGAACGGCGTTGCCGACAGCACCTCGCCGGTCGCGCGATCCATCACGTAGACGTAGCCGTTGCGATCGGGATGGACGAGCACCTTGCGCGGTCGTGCCGTCGATCGGCAGGTCGACCAGCACGTTCTCGTTGACGCCGTCGTAGTCGTGCAGGTCGTGCGGGCTCATCTGGTAGAACCAGCGCGCCTCGCCGGTCGCCGGAGTCGCGCGCGAAGAGTCCCGACGTCCACTTGTTGTCGCCCGGCCGCTGCTCGGGGTTCCATGGCCCGGGATTGGCCGTGCCGTAGTAGATGAGGTCGAGCTCGGGGTCGTAGGAGATCCAGCCCCACACCGTTGCCGCCGCCGATCTTCCACGCCTCCGCCGGCCAGGTCTTGACGCCGAGGTCGTTGCCGCGGTCCTTCGCGTAGAAGGGCTTGAAGCCGGGCCGATCAGCACGTCCCGGTCCGGGCCGGTGCTGTACGCGCGCCAGACGAGCTTGCCCGTTGCTGCGCATCGAGCGCGGCGAGCCAGCCGCGCACGCCGCATCTCGCCGCCGCTGTTGCCGACCAGCACCTTGCCCTTGACCACGAGCGGCGCCATCGTCATCGTCTCGCCGTTGCGGATGTCGCCGACCGTGCGCCAGAGCTCCTTGCCGCTCGCCGCGTCGAGCGCGATCGTCTGGTTGTCGAGCGTGTTGAAGAAGACCTTGCCGTCGGCGTAGGCGACGCCGCGGTTGACGACGTCGCAGCACGCCACGCCCTGGGCGACGCCTCCGGCTTCGGCTCGAACTGCCACTTTCACGGCGCGCCGGGCTGCGCGAGGTCGAGCGCGTAGACGATGTTCGGGTACGGCGTGACGATGAACATCGTGTCGCCGACGACGATCGGCGCCGCCTCGTGGCCGCGCAGGACGCCGGTCGAGAACGTGAAGGCGAGCTTCAGCGTCGCGACGTTGGCGGGCGATATGTCGTTGAGCGGCGAGAAGCGCGTGCTCGCGTAGTCTCGCGCCGCCATCGGCCAATCGCCGGCGTTGCCGGAAGGCGTCGCCGTCGCGCCCTGCGCGGGTCCGGGCGATCCGACGGTGATCATCAGGCAGAGCGCGGCGCACCCGATCAGGCGCAGCGTCGGGCGATTGGCTCCTTTGGTGTTCATGGATTCCCGACGGCTCAACAGGCCACGCCTCGTCTGAAATGGCATCCGTTGCAAATTCTGCCAGCGTCTTTTACTAACGCTACGGCATACGCGCTTTCATGTGGACGCACGGGTCTTGGATGCAAGGGGCGTGCCCGGACTACGTTGAACGATCAGGCCGGTTGCGACGCGTTCACGCAGCGCGACAACGATGGCGAGGAGAAACGCGTGGTCACCAGCCCGCCGGAGCCGACCTGCTGCCTCCAGGAGCAGGCGGGCTTCTGCCTGAGCTTCGGGTATATTGTGCTGCTGTGGTATCTCGTCGCCTGATTCCTTTGTTCCTTGCTGTCGCGCTGTTGGTTTCTTCGCGCGGCGCAGATGCAGGTGTGGACCGCTGGACGCCAATCGGACCAATCGGTTCGCCAATCACCTACATCGCTGCCGATCCAAAGATTGCCTCGACGCTGTATGCAAGCGATGGCCAGCACCTGTTCAAAAGCACCGATACAGGTACGACCTGGCGCACCAACCTCAGCCTTGCCGACGCCGTTCGAGGTGACAGTCACTTCCCCTCTTTGTCTGACGTCGTATTTTGTCCACCCGTCCAATGGAGCGATTTTTGCGACCGCCTGCAATGGCCTGTTTCGTAGTACCGACGGCGGGAATTTGTGGCAGACGCTCTCCGCGCCAGGTATTGCACCCTTCTCTGTTATCGGCGGTGACCCGCACAATGGCATGGTGGTCTATGGCCGGCTTGGGCCGGTCATCACATTCAATGCCATCTACGAGAGTACCTGGAAGTCTACAGACGGCGGCGCGACCTGGGTGCCGATGGCAAGCCCTTCGCCGAACGGCGGCGTAACGAGCATCGTTGTCGACGCGTTGCAGCCTCAGATTCTTTACGCGTTGACTAACTGGGGCCTGTTCCGCTCAACGGACGGAGGCGTGAGTTGGGCCTCCGCGAATACTGGGCTGCCAGCTTCGCTCATCGTCAATCTGGTGCAGATCGGAACCAGACTTGTGCTGGCAACGGGCAGTCATGGCATTTTTGTGTCGACCGATCAGGCGGCGACTTGGTCGCCGAGCAACATTGGGTTGACCGACGGCCGGGTTGTCGCCCTCGTCGCCAGCCCTGGGTCCGTTTCGCCGCTCTATTTGCTGGCAGGGGCTCTAGGCGCTGATGCCCCGTTGTCGAGCTTTCGCAGCGGCGACGACGGTGCCACGTGGACGATGACGGGTCCGCTCGTTTTTGGCGGTTCTGAATTCCTGGGTGGACCTGGTCTTCCATTCGCTGCCGGGCCGCCGCCGTACGTCTTTACGACCACCTGGACTGGTTCCTCGACTGGTATGGTGATTAGTAACGATGGTCAGCTGACTTGGCATCCCCTGTCGACAAGCAGCGGCCTCCCCAATGTTCCGACGCAAACGATGCTGGTCGATTCGGTGACCCCGCCACCCTGTACGCCACTTCCTTCTTCGGTGTCGGATACCGGAGCCGCGACCGTGGAGCACATTGGAGCGAACTGGGCTTGTTAAGGGGATGGCCTCCGCTTCCGCTGGCGGTCAGTCCAACGCAAGCCGGAGTCGTCTATGGGGCAAGCGGCGACTGGGCGCGTAGCGCGGACTACGGTAACAACTGGACCTCTCTATTTGTCTTGCCTCAGGCCAACCTCAAAACGGTAAGAGAGAGTCCAACCAATTCGAACACAGTCGTATTCGGTGCGGATCCATTGGGTGAACCTCCTTCCGTCCCGCTCGTGCAGAGGTCTGACGACTCGGGCGCCACTTTGAAGGACGCGTCGGCGGGCCTGCCTCAAGGTCGTCTTGGCGCCATCACCATCGATCCTATCGATCCGCAGACGATGTATGCAGGCGTCGACAACTCTGTTTTCAAAACCACTAATGGCGGCAACCCTTGGGTAAGCATGAGCAGTGGACTCGGCTCCGCCACGGTTGTCGACATTGCCATCAATCGGTTCCAGCCCAATATCGTGTATGCCGCAACCGCGCCTCCCAATCCAAACGAGCGCGACATTGGTGGGTTGTACATTAGTTTTGACGGCGGTGGGACGTGGACATTCAACCAGCGTCTGGGACATGTCGCGTTGAGTTCCTTGGCCCTCGACCCTCTTCGGCCAACGACGCTTTACGCGAGTAGCGACGGACAAGGTGTCTTCCGGAGCACGGATGGAGGTCAGACCTGGATTGGGATTAGCGACGGCCTGATCTCGATCGACGCCTTGCGCGTGCGGATGGTCGCGGTCGATCCAATCGACACCCGCAACCTGTACGTCGCAACCGATGCGGGCGCCTTTTCGCAGGCGCTCGCCAATCCCGGACAGGTGGCGACCGTGATCGAGTACTACGCTCCGCAGTTCGATGACTATTTCATCACGCCAGTCATCGACGAGATTAACGTGCTCGACACGCAAGTAATCCCCGGCTGGTACCGCACCGGCTATTCGTTCGAAGGATACGTCCAGCCCACGCCGGGAGCCGACCCTTTGTGCCGCTTCTACATCCCGCCGGCGTCGCATTTCTTCTCCGGATTGGGCGCGGAATGCGCTGCCGTGCTGGAGTTCAATCTACCGCCTTTCGTCTATGAGTCGCCGAACAGCTTTTACATGCCGGCGCCCGACATGACGACCGGTGCATGCCCGACGGGACTGATCCAGGTCTATCGTCTGTATAACAACAAGCCGACGCTGGCCAACCATCGCTATACGACCGACCTTACGGTCAAAGCACAAATGGTGGCGAAAGGCTATATCGCGGAAGGCTATGGTCCCGATAAGGTCATGATGTGTGCGCCGAATTGACCCGGCGGCCTGATACCTGGCTTTGGCCCGTACATGCCAACGGCGTCGATCTCTACGGACACGACCAAAAGAAAACGGCCCCGCGAAGGGGCCGTCATTCTTTAGTTTGGTGGAGGCGGCGGGAATCGAACCCGCGTCCGAAAACGCTACACAGTCGGGACTACATGCTTAGCCACATCATTGTGCTCTCGCCCCGGCGCCACTGAAGGGCAGGCAACGCCGGGACCAGTCACCTAGATTTAGCGTGTCGCCCAAGTGACCCGGACGCACGCGATCGCTCGAAATGTCCTCGCTGTGACAGTTACATCACCCGGGCTGAGCGCCGCCCGGTGCGAGGTCCGGCGGGATTAAGCCGCCAGAGCGTAGTTTTCGTCGTTCGCAGTTAAGTTTGCGATTGCAGAGGATTCACAAGGTTCTGCACCTTGGCATGCCCCGCGCTGCTTCACAGTCCCCGTCGAAACCAGGTCGCCCCCGGTAACCGGTGCTGCGGCGAGCTTCCTATCCGAATCTGCTCGCGCGCTGGCGCAGCTATGATACCACCGCGACCGGCGAGTTCCGCGCGCGGCCCGCTGCGTATTCGACTACATGGGGTCGTCTGGCTCGGATACAACCGTCCTCACGCGTTATCGCGCCGACCCTGAACAGGCACGAGCGCTATTTCCGGCGATCTGGGGCGACCTGTCGATCGGGTACAATGCGTCGATCGAAAACCGCTCTAAACAGCCCATGGCGTTGGTTCCAATCATCCTCTCAGGCGGCGCCGGGACGCGCCTGTGGCCGCTGTCGCGCGAGACCGCGCCGAAACCCTTCCTGACCTTGCCTGATGGCGAAACGCTGCTCAGCAAGACCGCAGCGCGCGCGGTCGCGCTCCCCGACATCGCGGGACTGCTGGTCATCACCAACCGCGATTACTATTTTCAGACCAAGGATCAGTTTTCGGCCGCAATCGAGAAGGCGCCGGCGCGCGTCGCTTATTTGCTCGAGCCTTTCGGGCGCAACACCGGGCCGGCGATCGCCCTGGGCGCGCTCTACGCGGAGTCGCGCTATGGCGCCGACGCGATCCTGCTTGTGCTGCCGTCCGATCATCTGATCCGCGACGGCGGCGCATTCAACGCCGCGGTCGACCGCGCGAAGGGTCTTGCCAAGGAAGGCTGGATCGTGACCTTCGGCATCGGGCCGACCCATCCGGAGACCGGATACGGCTACATCGAATGCGGCGAGGCGCTCGACTCGGAGGATGCATTCCGCGCCGCGCGCTTTGTCGAAAAACCGCCGCTCGCCGACGCAGTGGCATTCCTCACCGCCGGCAGTTACGTCTGGAATTCGGGCATGTTCTGCTTCACGCCGGCGACGATACTTGCGGCATTCCGCGAGCACGCGCCGGCGATGTACGAGGCGGTGCGCAGCGTCTGGCAGGGGCTCCGCGCGGGCGCCGATGCGTCGATGCTGGAAATCGATCGCCGCGCTGTTCGCCGCCGTGCCGGACCTTTCGATCGACTACGCGGTCATGGAAAAGGCCCGCCAGGTCGCTGTCATCCGCGGCGGTTTCGACTGGAGCGACGTCGGTTCGTGGCAAGCGGTCTCGGCGCTGACCGAGCCGGACGCCGCCGGCAATCGTGGGCAGGGCGAGCGCGTGGCCATCGACACGCGGGACACGTTCGTGCACGCCGGCGACCGTGTCGTTGCTACCGTGGGTGTCGACAATCTGGTCATCGTCGACACGCCGGACGCACTGCTGGTCGCGCATCGCGATCACTTGCAGCGCGTGCGCGAAGTTGTCGGCGAGCTGAAGGCTCGCGGCCACGATACCTACAAGCTGCACCGGACCGTCGCCCGGCCTTGGGGCGCATATACGGTGCTGCAGGAAGGACCGGGCTTCAAGATCAAGCGCATCGAAGTCAGACCGGGCGGTGCACTGTCGCTGCAGCTTCACCATCGGCGCGGTGAGCATTGGGTCGTCGTCAGCGGCGAAGCGCGTGTCACCAATGGCGACCGCGTTTACCCGCTTCGAGTCAACGAATCGACCTTTATCCCGATCGAAACAAGGCACCGGCTCGAAAATCCCGGCGACGCGCTGCTGGTCATGATCGAAGTGCAGTGCGGGGATTACCTGGGCGAAGACGACATCGTGCGCTTCGACGACAAGTACGGCCGCGTCGCACATTGAGCCGAGGTCCGATATTGCCGATGAAGACCGGCTGAGCACAGGCGCACGCCTGGTCGCATTCCCGACATCCGGCGATCCTGTGCGAAGGGCGAGTGCATCCGCGTCGGCTGGCCCGAGGAATCCGAGTTCGACGCGATCACCGCGCTCCGCAACCGCCCGGAGATGCGCCGCCAGTTTCCTCGATTGCGCGCCCGCTTGATCCCGTTCGCAACAGGCGAATGGCTGCGACACAGCATCAACCGGCCGTATGAAGCGGTTCTCGCCATTCGTATGAAGTGCGATGACGCGTTGGTCGGCAGCTATCGGCTGGAGCAAAGGAGACGCTGCGGCAGGAGCGCTGGAGCTCGGCCGCGTGATGGTCGATGCCCGGAAAGGCGATCGCGTATCGCTCCCTGCTGCCACGCCAACTATGCCGGTGTCGCGGTCGACGCCGGCGTGGCGCTGACGCGACTTCCTGTTCACGACGTTGCCGCTTCGAGCTGATACATATGACGGTCATCGACCAGCAATCGCTTGTCGCTACGCGCCGCAACAACCGGTGGCGGCAAGGTCATCGCTTCGGAGCGTGCAGCGGTGCGCGCCGACGGCGTCGAAGTCCCGTTCATCACATATCGAATTACGACCGCGACGCCTGGCTGCGTCGCGCGGCATCGCGCAAGCGCGGAGCCTGCCGACGTGCCGGTAGCGACAGTGATTACTCGCCGCACCCGCGGCGCACCGACGCCGATCCCCCTGTTCCGGCTGCAGCGTGTCCAGCCGCTGCGCGAGCAGCGTTTGCCGCGACCCTCGATGCGGGATGGCTGGGCTATGGACCGCAATGCCGCGAGCTCGAGCAACGCTTCACCGCCGGCCGCGGCGGTTGGGCGCTCGCTACGTCGTCGTGCACCAGCGCGCTCTACCTTGCCGGCCGCCTCGTGCGCGCGATCGCCGGTGAGTCGCAACGCCCGAGATCATCATTCCGTCGATCAGCTTTGTCGCATCGGGCATGGCGTTTCTTGCAGGCCGGCGTGCGGCCGGTCATCGCCGACGTCAGCGCCGATGATCTGCTTCTCGAGCCCGACGGCGTCCTGCGCGCGTTGACACCAAGCACTCGCGCACTGCTCGCTGGTCCATCTGTACGGCCAACGCTGCGAGGAGCTTGCCGGCGGTGCGCGCGCTTTGCCGACGTACGACGGTCTGTTGCTGATCGAAGACTGCGCTCATCGCATCGATCTGCTCGACGCGACCGCGCCGTTGGGCGACCTTCTCTGTTACAGCTTCAATGCCGTCAAAGAGCTGCCCGGCGGCGAAGGCGGCCTGCTCTGGGGCCGAGATCGGCGTCACGAGACATCGGTGCGCGCGGTGTCGAATCTCGGGCTTACCGTCGACACCATGCAGCGGACTGCGGACTTGCACCACGCCGATTATGCGTTCGCGTCCGAATCCGGTCTCAAGTTGCGCAGCAACGATCTCTCTGCGGCGCTGGTCAACGCGGCTATCGAGACGCTGCCTGAAACCCGAGCGCAGCGCCGCGAACAATTTCAGCGTTACGATCGTCTGCTCGCCCTGATCGGCGCCGAGGTGCGGCCGATCGAACGTCGCAACGACGACAGCTGCCTGATGTACGTCATCCGCGTGCGCCGGAGATTCGCGATCCCATGCGTGCCGCGATGGCGAGTGCCGGCGTCGCCACCAGCGTGCATTATCCTTCGCTCGCCAGACATCCCCTGTTCGGCAACGAGCAGCAGGATGGCTGCTGCGGCGACGAGGACAAGCGCATCATCACGCTGCCGACATTTGCCGGTCTGACTGCCGACGATCAGCGGCGCGTCGTCGATGCCTTGGCTTTCGCGCTGGATGGCGTGCGGAAGTGGGCGCCTTCGGCGAGCGCCGGCCCGCATCAGCATGACGCTGGGGTGAGCCGCTCCCGGACGCGTCGCTGCGGCGCCGGCGTTGGTGCTGTCCGCCAACGACTCGCTGACCGGACGGTCCCGCACCTGCAGGCGGCAGCGTGCGCAGCGCACGGCGCGGTGCTGCGCAGCAACGTTCCATTCGGTCCTGACGCAGGCCCGTGCATCACTCTGGTCGGATCCGTCGCCAGCCGAAACCGCACTCCTTTCCAGGCGCGAGGCATTCAGCAGCGAACAGGGCTGGCGCCACGTGCTCGGCGTCGGTTGCGGTCTGGCGGTCCTCAACACCGACGATCCGCTGCACGCCCAGCAACGCCGCACCTGGTCGCCGGCCTTCGCGGGCGCGATACTGCGCTCGGATGAGCCGCGACGATGGCACGGATCGCGAGGACTGCATACGCGCGTTGGCGGGACGGGGACGAGCTCGACCTCTACCCTCCGATGCGCGCGTTCGCGTTCCGCGCCGTGGCGGGCACGATAGGCGGCTTGCCCGAAGCGGCTATCGACCTGCGTATCAACGCCATCTGCACGATACTCGACGGGCAGGATTTCGCGCGCGAACCGAGGACGCCTATGTCGAGCGCGCTGCGGCCGCACGCGCGGTCCTCGCCGATACTTTGCGCACTGCCATCCGCGGACGACGCCGTCGCCGCCCTGCTGCGCCGGAGTCACTGCTCGACGTTCTGCTCGCAGAGCCTGGCGTCTCGGCGGGCGACGATGCGGAGATCCAGTCGCACCTGACGATCCTGCTCATCGCCGGCCATGAGACCGGCGCCACGCTTTACTCGCGCGCGCCCTTTACATCCTTGCCGCAGATGCCGCGGCTCGCCGCCACGCTCGCCCGCGGAGCTCGATGGCGCATCATCAGCGCGGGCGCAGTCGCTTGGCGCGACGAGCTCGATCGATTGCCGCATCTCGATCGCTTCATGCTCGAGGTCGGGCGCCTTTATCCTCCGCTGGTCAACCTTCCGCGCGTCGCAGCGTCGCCGATTGAATTCTCGGGTTACTGCATAATCGCCGGAACACGGATCGCCGTTGCAGTCGCGGCGACCCACCTGCTACCCGATAACCACCCCGATCCCGTTGCGCTTCGATATCGATCGCTACACCGCTGCCGACAGCGCGAGCCGCACTCGGCCGTTTGTGCTGCTCACCTTCGCCGGCGGTGCCCGCATGTGCCTGGGCATTCGCTTTGCACAAATGGAGTTCAAGGCGATCGTCGCGCGTGTCCTGCAAACGATGGCACTCTCTGCCGTCGGTGGCGACGTCGCACACGCAGGATTCTGGAACGCGCGTCCCGCGGGACCGATGCGCGTGCTTTTACGCGCACGTTAGCGCCGTCCGGCAAACCTCACGGGCGACAGCGCGCGCGGCGGCGCGCTTCAGCCAGCGCCGCCCTGCGCGAGGCGTTCCTCACCGTCGCGACCAGGTCGCGCCGTGAAAACGCCTGGAACCCCCGCTCGGCAAGCTCGAGCCGCCGTTTATCGTCGGCGAGCAATATCCGACACAATGCCGCCAGTTCCGCATTCGTTCCAGCGAGAACGCCGTCGCGCAGTCCGGGTCAAGGCGCGCTCCGCGCCCGAGCTCGGTGACCAACGCGCGCCGATTGGCCAGCGCGTAAGCAACTCGCGCCATTTCGAGCGCGGAGTCCTCGGCCGCGTGCACATTGAGCACGATCTTGGCGCGCGCGACCAGGCGTCGCATCGCCAGATAGACGCCGTCGGCGACGGCAGGCTGATTCCCGCGCGCATGACGCGTCGAGGATAACCATGCGCGCGGTTGACCTTGCCGAAAAACAATACGTCGATGTCGGTCGGCGTCTCCGCGGCGACTGTCGAGCTCTCGGCAGGTATCCCGGCTGGACGTAGTGGACGCGGCTGCCCAGCCCCAGCGGCGCCACACCTCGACGTTGCCCGAGTCCGGTTCCCAGGTCGCGAAGCGCGAGACAAATGGGTCAGCGCTCGACCAGCTCCATCGCGCGCAGCTGTCGGTGTTGTAGACGATCGTGTCGATGGCAGATCTACGGCGATTTCGCCTGCGAGGTGATGTGCGCCGAAGATCACGTTGGTCGCATCGCGCAGGAATTCGTTGCCGGCCAGTCGCACGTCGTACCCGAGCCGCCGAAGCGCAAAGTACATCGACTTGCCACGCCGAGAAACGGCGCATAGTTGCATAGTCGTCGGCTGGACGACGAGAACGTTGAATCGTCGCATCACTGCATTATCGCCGACCGGGCGCATCAACGTCCGAAGCAGCGCCGCGCGAGCCCCGTATAATCGGTCTTTTTCCCCGGATCAGCTGCATTGTCGATTCCTTGTCCCCGTCGCTGGCGTCCAGCCCGCCGCCGTTCGTTCCGCTTCCCCGCCTTCTGCCCGCCGCGCCGCCTCCCGGGCGGAAGGCCATCGCGCAGCCATTCGCCGGTTCGGCCGACGCGCTGGCGCTCGCGCAGGCTGCCACCGACGCCGCACAGCGCCGCCAGCTGCTGGCCGTCGTCTGCGCCGACGCGCTGGCGGCACAACGGCTGGCCGCCGAAATGCCATGGTTCGCGCCCGCACTCAAGGTCGCCGTCCTGCCCGACTGGGAAACGCTGCCTTACGATCATTTTTCTCCGCATCAGGATCTGGTGTCGGAGCGGCTCGCGACGCTCTACCGCATGTCGCGCGGCGATTGCGATGTGGTGATCGTCGCGGCGACGACGGCGCTGTACCGCTTCGCGCCGCCGTCATATCTCGCGGCGTTCACGTTTTTCATCGAGCAAGGCGAGACGCTCGATGTCGATCGCCTGCGCTCGCAGCTCGCGCTGGCCGGCTATCAGCATGTCACGCAAGTGGTTTCTCCCGGCGAATTCGGCATACGCGGCGGCTTGATCGATCTGTTTCCGATGGGCAGCCCTCTCCCGTACCGCATCGACCTGTTCGACAACCAGATCGAATCGATCCGCACTTTCGATGTGGACACCCAGCGCACCGTCTATCCGGTGCCGCAGGTACGGCTGCTGCCGGCGCGCGAGTTTCCGCAGGATGACGCCGGCCGCACGCGCTTTCGCGGGCGGTTTCGCGAGGTATTCGAAGGCGATCCGTCGAAGTCACCGCTGTACAAGGATGTGTCGAACGGCATCATGCCGGCCGGTATCGAGTATTACCTGCCGCTGTTTTTCGATTCGACCGCGACGCTGACCGAGTATCTGCCGCCGGAGGCTATCGTCTGCCTGCACGGCGACGTACCTTCGGCGATCCGGCGTTTCTGGGAAGACACCGACGCGCGCTACCGGCTGTTGCGAGGCGATCGTGCGCGGCCGCTGCTCGCGCCGAACGAGCTGTTCGTGTCCGGAGGACGAGTTCCATCGCATGCTCAAGCCGTTCGCCCGCATCGAGCTCGCCTCGGACGAAGCGGCGGCGTCCGGCGAATACGCCGCTTCCGCCGATAACGCGACCGAGCGGCCGGTCGTGGAAAGCGATGCGGACGCCGCGGCGCCGCCGGCCGGGACCGTCGCCCCGCGCGCCAAGGGATCGCGCCGCGGACACGCCACGCATTCCCTTCCCGCCGTCCAGGTCGATCGCCGTGCCGACGATCCGCTGCGCGCGCTCAAACGTCATGTGACCTCCACCCCCGAGCGCGTATTGATCGCGGCGGAGAGCCTCGGCCGCCGCGAAACCATGCAGCAGTATTTCGCCGAATACGGATTCAAGCCGGCAGTGGTCGCCGACTGGGCCGAGTTCATCGCCGGCGACGCGAGCCCGGCGCTGGTCGCAAGTCCGCTGCACGCCGGATTCGTCTGGCCCGGCGCGAACGTGACGCTGATCACCGAGGCCGAGCTCTACGCCGGCGTCGTGCGGCGCCCGGGCAAGCGCGACGCGCGGCGCAGCAATGTCGACGCGATGCTGCGCGATCTGTCCGAAGTGCGCATCGGCGATCCGGTCGTGCACGAGCAACACGGCATCGGACGCTACCTGGGGCTCACGACGCTCGACCTCGGCGACGGACCGAACGAATTCCTGCACCTGCTGTACGCGAACGACGCCAAGCTTTATGTGCCGGTATCCAGCCTGCATCTGATCAGCCGCTACAGCGGCGCGTCGCCTGATGCGGCGCCGCTGCACGAGCTCGGCAGCGGACAATGGGACAAGGCGAAGAAAAAGGCCGCGCAGCGCGCACACGACACCGCGGCCGAGCTGCTGAATCTCTATGCGCAGCGCGCCGCCAGGCAAGGACACGCGTTCAAGTACGACCTGCACGAGTACGAGGCATTCGCCGCGGGCTTTGGTTTCGAGGAGACGCCCGACCAGTCGGCCGCGATCGAAGCCGTGATCCGCGATCTGACATCCGGCAAGCCGATGGACAGGCTGGTCTGCGGGGACGTCGGGTTCGGCAAGACCGAAGTGGCGCTGCGCGCGGCATTTGTCGCGGTCGCGGACGGCAAGCAGGTCGCGGTGCTCGTGCCGACGACGCTGCTGGTCGAGCAGCATTTCCAGACCTTCTCCGACCGTTTCGGCGACCTGCCGGTGAAGCTCGCCGAATTGTCGCGCTTCCGCTCGGCGGCCGAGATGAAGACGGTGCTCGAGGGACTTGCCAGCGGACGCATCGATCTGGTCATCGGCACGCACAAGCTGATCCAGCGCGACGTGAAATTCAAGCGCCTCGGCCTTGTGGTGATCGACGAGGAGCATCGCTTTGGCGTGAGACAGAAAGAGCAGCTGAAGCGCCTGCGCGCCGAGGTCGACGTGCTGACGCTGACGGCGACGCCGATTCCGCGGACGCTGGCGATGTCGCTCGAGGGGCTGCGCGACTTTTCGGTGATCGCGACCGCGCCAGAGCGGCGCTTGTCGATCAAGACCTTCGTGTCGCAATACTCGCCGGGCATCGTGCGCGAAGCCTGCCTGCGCGAGCTCAAGCGCGGCGGACAGATCTACTTCCTGCACAATGACATCGACACGATCGCGACGATGGGCCAGAAGCTCGAGGCATTGATGCCCGAGGCCCGCATCGCGATCGCGCACGGCCAGATGCCCGAGCGCGATCTCGAGCGGGTGATGCGCGATTTTTATCAGCAGCGGTCCAATCTCCTGCTTTGCTCGACGATCATCGAGACCGGCATCGACGTGCCGACCGCCAACACGATCATCATCCATCGCGCCGACAAGTTCGGCCTGGCGCAGCTCCATCAGCTGCGCGGCCGGGTCGGGCGGTCGCACCACCAGGCGTATGCCTATCTGCTGACGCCGCGCGAGGAGGCGCTGTCGGTGCAGGCGAAGAAGCGGCTCGAGGCGATCCAGCTGATGGAGGACCTGGGCTCCGGCTTCTATCTGGCGATGCACGACCTGGAAATCCGCGGCGCCGGAGAGGTGCTCGGCGACGAGCAGTCCGGAGAGATGCAGCAGATCGGCTTTCAGCTCTACACCGAAATGCTCAAGGCAGCGGTCGATTCGCTGCGCTCGGGACGCGAGCCGAACCTCAACGACCCGATGGGGGTCACCACCGAGATCAACCTGCATGTTCCGGCGTTGTTGCCGGAGACCTACTGCAGCGACGTGCACGAGCGACTGGTGCTCTACAAGCGGCTGGCAAACTGCGACACCGCGGCCGAGCTCACTTCGATGCAGGAGGAGCTGATCGACCGGTTCGGCCTGCCGCCCGAGCAGGCGCAGGCGCTGCTCTATTGTCATCGACTGCGTCTGCTGGCCAAGCCTCTGGGCGTGGTCAAGGTCGACGCCGGTCCCGATCGTTCGCAGGTCCTTTTCGGCCCGCGGCCGCCGTTCGATGCCGGCCAGCTGATCGCGCTGATCCAGCAGGACGGCCGTTACCGCTTCGCCGGCCAGGACCGCGTGCGGATCGAGCGCGCCGCGCCGACGGTCGAGGATCGGGTCGGGCTGATCGAGGAGTTTCTGGGCAGGTTGCGATGAGCGCGGCCGCCGCTTGCAGGGGGTCAGCAGATCTTGCCGAAATCCCCGTGCCGCCCGAGCCCGTCCTTGAATCGCGAGGCGCCGGCAACGCCGTCCTTGACCAACGCTTCGCGCCCGTTGTACCACTCCTGGATCAGCGCAGCGCGAACCGTTAGGCCGTGGCTCTTGATCGCGGAGCGCCGGTCGGCGCGAACGCATACCGGTGGGAAAGCCGCGATTTCCCGGGCCAGCGCTTCGGCCTTGGCGCGCACTTCGCCGTTGGGCACCAGGTATTCGCAAAGGCCGATACGCAGACACTCGTCGGCGGGGACCTTTCGGCCGGTGAGAATGATCTCGAGCGCCCTGCCCTGGCCGACGATGCGCGGAAGCCGCACCGTACCGCCGTCGATCAGAGGCACACCCCAGCGCCTGCAGTAGACGCCGAAATACGCGTCTTCCTGCATCACGCGAAAATCGCACCAGAGGGCGAGTTCCATTCCTCCTGCGACGGCGGGCCCCGCGATCGCCGCAATGACGGGCTTGTCCAGCTCCAGCCGCGAAGGCCCCAGCGGGCCGCGCGGGATCTCGCCGCCGTTGCCGTGAGGTCCCGCTGGCGGAACATCGAGCTCCCCGAGCGGGTAATTCTGGTTGAGCGTGCTGACATATTTCAAATCCCAGCCCGCGCAGAAGGCACCGCCTTCGCCATAGAACACGGCGACGCGCGCCGTCGCGTCGCCATCGAATTCCAAAAAAGCACGGGTCAGCGCGTCGGCGCTCGCGGGGTCCATCGCGTTGCGCGCTTCCGGACGGTTGTGGATCACCGTCCAAACAGCCCCGTTCTTTTCGATGCTCACGGCCATGTTCGTTCTCCTTCGGTTGGGGGCTGGGGAGTGCTTTTTCGGGCGGCCGCGACGGCCGCGTCAGCCGCGAAACTGCGCGGCGATGCTCTTGATTCCGCCGAGCAGCATTTCGACCGCGACCGCGGTAAGCACCAGTCCCATCAGACGCTCGAACGCGCGCATCCCTCGCTCCCCCAGCAGGCGCTGCAGCCGGCCGGCGGCGAGCAGCACCAGCGTCGTCGCCGCCATCGCTATCGTCAGTGCGAGCAGCCATACGTCGATGTGCTCGGGCTCGCGCGAGGCCATCAGCATGACAGTCGCCAGCGCCGACGGTCCGGCGATCGCCGGAATCGCCAGCGGCACGAGCAGCGGCTCGCTGCCGCTGGTATCGCCGAAAACGCCCTCGGGGTGCGAGAAAACCATCCTCAAGGCGATCAGGAACAAAATGACGCCGCCGGCGATCGAAAGCGATGTTTCGGAGACATGCATCAGCATCAGGAACGCGCGGCCGCCGAAGAGGAATGCGAGGAGCACCGCGTAGGCGATCACGCATTCGCGCAGTACGATCCACCGGCGCCGCGCCGGAGGCGTCGCCTGCAGCGCGCTGACGACCAAAGGCACGTTGCCGAAAGGGTCGATCACCAATATCAGCAGGATCGCCGCGGACAGGAGCTCGGACAGCATCTCGGAATGCTCGGCTTGGGAATGAGGCCGCAGTATATCGTCCGGTCGGCGTTGTTTAAGGCCAGGGCCGGCACCCATCCTTTGGGGGTTCCCTGGAGATCGGCGCGATCGGCCTGATTTTCGTCGCCGCGGGCGGCGGTTGGTCGCCTCCGGATGCCGCGCGTCGAAAGTCGCACCCGGAACCGGCCTCGCCTGCGACAATTCGCGGTGGCACGGCGATTCATCGTCAAAGCGCAGTCCCTGTTGCCAGCGCAACGACAACCGATGGCCCAGCATTGAATTCCTTTAGGGTAGAAACGATGAAACGACTTCTGTTGAGCTCCCTGTGCTTCGGCGTTCTCGCTGTCAGCGCGCAGGCGGCCGAGCCGCCGAGCGCGCAAACGCTGGCCCGGCCCACCGATGCATCCGCGCCGTTGCGTTCCGGCATCGACATGGGCCAGATCGAACCCAAGGTTCGGCCGCAGGACGATCTGTCGGGATACGTCAACGGCAAATGGTTCGCCACCACCGAGATTCCCCCGGACAAGGCCGCGTACAGCGCAGGCAGCAAGATCTACGACGACACCCAGGTGCAATTGCGCGGCATCGTCGAGAAGGAAAGCGCGCAGGCGCACCCGAAGCCGGGCGCACCGCAGCGCATCGGCGATCTGTATCGCAGCTTCATGGACGAGGCTCGGCTCGAAGTGCTGGGGACCAAGCCGCTTGCCGCCGAATTCGCCCGGATCGATGCGATCAAGAGCAAACGAGACGTCGCCGCCGCTATCGGGCATCTGGCCCGGATCGGCGTCAATGCGCCGTTTGCCGCGCAGGTGCACCAGGACAACAAGGACTCGACCCGTTACGTCGTCGATCTCGGGCAGGCCGGCCTCGGCATGCCGGACCGCGACTACTATCTGCTGGATGGCGACGCCAAGCTGAGCGCCGCCCGCGCCAAGTACCGGACGCACGTCGAGCAGATGATGGCGATGGCCGGCGATCCCGACGCGACGCGGGACGCCTCGGCGATCGTCGCGCTCGAGACCGAGCTCGCCAAGGTGCAGTGGACCAAGGTCGAGCTGCGCGACCCGATCAAGGCCTACAACAAGGTCGGGCTCGACAAGCTCGATGCGCTCGCACCGGGCTACGACTGGAAGCGCTACCTGGACAGCGCCGGCGTCGAGGGCAAGGTGACCTATCTGATCGTCGCGCCAGCCGAGCTACATCACCGCCTTCGCCGGCATTCTCGACCGGACGCCGCTGCCGGTATGGAAGGCGTATTTCCGCTGGCACCTGCTGAGCGCCTACGCGCCTTACCTGTCCAAGGCCTACGTCGACGCCAATTTCGCGTTCTACGGCACGGCGCTCAACGGCACGCCGGAAATTCGGCCGCGCTGGAAACGCGGCGTGCAACTCGTCGACGATTCGATCGGCGAGGATTTGGGCAAGGTCTACGTCGAGCAATACTTCCCGCCGGAGAGCAAGGCGCGGATGGATGCGCTGGTCGGCAATCTGCTGGCCGCCTACCGGCAAAGCATCGGCGACCTCGACTGGATGAGCTCGACGACCAAGGCGAAGGCGCTGGACAAGCTCGCGAAGTTCATGCCCAAGATCGGCTATCCGAAAAAATGGCGCGACTATTCGACGCTAAGGATCGTGTCGACCGACCTGGTCGGCAATGTGATGCGCGCCAACGACTTCGAATATCACCGCAACATCGCCAAGCTCGGCAAGCCGATCGATCGCGGCGAATGGGGCATGACGCCGCAGACGGTCAACGCCTACTACAACCCCGAGCTCAACGAGATCGTGTTCCCGGCCGCGATCCTGCAGCCGCCCTCTTCGACGCGCAAGCCGACGACGCGGTCAACTACGGTGCGATCGGCGCGGTGATCGGCCATGAGATCAGCCACGGCTTCGACGACCAGGGCAGCCAGTACGACGGCGACGGCAACCTGCACGACTGGTGGACCACGGAGGACCACGAGAAATTCGCCGCCAAGACCAAGGCGCTGGTCGCGCAGTACGCCGCCTACGAGCCGGTTACCGGCTATCACGTCAACGGCGAGCTGACGCTGGGCGAGAACATCGCCGACAACTCCGGCCTGGCGATCGCGTACAAGGCCTACCGTATCTCGCTCGCGCGGCAAGGAAGCGCCGGTGATCGACGGGTTGACCGGCGATCAGCGCTTCTTCATGGGCTTCGGCGCAGAGCTGGCGCACCAAGATGCGCGACGACTACACGGTGCGCCTGATCAAGAGCGATCCGCACTCGCCCAATACCGCTCCGATCGAACGCCGCGGCCATCAACCAGCCGGCGTTTTACAGCGCGTTCGACGTCAAGCCCGGCGACAAGATGTACCTGCCGCCGGAAAAACGCGTCACGATCTGGTAAGCCTGCCGCGCTGCCGCGCGTCAATGCAGCTTGATGCGCGGCTCCATGCGGCGCCGCAAAAAACGTCCGATCGTATCGAGCGTCACGCGAAAATAGCCATGAATCGACGCCTGATGCAGCTTGTATAGCGAGGCGTACATCGCGCGGGCGATCAACCCCTGGATCAGCATGCTGCCGCCGATCAGCCTGCCCATCAGGTTGCCGACCGCCGACAATTCGCCAAGCGAGACCAGCGAACCGAAATCGCGAAAATGAAACTCGGGCAGCGGCGCTCCGGCCAGCCGCGCCCGCATCGTGCGCACCAGCAGCGCCGCCTGTTGCCGCGCCGCCTGCGCCCGCGGCGGCACCAGCGCGCCCTCCTTGTCGCGTCCCAGCCAGGGCGCCGCGGCACAATCGCCGAAAGGCGAAGATGTCGGGATCGCGCGTCGTCTGCAAGGTCGCCGTGACGACCAGCTGGTTGGCGCGGTTGACCTCGAGACCATCCAGCTGCGCCAGCAGCGGCGGCGCCTGAATGCCTGCGGCCCATACGATCAGATCGGCGCGGAGCGTCGCGCCGTCGGCGGTGTGCACGCCTTCCTCGTCGACGGCGACGACGCGCTCGCCGGTGCGCACGGCGATGCCCAGCCTGCCGAGAAGCTCGGTCGCCGCCTTGGCGATCCGTTCGCCCAGTTGCGGCAGAATGCGCGGCGCCGCCTCGAGCAGAGTCAGATGGATGTCGCGGGCGGGGTCGAGCTTGTCCAGTCCGTAGAGGGCGTGAGTACGGGTCGTCTGGCGTATCTCCGCCGCCAGCTCGACACCCGTTGCGCCTGCGCCGATGATGACGATGTCGACACGCGAAGGCTCGGCCGTCGGCCGCTTCGCCGTCAGCGCGCACTGCCGCGGCGAGCAAGCCGGCGATGGAAGCGCTCGGCGTCGAGCGGCGTGTCCAGAGAGATTGCGTGGACGGCTACGCCGGGAATGCCGAAATCGTTGGTCGTGCTGCCGACGCAGAAGATCAAAGTGTCGTACGGAACGCTGCGCCCGGCAGGATCTGCCTGCCGTCGTCGTCGACGACCGAGCCCACCTCAAGCTCGCGGCGCGCACGGTCCAAGCTCTCGACCGCACCTTGGCGAAAACGGAAACGATGCCAGTACGCGACGGCGAGGTAATCGACGTCGTGCGCGGCCGCATCCATGCGGCCGGCGGCGACCTCGTGCAGCAGCGGTTTCCACACGTGGGTCTCAGCGCGATCGACCAGCGTGATTCGCGCCTTGCCGCGGCGGCCGAGCTTGTCGCCCAGCGCGGTCGCGAGCGGCAAGCCACCGGCACCGCCTCCGACGATGACGATGCGATGCGGCCCCGTAGGTAGTCCGGCCTTCTCGTCAGTCACCCCGGGCCGTCCCTTCTCGCCGCGAGTCGGCGGCGCCGCGCCAGCCGCTGCCCTGACGCACGATGACCTGCAGGCCGCTGTTCTGGTCGACGATCCGCGTCGGCTCGCCGAGGGCCCGCAGCCCGGGCGCCAGCGCTTCCGCGCGGGTGCCCCGTTCGATCTCGGTCGGCCCGTTGCGACTGCCGACATTGGGCAGATCGATCGCCGCCTGCGGATCGAGCCGGCGGTCGAGCAGAGCGATCAGCGTCTTGGCGACGTAATTGATAATGGCGGGACCGCCGGGCGAGCCGACGACCACGGCGACGCGACCCTGCGCGTCGTAGACGATCGTCGGGGCCATCGCCGAGCGCGGACGCTTGCCCCCTTCGACGCGATTGGCGACCGGGTGCCCTGAGGCGGCCGGCACGAAATTGAAGTCGGTCAGCTCGTTATTGAGCAGGAATCCGCCCGGCGGTCATCAGCCTGCTGCCGAATGCGTCCTCGATGGTCGTCGTCATCGCCACCGCGCCGCCATAGCGATCGACGATCGACAAATGCGAGGTCGATGGGAACTCGAGCGCGTCGCCCGGGGCGGAGGCCGGCTCGCCGGCGGCGGCGACCGGCGGTGGCCGACCAGGGCGTGCGTCGCCGAGGCTCGCATCGAGTCGGATCAATTGCGATCGCTCGCGCAAGTAGCCGGGATCGGTCAGGCCGGCCGGCACGGCGACAAAGTCCGGGTCGCCGACGTAAGCGCGATCGGCATAGGCGAGTCGCCCGGCTTCGTCGAACAAATGCGCGCTGATCAGCTCGCTGCTGCTGAGCGACCGCAGGTCGAATCGCTCCAGCATACCCAGAATCTGCAGCACTGCGATGCCGCCGGACGATGGCGGTGGCGCGCCGCAAACGCGAAAGCTGCGATAGCGGCCACAGGCGGGCTTCCGCGCGAGCGCTCGGTACGAGGCGAGATCGGCGAGGGTCAGGTCGCCCGGGTTTGCCGCATAATCGTTGGCGGTGTCGACGACATCGCGCGCAATCTCGCCGGTGTAAAAGGCTTCCGCGCCTTCGGCGGCGATCCGTCTGAGCGTAGCGGCGAAGGCCGGGTTTTTCACCAGCTGCCCGACGGCAAGCGGCGTGCCGTCGGCGTTGTGGAAATAGGTCCTCGCGCGGTCCTGGCGCAGATAGCGCTCGGCCGCGATCGCGCCGCTCAAGCGGCGGCTGACGACAAAGCCGTTTTCGGCCAGCCGGATCGCCGGATCGAACAGACTCGCCCACGCGAGGCGGCCATGGCTGCGGTGCGCGAGCTCGAGCATGCGCAGCGTTCCCGGGACGCCGACCGAGCGGCCTCCGACGACCGCGTCGAAGTGGCGCAGCGGCGTGCCATTGCGATCGAGAAATCGTTCGGGCCGTGCCGCCGCCGGCGCGGTTTCGCGTCCGTCGTAGGCGACCAGCGTTTTCCCGCGCGGGTCGTGCACGAGCATCAGCGACCCGCCACCGATGCCCGACGATTGCGGCTCGACCAGATTCAGTACCATCTGGGCCGCGATGGCCGCATCGACTGCGCTGCCGCCCCGGCGAAGCATCAGCAGCCCGGCGTCGGTGGCGAGCGGGTTGGCGGTGGCGACCATCTGGTGCCGGGCACTGGCGGCCTGCTTGGCCGTCCATCCGGAAGGTCGTTCGGGGGCTTGCGGCTGGGCGGCCGCGCTGACGGCGAGCGCCAAGCCCCAAAACAGTCCCAGCACGGTGGCGCCGCGCTTCGTTTGCCGGAAGGTCACCGGCCGATTCTACCCTCCCGGTCAAGATCCCCGGCAGGCGACGCTTGCACCCGCGTCGGCCGCGTGCGGATGGAATAGCGGCGCCCGCTGTAAGGTATGGCAGGTCGCTTCGACCAAAGGCGTGAGCGTGCGATGCGCTCTGCGCCCGGTGGAGCGAAACCGGGCCTCGCCCCGAGATCCACTACAGGAAGGAGCACAAGATGACGATGAATCAGACCGTGAAGGCACTGTCGTTTGGCGCGATGCTGGCTATTGCAGCGCTGTCGGCGCCGGTGGCGCTGGCCGACGACACGGGCCTCTCGCCGTTCTCGATGGAAATGAAAAAGATGGCGAACAAGGACGGCATGATCAGCAAGAAAGACTTCATGGCGATGATGGAAAAGCGCTTCGACGCGATGGACAAGGGCAAGAAGGGCATGATCTCCATGAGCGACGCGATGAAGATCTTTTCGGACAAGCCGTAAGGGTTGTCCACCGCGACTCGAACCTGAAAGAGGTTTGACGTCGCAGAATCGTAAAGACCTCGGCAACAGGAACAAGGGCGGCTTCGTGCCGCCCTTGTTCGTTTCGAGGTACTCACGCGCCGGCAGACGCCGGCATTGCAAGAAACCGCCGACCACGGCATCCTGCAACCGATGAGCCGGTCATTACTCCCCGAAGCGGTCGAGCGTTATGTTACGCAGGAGATCTCGCACGAAACCGACGTGCAGCGCCGGCTTCGAGCGGAGACCGCGGGCATGCCGCACGGCGGGATGCAGATCGGCGCCGACCAGGGCGCGCTGCTCGCGTTGCTGGCGAAACTCGTCGGTGCGCGCCGGGCGATCGAGATCGGCACTTTCACCGGCTACAGCGCGCTGGCGGTCGCATCCGCACTGCCGGCCGACGGCAAGCTCATCTGCTGCGATGTCAGCGAGGAATGGACCAGCGTCGCCCGCCGCTACTGGCAGGAGGCCGGCGTCGCCGGGCGCATCGACCTTCGCCTCGCGCCCGCGACCGACACGCTCGCGGCGCTGCTAAAGCAGGGCGGCGCCGAAACCTTCGACTTCGCCTTCATCGACGCCGACAAGTCGAACTACGATGCGTATTACGAGGCCTGCCTGAAGCTCCTCCGCCGCGGCGGGGCGATCGCGCTCGACAACACGCTGTGGTCGGGCAAGGTCGCCGACCCCGACGCGCATGACGAGGATACCGATGCGCTTCGCGCCCTCAACGCCAAGGTTCGCGATGACGGCCGTGTCGATGCCTGCCTGCTGACGGTCGGCGACGGCGTGATGCTGGTCAGAAAGCGCTGACGCGCCGCTGGGTCGCGGCGACGACAGCCCAAAAAAGGCCGACCCGCGGGTCGGCCTTTTTTGCGTGCGCCGGATGCGCTTATTTCTTCGGCGCGTCGACCGCTTGCGGCGCGGCCGTCGTGACGGCGACGGCTGCTCCGCTCGCCGGCATGGAAATCGACGGCGGAACCGATGCGACTTTGCGGTCGGCGCCATGCAGCGCGAGCAGCGGCACGATCATCAGCGCGACGATGTTGATGATCTTGATCAGCGGGTTGACTGCGGGACCGGCGGTATCCTTGTACGGATCGCCGACGGTGTCGCCGGTCACGGCCGCCTTGTGGGCATCCGAGCCCTTGCCGCCGTGGTGGCCGTCCTCGATGTACTTCTTGGCGTTGTCCCAGGCGCCGCCGCCGGTAGTCATCGAGATCGCGACGAACAGTCCGGTGATGATCGTGCCCATCAACAATCCGCCGAGCGCGACCGGCCCCAGCAACAGGCCCACGACCACCGGAACCAGCACCGGCAACAACGACGGAACGATCATTTCCCGGATCGCCGCCTTGGTCAGCATGTCGACCGCGACGCCGTATTCCGGTTTCGCGGTGCCGGCCATGATGCCGGGAATCTCCTTGAACTGGCGGCGCACTTCGACGACGACGGCGCCCGCCGCACGCCCGACGGCTTCCATCGCCATCGCACCGAACAGATACGGGATCAAGCCGCCGAGGAATAGTCCGACGATCACCATGTGATTGGACAGGTCGAAGCTCACGTTGATATTGGCGCCGGACAGCGCGTGCGTGTAGTCGGCGAAAAGGACCAGCGCGGCAAGACCCGCCGAGCCGATCGCATAGCCCTTGGTGACCGCCTTGGTCGTGTTGCCGACTGCATCGAGCGGATCGGTGATCGCGCGCACCGACTCGGGAAGATCGGCCATTTCGGCGATGCCGCCGGCGTTATCGGTGATCGGACCGTATGCATCCAGCGCGACGATGATGCCGGTCATCGACAGCATCGCGGTCGCGGCGATCGCAATGCCATAGAGCCCCGCCAGCCAATACGAAGCCAGGATCGCGATGCACACCGAGATCACCGGCCACGCGGTCGACTTCATCGATACGCCCAGTCCCGCGATGATGTTGGTCGCGTGCCCGGTCGTCGACGCCTCCGCGACGTGGCGAACCGGCTTGAACTCGGTCGCGGTGTAGTACTCGGTGATCACGACCATCGCCGCAGTCAGCGCAAGGCCGATCAGACCCGCACCCCACAGATGCCAGGTCGACAGCTCGGGATTGGTCGCAACGACCGGGCTCATCAGCCAGTCGGTGATGAACCAGAAGCCGATCGCCGACAGTCCGCCGGCGACCATCAGCCCCCGGTAGAGCGCATTCATGATCTTGCCGCCCTCGCGCGCCTTGACGAAGAAACATCCGACGATCGAGGCCAGGATCGAGAAGCCGCCAAGCGCCAGCGGATACGTCACCGCGGCCTCGGCGTACGACGGCAGCAGCAGCGCGCCCAGCAGCATCGTCGCCACGATCGTCACCGCGTAGGTTTCGAACAGGTCGGCCGCCATGCCGGCGCAGTCGCCGACGTTGTCGCCGACGTTGTCGGCGATCACCGCGGGATTGCGCGGATCGTCTTCGGGAATGCCGGCCTCGACCTTGCCGACCAGGTCGGCGCCGACATCGGCGCCCTTGGTGAATATGCCGCCGCCGAGCCGCGCGAATATCGATATCAGCGAACCGCCGAACGCCAGGCCGACCAGCGGCTCGATGATGCCGTGCAGGCCTTCCTTGGTGGCGTTCGGCGCGTAGTGCGCCGATTGCACCAGGAACCAGTAGAAGCCCGCTACGCCGAGCAGACCCGAGCCCGACGACCAAAAGACCCGTGATCGCCCCGCCGCGAAACGCGACTGCCAGCGCCTCGTTCAGGCCGGTGCGCGCCGCCTCCGCGGTGCGCACATTCGAGCGCACCGAGACGTTCATGCCGATGAATCCGGCCAAGCCCGACAGCACCGCGCCGACGGCAAAGCCGATGGCAGTCGTCCAGGAGAGAAACACGCCGATGATTACCAGGAGGATGACGCCGACCACCGCGATCGTCGCATATTGGCGATTCAGATAGGCCTGCGCGCCCTGCTGCACGGCGGCGGCGATCTCCTGCATCCGCGCATTGCCGGCCGGCTTTTGCAGGATCCAGGTGATCGACAAGCCGCCGTAGACCAGCGCGGCGACCGCGCAAACGAGCGCGAAGACGAGTGCGGTTGACATGTATGTCCCCTAAATGGTGGCGAGCGAATCCTGGCGGGTCTTTGCGGATCTTTGTTATGGCCCGGCCGAGCGTGCGCCGGGAGGCGGTTGTCGCGCTCGCGTCGAGGCAAGCGGACGGCGAACCGCCAAAACACGCTATTTTGCCAGCGCTCGGTCCAAAAAGTCGAGCCGATCCTGACCCCAGAACGGCTCGTCTCGATAGATGTACGTCGGCGCCCCGAAGACCTGCCGGTCGATCGCCTCCTGCGTCAGCGCTTCATAACGCTCGCCGATGTCCGCGGCGGCGGCGCGTTCGGCCAGTGACGCGGCGTCGAATCCCTGCTCGGATGCGATCGCGGCCAGCGTGTCCGCTTCGGCGATATTCCGCTCCTCTGCCCACACCGCGCGCAACAGGGCGCCGGTCAGCTTGAGCGCGCCGCCGGCGCCTTGTTGCGACAACGCGGCCAGAATCCATTTCGAAGCGAGCGCCGGAGGAACCGGAAAATGGCGCGGCTGCAAATTGAGCGGCAACCCCAGATGCTTCGACCAGCGTCCGAGCTCGACCAGCCGATACGCCTGGCGCTGCGGCGCCCGCTGTTTCAACGGCAGGCCGCCCGACACCGCGAACACCGGACCCAGGTCGACCGGCTTGACGTCGATCGACGACGCCGTGCCGGCCGGCGATGGCGACGAACCGCTCGTGTCCGAGGTAGGTGAACGGCGATACCGGCGTAAAGAAATATTCGACGGTGCGGGGCACGGGATCCTCTTCGACGCGGCAGTCGCGGGCGGGTGTCAGACTGAAAACGACGTGGTCAGCTTTTTCGCAACCGCGACGTTCTTCAGGCGCACGTACTGCGGCAGGCCGTCGCGGAACGGGGGGAACGCTTCGCCACGGGTCAGCGGCGACAGATAGGCACGCGCCTTGGCGGTGATGCCGTAGCCGTCGGCACTGATGTAATCGCGCGGCAGCTTCTTCTCGACATTGGCGACCTTGTCCAGCGGCGCCGCCTCGATTTTCCAGCGGTACGGCCTGTCGGAAGTGCGCACTATCGCCGGCATCACCGCGCTCTTGCCGCGCACCGCAAGCTCGACGGCGGCACGGCCGACCGCGTAGGCCTGCTCGAGGTCGGTCTTCGAGGCCAGGTGCCGCGCGGCGCGCTGCAGGTAATCGGCCACCGCCCAATGGTATTTGTGCCCAAGCCTCTCCTTGACCAGCGCGGCGATCATCGGCCCGACGCCGCCCAGCTGCGCATGGCCGAACGCATCCTTGGTGCCCGCCTCGGCCAGCAGCTTCCCCTGGCTGTCGCGCAATCCCTCGGATACGCCGACGCAGCAATAGCCGAATTGGACGACCTTCGCGTCCAGGCGCGCCAGGAATTTCGCTTCGTCGAACGCGATCTCGGGAAAAAGCAGCAGCAGCGGAATCGGCGTGTCCGCGTCGTCGGCCAGGCCGACCGCCGCGGTGATCCATCCGGCGTTGCGGCCCATCACTTCCAGCACGAAAACGCGGGTCGAAGTCTTCGCCATCGACGCCACGTCGAATGCGGCCTCGCGCATCGAGGTCGCGACATATTTGGCGACCGATCCGAAACCGGGACAGCAATCGGTCACCGCCAGATCGTTGTCGACCGTCTTCGGCACGTGGACCGCGATCAGCGGATAGTCCAGCCGCGCCGCCATCTGCGATACCTTGAGGCAGGTGTCGGCCGAGTCGTTGCCGCCGTTGTAGAAAAAGTAGCCGATGTCGTGCGCGCGAAAGACGTCGAGCAGCCGCTCGTACTGCGCCTTGTCGCGGTCGATGCCGGCGAGCTTGTAGCGGCACGAGCCGAAGGCGCCGGCGGGCGTGTGCATCAAGGCTGCGATCGCCCGCGACGATTCGCGGCCGGTGTCGATCAGGTCCTCGGTCAGGGCACCGATGATCCCGTTGCGGCCGGCGTATACGCGGCCGATGCTGCGCTTGTGCTGCCTGGCGGTCTGAATGACGCCGCAGGCGCTGGCGTTGATCACCGCAGTCACGCCGCCGGACTGCGCGTAAAAGGCGTTGCGTCGAGTCAAGGGCGCCGGTATTTCATCGTTGGGGAGGCGGCGATTGTAATTGACGCGCCGGGGCGCGTCCAACGTGCCGGCACGCGCATTCCTCTTTCGACGACTGTCATCGCTCCGGGTCGAGCGCGGCCAGCATCGTCCGCGCCGAGGCGAAGTCCGGCGCGAGGTCGAGCGCGCGCTGCAGGCAGCCGCGTGCGCGCTCGAGATCGCCGCGCGCCCGGTGGATTTCCGCGAGGTTGTACAACAGCGACGGATTGTTCGGCCGCACGGCGACCGCGTACGCCTGGGCGAGCTCGGCGTCGGCCAGCCGGCCGATCGTCCGATAGACCAACGCGAGGGTATTGAGCGCCCAGGGGTCGCCCGGACTCGCCGCCAGTGCTTCGCTGCAACGGGCTTCCGCGCCGTCGAAGTCGCCAAGCCGCAGCTTGGCGGTTGCGTCCTCGACCAGTTGCTTGACCCGCGCCGCCAGGGCATGACGCCGAGCGCCCCATTTGGCGTAGATCGCGTCACGGAAGCGCGCGAAGCGCGCTGCATCCTTGTTGCCGCCGACGCCGGTTCCCGAGGTACCGAGATCGACGCGCCACTCGAAGGTCTGGCGTGGTTCGAAGTGGAACGGCGTATGCTGCGCGCACTGCAGAAAAAAATCCCAGTCCTGCATGATTTCGAACGCCTCGTCGAAGCGGCAGCCGTCGGCAACCAGGCTTCGCGCGAACAATGCGGTCGAGAGGTGGATGAAGTTGCGCTCGTAGAGTTCGGACAGCGCATAGGGCCGGCCCCAGGGTTCGGTGTGGCCGTCGGCGAACCTGCCCAGCGCCAGCGTGTAGATCAACCGCGCGCCGTGCGCATTGCGCCGGGCGGCGACGAGCCCGGCGACGTGGCCCGAGAGCAGCAGGTCGTCATCGTCGAGAAACGTGATCCAATCGCCTCGCGCCGCGTCGAGGCCGGCATTGGCTGCCTGCGGCCGCGACAGGCGTACGTCGCTCTTCACGAGGCGCAGCGGGTGCGCTCCGATCCGCCCGGGAACCGCCGGATGATCGCGCCCGCTCGCGGCGACGACGATGACCTCCAATTGCGGGTAGTCCTGCACGCCGATCGAATCGAGGGCGGCTTGCAAGGTCATGCGGGCGCTGCTGCGCACGATCAGGCTGACCAGCGGAGACGAAGTATCGGACACGGGCGGCTACGCTTGGCCCAGCGCGCGCCGGGTCGCTTCGAGAAAGGCTCTGCCGTAGCGCAGGTCCGGCTCGAGATGACAGCCCTCGGCCCACTCGTTCCAGGCATTGACGAAGACGATGCGCTCGTCGCCGTCGTGCCACTCGCGCGTCTGCGCCGCTGCGGCCGCAAGCCAGCGCTCGTAGTTGGCGGGCTCCGCGTTGACAAAGCAACGCGCGATGTCGGGCACGCGGGCCGTGTTGTCCCAGCCGGTCATCACGCCGCGGAACAGGCGATAGCCGGGACGCGGCCGCGCCAGCGCGTTCTGCGCGCATGAAACGTAGTCGAGAACGTCGCCCTGAAAGCCGCGACGCACGGCGTCCGGATCCGGCGCGATTCCCTGCGAACGAGTCAGATGCGGGGGGAACTCCACGGCTGCGTCATAGCCTATCGTCGATGGGTCCATCGTCGTCTGGTTGACGCTTTGTACCAGCGCGAGATAGATATCCGGATAGCCGGCCTCGCGCGCGGCGCCGCGCCAGATCGCCGCCCAGCGCGGCGGGTCCGGAATCGCATCGGCACAGTAAACGAGCAGCAGCGGCTTGCCGTCGATGCGGACATAGCGGCGATCGGCGAATGCCGGTAGCAGGCCACGGATCAGCGCAAGCGCGTCGTCGTCGCCATAGCGCTGAGCGATCAGGATGTCGCTGTCGAGTCCGTCCCAGCGCCGCGTCCACGTCTCGTTGGCCCAGCAGACACAAAACGGAAAATCGGGCTCGCCCGACGCGAGCACCTCATCGAATGGACGCTGCAACAGGCGCTTGCCGGAAAACCAGTAGTGGTAGTAGCAGAAGGCGCCAATGCCATGCGACCGCGCCAGCGCCGCTTGCTGCGCGCGCGTCTCGGGCACGCGCAGATCGTAAAAGCCGAGATCGGCCGGCAGATGAGGCTGGTAGTGCCCGGCAAAATTCGGCCTGGCACGGACGACGTTGCGCCATTCGGTGAATCCAGCACCCCACCAGGCGTCGTTCTCCGGAATCGGATGGAACTGCGGCAGGTAGAAAGCGATGGCGCGGAGGTCGACGCTCATCGCCAGAGGCGGTGCGAAGTCGGTGACCGGGAACCCAGGCCGGCCATCGCGTCAGCGATGCAGCGCGGCGAGCACGGCGTCCTTGATGGCATCGACCGAGCCCATTCCGTCGACGCTGCGGTATTTGGGGGCGCGCGGGTCGCCGCTCTTCGCCCACTCGCGGTAGTAGGCAACCAGCGGCTCGGTCTGCGCATGGTAGACGGCGAGGCGCTTCTTGACCGTTTCCTCCTTGTCGTCATCGCGCTGGATCAGCGGCTCGCCGGTCAGGTCGTCGCGTCCGGCGACCTTCGGCGGATTGAACTTGACGTGGTAGCTGCGGCCGGACGCGGGATGCACGCGCCGGCCGCTCATGCGCTCGACGATGGCGGCGTCCGGAACGGCAATGTCCAGAACGAAATCGATCGGCACCGCGGCGTTCTTCATCGCATCGGCCTGCGGAATCGTGCGCGGAAATCCATCGAACAGATAGCCTTTGGCGCAATCGGGAGCCTTCAGACGTTCCTCGACCAGCGCGATGATGATGTCGTCCGATACCAGAGCACCCGAGTCCATCACCTTTTTCGCGGCGAGCCCGAGCGGCGTCCCCGCCTGCACCGCGGCGCGCAGCATGTCGCCGGTCGAGATCTGCGGAATCCCGTATAGCTGCTTGATGAAGGCGGCCTGAGTCCCTTTTCCGGCTCCGGGTGGGCCGAGGAGTATCAGTCGCATGGTCGGAATCGGATGGTGGGCGCGCGCCGCATCGTGCCGGCCACCGGCGCCCGCGCTGCGCGCCGCGATTCTGGCCGGAATCGGAGAGACGGTCAAACCTTGCCTGCCGCGTACAGGACGCGCACGCGGTCGAGATCTTCCTGCGTGTCGACACCCGGCGCCGGCGCGCCGCGGGTCACGCTGACGATGATCCGGTAGCCGTGCCACAGGGCGCGCAGCTGCTCGAGCGCTTCGAAGCGCTCGGGCGGCGCAGGCGGGAGCGACGGATAGCGCCTGAGAAAAGCGACGCGATAGGCATACAAGCCGTAGTGCCGGTAAAGCGGCAGCCCTGCCGGCAGCGTTCGCCGATCGGCGGCGAACGCGTCGCGCGCCCAGGGAATCGTCGCGCGGCTGAAGTACAGCGCATAGCCGGCGTGATCGAGCACGACCTTGACCACGTTCGGATTGAAAGCCTCATCGGCGTCGCTGATCGGGTGGCATGCGGTCGCGATCGCCGCGTCGGAGTGCTCGGTCAACTTGTCGGCGACCGCCCGAATCAGCGCCGGCTCGAGCAAGGGCTCGTCGCCCTGGACGTTGACGACGATCGCGCGCTCGTCGAGACCGAGCTGCGCCGCCGCCTCGGCCAGGCGATCGGTGCCGGTCGGATGATCGCTGCTGGTCATCGCCACGTCGATGCCGTAGCGCGCGACCGCGGAACGTATCCGCTCATCGTCGGTAGCGACGACGACCTTCGCCGCGCCGCTCATCCTGGCGCGCTCGGCGACGCGGACCACCATCGGCTTGCCGCCGATGTCCGACAGCGGCTTGCCCGGAAGGCGGGTCGATGCATAGCGAGCGGGAATGAGGACGGTGAACAAGACGAACTCCAGCCGCTCAGAACGCCGGTCGGCGCAGGGTGCGACGCGCCGCCCGCGTCACCTCGGCGCCGTGTCGCGCGTCACTCGTACTCGGCAGGCGCGAGCTTGCGCGCCTCTTCCTCGAGCATCACCGGGATGCCGTCGCGGATCGGATAGGCGAGCCGCGCGGTTTTCGATATCAGTTCCTGGCGCTCGCGATCGTAGACCAGCGGGCCCTTGGTCACCGGGCAAACCAGAAGCTCAAGCAGCTTTGCATCCACGCAAGCCTCTCTCGACCAGTGCCAACAGTGCCGGCTCGACCGTCGCCCTCACGGGGAGAGCCCAGCAGCGGTCGTCGGCGAATCCTTTGCATTTTACCGCATCTTTCTCGGTCATCAGGATCGCCGTGGCGCCGGGCAGAGCGAGGTCGGCGGCGACGTAGCGATGATGATCGGGAAACGGATGGCGGTGCGCAGCGATGCCCAGGGCGGCGAGCTGCGCGAAGAATCGCGCCGGGTCGCCGATCCCGGCGATGGCGTGCACTTCACCGGAGCGGAACAGCGCCGCATCGGCGGAGACCGCGCTATCGTTGACCCGAACGAAGCGCTCGCCGGCGAGCGTCATCGCGAATTCGCGCTTGGAGTCACCCGTCCCGCCGAGATGCACGATGGCGTCGACCGCCCCAAGGCGCGCCGCCGGTTCGCGCAACGGTCCGGCCGGCAGCGGCAGCCCGTTGCCCAGCCCGCGGCTCGCGTCGATCACCGCGATTTCGATATCGCGCGCGAGCGCGTAGTGCTGCAGCCCGTCGTCGGCGATGATCAGATCGCGATCGGGGTGGGCCGCGAGCAGCGCGCGCGCTGCCGCAGGCCGGTCGGCGCCGATCCACACCGGCAAGCCGGTCCGCGCGAGCAGCAAAGGCTCGTCGCCAACGACATCCGGATCGTCGTCGACGCCGACCGCGCGCGGCGCACGGCTCGTCGCCCGATAGCCGCGGCTGACGATGCCGGGGCGCCAGCCGCGGCGGGCCAGCTCGCTCGACAGCGCAATCGTCAACGGCGTCTTGCCGCTGCCGCCGACGGTGATGTTGCCGACGACGATGACCGGCACCGGCAGGCGCTCGATCCGGAACAGGCCGCGGCGATAGAGCGCGCGTCGGACGATGGTCGCAGCGCGGAACGCGAGCGCAGCCGGGGCGAGCAGGACCGACAGCGGCGTCAGACTCGGCGAAAACCACGCGGCGACCAGATGTTCGCTGAAGTTCACGGCGGGACACTTTCGTCGTCCCGACGCAGGTCGGGACCCAAGCAGGGTTGCACGGCGCCCTCGCGCTGTACCTTGGATCCCGGGTCGCGCTAGACGCGCCCGGGATGACAGCTCGGTTTCCAATCACAGGCGGCTTGCGCCTGCCTGCTCTTGGACCGATCTGTCACTTGCCGGTAGTCTGGGTGGCAAACGTGATGTGGATCAGACCGGCCTGACGCGCCGCCTCCATCACGTGTATCACCGACTGGTGCGTGGCATTGGCATCGGCATTGATGATGATCACCGGGTCCTTGGCGCCCGCCGCGGCGCGGCTCAGCGCCTCGGCCAGCGCGCCTACCGTCGTGAACGGCATCAGCGCCTTGTCGATCATGTACTGCCCCTGCGCGCTGATGCCGACGTTGATTTCCTTCGGCCGTTGCTGCATCGGATCGGCGTTGGCTTCCGGCAGCGTGATCTTGAGCTCCGCGACCCGCTGATAGGTCGTGGTCACCATCAGGAAGATCAGGATAACCAGCAGGACGTCGATCAACGGAATGAAATTGATCTCCGGCTCGTCGCGGTGTCTGGCGCCGCGCAGATTCATCGCCGCTTTCCCTGCGCGGCGGTGACCAGGGCCGCGGCGCGCCGACATGTCTCGATGCGGCAGCCGGCGCGACCATTATTTGCGCTCCCCGTGCGCGAGCTCGACCAGCTTGATGGCCTGCTGCTCCATTTCGAGGATCAGCGCATCGACCTTGGCGCGGAAGTGACGGTAGAAGATCATGCTCGGTATCGCGACGATCAGGCCAAGCGCGGTGTTGTACAGCGCGACCGAGATTCCGTGCGCCAGCAGTATCGGATTCGATCCTGCAGCGGTCTGCGAGCCGAAGATCTCGATCATGCCGACGACCGTGCCGAAAAGACCGAGCAGCGGCGCCATCGCCGCGATCGTACCCAGCGTCGTCAGGAATTGCTCGAGCTCGTGGCTGACGATGCGGCCGACCTCCTCGACCGCTTCCTTCATTACCGGCCGCGGGCTCTTGACGTTGGCCAGCCCCGCAGCGAGCACCCGGCCCAGCGGACCCTGGTGGGCGGTCTTGGTGAGAAGCTCAGGCGTCAGGCCGGTGCGCTTGTACTCGGAAAGCACCTTGTCGACCATGCCCGAGGGCGCAACGACGCTCTGACGCAGCGACCACAGCCGCTCGAATATCAGCGCCAGCGCGATCACCGATGCAAATATCAGCGGCCAGATCGGCCAACCTGCTGCCTGGATGATCGACCACACGAGGGGGCACTCCGTCGACGCGAAGCGTCAACTCTAGCTTGGACGTCGCGATTCGGCAAGGCGACGTTGCGTCCATCGAATGCGACGACATCACGGGCGGCGCCGTTTCCTGCTTCTTCCCCAGCGGTGCTCGGCGAGTGTCGCCGCGACCGCGGCTCCGCCAAGCAGGATGATCCAGCACACATAGATCCAGATGAGGAACAGCGGCAGCGCGGCCAGCGCGCCGTAGACGATCTCGTAGGTGCGGACGTTGGTGATGTAGAGCGCGAAGCCGAACTTCGCTCCCTCCAACGCGACGGCTGCGAGGAAGCCGCTGATCAACGCCGCTCGCAGCGGCACCGGTCGCGCCGGCACCAGCTTGTACGCCAGCGTCAGCAGAACGGTGCCGATGGCCAGCGAAAACGGCCGCGCGGCATAAGGCAGTGCGGCCGACGCGAGCGGGACGGCGGCCACCGAGGTGTCGATCAGCCACGAGGTCGCATACACGGCCGCGCCGATCAGTGCGGGGACGGCGACGAAGCCCAGCGCGTACACGATGATCCGCCGCGGCAGCGAACGCGCTTCGTGGATTCCCCAGATCGCGTTGATCTCGCGCTCCACTTCAGCGATCAGCAGCACCGCAGTCAGCACGACCAGCGCGGTGCCGATGCCCTTGAGAGCCGGCTGTCTTGGCGGTGAACTCGGCCAGGTACTGCCGCGCCGACGTCCCGCTTCCGGGCAACAGGAATTTGAGCAGGACGGGCTCGAGCGCTTCCCGCCAGTGCTCGAACATCGAGTAGGGCGCCACATAGGCGAACGCCACGGTGAACAGCGGGACAACCCCGAGCAGGGTCGTGAACGACAGGCTCGCGGCGACGCGTGCGACCTGCGTCGCGTGCAGTCGACGAACGACCCGCACGACGAACATCGCGAAGGCGCGCATCCCGGCGAACACGGCTAGGCTCGGCCGGCCGACCGCGCCCGCCGCCGCGCCATGGGGCCGGAGCATATCGCGCACGAGGTCGAGATTGGGGTCAGATCGAGTCATGTCGTCGATGCCGGTGATCCGGTGGTGATTTCGCAGTCGACCTTGCGTTTCACCGCGCGTGATTATCGCACCACCTCGTGGGTGCGCGGCCAGATAGGCGCCGGGCGTAAGCTTCGGCTTCGCGAGCGCGACCAAGGCACTCGCGAGGGTGCCGCGAATCGCGCTATCCTGATCACCGACGATCCGAAGGGCCATGACCATGACAACGATGCCTGAATCCAGACAGACCGCGGTGCTGGGCGGCGGCTGTTTCTGGTGCCTCGAGGCAGTGTTCGACCAGCTCGCCGGCGTGCAGTCGGTGGAATCAGGTTACGCCGGAGGCCGCACCGCCGATCCGACCTACGAAGCCGTCTGCAGCGGGGCGACCGGGCATGCCGAAGTCGTCAGGATCAGCTTCGATCCCACCGTACTGTCCTTCCGCGACCTGCTGCGCGTGTTCTTTTCGATTCACGATCCGACGACCCGCGACCGGCAGGGCAACGATATCGGCACGCAGTATCGGTCGGTCATCTTTTGCCAGACGCCCGAGCAGAAAAGCGATGCCCAGGCGGTGATCGGCGAGCTGACCCGGGACGGAATCTGGCCCGCGCCCATCGTCACCGAGATCGCCGGCGCGGCGACCTTCTATCCGGCCGAGAGCTACCATCAGGAGTATTTCGAGCGCAATGGCAGACAGCCGTATTGCCAGGCTGTCGTCGCGCCGAAAGTGGCCAAGTTCAGGAAACAGTACATCGACCGCCTGAAGCGCTAGGATCAGGGCCGGCGCGCGAACCAGCCGCCGCCGGCGAGCGCCGCGCCGACCGACCAGAACACCGGCGCCAATCCCAGCGTCGATCCGACCGCGCCGAACAACAGTGGCACGGCGAACGTCGAGGCATTGATGATCGACATGCGCACGCCCGCCGCTTCGCCCATTCTGCCGGCCGGGGCGATGCTGTGCAGCAGCGCCATCACCATCGGTTGCGCGCTGCCGAGCGCCAGCCCAAGCGCGAACGACAGGACCATCAGCGCGCCGGCGCTGGCCACGAACGGGAACAGCGCATAGGTGGCGGCGGCAGTGAACATTGCCGCCGTCAATACCTGGAATTCGGTGAAGCTCCGCGCGATCCGCGGCATCATCAGGCGAACGGCAAAGGTCGCCGCAGCGAACGACGCGAGGATGACCCCGATGCGTGACGCCGACAATCCGATTGTCGCGCCGTAGATCGGGATGAAAAAAGTGTGCAGGTCCCATGCCATCGACAGCAGCGCATTGACGATGAACACGCGCTTGAGCTGCGGATTGCGCATCAGCTGCATAATGCCGCCGGAAGGCGCCTGCGCATGGGCGCGGTGGCGCCCGGGAAGCACCAGAGCGCGCCGCGTCAATGCCAGTACCGGCAGCAGCGGCAGCAGCGCGAATCCGATGAACGTCGCGCTGAACCCCAGGTGGTCGATCGAGAGTCCCGACGCAAGCGGTCCGCAAAAGCCCGAGATCGAGTAGCCGAGCGCCAGCAGACTGAAATTCTTGGCGCGCTCGCCCGGCGGTCCCATCTCGCCGGTGGCATTTTGCACCGATACCTGGAACAGCATGAACGAGGCGCCGATCAAGGATGTCGCTGCGAACAGCGCGCCGATTCCCGGCCAGATGCAGGGAAGCGCCGCGCCCAGCGCGACTCCGAACGAGCCGACCAGCATCGGCCCGCGTACGCCCACTCGATCGGACAGCCGGCCGGCGGCGACACTCAGCCAGATCGGCAGAAACGCGTACAGACCCATCAGCGTGCCCACGACCAGCGGCGACGCGCCGATCGACAGGGCATACAGCGAAACGGTCACCCGACTGCCGGCCAGCACCGAGTGATTGACGATCGCCAGCGCGATCAGCACCGGAAAGCTGTAGCGGCTGCGCCCTGCCGGCGCGGTCACGGCGCGAGCCGCTCGATCTGCCAGCGCGGACCGTCGCGCCGATAGACGATGCGGTCGTGCAGCCTCGAGGGGCGACCCTGCCAGAATTCGACCAGTGACGGGACGACGCGATAGCCGCCCCAGAACGGCGGGCGCGGCACCGCCGCGTTGTCGCCTTCGTAGCGCACCGCGACCGCCGCGAATTCGCGCTCCAGCCAGTCACGGTCGGGAATGGTCCGGCTTTGCGGCGACGCCCATGCGCCGAGGCGCGACGATCTTGGACGAGAGGCGAAATAGGCATCGGACTCCGCGCCCGCCACCTTGCTTGTCATGCCCTCGATTCGCACCTGCCGCTCGAGCTCGATCCAGTGAAAGAGCAGCGCCGCATCCGGATGAACTGCGAGCTCCCGCCCTTTCCGGCTCTCGTAGTTGGTGAAAAAAACGAGGCTGTCGGGTCCGACTCCCTTGAGCAGCACGATGCGCGCCGCCGGGCGGCCATCGGCGCCGACGGTGGCCAGGGTCATCGCGGTCGGCTCGGGCAGCGCGGCGCGGAGCGCTTCCTGCAGCCAGCGCTCGAGCTGGCGCAAGGGATCGGGATCGACGTCTGCTTCGGTCAGCGCTTCGCGGTGGTATTCGCTGCGCAGTTCGGCGAGGTTCTGGGAGGGCGTCATGGTGCGAGTTCGCTCATTATCGGCGATTTCGTGCCGACACGTGCGGCGCCGGAGCCGCCGCCCGGCGCACCGGTCGGGGGCAGCGTGGCACGCGCAACACCGGTCGGCGCGCGGCGGGCCGCTCGCGCGGCGGTGGCCGGGACCGGCGCGCCCGCCTCCGCGCTTCTCGTCCCGGCCAACCAATCGCGCAACAATGCCGACGCGCCCCTCGCAAACCGAGCACAATTTGCATACTATGCCCGCGGGAATGCGGTATATTTGTTCGATGGAGAAAGCAGCAACGACAGGAGATTGAGCTGACTCCATATTCATCGCCGTCGCATCGAAGCGATTAACCACCAGGAAGGAGTGCTATGGCTACTGCCAAGAAAGCAAAGAAGCCCGCGAAGAAGCCGGCTGCAAAGAAGCCCGCAGCGAAGAAATCCGCAGCGAAAAAACCCGCCGCGAAAAAAGCACCGGCAAAGAAGGCCGCCCCGAAGAAAGCCGCCAAGAAGCCCGCAGCAAAGCGCAAGCCCAACGCGGCGTTCATGAAGGCGATGACCCCGTCGTCAACGCTGGCTGCGGTAGTCGGCAGCAATCCGTTGCCGCGCACAGAGGTCACCAAGAAGATCTGGGACTACATCAAGAAGAACAAGCTGCAGGACTCGATCAACAGGCGACTGATCAATGCCGACGACAAGCTGCGACAGGTCTTCGGCGGCAAGCGGCAAGTGTCGATGTTCGAAATGACCAAGCTGGTCTCGAACCACCTCAAATAGACTACATCGATCGGCTTGCCGCTGCGCGGCAAGCCGACACGAGCGGTCCGATCATACGGCCGGCCATCGCTTCGCGATGTCCGGCCGTTAGTTTATCGGCACTGCCGCGATCGATTGGCCTCCGCCGCCAGACGCCGGAGATCGCGTGGTGCAGCCGCTATCCCGGCGCGCCGCGCTTCGGCCAGTCGTCCTCGTCATCGGGCAGGATGCGAATGACGCGCGTGCGCTTGCCCCCGCCGTAACGCTCCATCCGGGTCTCGACCGGATACAACTCGAGAAGACGCGTCCTTGCCTCGGCTTCGCTGTCGAACGTCAGGATCGCGCCGTCCGCACCGCGCACGTCGCGCCAGATGCCGTTCGGCGCCTCGATCTCGATCTTGTATTTCAACGGTGCCGCCATCGTTCGGCGTCGGCGAGATCAGGTCGCGGACGCGCCCGCCTGCAGCGCGCGTATGCGCTCCTCGATCGGCGGATGCGTCGCGAACAGGGCCATGAATCCGGAATGATCGGTAATGCCGAAGCCGGTCATCGACTTCGGCAGCTCGCCGGGCGGCAACCCGCCCAGACGCGCCAGTGCGTGCATCATCGGTTGCGGCGTCCCAAGCAGTCGCGCACTGCCGGCGTCGGCGCGAAATTCGCGTCGGCGCGAGAACCACGCGACGATCATGCTCGCCAGCACGCCGAGCACGATCTGGGCGACGATCATCGTGATGAAATAGCCGGGCCCATTGCCCCGCTCGGTGCGAAAGACGATGCGATCGACGAAAAACGCGACCACGCGCGACAGAAATACGACGAAGGTGTTGACCACGCCCTGGATCAGCGTCAGCGTCACCATGTCCCCGTTGGCGACGTGCGAAAGCTCGTGGCCGAGTACCGCCTCGATTTCTTCGCGCGACATCGAGCTCAGCAATCCGGTCGACACCGCGACCAGCGCCGAATTGCGGAATGCGCCGGTCGCAAACGCGTTCGGCTCGCCCTCGTAGACCGAGACCTCGGGCATGCCCACGCCGGCCTTGTCGGCCAGCCGCTTGACCGTCGCCAGCAGCCAGGCCTCGTTCTCGTTCTTCGGCGTCTCGATCACCTGGGCGCCGGTCGACCACTTGGCCATCGGCTTCGACATCAACAACGAAATGATCGCGCCGGTGAAGCCGACAACCGCCGAAAAGACGAGCAAGGCGCCGACGTCGAGGCCGTTGGCGGCAAGCGCGCGGTCGAGACCCAGCAAGCGCACGACGACCGACAGCACGACCATCACCGCGATGTTGGTCAGCAGGAACAGGAAGATGCGCTTCATCGATCCCTCGGGCCGCAAGACGGCACACCCTGCATGGTAACGCCAACGGCCGGCGGCGTTTAGAGCCGGCGATCAACGTTTGCCGGGAGAGTCCTTGCCCCAGGAGTCGCGCAGGGTAACCGCGCGGTTGTATACCGGCCGGCCGATGGCGGCATCCTTGGCATCGGCGACGAAGTAACCGTGCCGCTCGAACTGATAACGGGCATCGGTCGGGCCTTTTGCCAGCGCCGGCTCGACGTAGGCTTGCGCGACGCGCTTGGCGTGCGGGTTCAGATCGTCCAGATAATTGCGCTCGGTCGGTTCCTCGAAGTGAATTTCGTCGTCGACGGCTGCGTCGGCGGCGGCGCGCGGCGGCGGCGCATCCGCGCCCTCGTCGCGCGCGCGCCCGGGCTGCGGCACGACGAACAGGCGATCGTACAGGCGAACTTCGGCGCGCTCGGCGTGTCGCACCGACAGCCAGTGGATGTTGCCCTTGACCTTGCGTGCCTCGGCGCCGGGCGTGCCGCTCCGCGTCGTGGGGTCGTAAGTGCAATGCACGACACTGACGGCTCCGGCCTCGTTCCTCTCGACGCCGACACAGCGGATCACGTAACCATAACGCAGGCGCACTTCGGTGCCGGGCGAGAGCCGGAAGTACCCTTTCGGCGGATGCTCGTCGAAGTCGTCGCGCTCGATCCACAGCTCGCGGGTCAGCGGCAGCGCGCGCGTGCCGAGCTCCGGTCGCTGAGGGTGGTTCGGCGCGAAACAATCCTCGACGCCGTCCTCCGGATAATTGTCGATCACCAGCTTGATCGGATCGAGCACCGCGATGCGCCGCTCGGCGCGCTCGTTAAGCTCGTCGCGCAGGCAGTCTTCGAGAACGCTCAAGTCGATCCAGGAATCGGACTTCGAGACGCCGATGCGCTCGGCGAACAGCCGGATCGACTCCGGCGTATAGCCGCGCCGGCGCAGCCCGACCAGCGTCGGCATGCGCGGATCGTCCCAGCCCTCGACATGTCCGCCTTCGACCAGCTCGAGCAGCTTGCGCTTGCTCATCACCGTATACGTGAGGTTGAGACGCGCGAATTCGTGCTGCTGCGGCAGCGGCCTTGGCAGGAGCCCTGCGTCGGCCAGCCGCTCGATCACCCAATCGTAGAGCGGACGGTGGTCCTGGAATTCGAGCGTGCAGAACGAGTGTGTGATCCGTTCCAGCGCATCCGATATCGAATGCGTGTAGTCGTACAACGGGTAGACGCACCACCTGTCGCCGGTGCGGTGATGCGTCGTATGCCGGATCCGGTAGATCGCCGGATCGCGCAGGTTGATATTCGGGCTGGCCAGGTCGATCTTCAGGCGCAGCACGTGCGCCCCGTCGGGAAACTCGCCTTCCTTCATTCGCCGGAACAAATCGAGGTTCTCGGCCGCGCCGCGCTCGCGATAGCGCGAGGCCTGTCCCGGGCGGGTCAGTGTGCCCCGCAGCGCGCGCACCTCGTCCGGGCTCGAACTGTCGACGTACGCCATGCCGGCTTTGATCAGGTGGCGGGCGAAATCGTACAGGCGATCGAAGTAGTCGGACGCGTGGTACAGATGGGGTCCCCAGTCGAACCCGAGCCACTTGACCGCGGCCTTGATCGAATCCTCGTACTCGACATCTTCCTTGATGGGATTGGTGTCGTCGAAACGCAGGTGGCAGACGCCGCCGTTCTCACTCGCCAGGCCGAAATTCAGGCAAATCGATTTGGCGTGCCCGATATGCAGGTACCCATTGGGCTCGGGTGGAAAGCGAGTGACCACTCGCCCGCCGTATTTATGCGTTCGGTTATCCTCCGCGATGATTTGTCGAAGAAAATTGGAGGCGACCGGAGTCGCATTTTGTCGCACTGCAGCAGTCATTGCGCTTTGTTCATGAACAAATTACAAACTTGTTACATTCTAACCGGTGGCCATGCCTGCGTCATCGACGCCATACCACGGGGATTCGGCCCATGCGGCGAGGACCGCGCCCAGCAAGGCTTCGCGGGCAGTCCACATCGCGCGGGCCGGAGTGTTTTCCACAATATCTGTGGATAAAATTGTGCATATCTTGTAAATTCGGCCGCTAAGTGGCACTGCAGGTAGGGATTTCGTTGCCATGCCCAAAATCGCACCGTATTTTTTCCACTTATTATTCAATGACTTGAAGATGCCCCTCTACGTTCGGCCGATGGTCGGCACAGGCTGCGCTCCGCTAGGGATAACGCAAGGAACCCGAGGTCGGGCCGCATCATTTGTCCAGGACATTATGGTGCGCGTTCATATCCTGACCAAGCGCGCCTGCGCGGGCTATCCGTTGACCGTCGTGGAATCCGCAACACCCCTCGCTCGCGCCCGTGCTGCCGGTCTCGCTGCTGGTCGGTTCAGCACGTTTACTGATCGAGCGCCACCTGGGGCTCGCCTGGATCAGTGGGGAAATCTCCGGATTTACCCGAGCGGCGTCCGGGCATTGCTATTTCATGCTCAAAGACGAGCAAGCCCAGGTTCGCTGCGTCCTTTTCCGGCACAAGGCCCAGTTGCTCGACGTCGTGCTCCGTGACGGCGCGGCGGTCGAGGTCCGGGCGATCCCGACGATCTACGAGGCGCGCGGCGAATTCCAGCTCAATGTCGAGACGGTGCGACTTGCCGGCCTCGGTGCGCTGTACGAGCGTTTTGCCCGGCTGAAGGCACGGCTTGAAGCAGCGGGCTGGTTTGCGCCCGAGCGTAAGCGAGCGCTCCCTGCCTTTCCGCTGGCGCTGGGTATCGTCACATCGCCCGTAGCCGCCGCACTGCGCGACGTCCTGACCACGCTGGCGCGCCGTTTCCCGGGTCTTCCGATCATCCTGTACCCGGCGGCGGTACAGGGCGCCGGCGCCGCCGACGAGATCGCCGCGGCGATTGCGGCCGCGAATGCTCACGCCGAAGTCGATGTCCTGATCGTGTGCCGCGGTGGCGGCTCGATCGAGGACTTGTGGGCCTTCAACGAAGAAGTCCTCGCCCGCGCGGTATTCGAATCGCGCATCCCTGTCATCAGCGGCGTCGGACACGAGACCGACTTCACCATATGCGATTTCGTCGCCGACGCGCGCGCCCCGACGCCGACCGCAGCCGCTGCGCTGGCGGTGCCGGACCGCGCCGCGCTGCGCCGGCAGGCAGCAGGCGGTCTTCGCTCGCTGGCAGCATGCCCTCGCCCGCGCGCTGGAGCTGCGCATGCAGCGCATCGATCTGGTGTCGCGCCGCCTGATCCATCCGGCGGCGCGGATCGAGCGACAGCGGGCCGACTCTCGGGCTCTGGGCGAGCGGCTCGCGCGTGCGGCCGCACAGGCGCAGGACGCACGGCAAAGCCTGCTGGCGCATCAGGCGGCGGCGGTTGCGCGCCTTCTCAAGACCCCGCCGCGGGCACGCGCCGATCTGGAGCGACGCCGCGAACGCTGGCAGCGCGCGGCGGCCGCAGCGCATCGCAGCGACCGCGCAGCGCATCGACGCCTGCGCCCAGAGTCTGCGGCACCTGAATCCGCTGGGCGTGCTCGACCGGGGCTACAGCATCGTCACCGACGACAAGGGCGCGATCGTGCAGGACGCCGGAAGGCTCGCCATCGGAGACACGCTCAACGTGCGCTTCGCGCGCGGCGAAGCCGACAGCAAGGTCACTCGCACGCGATCGGGCTGAAACCCCGGGGGCTTCAGGCCTCGTCCGGATCCGGATTGTCGATTGCGCCGGCGCTCTTGAGCCGGGCGATCACGTCCGCCGGCGCAGCCGCCGCTATCTTCGGCGTTGGACAGATGACGTCGGCGTTCTGCGCACGATGGCGCAGCGCATGGTCGATCAGCACCAGCAGCAGCATCGCTTCGGCGATCGGCGTCGCGCGAATGCCGACGCAGGGATCGTGGCGGCCGTGCGTATTGACGGTCACCGGCGCTCCCGACTTGTCGATCGAACGGCGGTCGAGCCGTATCGACGACGTCGGCTTGACCGCGATCGAGACGACGACGTCCTGCCCGGTCGAGATCCCGCCGAGAATGCCGCCGGCGTGATTCGAAGCAAAGCCTTGCGGAGTCATCTCGTCCGAGTGCACGGTCCCCGCCTGCGCGACGCTGGCAAAGCCGGCGCCGATCTCCACGCCCTTGACCGCATTGATGCCCATCATCGCGTGAGCGATGTCCGCATCGAGCTTGTCGAAAACCGGCTCGCCCCAGCCTACCGGCACGCCGGAAGCGACGACGGTGATGCGCGCACCGCAGGAATCGCCCGACTTGCGCAAGGCATCCATGAATGCTTCGAGCTCCGGGACGATCGCATCGTCGGCGGCGAAAAACGGATTGGTGTCGACGTTTTCCCAGGACTTGAACGGAACCGATGCGCTCGCCGATCTGCGCCAGGTAACCGCGAACGACGAGGCCATGATGCTCGCGCAACCACTTGCGCGCGACCGCGCCGGCAGCAACGCGGACCGCCGTTTCGCGCGCCGACTGCCGGCCGCCGCCGCGATGATCGCGAATACCGTATTTCTGCCAATAGGTGTAGTCGGCGTGACCGGGGCGAAAGGTATCGGCGATCGCCGCGTAATCCTTGCTGCGCGCGTCCTCGTTGCGAATCAGGAGCGCGATCGGCGTTCCGGTCGTCCGTCCTTCGAAAACGCCGGACAGGATTTCGACCGTGTCGGATTCGCGGCGCTGGGTTACGTGTCGCGACGTGCCGGGCTTGCGCCGGTCGAGATCGTGCTGGATGTCGGCAGCAGCCAGCTCCAGCCCCGGCGGACAGCCATCGACAACGCAGCCGATCGCCGGCCCGTGCGACTCGCCGAACGAGGTGACGCAAAAAAGCCTGCCGAAGGTGTTGCCGGACATCGCTGATCCGTGACGTCGACGTGCGGCGAGTTTAGCATGCGACTACATGCACTTGCGCACGACGAGAGACCGACATCGATACGCGCAGCGGATACCGGGAAGTTCATCGATGACGATACCGCAATCACTCGCCGGCGCGATCGCCAGCGGCACGCAGCGTCGCGGTATTGACGGGCGCCGGCGTCTCCGCCGAATCCGGCGTGCCGACGTTTCGCGATGCCCAGACGGGCTTGTGGGCGCAGTTCGATCCGCAGAAGCTCGCCACGCCGGATGCATTCCGCCGCAACCCCAAGCTCGTGTGGGATTGGTACGCGTGGCGGCGCAAGCTCGTTGCAAAGGCGGAGCCCAATGCCGGTCATCGCGCGCTTGCCGTGCTCGAAGGGCGCGTTTCCGATTTCGTGCTGATCACGCAAAACGTCGACGGCTTGCACCGGCGCGCCGGCAGTCGCAACGTCGTGGAGCTGCACGGCAACATCGGCCGCGTCAAATGCTCCCGCGAGAATACGATCGTCGAACATTGGACCGAGGTCGGCGACGAGGTTCCTCGCTGCGCCGGGTGCGGCGCGCTGCTGCGGCCCGACGTCGTCTGGTTCGAGGAGACCCTGCCACCGGATGCGCTCCAGGCCGCCGAGGACGCGGCAAGGCGATGTCAGATACTGCTTGTCGTGGGCACGTCGGCCGAGGTCTATCCCGCAGCCGCGCTGCCGGACTACGCGAAGTCCGCTGGCGCGACGATCGTCGAGATCAATCCGAATCCGACACCGTTGTCGGACGTTGCAGACTATGTGTTGCGCGCCCCGGCAGGCGCCGTGCTTCCTGCCTTGGTTGCCGCCGCGTGGCCGGTCTAGCCGCCGTCCGTGCGCTTTTGCGCGTCGGCCGCCGGCGGCAGCGGCGACAGGTATCCGATCAGCAGCAACAGCGTGCCGACGCCAAGAAACGCGATCACGCGCGGCAGTCCAGAAAGCGCTCCGAGGTCGATCAGAAACAGCTTGCCGATCGACAGCGCGAGCAAGCCCGCGCCCGTCATCCACAGCGGTCGCAGCGCGCGCCGCGTCGCGAAAAACATCAGCATGACAGCGGTCGCCGTCCAGGCGAGCGTCAACCCCGCCTGCAATAACTTCGAGGCCAGCAGCGCGTTGAGCTGCCACGGAATCGCTCCCCAGTGGTGCGCCGTGCGCAATGCGGCGCCGTTGAGCAGACCGAACAGGCCGACGCCCAGGCATGCAAACCGCGTCGTGTCGGTGAGCCCGCTGAAACGGCCGCTCCACAGGAACAGCGCGACCAGCGTCAGTGCGAGCGTCAGTTCGAGCGGATTGAAAAGCGGCACATAGGAGAGCGGCGATGCCGTGCCGGGCGACACGACGGTGGCAATCGCGAACCAGGCGGCGGCCAGCGCGGCGATCGGCCCGCCGGCGCCGATCGCGTAGGCCTCGCGATGCAGGTTCAGCGGCCAGCGTCTGTGCGCCCGCCAAGGCACAGACCAGGAACAGGAAGGCGACCAGCGGCAACACCGCGGCGCAGGCAAGCCAGACCGTCCCCGGCAGCGCGATGCGGTCGACCCACTCGCTCGCTTCCCAGGCGATCTGCGCGGTCAGAGCGATCGCCGACACCGCATGTGCGGCGTACAACTGGCCCCGCGTGAGAATCGGCGTGAGGCGAGGCGGCGCGCTGCGGCGCATCGGCCGCGTACAACGCACTCCATTGCACGATCCAGGCGAACGGCCATATCAGAGCGCCGAAGTTCTCCAGCGTCGTGCGTGCGATCTGCCAATCGCTCCACGCCACCAGCGCCATCGCCGGCAGCAGCGCGATGCCGACCAGCAAGAGCCGCGGCCAGCGAACCGCCCTCGAGACGAGCAGCGCCGCGGCGATGCTGACCACGACCCACGCCAGCGCCGCATGCGGCGTGTCGATCCGGTTCAGATGCCGCTTCAGCTCGAACGCACCGCCGGCGAGCCACCAGGCAGCGCCCCACAGCAACAGCAGCGGCACGAAGCCGCGCTCCGGCGCCGGCAGCTTGTCGCCGGCGTGGTCGGCCACCGCAGCCGTAACGATCCCGGAGACCGCGATCAGCATCGCCCCGACGAAAAAGGCGTTGGCGAACAGCGGATCGTCGCCGCGCGCCGCGCCGGACCAGAGAAAGACTCCGCCCGCGCCGAACTCCACCAGCAGCGCGAAGCCGCGCAGCAGCGGCGTATTCTGCCGCACACCGAGCCAGAATGCTCCGGCGGCCGCGACCGACCACAGCGCGGCGGTGACGCGATAGTCGAACGCCAGCGGAACGGCGATCGTCGCGAAGATCGCCGCCAGTGCAAGGAACGCGCGCGCGAGCAACGCCAGGCCCGCTTCGGCGCGTGCACGCAACAGCACGAACAGCAGCCCGTAAACGATCGCCAGCGTCACGGCGCTCCAGGCTGCGCCGTACTCGACATCGCGCACCAGAGCGGCCTGGAGCCCGAAGCCGACCAGCGGCACGCCGAAGACCAGCAAGCCATCGACCGGAGCGCGCGCTTCGAAGCGGCCGCGATGCGCATACAGGATCGCAATCGCGACATAGAAGACGACAAAGAGGACCAGAAACGGCTCGACCGTCGCGAAATAGAGCGGCCGGTAATAGCGATACGCCCAGATCGAGCCCAAGACGAAGGTGAAGACGAATCCGAGCAGGTTCAGTGCGCGCCACGAGCGCACCCAGGCCAACGCGAAGATCGCCGCGTTGAGGATCGCGAAATAGCCGAACAGCAGCGCCGGCTCGCCGGTGACGTCGGTCAGCATCGGCGCGAGAAAGCCGCCGGCGACGGCGAGTCCGGCCAGCGGCTGCGAGTCGGCGCGGATCGCAAGCGCGACAGTCGACGCGGCGACCAGTGCGAGCAGCAACAAGCCCGGCACCGGCGGCAGGACGTGATACAGGCGAAAGGCGGCGAACGTCGTCAAGTACAGGATGCCTGCGCCCGCGCCCTGCAGCGAAAGCCCGTATCCCGGGCCGAGCGCTCGCGAGCCGGATGCCGATGGCGATCAGCACGACACCGATGATGGCCACGCCGATCAGTCGCCATTCGATCGGGACAGTGACGATCTCGGCGAGATAGCGCAGCAGGAATGCCACGCCGAAAAAGAGAATCACGACGCCGATCCGCGTCAGCGCGTTGCCGCCGGTGAACCATGCCCACAGCGGATCCGGATCGGACGCGGACGCCGCAGCCGTTGCGGACATCGTGACGGGCGCGGCAGCCGGCGGCGAGGACATCGTGAGCGGGGCGACGGCCGGCGTGGCAGAGACGGTCGCTGGCGCGGCCTCGGGCGCAGCTTGGGCGAATCCGCCGCCGGTGCCGCCTTTGCGCACCGGCAGCACTGCACCGGTCGCTGCGCCCGCCGCGTCGGATGACGGCGCAACACGAACGGCTTCGCCGGCCTGAGCCGCCGCCGTACGGCTTTCGCTCGAGCGCGCGGCCGATTTGCGCAGGTACATGCCGATCAGCGCACCGATCAATGCACCGAGCAGCGCGCTCTTGAAACCCCAGCTGCTGCCGATGATGCCGCCGATCAACAAGCCGAGCCAGGTCATGTTGCCCTCCCCCGAGCCATCCGGCTAGCGCCAGTCGCCGCGCAACGCGAGCACGTTCTGCTGCAGGTATTCCGGCGTCGCGCGCTCCGGCGGCACCGGCGGACCGGCAACCAGTGCGATGCGCGAGAACAGGCCGCGAATCTTGCGCATCGCGCGGCCCCGATCGGAACGGCTGAAAAAACTGCCCCACAGCCCGCGCAGCGCCATCGGCACGACCGGCGCAGGCGCCTGTTCGAGGATGCGCTGCAATCCCGGACGAAACGGATTGAGATCGCCGGTCTCGGTGAGCTTCCCCTCGGGAAAGATGCCGACGATTTCACCGGCCCGAAGCGCCGCGGCCGCTTCGGCGAATGCGCGCTCCTTCATCGCCGCGTCCTCCCTGGCCGGCGCGATCGGAATCGTACGCATCGTGCGGAAGATGAAATTCAACAGCGGAATGCGGAAGATGCGGTGATCCATCACGAACCGGATCGGACGGCGCACGCAGGCCGCAATGACGATCGCGTCGACGAAGCTGACGTGATTGCAGACGATGACGCATGGCCCTTCGGCCGGAATCCGCTCGAGGCCTTCCTTGTCGACACGGTAGAACGTATGGACCAGAAGCCATGCGAGGAACCGCATCAGGAATTCGGGCACCAGCAGGTAGATGTAGAGCGCAACGACCGCGTTCATCAGACCGGTGACCAGCAGCAGCTGCGGAATGGACAGACCCGCCTTGAGAAGCGCCAGGGCGATTCCCGCCGACGCCACCATGAAGATCGCATTGAGGATATTGTTGGCCGCGATGATGCGCGAGCGGAACGCGGGCTCCGAGCGCTCCTGGATCAGCGCGTACAGCGGGACGATGTAAAAGCCGCCGAACATGCCGATCAGGATCAGGTCTGCGATGACTCGCCAGTGCGCGCCGACGGCGAAGAACGCCCCGATGCCGGCGAGCCCCTGCGGCGCCAGGTTGCGGCTGGCCAGATACAAATCGATCGCGAACACCGACAGGCCGATCGAGCCGAACGGCACGAGGCCGATCTCGACTTTGTGCCCGGACAGCCGCTCGCACAGCAGCGAGCCGACGCCGATGCCGATCGAGAAAATCGCGAGCAGCAAGGTCGCGACGTGCTCGTCGCCGCCGAGCACATCCTTGGTGAAGTTGGCGAACTGGGTCAGGTAGGTCGCGCCGTAGAACCAGAACCAGGAGATGCCCAGCATCGCCAGCCATACGATGCGGTTGCCGTGCGCGAAGCGAAGGTTGCGCCAGGTCTCGGTGAACGGGTTCCAGTTGATCCGCAATTCCGGCGCGACCGCCGGCGTCTCGGGAATGCGGCGCGAAACCAGGTAGCCGGCGATCGCGATCGCGATCGCCGTCGCGCCGGCGTAGATCGGTCCGTCGGGCTTGATCGCGATCACCAGCCCGCCGACGATCTCGCCCAGCAGGATCGCGACGAACGTTCCCATCTCGACCAGCCCGTTGCCGCCGACCAGTTCGTCGTTTCGCAGGTGTTGCGGCAGTATCGCGTACTTGACCGGCCCGAACAGCGTCGAATGCACGCCCATCAGGCCGAGAGCGACAAACAGCAGCACCAGGTCGCGCCGGTAAAATCCGATCGCGCCGACGACCATGATGCCGATCTCGAAAATCTTGATCAGGCGGATCAGGCGCGATTTTTCGTACTTGTCGGCCAGCTGGCCGGCGGTCGCGGAGAACAGCATGAACGGCGCGATGAAAACGGCCGCCGCGATGTTGACCAGGTCGTTCGACGAGAACGCCGTCAGCGTCGCTGCCTGAAATGCGACGAAGATGACCAGCGCATTCTTGTAGACGTTGTCGTTGCCGGCGCCCAGGAATTGGGTCCAGAAGAACGGCGCGAAACGCTTTTCGCGCAGCAGCTGGAACTGGCTGTGTTCGGCCATGTTCGACTCCCGATCCGCTAGTTATGGGACGCCAGATAGTCCTGCACCGCCGCCAGCGCGGTCTGCACCGCAGCAGCGTCCGGCCAGAACTGCACTTCCTTGCCGACCTTTTCGCTCTTGAGCACGCCCGCCTCGCGCAGTACCCGCAGATGGTGCGATACCGCCGAGCGCGACAGCGTCGATGCGGCGACGATCTGCCCGACGTTGAGCCGCTCGCCGGGTTCGAACATCAGCAGGATGCGCTGACGATGCTCGTCGCCGAGTGCGACGAACATGCGGGCGATCCGTCGCCACGCGGCGGGGATAGCGCGGGCGTACGCCTGTTTCATGTCTAAATGACTAGTTGTATAGTTACGTCATTCTAGCTGGCCGAAAGCCGTTGTCAAGCCCCGTCGATCGACCGGCACAGTCGCGCGAGCGCGCCGGCGATTGGACTACAATGACGTCATCCCCTGCCGCCGCCAGCCTGACGATGCGCCAGTATCTCGAATTCATGCGCCACGTGCGCGACCACGGCCAGCCGCAAGGACGATCGTACCGGCACCGGCACGCTGTCGGTCTTCGGCTACCAGATGCGCTTCGATCTCGCCGCGGGCTTTCCGCTGCTGACGACCAAGCGCGTGCACACCCGGTCGGTGATCCATGAGCTATTGTGGTTTCTCGCGGGGGACACCAATGTGCGCTATCTGCGCGAGCACGGGGTGACGATCTGGGATGAATGGGCCGACCCCAGTGGCGATCTCGGACCGATCTACGGATACCAGTGGCGCTCGTGGCCGGCGCCGGACGGACGGCACATCGACCAGCTGGCTGAGGTCGTCGCTCAGATCAGAAAGAATCCCGACTCGCGACGCCTGATCGTATCGGCGTGGAACGTCGGCGACATTCCGCGAATGAAGCTGCCGCCCTGCCATGCCTTTTTCCAGTTCTATGTGGCGGGCGGAAAGCTATCGTGCCAGCTTTATCAGCGCAGCGCCGATGTCTTCCTCGGCGTGCCGTTCAATATCGCCTCGTACGCGCTGCTTACGCATCTGGTCGCACAGCAGACCGGCCTCGAAGCCGGCGACTTCGTCTGGACCGGCGGCGACTGTCATCTCTACCTCAACCACCTCGAGCAGGTCGAGGTGCAACTGGCGCGCACGCCTCGCCCACTGCCCAAGCTCGTATTGAAACGAAAGCCGCCGTCGCTATTCGATTACCGATTCGACGACATCGAGATCGCCGACTATCAGTACGATCCGGCCATCAAGGCGCCGGTCGCGGTCTAGACGCGGCGATCCTGCGCCGAAAGCAGCGTGTTCCAGCAACGGAGGGTCCGATGATCAGGAAACTTGCCTCGGGCGGCTACCGCCTGTATTCGCGAAAGGTCGATCCGAAAACGCGGCAAGCGCCGCAACCTGGGCACATTCAAGACGCGGGCAGCCGCCGAGAAGCACGAGCGCGAGGTTCAGTACTTCAAGCGGCATTGACGCCTCTGCGACGCTCGCCGACGAGCTGCGCTGAGCGGCAAAAAAAAGCCCGCTGGAGGAGGTAGCGGGCAAGGGGGATTCGGTCGAGCGGTACGGTCAGGTCAGACGACGCTCCTGGCGGCGTTGACGCGGTCGGCCAATTCTTCGAGCGCGACCTGTTGCGAGGGCGACAGGGACTGCTTGGGGCCGTGGTCGATGCCGTCCGGCTCGCCGGGCCGCTCGGGCTCCGCAAGCCAGTACGCTGCGAACTCGGGTGCAAGTCTGTCCATTGCCGTCTCCTGATGCTGCCGGCGCCGTCGCACGTTTGCGCTAGCACCTTTCACGCGAACAGTAAGCAATCGCTGTGCCATCCATCATCATGCGAAATAAATCAGCGGCTTGAGTCCGACCGGCGCGGCGAAATGGCCGACGCAGCATGTAAAACATCGCCCCGATCATAGCAAACCGTCGTATTAAAGCGACAGCCCCGCGCTGCACTGCGGTAAGTATCTGTTCCTACGATAAATAATTTGTCTCAGAATAGAGACATATGTGCGTAAAACGCAACAAGGCGCCGGCTACTGGCGCTGTCGGGCTGGAATCAGGTCTTCGCTTCCTTGAACATCGCGGGCTCGAGATGATGCCTTTGCAGTAGCTTGTAGAACTCGGTGCGGTTGCGCTTGGCCAGCGTCGCCGCCTGCGTCACGTTGCCGCCGGTGATCTTGAGCAGCCGGACCAGGTAATCGCGCTCGAACTGCTTGCGTGCCTCCTCGAACGGGGCCAGGACGCCCGAATCCTCGCGCAACGCGCCGTGCACGAGGGTGGCGGGAATCACGCTGGTCGTCGTCAGCGCGACCGCCTGCTCGAGCAGATTCAGCAGCTGCCGGACGTTGCCCGGCCAGGGGGCGCTGATCAGCAAGGCCATCGCATCGGGCGCCAGCGTCGGCACCGGCTTTTTGTATCGCTCGGCGAGCTTGCGCAGGAAGTGCGTCGCCAGCAGCGGGATATCCTCGCGGCGATCGGCGAGCGGCGGCAGCTTGAGCGAAACCACGTTCAGCCGGTAGTAGAGATCCTCGCGAAACTGGCCGTTTTCCTTCTGCGCGTCCAGGTCGCGGTGCGTGGCCGAGACGACGCGCACGTCGACAGCGATCGATTGCGTCGCGCCCACCGGACGCACTTCCCCTTCCTGCAGCACACGCAAGAGCTTGACCTGCAGCGGCAACGGCATGTCGCCGATTTCGTCGAGAAAAATCGTTCCGCCGTCGGCGGCCTGGAACAATCCCTTGTGCGCCTGCACCGCGCCACTGAACGCGCCGCGGGCATGCCCGAACAGCTCGGATTCGAGCAGCGGTTCCGGAATCGCTCCGCAATTGACGCCGATGAACGGGCGGGTCGCGCGACGGCTGGCGCGGTGGATCGCGCGCGCCAGCAGCTCCTTGCCGGTTCCCGACTCGCCGAAAATGAGCACGCTGGCGTCGGAGTCTGCGACCAGGCGCGCCTGCCGCATCAGGTCCTCCATGCGCGGGCTGCGGGTGATGATGCCCGCGCGCCATTCGCCGGTCGCCTGCGGCGTCGGCTTCGGCTTCGCCACCGCTCAGGCGAACCGCCGCGGCGACCTTCTGCAGCAATTCCTGGCTGTCGAACGGCTTGGTGAGAAAGCCGAACACGCCGCGCTGCGTCGCCGAGACCGCCTCCGGTATCGTTCCGTGCGCGGTCAGAATGATCACCGGCATCGCCGGATGCTGGCGATGGATGGCATCGAATAACGCGAGGCCGTCGATGCCCGGCATCTTGAGGTCGGTGATCACCGCGGCCGGACGCTGGACCGCCAGCGCCGCGAGCGCGGTTTCTCCGCTGTCGGCGGTGCGCACTCGATAGCCGGCCGAAGTCAGCCGCAGGCTGATCAGCTTGAGCAGATCGGGGTCGTCGTCGACCAGAAGGACGTCGCTTGCGTGGGTCATCGATAAGTTTCCATTGGACACTAGCGTCCGGTGCCTCCACCGCCACCGCCGCCCGCGCCGCCTGCGTTGCGACTTCGCTCGAGCAGCAGGCTTCGTTCGACCGCCCGCAGTTGATCGAGTTTTTCCTGCGCGAGCGCAGTGCGCTTTCTTTCCTCCGCAACATTGCGCACGCGTTCGGCGATCTGGGCGTAAAGCACCATGGCGAGTTGCTTCAGCGGCGATGCGCCGCCGGTCTTGCCGGTAACCGATTCGAGCAGCGCCAGCGCGCGGCCATCGTCGGGCGGACCCGCATTGGGCATCGTCAGCAGCACCGCCAGTCTGATCCGGTTGACATCGGTGCGCGCGCGCGGGTTGCTTGCCTGATTCACCGACGCGAGCTCGCGCCGCAGCTCATCGGCGGGAGCGGTGGCGTAGCGCTGCAGGTCGGCGAGCAGGGCCAGCGCCTGCTGCTCGTCCTCGCTGACCGGCGGTGCCGCCGGTGCTTCCTGCGCGGTGGCCGGCACCTGGGGTTGCGGCGCCGGAACCGGCGTCGGCGTCTGCGCCGGCGCCTGTGCGATCTGCTCCGGCGCCGGCTCGACTTCGAGGCGAATCGGCGGCGCCGTGATGCCGGAGACCTGCGACTGCGCCGGCAGCGGCGAACCGGGCACCGTCGGTGCCGCCGCCCATGCACTCACGCCGATCAGCAATGCCATTGTCGCGCCGGCGCGCGCAGCATCCTGCCGCAGGCTCACCCTTCCTCCTGAAGGGTGATAATGGGTTTTGCGCCCTTGGCCAGCGCGCGTGGTCCAGGCATCGCCAGCGGAAGGTACAGGCGGAAATGCGCGCCGCGCCGTCCGTCGGTGCGATCGATCAGCTCGATGCGGCCGCCATGAGCCAGCGTGTATTCGCGCGCGATCGCGAGACCCAGCCCCGAGCCCTTGATCCTGCCCTGGGGCGCGGTCTTGCCCTGGTAGAACGATTCGAAGATGTGCGGCCGATCGGCCGCGCTGATGCCCGGGCCCCCATCGATGACGTCGAGCACCGCCTGGTCGCCCTCCGGCCGCAACTCGATCGCGATCGTGCCGGAGCGCGGCGAATACTTGATCGCATTCGACAGCAGATTGTCGACGATGGCGCGAACCTTTTCGCCGTCGCCGACGATCATCGAAGGAACGAGCTTGGTCTCGACGTTGATCAGCCGCGCGAATGCGGCCAGCTTGTGCTCGCGCACGACGCGCCGCACCACATCGGCCAGTGCAACCGGCCCCAGTGTTTGCGGCTCGATGCTGCGCGTCTGGTGGTAGTTGAGCAGATCCTCGATCAGCTTCTGCAGCGACAGCGTGTTCTCGCGCACGATGCGTACGATTTCCCTCTGCTCGGGCGAGAGCTCGCCGCCGACTCTGTCGCGCAGCAGCTCGGCGCCTTCGCGCACCGCGGTCAGCGGCGTCTTGAGCTCGTGCGAGACGTGCCGCAGAAAGCGATTCTGCTGCTCCTCGAGCTCGTGCAGGCGCGAGCGCAGCCATTCGAGGCGCTGCCCCAGATAGCGCATGTCCTGCGGGCCGTCGACCTCGATCGCGTGCGTGAAGTCGGCGCTTCCCATCTGGCGGATTGCCTGGTCCAGCTGCCGTATCGGCCGTGCGATCAGGACGGCGAAGGTGATCGCCAGCAGCATGGCGATCAATCCGGCGGCGAGCGCCAGGTAGCCCCAGGTCTTGCTTCCTTCCGCCGCCGTCTGCTGCAGCCGCTGGATCTCGTGCTCGGTCAGCCGGTTGGTTGCGCTGATCATCGATTGCGTATCCTCGGCCATCGTCGCATAGCCGTCGGCAAGCGTTTTCGCCGCACTCGACGGACGCTGCGGCGTCTTCAGCAGCGAAAAAAGCCGGGTTTCGTCGTCGGCAATTTTCTCGAGCTGCGCGATCTGCGCGCGATCGAGCGGAAGCTGCATCAGCTGCTGCGACGTCTGCCGGAAATCCTGCCGCAGGCGCCCGTAATCGTCGATCAGTTGAGGATCGTCGAGGATCAACTGCTGGCGGACCAGACGCTCGAGCGTCGTCGCCTGCTCATAGAGCTGACGGCTGGCACGGCCGGCTTGCGCTGCCTGCAGTACCGCCTGCTGACTCTGCGTCCCGAGTCGGTCGAGGCTGACGATCAGTTCGACCAGCGCATAGAGCAAAGGCAGACTTACCAGCAGGAAGCCGAGCAGAATGAATTTGAGGAATGAACGCGGGTAATACACGGAGTGTCGGAGGCGGGGCCGCTATAATCGGGTTGGACGGCACATGACAGCGCCAAGGCGTACGGACCAGCGAGCCACGCGTGCACGATACACCAGCCCCTGCCGCCCCGCCAAGCGCGGTGCCCCGGATTGCGCTGATCGCCGCCGTTGCGCGTAATGGCGTGATCGGCCTGCACGGCCGATTGCCCTGGCGGCTCCCCGACGATCTCAAGCGCTTTCGCGCGTTGACCAGCGGTCACGCGATCGTCATGGGTCGCAAGACCTGGGACTCGATCGGCAAGCCGCTGCCCGAACGGCAGAACATCGTCGTGAGTCGACACCTCGACTTCGCCGCGCCCGGCGCCGTCGTCGCGCATTCGCTGCCGGAAGCGATCGGCCTCGCCGCCATGCCCTCGCCGCTGTTCATCATCGGCGGTGAAGCCATCTATCGCGATGCGCTGCCGCTGGCGGACCACTTGTTCCTGACCGAGATCCATCGCCAATTCGACGGCGATGCGAAATTTCCGGACTTCGACCGCACGCAATGGCGTGAAACGGCCAGGGAGTCGCGCCGGCTGGACGGGGATTCCGGCTTCGCCTACGATTTCGCGTCCTATTCGCGCCTGCGCCCGTAGGGCGCGCGCTTCGCTTCAACCGCGCTTCGATTGGAGAATTCGCATGTCCGAAGACCACTTTCACGTGCACGGGCCGCACGAGCACGAAGCGGAGCATCAAGCGCAGCACGATCCGTTTGCCGGCCGCATCGCGGTGATGACGGCCATTTTCGCGACCATAGGCGCGTTGTTCGGCTATATGGCCGGGCACACGCAGAACGAAGCGCTGCTGTTCAAGAACGAAGCGGCGATCCGCAGGACGGAAGCGTCGGACCAGTGGAATTTCTACCAGGCCAAGAGCGCGAAGCAGAATCTCGCCGAGCTCGGCGCCACGCTGACCACCGGCGAGCAGCAGGCGCGATATCAGAAGGAAGTCGACCGGTACAAGCAGGAGAAGGAAGAGATCATGCCCAAGGCGAAAAAACTGGAGGACCAGTCGACGCGAAGCCGAGGAAAAAAGCGAGGCGTCGATGCATGTCCATCATCGCTGGGCGCAGGCGATGACGCTGATCCAGATCGCGATCGCGCTGGCCGCGATCACGATCCTGACCCGCAATCGGGGCCTGCAATACGTCGCCTACGCGGGCGCCGCGGTGTCGATCGCGCTGGGCGCCCTCGCGCTCGCGCACATTTAAGACAATCCACCCTTGGATCCCGGCCTTCGCCGGGATGACGATTGTTTCGTCGCCCCGGCGCGGGCCGGGGCCCAGGCAGCAGCGCTCAGCCGCTAGCCCAAGTTGCGCAACTCCCGCAGCGCAACCGACAGCATCGCGGCGTCGGGCTGCGCGGCCATGCGCAGCTCGCCCAGCAGCTGCACCGCACGCTCGATGCCGCGCCGGTTGCGATCCTGCCAGGCGCCGATCAGCAGAGCGGCCGTCGCGGCATCGGCGCCGCCCATCACGTCGGCGGCGATCGTCCGCTGCAGGCCGGACAGATCGTCCTGCATCGCGCCCCTGGCCAGCATCTGCCAGTGCTGGTCTCCAGGAAGCGCGGCAATCCTGTCGCGCAGCCACACCAGGCCGAGCCGCGTCGCAAGGTCGAAATAGACGTCGGCGACGAGCTCGACTGGCCGCTGCGTAGCCTCCGCGACTTCGATGATGTCGAGCGTCGCATACAGGGTGTCGAACGTGGCGACCCGTGCCGCCAGGTCGTGGGGCACCGCCTGCGCCTCGTAGCGGGCGATCTCGGCATCGACCCGCGAGCGCTCGGCGGCATCGAGCAACTGGGGCAGGCGCGAGGCCAGTGCCTCGATCCGCGGCGCGAAATGAGCGATCGTCTCGGCCATGTCGTCGCCAAGCCGCCGCGAGCGCAGAAACCACATCGTGCCGCGGTCGATCAGCCGGGCCGTGTCGATCAGCATCGCCGATTGCACGGCGTCGTCGACCTTGTTGTCCAGCGCCTCGATCTGCTGCCATAGCGACACGAAGCCGAAGATCTCGCGATTGAGCAGGTAGCCGCGCACGATCTCGTCCGGCTTCGAGCCGGTAGTCTCGATGATACGGTGCACGAACGTGCTGCCGACGCGGTTGATCATGCTGTTGGTGACGTGCGACACGATGATCTCGCGCCGCAACGGATGTCGCGCCATGTGCGCGGCATATGGCGCGCGCAGCGGCGCCGGAAAGTAGCGCGACAGCGCGGTGCTGACCCAGCGATCATCGGGGAGCACCGACGCCAGCAGCTCCTCGTAGAGCCAGATCTTCGAATAGGCGAGCACGACCGCGCGTTCGGGACTGGTCAGACCGAGGCGCTTGACGCGCCGCGCCGCGAACTCCTCGTCGTCCGGAAGATATTCGAGCTCCCGGTTCAGGCGGTTCTGCTTTTCGAGGTGCTCGATGAAGCGCTGCTGCGCATCGAGCAATTGCGGGGCGATGCGGCCGGTCACCGAAAGCGCCTGCGTCTGGAAATAATTGTCGCGCAGCACCAGCGCCGCGACGTCGTCGGTCATCGTCGCCAGCAGCGCATTGCGCTGCTTCTCGGTCAGCTCGCCGTCGCTGATCGCCAGACCGAGCAGGATCTTGATGTTCACCTCGTGGTCCGAGGTGTCGACGCCCGCCGAATTGTCGATCGCGTCGGTGAATATCCTGCCGCCGGCCAGCGCATATTCGATCCGGCCGAGCTGCGTGCATCCGAGGTTGCCGCCCTCGCCGACGACCTTGCAGCGCAATTCGCGCCCATTCACCCGCACCGCGTCATTGGCGCGGTCGCCGACCTGGGCATGGGTCTCGGCCGAAGCCTTGACGTAGGTGCCGATGCCTCCGTTGTAGACCAGGTCGACCGGCGCCTTGAGTATCGCGTTGACCAGTTCCGCCGGCGTCAGAGCGTCGGCGGAAATCGCCAGCGCCTTCTTTACCTCCGGCGTGATCGCGATCGATTTGGCGCTGCGCGGATACACGCCGCCGCCGACGGAAATCAGGCTGGCGTCGTAGTCGGCCCACGACGAGCGCGGCAGCTTGAACATCCGTTCGCGCTCGGCAAAGCTGCTGGCCGCGTCGGGCGTCGGGATCGAGAAAGACATGGCGATGATCGAAGGCCGCGACCAGCTTGATGTGACGCGAGAGCAGCATGCCGTTGCCGAATACGTCGCCCGACATGTCGCCGATGCCGGCGACGGTAAAGTCGGTCGTCTGCGTGTCGATGCCCATTTCCCGGAAATGCCGCTTGACCGATTCCCAGGCGCCGCGCGCGGTGATCCCCATCGCCTTGTGGTCGTAGCCCGCCGATCCTCCGGACGCGAAAGCGTCGCCCAGCCAGAAGCCGTATTCCTTGCTGATCGCATTGGCGTAGTCGGAGAACGTCGCCGTGCCTTTGTCCGCGGCGACGACCAGATACGGGTCGTCCGGGTCGTGCCGCTTCACCTCGCGCGGCGGCACGATGCCTTCGCCCACCCGGTTGTCGGTGATGTCGAGCAGCCCGCGCAGATAGTCCTGGTAGCAGGCGATGCCTTCCTTCAGATAGGCGTCGCGATCGGCGGGCGGCGGCGCGCGCTTGAGCACGAAGCCGCCTTTGGAACCGACCGGCACGATGACCGTGTTCTTGACCATCTGCGCCTTGACCAGCCCCAGCACCTCGGTGCGGAAGTCCTCCGGCCGATCGGACCAGCGCAAGCCGCCGCGGGCGACCTTGCCGCCGCGCAGGTGCACGCCCTCGAACCGCGGCGAATAGACGAATATCTCGAACATCGGCTTCGGCTCCGGCAATCCGGGCACCTTGGCCGGGTCGAACTTGAACGAGACGAAGTCCTTGCGCCGGCCGGCGGCGTCGCGGCGCCAGAAATTCGTGCGCGTCGTGGCCATCACCAGCGCCAGGTATTGGCGCAAGCACCCGGTCCTCCGACAGATTGTCGACCTGCGCGAGCGCGTCTTCGATCGCGCGCACCAGCTCCGCGCTTCTCGCACCGGTGCCGGCGCCGAGCTCGGGATCGAATCGCGTCTTGAACAGCTCGATCAGCGCCGTGCGCGACCGACGGGTGCGCGGCGAGCGTCGATTCGATGAAAGGCTGCGACAGCGGAAACCCGATCTGGCGCAGATATTTCGCGTAGGCGCGGAGCACGACGATTTCGGTCGCAGGAAGACGCGCCGCCAGCACCAGGCGATTGAAGTCGTCGTTCTCGACCTCGCCCCGGAAGATCGCTGGCGAACGCCTCCTCGAACACCTGGTGCACGATATCGATCTCGACCTCGGTATCGGCGCAGCCCGGACTGCATGCCGAAGTCGTGCATCCAGACCGGCGGCATGCCGGGCGGGACCACGCGATGCGGCCGCTCGTCGAGCACGTTGAGTCCCATGCGCTCGAGCATCGGCAAGCTGTCCGACAGACTCACCGGCTCGCCCAGATGAAACAGCTTGAAGCGCAGCGCGCCGGCCGGCGCTTCGAGCGGGCGATAGAGGCTCATCGCCAGCGGATCGCGTCGCGGACAGGCGAGCCATCATCTGGATGTCCGGCACCGCTTCACGCGCGGTGAAATCCTCGCGGTAACCGGCGGGAAACGCCCCGCCGAACTGGCGGAAGAGCTCGTTGCCGCGCGCCTCGCCCAGCGCCTCGACCAGCGCCTGCTTCAGCTCGTCGTCCCAGCGGCGCGCGGCGGCGACCAGCTGCGCTTCGACGCGCGCGCACGTCGACAGTCGGGAATCGCGCCGGGGGTCGTGCGCACGGTGATCAGGATGCGCGCCAGCACCGATTCGGTCAGATAGACGTTGAATTCGGAGCTCGTGCCGTTGAACGCCTGCACCAGGATCTGCTGCCACTTCTGCCGCAGCTCGGTCGTGTAGTTCTCGCGCGGCGCGTAGATCAGACACGACAGGAAGCGCTCGAATGGATCGCGCCGCACGAACAGGCGGAAGCGCTGCCGGTCGCCCAGATGCAGTATGCCGACGGCGGTACGCAGCAGTTCGTCCTCGGTGGTCTGGAACAGCTCGTCGCGAGGATAGGTCTCCAGGATGTTGATCAGCGCCTTGCCGGCGTGGCTGCCCGGCTGCAGGCCGGCACGCGCCACGACGTTGGCGATCTTGCGCCGCAACAGCGGTATCTCCGCCGGATTGGCGCTGTAGGCGGTCGAGGTGAAGAGTCCGAGGAAGCGATCCTCGCCGCTGACCTCGCCCTTTTCGTTGAAACGCTTGACGGCGATGTAGTCGAGATAGCCGGGGCGATGCACGGTCGAGCGCGATGTCGATTTGGTCACGACCAGAAGCTCCGGCCGCCGCGCGTACGCCTTGACCTCGGGCGGCAGCGCGGCGAAGCTGGTCGCGACTTCCTTGTTCTCGCCTTCGCGCAATATGCCCAGGCTCGAGCCGGGAACGATTTTCAGCGCATCGTTCCCGCCGATGACGACCAGCTCGTGGCGGCGGTAGCCGAGAAAGGTGAAGTGATCATCGGCGAGCCACGACAGGAAGGCCCGGCCCTCGGCGAGCTCGTCCGGCGGCAGCGGCGGTGCCCGTTTCTCGTTCTCCACGAGTATCGCGCCGACGCGGTCACGCATCTTTTTCCAGTCCTCGAACGCCGCGCGCACGTCGTCCAGCACGCGGACGATGTCGGCGGCAAGCTCGTCGAGCTTTGCCGGATCGACGATGCGATCGACCTCGACATGGATCATCGATTCACGCTGCGCGCCCTCGGCGTCGTCGGCGACGCCGGCCAATGTGCCGTCGGCGTCGCGCACGACAGCGACGATCGGGTGGATGATCAGGTGCAGGGTCAGCCCGTGCCGATTGACCTCCATCGTCACCGAGTCGACCAGGAACGGCATGTCGTCGTTCACGATCTCGATGATCGTGTGCGTCGACTGCCAGCCATGCTCCTCGATCGATCGGATTGAAGACCCGGACGCGAGCGTGCGCCGGATCGCGACGGCGGGCGAAATTCCAGTGCGACAGCGCGGCGCCGTACAGATCGGCGGGAGCCCGTTCGGCGAGATCTTCGGGATCGACCTGACCGTAGTAGCGCTGGACGAAGGCAGCGATCGTGTTGCGCTGCGCGGCCGGAACCTTCGCCTTTACCAGCTTCAGCACCTCCTCGAGGTGCTGCGCCCGGCCGAATTCGGCGCTTACTGTCACCCGGGACGCACCTTCCATGCGCCGGCAGATCATGCGCCCTCGGAAGCGGCATGAGCCGAGCGCTCATCGATTCGTGGTGCCGGGAGGGGGAATCGAACCCCCACTCTGTTGCCAGAACTGGATTTTGAGTCCAGCGCGTCTACCAATTCCGCCATCCCGGCCGGCCGCCTGCATCGAATCCGCCCCGACAGGCCAAAGGCGACGCGTTTCGCTTGGCGCCGCGTTGCCGGCGCGCGGTGAAGCCGGCATTATCGCGGAAAGGGCGCGCCGCTTCAAACCGCGGACATCTTCGAACGCGCCGCACGATGACAACCCGCAAGCCCTACCGCCTTTCCGATTTCGATTTCGATCTGCCGAGCGAGCTGATCGCGCAAGTCCCCGCGCCGGAGCGCTCGGGAAGCCGCCTGCTGCACGTCGCAGGCGCACGGCTTGTCGATCTTGCCTTTGGAGCCTTGCCCGAGCTGCTGGCTCCGGGCGATCTGCTGGTCTTCAACGATACGCGGGTCGTGCGTTCGCGCTTCGTCGGCCGCAAGCCCAGCGGCGGCAGGGTCGAACTGATGCTCGAGCGCATCGTCGCGCCGTGCGAGGCCTGGATGCAATTGAGGGCCAGTCATCCGCCCCGCGTCGGCGCGACGATCGAGCTCCCGGGAGGCGCATCGGCGACGGTGTGCGAGCGCGACGAGCGCTTCTTCCGCCTGCGCTTCGACGTGCCGACGACGCTCGCCGACCTATCTCGAGCAGCATGGCGCGGTGCCGCTGCCTCCGTACATCGCGCGAGCACCGGAACGCGGCCGACGCGGAGCGCTATCAAACCGTGTATGCGCGCCATCCGGGCGCCGTGGCCGCGCCGACCGCGGGGCTGCATTTCGACCAGGCCTTGCTCGCCGCGCTGCGCGCCCGGAAGGTCGCTTTCGCTTACGTGACGCTGCACGTCGGCGCCGGAACGTTCCAGCCGGTGGAAAGCGACGACCTGTCGCAGCATCGGATGCACAGCGAGCGCTTCAGCATTCCGCGAGGCGACATTGGCTGCGATCGACGAGACCCGCAGCCGCGGGCCGCGCCGTCGTCGCCGTCGGCACGACTTCGCTGCGCGCGCTCGAATCCGCCGCCGCGGGAAGCGCGGCCGACGCGGCGGCGAAGCCGAGACCTCGCTGTTCATCACGCCGGGCTTTCGCTTTCGCGTCGTCGATCGCCTGCTGACCAACTTCCATCTGCCGCGATCGACGCTGCTCATGCTGGTATCGGCGTTCGCCGGCTACGAAGCGATCCGCGCCGCCTATGCGCACGCGATCGCCGAGCGCTATCGCTTCTTCAGCTATGGCGATGCGATGCTGCTCGAGCGCGATCCGGACGCTGCCGCGTAAGCGTCGCAGCGCGAACGGCGGCGGCTTCGCCTGCTACAATCGCCGCGATGGAATTCTCGGTCAGCGCGCGCTGCGGCGGCGCGCGCAGCGCGCGGCTCGACGCTCGCGCACGGCGTCGTCGAAACGCCGGTCTTCATGCCGGTCGGCACCTACGGCACGCGTCAAGGCGATGGCGCCGAACGAGCTCGCCGAAGTCGGCGCGCAAATCATCCTCGGCAACACGTTTCACCTGTGGCTGCGCCCCGGCATCGACGTGATCGCCGCGCACGGCGGCCTGCACCGCTTCATGGGCTGGGACCGACCCATTGCTGACCGACTCGGGCGGCTTCCAGGTATTCAGCCTCGGTCCGCTGCGCAAAGTCAGCGAGGAAGGCGTGGCGTTCGCCTCGCCCGTCAATGGCGACCGGCTGTTCCTGACGCCGGAAATCTCGATCGCACGTGCAGCGCGCGCTCGATTCCGACATCGCGATGGTGTTCGACGAGTGCACGCCTTTCCCGGCGACGCCGGGACGAGGCGGCGACAGTCGATGCAGATGTCGCTTGCGCTGGGCGGCGCGGTCGAAGGCCGCGCATCGACGGCAGCCCCAACGCGCTGTTCGGCATCGTGCAGGGCGGCATGTATGAGGACCTGCGCGACGAATCGCTGGCCGGCCTGACCGCGACCGGTTTCGACGGCTATGCGATCGGCGGCCTGTCGGTCGGCGAGCCGAAGGAGGACGATGCGCCGCATCGAAGCCCATACCGCGCCGCGCACTGCCGGACGACAAGCCGCGCTACCTGATGGGCGTCGGCACGCCGGAAGACATCGTCGAGGCGGTCGGCTACGGTATCGACATGTTCGATTGCGTGCTGCCGACGCGCAATGCGCGCAACGGCTGGCTGTACACGCGTCACGGCGACGTCAAGATACGCAACGCCCGCCACCGCACCGATACGCGCCCGCTCGATCAGGGACTGCGACTGCTACACCTGCCGCAATTTCAGCCGCGCCTACCTGCATCACCTGCAGCGAGCCAACGAAATCCTCGGCGCGCGGCTCAATACGATCCATAACCTGCATTACTACCTGACGCTCACCGCCGAACTGCGGCAGGCGATCCGCGACGACGCGCTGCCGGCCTACGTCCAGCGCTTCCGACGGCCGTCGCGCAAGCCGAGGAGGCGGACGCCTGACCTGGACGCCAGGAATCCCGACCACCGTCCAGGAGCTTGTCGGCGTCCGGACAGCCGTGTTCGATCATGGTAGAATTACGCGGTTAAATCAGCAGCGCCAGAGGCGCAGTCCGCGCGGTCAGTGGCCCGTCAGGCCAAGCCTACGCCACGGCGAATTGCCGATGCGAGGAGAAAGCAATCGTGCTGATCAGCCCCGCCTATGCCCAGTCGACCGGAGGCCCGTTCGGCGGCGACCTGATGGCGTTCCTGCCGATGGTCGCCATCTTCGTCGTCTTCTACTTCCTGCTGATCCGGCCGCAGCAAAAGCGCGCCAAGGAAACCAAGGCGATGCTCGAAGCGCTGCAAAAAGGCGACGAGGTCGTCACGGCCGGCGGCGTCGTCGGCAAGATCACCGAAGATCTCCGAAGGCTATGCCGAAGTCGATATCGCTCCGAATGTGACGATCACCGTGCAGCGCAGCGCGATATCGCTGCCTGTTGCCCAAGGGCACGATCAAGAACCTCTAGACGACGCGGACTGAGTCGCCGCCCGCGAGCGAGCGCGAGCGGCGCCTCTCGCGACACGCGCCGCTTCATCGCCGGACCCCCAATGAATCGCTATCCCGCCTGGAAATACATCCTTATCGCCATCGCCCTGGTCGTCGGGATCTTCTACACGCTGCCGAACTTCTTCCCCGAGGTTCCCGCGGTTCAGGTCTCGACCAGCAAGGCCAGCGTCAAGATCGATGCCGGCACGCTGCAGACGGTCGAGGACGCGCTGAAGGCGGCCAATGTCCCGTTCAACGGCGCGCTGCTGGACAGCAACGGCGTCAAGGTCCGCCTGCCCGACCCCGACACGCAGCTGAAGGCGAAGGACGTGCTGCAGCAGAAATTCGGCGACAACTACATCGTTGCGCTGAACCTGCTTTCGACGTCGCCCGCGCTGGCTGGCGTCGATCGGCGCGCTGCCGATGTATCTCGGTCTCGACCTGCGCGGCGGCGTCCATTTCCTGGTGCAGGTCGACATGAAGGCGGCGCTCGACAAGGCGGCTGATCGCTACCTGACCGACATCCGATCGCTGCTGCGCGAGAAGAAGGTGCTTTACGCGGGCATCGCGCGCGAAGGCCAGAACGTCGCCATGCGCTTCCGCGACGGCGGGGAGCGCAACAAGGCCAACGACGAAATCTCCACCTCTTTTCCCGACCTGCAGCTCAACAACGTCGACGGCGGCAGCGACGTTCAAGCTGGTCGCCGGCCTGAAGCCCGAGGCGCAGAAGCGCATCCAGGAAGGCGCAGTCCAGCAGAACATCACGATCCTGCGCAACCGCGTCAACGAGCTCGGCGTCGCCGAGCCGATCGTCCAGCAGCAGGGCGCCGACCGCGTCGTCGTGCAGCTGCCGGGCGTGCAGGACACGACCCGCGCCAAGGACATCATCGGCCGCACCGCGTCGCTGGAAATTCGCATGGTCGACGACGACCCGACCGCGCAGCAGATGGCGCTTTCGGGCCAGGTTCCGCTGGGCGACGACAAGCTCACCGAGCCCAGCGGCGCGCCGATCCTCGTCAAGCGGCAGGTCGTGCTGACCGGCGATCGCATCAGCGACGCGCAGCCGGGCTTCGACGGACGAAACAACGAGCCGGCGGTGCACGTGAATCTCGACGGCGCCGGCGCGCGCATCTTCAAGGAGGTGACGCGCGAGAACGTCGGCAAGCGGATGGCGATCCTGCTGGTCGAAAAAGGCAAGGCCGAAGTCATCACCGCGCCGGTGATCCGCGAGGAGATCGGCGGCGGGCGCGTTCAGATCAGCGGCCGGATGAACACGCGCGAAGCCAACGACATCGCGCTGCTGATGCGCGCGGGAGCGCTGGCGGCGCCGATGGAAATCGTCGAGGAGCGCACCGTCGGACCGTCGCTCGGCAAGGACAACATCGAAAAGGGCTTCGATTCGGTGCTGTACGGCTTCGTCGTGCTCGCGGTTTTCATCTGCGTCTACTACATGCTGATGGGGATCATATCGACGATCTCGCTGGCGGTGAACCTGCTGCTGCTGATCGCGATCCTGTCGATGCTGCAGGCGACGTTGACGCTTGCCGGGCATCGCCGCCGTGGCGCTGACGCTCGGCATGGCGATCGACGCCAACGTCCTGATCAACGAGCGCATACGCGAAGAGCTGCGCTGGGGCGATACGCCGCACGCGGCGATCCAGGCCGGCTACGAGCGGGCCTGGAACACGATTCTCGATTCGAACGTGACGACGCTGATCGCCGGCCTGGCGCTGCTGATTTTCGGCAGCGGCCCGGTGCGCGGCTTCGCCGTCGTGCATTGCCTCGGGATCATGACGTCGATGTTCAGCGCGGTCTTCGTCTCGCGCGGACTGGTCGCGCTGGTCTATGGCGGCCGCAAGAAGCTCGAGAAAATCTCGATCGGGCAGATCTGGAAGCCGGCGACGTGAGACGCCGCCGCGTCCGCCGACAAGGAAAGCGTAGAGAGCGAAGATGGAATTCTTCAGGATCAAGCACGACATCCCGTTCATGAAGCACGCGTTGGTGTTCAACGTGATTTCGTTGGTCACCTTCCTGCTGGCGGTATTCTTCCTGGCGACCCGCGGCCTCAATCTCGGCGTGGATTTTCGCGGCGGGACCGTCATCGAGATAGCCTATCCGCACGCCGCGGACCTCACCCGCGTCCGTGCGGCCATCGACAAGATGAGCCTCGGCGAGTTCGCCGTGCAAAGCTTCGGCAGCTCCAACAGCGCCTTGATCCGGCTGCCGCTGAAGGAAGGCGTTTCGACCGCGCAGCTCTCCGAGCGGGTGATGGCGGCGCTCCGGGCGGACGACGCCGCCGTCACCCAGCAGCGCGTCGAATTCGTCGGGCCGCAGGTCGGCAAGGAGCTCTACGAAAACGGCGCGCTGGCGCTGCTGCTGGTGAGCTTCGGCATCGTCGCCTACCTGGCGCTGCGCTTCGAATGGCGCTTCGCCGTGTCAGCGATCATCGCGAATCTGCACGACGTCATCATCATTCTCGGCTTTTTCGCGCTGTTCCAATGGGAGTTCTCGCTGCCCGTGCTGGCCGCGGTGCTGGCGGTGCTCGGCTATTCGGTCAACGAATCGGTGGTGATCGCCGACCGGATTCGCGAGAACTTCCGCAAGATGCGCAAGGCCAGCGTGCCGCAGGTCATCAACAGCGCGATCACCAGCACGCTTTCGCGCACGATCATCACGCACGGCTGTACGTTGATGATGGTTCTGTCGATCTTCTTCTTCGGCGGCGAGACGCTGCACCATTTCGCGTTGGCGCTCGCCATCGGCATCTGCTTCGGCATCTACTCGTCGGCGCTGGTGATGGCCTCGCTGGTGATGTGGCTGGGGGTGTCGCGCGAGGACCTGGTCAAGCCGGACAAGAAAAGCGGCGCGGCGGGTGCCGAGAAGATCCTGCCCTGACAGGTCGGCAATCGCCGCCGGGCAGGCGCGATGCTGACCACGCTGCTGTACTCGCTGCTGGCGCTGGACTCAGACGCTCGCCGAGCTCGCCGCGCAGCACTCGTGGGTGCTGTTCGTCGCGCTGTTCCTGGTGATTTTCGCCGAGACCGGCCTGGTCGTTTTTCCGCTGCTGCCCGGCGACTCGCTGCTTTTCCTGGCCGGCACCGTCGCCGCGGCAAGCGGCATCGACGTGCATCTGCTTGCGATCGTGCTCTTCATCGCGGCGGTTGCCGGCGATTCGGTCAATTACGCCGTCGGGCACTTCCTCGGGCCGAAGGTGTTCAATCTGCCGCCCGACAGCCGCCTGTCGCGCTGGCTCAAGCCCGAATACCTGGAGCGCACCCACCGCTTCTACGAAAAATACGGCGGCTTCACGATCATCATCTGCCGCTTCGTTCCGATCGTGCGGACGTTTGCGCCATTTCTCGCCGGCGTCGGCGCGATGACCTACCGCCGCTTCCTGTCGTACAACGTGATCGGCGCCGCCGTCTGGGTCGCCTCGCTGGTCTACGCCGGGTACCTGTTCGGCAATATCCCGTGGGTCAAGGAGAACCTGACCTTCATCGTGCTGGCGATCGTCGGCATTTCGCTGCTGCCGGTCGTCGTGCAGTGGCTGCGCGAACGGCGGCACAGCGACGGTCAGACGGACCGCAGCTCGCGCGCGCCGTCCTGGCGTCCCGCTAGACCCGTTTGGCCAGCTCGCTCGCCTTGCCGATGTAGCTCGACGGCGTCAGCGCCTTCAACCGTATCTTGGCTTCCGGCGGCAGCGCCAGCGCGTCGATGAACGCATGCAGCGTCTCGCGCGTCATCCCCGCCTTGCCCCGGGTCAGCGCCTTCAGCTGCTCGTACGGATTGTCGATGCCGTAGCGCCGCATCACCGTCTGGATCGGTTCGGCGAGCACTTCCCAGTTCGCGTCGAGGTCGGCAGCGAGCCGCGCCGGATCGGCCGCGAGACGGCCCAGTCCCTGCCGGCAGGACACGTAGCCGAGCAGCGCGTAGCCGAACGCGACCCCGACATTGCGCATGACCGTCGAGTCGGTCAGGTCCCGCTGCCAGCGAGAGATCGGCAGCTTTTCGGCGAGGTGGTGCAACAAGGCGTTGGCCAGACCGAGATTGCCTTCCGAGTTCTCGAAGTCGATCGGGTTGACCTTGTGCGGCATCGTCGACGAGCCGACCTCCCCTTCGCTGACTCTCTGGCGAAAATAGCCGAGCGACACGTAGCCCCAGATGTCGCGATCGAAATCGATCAGGATGGTGTTGGCCCGCGCCAGCGCATCGAACAACGCAGCCAGCCCGTCATGCGGCTCGATCTGGGTCGTGTAGGCATTGAACTGCATGCCGAGCCGCGAGACGACGCGCCGCGCCAACGCTTCCCAGTCGACGTCCGGATATGCGGCCAGATGCGCGTTGTAGTTGCCGACGGCGCCGTTGAGCTTGCCCGGGAGTATGGCGCCGACTTCGATGGCCGCGCGCTCCAGCCGGACGACGACGTTGGCCATCTCCTTGCCCAGCGTCGTCGGCGTCGCCGGCTGGCCGTGCGTGCGCGCGAGCATCGGCAGCGCTGCATGCTGGTGCGCGAGCGTGCGCAGATCGGCGATCAATGCGGTCAGCGCCGGCATCAGCACGTCGCGGCGCGCCCCGGCGATCATCAGGCCGTAGGCAAGATTGTTGATGTCTTCCGAGGTGCAGGCGAAATGAATGAATTCGGCGGCGCGCGCGATCTCAGGCACGTCGGCGAAGCGCTCCTTCAGCCAGTATTCGACTGCCTTGACGTCGTGGTTGGTCGTGCGCTCGATAGCCTTGACCCGCTCGGCGTCGGCGACGCCGAAATCGCGTGCCGTATGCGAGAGCTTCTGGCGAGTCGTGGCGCTGAAAGCGGAGACTTCGACGATTCCGGGCTCGTCCGCCAATGCCTCGAGCCAAGCGAGCTCGACGCGGACGCGCTCGCGGATCAGCGCGTATTCGCTGAAGTGTTCAGCGAGTGCTGCGACCTTGGCGCGATAGCGGCCATCGAGCGGCGACAGCGCTGTAAGGGTGGAAAGCGCCTCGGCGATCGGCATAAGGCAGACGATTTTCGCTAGCCAGGTCGAGCCAAAGTGTAGCACGGCCGGCGCATCGGTCCGCGATGCCGGGCGCTCCGCCGCGGTGCTATAATCGACGTTAAACCTGCAGTGCTTGCGCCCGCTGCAGTGCCCACCGCAGTGTCCACTCATCGTCCATGTCGAGCGCCCGTTCCAACGCCCAAATCAACGAATGAAGCTGCTCGCATCGCCAACGAGTCCCTACGCCCGCAAGGTGCGCATCGCGCTTGCCGAGAAAAAGATCGATTGCGAGCTGGTCGAGGCCTCGCCCTGGGTCAAGGACTCGATCGTGCCGGCGCACAATCCGCTCGGCAAGGTGCCGGTGTTGATTCTGGACGATGGCACGGCGCTCTACGATTCGCGCGTGATCGTCGAATACCTCGATACCGTGAGCCCGGTGTCGCGGCTGATCCCCGAGCCCAGTCGCCAGCGCATCGCAGTAAAGCGCTGGGAAGCGTTGGCCGATGGCATCTGCGACGCCGCGGTGGCGATCGTGCGCGAAGCGGCGAGGCCCGCGAGCCAGCAGAGCAGCGAGGCGATCGGCAGGCACCGCGAAAAGATCGAGCGCGGGATCGTCGATATGGCGGCAGAGCTCGCCGACAAGCCGTGGTGCAACGGCGAGGCGCATTCGCTGGCCGACATCGCGACCGGATGTGCGCTCGGTTACCTGGATCTGAGGCATCCGACGGTCGCCTGGCGGAGCGAGCACGCGAACCTGGTCGCGCTGTTCGACAAGCTGTCGAAACGTCCGTCCTATTCCGATACCGCGCCGCCGCCGCCGGCGTAAGCTGATCCGACTGGCCGGTCGCCGACGATCAGCCGGCGCGCCGGAGTCGCGACATCGCTATAAAGCCTGCTTCAGCTGCTCCAGGATCGCCGGATTTTCCAGGGTCGACACGTCCTGCGTGATGTTCTCGTTCTTGGCGATCGATCGCAGCAGCCGGCGCATGATCTTCCCCGAGCGGGTCTTCGGCAGATTGTCGCCGAAGCGGATGTCCTTGGGCTTGGCGATCGGGCCGATCTCCTTGCCGACCCAGTCGCGCAGCAGCTTGGCGATCCTTTCTCCTTCGGCGCCTTCGGGCCGCGCCTGCTTGAGCACGACGAACGCGCACACGGCCTCGCCGGTCATGTCGTCCGGACGGCCGACGACCGCGGCTTCCGCCACCATCGGATTGGCGACCAGCGCCGATTCGATCTCCATCGTTCCGAGACGATGGCCCGCGACGTTGAGGACGTCGTCGATCCGACCCATGATGGTGAAGTATCCGGTCTTCCTGTCGCGCACCGAGCCGTCGCCCGCGAGATAGAGCTTGCCGCCGAGCTCGTCGGGGTAGTAAGACTTGCGATAGCGGTCGGGATCGCCCCAGATCGTGCGGATCATCGCCGGCCAGGGCCGCTTGATGACCAGTATGCCGCCGTGACCGTGCTCGACATCGTGGCCGGTCTCGTCGACGATCGCGGCGATGATGCCGGGCAACGGCAGCGTGCACGATCCGGGCACCAGCGGCGTGACACCGGGCAGCGGCGTTATCATGTGGCCGCCCGTTTCGGTCTGCCACCAGGTGTCGACGATCGGACAGCGCCCTCCGCCGACGTTCTCGTGGTACCACATCCAGGCCTCGGGATTGATCGGCTCGCCGACGGAGCCGAGCAGGCGGAGCGTCGAAAGATCGTAGTTTTTCGGCGCGGTTTGCGGCGCCACGCCCGACGCCTTGATCAGCGAGCGTATCGCCGTCGGCGCAGTGTAGAAGACCGTGACCTTGTGCTTGGCGATCGTCTGCCAGAAGCGGCCGGAATCCGGATAGGTCGGCACGCCTTCGAACACGACCTGGGTCGCGCCGACCGCGAGCGGCCCGTATGCAATGTAAGTGTGGCCGGTGACCCAGCCGATGTCCGCCGTGCACCAGAAGACGTCGGACGGCTTGATGTCGAACGTCCATCGCATCGTCAGCGCCGCCCATAAGAGGTATCCGCCGGAACTATGCTGGACGCCCTTGGGCTTGCCGGTCGAGCCTGACGTGTAGAGCACGAACAACGGGTGTTCGGCACCGACCCATTCCGGCGCGCAGCTATCGGACTGCGCGGCGACCAGCTCGTGCATCCATACGTCGCGCGGCGGGACGAAGGCCGCCGTGCCGCCGGTGCGCTTGTAAACGATCACCTTGCGCACCGCCTCGCAGCCGCCCATCCCGAGCGCCTCGTCGACGATGGATTTCAACGGCAAGTGCTTGCCGCCTCGTGCCTGCTCATCCGCGGTGACCACCGCGACTGCACCGACGTCGATGATGCGCTCCTGCAGCGACTTGGCCGAAAATCCGCCAAAGACCACGGAATGCGTCGCACCGATGCGGGCGCAGGCTTGCATCGCGACGACCCCCTCGATCGACATCGGCATGTAGATGATGACCCGATCGCCCTTCTTGATGTCGAGCGACTTGAGACCGTTCGCGAAGCGGCAGACGCGGTGATACAGCTCCTGGTAGGTAACCCGGGTTACGGCGCCGTCGTCGGACTCGAAGATGATCGCGACCTTGCCGGCATTCCCGTTTTCGAGATTTCGCTCGAGACAGTTATGCGAGACGTTGAGCTCGCCGTCCTCGAACCACTTGTAGAACGGTGCATTGCTCTCGTCCAGCGACTTGGTAAACGGCTTGTGCCAGAGCAGGGTCTCGCGTGCGAGCTTCGCCCAGAAACCGGGGTAGTCGGCCGCGGCGGCGGCATTCCATCGATCGAAGTCGGCCCGGGTGACGTTCGCCTGCGCGACAAAATCGCGCGGCGGCTCGAATACGCGCGTTTCGTTCGATACCGATTCGATCGTCGACATGTTGCCTGCTCCTCGATGGCGCGGACGAAAGGACAGGATTCCCTCGCGCTCCTGTCCGCTCGACTGCAGTCTACCGAGTCTTGCCCTTGCGGTGCAATTGGCAACTACACGCGGCGACGACACGCGGCATCCTGCGGTGGGCGCGCGGAGCCGGATCAGGGGCCCGCGATGGTAGAATCGCATGACCTGACCGTCCGCTTTGCCGGGCGTTTCGCCCGTAGTTTGCGTCGACCACCAGCCATGACGACGATCAAGCAACAAGACCTGATCCAGAGTGTAGCCGACGCGCTGCAATATATCTCCTATTACCATCCAGTCGACTACATCGAGGCGCTTGCCGGCGCCTATGCGGTCGAGGAGTCGCCGGCTGCCAAGGACGCGATCGCGCAGATTCTTACCAATTCGCGCATGTGCGCTGAAGGACATCGACCGATTTGCCAGGACACCGGCATCGTCGTCGCGTTCGTCAAGGTCGGCATGGACGTGCGTTGGGAAGGTGCGACGATGTCCGCGACCGAGATGATCAACGAAGGCGTGCGCCGCGCCTATCTCGATCCGGACAACAAGCTTCGCGCATCGATCGTCGACGACCCGGCAGGCACGCGCCGCAACACGCGCGACAACACGCCGGCCGTCGTGCACTTCGAGCTCGTGCCCGGGAAGACGGTCGATGTCCGGATCGCGGCCAAGGGCGGCGGTTCCGAAAACAAGGCCGAATTCGTGATGCTCAACCCGTCGGATTCGATCGTCGATTGGGTAGTGCGGACCTTGCCGACGATGGGCGCCGGCTGGTGCCCGCCTGGAATGCTGGGCATCGGCATAGGCGGCAGCGCCGAAAAGGCCATGCTGCTGGCCAAGGAAGCGCTGATGCAGCCGATCGACATGGCCATGCTCAAGAAGCGCGGTCCTGCCAATCCTCTCGAGCAGCTGCGCATCGACATCTACGACGCCGCGAACGCGCTCGGCATCGGCGCGCAAGGGCTGGGCGGATTGTCGACGGTGCTCGATGTCAAGATTCTCGATTATCCGACGCATGCCGCCAGCAAGCCGGTCGGCATGATCCCGAACTGCGCAGCGACGCGGCACGCGCACTTCACGCTCGACGGGTCCGGCGCCGCGAGCCTCGACCCGCCCGATCTTGCGCGCTGGCCCGATGTGCGCTGGGCGCCGGCGCCGACGGCCAGGAGAGTCGACTTGAACCGGCTGACGCGGGACGAAGTAGCGAGCTGGAAACCGGGAGATCGGCTGCTGCTGTCCGGCAAGCTGCTGACCGGGCGCGACGCCGCGCACAAGCGGATCGCCGATCTGTTCGCGCGCGGCGAATCGCTCCCGCCGGGCGTCGACTTCACCAATCGCGTCATCTTTTACGTCGGTCCGGTCGACCCGGTGCGCGACGAAGTCGTCGGCCCGGCCGGACCGACGACGGCGACACGGATGGACAAGTTCACCGAGATGATGCTGGCCAGGACCGGCCTCCTCGCGATGATAGGCAAGGCCGAGCGCGGACCGGTCGCGATCGAGGCGATTCGAAAGCATCGCGCCGCCTATCTGATGGCGGTCGGCGGTGCGGCCTACCTGGTCTCGAAAGCGATCAAGAGTTCGCGGATCGTCGCGTTTGCCGATCTGGGAATGGAGGCGATCTACGAATTCGACGTTCGCGACATGCCGGTAACCGTCGCCGTCGATGCGACCGGCTCGTCGGTGCACCAGACCGGCCCGAGCGAATGGCGGCAGCGCATCGGCAAGATCCCGGTCACACTCGCTTGAGGCAACGCGCCGCGACGCTGGTCCTGACGATTGCGGCGACGCTTGCCGCACCGGCGCTCGCGGCACCCCGCGTGCTGTTGTATGCGACGGACGACACGCCGCAGCTTCGCGCCGCGCAGCGCGGCGTGCGCGAAGCGCTCGGTGCGACCCCTATTGTGGAGATTCCGCCCGGCGATGCCGGAGCGCGTCTGAAGGCGGCGGCACATGATGACCCGGACGCCGCCATCATCACCCTCGGCCCGCAAGCGGCTATGCGCGCTGCCCGCGACGCGCCGCTGCTCGCCGCGATCGACTGCATGTCGACGCAAGCGGGTGCGAGCGCACAGGCGGTCCCCGCCGCGATTCCATTGGAGCAGCAACTCACCTGGCTCAAGCGATTGCTGCCGGACGCACGCTATATCGGGGTGCTGTACGATCCGGCGCAGAACACCGAGGTCGTCGATGCGCTCGCCGCAGCGTTGCGGGGCATGGATCTCAATCCGGTGCTCGCGCCGGTCGCGGCGCCGGCAATGCTTCCTGAGGCGCTGGCCCGCCTGTCCAGCTCGGCCGACGCACTGCTGGCCGTACCCGACACGACCGTCTACAAGCGAGAGACGGTGAAGGCGCTGCTGCTGTTCTCTTTCCGGCACAAGCTGCCGCTGATCGGATTGTCGGAGGCCTGGGTGCAGGCCGGCGCGCTGTACGCGCTCGACTGGGATTACCGCGAACTGGGCGCGTTCTGCGGCCGGCTCGCGCTGCGGCATTTGTCCGGCGCCCGTGTCGCAGCGCCGATTCCGCCGCAACCGCACGTCTATGTCAATCTGCGAAGCGCCCGGTTGTTCCGCGTGCACTGGGACGCATCGGTGCGCGAGTCGTTAGAGCGGGTTGTGGAATAGCGACGATGGCGGCCCGCGCACCGACCAACGACGAGCGCCCCGCCGCGGCCGACGCCCCCTCGCGTCGGCGCGCGATACGCGTCGGATTGCTCACCAAGCTCAATCTCCTGGTCGTGGGATTGATCGTGGCGACGGCCATCGCCGTCAGCGCGCTGCTAGTCGCGCAGCAGATCGAAGCCGAGCAGGCGCGGCTGAAAACGCAGGGGCAGACGATCGTTAACATGCTGGCCGATCTGTCCGAATACGCGGTCTATACGGCCGATTTGAGCGCGTTGAAGCGGCTGTTGGAAAGCCTCGAAGGCGACCGCGATATCGCGTATGCCGCGGTGCTCGACGATCAGGGCCACCTGATCGCATCGCAAGGCTATGGCGACGCTGCAATGCCGCCGGCGCCGGCGGCCGAGCTGCATCCGGGCGCCGTGGAGAGCAGCGTGCGCCTGGTCAGGGGACGGCGTTATCTCGAGCTGGTCGCACCGATCGCCGAAACAGCGAACGAGCGGGCGCCCGCGGCGGCCGGCGCGCCTGCTGCCGCCGATCCTCCGATCGGCTACGTGCGCCTGGGCTTGAGCTACGAGCGCAATCAGGCGCTCCTGCACAGCAACGTCATCGGTGCATTGTCGGTCGTTGCCGTGCTGATGGTGATCGCTATCCTCGCCACGCTGTTGCTCACCAGGCGTCTGCTGTGGCCGATACGCGAGCTGATGCGCGCAGCGAAGGCGGTCGGCGCCGGCGACCTGGGCGTGCGGGTGAAACCGACGTCCGGCGACGAGCTCGGCATGCTGACGCGCGCGTTCAATCAGATGACGCAGCGGCTCGCGCAGTCGCAGGGCGAGGTGACCGGATACCAGCGAACGCTCGAAGAAAAAGTCGTGCAGCGGACCAAAGAGCTCGAGATCGCGATCGCGCAGGCGTACAAGCTTGCGCAGCATGACATCCTGACGGGACTGCCCAATCGCGCGCTGCTCAACCAGCGCCTGAAGCAGATCCTCGCGCAGGCGGCGCGCGATCATCACCAGGTCGCCTGCCTGTTTCTCGATTTCGACCACTTCAAGCGCATCAACGACACGCTAGGCCACGACGCCGGTGACCATCTTCTGCAGGCGGTGTCCCAGCGGTTGAGCCACGCGGTGCGCGAGTCCGACACGGTGGCGCGGCTCGGAGGCGACGAATTCGTCGTCATTCTTCCCGACCTCGACCCGGAGCGGGCGACGATCGAGATCATGGCTGTGCTGACGCGGGTGCGCGAATCGTTCCTCGCGCCGTTCCGGCTCGGCGACCAGACGCCGACCTTGACCTGCTCGATCGGCGTGTCGATCTATCCGACCGATGCGACCGATCCGGGCGGTCTGATCCGGCAAGCCGATACCGCGATGTATTCGGTCAAGGACACCGGGCGCAATACTTACCGCTTCTACACCGCCGACATGAACGCGCGCGTGCAGGCTCGATTGCAGATCGAAACCGATATGCGCCGCGGTCTGATGGACGACGAGTTCTTTCTCGTTTACCAGCCGCAGATCGAGATGGCCAGCGGGCGCGCCTGCGGGGTCGAAGCCCTGCTGCGCTGGCGCGATCCGGAGCGCGGCATCATCGGACCCGCCGAATTCATCTCGATCGCCGAGGAATCCGGGATGATCCAGGCGCTCGGCGCGCGCGTGTTACGCGATGCCTGCCGCCAGGTCACCAGCTGGCACCGTCAGAACATGCTGCTGCGCCTGTCGGTCAATCTTTCGGTGCAGCAGCTGCAGCACGACAGCTGGCTGTCGATTGTCGAGGAGGCACTCCGGGTCAGCGGACTGCCGCCGCGCTATCTCGACCTCGAGATCACCGAAAGCGTGATCATCACGCACCCGGACAAGGCGGTCTCGACGCTGGTCAAGCTGAAGCAGATGGGCGTATCGATCACGATCGACGATTTCGGCACCGGCTATTCGAGCCTGTCGTACCTTGCGCGGCTGCCGATCCAGGCGGTCAAGATCGACCAGCGCTTCGTGCGCGGCATCGAGCAGAACTCAAGTGACGAGGCCATCGCTCAGGCGATCATCGCGCTGTCACACAGTCTTGGCTTGCGCGTTATCGCGGAAGGCGTCGAGACCGCGGCCCAGTTCGAATTCCTCAAGACCCACGGCTGCGAGGAGGCCCAGGGCTTCCTGATATCGCATCCGCTCGGTGAAGCCGAGCTTCGCGCGTGGTGGCAAATGCAGGACGAGGAGAATCGCATCGTCGGCCGGCAGGTCGACATGTGGAGGAAGTGACGCGGCCATCCAAGCGCGCGATGCGAAGCCGCAGCGCGCGCGGACAGCCGCGCCATCCGGGGCGGGCGTGCTTGTTTTCCGAGCGCGAGCAGTGCGACCGGTGCGCGACTTCGCTTCTGATTTCGTCGAAGAAGCTTACAGTCCGCTTACAAAGCCGTCGCCTCAACGCAGTATGTAGCTGATACATCGATCTTCGCGAAGTCTGGCACGACTTCTGCATGCGTCGCCAAAAACGCGCTCCAGCGCTTGGCTCGGGCCCAAGCGACAACGATCAAGCCAGCGCGGGCGGCACCGCCTTGTGCGCCGGCCGACGCGGCTTGGAGGGCGGTCGCCAATTGTTTGCAACGCCCGCGAGCGCGTAGACGAATAGCGGGTAAGGGGGGCGATGCCATGAAACCTACGTGCGAGTGATACGTGCGTCCATGGCGTCCGCAAAAAGGCAGGGCCGCCGCGGAATATTTCCTTCTCAGCAAACACCCAGCATCACTTTGTGATTCGCTTGCATCTCGAGGAGGTGTCATGTGCCGTTCGCCCCGCTCCATGTTCGGCCCGCTGGCCATTGCGGCGACGCTGTTTTCGGCCTCTCCATTGTTCGCTACCGCCGGCACCCTCTTCACCGCTGAGGTTGGAATTGTATCTGGGCTCCCGAACAGTCCCTGCGTTCCCGACTTAGCCGGTGGAATGTCCGCCTCATCAATCGGCGCAAGCGTGCAATGCGATGGTATCGGCTTAGACGGTGAAGGGATGTTTATCACCATCAATTCCGGCAAGGCGAGTTCCTTCGCCGGTCCGGGACACCTCGGGGTGTCAGCGAATGCGGTGGGCGTAAACGATACCTTCACAATGGCGAACCATACCTTCGCCAGGCTGGAAACCAGTGTGATTTTTACCGGCCCCCAGGGCGCTACCGACGTAATGACCGGCATGAACGTCGACTTAGGGGGCACGCTCAATGCGGGGGGGCCAGACGCAAGTGCGTCGATGGCGTTCAAAACAGTGCTCAATGGCGATGTATTGACGGGCGCAGATGTGGAGCTCGATGGTGATGGGCAGAGTTTTTGCTCTGCCTTGGGCACATTCGAGTGCAATGGCGTGATCGTCGCCGGGCATTTCGTCACCGGTCTCATCCTGGTTCCGCTGAACGTCCCGGTCCCGTTGATGATGGTTCTCAGCGCAAGTACTGCCGCGGGCGTCGCTGGTTCGTCGGCCACGGCGGAGTTCTCCAACAGTCTGGACCTCCCTCTTGGCGGGATCGTGTTCAACCTGCCGGCCGGCTTCACCGCGAACGACCCCGACCTTTTCATCGTGAACGACGTTTTCCTTCCGCCCACCACCGTGCCGGAGCCTGCGACTCTCGCGCTGTTCGGGCTTGGCGTTGCCGGGTTGGAACTGGTGAGACGGCGGCACGCTCCTTACCGTAGCCTCGGGGCCGCAGGAGTTAAGGCGTAATCCGCGTCAAAGATCCGACTGCGTGTCGACGTCGCGCAGCACGCCCGGATCGTCGACGGCAATCAGCTCGATCTCTGCGGCGTGCGCCACCAGCAGCTTTTTTGCGCCTTCGTCGCCGGAAAGCGTCGACAGCTCGGCGAAATAGCGTGCGCCGATCGCTACCGGATGGCCGCGCGTTCCGCGATGCGTGGGCGCCGCCAGCGCCGCGCCGCGCCGCAATGCCGTCGCGACCGACGCGACGGTCGACGACGACAGCCAGGGCATATCGGCGAGCGCGATGATCGCGCCTTGCGCCTCTGGAAAGCGGCGCTGCACTTCGCGCACGCCGCACGCGAGGCTGGCGCCGATGCCCTCGGCTGCCTCGGGACAGGCGGCGACCAGTGCACCGGACTTGCCCAGCAGCGCTTCGAGGGCGGCATCGCCGGGACGCACGATGGCGATGACAGAGTCGACGCCGGCGGCGAGCGCGGACAGCGCCGCCAATGCCAGCGGCCTGCCGTCGGCGAGCTTGGCCAGCAGCTTGTCACCGCCGAAACGCGAGCCGCTGCCCGCGGCAAGCAGCAAGCCGACGACCGGTCGTTGCATCGCGAGCCCGATGCTACTGCGCCAGAAGCCGGAACCTGCCGTCCTTGACGACGACCAGCACGCGTGCCCGCTCGTCCATGCCGTTGTGGTTGCTCGGGCTCATGTTGAACACGCCCTGGCAGCCGACGACGCCCTGCTGCTGCTCGAGCGCGTCGCGCAGCGCGATGCGAAACTCCTCGGTGCCGGGCTTCGCCGCGCGCAACGCGATGGGAATCGCCCGCTCAAGCAGCAAGCCCGCATCGAAGGTATTGGCGCCGAAGGTCGCGGGGCGGGTTCCGAACCGCTTTTCGTACGCGCTCATGTAGCCGGTCGCGACACGCTTGATCGGATCGGAATCGGCGATGTCGTCGATCACCAGCATCGACCCGGCGGCGAGTATCGTTCCTTCGACCTTTTCCCTGCCCAGCCTGATGAAGTCGTCGGTCGCCACCGCATGCGTCTGGTAGACGCGGCCCTTGTACCCCTGGTCGTAGAGCGTGGTCTGCGGCAGGACCGCGGGTCCGCCGACGGCGGCGATCAGAACGGCGTCGGGCCTGACGGCAATGAGCTTCAGCGCTTGCGCGGTGACGCTGGAATCGTTGCGCGCATAGCGCTCATTGGCAACGATCGCAATGCCTGACTTTTCGGCGAGTGCGCCGAATACCTTGTACCAATTCTCGCCGTAGGCGTCGTTGAAGCCGACAAAGCCGACAGTCCTGACCCGGTTCTTGCGCATGTGCTCGATCAGCGCCGACGCGATCAGGTCGTCGTTCTGCGTGGTTTTGAACACCCAGCGTCGCTTTGCGTCGATCGGTTCGACCACCGACGACGTGCCGACGGTCGCCAGCAGCGGCACCTTGTTCTCGGCGATGATGTCCAGGATCGCCAGCGCATTCGGCGTCGTCGACGGACCGATAATGGCGTCGACGCGATCTTCGGCGATCAGCTTCCTGGCGTTCTGCACGGCGCGAGTCGTATCGCCGCCGTCCTCGAGTTGCACATAGTCGATCGTCGTCTCGCCGATCCGCGTAGCGAGCAGCGCGCCGGTGTTCTTCTGCGGAATGCCGATCGCCGCGGTCGGACCGGTTGCCGAAACCATCAGGCCGATCCTGACTTGCGCAACGGCCGGCCGGCAGCCGAACGCGAGCACGGCGAGCAGCAAAATGACGCGATACGGCATGGCGATCTCCGGCAGCTGCAACGAAGAGATGCGAATGCTATGCCCTGCCGTGCGCCCGCGCAAACTCGCACGGTTGCGCGGACTCAAGCGATGCCCCGTGATCGCTTGCACCGCTTGCCGGACGGCAGTAGAGTGAGGTTGCGGTCGGCGCTCGCGTCGCCGTCCGGTCACCAGCCGGCGTCTCGAGGGCTACCGCACCTGTGCATCCTCTGCCATTTCGCCATGGAGGTATGCGATGAGACGCCGATTGTATTTTTTATTACCCGACCTCCCGAGTGCACGCAAGACGATGGACGATCTCCTGCTGGCACGTATCGAGGAGCGTCACATCCATTTCCTCGCCAGGCCCGGGATGCCGATGGACGGGCTGCACGAATGCAATGTGCTGCAATCGACCGATCTCGTGCACGGCGCGCAAACCGGTCTGATCGCCGGAGCCGTGCTTGGCTGCGTGGCCGGCGGAGCCGCCGCCTATTTTCTGCTGACTGAATCCTCGCACATGCAGATACCGATCGTCATCGGCGCGGCGCTGGTCGGCGCGCTGCTCGGCGCATGGTTTTCGAGCATGGTCGGCTCGGCGCTGCCCAATTCTCGCCTGAAGCAATTCGAGCCGATGATCGCCGAAGGCAAGCTGCTGCTGATGGTCGACGTGCCCGAGCACAGCGTCGAGCAGGTGAAAATGCGCGTCGGCCGCGATCATCCGGAAGCGGTCTCCGGCGGCACCGATCCGCACATTCCGGCGTTTCCCTAAAGCGGCGGGTCAGGCGTGCTGTCCGGCCGCGTAGCCGGAAGACCACGCCCATTGAAAGTTGTAGCCGCCCAGCCAGCCGGTGACGTCGACGACTTCGCCGATGAAATGCAGCCGCGGCACGTCTCTCGCTGCCATCGTCCGCGATGACAGCGCGCGCGTATCGACGCCACCCAGCGTGACTTCGGCCTTGTTGTAGCCGAGCGTGCCCGACGGCAGCACCGGCCAGGCATGGAGCAGGCTTGCCAGCTCGTTCCGGCGTTTGTCGTCGAGCTCACTGACCGGAACGGCAGCGCGGTGCGCCCCGCTCCATTGCTGCGCCAAGCGCCGCGGAAGGCGGCGCGCGAGGATGTTGTCCAGTCGTGCCGTCGACCGGCGCTCGGTTTCCAGCCATGCATGCGCGTCAGTGCCCGGCAGCAAGTCGATCGACAGCGCGTCGCCGCCGTTCCAATACGACGAGATCTGAAGGATCGCCGGGCCGGAAAGGCCGCGATGGGTGAACAGCAGCGCGTCGCGAAACCTGCCGTCGTTGCAGCACACCTCCGCGTCGACAGAGATACCCGAAAGGTCGCCGTAGCGCGCCAGCGCCGCGGAATCGAACGCCAGCGGAACCAGCGCCGGCCGCGGCGGCACGACCGCGATGCCGAACTGCTCCGCGATACGATAGCCGAACGGCGTCGCACCGATCTTCGGCACCGTCAATCCGCCGGTCGCGATGACCAGCGCTTCGCCACTAGCCGGTCCCATCGCGGTCGACACCGCAAAGGCACCGTCTTCATGCGTGACCCCCTGGACCGCGCACGGCATGCGCCACTGCACCCCGGCGCGATCGCATTCGGTTTTCAACAACGCAATGATGTCGAGCGAGGTCCGGTCGCAAAAGAGCTGTCCGAGCGTCTTTTCGTGCCAGGCTATGCGGTAGCGTTCGACCAGCTCGATAAAGTCGCGCGGCGTGTACCGCGACAGCGCAGACCGGCAGAAATCCGGATTCTGCGACAGGTAGCTCGCCGGCTCGGCGTGAAGATTGGTGAAGTTGCAGCGCCCGCCGCCCGAAATGCGGATCTTCTCGCCGAGCTTGTCGTAATGCTCGATCAACAGGACGCGCCGCCCGCGGCGACCGGCGACAGCCGCGCACATCATTCCGGCGGCGCCTGCGCCGATGACTATGACATCGTAACGCGCGCCGCTGCCGCTGGCGTTTGCCTTGGTCACGAAGGCGGCCAGGCCCGGCGGCGCGCCGCCCGCTCAGGGGCCGAAAAACTCGCGGACGCGATCGAACCAGTTCTTCGCGCGGGGGTTGTGCGCGCCCGGATCTTCCGCGTTGATCGCCTCGAATTCGCGCAACAGATCTTTCTGACGCGCGGTCAGGTTGATCGGCGTCTCGATGGCGACATGGCAGAACAGATCGCCGTGCGCATGACTGCGTACGCCCTTGATGCCCTTGCCGCGCAGGCGGAAGACCTGTCCGCTCTGCGTTTCCGGCGGCACTTTGATCTTGGCGTGGCCGTCGAGCGTCGGAAGCTCGATTTCACCGCCGAGAGCCGACGTGGCGAAGCTGATCGGCATTTCGCAATGCAGATCGTTGCTCTCGCGCTGGAACACCGGATGCGGCTTCAGGCCAACCACCACGTACAGGTCGCCCGGCGGGCCGCCATTCAAGCCGGCCTCACCCTCGCCGCCCAGCCGGATGCGATCGTCCTGATCGACACCGGCGGGAATCTTGACCGACAGTGTCTTCTGCTTCTTGACGCGTCCGGCGCCGCCGCAGGTCGTGCACGGTTCGGGAATGATCTTGCCGGTGCCGTGGCATTGCGGACAGCTTTGCTGGATCGAGAAAAATCCCTGCGACACGCGAACCTGGCCCTGCCCGTTGCAGGTCGGACAGGTCTTGGCCTGCGTCCCCGGCTTGGCGCCCGAGCCGTGGCAGGTCGCGCAATTCTCCAGCGCCGGGATGCGGATCTTCGCCTCGGTGCCGCGCGCGGCCTCCTCGAGCGAGAGCTCGAGGTTGTAGCGCAGGTCGGCGCCACGATAGACGCCGTTGCCGCGCCCGCGCCCGCCGCCCGCGCCGAAAATCTCGCCGAAGATATCGCCGAAAGCGTCGGCAAACCCGCCGAAGCCCTCGGGACCCGCGCCGCGCGCCCCCGCGGCGCCGAAACCGGCCGAAGGATCGACGCCGGCATGGCCGTACTGGTCGTACGCCGCGCGCTTCCTGGCGTCGGAAAGGATCTCGTACGCCTCCTTGGCTTCCTTGAATTTGTCTTCGGAGCCCTTGTCGGCATTGCGGTCCGGATGGTGCTTCATCGCGAGCCGCCGATACGCCTTCTTGATGTCGTCTTCGGTCGCGTCGCGATTGACGCCGAGCGTCGTGTAGTAGTCCCGCTTAGCCATGCGTCTCCAGTGCCCCATTCCCGAGCAGATCGATCAAGCGCCGATCCGCGCACTCGTTACAGCCAACAGCTCTCAATCGTGCGTGCATGACGACAAACAGCCGGATTGAGCGTCGCCGAAAGGCGAGCGCTCGAATCCGGCCAGTTAGTCACGCAGCGGCAGGATTGAGCGTCGCCGCCAGGTGACGCTCGAATCCGCGCCAGATATTACGTCGCGCCGCGCCAGCGCCTCAACTCGGCGTCGACGTCAATCCGGCGTGACGTAATATCACTTCTTGTCTTTGACTTCCGTAAATTCCGCGTCGACGACCTTCTCGTCCTCCGGCTGCTTCGCGCCGGACCCGTCGCCGCCCTGACCGCCGGCGCCGCCTGCCGCCTGCGCTTCCGCCTGCGATTGCGCATACATCGCCTCGCCCAGCTTCTGCGACGCTTTCATCAACGCTTCGCTCTTCGCTTCCAGCGCATCCTTGTCGGCCTGCTGATTCTTCAACAGCTCCTCGGCGTCCTTCAGGGCGGCCTCGATCTTTTCCTTGTCGTCCGCGCCGACCTTGTCGCCGTATTCGCCCAGCGATTTCCTCACGCTGTGCACCATCGCGTCCAGGCCGTTGCGCGCCTGCACGGTCTCGAGCAGCTTCCGGTCTTCCTCGGCGTGCGACTCGGCGTCCTTGACCATGCGCTCGATCTCGGCTTCAGACAGGCCCGAGCTCGCCTTGATCGTGATCTTGTTCTCCTTGCCGGTCGCCTTGTCCTTGGCGCTGACGTGCAGGATGCCGTTGGCGTCGATATCGAACGTGACCTCGATCTGCGGCATGCCGCGCGGCGAAGGCGGAATGCCTTCGAGGTTGAACTGGCCGAGGCTCTTGTTGCCGCTCGCCACGTCGCGCTCGCCCTGCAGCACGTGAATCGTCACCGCGCTCTGGTTGTCGTCGGCGGTGGAGAACACCTGCTGCGCCTTGGTCGGAATCGTCGTGTTCTTCTGGATCAGCTTGGTCATCACGCCGCCCAGCGTCTCGATGCCGAGCGACAGCGGCGTCACGTCGAGCAGCAGCACGTCCTTGACGTCGCCCTTCAGCACGCCGCCCTGGATCGCGGCGCCGACCGCCACCGCTTCGTCGGGGTTGACGTCCTTGCGCGGCTCCTTGCCGAAGAATTCCTTGACCTTGTCCTGGACCTTCGGCATGCGCGTCTGGCCGCCCACCAGGATGACGTCGCTGATGTCGGAGAGCTTGACGCCCGCATCCTTGATCGCGATGCGGCAAGGCTCGATCGTGCGCTCGATCAGATCCTCGACCAGCGATTCGAACTTGGCGCGGGTGATCCTGATCGACAAATGCTTCGGTCCCGACTGGTCGGCCGTAATGTACGGCAGGTTGATTTCGGTCTGCTGTGACGACGACAGCTCGATCTTGGCCTTTTCGGCGGCTTCCTTGAGCCGCTGCAGCGCCAGCACGTCGTTCTTCAGGTCGACGCCCGCCTCCTTCTTGAACTCGGTGACGATGTAGTCGATCAGCCGCTGGTCGAAGTCCTCGCCGCCGAGGAACGTGTCGCCGTTGGTCGACATCACCTCGAACTGGTGCTCCTTGTCGACGACGGCGATCTCGATGATCGAGATGTCGAAGGTGCCGCCGCCCAGGTCGTAGACCGCAATCTTGCGATCGCCTTCCTTCTTGTCCATGCCGAAGGCGAGCGCCGCGGCCGTCGGTTCGTTGATGATCCGCTTGACCTCGAGACCGGCGATCTTGCCCGCGTCCTTGGTCGCCTGCCGCTGCGAGTCGTTGAAATAGGCCGGAACCGTGATCACGGCTTCGGTCACTTCTTCGCCGAGGTAATCCTCGGCGGTCTTTTTCATCTTGCGCAGGATCTCGGCCGAGACCTGCTGCGGCGCGATCCTCTTGCCCCGCACCTCGACCCACGCATCGCCGTTGTCGGCCTTGGTGATCTTGTACGGCATCAGGCCGATATCCTTCTGCACTTCCTTTTCGGCGAACTTGCGGCCGATCAGCCGCTTGACCGCGAAGATCGTGTTCTTCGCATTGGTGACGGCCTGCCGCTTGGCGGGAGCCCCGACGAGGATCTCGCCGTCTTCCTGATAGGCGACGACCGAGGGCGTCGTCCGCGCGCCTTCGGAGTTCTCGATCACTTTCGGCGTAGTGCCTTCCATGATGGCGACGCAGCTGTTGGTCGTTCCGAGGTCGATGCCGATGATCTTGGCCATGCTGATTCCTTCCTTTTGCTGGATGCTTGTCTTAGCCGCTACGTGGGGGTTTTTCGGTCGGGTTCAAGGCAAAATGCGCGTTATCCGGTCTCGCCGCCGCGGTCATTCGGCTTGGCCACGGCGACCAGCGCCGGCCGCAGGATGCGATCGCCGAGCATGTACCCCTTCTGGAAGACCTGCGCGACGGTGCCCGCCGGCTGGTCGGATTCGATCATCGTCATCGCCTGTTGGCGGTGCGGATCGTACTTCTCGCGCAGCGGATCGATCGCGACGATCTGCGCCTTTTCGAATGCCGCGTTCAGGTTCTTCAGCGTCAGCAGCACGCCGTCCCTGAGCGCTTCGATCGATGCGGCCGGCGCGGCCAGCGTCTGCTCGAGCGCGTCCTTGACCGCCAAGAGCTCCTGGGCAAAGCGCTCGATCGCATACTTGTGCGCCTTGGTCACGTCGTTCTGGGCAAGCTTGCGCACATTGTCGGTTTCCGCCATCGCGCGCAGCCATGCGTCCTTGAGCCGGGAAGCTTCGTCCTCGGCCTGCTTCAGCAGCGTGGCCAGATCCGGCGCGGGATCGCCCGGCCGGCCTGCAGGACCGCTGGCCGGCGCATCGGTCGGGATCGGAACGCCGGCCTCGACGTCGCCGGAAACTTGACTGTTATGGTCGGGATTTTCGCCCATCGTTGCTCCTCTGCGAACACCGGGGATATGGGGCTGTTTCGATCCGCTTCAACCGCGATCGGACAGAAAAGGCGCGGATCCTGGCGTAATCCCGGCGCGGGAACCCGCTTGGACCGGGAAAGACGGCCTCGGACGCGAATCGACTAGCGGTCCGCGCCCAATGCTTTGGCTCGCGCCTGGCTCATCTCGCGCGCGGCGGCGTCAGCCGGCAGATCCAGCCAGCCCTGGAGATTGCGCATCGCCAGGTCGGCCAGGGCGGCGATCCACCCGGGTCGTTCGTTCAGGCAGGGAATCAAGTGCAGCGCCTGGCCGCCGGCACCGAGAAAGGCGGCCTGCGCGCCGTGGCCCAGCTCCTCGAGCGTTTCCAGGCAGTCGCTGACGAAGCCGGGGCACGCGATGTCGACCCGCCGTATCCCCTCCTTCGCCAGCGCGAGCAGGGTCGGCAGCGTATACGGCTCCAGCCACCGGGCGCGGCCGAAGCGCGACTGGAACGAGACCGCGTACTGCTCGCTGGTCAGACCGAGCTCGCTGGCGACCAGGCGCGCGGTCTTGTGGCAGTGACAATGGTAGGGGTCGCCCAGGTCGAGGCTTCTCCTCGGCACGCCGTGGAACGACAGCAGCAGTTTGTCCGGCCTGCCGTTTTTCACCCAGTAATCGTTGATGCTCTGGGCGACCGCTTTGATGTAGCCGGGGTCGTCGTGGTAAGGCGCGACCACGCGCAGCGCCGGGACGGCACGCATCCGGCACGCCGTCGCGAACACCGCATCGAGCGCAGACGCGGTGGTGCTCGCCGCGTACTGCGGATACAGCGGCAGGACCAGCACGCGGTCGCAGCCGCCGGCCTTGAGCTTGGCCATCGCGCTGTCTATCGTCGGCCGCCCGTAGCGCATGCCGAGCTCGATCTGCGCGTGATCGGACGGCAGGCCGAGCTCCTTCATCCGCTGCCCCAGATAGCCCTGCAGCAGCGTCTTCTGCTTGACGCTGTGGACAAGCAACGGCGAACCATCCTTGCCCCAGATGGTTGCGTACTTTCGCGCCGACTTCGCCGGCCGCACGCGCAGGATCACCCCGTGCAATATGGGCAGCCACGCCGCGCGCGGTATCTCGATCACGCGCGCATCGGACAGGAATTCGGCGAGGTAGGCGCGCACGGCAGGGACCGTCGGCGCATCGGGCGTGCCGAGGTTGACCAGCAGCACGCCGATGCGGCGCGGCCGGTCGTGGGCGAATGCGGGCTCGGGCAGGAAGGGCATCGGTCGCATGCTTCCGGGCTAGTGCCGGCGATGTGCAAGGGACCGTGGGCCCAGGCGGCAGCGCGAGGGTCCGATGCCGTTCACGAGACCGCGCGCTGGGTGGTCGCGGTCAATCGTCGGCAATCTGCTGCGACAGCGCGCTCGACAGCAGCTTGGCCGTGACGTCGACGATCGGCACGACGCGCTCATAGGCCATCCGGGTCGGGCCGATGACGCCCAGCGTTCCGATGACTTCGCCGCCGGCCTCGTATGGCGCCGTCACGACGCTGCATTCGTCGAGCGGCAGCAGACCCGACTCGCCGCCGATATAGATCTGCACGCCCTCCGCCTGCTGCGAGGCGTCGAGCAGGTGCAACAGCGAGGTCTTCTGCTCGAACAGGTCGAACAGCAGGCGCAGGCGCTGCATGTTCGACGAGAAGTCGCCGGCGTTCAACAGGTTCCGCTCGCCGCTGACGACCAGCGATTCGTCGCGGCTCAATGCTCCTTCGCCGACATCGACCGCCGCCCTCATCAGCCCGGCGATATCGTCGCCCAGCGCGCGCAACTCGTCGGCCAGACGGCCGCGTATCGCCCCGAGCGGCGAGCCGGCGAAATTGTGGTTGAAAAAATTCGTCGCCTCGATCAGCTGCGCCTGCGTGTAGGGACGATTGGTGTGCAGGATGCGATTCTGAACGTCGTTCTCGGCGGTTACGATGATCAACAGGACCCGGCGCTCGGACAGCCGCAGGAATTCGAGGTGGCGAAATGTCGCTTCGCGCCGCTTGGGCGTCATCACGACGCCGGCGAACTGGGTAAGCTGCGACAGCATGACGGCTGCGGCATTGACGATCTGCTGCGGGTGATCGGCGTGGAGCTCTTCTTCGAGACGGCGGATCTCGATCTGCTCCAGCGGCTTCACGACCATCAGCGTATCGACAAAAAAACGATAGCCTTTGGCCGTAGGAATCCTCCCCGCCGACGTGTGCGGGCTGGCGATGAATCCCATCTCCTCGAGATCGGCCATCACGTTCCGTATCGTCGCCGGCGACAGCTCCAGGCCCGATTGTCGCGACAGCGCACGCGAGCCCACCGGCTGGCCGTCGGTGATGTAGCGCTCGATCAGCGTCTTCAAGAGGTGTTGCGAGCGAGGATCCACGATCGGTCTATTGTACCGCCGGCCTTGTCGGCAAGGCGACGACCACACCCGGTGCGCGCGTTTGGCCCGCCCGCGCGCATGTGCTTTAATCGCTGCCATGGGGGGTCCGGCACAACGCTTCGCAACAGTCGCGCTTATCGGCCGCTACGCGAGTGCCGGCATCGCCGAGCCGCTGAAGCGCCTGGCGGCGTTTCTGGCGGACCGCGGTCACGACGTCATCCTCGATGCGGAGACGGCGCAGTGCACGCCGTTGCCCGGCTACCGCACCGCACCGGCGGAAGATCTCGGGCGCAACGCCCAACTTGCGATCGTCCTCGGGGGCGACGGCACGATGCTGTCAATCGCTCGCCGGCTCGCGCCGTTTGATGTGCCGCTGATCGGCATCAATCAGGGCCGTCTCGGATTCCTGACCGACATCGCGCTCGCCGACATGGAAAGCGCGCTGTCCGCGATGCTCGACGGGCGCTACGTCGAAGAGACACGCACGCTGCTCGACGCGACGCTGACGCTCGCCGCCGGCGGCAGCGAGCACAAGCTGGCGCTGAACGATGTCGTCGTGGGTCGCGGCGCGATGGGTGGAATGATCGACTGCGCGGTGACGATCGACGGCAATTTCGTCTATGCGATGCGGGCCGACGGGCTGATCGTCGCCACGCCCACCGGATCGACCGCATACGCGCTGTCGGCACAGGGTCCGATCGTCGATCCGATCGTCGCCGCACTGTTGCTGGTGCCGGTCGCGCCACACGCGCTCACCAACCGCCCGATCGCGGTGCGCGACTCCGCAGTGATCGAGATAACGCTGCTGCGCGGCAAGGATGCGAGCCTGCATTGCGACGGCCAGTCGCATTTCGCGCTGGTCGAGGGTGATCGCGTCGTCGTCCGTCGCGCCGCGCATCGGCTGCGCCTGCTGCATCCGCAGGATCACGATCATTTTGCGATGCTTCGCCAGAAGCTGCACTGGAGCGAGACGCCGGAGCGGCTTCGTCCTTAGGCGAAAAGAGCGCATTCCCCGGTTGCCTCAGTTACCCTCAGTTACCTTAAGTCGCCTAAGGCTTCGGTCGGAGCGCGGCGAGGCTTGCTTCCGGCGATAATCGGGGGCGCGCGCTTTTCGCGCCGGACAATCGAATCGATGCTTCGCCTGCTTTCCATTCGCAATTTCGCCGTCGTCGAGGCGCTCGAGGTCGAGTTTCGGCCCGGCTTCACCGTGTTGACCGGCGAAACCGGCGCCGGGAAATCGATCCTGCTCGACGCCTTGTCGCTGCTGCTCGGCGATCGCTTCGAGACGCGGCAGCTGCGTGCGAGCACCGACCGCGCCGAAATCGCCGCCGAGTTCGACGGCGACGAGGCACCGGAATTGCGCGCGTGGCTCGCTGCGCAGGACCTCGCCGACGAAGGACCGCTGTTGCTGCGCCGCGTGCTCGATGCGCAGGGACGAAGCCGTGCGTACGTCAACGGGCGCCCGGCGACGCTGGCTCAACTCGCCGACATCGGCGAACGCCTGATCGACCTGCACGGCCAGCACGCGCATCAGTCGCTGGGCCGGCCCGAAGCGCAGCGCCAGCTGCTCGATTCTTTCGGCGGGGCCGAGCCCTTGGCGCGCGAAGTCGCTGCCGCCTGGCGCGCCTGGCGCGAAGCGATCGAGCGCCGCGACCGCGGCGGGCGGGAGGCCGAGGCGCGTCGAGCCGAACGCGACGCACTGGCCGCGCGCCATGCGGAGCTTGCGGCCCTCGGCGCGACGGCCGACGAGTGGCAGACGCTGTCGCAGGCGCAATCCCGGCTCGCGCATGCGGCGACCTTGCTCGAGGCGGCGACGACTGCGGAGGCCGAGTTGAGCGAAGGCGATGCCGCCCTGGGCGCGCGGCTCGCCGTCCTCGCACATCGTCTGCGGCAGGCCGCGCAACACGATCAGGCGCTTTCCGACATCGTTCAACTTGCCGAAGAGGCCAAGATTCGCATCGACGAAGCGGGCCGGAGCCTGCGCGCCTATCGCGAGCGCCTCGACCTCGATCCGGGCGAGCTCTCGCGCGTCGAGACACGGCTTGCGGCGTTCCACGATCTCGCGCGCAAGCATCGCGTGCGTCCCGAGGCACTGCCGACGCTGGCCGACGAGACCGCGCGCCGCCTCGCCGAGCTCGTCGCGGACTCCGACGCCGGCGCACTGCAGCGCGCGGCCGATCAAGCCAGGCAATCGTTCGATGCGCTGGCGCGCGAGCTCTCTGGCAAGCGCAAAACGGCGGCGCTGTCGCTGGGCAAGAAGGTCACTGCGATGATGAAGGAGCTGGCGATGGCCGGCGGCCGCTGCGAAATCACACTGACGACACTGGCCGAGCCGGCGAGCTTCGGCGCCGAAACGGTTGAATTCCGTGTCGCGACCCATCCGAAACAGCAGCTCGGCCCGCTGGCGCGAGTCGCGTCGGGCGGTGAGCTGTCGCGACTGGCGCTGGCGATCCAGGTGGTGCTGGCCGAAGTCGGGCGCGTTCCGACGCTGATCTTCGACGAGGTCGACGTCGGCATCGGCGGCGCCGTGGCGGTAACCGTCGGCCGGATGCTGCGCGAGCTGGGGCTAAGGCGGCAGGTGCTCTGCGTCACCCATCTGCCTCAGGTGGCGGCGTGCGCGGACGAGCACTACCGCGTCACCAAGATAGGCAAGGGCGATGCGGTTGCGTCCGAGCTGGCGCGACTTTCCGCCGGCGCGCGGGTCGAGGAGCTTGCGCGCATGCTTGGCGGCCACGAAATCACCGCCAAGACAAGGGCACACGCCGGCGAATTGCTTGCGCAGCAGCGCGAGGCGACGACGCGACGCGCGCGCTAGTCCGGCGATTGCCGGCGCGGCGGCGCCAGCGGAATGAGACCGCCAATCGAGGCCGTCGAGCAATGAAAAACGGCCGCTTTCGCGGCCGTCAATCGGACGTTCGGACCGGCTACAGGTGGCGCGCCTTGGCCTTGTCCGCGGTCGACACGGCAGCAAAGCTCCCGCGTACTCGATGGGGCGCGCGCTTGGCCTTGGCCGAAGCATGCGAAGCGGTCGGCAGCGCCAGCGATTCGCCGGTTTCGAGCCAGTACTTGACCCGCTGCGCATCGGCGATGCGCGACAGCTTGCCGTACGAGTCGAGCAGCACGATGACGACCGGCCGGTTGACGATATTGGCAAGCATCACCAGGCATTTGCCCGCTTCCCGGATAAACCCGGTTTTGCTGAGCATGATGTCCCACTGCCCGCCGCGCACCAGCGAATTGGTATTGTTGAAGCCCAGCACGCGGCCGCTCGGGCCGATCTCGACCGAGTGGCTGGCGGTCGTCGTGAATTCGCGGATCAGCGGATAGCCGGCAGCCGCCTGTACCATGCGCGCCAGATCGCGCGCGGTCGCGACGTTTTCGCTGGACAGTCCGGTGGCGTCATTGAAATGCGTCTGCAGCATGCCGAGGCTCGCCGCCTTGCGGTTCATCGCCGCGACAAAAGCCTGCGTTCCGCCGGGGTAGTTGCGCGCGAGACAGGACGCTGCGCGGTTTTCCGACGACATCAGCGCCAGCTGCAGCATTTCCCGCCGCGTCATCGTGCTGCCCAGCCGCAGCCTCGAGCTGCTGGCTTTCAGCATGTCGAGGTCACCGATGTCGATCGTCAGTGCCTCGTCCATCGGTTGCTGGGCGTCGAGCACGACCATCGCGGTCATCAGCTTGGTGACCGAGGCGATCGCCGTCACTGCATCGGCGTCCTTGGAATAGATCGGCTGCCCGGTCTGGGCGTCGAAAACCAGTGCGTTGGCCGACGCGAGCTTGAGCTTGCTGGCGTCGATAAGCAGCGTCGATCCGATCGGCTTCAGGTCCTCGGCGGCGCCGGCACCTGTAGCAATCAGAAATAAACCAATCAAAACAATAAGCTAAGCGTGAGTTCATTAAGATAGTTCTCAGCAGGGACGCAAGTTTATAGCACAGCTCGGGCCGTATGCCAACGGCTTAACGCGCTCGCCCGCTCAAGCGATGACCTGGGCCGACGGAGGGCGCGTATCGGGGCTGCCGTCGTCGGCGCCTTCGCGGCGCTGCTGCTGGAGCGCCCACATGCGGGCATACGAGCCGCCGGCGGCCAGCAACTCGGCGTGGGTGCCGCGCTCGGTAATGCGCCCGTGCTCGAGCACCAGAATCTGATCGGCGCCGACGATCGTCGACAGGCGGTGGGCGACGGTCAAGGTCGTGCAGCCCGCCGAGATCTCTTCGAGCTCGGCCTGGATCAGCTTTTCCGACTTGGAATCGAGCGCCGAGGTCGCTTCGTCGAAGATCAGAATGCGCGGGTCCTTGAGGATCGCGCGCGCGATCGCCACGCGCTGCTTTTCGCCGCCCGAAAGCTTCAGGCCACGCTCGCCGACGGGTGTGCGATAGCCTTCGGGCAGTGTCGAGACAAAATCGTGAATCTGCGCGAGCCTGGCCGCGATGACGATCTGCTCGTGGGTCGCGCCCGGGTTGCCATAGGCGATGTTGTATTCGATCGAATCGTTGAACAACACCGTGTCCTGCGGCACGATGCCGATCGCCGCGCGCACGCTGGTCTGCTGCACCGAGCGCAAGTCCTGTCCGTCGATGGTGATGCGGCCGCCGCTGACGTCGTAGAACCGGTACAAGAGCCGGGCCAACGTCGATTTGCCCGAGCCGCTCGGCCCGACGACGGCGATCGTGCGGCCCGCGGGAATCACGAAGGACACGTCGAACAGGATCTGCCGATTCGACTCGTAGTGGAAATCGACGTGCTCGAAGCGGACCTCGCCGCCCCCGGCCGTGAGCGGCGGCGCGCCGGGCGCGTCGCTGATTTCGGCGTTGACCTCGATCAGATGAAACATGCGCTCCATGTCGGCCAGCGCCTGCTTGATCTCGCGGTAGATGACGCCGAGAAAGTTGAGCGGGATATAGAGCTGGATCATGAAAGCGTTGACCAGCACCAGGTCGCCGATGGTCATCGTGTGCTCGACCACCCCCAGCGTCGCGCGCCACATGATCAGCGTCACCGCGACGGCGATGATCGCGCTCTGCCCGATGTTGAGCAGCGACAGCGACGTCTGGCTCCTGACGGCGGCCTCTTCCCAACGCTGCAGGCTTTCGTCGTAACGCTGCGCCTCGAATTCCTCGTTGTTGAAATACTTGACCGTCTCGTAGTTCAGCAGGCTGTCGATCGCGCGGGTGTTCGCCTTGGAATCGAGCTCGTTCATCTGCCGGCGGAAGCCGGTGCGCCATTCGGTGATCGTCACCGTATAGATGATGTACAGCACGAGCGCGGCAAGCGTTATGCCGATGAACCAGATGTCATAGCGCGCGATCAGGATCGCCGAGACCAGCGCGATCTCGATCAGCGTCGGCAGGATCGAGAAAAGCGTATACCCGATCAAGGTCGATATGCCGCGCGTCCCGCGCTCGACGTCGCGGGTGAGTCCGCCGGTTTGCCGCGAAAGGTGGAAGCGCAGCGACAATGCGTGCAGGTGGCGGAAGGTCTTCAGCGCGATCGTGCGCACCGCGCGCTGCGTGACCTTGGCGAACAGATATTCGCGAAGCTCGGTGAATGCCGTCGTCGAAAGCCGCAATGCCCCGTAGGCCGCGAGCAGCCCGAGCGGCAGCACCAGCGCCTGGACCCCGGCAACCGTGGTCAGCCGATCGACGATCTCCTTCAACACCAGCGGAACGCCGACGTTGGCGAGCTTGGCCGCGATCAGGCAGCCAAGCGCGAGGAGCACACGGCCCTTGTACGCGAGCAGATACGGCAGCAGCGTGCCGACCGTCTGCCAGTCCCCGCGTGCGCGCCGCGGCGATCGTTCGGTGGGAGGCAGGGGGAGCGAAGAGCTGCGTCGCATCAGGATGGGTAGGCGCAATGGCGGGTCAGGCGCCGCGGCGCGCTGGGCCGCGCCTGGCGGCAATACCGCGGATTGGTTCGCGTCGTCGCCATATTACTTCAACCGCCGCCGATCGCGTCGCAATCGACGTCGTCAGTCCTTGGCGCTCTCGGTGAACCAGTCGTTTCCGCCGTAGCCTACCAATCCCATCGCCATGCGCACGATGCCGTAGGCGATCCAGATCGCCGCCTTGTAGGGTCTCGACCGGCTATGCCAGTCGTCGGGGACGACGCGGCGCGACCCGGTGGCGATCAGCTCGCGCAGCTGCCCCTTCAGCTTTTCGTTGAAACCGCGATCGCGGACGATCACATTGGCCTCGCGCGCCATCAGCAGGCTGTACGGATCGATGTTCGACGAGCCGACGGTAGCCCAGATATCGTCGACGACGGCGACCTTGGCGTGCAGCATGCTGCGATGATATTCCTCGATCGCGATGCCGGCCTGAAGCAGCTGGCCGTACATCGCACGCGTGGCCAGATGCAGCAGCAGGTACTCGACCCGCCCCGGTAGCAGCAAGGTCACCGCGACGCCGCGCTGGGCGGCCGAGACCAGCGCACGCCGGATGCGGATCCCGGGAAAGAAATACGAGTTGGCGAGGATGATCTCGCGCTTCGCGGTGCGGATCGCGGCGAGGTAGGCCCGCTCGATATCGCGGCGATGTCGCAGATTGTCGCGGATGACGAACCTGGCGGTCTGCGTGCCGACTCGCGGGGCGCGGCGGGACTCGGGAAACAACAGCGGCAGCTCCGACGTTCCTGTTCTCACCAGTTGCACGATTCCCCACACGCGCTGCATCGTCTGCTCTATCTCGGGCAGGAGCGGACCTTCGACGGAAACCGCGAAATCGATCCGCGGCGGGGTTTGCCGTGGCGTGTTTTCGTCGTCGATGACGTTGATGCCGCCTACGAAGGCGATCTCCCCGTCGACCACGCACAGTTTCCGATGCAGTCGACGCAGGCGATGCGAGCGGAATTGCCAGGGTGCGACCTCTGGCCGGTACTTCTGGAAGTCGACGCCGCCGTCGCGCATTTCGCGTTCCAGCGCTACGGTCAGGTAGAACTTGGCGCCCCAGCCGTCGACGAGCGCGCGCACGGTCACGCCCCGCTGGGCGGCCCGGATCAGCGCGCCGGCGACCAGCCGACCCGTTGCGTCGTCGGCGAAGATGTACGTCTCGAACCACACGGTTTCGCGAGCGGCGTCGATCGCGCCTATCAGTGCCGGAAAATACTGGTCACCGTTGCTCAGCAGGGTGATGCGGTTGCCGGGCAGGAAGCGATTCATCGCGCCGCGGGCTGGCGATCAGCGCGACGCGACGCTGGAGCGCGTAAGGTCGAACGTCGCGGCGAGCGCTGCATGGTCGGACAGCCGCGCCAGCGGATAGGCGTAGTGCACGTCGGCGGCGATGACCTTGAGTCCTCGCGCATAGATGCGGTCGAGCCGGAATACGGGCAGGACTGACGGGAACGTGCGTGCCGGCCGTCCGCGCGCGGCCTCGAACACTTCGACGACGCCAAGCTCGTCCTGCAGCGTCCGGTCTGCCTTGCGCCGCCAGTCATTGAAATCGCCGGCGATGATCAGCGCCGCATCGGCCGGCACCGACTCACGGATGCGTTCGCACAGCGCCCCTATCTGCCAGAGGCGGCCGCGCTCGAACAGCCCGAGGTGGACGTTGATGCAATGCAGCGGTGGCAGGCCGCGCTGCAGCTGCATCACGCAGTGCAGCATGCCGCGGCTCTCGAAGGCGTGCGCCGAAATGTCCTGGTTCGCCTGCTCGATGATCGGAAAGCGCGAAAGCACCGCATTGCCATGATGGCCGTGACGCGTGATCGCATTGCGCCCGTAAGCGACTTCGCGCCAGACCTTGTCGGCGATGAATTCATGCTGCGGCTTCAACGGCCAGTCGCGGTAACGGCCGGCGTGCCGGCGATGCACGCCCTGCACTTCCTGCAGGAACATCACGTCGGCATCCAGGCCATGGAGCTTGTCGCGCAATTCGTGGATGACGACCCGACGTGTCAGGTGCGAAAATCCCTTGTGGATGTTGTAGGTAGCGACGGTAAAACGCATGATGCTCGGTGTGGCCGCGGGAAGTCCTTATGGTAACGGCAATTCGGCGCGACCGTCGCGGCGGGTGCCGGAGGCGCTGAATCCTACCCGGCACTCAAGATCGACTGCGACCGGATCCGTCGCCGGGCAATCGTGTAAGGTAGCCGGAATCGGCGCGACCAATGCCAGACATGGGCGCATGTCCGTCATGCACCGATTCTGGTCATCGCATAGGAGATGGCAATGAAACAGCAAACGACGATTCAAGCCGCGATCGCGGGACTGCTGGCGCTGGGCTTTGCGACCGCGGTGTCCGCCCAGCCGGTTCCCGAACAGAAGGGCAAGGACAAATGCTACGGCGTCGCCAAGGCCGGTCAGAACGACTGCGCCGCCGGCAAGCACGCTTGCGCCGGTCAAAGCACCGTCGACAACGATCCGGTCTCGTGGAAGTACGTGGCCAAAGGGACCTGCGAAAAGATCGGCGGTAAGACAACCGCGCCGAAGTCCTGATCCCTGGCTTCGCAATCCCGCGTCGTCCGCTGAGCGCGGGCGGCGCATTCCGACCTGTTGCCCGAGATGGCTCCCGCGCGCGTACTTCCGGCCGTCGCCGGCATCGGCTTGCGCGCTCCACACGTCGCCGAAGTTCGCCACTCGCGGCCACCGATCGGATGGCTCGAGGTGCACAGCGAAAACTATTTTGTCGATGGCGGCCCGGCGCTTGCCGCGCTCGAGGCGTTACGCGCCGACTATCCGGTGTCGCTGCACGGCGTAGGCCTGTCGCTGGGCTCGGCGGACCCGCTGGACGTCGAGCACCTGGCGCGCCTGAAGCGGCTCGCCTCGCAGATCGAACCCTCGGCGGTCTCCGAGCATTTGTGCTGGAGCCACGTCGACGGTCGCCATCTGAACGATCTGCTGCCGCTGCCGTTGACCGACGAGTCGCTCGCGCTGGTGTGCGATCGCATCGACGCGGTGCAATTCGCGCTCGGCCGTGCGCTGCTGGTGGAGAACGTCTCGTCCTATCTGCGCTTCGCCAGCGATACGATCGCCGAGTGGGACTTCGTCGCCGCCGTCGCTAGCAAAAGCGGCTGCAAGCTGCTGCTCGACGTCAACAACGTCTATGTCAATGCAGTCAATCATGGCTTCGACCCGCACGCCTACCTCGCGGCGATCCCCGCCGGGAGCGTGGCCGAGATCCACCTCGCCGGCTACGATGCCAGCGGGCCGTGCCTGATCGACACCCATGGGTCGCGGGTCGCAGCTCCGGTCTGGGCGCTGTACCGTGCCGCGATCGAGCGTTTCGGGGCGAAGCCGACCTTGCTGGAGTGGGACACCGACATTCCGGCGCTCGACGTGCTGCTGGACGAAGCGGCGCAAGCTCAGGCGATTCTCGACGAGCATCGCTATGCCATCGCTCGTTGAGATTCAGCGCGGCGTTGCCGCCGCGATGATATCCGGCGATCCGGCCGCGCTCGCCGGGCTGGGCATCGTCGCCGGCGCGATCAGTCCCGCGGCGCGCATAGACATCTACCGCAGCAACGTGTTCGGCAACTACCGCAAGGCGCTGGCGACTACGTTTCCGGTGGTCAGGCAGCTGGTCGGCGCCGCGTTCTTCAACGCCGCGTCCGACGCCTATGTGCGCGCGCATCCTTCGACCCGCGGCGACGTCAACCGCTACGGCGACGATCTGGCACGCTTCCTTGCCGCTTACGAGCCAGCGCGAACGCTCGCCTACCTGCCGGACATCGCGCGGCTCGAATGGGCGATCGATCAGGCGGCCATCGCGGCCGATGCGCCGCCATTCGATCTCGCGGCGCTGGCCGCGCTGCCGGAAAAAGCGCATGCCGGCCTGCGCTTCGTGCTGCATCCGTCGGCGCAGCTCATCGAATCGCACTATCCGATTCTGCACATCTGGCAGGTCAACCAGGCGGACTTCGAAGGTCCGGCCGAGGTCGATCTGCGCGAGGGCGGCGATTCGCTGCTGGTCGTCCGCGGCGAGTGCGGCGTCGAGCTCGAGCGGCTCAAGCCCGGTGAAGCGGCTCTGCTCGGTGGCTTCGCCGCCGGCGAGACTCTCGCTCTTGCCGCGGATCTCGCGACCGAAGCCGAACCGGCATTCGACCTGCCGGCCGCGCTGCGGCGGCACGTCGCCAATCATGTGCTGGCCGCATTCGTCGCGCCGGAATCATCCATCGAAGAAAGGCCGCGATGAATGCCTTCACGTCATCATCGCTGTCCGGCCGCGCGGCCGCCTTGTATTGCAGATTTACCCGGCTGGTCGACCGCTTGCAGCCGCTGCTGGCACTCGGCTTGCGCTTGTACGTCGCGCGAGTTTTCCTGCTTTCCGGGCTCACCAAGATCCATGACTGGAGTGTGACGCTGGCGCTGTTCGAGAACGAGTACCACGTCCCGGTGCTGTCGCCGTCGGTCGCGGCTGCGCTCGGCACCGCGACCGAGCTCTCGATGCCTGTGCTGCTGGCACTTGGACTGGGAACGCGTTTCGCGGCCGCTGTGCTGTTCGTGTTCAACGTCGTTGCCGTCATCTCGTATCCCGACCTGCCGGACATCGCCGTCAAGGATCACATTCTCTGGGGATTGATGCTGCTGGTACTCTTCGTCCATGGCCCGGGCGCGCTTTCGGCCGATCGCCTGCTGTCGCGGCGGCCGGCCGACGCAAACTGACGGTCTGCGACGAAGTCTCGAGGCGCTACCGCGCTTTGCGCTTGCGATCGCGACGGTAAAATGCGATGCGCGGGCGACTCCGCGGGGAAAACTCTTCCATGCTGCGCCAAAGCTACCGATCCTGCTCTTCTGCTGCGCCAGCACCCTGGCGCAGGCACAGGAAATCTCCGGCCTGGGCGGAGCGCTCCGGGGCCAGGACAGTGCGCATACATTCGCATGGGAGATGGACTACCAGCGCAGCCTTGGTGAACATGCGGTGTTCAGTGCGGGATGGATCAACGAAGGGCACCTTCCCGGTCATCATCGCGACGGCCCCGTCGCACAGATTTGGTGGCGCACTACGGCGTTCGATCCGCGGCTGAGCCTGGCGGCCGGGGTCGGGCCGTACGCGTACTTCGACACGGTTCCGACGACGACCGGCGATGGCTCGCACGATGACCACGGCATCGGCATCATTGCCAGCGCCGCGGCAAGCTGGCGTGTTGGACGGCCCCTGGTCTTTGCAACTACGCTTCAATCGCGTCATGACAAAACACAGTGCCGATTCCAGCTCGCTGCTGCTCGGCGTCGTCTATCGACTCGAGGGCGCGGCGACGCCTTCGGATTCGCCGGCAAGCTTGGCAGCCAGCGTTCGACAGCGAGGTCGACCTGCTGGCCGGCAGAACGATAGTCAATACGCTCGAATCGGAGGATGCATTTGCCGCACAGATCGAATACCGGCGGCGGCTCGGCCCGTACTGGGCATGGAGCGTCGGCCTGCTGAACGAAGGCGATGCGCAAGACGCAACGGCGCAGCGGCGTGATGGCCGAATTCTGGGCCGGTCACGAATTTCTCGATCGACGGGTGACAGCCGCCATCGGGATCGGGCCTTATCTGGTCTTCGACATTCGGAAAAATCCGGCGTTGGTCGAGGCTTCGCGCGAGCGCCTCGCCGGGATCCTGTCGCTCACTTTCGCCTACGCGCCGTTGCCGCAGTGGGCACTGCGATTGGCCTGGCATCGCATCTTTGCCGAGCGATCGCATGATTCGGACGTGCTGGTGCTTGGCGCGGGTTACCGCTTCTAAAACCCGTCGCAAGCGGCGCATCAGCCGGAGACGCTGAACCGCAGCAGCGGAGCTTGAGCAGGAGACATCGATGGCGGAGTCGTACGATGCGATCGTCATCGGCACCGGGCAGGCCGGCCCGCCGCTGGCCGTCCGGCTGGGCAATGCCGGCCGCAAAACCGCGATCATCGAGCGCAAGCTGATCGGCGGCACCTGCGTCAACGTCGGCTGCATTCCCACCAAGACGCTGATCGCGAGCGCGCGTGCCGCCCATGTCGCGCGTCGCGCCGCCGATTTCGGCGTCGTACTCGACGGGCCGGTTCGGGTCGACATGGCACGGGTCAAGGCGCGCAAGGATGCGATCGTCGCGCAGTCGAACGCCAACGTCGGCAAATGGATCCGCGAGGCGCCGAACGTCACGCTGATCGAGGGCCAGGCGCGCTTCGAAGGTCCGCGCAGCGTGCGGGTCGGCGAGCGCCTGCTCGAAGCGCCGCAGATTTTCATCAATGTCGGCGGCCGCGCTGCCGTGCACGGCGTCGACGGCCTCGCCGACGTACGTTACTTCACCAATACCGGCATGATGGGCGTCGACTTCGTGCCCGATCACCTGTTGATCGTCGGCGGCAGCTATATCGGGCTCGAATTCGCGCAGATGTACCGGCGCTTCGGCAGCGCAGTGACGGTCGTCGAGATGGGCCCGCGCCTGATCGGCCGCGAAGACGAGGATGTGTCCGCAGCGATCCAGGCTGATACTCGAAGCGGAAGGCATCGCGTTTCGCCTGAATGCAAAGTGCCTCGGCGTCGCACCGAGCGGCGACGGCGTGTCGTTGCGCTTGAGTTGTTCCGAGGAGCCGCGAGCGATCGACGGCTCGCATCTGTTGCTGGCGATCGGCCGCGTGCCGAACACCGACGACCTGGGCCTCGACCTGGCCGGCGTGCGGACCGACGCGCGCGGCTACATCGAGGTCGACGAAGGGCTGCAGACCAGCGTCCCCGGCATCTGGGCGATCGGCGACGTCAATGGACGCGGCGCGTTCACGCACACCTCGTACAACGATTACGAGATCGTCGCCGCCAATCTGCTCGATGGCGAGCAGCGCCGCGTCAGCGACCGCATCCCGACCTACGCGCTGTTCATCGACCCGCCGCTGGGCCGCGTCGGCATGACCGAGCGCGAAGTGAGGGCCTCGGGACGGCCGGCACTGACGGCCAAGCGGATGATGTCGAGGGTGGGGCGGGCGCGCGAGCGCAGCGAAACGCAGGGGTTCATGCAGGTGCTGGTCGACGCGGAAACGAAAAAAATCCTCGGCGCGGCCTTGCTGGGCATCGAGGGCGACGAGGCGGTGCACTGCATTCTGGACCTGATGGCCGCCGGCGCACCGTACACGGTGCTGCAGCGCGCGATGCACATCCACCCGACGGTTTCGGAGCTGCTGCCGACCTTGCTCGGCGACCTCAAGCCGCTATCCTAGCGTTGGGCGCGTGCCGTCGCGGCGGCACCAACGGACGGCCCGGCTACCGGCGGCGTCTACATGATCACGCGATGTCCTTCCCAACCGCGTTCGAGCATTGGACATTGCTCGCACTCCTGCGTTCGCAGGCTGCAATAACGGATGTCGCAGCCGACCCGCCGCCCTTCGAGGATCAATCTGACCCGATCGAGCTTTTCCGGGCCGCGACCCTTGATCAACAGCACGTCGCCGGGAAGCAAGAGTTGGCTTAGCGCTTCCGCGGCATCGTGCACAGTTCGGGCAGCGACGGTCACCGACGTCCTGGGCATGCCCCCGCGTCGAGCCCCCGACCACACCGGCTCGAAGTCGTGATTGAACACGACCAGATGCGCGGCGATGGCGGCGATTCGCTCTCCCAGCGCCTGGTAGATCGGCCGCTGGGCGCCGGGCGGCTCGGACACCGACCCGAGCAGCACGATGCGGCGCGGCGCCGGGATCTGGGCAAGAACGTCGAGCGCGGTGTGCACCGTTTCCAGCGTCGATTTGAAATCGTCGCGGAGCACCGTCACGCCGTTGGGCAGCAGCACCGGATCCATGCGCCCGGGGGTCGGCGCAAGCTCGCGCAGTCGCGCCAGCGCGGCGTCGAGCGCGTAGCCTTCGACGTGCGAGACCGCGACCGCGGCGAGGATCGGGTAGATCATATGGCGGCCGAGCAATCGCACTGCGACGTCGCGCTCTTCGCCGAACGCTGTCAGGCGGAAGCAAGTTCCGCGCGGCCAGTCCAGCCGGACTTCGTCGGCCCGGACGTCGCATGTCGCACCGAAGCCGAAGGTGACCACGCGCGCGCGCGTTTTCTCCTTCATCCACATTACGTTGGGATCGTCGCCGTTCAGGACCGCGGCGCCCGACGCAGGCAGCACCTGCAGCATCCAGGACTTTTCGGCGCGCGTCACCTCGAGCGTGCCGAGGCTGCGATGGTGCTCGCTGCCGATAGCAGGTGATCACCGCGACGTCCGGTCCGACGGTGCGTGCGTACCCCTTCATCTGTCCGGGCTTCGAAATCCCGACCTCGATCACCGCGTGACGCTGTCCCGGCCGGATACGAAACAATGCGAGCGCGATCCAGAACCATGAATTGGACAGCATCGAATTGTGCTCGGGAACGCCGAGCGCGGCGGCGATCGCACGGGTGGTCGTCGACTTGCCGAACGACCCTGCGACGGCGATGACGCGAGTCTTGAGCGTGCGCCGGTACATCCGCGCCAGCGGCGACAGCAACGGCCAGCTGCGGTAGGCGATGCCCTGGCGCACATGCATCCGGCCGGCGGGCGTGCGCAACATGGCCGGCAGGTCGCGGATGCGGAATCTCATGGCGGGACTTGCCGCCCGGATGCGCTGTGGCGGAAGAGGTCGTGCCATATCTGCACGCAAAGCACGACCGACAGGATCTGGCCAAGGTTCTCGTCGCCGGCACGATGCCGCCGCAGCAGCGCCTGCACCTTGTCCGCTTCGAAATAGCCGCTTTGGCGCAAGGCCGAGGGTGACATCCGTTCGGCGGCGAACTCGGGCAGCGGCGCGCGCAGCCATGCGTCCATCGGCACCTGCAGGCCGCGCTTCTTGCGATTGACGATATCGGGCGGCAGCACGCTTTCCATCGCTCGCCGCAGAATATGCTTCTCACGCAGCCATTTCATTTTCACCCGAGGCGGAATGCGCGCGCAGTATTCGACCAGCTCGTGATCGAGGAACGGCACCCGGGCCTCGACCGAATACGCCATCGACGCGCGATCGAGGCCGAGCACGACGCCGTCGCCCATCCGGTGCTTGAGGTCGAGGTATTGCATCCGGGCGAACGGGTGCCAGGATTCGAAGCCCGCCGGCGGCGGCGCCGAATCCGCGGTGCCATCGCCTTGCCGGTCGAGCTCGGCGATGACTTCCGGCGCCAGCACCTCGTTGCCGCCGGCCTGTCCGCGCAAGTGCGTGATGCTGCGCGAAAACCGCTCGAAGTTCATCTCGCGCGGGCCCGCGATCGTCGCCGCCGCGCCCGGCCAGCGCCGCCGAATCGCGGACACGCCCGCGATCATCCGGCGCGCCGCCTGTGGCAGCAGAAACATCGGTTCGAGCAGGCGCATGGTCGGATACCATGGATACCCGCCGAGAATCTCGTCCGAGCCTTCGCCGGTCAGCACAACCTTGACGTGCGCGGCCGTGGCTTGCGCCACCATCAGCCGGCCGATTTCGACGCCGCCCAGCAGCGTATCCTCGGCGTGCCAGATCGCCTTCGGCAGCCTCTGCATGTCCGCGTGGCGGCAGACGATCCGGTGACCGGCAAGACCGTACTCCGGATAGTCGTCCAGCCCCTTCTGATTGCGCAATTCGTCGAACGCCGGATCCTCGAAGCGCAGCGTGAAGGTCTGCACCGGCGGAGGGACCAGGCGCGACATCAACGCCGTGACCGCGCTCGAATCGATCCCGGCGCTGAGCCAGGCGCCCAGCGGCACGTCGCTGCGCAGATGGAGCTTGACGCTTTCGCTCAGCTTGTCGCGCAATCCATCGGCCCAGTCCTGCTCGGTGGCGCTCCGGTCGTAGTCGTCGCGCGCCGGGAAGATCGCATCCCAGTACTGGCGGATGTCGACGCGTCCCTCGGTCCAGGTCAGCGTGTGCCCGGCCGGCAGGCGGCGGATGCCGGCGACCACCGTGCGCGGCGCGACGATGCGTCCGTACGAAAGCAGCTGGCGCAGCGACTGGAGGTCGGGATGCGGCTCGACGGCTCCCGATGCGAGGATCGCTTTCTGCTCCGACCCGAAAAAAAGGCCGTCGGCGGTAATCGCATAGTGCAAGGGCTTGATGCCCAGCCGGTCGCGCGCGAGCACCAGCCGCCGCCGCTGCGCGTCCCACAGCGCCAGGCCGAACATCCCGCGCAGATGCGAAACGAAATCGAGACCGTGCTCCTCGTACAGATGCACGATTACCTCGACGTCCGACGCGGTCGCAAAACGGTGTCCTATGGCGACGAGCCGCTGGCGCAGCTCGATATGGTTATAGATCTCGCCGTTGCAGATGACGGTGACCGAGCCGTCCTCGTTGGAAATCGGCTGGTCGCCGGTCTTGAGGTCGACGATGCTCAAGCGGCGGAAGCCGAATCCGATGCCCGGCGCAGCGAGGAAACCCTCGCTGTCCGGGCCGCGATGCCGCAGCGAGTCCGACATGCGCTTGAGCGTTTCCGCGCTGACCGGCCGCTTCGGATCGGACCAGGCGATGCCGCAAATCCCGCACATGGATGCTTTCCTCGAGCCGACGGCGTCAGCGGCGGCCGCGCGGCGGCGGCAGCAGGAACACGCGCTGCCACGGGCCCAGCTTGATGCGGCCGAGCACTCCGTAGACGCGAAAGCCGCCCTTGGTGTCGTCGCGCAGCGATGACACGTTCTCCGGCAGGACTGCACCCGTGGCGCGCCGCAGGCCGGCACGCTGCAGATGCCTCAAGTGGTGCGCGCGCACGACGTTGGCGATGCCGTGGCCGCGATAGGCCGGCAGCGTGAACTTGTCGTAGACGTGGGCTTCATCCGGTGTCACATCGATCCGGCACCCGAGGAACGGCACCCAGACCGGTTGCATGGCGATCCATGCGGCGGCAACGATCCGCCCTTCGTGCCGCGCGACAAAGCACATGTGGCCCGAACGCAATCGACCGGCGATTTCGCGCCGCGTCGTGCCTGGGCGAAACACCAGATAGTCGTCCAGCTCGTCCTGCGCCAGCATCGCGACGTCGACAGGCAAGCCCGGCGCGAAGTCGGCAACCGGCTGGTCCAGCGCGCGCTCGACCAGCAGCAGGCGGCGGTAGCCGCACTGGCTCAACAGCTTGAACCAGAAGCTCTTCAGCCCTTCGTCACGCAAGGTCAGCACCGCGCGACGGATGAAGTTGCCGGCCGGATACGCCGACCGCGTCCGCGCGCCCGCCATCTTGCCGGCAGGCGGCGGTCGACGCTCGTCGCTGTGTCCATCCGACATCATGGCTTTCGCGCGTGGATGCCGACGAAATAGCCGGTCAGATAGCGGGTTGGCCAGCGCGCCAGACGCTCCCATCGCAATGCCGTGCGCAAGAAGCGCGTCCATTGCCTCCGGCGTGCCGCGGCGTTCGCAGCGCCGCGCGAGCGCCACCGACAGCGCGCGGGGGCAATGCAGCAACGCGACTGTCTCCAGCACCTCGAAGCCGGAGTCGTTCAGCATGCGCCGCAGACGTCCGGGCCCTCCAGTCGCCCCGATCGGATAGGCGACGAGCTTCAGCCGATGCAGCAGGCGGTATGGCAGGGCGTTGCGCAGTGCGACGGCGGGATTGGCGAGATTGTCCATCGTCAGCAGCAGGCGGCCACCGGGACGCAGCACGCGATGAAAGCCGCGCAACGACGCGAGTATCTCGTCACGGGTGTCGAAGTGATCGAGGGTGGAATTCGACACGACGACATCGAACGCGTCGCTCGCAAACGGCAAGCGCCGGACATCGGCCGCCACCGCCAGCAGCGCCGCATGGCGCATCGTTGCCGCGGCCAGCACCGACGGCGCGAGGTCGAGTGCCACGACACGCCGCGCACGCCCGGACAGCAGCGGATACAGCCCGCTTCCCATCGCCTCGTCGAACAGGTCGGTCTTCAGCAGATCGGCGCAAGCTTCCGTCGGTAGCCAGCGGGCGAACAGGTTCGCGTTGACCGCGTCGCTGTGCAATCGCCACAGCGCCCCGGTCGGCGCGCCGAGCAATGGCTCGAGCGCAGCGTCCCAGCGGCGTGACCCGCCGTCGGTCGATCGAATGCCATTGCCTTCCATGGCGCGCGTATCTTCCGCTCGATTGTTTGATTGATTGCGCGTGCAGCGGTGACTGATTAGACTGCCGATGCTCCAATGCGCGCGATTTGCCTTGGCGTATGCGTCACAGAGCAGTGCGGCCAATTATAGTGCTCGCGTGGCGAAAGTTACCGCCGCCTCGGTATCGCGCAGCCGGCCAAAGCGCCCGTAGGGAGAAATACCCTGAACGCAGCAATCGAAAGCGCCAGCCCCGCAGCGCCGGCCGTCACGGTCATCATGCCCGTATACAACGGCGGCGGCACGCTGCGGCAAAGCCTCGAGCCGCTGCTCACGATGCGGGGCAAAGGCGAGGTCGCTGAAATCATCGTAGTCGACGACGGCTCGACTGATGCCAGCGCGGCGATTGCTGCCGATGCCGGGGTCACGGTGCTCGAATCCGGCGGACGCCTGGGGCCTGGCGGCGCACGCAACGTCGGCGCCGCCACCGCGGCCGGCGAGATCCTGTGGTTCGTCGATGCCGACGTTGTCGTCCACGCGGACGGCGCGCGGGTGCTGGTCGAGGCGCTGCAAGCGACCGGCGCCGCGGCGATTTTCGGCAGTTATGACGACGACCCTCCGGCGCCCAATTTTTTTTCGCAATACAAGAATCTTGTCCACCGCTACCAGCACTGCCGCGCCGGAGGCGACGTCGACACATTCTGGGCCGGCTGCGGCGCGATAACCAGGGAGGCTTTCACCGAGGCCGGCGGATTCGACGCCGACAAGTATCCTCAGTCGTCGATCGAGGACATCGAACTGGGATTGCGCTTGCGGCAGCGCGGGCTTCGCATTCACCTCGAGCCGGCGCTGCTGGCGACCCACCTCAAGGTCTGGCGACTCGCCCAATCTGCTGCGGACCGAAGTATGCCGTCGCGCAATGCCGTGGTCGCGCCTGATCATCGAGCACGGATGGTGGTCGAGAAATCTCAACATGGACGACGGCGAGCGCTTTCGCGCGCTGCTTGCCGCCTGCTGGCTGGCGACGTTGCTGCTTGCCGCGGCGGGACTGGCGCCGCCGTGGCCCGCGTTGATCCTGCTCGCCCTCGTTGCGGTCGCGAACCGCCGGTTGCTCAGCTTCTTTTGGCGGCGGCGCGGCATGCTGTTCGCGATCGGCGGCGTTCTGTATCACCAGCTTTACTACCTGTATAGCGCCGGGGCGTTCGCATATTGCCTGGCGGCGCACCGCTGGTCGGCGATACGCCGGCGCCTCGACCGACTGACGCATCCGGCCTGATCGCGACGGCGGCAGCCACGCGTCCGTTGCGCGCTCATTGCGTGATCATGGCACGCTCATTGTCCAACTTGGCGCGGCGGCGCGCTGTTGCCGCCGGCCGCGCGCTGCGGCGCTTGTCGCCACAGGAACGCCAGATAGAACGCCAGCGCCGGCACCATGTGCAACGGCAGGCGATTGACCAGCGTCTCGTCGGCGACGCCGAAAGCCGCGCTGCTATAGAAAAATACGATGAAAACGAACGCGAAGGCACCGAGCATCGTGACGGTCATCGGCGCCACCGAGACGGAAAAAAGCGCACGCCAGCGCAGCGCGATCACCGCCGGCGTCAGGTACCAGAGCAGATGCCAGTTGTCCATTTCGAAAAAGTGCTCGAACAGCGGGCGCCACACGTTGCTGAATTTGGTGCGCAGGGTGTAGCCGAGCACGCGGAGCTCGCCCGGGCCGAACAGCAGATAAGCCAGCATCAGCAGCGGCGAGCAAGGCCACCGCGCCCAAGCCGACGCGCCGGTCGATCGCGACCAGCACCGGCGGCAACAGCGTCAGCGCCCAGACGACGCCTTCCTTCTTGAACGCGATGCAGGCCAGCGCACAAAGCACGGCGAGCAGAGCATCGGCGCGTTCGACGCGTGCGAACCCACTGCCAGAGCGCCATCGCCGCCATGCCGTAGGCCGCAGCGATGAAGATATCGACGTATCCGGCAACCGCGACGTGCAGGTCGATGAACGGAATCGACAGCAGCAGGTAGCTGAACAGCATCGCCTGGGCCATCCCGATTCCGATCCGCCGCAGCTGCGCGTAGAAGGCGAGTCCGAGCGACGACAGGATCGCGAGCCAGGGCACGTTCATCAGCGACTCGTCCCAGTGGCCCAGGCATAGTGCCGTCCAGACCTGCAGCAGCGGAACCGTCGCCGGGTACTCGGAATGCGCGTCGACGAACTGCATGGCGCTCCCCGATTCGAGCCACTCGCCGGGTCGACGAATGGCGGCCATGCTTCCGTATTCGTACCAGACGCGCGCCTTGGTCGCCCATTGCGCCCAGGCGTCCCAGGGCAGCAGCGGACGCCACGCCAGCTCGAGGCCCAGGCCGAACAGGCGGACGACGATCAGCGCCAGGCAGGCGAAGAACAGCAGGCGTTGCGGCCGCGACAGGGCCGCGACGCGGCCGCATGACGCAAGCCAGCGCTCGCGCAGCGGCGGCAGCGATCGCAGGCGGGCAAGACTGCAGGCGACGACGGCGAGCGCGACCAGTTGCAGCGCGACCAGCGGCGGCGTCCATCGCACCCCGATTGCGTCGAGTGCGCGCATCGCCAGCGACGTCGCCAGCGCCCCAAGCAGGTAACCGTAGCCGGCGACGAGGACCAGGTCGCGCTGTTCCGCGCGGCGCTGCAGCGCAAGCACGCAGCAGCCGCCGGCGAGCCACGGCAGTGCGACACTCGCGGCGAGGCCGATCAGATCGTGCATGCTTCCCCTGCGATTCCGCCGGGCGCTCGGCGCATCATCGCACGCGGACCAGAACGAGGCCCGGCGGTCGCGTCAGAACCTGTTCCGCCGGCCTGCGCCGGCCGTCGCGCCAGACCAGCGCTTGCGACGCGCTGTCATAGCCGAGATCGCTGGTCAGGAAGAGCAGGACATAGTCGCCGCTGCGCATTTCCTCAGGCATCGGCTTGCGCGCGCGCTTGCCATCGCTGTGATACACGTTCTGCGGATACAGGAAATACGATCCGCGCGTGCGCAGTGCCTGATCGTCGGCGATGAAATGGATGCGCGCCGGCGGCGCAGGCAGGGCAGCGCCCACCTCCTTCATCAGCATGTACAACTCGCGATCGTCGGAGGCCAGGCGCTTCTCTTCGCCGGTCTTGCCGGCAAATGTCGCGGCGGTTCGCGCCAGCTGCCGCCAGAGGTTGACCTGAAAGCGCATGTCCAGAATCAGCCAGCCGGCGACGACGATCGCCCAGTAGATGCGCGGATCGCGCGGCAAGGCGCGGCGCGTCACGAGCCAGTAGAGAGCCGCCGCGAAAAGGCCGCCCGCAGCGACAGTCGCGAGCAGCGTCGCGTAGTGACTGCGCTCATCGTCGAAAGGCAGCGTGACCGAGGCCGCGACGATCGGAATGAACGCGGCCCACTGATGAAAGATATCGCCGATAACCGTGGCGATCGACACCGACGGCACCGAAAACGACTCCAGCACCAGCGGCCGCGGCAGCGTGCCGCGGGCCACCAGCGCGACGCCGGTGATCGAGCCGGTCCATCCGTCGTCGGGGCCCAGCTCCAGCGGCGCGATGTGCGTGCCGCTCCAGGACAGTCGCATGGAAAAGTTCCGATTCGGCCGCTCTTCGGTGCGCCAGAGGAAAACGAGGTCGACCGGCAGCGCGTCGGTCGAGTGCAGATTGAAGTCGACGCGGGGATGACCGTCGGCGCCAAAAGGCGCGACACGCGCCGAGAGCACGGCCAGCCCGTCGCCGTCGGTCGCTTCGAGCACGAACTCCCGGCCGTCCCGGTGTCCCCGCCCGCGGCCCAGCGCGAACGCACCGCCATCGACCGCTACCGCCGGCGGGCCGCCACGCCAATTGCCACCCGAATGGACGATGGCGACCAGCAGCACCGACACCGCGATGCCGGCGACAAGCAAGCCGACGCCGGCAATCCACGCCTGCGCTAGCGCGGCGGGCGCGGCCGCATCGATGCGATCAGTCATCAAGCGGACACTAGCATCCGCGGCGATCGATTGCCACATCCGGGGCGGCACGCTGCGGATGACGCCGCATCGCCTACAATGCGCACCCATGGGGGACACGCAACAGACCGCTGTCATCGTCGGCGGCGGGCCGGCGGGACTCACCGCCGCATTGGAGCTCATCCGACATACGAGAGTCCGCCCGATCGTCATCGAGGCCGGCGATGCCGTCGGCGGCATCTCGCGCACGATCGATTGCGGCGGCTATCGTATCGACCTCGGCGGCCATCGCTTTTTTTCGAAGTCCGATTGGGTGATGAACTGGTGGCAGGAAATCCTGCCGTTGGACCGTGAATCGCGCCCTGCGGACGAACCGATCAGCGTCGGCTACCGCAACCGGCGCCGCACCGTGCCCGTCGCCGCCGCCGGCGGTGCGGCGACGCGCGGCGATCTGGTGATGCTGGTGCGCCACCGTTTGTCGCGAATCTATTTCCGGCGCAAATTCTTCGACTATCCGGTCAAGCTCAACTTGCGCACGATCGCCAACCTGGGCGCGTGGCGCTTTGCCAGGGCTGCGGGCAGCTACGCCTGGGCCTCGCTTTTTCCGCGTCGCCCCGAGCGCAGCCTCGAGGACTTCCTGATCAACCGCTTCGGCGTCGAGCTGTATCGCACTTTCTTCAAGTCGTACACCGAAAAGGTCTGGGGTGTCTCCTGCGACCGGATCAGCGCCGAATGGGGAGCGCAACGCATCAAGGGACTGTCTCTGGTCGCCGCGGCGCGGCATGCGCTGTCGCGCGCGTCGCCGCGATCGGCGCTCCCGTCGCGCCGGACGCGCACCAGCCTGGTCGAACACTTTCTCTACCCGAAGCTCGGACCGGGCCAGTTATGGGAGGAAGTTGCGCGCCAGGTCCGGGCCGGTGGCGGCGAGATTCGCTTGTCGCAGCGCATCGAGCGGATCCGGCTCGCGGGCAATCGGGTTGCCGGGGTCGATGTGCGAGATGTCACGACCGGAGCGCTCGGCAGTCTGCCGGCGGATTACGTCATTTCCAGCATGGCCGTCCAGGACCTGGTCGCATGCCTCGATCCGGTGCCGCCGCCGGAGGTGCGCCGAGTGGCGAGCGAGCTGCCCTATCGCGATTTCATCACCGTGGGTCTGCTGCTGACCCGCATGAAAAGCCGCAGCTGGGCGGCCACCGGAAGCGATGCCGCTTTCCCTCCCGACAACTGGATCTACATCCAGGAGCCCGACGTCCGCGCCGGCCGGCTTCAGATCTTCAACAACTGGAGTCCCGCGATGGTCGCCGATCCGGCGCTGATCGCGCTGGGCGTCGAATATTTCTGCAACCGGGATGACGAGCTCTGGTCGCTGTCCGACGCAAAGCTCGAGGCGCTCGCCATCCGCGAGCTGCAGCAGATCGACCTGATCGACGGCAACGACGTAGTCAAGGCTACCGTCGTGCGGGTGCCCAGGGCCTACCCCGCGTATTTCGGCGCCTACGCGGAGTTCGGCGTCATCCGGGCGCATGTCGACACGATCGAGAATCTTTTCCTGGTCGGCCGCAACGGCATGCATCGCTACAACAACCAGGACCATTCGATGCTCACCGCGAAGGCGGCGATCGACAACATTGCTTCCGGTCGCACCGACAAGCAGAATATCTGGGACATCAATGTCGACGACGAATACCACGAGGAGTGCGAACCAGCGTCGGCTTGACCGCCTGCGGCGCCCCCGGATTCCGCCGTGCTGCTGAGCCGGCTGCGCTGGGCGGGGCATTTCGCCTGGCATCTGCGCGGCCAGTCGGCGTTTCCCTTTCTGCCGCTGGCTGTCGTGCAGCGCCGCCAGGCCGAACGGGTGCGGCGAATGGCGGCCTATGCCTGCCGGACGGTTCCGTATTATCGCGAGACGTTTCTCCGGCTCGGACTCGATCCGGCCGACTTTCGCGACGCCGGCGACCTGGCGCGGCTTCCGGTGCTCGAGCGCGAAGCGATCCAGCGCGATCCCGAATATTTCTGCTCGGACGCGGTGCCGCGCGGCGATCTGCTCCGCATCACCAGCGGCGGCAGCTGCGGCGCGCCGCGCCTGGTTCTGCACGACCCGCGCGGCGTGTTCGAGAACGCCGCGCACGGCGAGCGCGAGCGCAGCATCTGGACCGCGATCATCGGCCGTGCGACCGGCTACCGCGAACTGACCGTAGCGCCGCCGCACAGCACGACCTTGAAGGTCCAGCAGTACTGCCGGGAACGGGGGCTTTATCCGCGCGGGGTGGGCATCGAGCGCCAGTATGCCTCGCTGCTCGATCCGCCCGAGACGACCGTGCAGCATATCAATGCATTCAAGCCGCACGTCGTGCACAGCTATGGCTCGCATCTGGCGATCCTGTTCGGGCATCTGGAGCGCACCGGCGCATCGTTCCATCGTCCGGCCATCGTCAGCTACACGGCGGACAACCTGTCGGCGCCGGTGCGCGCGATGATCGAGCAGCGTTTCGGCATTCCGGTTTTCACCACCTACCAGGCAGTCGAGGCGTTCAAGATCGGCTTCGAATGCGAGCGGCATTGCGGACTGCATCTGAATATCGATCTCTATCCGCTGCGGGTCGTCGATGGCGCGGACCGCGATCTGCCACCCGGCCAGAGCGGCGAAGTCATCGTTTCCAACCTGGTCAACCGCGGCATGGTCCTGCTCAATTACCGGCTCGGCGACATCGTCACGCTGCTGCCCGATCGCTGCGGATGCGGGCGATCGCTGCCGTTGTTGTCGTACCCCCAGGGACGAACCGACGATCTGCTCGAATTCGCATCGGGCCGGATCGTGCATCCGCAGGCGATCCGCAGCTCGTTCAACGAAGAGCGATCGATCTGGGAATATCAGGTGGAGCAGTTGACCGACACCCATTTCCGTGTCGCGCTGCTGACCGCGCCGGCGTGCGATCGCCAGGCGACGCGGCAGCGCGTCGTCGATAAGCTTGCAACGGTGCTCGGCAGCGGTGTGCGCATCGACGTCGAATTCGTCGATACGATCGATCGCACGGTCGGCGGAAAATTCGCCCCGGTCATCTCACGCCGCGCCAGACAGCGGCGGATGGCCGGCCGTTGACCGCCAGGGCCCGGCCGGGTCCGTGCAGGGATTTCAGCTGCTGCGGCGCGCGATCATGTCGATTTCGATGCGGGCGCCGCGCGCGAGACCGGTGACGCCGATGCACGTGCGCGCCGGCCGGCGGCTCTCGGGAAAGTACCCGGCATAGACCTCGTTCATTCGCGCGTAGTCGTCGTCGAAGTGCAGCAGATAGACGCGTGCTGCCGCGACGTCGGCAAGGCCCAGCCCGCAGCCTTTAAGCACGGCAACGAGGTTCTTCATCACCTGGTGAGTCTGCTCTTCGATCGTCGCCGGATAGGGCGATGTGTTCGACCTGCCCTCGAAGGGCATCTGCCCGGTCACGAACACCCAGCCATCGGCTTCGACGGCATGACTGAACGGCGCAACCGGATCGGGAGCGCCGGCTATCATGTGAAACAACAGGTCGGACATCGGCTTGGGTCGCTTTCTGCGTCATTCTACCGATCGAGGAGGAAAACCATGCGGCCGATACCCGTAGGGGCCAAGGGCTCGTTTTCGCTGGTCGTCAGCACCGAGCACCTGGCCAACCGCTTCAAGGACGCGACGCTGCCCCCGGTGCTGGCGACGCCGGTGATGATCATGATGATGGAAAACGCCGCGCTCAACGCCATCAAGCCCTACCTCGATGCCGGCGAAAGCGCGGTCGGAACACGGGTCGACGTTCAGCACCTGGCGGCCACTCCCGTCGGGCGCACCGTCTCCGCCGAGGCGGAGGTGACGCGGGTCACGGGCAAGCAGGTGGCGTTTCGCATTGACGCGACCGACGGCGTACAGCGCATAGGCACGGGCACGCACGAGCGCATGGTCATCGAGCTCGGCCGATTCATCGAACGGCTGAACCGGAAGCCAGGCTAGGCGCCGGATGGGCGCGTCACGGGCGTTCGTTGCCGCAGGTGACTGCGCGGTGGTGGAGACCGCCGGCCCCGCTCGCCGGGTTCCGCCGTGAGCGCGCCGATCCAATGCTGCAACGCCAGACGGCCATGCGCGGCAACCAAGACAACCCGCGAGCCCTTCCCCCGCCTGATCCAGCCGAGCTCGATCATCCGGGCGAGCAACGCTGCGCCGACGGCGCCGGCGAGATGATGGCGGCGCTCGCTCCAATCCAGACAGGCTTGGCAAAACTTTCGCCGCTGCAAGGCCAGCGCGGCCGTGTCGATCCCCAGCTGCCGCAATAAGCGGTGGCCGTGGGCGGTGAGAACCAGCCCGTCGCTCGCCGGCGCGAGCGCGCGCCGGGCCAGCAAGCGATCGTGGATTGCCACGCCCAGTTCGCCGGCGAGGTGGTCGTAGCACACGCGCGCCTGGCGCAGCGCCGGTTCGCGCGGACTCAGCCGGTGCCGCAGCGCTCCGGTCCGGAAAGCGACGCCCATCAAGGACTCCAGCAACTGGGCAACATCGCGGTCGGCCAGCCGGAAATAGCGGTGTCTTCCTTGACGCTCGACGGCGAGGAGTCCGGCATCCAGCAGTTTGGCGAGGTGGGCGCTGATCGTCTGCTTGGTCACGCCGGCGACGGCGGCGAGCTCGGTCGCCGTCAGCGCCCGATCGGCCATCAGCGCGGTAAGTACTTCGGCGCGCGCATGATCGCCGATCAAAGCGGCGATGCCGACGATGTTCGGGCCGTCTTTCATGGTTCGATGCTAAACGAACCATCGCAGCCTTGCAAGCGATAGAATGATCGTTGCCAAATCTCCTGCGAGCAATCGATGACGATCACCTGCTTCATCCGCTACGAGATCGATCCGTTCCAATGCGATGCATTCCGCGAATACGCGGCGCGCTGGGCGACCATCATTCCGCGCTGTGGCGGCGACCTGGTCGGCTATTTCGTGCCGCACGAGGGCACCAACAATGTCGCCTGGGGCTTGATTGCGTTCGACAGCCTGACCGCATACGAAGCGTACCGCGCCCGCCTCAAGGCAGACCCCGACGGCCGAGCTAATTTTGCGCTGGCCCAGGCGAAGCGGCTGATCCTGCGTGAAGAGCGGAGCTTCGTCGAAGCGGTCAGCGGAACGTTTCGCATGCCCGCTGGCACGGCGCCGACGAAGTGACGACGGTAATCGACGATCGGCGCATGATCTCGATCCTGGGGGCGCTTGCCATCGGCGGATTGCACTGCGCGCTACGCCGCCGATGCCGCACTGCGCGCGCGTCTCACCGCGCTCGAGGCCGGGCGCAGCGGAACCGCCGACGCTTAGGCTTGCGCGCCGGCCGCGCCTGCGGCGCACGTGCGAGCGGAGACAGCCAGGCGAGCAGCGCCCGCGAATCCATCGCGCCCGACTGCCGTGCGACCTCGCGGCCGTGGTCGAACACGATCAGCGTTGGAATGCTCCGGATGGCATGGCGGCCGGCGATATCCTGCGCGGCTTCGGTGTCGAGCTTCGCCAGCCGCATCCGCGGCTCGAGCTTGCCCGCCGCTTGCGCGAAGTGGGGCGCCATCATTCGGCAGGGGCCGCACCACGCGGCCCAGAAATCGACGACGACCGGAATGTCGTTTTTTCCGGTGTGGCGGTCGAAATTGGCCGCAGTCAGCTCGGCCGGCTGGCCGACGAAGAGCTGCCGCTTGCAATGGCCGCAGACTGGCGCGTCGGCGAGGCGGGCTTCCGGCACCCGGTTGATGGTGTTGCAGTGGGGGCACACGATGTTCAAGGCTGGGGTTCACGGCGCGGCCATGGGTGAAGTCGTGCTGGGTAGATGGGTTCCGCGGCGGGGTTTCACAAGCCCGGGAAAGCGCGTCGGCGGAGTTATGATCGCCCCGATGCGCTACCGCTTGACAGACATCCCGGCAATGCTCGGGACGCCTGCCGGCCGGCGGCAGATCGCCGACGGCGTCGCTTATCGGCTCTGGCCGGTGATGTCGCGCCTGGCGAGGCTGTACCGCCGCACGAGCGCGCGCAGGACGCGCGTCGTCGCGGTGGTCGGATCCTTCGGCAAATCGACGACCATGCGCGCGGTTGCGGCGACCCTGGGAGCGCCGCAACCGAAATCGATGACGGCCAACGCTTGGACTTCGGTCGCCATGGCCGTTCTGCGCATCCGCCCCACGCAACCGCATGCGGTGATCGAGGTCGGCATCGGGGGCCGCGGTCAGATGGAGCAGTATGCGAGGCTCGTGCGCCCCGACTTGACCGTGGTCACGTCGATAGGAAGCGAGCATCACGGCAGCCTGGGCTCGCTCGATGTGACGCGCGAGGAGAAGTCCCGGATGATAGCGGCGATGCCGGAAGCCGGCATCGCCGTGCTCAACGGCGACGATCGCAACGTGCTTGCGATGAAGGCGCATGCCCCGGGCCGCGTGATCGCGTTCGGCTTCGGCCCCGGCTGCGATGTTCGCGCCGAGCATATCCGCCTCGATTGGCCCCATGGGACGCGCTTTCAGCTCGAGGCATTCGGCCAGCGCCGGGAAGTGGCGGTTCGGCTGGTCGGCCGCCAGATGGTTTATCCGGTGCTCGCCGCAATCGCGGTTGCGCTGGCTGAAGGCGTCGATCTGGACGAGGCGCTGGCGCGCGTCCGCCTGCTCCCGCCGACCCCCGGCCGCATGGAGCCGGTTCCGCTGGCCAACGGCGCTATCGTCCTGCGCGACGATTACAAGTCGACGCTCGAAACCATTCATGCCGCGCTCGAGGTGCTGGCGGAGATTCCCGCGCCTCGCCGTGTCGTGCTATTCGGCGATCTATCGGAGCCGCAGGGCCACGAGCGACCGATCTATCTCGCGCTGGGCATACGCGCGGGGCGGGTCGCCTCGCGGCTGGTCGTCATCGGACGAGGCTTCCGGCGCTACTTGGCAGGAGCGCGGCGCGCCGGCATGCCGCGCTCCTCGGTCGTCGACGGCGGACGCACCGTGCAGGAGGCCGCCGCAGCGCTGCAAAAAATGCTGCAACCGGGCGACGTGCTGCTGCTCAAGGGCAGGCGCCCGCAAAAACTCGATCGAATCCGCATGATCCTGCAGGGCCGCAGCGTGCGCTGCGACATACCGTTCTGCGACATCCGCTCGATGGAATGCGAGAACTGCCCGATGCTGGAGCGCGGTTGGGGACGGCATCGCGTGATCATGTAGCTGACGCCTCCCACTGTCAGATCGCAGGACTTTCTATCCGTCGGCGTCGACGGGGATCGCGCGCACCGACAGCACGCCTTTGATCGCCGCAATCGACCGCACCAGCGACTCGTCGACCGGGCTGTCGACGTCGACCAGCGTGTACGCCATCTCGCCGCGCGACTTGTTGACCATCGTGTGGATGTTGAGGCCGGCGTTGGCCATCGTCGACGAGATCTGGCCCAGCATGTTGGGCACGTTGGCATTCGCGATGGCCACCCGGTGCGGCGCCTCGCGCGGCATCTCGACATCGGGAAAGTTGACCGCGCTGGCGATCGTTCCGTGCTCCAGATATTCACGGACGTGGTCGACGACCATCACCGCGCAGTTCTCCTCGGCCTCGGCCGTCGATGCGCCCAGATGGGGCAACGCGACCACATTGGGCTCGTCCTTCAGCGCCGCGCTGGGAAAATCGCACAGATAATATTTGAGCCGGTGAGTGCGCAGCGCCGCAACGACCGCGGGTTCGTCGACGATCCCGTCGCGCGCGAAGTTGAGCAATACCGCACCGGGCTTGGTGACGGCGAGACGCTTGCCGTCGATCAAATGTCGCGTAGACGGCAACAGCGGCACATGCAGGGTGACGAAATCGGAATGCTTGAGCACCTCTTCGATACTGTTGGCCTTGCGCACGCTGGATGGCAGACGCCAGGCCGCATCGACGGTGATTTCCGGATCGAAGCCGATGACCTTCATGCCGAGCTTGATCGCCGTGTCAGCCACCAGGCTGCCGATGGCGCCCAGGCCGATGATGCCCAGCGTGCGTTGCGGGAGCTCGACCCCGGCGAATTGCTTTTTTCCTTCCTCGACGCGCGCCTCCAGATCCGCCGCGCCGGAATCGAGCGAGTCGACGTAGCGCAGCGCCGGGACGACGTTGCGCGCCGCAAGCAGCAACGCGGTGAGCACCAGCTCCTTGACCGCGTTCGCGTTGGCCCCGGGCGCATTGAACACCGGCACGCCTCGGGCAGACATCTCCGCGACCGGAATGTTGTTCGTTCCCGCGCCGGCGCGGCCGATCGCCTTGACGCTGGCAGGAACGACCATCGCATGCATATCGTGCGAGCGCACGATGATCGCATCCGGCTTGTCGACCGTCTTGCCGACCGTGTAACGCGTCGACGGGAAGCGATGCAGCCCGTGCGTCGAGATCTGGTTGAGCGTCAGGATCCGGTAGTGGCTCATCGCGAACGCCTGCTGACTCCCGCCCTAGCCATGCTCGCGCTCGAAGTCCTCGAGGTAGCTGACCAGCGTCTGCACTCCCTCGATCGGCATCGCGTTGTAGATCGACGCGCGCATGCCGCCGACGGCGCGGTGTCCTTTCAGCTGGACCATGCCGCGCTCCTTCGCACCCTTCAGGAACGCCTCGTCCAGCGAGGCGTCCCGCAGCTTGAACGGCACGTTCATCCGAGACCGGTCCTCCTTGCGCACCGCGGTCAGGTAGAACTCGCTGCGGTCGAGGCAGTCGTAGACGAGTTTCGCCTTGGCGATATTCCTGCTCTCGATCGCCGCGACGCCGCCTTCGCGCAGCAGCCATTCGAAGACCAGGCCGGCGACGTAGATGGCATAGGTCGGCGGCGTGTTGACCATCGAATCGTTCGCGGCCTGCTCTTTCCAGTGGAATGCCGACGGGGTGATCGGCAGCGCACGATCGAGCAAATCGTCGCGGACGATGACCAGGGTCAGGCCTGCCGGCCCCGCGTTCTTCTGCGCGCCGCCGTATATCACTCCGTATTTCGCCACGTCGATCGTTCGTGACAGGATGTGCGACGACATGTCCGCCACAAGCGGGACGGCACCGGTGTCGGGGGTCCACTGGTATTCGACCCCGCCTATCGTCTCGTTGGTGCAGACGTGCACGTACGCCGCTGCGGCGTCCAGCTTCCACGTTTCGCGCGGCGGAACGTAGGTGAAGTTCCGGTCCTCGGCGGAGGCGGCGACATTGACCGCGCAGTATTTTTTCGCCTCCTTGATCGACTTTTTCGACCACTCGCCGGTGTTGATGTAGTCCGCCGCCGTCCTGCCGGCCAGCAGATTCATCGGGACGAGCGCGTTTTCCGCGATTGCCCCGCCCTGCAGGAACAGCACCTTGTAGTTCGCGGGAATCGACAGCAGCGTGCGCAGGTCGGCTTCGGCCTTCGCGGCGATGCCGACGAACTCCTTGCCCCGATGGCTCATCTCCATCACCGACATGCCGCTGCCGTGCCAGTCGAGCATTTCGGCGGCCGCCTGGCGCAGCACAGCCTCGGGGAGCACGGCGGGCCCCGCGCTGAAATTGAACACTCGCATCGAAAATTCCGGAAAAGAATCAGAGGGGACGCGCCCGCATTGTAGCGCGCCACAAGCACGACGAGCCTTTCGGACGCGCTGCGGGCGGACCTGCGGATGAGGCTCGCCGCCGCAGCGCGATTGCCGGCCTAGAGGTTATCGGCGATAAACCGCGCGCAATCGCCGCGCCATATGGTGGCTCCGGTGCTGTTCAGGCGAAAGGGCAGGCCGGTGAAATTGTCCTTGATGAACTTGCGCTCCGCGCTATCCGCTGCGCAGCTGAAGTTGCCGGCGGTATTGATCGATGGACGCGGCTGTCCGACGCTCCACGATACGGTCTGCCCGCTGTCGTTGTTCACAAAAGTCAGCATGCTGAGTTCCTTTCGTTGGTCCGATCCCCGCGCCGTGCGCGGGCGCCTGTCGTCGCGGCATTGCTGCGCGACTCGATTCCCCCGCCATCAGCATAAGCCGGATCGAGTGCGCGCGCACCTCTGCTGCAGCGGACCCGACGGGCGGGGAATCAGGCCTGAAGGCGGCGGA